>NZ_CP154860.1:2692500-4710018 GCF_039614735.1 Lysinibacillus sp. BS3 | reverse complement strand
GCTCGATATACCTCCCTCATCACATCAACCACTGATTTCCCTTCATTTTCACGTACTTCCTCCACACTAAATTCCCTCAATATTGCACCGTCATCCATAAGGACTGCTTTATCAATCAAATGCTCAATATCACTAATTTCATGCGTTGTTATAATGACACCTCGTTCTTCAATTAAATGGCTTGTAAACACCTCTGCAATCTGCTCACGAGAGAAAATATCAATGCCAGAGAATGGTTCATCCATCAGTAAATAATCAACATCAAGCGACAAACCCAGTAGCATATTCACTTTTGCTGTATTTCCTTTCGATAAGTTAGCAATACGTTCATTCGGATCAAGTTTAAAAAATTGTAGTAATTCTTCTGCCCTCTGAGGATTCCAGCTTTTATAAAAATCAGCCATGAACGCAAAAGCTTCATTGATTTTCATTTGTGGCAACATCGTTATTGTGTCTGGGATGAAGGTTATTTTTTCAAAACTTTCTTTTGTGATTTTTTCTCCATCCATTAAAATTTCACCACTATTAATTGGTGTGAGCGCCATAATAGCTTTCATAATGGTCGTCTTACCTACACCATTTATTCCTATTAAACAAGTAATCTCTCCTTTTTCTGCAGTAAAAGAAATGTCTTTTAAAACCTGTTTCCTGCCGTATTTCTTGTTAACATTTTTTACTTCTATCATTTCGATTCCTCCGCTTCTCCGCTTTCGGCATCATGTTTTTTCTTTACAAGTTCCAATACTTCGGCTAAAGGCACATCGATAGATTTAATAGAGCCTAAAAATAAGTCAACCGCTTCGATAATTAATTCCTCACGGACATTTTTAAGGACTGCTTCATCTTTCGTAATGCAGCTAGGCATATTCCCCTCTGTAAAAATCAATCCTTGTTCCTCCATTTCCTTATAAGCTCGTTGCGCAGTATTTGGGTTAATCTTTAACTGATTGGCTAATTCCCTTCTGGATGGAATCTCCTGACCTGGCTCATAAAATCCCTTGGCAATTTGTTCTTTCAAATGCCGAATCACTTGGACATACACCGGGTCCCGATTATTAAAATTTATAGTCAAATAACTCAACTCCTCAAAAATTAATTCCGCGTATTAAACACTTAATACACAGTATGTAGAATGATGGGTTGCACCTATCAACATGAACATATTTTTTCTCTCGTTAACACCTCAGCGTATTAAGTGCTTAATACACCGACAATAAAAAAATGTATTAAACAGTTAATACACTTCTTGAAATGTATTATATGCTTAATACACATTTTAAGTCAACCACATTTATGGAAATATCTATCAATAATTAAAATCACAGCCAGTTGTACAAGTAGCATACATCATGGATGCAAATATACTTTTCTTCAAACAGACGAGTGTTTTTATCTTCATTGTTAACTGGTAATGACTGTATGTTTTCTTGTAATTATTTTTTAGCACAAAAAATATTTTATGTTCACAAGAGGTATAAGAAATAGAAGTTGAGCTATACTATTAAAGATTTCACTTCAAATCCAATGACTAGGAGGGTTAACCCGATGAGTGCGATTGATCGATAACTCAGAAGGACCATCAAAACTGAATAAGCTAAAGTACAGATTTCTTAGGAATATCTTAAGATCCTATGCGGAAGCGAGGCAGTGTGTCATGGAGCAGAAAATGTAAGTGGTAATCAGACCCGGAAATTCATTTCCGGGTTTTTCTAATTGTAAAGCCGTTATTCTAATTCAGCTAAATACATAAAAGCCATATTCAGATGAATATGGCTTTTTCTCTTATCCAATTAATTCCTTTGCAAGGAATCTATAGGTATTTAAACGACTTTCTAATTCATATTGATTGCAATTTAGCATCACTTCATCAAAGCCATAGCGTTCTTGCTCAGCGCTTAAAAAAGCAGCAATGTCTTGGGGTGTCCCGACAAGATTCGCCTTGCGATTATTGTCAATCGTCAATTTATCCATTTCAGTTAATGGATAATCCTTCGCTTCTTCGGGTGACATTGTTTGAATGATTTGCCCTTTCATTAATTGAAGACGAGAAATATCAATCGGTTTAGCTAAATATTCCGCTTCTTCTAGGGTTGGGGCAACTGTTGCTGCATATGTCACAATGATTTGTGGTTTATCCATATAATAAGAAGGCGTAAAATAGGCTTTATAGGCATCAAAGATATCCTTTGACATATTGCCCGTGAAAAATTGTGCATACGAATAGCCTACTCCCAGCTGGCCAGCCTGCATTGCGCTCTGACCACTAGAACCTAGTAACCAAGCCTCTGGTAATGAAATATGAGCAGGAGCTGCAACGACTTGATCATAGACATGTTCACCTGTTTTTTGATTATTCATTAGCTTTAATATGATTTCTAGCTTATCATACTGTTCTGTGAAGCGTTGTCGTCTTCCCTCTGCCAAGGCATAGATAGCGGCATGATCACCACCAGGAGCTCTCCCCACACCAAAATCAATACGATTGGGTGCCAGCCCCGATAATGTTTTAAAGACCTCCGCTAGCTTATAGGGTGAATAATGCATCATCATGACACCACCCGTACCAATGCGAAGCCGCTGTGTTTTAGCAGCTAAAAAAGCAGCAGTTACTTCAGGAGCTGAACTCGCCAATGACTGGCTATTATGGTGTTCAGCAAGCCACATACGGTGATAGCCAAGCTCTTCACCTAGCAATGCCAGCTGTTCTGTACGTTGGAAGGCCTCTTCTGCAGAATGACCTTTTGGAATCGGCATTTGATCTAAAATACTTAATCTCATGTAAAACATCCTCTCTGTCTCTAGCTCCCCCTTTTACTGTAATACAGTTTGGATGATTTACAAAATAAAAAACCTTACTCATAAGCTAGTTGTTTCTTTTCCCAAGTGTGATAGACCATGCCAACAAGCTTTTGTTGTTGTTGCTGGTTTAATACGACTTCTTTAAATTTCATTGCCTCTAGGGAAAATTGCTGCGTTTGTTCGTTCACGACAAATTGGAGAATAGCATGTCCTTTTTCGTCTTGAAACGTAATATCACCTGATAATTCTACAACTTGCTCCCCAGTTTTTGCTTCATAATAGCGCCAGTAAGGTTCATAAAAAGCGTAATTAAACGCATTTCGAACTGTGACATCTGAAAAATTCTCCAAATAGCCTTCCTTTACGGTATCAATATACTCATGATCTGTTATATCTTTTTTTGCATTAAAGACATACCCTACAAGTACTCCCATAAACACAACACAGAGAAATACACGTATATGATTTCCTAAACTCATGTCATCACGTCCCCTTTACGTAAAAACACCATTATCTACATAATACATCAAAATAATGACTCCAAGTAGATTTTTTTTGTTTTATGTAGAAATTATCGTCATTTTCTATCGGATCACTTCACTTATTTCTATTAAAAAATAGCAGCTAGAGTATTTACAGCCTATCCTCAGTTCGCTACTATCAGATTATTATGATAGAAAAGAGATGACCTTTTGTGCCTTTTGATTTAGATGTAAATATTTTATTAATTTTAATCCTCTTCGGTTTTTTAGCAGCCTTTATTGATTCAGTGGTTGGAGGAGGTGGGCTTATCTCATTACCAGCTCTTATGTTCGTTGGCCTTCCTCCCTCTGCTGCAGTAGCAACCAATAAATTGGCAGGTACAATGGGTTCCCTTACTAGCACAGTGACATTTTATCGGTCTGGTAAACTAGATATAAAAGCCGTCTATAAGCTATTCCCCTTCGTCTTTTTTGGCTCTATGCTGGGTGCTTGGATTGTCCACTTAATGGACCCAAGTGTACTGAAGCCATTAATGCTGATTATGCTTGCAGTCGTTGCCATTTATACCATCTTTAAAAAAGACTGGGGCAGTATGACCACCTTTAAACAATTAACCCCTAAGCGTTCTATTATTTTTGTTTTCGTGATTACACTTATTGGCTTTTATGATGGCTTTTTAGGTCCTGGGACAGGCTCGTTTCTACTCTTTGCTTTTCTCATAGTTGGCTATGATTTTTTACAATCAGCAGGAAACGCCAAATTTTTAAATTTCGGCAGTAATGTAGCTGCCCTCCTTATGTTTATATACTTAGGACAAATAAATTATGCCTATGGACTACCAATGGGTCTTGCGCAAATTGCAGGAGCTATTGTTGGTTCAAAATTTGCCATTAAACGCGGCAGTGGCTATGTACGTAAATTATTTATCGTTGTGACCATTCTATTACTCTTGAAAAATACATATGACTATTTTTCATGATCAGCCGTTATACTAACGTATGCCAATACTATAGAAGGATCAAACTTATCTCAATTGGGGTAAGTTTTTTTCATGGTATCAACTTTTTCCCTCTCCTCGTACGTCTAGTAAATGTATACAATTTGACAATGTTAAAAAGGAGCTTCTTTGGACATGAGAACAAGAAATGCATTTCAACATGAAGAGGTGTTTGTCCAATTCATTCGAGAACAAAAAGAGCGTTTTTATTTGCTCGCGTATAGCTATACAAAAAATGAACAGGACGCACTAGATGTTGTACAAGACAGTATCCAAAAAGCCATGCTTTCATTAGATCGACTTGAGAATGTGACCTATATGAAAAGCTGGTTTTATAAAATAGTTGTCCGTACAGCCATAGATTTTTTACGTAAGCATAAACGCTTACAAGTGACAGATGATGATACATTACAATATTTAACACCTGCTCAAGAGGATGTTTATGAGAATGTTGACTTGGAGCATGCGTTGGATGAACTCCCGCAAATGTATCGAGAGGTTGTCATTCTCCATTATTTCGAGGATTTAAAACTCGCTGACGTGGCGAACATCCTCGACATTAAGTTGAGTACAGCCAAATCGCGTCTTTATAAAGCATTAAAACTATTGAAAATCCAATTGGAAGATGTGAAGGGAGAAACTGCACATGGATAAAAAATTACAGGAGTTAGAAAAACAATATATGAAAGTCCCGATTCCAAAAGAGCTAGACTTCGTGGTTGAAAAAGCACTTAAGCAAGGTCGAAAAAAGAAAAAAAATCGTACACCTCAATGGGTCCTTGGATCTGCCGCTGCAGCCATGCTATTTACAGCTGGTTTAAATGTAAGTCCTGCAATGGCACGCACACTCTCAGAAATTCCCGTGGTTGGTAGTGTGATAAAAGTATTGACTTGGACAGAATATGAAGTGGCTGAAGATAATTATGATGCCAACATTAAAGTACCTTCTATTGAAAACTTAGAAAATCAGGATCTGGCGAATACATTAAATGAAAAATATCGTGCAGAAGGTAAGACACTTTACGATGAATTTATGGCAGAAGTGGGCGATTTAAAATTAAATGGCGGTGGTCATTTAGGTATTGATAGTGGCTACGAAATCAAAACTGATAACGAACAAATTTTGTCGATTGGCCGTTATGTAGTGAATACCGTTGCTTCTTCTTCAACGGTGATGGAATACGATACGATCGATAAAGAAAACGAAATTTTAATTACTTTACCTATGCTCTTTAAAGATCAACACTATATTGAAACAATTAGTGAAAATATTAAAGAACAAATGCGTACACAAATAGCTGAATCGAATCAAGATAAAGTTTATTGGGTAAAGGGTGCTGGCCTTGCCGATGAAGAGTTAATGGAAGAATTTACAACTATTAAACCTGATCAGCAATTCTACATTTCTGATAAAGGCAAGCTTGTGATTTCCTTTGATAAATATGAAGTGGCACCTGGCTATATGGGCGTTGTAGAGTTTGAAATCCCAACAGATGTCTTAAAAGACGATCTTGTAAGCACAAAATATATTCATTAATTTAGCTTACTTTTCCTATGACGAGGTATTGGATGATGGTGTCATCCAATACCTCGTTTTTTCATGAAACCATACCATTTTCTGCTTATAAAGCCGACTTTTTTTGTCAAAGCTAATATGTATCAATCAATGTTAGAGGGTTTTCAACATGAAAAGTGTAGGATCAATCAGTATTTTACATGTCATCTTCCTATCAATGACTGTTATTGGCTTAAAAAATCATGTAACCATTATTCCTCCGCTACTAGATGTGGCCAAAAGAGATGGCTGGCTATCCGTATTGTTTGCTGGAGGAATTATTTTCTTTTGGCTATTTTTATTAGTATATATTCAATCAAAATCTAATCAGGAGCCCATCCGAGATTGGCTCGATTCAAAAATCGGGAAAATTGGCTCTACTATTGTTATTTATACAGTTGCTATTTTTTTAATGATTATCGCAGCTTTTACAATGGTTGAAACACTGCAATGGATTAATACTACATTTTTACCGCAAACCCCTGTAATTATCTTACTATTTATCTACATCATTCTGTGTATTCTTCTTGTGACGACTAGCTTACAGACGCTCGTCATTTTAAACGTTTTTGTATTATTCGGAGTAGTTATCTTTGGCTTTTTCGTGGCCTTTACGAACATGCAGGTAAAAGATTATGAATTATTACGTCCATTTTTTGAACATGGATTCCAGCCTGTCTTGCGAGGTATGATTTTCCCTGCATCAGGGTTTATTGAGCTTTTAATGTTGCTATTTTTACAGCATCAATTTAAGGAACGTATTCGCTGGTACCACTTTGCTATTATGCTGGCCATTTTAGTAGGACTGACATTAGGACCTTTAATTGGAGCCATTACAGAATTTGGACCGAATGAAGCGGCTAAGCAACGCTATCCTGCCTACGAAGAATGGGGATTAGTGACAATCGGTCGCTATATCGAGCATCTTGACTTTTTCTCCATTTATCAATGGCTGACAGGAACCTTTATTCGTGTTAGCTTCCTTTTGTACATTGTGGCAGATTTATTGAAGATGACAGGAGATCCCAAGCGTATATGGCAAATGCTTGCTCCTCCCTTCTTTATTCTTTGTTTACCATTAATCATGCTAAATGAAAGCCTATTTTTAAAAGTAAAAGGAAATTATATTCTGGCAGCCACTTTTATTTTTTTCTTTTTACTGTCAATATTTTTCGTAGTCGTAGCTTTCTTGTCGGATAAATCTTCTAAAAAGGGGAAAACTGAAAAACAAGATAAGAAAAGTGGTGAATCATAATGCCTCAGCAAGAACAAGCGCTAGATCTTAGTACGCTCAGAAAATTATTTCAAAAATCAGCAGATATTCAATTTCAGGAATATATGTTTAATCAGCAGAAAGTACACTTTATTACGTGTGATGCTATGATTGATCAACAAATGCTTAATGAAGTGATTATTCAACGTATTCAATATTTATATGATCATTTGGATGAGGTTCCCTTTGAAGAGAATATCGCAAGGCATCTTCATGTTCCAAGTATTCAAAAAGTACAAGACAAGGAACAGCTGATAACTTTTGTCTATAGTGGCTTCTTGTTGTTGTATTTTGACGAAGACAATCTTTTATATGCAAGCAATATTGCCCAAAAGCCGAATCGCCAGCCTGAAGAAACGCGCATGGAGGTTCTTGTTAAAGGGCCCAGAGATAATTTCATTGAAGATATTCGCGTCAATATCGCACTCATAAGAAAACGTTTGCCGACCAATTCATTTTGTGTGGAAAAAGTGGAGCTTGGGAAACGATCAAAAACTACGATAGCCATTCTTTATTTTGATGATATTGTGGATATGGATATTTTACATGGCATCAAAAAGCAGCTTGCTGCTGTTGATACAGATATTGTTTTTAGTGGCGATTTATTGATGGAACGGGTGAATAAAAATTCCAAGCTTTTTCCGAAGTTTGATTATACTGGACGACCTGATTATGCGGTTCAGGCCTTAGCGAGAGGACGTTTTATTATTTTTGTAGATGGCGTCGCCTATGCTATCGTTACCCCTGTCAATTTGTTTCTCTTACTGAAATCAGCTGAGGATAATGAATATCCTATTATTTTCAGTTCACTCGAACGATTATTAAGAATATTTGGTATTTTAATCGGCTTACTACTTCCTGCATTCTGGCTTGCCTTGACAACCTATCACCAAAACCAATTGCCGCTTCAACTACTCGCAACCGTCGTGCAAGCGAAGGCTGGCTTACCGCTCCCCTCTTCACTTGAAATGTTGCTGATGTTGCTGATGTTTGAATTATTTCGTGAAGCAGGCTTGCGTCTCCCTTCCGTTATTGGTGGGACCATCAGTGTTGTAGGTGGATTAATTATTGGGGATGCAGCCATTCGAGCAGGTGTAACGAGTCCTGAAATGATCGTTGTCATCGCCATTTCTACCATTGCTTCCTTTACATTAGTGAATCAGTCACTTGTTACTTCAGTTAGCATATTACGCGTTGCCTTTATCTTTGCTAGTGCCTTTTTCGGGTTATTTGGCTTCTTTGTTTCTTTATACCTGACACTGCTTTATTTAAGTAATATTCGAATTTACGGCTACTCTTACATGAATCTAGCAACAGATCTAAATTGGGCAACCATTAAAAAATCCATCTTTCGATTATCACCCAAAGGCTATACAGAGCGGAACAAAGCGCTTGCTCCTCAGGATTATACACGAACTTCAAAAGGGCATGAGAACAAAGATTCTCCACATAAAAACAAATAGCATCCCTATCGATTGTGAAGGGATGCTATTTTTATTCGCTCAACTATTTTGGACTCTTTCTTTTATAAGGTCCAGTACACTTTCCCAATGACCTTTCATTTCTTCTCGTACTGTCTGATCAGAAAGATGTTCTTGATGAAAGCTAATGGTTGTTTTATTACGCTCTTTGGGTAAAATACGTATTTGTACGGTAGATGGTTTTGACCACTCTTCCTTTTGCCAAGTCAATCGAAGCTGCTCTAATGGTTTAACAATCCTGATTTCGCCTGTCCCTGTCTTTGAATGGTATTTGTACCCAGGTTCGAATATAACTGAAGTGTCTTCCCCCAGCCATGTACGTACTCCTTCTGTTGTCGTAATCAATGCCCATGCTTGCTCCTGCGAAATTGGAAATGTCCTTCTAACCCCGATTTGAAAACCCACACTTTTCGTTTGACCGATAATTTTTTCGTTATCCATTGCTTCACCTCTATTTTATGACCTTTATTGTGAACTGTAATGTTCTATTCGATTTACCTGCTAAACATTCCTTCTATGATTCATAAATGAATGTTCCATTTTCCATATTAAAGATTTGACCTGTTACCCTATGCATATTCGATGGCATTACCTTCAATCGATTCCCTCTTTCCAAATAAACCTTCACTATGCATGTCAGTGTCCTTTGGCTACCACATGAGCAGTTGTACAAGTAACTTAGGGAAGCAACCAAAAAAGGGAAATTGTTTTAAAAAACAATCTCCCCCTCCTTCATTTACGTCAATTCCACAAACTCTTTCTGAACGCTTTGTTCTGTTTGTCCCTTGCGAAATTGAATATGATGAAGCTTTGCAAAAATCCCATTTTGAGCCACTAGCTCATCATAGGTACCATCCTCTTCAATGCCCTTCGGTGTCACAACTAATACACGATCAGCATTGCGAATAGTTGCCAGTCGATGGGCAATAACTAGTGTTGTACGATTTTCAGCAAGCTCTGTTAACGATTGCTGAATAATCATTTCTGTTTCTGTATCTAAGGCAGAGGTTGCCTCGTCTAAAATTAAGATAGGCGGGTTCTTTAGGAACATACGAGCAATCGCTAGTCGTTGCTTTTGTCCTCCTGATAATTTTAAGCCACGTTCACCTATTTGTGTATCATAGCCATCGGGCAGCTCTGCAATAAATGCCTCTAGATGTGCTTTTTTCGCTGCCTCTCGAATTTCCGCTTCACTTGCATCTAATTTTCCATAGGCAATGTTTTCACGAATCGTACCTGTAAATAAAAAGACGTCCTGCTGTACGATACCAATTTGAGCACGTAATGACGCTTGTGTCATATTACGTATATCGATACCATCAATCGTAATAGCGCCTTTTGTCACCTCATAAAATCGAGGAATCAATGAGCAGATTGTAGTTTTACCAGCACCCGAAGGCCCTACAAAGGCAATGGTTTGGCCAGCTTTTACATCAAATGATATATCATGTAAAACCTGTTTGGATGCATCATAATTAAAATGAACATGATTGAAGGCAATATTTCCATCTAAATGTTTTATAACCTTTGCATCCTCACGATCTTGAATTTCTGGCTCCTGTTCAATTAATTCACGGAAGCGCTTAAAGCCAGCCATTCCTTTCGGATAAAGCTCTAATAAAGCACTAATTTTATCAATTGGTTTAATCAGGACATTCGTATATAAAACAAAGCTCACTAGCTCCCCATAAGATAATTTCCCATTAAAGCTTAGCCAAGCGCCGACCACTAACACCATTAATGTAAGGAGGCGCGTCATCATGTAAATACTGGAGTGTGTCCCTGCCATAATTTTATAGGCATATAATTTAGCCGTACGGAAAAATCCATTTTGCTCCTTAAAGCGTTTAATTTCAAAATCTTCATTTGTAAAGGATTTCACAACACGGACACCAGACACACTATCCTCTACACGTCCGTTCACATCAGCAATTTTGCCATACATCGTTTTCCAAGCATTGTTCATTTTTATATTACTAAATGTCACAAGCCATGTTAAAAATGGCACCATAATCGCTGCAATCAAAGCGAGTGTTGGATTGACATTAAACATAATGGCAAAGGCCCCAACAAAGGTCATGATCGCAATAAAGAGATCCTCTGGTCCATGATGGGCAAACTCGCCTATATCAAACAAATCATTGGTAATGCGACTCATAATATGACCTGTTTTCGTATTATCAAAGAATCGGAAAGATTGCCTTTGTACATGCGTAAATAATTCCTGACGCATATCCGTTTCGATATTTATGCCTAGTTTATGCCCTAAATAGTTAACGATAAAGTTCAATAATGTACTAATGGCATAAACAAGCAGTAATAGGACACTTATTTTCACGATCATGCCCCAATCCCCTGTTGGCAATAACTCATCGATAAACCATTGAACAGCCAATGGAAACGCAAGCTCTAAGATTGCTACAATAATGGCACTCGAAAAATCGATGACAAACAATCGTTTATGTGGCTTGTAGTAGGAAAAAAATTTTCTATACATGTTTGTCTCCTCTCTAAGTTGTAAAAATTTTGCCTATCTTTTAATAGTACCATTTGTGCAAACGTAACGGAAAAGTATTTTTTCTCCATAGCAGTATATTTTTATTTACTTTTAAAATGTTGCATGTTACTATGTTAGTAAGAATTGAATAGCTTTTGACTTTATTGTCAAAGGGGAGTAGCTAGCAGATGCGATCGAAGCATCTGATTCACATTCGTCATTACATGGTATATTACCATCGGGTGTGATGGCATTTCTTGTCACACAGAACACTTTCTGTGCAACGAACAGTTAATTGCTTAGCAAGACCTTTGCCTATTTTTTAGGCAGGGGTCTTTTTCTTTTGCTTAAAATAGGGAAAGAATAAGTTAGCAAGCCATTCATTTCTGTTCAACAATTAAAGGAGGCAATAAATTTGGAGGCAATATTTTTAGAATACGCATGGGTACTTGTCGTATTAATTGTACTAGAAGGTTTGTTAGCAGCAGACAACGCCGTCGTAATGGCTGTTATGGTTAAGCATTTACCAAAGGCACAACAACAAAAAGCTTTATTGTATGGATTGGTGGGGGCGTTTGTTTTCCGTTTTGCCGCATTATTCCTTATTACAACGCTCGTTAATTTCTGGCAGATTCAAGCAATAGGTGCCGCTTATCTACTGTTTATGTCTATTAAGCATATTTATGATTCGCGGAAAGCATCTCAAAACTCCGAAGAAATTCAAGAGCCGAAAAAACAATCTGGCTTCTGGATGACGGTTGTAAAAGTAGAACTTGCTGATATCGCATTTGCTGTGGATTCTATTCTTGCGGCGGTTGCCATTGCTGTCACACTTCCACATATCGGTGATTTTGATATTGGCGGTATTAACGCAGGTCAGTTCGCAGTGATGTTCTTAGGTGGTATTATTGGTGTCATCATGATGCGTTTCGCAGCTCGTTGGTTTGTAAAGGTTCTCGACAAATTCCCATCACTTGAAACAGCTGCTTTCCTAATTGTCGGCTGGGTTGGTGTAAAATTAGCTGTATTAACATTAGCACATGAAAAATTGGGTGTGATTCCACACGAATTCCCCCACTCCACTCTTTGGAAAGCTATTTTCTGGATTGTCTTAATTGCTATCGCATTAGGTGGCTACCTAATCGGTGTCAAAAATCAAAAGAAACAAGAACAATAATAATGAAAAATCGCTTCGATTACGATCGGGGCGATTTTTTTATTTTCTTAAAAATATAAAAGAAGGTATTTTCTAATTGAGAACGAATATCAATTATTTTTTGCATGAATTGCTTTAAAAATTAAATTTTTTGTATGTTACTGCCTCTACGCTGTATACTAGTAAAGAAGTCATTTACTGCAAAAGGAGGAAAACTTTTATGTTATCTGAAAAACTACACACAGCTCTTAATGAACAAATGAATTTTGAATTCTACTCTGCGCATGCCTATATGGCAATGGCAGCCTATTGCACAGATCAAGATTATGATGGCTTCGCTAACTTCTTTTTAGTACAAGCAGAAGAAGAACGCTTCCATGCCATGAAATTTTATAATTTCTTAAGTGATATGGGCTACCGCGCAACAATTCAAGGTTTTGAAAGCCCAGGCAATCATTTCGAATCCATTTTAGATGCCTTTAAAACGGCTCTATCACACGAAAAAGAAGTAACACGCCGTATTTACAATTTATCAGACATTGCTTTAGATGAACGTGAGCATGCGACAATGGCCTTCTTAAAATGGTTTATCGACGAGCAAGTAGAAGAAGAATCTACATTTGATACATTAATTCGTAAAATCGAGCGTATCGAAACTGACTCAAACGCAATCTTTATGCTAGATGCAGAATTGGCTACACGTACATTTACACCAGATACAGAAGCATAATATTTCTTATAAAAAAATCTGCCATTAAGGCAGATTTTTTTAGGTATCTATCTTGCTTGTGGGATTTTCAAAAGATGCAATCAGAACCACCAGTCTAACTGGTGGTTTGCTCTACGCGTGAAACGCTGGGGTACTGGCCCATGTCTAAAGACACACTGAAAGGTCCGCCAACCGCACTCCGTTTTCACGCTACCACTAAAGTGGTTTTATTATTTTCGCTTTTTTGCTTGTATTTCTTCTCCTGTAAATGGATCAATGAATTCTTTCATGGTCATTTGATCCTCAAGAATATCCTCTTGCAATTGATTTTTTATATATTCCTGTATGATTTTTCTGTTTCGTCCTACTGTATCTACATAATATCCGCGACACCAAAACTTCCTATTTCCATATTTGTATTTCAGGTTCGCATGCCGATCGAATATCATTAAACTACTCTTCCCTTTCAAATAACCCACAAACGATGAAACACTTATTTTTGGTGGAATACTCACCAACATATGAATGTGATCAGGACAGGCTGTGGCTTCAATGATTTCTACTCCTTTTCTTTCACATAACTGGCGAAGAATTCTACCTATATCTGCTTTGATTTGTCCATAAATAATCTGCCTTCTATATTTTGGCGCAAAGACGATGTGATACTTACAATTCCATGTCGTGTGTGCTAAACTTTTATTATCCATTTGGAGCCCCTTTCGTACGAAGTCGGTTGACCAGACCTGATTTCATTGTACGGCTGGGGTTTTTTTCTTGTCCATAGCTAGAAGCTCTTTGGAACCCCTCGCATAGCAAGGGGTTTTCAAAATATACAATAAAAGAGAAACGTTGAAAAATCAACGTTTCTCAGGTTCTTTATGGTTCTCTTACCACTCCATCAAAGGCAGCTTGATAGATTTGATAGATATCTTCACGCTCTAATGGCATTGGACTTCGCGCTAAAATACGCGTTTGTTTTGTAGCATCCTCTGTTAGCTGTTCAAGTGCTGATGCAGGGATATTGAATCCTTGTAATGTTGAGGGAATTTTCACATCTTGAACGAGTTGTTGTAAGGCATCAACACATTTATAGGAAGCCTCTTCTTGCGATAAATAGGATGATGATATTCCCATGGCATCTAAAATATCTTTCATTCGTTTTTCACAGCTTTGACGAATATACCCCATGACATATGGTAATAGTACTGCATTGGAATCACCATGAGCTATATGGAACTGACCTCCCAGGGGATAGGCTAAAGCATGGACGCCTGCTACACCGGCATTGAAAAAGGCTAATCCTGCTAAATAGCTGCCATAACTCATATCTGTGCGCGCTTGCTTGTCTTGTCCATTATGGACAGCTGTTCGGATTGACTGGCTAATTAATCGGATAGCTTGTAGTGCAAGTGCATCCGTTACTGCATTCGCATTTACTGATACGTAGGCTTCTATCGCATGAGTTAACGCGTCTACCCCAGTCGCCGCTGTCACCTTCGATGGTAAGGAAATCGTTAAGGCAGGATCTACAATCGCTACATCCGCTAATAAATAATCATGTGTCACGACATCCTTGGTTGTATCCAGTGATAGCACAGAAATATTTGTTACCTCCGAGCCTGTCCCAGAAGTGGTAGGAATTAAGATTTTAGGTAACCCTTTATTATCTAATGTTTTCGTTCCTGTTAGGTTTAAATAATCTGCAACTTTTCCATCATGTTTTGCTAATACGGCGGCAAGCTTTGCTAAATCCAGTGCACTGCCCCCACCTACACCAATCACCAAATCAAATGGATGCTTTCTCGTAAAATCAACCAGTTTTTCGCCAATTGCAAGCGGAGGCTCTGGTGCAATATCCGTATAAATGGTTGTTGTATAGCCTTTCTCAATCAAAGGCTTTTCAACATTGTCCGTTAGACCTATTTCTTTTAATAATGGATCTGTCACGATCAAAATATTGTGAGCGTTAAACTTCTTTACCTCTAGCAGAAGCTGACTCAAACAGCCCCAGCCAGTATAGCTAGCAGGCGTAAAGGTTAATTTATGCATGGCTTCTCTACTCCTATCTATTCATAATAGCCTTCCGTTGATTTTCTAAATGATTTAAATTGAATAGGATCATGGCCAAACCATACCTGTGAATTTGTTTCATTTGCTAGTCTTCGAATCCGTTCCACTGTTGTATTATAACCTACAGAATCGTAGATAATGCCTGGTGGCTTGACAGGAGGACCAAAGCTTTCTGCCGTATAAATGGCATCTGAGGCTAAAATAATACCACCTGTGTCAGGCATTTGAATATGCAAACCTAGCATTCCCCAAGCATGACCACTACCAAAATTTAATACTTGTATCCCATCAGCTAGTTTTACATGATCCTCGCCACGTTTGATTAAGCGCCATTGTAGATTGTTTTTAATCCACATATCAATGTCACCCCAAACATAGGCACCGTCTTTCACGTTTCTAGCATATGTTTGTAATGTGCCATTAAACTCATCTTCCTGTACAATAATTGTGGCATTTGTAAAGAGTTCTAAGCACCCTGCATGGTCGAGATGCAAATGGGAAGCAACAACATATTTGATATCCTCTGGACGAACATTTAATTCTTCTAGACGATGATGTAAATAGCATTCTTCTGGCATATTAATAGGAAATGCTTTTTGCGTAAATTCACCCCATCGCCCTTCTGGACCCATCGAGTTTGGATTGCATGCAGTATCAAATAGAATTTTGCCTTCTGGATGATCAATCAATACTGTATAAACAGGGAATTCAACAAATTCATTTGGCTGGTTTGGATGATCGATGGTTGCGGGATTGTGCATCGCAATCATATAATTTTTATCCATTCGCATCGTACCATTGTCCATCACATACAATTTTGGATGTTGTTTAATCATTTTCATTTTCCCATCTCCATTCGTGATTATTGGTTATTCCAAATTACTAGCTTCATTTCCGTCATTTCTTCTAACGCATATTTAATGCCTTCACGGCCTGTGCCGCTTTCCTTTACACCACCATATGGCATGTGATCTACTCGATAAGTAGGTACATCATTAATGATGACTCCACCAACGTGCAATGCTTTTGTAGCCTGAAAAGCTGTCTGAATAGAAGGAGTGAAGATGCCTGCCTGTAGGCCATAGTGAGAATCATTGATAGCCGCTATCCCTTCATCAATGGTGGATACCGTATTAACGATAACAACAGGTGCAAAAATTTCTTCACAGGATACACGACTCTGTGGTTGAACATTATATAAAACAGTGGGCAATAAAATATGATTGTCAATGTGACCACCTGTAATTACTTGTGCCCCTTCAGCTACTGCCTCTTCAATCCATTGATAAGCACGCTGTTGTTCAGCTTGTGAAATCATCATAGCAAGATCTGTTTGATTATCCATTGGATCACCAATTGTAAGCTGCTCTATTTTTTCCTTCAGCCGAATTAAAAATTCCTCCACCATACTTTCCATGACATAGATACGTTGTAAAGAAATACAGACTTGACCTTGGTTGGAAAAGGCCCCCATCACAATGCGATCCATAATACGCTCTAGCTGTACCCCTTCATCGATAATTACGCCTGCATTGGAACCTAATTCTAAGGTTACTTTCTTCAAGCCTGCACGATTGCGTAGAGAAATCCCTACCGCTGGACTTCCTGTAAACGTTATCATCTTAACATTTGGATGTGCTAAAAATGCATCGCCTACTAATTTACCTTGTCCAGTTACAAGATTAAAGGCACCTGCTGGTAAATTTGTTTGCGCCAATAGTTTTGCCAAAAAATGGGCGGATAGCGCTGTTTGTGTGGCAGGTTTCAATACAATCGTATTGCCTGCAGCTAATGCTGGCCCAACTTTGTGTGCTACTAGATTTTGCGGAAAGTTAAATGGTGTAATCGCTGCCACAACACCGATTGGCTCTCTTAATGTATAAGCAAAGCGCCCCTCTCCATTTTTTGATGCATCCATTGGAACCATTTCACCAGTAAGTCGCTTTGCTTCTTCTGCCGCAAATTTATAGGTTTCAACTGTGCGATCAATTTCAGCGTAAGCATACTTTAACGGTTTGGCTGATTCCATTGCAATGATACTTGCTGCTTCATCTCTATTTTCTGCAAAAAGGGTGGATAACTGCTCTAAAATCTCTGCTCGTTGAAAAGCAGTTAATGCAGCCATTTGAGGAGCTGCAGCATGCGCACTTTCAATGGCCTCCTGTACATCTTTTTCAGTGGCCATCGCAAAGTGTGCCAATACCTCTTGTGAATAGGGAGATTGGATCTCCATCCATTCAGCAGTCATCTTCCATTCTCCATTAATCCATAAGCCCTTTTTCAATCGTAATTCACTCCTTTCTTTTTATGGTTACGTATTCATTTCAGAAAATAAAGAAATGAATACGTAACCATTTTGGTGTAAAAAATAAACTGATGGTCTATCAGTTTATTTTACACGTTGTATTTCTTGGGAAAATCTTAACAGACTCTGTTTGTCTAATGCAAGTACTTTTTTTCTCCATTACCTCAAATAATTTTTCGATAGCAATAAAACCTAAGTTCTCTTCTGATGTTAAACCTACAGTTGTTAAGGCAATAGAGTGATGTTTACTAAGCTCTACATTATCAATACCAATGATATTAAAATCTCTCGGAACCTGAAAACCTCTCTCTAAACAAAGATTCAATATTTCAATGGCAATGGCATCCGTAGCAGCACAAATAGCTGTTGGTCTTTTTTCGAGTTGTAAAAGCTCTGCAAACGCACGTTCAATATCCATTTTATTGGTGTTCGTTAAAAAAGTAGGCACTAATTTTGCATCTAGCCCATAATCCTGTAAAGCTTGTTCAAATCCCAGATAGCGTCCATAGAAGGTACTCATTTGATGTGGACCCCCTATCCAACATAAAGAGTCATGCCCTAATGATAGGACATGCTTGGTCGCAAGGTAACCTGCTTGAACATTATCAATTTCTACAAAATGTCTATTCTCTTTATGCTTACGGTTAAACATAATAAATGGAATAGCTAGTTTTTCTAGTTTATAAAATAAATCATCTTGATACAACATAGAAGACAATATAATTGCGTCTGCTTTCGTTTCTAAAACGGCATTGTAGATTGAATTAAGATTATCCTCTGTGCCAAAATAGACATTAACTTTATAGCCACGTGCATTAACATAATTCACGATGGCTGTAGTTGTATCAACAAAAAAAGGGTTGTGTAAGGGCCCCGAAATCAATGTAATAATACCTGTTTTTTTCTGAACAAGCGATCTTGCTATATCATTTGGCACATAGTTTAGTTCCTCTATCGCCTGCATTACTTTTTCAATTGTTTTTGGCTTTACAAGCTCTGGTGTATTCAATACTCTAGATACAGTTGTTTGTGAGACACCAGCATGCTTCGCCACATCTTTTGAAGATACCAAAAAAACCACCCATTTCATCATTGTGAAGCTATATTATATCATCTATAGAATAATGATTATAGTGATGATTCCTTCTCTACCTTAACGCTTTCGCTCATATGGCTTTGCAGCTTCACTCGCTTTAAAGTTATAAACAGGTTTAATAACTTTGACAATATCTACAGTTTCCCTAATCGCAGAAGTAATTTCTGTCATCGGCTTATAGGCCATTGGTGCCTCATCCAATGTTTCTTCATTGACTGATGTTGTCCAAATCCCCTGCATCGTATCTTTAAAATCGGCCATATTCAAAGCTTTTTTCGCTGCGCGTCGTGAAAACATGCGTCCTGCTCCATGGGGGGCTGAATAATTCCATTCCGCATTGCCTTTCCCTATACAAATCAGAGATCCATCCCGCATATTCATTGGAATAACTAGCTTTTCATCTTTATTTGCACGAACAGCCCCTTTGCGAAGCGTCATCGTTTCTGTATCGATATAGTTATGAATCGTATCAAACGTATCTGTAAAATGCCAATCCATCTGTTTAGCAATGGTTTCTGCAATGGTCCAACGATTCATCCGTGCAAATTGCTGTGCAATCTTCATATCATGGATATAATCATGGAAAGCTTCCCCCTCTAAATATGACAAGTCTTTCGGAACGAACGGTGTTTGTTCTTTATAGGCTTGTATCATGGATTGAATCTCTTGTTGTCGTCCTTGCTGTTTCATTGCCTCTATTTTTTCTGTCAAATCTTCTCGACGTAAATTTTCATAAGCTCTTTTTTGATGCCAATTAGCAACCTTTGCCCCTACATAGCGTGACCCCGTATGGATGAGCAAATAGTGCTGATCATCTTCATCTTTGGCAAGTTCAATAAAATGGTTGCCTCCCCCAAGTGTACCTAATGACAAGTTCGTATAGTCGTCTTTCAAGCCGCTTGCTCGAAATTGTTTACCTTCAAACTCTACAAAATGTCGGCTTGGCGATACTTCTTTATGAATATCCTGCCCACTTGGTACATATGTGCGAATGATGGCATCGAGTTGAGCAAAATCAACTGTTGTTACGTCAAGTTGTGCTACAAATACACCACACCCCACATCAATGCCGACAAGATTGGGTACAACACGGTCTTGCAATTGGATGGTCGTGCCAATGACACATCCTTTACCCGCATGATAATCTGGCATAATACGTACTTTAGTGCCTGCCATAAAAGCCTGGTCTGTTAATTCTTGAATCTGATCAACAGCTGTTTGTAATGCTGTTTGCGCAAAGATTTTTGCATTCGTGAAGCGTCCATTTATTTCAATCAAGTGTATCCCTCCTTACTACTTATACGTAAAACTGGAATGATTTGTTTCATATCATAAAGAAAACGTTCTAAAAGCATGCTACTTTTAGAACGTTTGGTGAAAACCTAATCTTCATATTGTACAACTAATTTTTTAGGTATTTCGGGTATATCATTTGATTTTACATCTTCTTCCCTTAAGTCAAGCATTTGCAGGGGATATTTTTCTCGCACCTCAAAAGGTATTGCAATACTTTCCATTTTATTATTCATTTGACTTCTTGCGAGTAAGCCATTGTTTGATAAATCAATGGCTAAAATAGCCTGCACAGTTTCCTCAAGCATGGCAATATCCTTCGATTTCAACGGCATTTGCTCATTCATTAAAAATGGTTGAAGATGCTCTTTTATATAACCCTGTGCTTCGATTAAGCAAGAAAATTCATTTAATTTTTCAGCATAGCGCTTTAACTGACGCTTATCTTTTGCACGCTGTTGATTTAGTTTCTGTACCTTTTGTTCGATACGGCTCATGCGTACTTTCACTAAATCAATCAAAAAAGGTTGGGTATCTCGAATCGCCTGTAGCATTGAAACCTCTGCTTGTTGTACCTTGGCATATTGGGCGACACAAACCTCTTGCTGCTCATTGAGTTTTTGAACACGCTCTTTGAAAAATTCATTTTGCGTATGTTGGCCAAAGAAAGCTTTCATAAGACCTTTACCATGAATTTTTTTATGTTGTGCATCTAAACGCTCATATTCGCGTAAATACTCACTGTGCATGTTGCGGTATTCACGCAACATTTGTTGATAGTGCACAGCAATTTCAGTAAATTCTTCCACCTTGGAATCGTGTAAATAATCATGTTGCGCTATCGTTTGTAATAGCTGATACAGTGTTTGAACCTGTTTAAACGTGTTCGCTACCTGTTCATATTCTTGCTCATATTCTTTGACAATTGCTAAGTCACGTTGATAGCGAGAATATTCATATTGGGTATCGCCTGCATATTTTTCTATATTCTCTACAGCAGATTGAAATGGATCTCGTTGTGGAATTACAGTTAATTCGAAGCGGAATCGTTCAAGCCATTGTAAGAAGCGAATTAGGATGGCATATGTTTTTTTATCACTATTTTCAGCCACACGATGAATGTGAGCAATTAATTGATCATACTGACTTTTTTGCCAAAGCTCATGACTGTCTGTTTGTTTGGCTACTAGTGCATTAATTGCTGAAATCCCTATAAAATCACTCATCAAATGACCAATACGTTGTTGTTCAGAGTCCATAAATGCTGTGGCATGTTCCTCATCATCGATGCCGTTGATGACACATAAAGGTTCAACACCTTTATTCTTTAACGTTTCAATCAAGAGAAGTTCAGCATCCATTGCCATTGAACCAGCGCGTAACACCCAGAAAATTTCATCAACACGGTTCATAAGCGCCTCTGAAAAATAAGCCATTTCTCCTCCGCCTGCTTCTAATGACACAGAATCAATTATTGTCACGGATTTTAATAAATCATTTTTCAAATAGACTTCTAGGTAATCTAAGTGTTCACGTAAAATCTGGGAAGCAAACGTATCGCCAGTTGTTAGTAGCTCTAATTTACTGAGATCAAATACAGCGACAACACCATCTAAAAAATAAGCTTTAATCTCTTCTTGCTCGCCGTAGCGTATAAACGTATTTACACTTGTTGGATGCTGATCATCTACCGATAATATTTCGCGTCCTAGAAGTCCATTCACAAGTGTTGTTTTGCCCACCCGCTCTTTTCCAACTATTAAAATCATCGTCTGGTTATTGGCATCTTGAATGATTCGATTTAAATGTTTTGCTGTATCTTTCACATATGTATTTTGGACGATGATGCCATACAAGTGTCGTAGTTGGTCAACAAATTGCGGCAAAATATTATTCGCTGAGGTTGTATTTTCGATTGGCGTATTGTCAATGTTCGTCATCCTCAAAACCTCTTTTCGTATGTATCTATAAGACCATTATAAATGAAACTATGGCTTTTCTAATACATGGATTGATGAAAAGAGGACAATATACTTATACGTTTATACGACAAATAGGAATTCATCCTTACACCTATTTCCTGTCTGCTTCATATATGATTGCTACACAGACTAAAGGGAATAGTCCCAGCTATGAGTTTAGAAGTATTAGGCTTGGAGATTTCTCTCCAAGGTTGCTGAATAGCTGACCTTTGTCCTATCCCTCCAAACCAGCTATACGTGCATAAACAGCTCCAAGTAATGGCATTCCACCTTGGGCACCTAGTTTCTCTACAGATAAGGAAGCAGCGATATTAGCAAAATATACAGCCTCATCCAACGATTGCCCTTCTACTAAAGCATAGGCTAAAGCACCATTAAAGGTATCACCTGCGCCCGTTGTATCCACGACTGTTGTCATATAACCTGGAACATGAATTGGATAGGAGCCATCGAAATAACGTGCACCATCACTTCCTAGCGTCACGATTAATTTATTAGGATATTTTTCTAAAACTTGTTCCACTGGCTCCTTAAAAATTTCAGCACATTCTGTCTCGTTAGGTGTTAAATAGGTAATATCATCCATCCACTGCACATCAAAATTGGCTGCTGGAGCAGGGTTTAACAGTATCGGAACACCCGCTTCTTTACATAAATGAATGGCATGGGCTGTCGTCTCTTTAGGGATTTCAAGCTGTATAATTACCAAGTGACTTTTTTGTATCAACTCTTTTGAAGCTTCAAGATGGGATATGCTTAGGTCATAATTAGCTCCAGGTACGACAACAATTCGATTATCGTTATTGTAAATAAGTATATTAGCAATTCCTGTAGGAGCAGTGGTGCTTTTTACAATGGCGTTTGTCTGAATCTGCTCTTGCTGTAAAGCAGCATGTAATGTCTCACCAAAATGATCATTCCCTAAACAGCCAACCATCGCCACCTCGCTGCCAAGACGAGCTGCGGCAACTGCTTGATTAGCCCCTTTTCCTCCTGGAACTGTTTGAAACGAGTTACCTAGAATGGTTTCCCCCTGCTTTGGAAAAGCATTCATTTGTACAACTAAATCCATATTTAAACTTCCTATAACTGTAATCATGGAATTCCACCTTTCATCTTTTGATCAAACAAAAAACAACTGAAATGAGTAGTATCATTTCAGTAGCTTAACAATATAAAAATTCGTATAAACTAAAAACCTATCGACTGTTTTAGGGATGCCCTAAATTCTTTCACTTACTGTAAATCGATACGAGCTTCTTTTACTCGTTAAATGAAAACGATCTAGTCACTCAGGCTATCTTCCTGTTATGCGAAGCAATGCTTCAGATGGCGCTTTCAAAAACTGGCTGGATTTGTCCTTTAATATACAAATATTTTTATAATGATAACATAGTGCCACCTTCGCATTTGATGTTTCCTTAATTATAAATAATTTCATATAGGAAATGCACTACAAACACAAAAAAACTGAAGACAACATCAAATTTGTCTTCAGTCATATCAATTAATAGGCTACTCGCTTCGCCTCATATGCGGCAATGTGGTCCTCATATTTAAAGGTTAAGGCGATTTCATCCCAGCCATTCAGTAACGTTTCTTTATAGTATGGGTCAATTGTAAAATGATAGACTGTACCATCTTCCCCTGTTACGGTTTGCTCTGCAAGATTTACTTCCATACTATAGGGCTTTGCTAAGCCTTTTGCTAAAATAGCATCACATTCCGATTCTGTTAGCTTAATCGGTAAGATACCGTTTTTGAAGCAGTTATTATGGAAAATATCTGCAAAAGAAGGTGCAATCACAACGTTAAAACCGTAATCTAAAATTGCCCATGGTGCATGTTCACGAGAGGAGCCACAGCCGAAATTATCTTGCGCCACTAGAATTTTAGATTCTTTAAATTCAGGTTTATTTAATACAAAGTCAGCTATTTCATTCCCTTGTGCATCGAAACGCCAATGGTAAAATAAAAACTGTCCAAAACCTGTGCGCTCAATACGTTTTAGAAATTCTTTTGAAATAATTTGATCGGTATCAACATTTTTTCGATCAAGTGGTGTGATGACACTATTTACGATATTAATTGGTTCCATTTTTCAATCATCCCTTCCCGAGTAAAGCAAGACTTACACTGTTTCCTTCACAAATTCACGTACATCGACGAAGTGACCTGCAATCGCAGCGGCTGCTGCCATTGGTGGTGACACTAAATGTGTACGAGCTCCAGCGCCCTGACGTCCTTCAAAGTTGCGGTTTGAGGTAGAGGCACAGCGTTCTCCAGCTGGTACGATGTCATCATTCATCGCAAGACACATCGAGCAACCAGACTCTCGCCATTCAAAGCCTGCATCCATAAATATTTTATCTAAACCTTCTGCCTCTGCTTGTTTTTTCGTTGTATGTGAGCCTGGGACAACGATGGCTGTGACCTTGTCATGCACCTTACGCCCTTTGATAACATCAGCAGCTGCACGCAAATCACTAATGCGTGAGTTTGTACAGGAGCCAATGAAGACATGCTGGATGTCAATGGATGTTAATGGCTGGCCTTCCTCTAAGCCCATATAGGCAAGTGCTTTTTGAAGTGCCGCCTTGTCTGATTCATCCTCATAATCTGCTTGTGTTGGAACATGCCCAGAAACACCAGTACCCATCGATGGGTTTGTTCCCCACGTAATGATTGGTTCAATTTCTTCAGCTTTTATAATACGAACCGTATCGTACGTTGCATCTTCGTCTGAAGCAAGACTTAACCAGTAAGCGGCTGCTTCTTCCAATTTTTCTCCCTGCGGTGCATATTTGCGTCCACGAATATAATCGACTGTTGTTTGGTCAGGTGAGATAAGCCCTGCTTTTGCGCCTGCCTCAATTGACATATTACAAATCGTCATGCGTTCTTCCATAGATAGTTTGTGGATAGCCTCTCCAGTGAATTCCACAATATGTCCTGTACCAACACCTATTCCGAACTTGGCAATGATGGCTAGAATAATATCCTTTGCCGCTACCCCAACTGGTAGCTCCCCTTCAACACGAATCTCCATCGTTTTCGGCTTATTTTGCCATAATGTTTGCGTCGATAATACATGCTCCACCTCTGATGTTCCAATACCAAATGCAATGGCCCCGAAGGCACCGTGAGTCGATGTATGAGAATCACCACAAACAATGGTTTTACCAGGCTGTGTTAATCCAAGCTCTGGCCCAATCACATGGACAATCCCTTGGTCAGGGTGACCCATGCCCGCTAACTCAACGCCAAATTCCTCAGCATTTTTAGCTAATGTTTCGATTTGATTGCGCGCAATGGGATCATGGATAGTTGGTAAATTTTTTGTTGGTACGTTATGATCCATTGTCGCAAAGCTTAAATCAGGACGACGCACTTTACGTCCGTTCATGCGTAACCCTTCAAAAGCTTGCGGAGATGTTACTTCATGAATTAAATGAAGATCAATATATAACAGGTCCGGTTTGCCCTCTTCCTGATAAACAACATGTTTATCCCAAATCTTTTCAATTATATTTTTACCCATTGTCTTCACCTATTTCTTTAAATATATGTTGTCATAATACTTTGTGATACAAAGCTAGTATCAATTTCGTTAATTACCTTATCTGTCCATTCATTAGTCGATAAAATACGACTGCCGTCACGAGCAAGATCTGCTGTAAAGTAGCCATCATCAAATACTGCACTTACCGCGCGTTCAATTTCTGCTGCTTCTTCTTTTAAGCCAAATGAATATTGCAGCATCATCGCTACGGATAAAATGGTTGCAGCAGGATTTGCTACACCTTGCCCTGCAATTTCTGGTGCGGAGCCATGTACTGGTTCATATAAGCCAAAATTATCACCACGAATGGATGCGGATGGTAAAACACCTAGAGAACCAGTAATAACAGATGCTTCATCACTTAAAATATCACCAAACATATTTTCAGTAACGACTACATCATAGTGTCCAGGATTTGTAATAAGTTTCATTGCGACAGAGTCTACTAGGTTATGTTCTACGATTACATCTGGATACTCTTTTTTCTTTGCTTCTACAACTTCACGCCATAAGCGACTTGTTTCAAGCACATTCGCCTTGTCAACAGAGCATAATTTGCCACCACGTAAACGTGCTAGTTCAAAGGCATTTTCAACGATACGCTCTACCTCTGCTTTAGAGTAAACCGTTGTATCAATTGCGCCATTTTCAGTACGCATACGTGGTTCCCCGAAGTATACGCCGCCTGTTAGTTCACGTACAATCATTAAATCAACGTTCTCAGCCACTTCACGCTTTAATGGTGAAGCATCTAGTAAACTCGGGAACGCCTTTACTGGACGTAGATTGGCAAATAAATCGAAGTGTTTCCGAATTCGCAGTAACCCTTTTTCTGGGCGCAATTCAGGAGGGTTTTGATCCCACTTTGGACCACCTACAGCTCCTAATAAAATCGCATCACTATTTTCACACATCTCGATTGTTTCATCAGGTAATGGATTATTGTGCTGGTCAATCGCAGCACCACCAATTGTTGCATATCCTAAATGAAATGTATGATTAAATCGTTTACCAATCACCTGTAATACACGTACAGCAGAAGCAACAACCTCTGGCCCAATTCCATCACCGGGAAGTACTGTAATTTTTCTCTCCATCGTCAAAACACCTTTCTTTGTATAGCGTATTCGCTAATTTAGTAAAGACGCTCACCTACCTTTTATCGAGGTGAGCGTAGTCATTACGTCTAAGCGTAATTTTTGGTTAATTGATACAATACGCCATGACATCATTGCATCCGACTTGTGAATGGTACTTCATACAATTCACTACCTCAGAAACCTATACAGGATGTGCGCGAAGGCTTGCTTGAATTAAATGACGGTTAATAGCATTTAAATAAGCTTTTGCCGATGCTTCTAAAACATCTTGAGAGGAATTACGGCCTGTAGTCGAAACCTCATCATAGCGAATATTAATAACCGCTTCACCCAGTGCATCTCGTCCTTTGCCAACCGAAGTCACACGGTAATCAATGACATGTACAGCTCCAGGTACAAGTTGCTCCAGTGTATTAAAAATTGCTTCTACAGAACCAGAGCCAGTAGCTACAACGGTTTTTTCTAGTCCCTCAGGTGTAAGCACAATGGCTGTAGCTGTAGGAATATTTTCAGTACCATATTGCACCTGCACCATTTTCAACTCAAAGAGTGGTACATCTTCTACTTGAACTTGTTGCTCAGTAAGAAGAGTAAGTAAATCTTCCTCTGTAATTTCTTTTTTACGATCAGCCAATTTTTTAAATTCCACAAATGCTTTGTTCAACTTTTCATCAGAAAGATGGAAGCCCATTGTTTCCGCACGATCACGGAATGCTGCACGACCAGAATGTTTCCCGAGAACTAATGGAATCTCACCTTCGCCGATTAAAGCAGGTGAAATAATTTCATAGGTTTCTGGATTTTTTAAGACACCGTCTTGATGGATGCCCGATTCGTGTGCAAAAGCATTTCTTCCTACAATCGCTTTATTTGGCTGAATCACAACATTTGTCAATTTACTGACTAATTGAGACGTACGTTTAATTTCTTGCAACTGAATGCCCGTTTGCACCTGATAAATATCCTTGCGAATATGAAGTGCTACAGCAATTTCCTCGAGTGCTACATTACCTGCGCGTTCGCCGATACCATTGATTGTTCCTTCGACTTGTGCAGCACCATTTTCTATTGCGGCAATCGTGTTAGCTGTTGCCATCCCTAAATCATCATGACAATGGGCAGAGAATTTCACTTTGTCAGCACCTTTGACATTTTCCAGTAGGAACTTAAATAATGCACCATATTCTTGCGGGGATGCATACCCTACAGTGTCTGGAACATTAATCGTTGTTGCACCAGCAGCAACCACTTCGTTCATAATTCGCACTAAAAATTCACGATCAGAGCGGAATGCATCCTCGGCAGACCATTGTACAAGTGGGAAGTACTTTTTAGCGTATTTAACAGCCTCTACCGCTTGCTCCACCACTTGCTCAGGGGATTTTTTTAATTTGTATTCCATATGAATAGGTGATGTGGCTAGAAAAATGTGAATATGTGGCTGTTGTGCTACTTTTATCGCTTCCCATGTAGCATCAATATCCTTTTGGATACAGCGAGCTAGCCCCGTCACAATGGAATTTTTTACTGTACCTGCAATGCGATGGACTGCATCAAAGTCACCAGGTGACGAAGCAGGAAATCCTGCTTCTATAATTGTCACACCAAGGCGCTCTAATTGTTTGGCAATTTCAATCTTCTCGGCTGTGTTTAAGTTGATCCCAGCAGATTGTTCACCATCGCGAAGCGTAGTATCGAAAATATCAATTTTTCGCACTTGTCGCCACTTCTCTCACAACTTTTTCTTTACCTTCGTTGATGAATGGCATCATAGCACGTAGTTTTGCGCCTACTTCTTCGATTTGATGGTTCGCACCAGCTTCTTTGAATTTTGTATATTCTGGACGACCATTTTCATTTTCTTGAATCCAACGACGAGCAAATGTACCATCTTGGATATCTGTTAATACGTCTTTCATACGAGCTTTTACAGACTCATCGATAATGCGTGGTCCTGCAACATAATCTCCCCACTCTGCTGTATCTGAAACTGAGTAGCGCATTGTTGCCATACCGCCCTCAAACATTAGGTCAACAATTAATTTAAGCTCATGTAGTGTTTCAAAGTAGGCTAATTCTGGTTGATAACCAGCTTCTACTAATGTTTCGAATCCTGCTCTTACTAGTTGTGTTGCACCACCACAAAGTACCGCTTGTTCACCGAATAAATCTGTCTCTGTTTCTTCTTTGAATGTTGTTTCAAGAAGCCCACCACGTGCAGCACCGATTCCTTTACCATACGCAAGTGCTAAATCTTTTGCTTGGCCTGTAGCATCTTGGTGAATAGCGAATAGTCCTGGTACCCCAGCACCTTCTTGGAATTGACGACGAACTAGATGTCCTGGTCCTTTTGGTGCTACTAAAAATACGTCAACGTCTGCTGGTGGTGTAATTTGACCGAAATGGATATTGAAGCCGTGTGCAAACATCAATGCTTTACCAGCTTGTAAATGTGGCGCAATTTCCGCTTCATAAACTGCTTTTTGGCGCTCATCTGGTAGTAGAATTTGGATAACATCTGCTTCTTGTGCTGCTTCAGCCACTGTTTTCACGTCAATACCATCTGCTTTTGCCGCATCGAAGGATCCACCTGGACGAACCCCTACTACCACGTCAAAACCTGATTCTTTAAGGTTTAAAGCATGTGCATGACCTTGTGAACCGTAACCGATAATTGCGATTTTCTTTCCTTTTAATACGTCCTCGTTGATATTTTGCTCATAGTACATTGTAGCCATTGTTAATTTCCTCCTAGAATATGTTTTGTTTTTTATAGCTTTAGATACTTGCTCTGTCTATAAAGCTATTCATTTTTATATGCAAACTATTTTAAAATAGAGAGCTGCGGGTTTGAGACTTTTTGTGTTTCACGAACGGAGGCAGTTGCCCCTGTACGTGTAAGTTCTTTAATGCCATATGGTCGAATGAGTTCGATAAAGGCATCAATCTTCTCTGGATGCCCTACTACTTGATACGTCACAACATTTTTGGCTGTATCAATAATTTGGGCGCGGAACGGTTCAACAATTGAATTCATTTCCAAACGTAAATTTGGTGGGGAAATCACCTTTACTAGTGCTAGCTCTCGCAGAACAATCGATTTATCGGTAATGTCATTGACCTTTAACACATCAATTTGCTTGGATAACTGTTTCACTAGCTGCTCAATTTTGCGTTCGTCCTCGATGTTGACAACGAAGGTCATCTTTGAAAAATTCGGTTGCTCCGTATGACCTACTGTAATCGATTCAATATTGAACTGACGCTTCATCAATAAACCTGTCAAACGGTTTAATACACCACTTTGGTTAATCACAGTTACGGTAATTACTCGCTTCAATTTTTTTTCACCCCAATCATTTCATGTAAGCCTGTGCCAGGTGCTACCATTGGGTAAACACATTCAAGCTGTTTCACTCGACAGTCAATTAATACTGGCTCATCAGACAGCAGTGCCTCATGGAAAATAGACTCTGCTTCATCGATTGTGTTAATACGATAACCTTTAATGTTATAAGCATCCGCTAACTTAACAAAATCTGGTTGGATCGGCATAAGTGATGATGAATAGCGCTCTTCATAGAATGTTTGTTGCCATTGACGTACCATGCCAAGACAGCTATTATTCAAAATCACTATTTTTACTGGTAAGTTAAATTCCTGTAGGATGGATAGCTCCTGTGCCGTCATTTGGAATCCTGCATCTCCTACAATCGAAATAACTTTTTTGTCTGGCTTCGCAAATTGGGCGCCAATTGCGGCCGGGAAGCCGAAGCCCATCGTACCAAGTCCACCAGACGTTACCCATGAATGATCATTATTTAAATGATAATATTGTGCTGCCCACATTTGATGCTGCCCAACATCTGTCGTCACAATGGCATTACCTTCAGTTACCTTGTGCACTAATTGCAATGCCTCTTGTGGTAGGATTTCTTGCGTATTTGTATCCTTGCAATACCATAATGGATATTCCATCGCATGATTCCTTAAATAAGCTAACCAATCGGCTGTATCAGGACCTTGGAAATCCTTTTTCAATAGTGCTTTTAAAGCCTCCTTGGCATCAGCAACAATTGGAATATCTGTCGGTACATTTTTGCCAATTTCAGCAGGATCAATATCGATATGGATAATCGTTGCATTTGGTGCAAATGTAGCTAGATTACCTGTTAGACGATCATCAAAACGTGCCCCAATATTGAGTAATAAATCGGATTTTGTGATCGCTGTATTTGCTGTAGCTGTACCATGCATCCCAGCCATCCCAAGGAATAAGTCATGTTCACCATGGATGGAGCCCAATCCTAGCAATGTGTTCGTTACTGGAATACGATATTTTTCTGCGAAAGTCGTTAATTCCTCACGTGCATCCGCAAAAAGAACACCTGCACCCGCTAAGATGATTGGGTTTTTTGCCAATGAAATGGCTTGAATCGCCTTTTGGACTTGTAGATAATTTGGTTTATATGTTGGCTGATAGCCTGGTAAATAAATTTCATCAGGTGCTTGCGGTGGATTCTCTACATCAAACAACATTTGGGAAACGTTTTTTGGGAAATCCACGACAACTGGTCCCTTACGACCTGTGCTAGCGATATGGAAAGCTTCCTTCACAATGCGGGGAATATCATTGACATCCTGCACCTGATAGTTGTGCTTTGTAATCGGTGTTGTAATCCCCATAATATCGGCTTCTTGGAAAGCATCTGTACCGATCACAGATGTCGCAACCTGTCCTGTAAAAACAACCAATGGAATAGAGTCGATCATGGCATCCGCAATACCTGTTACAAGGTTTGTTGCACCAGGTCCACTTGTGGCAATAACAACGCCCGTTTTACCTGAAACACGAGCATAGCCTTCCGCCGCATGAATAGCACCCTGTTCATGTCTTGTTAAAATATGGCGAATTGGGTTTTTATACATCGCATCATAAATTTGTAATACGGCTCCTCCTGGATAGCCAAAGACAATTTCAACCCCTTGATCGTGCAATGCCTGCACTAATACATCTGCACCGTCCTTCGCTTGATAGGTTTGTTCAGCTGTTGCTGTTGTAGCTAATTGTTCTTGTTCATTGATTGAAACATTCGCACTCATCAAATTATGCCTCCTTCATTTCTTTCAAACTCACACATCAGTGTTGTAGATTAGTGAAGTGTCAATAGCTGGATTGACTATTCCTCTCATCCTTTTCGTTGAGAGGCTGTTCAATTGCATCGTGAAAATAATAAAAAGCCTTTTTCTCCACACGCAAAGAACTACCTTACGTAGGGATGAAAAAGACTTTCCATGGTACCACCCTTTTTTATAGCAAATAATTGCTACCTCGCGAATAAATGACAGCATTTATGCACCAATGCGAAAGACATCGCATCCAATATAGTGCCATAAAACATTTATTCATTAATAACGAGCACTTTCGACTATGCCCGGAGCTATCTAATGGTGTAAACACGTTTAATAGCCCACTCCGAGGGGATGTCGGATCTAGTTGTATCGCCGGCTTCCAGCACGACCGGCTCTCTGGTAGATACAAGGCTCTAGAACCTTTAACCTCATCAACGTTTTTATTTATCTAGTTGTTAAATTTTCATTACGCCTCCAGTGGAAGCGCTCGTCACTAATTTTGAATATCTTGCTAACCAACCACGTTTGATTTTTGGCTCAAAGACTGGTAATTTTGCACGACGTTCAGCTAAAACTTCATCTGAAACTTGTAAATTAATCGTACGATTTGGTAGATCAATTTCGATAATATCTCCGTTTTCTACTAAAGCGATTGGACCGCCTTCAGCAGCTTCTGGTGAAATATGGCCAATTGAAATACCACGAGATGCACCTGAGAAACGACCATCTGTAATTAATGCAACCTTTGTACCAAGGCCTCGACCTTGAATGGCAGATGTTGGTGCAAGCATTTCTGGCATCCCTGGGCCACCCTTAGGTCCTTCATAGCGAATGACGACTACATGGCCCTCCTTCACCGTTCCATTATCAATGTTTTCTTGTGCTGCTTCTTGTGAATCAAAGACAATTGCCTCGCCCTTGAATACTTTGATAGAAGGATCAACGGCCCCTACTTTAATAACAGAGCCATCTGGTGCGATGTTACCGAATAAAACTGATAATCCACCTACAGCACTATACGGATTGTCTTTTGTTCGAATGACTTGATCATTCGTGATGTGATAATCTTTGACAAGCTCACCCATTGTAACGCCTGCTACGGTTGGACGGTCTGGATGAATAGCACCTGGAATAGATGTTAATTCATTAATAATGGCACTTACTCCACCTGCTTTATTAATATCATCCATTGAAATATCTGAAGCAGGCATGATTTTTGCTAAATAAGGCACTCTTTCCGCTACTTTATTAATATCTTCAATGTTGTAATCTATTTCGGCTTCATTGGCAATTGCTAATGTATGAAGAACTGTATTTGTGGAGCCCCCCATTGCCATATCAAGAGCAAAAGCATCATCAATTGCCTCTTTTGTAATAATATCGCGAGGTTTAACGTCTTCCTTGACCATGCGAATTAATTGCTTAGCTGCTTCTTTAATCAGCTTGTGACGCTCTTCAGAAGTGGCAACGATTGTACCATTTCCAGGTAAAGCAACACCAAACATTTCCATTAAGCAGTTCATTGAATTTGCTGTAAACATGCCTGAGCATGAGCCACACGTCGGACAAGCATTATTCTCAATATCCAACAGCTCTTCCGCAGACATTTTTCCTGATTTGTGTGCTCCTACACCTTCAAACACAGATGTTAAGGAAAGCTGTTTCCCTGCTGCAGAAGTTCCTGCCTCCATTGGACCACCTGAAACAAAGATAGATGGTACATTCGTACGAACTGCTGCCATAAGCATTCCTGGTGTAATTTTGTCACAGTTTGGAATATAAAATACGCCATCAAACCAATGTGCATTAATAACTGTTTCAGCAGAGTCTGCTATAATTTCACGACTTGGTAAGGAATAACGCATACCAATATGCCCCATTGCAATACCATCATCGACACCAATTGTATTAAATTCGAATGGAATACCACCCGCTTCAATAATAGCTTCTTTCACTACATCAGCGAACGTACGTAAATGAACGTGACCTGGTATTATGTCGATATAAGAGTTACAAACCCCAATAAATGGTTTGCCTAGATCTTTTGCTTTTACTTTGCCTGTTGCATATAAAAGACTTCGATGTGGCGCTCGATCTACGCCTACTTTAATCATGTCACTTCTCATTTTAAACGCCCCTCATTGCTATCCATACTATGTTCGTTGCTATAGACAAAATGTTCTGTCTTTTTAATTTTTGTTTATAGAGTAATAGCCTCTTAGACGACTACTGCTGTAACGAACGTGTTAAATTGTTGTTATCATAGTACGAAAAAAAGGTCTCGTCAACACTATTTTTTGAATTGTTTAAACAATTCAAAAAATCTGTCAAAATTGAAATCGTTTACATGCTGATTAAGCATCAGTTTTATCTCGCTTTGATAAAAATTTTGACATTTCGTTCAAATTTTAATTTTTTAATAATAAACAAAAATGGATAAATAAAAAATTCCCATATATTTGAATAAGCTAAGTTATCCAATCCTAGAGATAACGCTTACAATAGAAACAACTTTTTTAAGTATCCTGTAAAAAATATTTGTTCAGGATCGTATTGGTGTCGAATGCTTAAAAACTTTTCAATCTCTGGATACAACGCATAGACCGTTTGCGCTGTTAAATGATGTTGTTTTCCCCAGTGAGGACGACCTTCATATTTTTGCATCAATGTATGCACCCATTTAAAGTAAGGCTCTTCTGCCATTCCCTTATACATATGAAAGGCTATAAAAGCCGACTCACGCCCTTGTGTTGGACTTAAAAAACCTGCTTCGCCTGCAGTTGTTCGACACTCTAAAGGAAAATGAACATTAAAAGTCCCTTTTTTAAAGGTTGCATGGATTTCCTCCAAACAAGCTTCAAACTGTGATAAAGGGATGGCATATTCACTCTCTTGAAACTTCACGCTACGAGGTGAGGGATAAATTTCATAGCTTATCCCTACTTTTTCACTTTCTACCACATTGGCAGCCGCTATCTTGCTCATGGCACTACTTAAACCAGGTTTCCACTTACAAAGCTCTGACATCGCAAAGAAAGCCCCGTTTTCTACTATTTGTAGCTTTAACGTTTCTATTTTTTTATTCCATTCACTTTGATAAACAGGCGCGACCGCATTCATCCGTTTTACTTGAATTGTTTCACTACCAGGGAAATAAAACCACTCCACATGACGATGTTGACGAATATCCTCCGCAAATAACGAGAGACCATTTGTCAATGTTTCTCTTGCCCCCACATAATGCAAACCATATAGTGGTATGACCTTAATCGTTACTTTGACCAGAACACCTAGCATCCCAAGAGATACATGCAGCGCTTCAGATAAATCATCCATACCTCTCCTATGTTCCTGATAAGTACCAGTACCGTCTACAAATCCCCATGCCTGGACAGCTGACGATAGAGAACCAAGTGTAACCCCCGTGCCATGTGTGCCAGTTGACACTGCCCCTGCAATGGTTTGCTCCTGTATATCGCCAATATTGATTAACGCAAAACCGTGTTTCGCTAGCATTGGTCCAATTTCATATAGGTAGGTCCCCGCCCATAATGTTGCCTCCTGCCTTTCCTCATTCACAGCGATTAATCCACGCAGATTATGTAAGGAAATTGCTATATGCTCAGGCATAGCCACAGCGCTAAAAGAATGAGCAGCACCTGTGACACGGATTGTCTTTCCTGATTGACACGCATGCTTCACAATTGCTGAAACTTCATCAATAGAGTGTGGTAAATACATTTCACTCGGATAGGAAATAACATTCCCAGCCCAGTTTGTCCACTTTTCACCATTTCGCCATTTTTCTATAGAAAACATTGTCCATCTCCCCTATATGTTGTGTAATGTCCTGCATACTTGTCACCACGAATAGCATGCAGGACCTGAAAACGCTCACAAAGCTCTCCTGCCTTCGCATGTCGAAAATAAATGGTATCGCCAATATTGATAATCTTCCCTTTGACCTTAATAGGTGTTTGCACTTCCCCTGCGCCTTCTAGGCTAAGATATGCAAAAGTGGTAGGGTCATAGAATACAGGCAAACGATCCATCCCAATGGCTCCAGAAGCCGTATAGCCTCCCCCATGACAAACAACGATATTTTTTTCAGGCATTCTTGTTACACGTAAGGCAAATCCAGCAGCCTTTTCTAGCTGTAAATGTGTAAATTGATCGAACAATGCGGGTGCATAAAAAGCCGAGCCAACTGTAATTTCCGTTACTTCCTTCTGTTGATTGGTGTACGTCATACTTCCTGATCCTCCACCATTAACAAAGCGTAGATTTGGAAAATAAGCCTTGATATGGGCGATCGCTAATCGACGAAACTGCGTTACTTGCTTTTTGGCTTGTACTTGCATGGCTTCTATGACTCTACCTTTTAAAGCATTTGCAGGACGATTGCCCACCCCTGCTATTTGAGCCTCATAGCCCATCGCTCCTACCACTTCAATTACAGGGGTGTTTTGAATGGTTTGTAAAAAAGGTGTCAACGTTTCAAGAGAAGACAATGACGAACGTTTTGTTCCAAAATACAATACTTTAAAATCATTAGAAACATTAAGATCAATACAAACCTGTACACGTACGCCAATCTCTTGTCCTAATTTCGCCAATAGTTGGATATGTTCTTGTCTGTCTACCATAAAGGTGACGATTTTTCCCTCCTTTACAAAATGCAACAATCGACGAATCGTTGCTTCCTCCATTACTGGATAGCCAAGCAATAAGTCATCAAACTGCTGCTCTAATAAAAAAAGGGTCTCTGCTGCAGTAAATGTCATAAACCCCACAACATTCACAAGTTTTTTTTGTATATAACGAAGGACCTCAATAGAACGAATCGATTTTGTTGCAATACGAATTTGTTTTCCCCCACAAGCATCTTGAACCATTTGTATATTTTTATCTAGTGCATCTAAATCTAACCATGCAAATGGTCTTTCCAAATCACAAAATGCTTGATCCAATCTTGACGTCATTTCATCACTCCCTTGTATAAACTATGTATTTGACATTTAGCAGAATAATTCCTTTTTTCAGTTAATTAAGCATAATAAAACAACCGTGAGCCTGTTTTACAATAAGACTACACGGTTGTTTTAATATGGTATAAACATTTCATTCACCTTTCTATTAAATTGGTTACGATGCGTATAAGAAATCAGCTGCAAGATTTAGCATTACTAATAAATGCAAACCAGCAATTAAAAAGCCTTGACGATTTAAACGTTTCATAACAGCCATATTCATATGACCACGCTCCTTTTCTACATTATAATCCCTTTATACAGAATTTTCAAACTATTAAAAAGTGGAAATTTACCCATTTTTCTTTTTCTACACAAAAAATTCTCCCAAAGAAATAAGGAATTGCACATAGAATTGACATTCTGTTTCAATAAAAAATAATGTATTTTTTCACGAATGAAAAGGCTATTGTAGTAAATAATTTAGTTAAATGGCTGTTTTTTATTGTTACTGGCGATTGGGCGTTGCATGCATTTCTGGTACGAATTGAATACATGAACATACTATAGAAGTAAGCGATAATCGGTGTATGTACAATATAGAAGTAATTGTAGTTAATGTGGACATTTTCACGGTAGTTTATGCAGGTGGATTAGCTATAAAGTGAGCACAGCAAAGGAGCTGCATTCACTTGTCTACAGCCTTATTTACAACATGTAATAATTACTAAACAAAATCACAGTGTTTAATCTACTCCATTCAGGGTATAACTAAGTAATCGCCATTATATCTTAAATTTAAGGAGATGAAAGTAATGATTAGTTTCATTTGGTATTTAATTATTGGAGGAATTCTTGGATGGCTAGCTGGCGTCATTTTAGGTAAAGATGTACCAGGCGGCATCATCGGGAATATTATTGCAGGGATTGTCGGTTCTTGGATTGGTAGTATGGTTTTAGGGAACTGGGGCTGGAGAGTAAGTGATTTCTACGTGTTCCCAGCACTAATCGGTGCCATCGTGTTGATCTTTATCGTCAGCCTTATTTTAAAAGGTATGCGTAAAGCAACTTAAATATGTAATGAAGAGCCATCCAATGTGATGGCTCTTTATTTTTTTTCATGTAAGAGAACAGCTGCTTGGAGTTCATCGTGAAAATCATCATACAACTGGTAGTAATATAACACATCCTCAACATATTTCTCGCTATGGTTGTATTGATAAACAGCTTTCTTAATATTCCCTGTCGCAGCACCGTATTTGGATAAGTAATTCGCAGCACTAAATACTGCATCCTCAATATCATAGGGATCAGCTATTCCATCCCCATTTGCGTCAACGCCATATCCTCCATATTTAGCAATCGTCTCAGGACTCATCAATTCAGTTTTTGTGATGCTTCCTTTTCCCAAACCTGAGCATGTGGGATGCTGCCAGCCAACGAATGTACAGGGCATGAAGTAGAGTAAGAACCCAGCGCCTTGGCATATTTCTATGCTAGGTTTCCAGGAACTCCTCCCCGAACCGTACGTACACCTCTCAGCGTATACGGCTCTCCACCTATCAGTCTAATTTACCGTTATGTAAATCTAAGTGGCATTTCTTGCATAGTGCCATCGTTTTACGGTTTCTCTCAATCATACGCTTTTCCCATTTCTTTTTGCCTTCAAGGTCTTTTAACTTTTTAATGTGATGAATTTCTAGATCCACATTTGTGGCATGGCACCATTCACATTCCTTTGCTACAAGTCTTTCAATAAGACCTGTTCGGTTGTAAATGATGTTTCTTGTCTTAGAAATAACATCAACATCGGCATATGAGGATGGTAATAGTTTCTTTTTGAATCCATCTTTGTAGAAGAAGGCGATTTTACTGCCGTTGGCAGTTTTGTATCTCACCGCAAAATCTCCGTTGATACTGTATTTTCTGTGAATTTTTCTTACGCTTGATTTATATTTATTTGCGAATGTTTTATACATGCTATATTCCATGATGAATTTAAATCCATCTAGTTTATATACATTGTTCGCTAGCTTGTAGTAGTTATATAAACCTCTGATTTCTGCATTATAGATTGTCAATATTTCAAGGTCATCGTTTTGAAGAAGATGCGCTCGATGAGTAGACTTCCATTTTTGTGTTTTTTTATCTATTTCTAGCGCTTTGTATTCGATTAATTTATTTCGCCATACTTCATGTGGTAAAAGAAGTTCACAACTCATTGTGCGTGTACGTTGTTTATGTCCACTTGCTGTGTATTTTGTCGTTTTGTTATCATGACTAATTTTAATATCATACCCAAGAAATCTTGCTCTTTTACTAGAATGTGTAATGAGCGTTTTTTCTTGTGATAACTCTATTTTCATTTCGTCTTTAAGAAATGTACTAATGTCATGTTTTATTTGCTGACAATCTTCCTTACTTCCAATCACACCAATTAAGAAATCATCGGCATATCGCACATATTGTATTCGTTTGTAGTTTTCATCCATAGGGTCTTTATAAGGTAATTCCATCATGTGATTTTTCAACTCGTCCAAGTGTTGAAGTGCTTGTTCTTTTTCTTCCTCATTCATTTCTTCCCATATTTCCTTATACCTTGCGTTTGCTCGGTATAGCCTAGCTTCTCTTGTACGGTATTCTTTTAGGCGCTTTCGACCCTTGCCTTTATCAAATCTGTCTTTATAAGCTGATACAAAGTTATCTAACTCATTTAAGTAGATATTCGATAGGATGGGGCTGATAATTCCACCTTGTGGAGTACCACTGTACGTCTTATGATATTGCCAGTCCTCTAGGAAACCTGCTTTAAGAAATTTCCAAATTAAATCGATGAATTTGTCATCATTAATTTTTCTTTTTAAAATCTCAATTAGTTTATGGTGGTCAATGTTATCAAAGAATCCCTTAATATCACCTTCCACGAACCATTTAACTCCAGTAAATCTGTCCTTTACTTGCATAAGTGCAGTGTGACAGCTTTTTTCTGGTCTGAAACCATGAGAGTGTATTGAGAAAGTTTTTTCGTACATAGCTTCAAGTAAATTTCGTACTACTTCTTGAACTAGTTTATCCTCGAAAGATGGTATACCTAATGGTCTTTTACCACCGTTCTTTTTTGGAATATAAACCCTTTTGGACGGTTTTGGTTGATAACTACAATCTTTTAGGCTTTCAATTAATCTTTCAATACGTTCTAGACTCATACCATCAATGGTTTGTCCATCGACACCTTGTGTCATATTGCCTTCTTTCGCATAAATCTTTGCGTAAGCCATTAAGTAGAATTCCACGTTATACAGATTTCGATAGATTCGTTCGAATTTGTAATCTTCGCGTTTTGATTGTTTCGTTAGACTGTCTAACACAGTGTTTGGACTTCTCATAGAGCCTCACGCTCCTTTCCAATTTTAGTTAGACTTGATAAGCTGTTCTCCTTCGCCATGTAATGGGCTTTCCCCATCTCGGACTACTACGAGAACTCCGTTACCATATCAGATATTCAGCATCATCTTCCTTGTGTTTTGCACTTGGAATTTGTCACCCGAAGGCATTTTGCATAGCTTAATTTAACATAAGCATTCTGACGTAGGTAATCACCATTTAGTACATATAAGAACAAGCATGATGTAATGTCGGATATGACGTTCGTCCTTTACTACTTATGGTAGTTGGTCAGCGATAGACTACTCACTGTTGACATGCAATTCATCAAAGTGTATTCAGATGTGGCTTCCAATTAACCAATCTGTTTCGCTGTATGACGTAAATAATCATCTTCCATCATAGGTGGGCCAATAACCCCCTCGGACTGTCATTCAGGCAGTATAGCTTTTATCCTCGTTTACATCTTTTCATTTTGCTATTCAGTCGTAACGTGATGATTCGATAACTTATAGCTTTCCCAACATGCTACACTCCCCGATATTTGGTTTCCCTCACGGATAAGTTGGGTAATGATAGGCATTGTAGTCTCGCCTACTCCTTGCTAGTGGAGATTTCTTATATGACCTTATGGTCGCACTTGCATATGCCCCTCTGCCCCAGCAGATGATACCATTGATTTTACCGTAGAAAACCGTGTTTCAATACGATGATGCGCAGCAAGTAATGTCCAGGGTACACCATATTTTTCTTCTGCAGCTACATAAACGGGAATGTATTGCTCAGGAATTTTCATATCGAAATGCTGTTGAATCTCCTCAATTGCCTTTTGCTGGACAAGCTTTTCGAATATCGGTAATGTTTGAAGCTCCTTCCAAGCAAAAAATGTGAGAACATACACGGTAATTGCAATTGGAATCAATAATGCTATCATACCCAATTTTGTCGCGGGTGATAACAGAGGTTTGTTATTCTTTTTCTTTGCCATACGTCACACCTAATCTAGTATTCTTTTTCTATATTACCAAATTTTCCGTAATGTGCAGTATATCTTTTCATTTTGAAAGAATGAAGTCTTCCACATCTATGAAAGTACATCATTTCCACCATGAAAGCAGTTGAAAGGTTTGCTAAAAATATAGTAAAATACAGATTGATTCGTTTATTGGATAATAATAGGGAGGAATTTATTTTGTGGAAAGACTTTAAAGAATTTGCGATGAAAGGCAATATTGTCGATCTAGCAGTAGCAGTAGTCATTGGTGGTGCTTTCGGTAAAATTGTTACCTCCTTAGTTGAAAATATCATCATGCCATTAGTCGGTGTTTTAACAGGTGGTATTGATTTAACAAAGAGTTTTGTTTTTGGCTCAGGTGAAGCCCAAATCAATTTTGGTGTATTTCTACAATCCATCATTGATTTTTTAATCATAGCATTTGCCATTTTTATGGCCTTACGAATTATGACAAAGCTCACACGTAAAAAAGAAGAAGCAGTCGTGGAAGAACCGGCACCTGAACTCGATGCCAAAGAAGAGCTTCTCAAAGAAATTCGCGACTTGCTAAAAAAAGAACAAGCCTAACATGTTGTTAAAGCATCTGTCTCTCAAAGGAGGCAGATGTTTTTATTTTGTCTCCTTTATTTTTTGTGTTCTAACCGCTACTTCAAAACTATCCCCCACTTTGTCTGCTCTATCCATCACTTTTCACGTTGTATCCGCTACTTTTTACGTTCTATCCGCTACTTCCGAACCTATCCCCCACTTTGTCCGCTCTATCCCTCATTTTTTACGTTGTATCCGCTACTTTTCACGTTCTAACCGCTACTTCAGAACCTATCCACCACTTTGTCTGCTCTATCCACCACTTTTCGCGTTGTATCCGCTACTTTCTATCTTGTATCCGCTAACTTGAAACTATCCTCTCTTTAGCTCTATCTTTATTCTGGAATCTCCTACTATTCCTAGGTGATTAACTATAAATAATCTAGCTAATTTTCAGAAATCACCTTGTTCTTCTTTAGTATCCATGTTAAATTGGTAACAATTATTGAGAATACTATTAAATTGAAAGCAAAAGTTGTTGCTTTTAATAATATTGAAGAAAAGAGTGACGTCATGACATTAAACAGAAGTATTGAAACAAAGCTTGTACAACTTGGTAATTTAAGTGACCCAGCAACAGGAGCTGTGAGCCCACCCATTCATTTATCGACTGCTTATAAACATACTGGGATTGGTGAATCTACTGGTTTTGACTATACACGTACAAAAAATCCTACACGTGCTCTTTTAGAAGCAGGAATTGCTGATTTAGAGGGTGGTGATATGGGCTTTGCCTGTAGTTCCGGGATGGCTGCCATTCAATTGGTGTTATCCCTATTTAAACCAGGCGATGAATTAGTCGTGCCAGATGATTTATATGGTGGTACATATAGACTTTTTAATTTCTTCCAAGATACTTATAATATTAAGCCTGTTTATTCAAAATTTGAATCTGTTGAACAGGTGGAAGCATTAATGAATGAAAATACACGTGCAATATTTATTGAAACACCAACAAATCCACTTATGCAGGAGTTTGATTTACAAGTGTATGCGGAGTTAGCACATAAGCATGGGGCATGGTTAATTGTGGATAATACTTTTTATACGCCTTACTTCCAACGCCCTATTGAATTAGGCGCAGATATTGTGCTTCATTCTGCAACGAAGTATATTGGTGGTCATAATGATGTTTTAGCTGGGCTAGTGGTTGCTAAAGGCACAGAATTAGCCGAACGCATTGGCTTTATTCATAATGGTAGTGGCATGGTGTTAGGAGCTATGGATTCATGGTTACTTATTCGTGGTCTAAAAACAATGCATCTACGCTTAAAGCAACATGATGCCAATGCGAAGGCTATTGCTGCTTACTTAGAGGAAGAAGAGTTAGTGACCGATGTCCTTTATACTGGAAAAGGTGGCATGCTGTCATTCCGCTTGCAAAAGCCTGAGTGGATTGACCCATTCCTTCGTAACTTAAAGTTAATTACTTTTGCTGAAAGTCTTGGCGGTGTCGAAAGCTTTATTACGTATCCTGCTACACAAACACATGCAGATATGCCTTATGAAGAGCGTGTGGAGCGTGGCGTTTGTGATCGTTTATTACGCTTCTCTGTTGGCATTGAGGAAGCAGAAGATTTAATTGCAGACTTACGACAAGTGTTTGATATCCTTAGAAAAGAGGCGTAATTGATGAAGCAACGTATTGAAACAAGCCTCATTCACGCAGGTGTTCGTGATGGCTATAGTAATAAAAAAGGGGCTGTTAACGTCCCGATGTATCTGTCCTCTACTTTCCATCAAGAAAGTATAGATGAATTTGGAGAATATGATTATGCTCGTTCAGGCAACCCTACAAGAGATGCGTTAGAAAAAGCTGTAGCAGAGCTTGAGGGTGGCGTTCGTGCCCATGCATTTTCATCTGGTATCGCTGCCGTATCAGCAGCATTAATGCTGTTATCGCAGGGAGATCATATCGTCATGACTGAGGATGTTTATGGTGGAACCTATCGTTTTGTAACAAAGGTGTTGCCGCGCTTTGGGATTTCCCATACATTTGTAGATTTTACGGATCTAGCAGCTGTAGAAGCAGCAATCACGCCAGCTACAAAACTACTTTATATGGAAACACCATCAAATCCAACGTTAGGCATTACAGATATTCGTGGTGTAGTGGCGCTTGCCAAGCAACACCACTGCCTTACATTCTTGGATAATACTTTTATGACACCGTTACACCAACGCCCACTAGAACTTGGTGTAGATGTCGTCATTCATAGTGCAACGAAGTTTTTATCTGGACATTCTGATATTATTGCTGGCTTAACGGTTACTGCCGATGAAAAGCTAGGTCAGGATCTCTACTTTATCCAAAATTCATTCGGTAATATTTTAGGTGTACAGGATTCATTCACACTACTACAAAACATCAAAACAACAGATGTACGTTTTAGTCGTTCTGCTGAATCTGCACAAAAAATTGCTGTGTATTTGGCTAGCAATCCACTAGTTGAGCAGGTCTACTATCCAGGGCTTGCTTCACACCCTGGCTACGCTATTCATCAACGTCAAAGCACAAGTCCTGGGGCCGTTTTATCCTTCCGACTACCAAGCTATATAGCTGCAAAGGTATTGGTTGAGGCGATGACAATTCCAGTATTTGCGGTCTCTCTTGGAGGAGTAGAATCTATTCTTTCTTACCCTGCAAAAATGAGTCATGCTGCTATGGAGCCTGAAGAGCGTGCTAAACGAGGCATCACAGATGGTCTTCTACGTTTTTCTGTAGGACTTGAGCATGTTGATGATTTAATTGCTGATTTTGCACAAGCCCTAGAGATTGCTGCCAAGGCTTAATTGAATCAACATAAAAACCGCGTCCAATTGACGCGGTTTTATTATAATAGGTTCAATTTCTCACCTTTGCTAACAATCGGTATAAATAATCGCCATGCCCCTTTGCTAGCAGGGCATCTTGCTCAGCTGAAATCCAATAGAATGAAAAGATTAAATCCCCTTCGTTTAAGCCTGTTGGATGATGTTGCCATGCATCCCGTGTTTCATCGGATGTTAAATGATAAAAATACCGTTTCTGTAAAACACCTGATGGATGATTAAAATAGTCCTGTGCTATTAGCGCTTGAACGACAAGTGTGGTTAGACCTGTTTCTTCTAGCATTTCACGTTTCACAGCATCTAAAGGTGTTTCCCCTTCCTCAACCGTACCTTTGGGCACCTGGATACCTGCCCCAACTGAATTCTGTTCAAATACGAGTACCTGTAATTGATCCTCATGCGTTCTCGTGATATAGCCAAAAGCTTTTTCAATTACTTGCATGAAAGTGACCCCCTTTGAATGATTGAATGTTACAATAAAGAGAAAAATTGGAATAGCAGGTGAAAAGTGTTGACACTTATTATACGACAGATGCAAGAAAATGACATTACTTTTGTACAAGAAATTGCTAGAATAAGCTGGCATCATACATACGAAGGAATCATTCCACGTGACATTCAAGATCGTTTTTTACAACTAGCTTATAGTCGAGAACGATTAATCGAACGTCTTATCAATAGTCCGTTTCTCGTTGCAATTTTTGATGAATGGCTAGTAGGCTTTGCTAATTTTTCAAATGTAACACAAGGTGAGGCGGAGCTACATGCGATTTATTTACATCCTGATATGCATGGTAAGGGCGTGGGTACTGCACTTTTACAGGAAGGACTACGCATGCTCCCAAATCTATCGTCTTTATTTGTTTGTGTAGAGAAAGAAAATAAACTTGGTATGCATTTTTATCAAGCAAAGGGATTTGTAGCAATAGAAGAATTTGATGAACAATTTGATGGCCATCTACTTAAAACAGTTAAATTGGTTAAACAATATGAAAAAGTGTAACGGTTCTTGCAACTACCGTTACACTTTTATTTATGTAAGATTTATCTGCTCCGCTTGGATAACAAGTGCTGTTAAGCCCGTTATACTACCAGATTCATGTGCCTGTCCTTGATGCCATAGTACTCCCTGTCCTGTTTTTATCGTGATTTTTTCAGCATCTTCACCACTAATCCATCCCTCTCCATTAATAACGATAAAAAGCTGTGGAATGGGCGCGTCATGCAAACCAACCACACCGCCTGGCTCAATATAGATGAAACCGATCGTCGTAGGTACTTCCGTTTTCGTGATTTTTCTATAAAATGTATCGATGGATTGGTATTGATGAATTGGATTTGCTAAATCTTGTGTAAATTGTATGAGTTGCATTTCGCGAAAATCCCTTCCTATTAGGCTAGTTCTTCTTCAGCAAATGCTAAAAGTGTTCCATCTTCTTTTTTAAAATAAAAAGCAAATGCATCATAGCCATTTCTTTTAATCGTTTCCCAATTAGTGGTTTCTCCATTTATAAGTTGAACATTTTCTTGTTCATCTACCTCATAGTCGTCTATTTCTTGGTCATAGTCGATGTTATAGAAAAATGATAATACGACTTCTGTTTCGGGTAAATTATATTTTTCTAGAGGACGGTTGTCACGGTGATTCTCTGTATACGCCTCACAAAATAGCGCATTATAACCATGTAGAGTCGCATCAAAGAGCAAAATTTCCTCGGCGGATAAAGGATCTTTAGCAACGATTCTAGCGGTTGAGCCTGTAATATAAGGCATTTCCTCCCCTTCAATCATTAGCAAATCACCGTAATACCAAATTTCAAATTGTTCATTGCCTGCACTAGAATGAAGCTGAAACTGGGATTCAACGTCATCTATAATTTGGACGTTTCCTGCAAATTGCTGTAGATAAATGGGAATAGGATTAATCATAGCTTTCCTCTCCTTTTCTGTTAGAAATTACTTCCTTACAATATAATACATCTTTCTTAGTCATAAAGAAAAACCCAGAATTTTTTCTGGGCTTGATGACACTTACTTTTCTAGCATGATTAAAACTGACGGGCCTTTGCTTCACTTCGCAAGAGACGGTTATGGAGAGTAATCTCCGTTTCACCATTTACTTGCGATTTTGATCGCTTAATCCTTGACCAGTTGCGGTGGATTTTTTGAGATTTGGGGTCTAGTTGTTCGAACCTACTCATTTTTCATCCTCCTCATCATTATAGATTTCATAAGTGAAATCTTCTTTATTATGACCAGCTAAGGTGAATTTATACTAATTTCATAAGAAGCTTAGTTACTTCACTTTATTAGTTTTCGCTTAACCAAGTTAACGCATATTGTACATATAATTCGGCTCCAACGCGCAAACCATCTTCATCGATATTAAAATGGCCGTTATGATGTGCCCAGCGTGTATCCTTTTCTGTATTGCCTGAGCCTACTAGAGCAAAACAGCCAGGTACTTCATCTAAGTAAAAGCTAAAGTCTTCTCCACCCATTGTCGGATCATCAATATGATAAGCATCCGCGCCAAAATGTTCAGCTGCAAGGCGCTCGACTAAGCTGGCACTCGCCACATCATTGTTGACGGCTTGTGTACCATATTCATAAACGACCTCTGCTGTGCCACCATAAAGTGAGGCAATCTGGTCAGCATAATGACGAATTTGCGTTTCGATATGTGAACGAACCTCTTTATCAAAACAACGCACAGTCCCTTCTAAAATGGCATCTTCTGCAATTACATTAAAGCGTGTTCCAACCTCCATTTTTCCAATTGTAAGAACGGCAGGTTGAAGTGGATTGACTGTACGTGCCACAACTGTTTGGACATTCAAAGCAAACGTTGAAGCAATCATCACGGCATCAATGGCATCATGTGGGACTGCGGCATGACCGCCCTGCCCTTTAAAGCGCACTTTGAAAATATCAGCAGAGGCAAAGGCAGGACCTTTATTACACTGAATTTTCCCTGTGTCAATTTGTGACCAAATATGAATACCAAAGACGTTATCTACACCTTTCATTGCTCCTTGCTCTACCATCGCTTTTGCGCCTGTAGCTACTTCTTCCGCTGGCTGGAAAATAAAACGAACTGTTCCCTCAATTTCTTCTTGTACCATATGTAATGTCTTAGCTGCAATCAGCAACATGGCTGTATGCGCATCATGACCACAGGCATGCATCTTACCATCCGTTTTAGAGCGATACGGAATATCTTCTCGTATTTCATAAACTGATAATGCATCCATATCTGCACGTAAGGCAACGGTTTTTCCTTCCTTGCCCCCTTTTAACTCCGCAATAATGCCTGTTGGCTCTGTTCGTCTATACGGAATACCAAGGTTCTCTAAATATGCTGCTACATAATTCGTTGTTTCATATTCTTCCCAAGAAAGCTCTGGCTCACTGTGCAATTTTTGACGAATTGCCACAAGCTCACTATTTAATTCCGCAATAATTTCTTTCATTTTATTCATGCTGACTCTCTCCTTCTTTATAGCCAATTGACAAAAATACCCGCTAAAATCACAGATGTTATCGTTACACTAATGAAACCTCCCACAAGCATCGGTGGTAACATATGACTTAACAGCATTTCTCGTTCTTTTTGATCGGCTGTGGACGATTTCACTACTTCATTCGTTAAAATATAATCTGCTGGGAACCCATAGAGTGCTGTTAAGGATACAGCAAACGCTAAATTCGGGCTGACCTTTAAAACTTTTCCTGCGATGAAAGAGAAAATATACATACCAATGACTGCTAAGACAATAGACACTACTAATGGCACAATAATACGCATCAGCATTTCAGGGGAAGCCTGTTTTAAGCCATCAAATATAAAGAGCATTAACCCCATAATGGCAAAACCGAAGCCATTTGCTTTTTGCAATGGTTGTCTTTCTAAAAAACCAAATGTCGATGCAAGGACACCAAACACTAGGCATAGCACTAACGCATTGACTGTCACAACAGGTGCTAATGCTGTAGATGTACCATACGCTAATAATCCAACAAGCGCTAAACGGAAAAATTTAAAGTATTCTGTATTGTACTTGGTAGGAATTTTCCTAAATAATTTTGGTTGCTCAGATGCCTGTTCAACATCTTCCTCTACCTGTGTTACCGATTGTATATTCCCTTGCTGATGTTCTTTTAATAAACGTTTTGCTTCACGCTTCAATACAATGGACGTGATGGGATATCCTGCAAAACCTTGAATAACATAAATTACAATGGCAAAGACGGCTAAATCCTCTAAGCCAGCTGCAGAAGCGCCTTCTGACATCACTAGCGCTGCCACAACACCACCGACTAATGGTGGAACTGCAACTATCATCGTTTTTAAATCAAATAGCAAGGCACCAATTGTAAATAATATGGCGATGATGCCTACAATACCAGCTAAAGAAATAACGATGGCTTTCCACTGGTTTTTCAATTCCTTAAGGGACAGAAGTGTACCCATATTCGTAATTAATAAATACATTAACATCGTGGCAACGACTGGACCAATCCCGGCAATACTAACAATATCTTTCGGGAAGAATGTCCAATAGCCAATTAAAAATAATACCGCACAGACGAACACAGATGGAATCCACGCCTTCGTTCTTGTTGCTACGATATCTCCGATGTAAAGAATAGCAAGTACTATCGTCAGTGCTAACATTTGCGACATATCAAAGAATTCTCCTAACTTAGTAATTTTTTAATGTCATCTATAATAATACTAATTATTCTTAAAATTCTATTTTTACAGAAAAGAAGAAAAACAGCGCATGAACGAGCATATTCGTGACACTAAAATTACGGTTTTCCAAATATTTAGATTTTAAAGAATTTTCATAAAGCGCTTACAAAAAAATAGAACCATTATAAAATGGTTCTACTTTTTCTTACATGCTATTTTTTGAAACGATTACCTGTGTTCGCATAGATCAATAAAAATATCGTAAGGGCGACAAAAAGTACAAGACCTACATGAAATAACCATTGTGTATGGAAAAATTCGTTTAGTATCCATAAAAGGACACAAAAACAGTAGCCATACATCATTTTTCCCATAAATCTTGCCAGTGCCTTTTCATCATATTGTTCTTTATCTTCCTGTGCCATCGTATGAAAGCCTTCAAGTAGAAAAGCTCCTTTACCTTGCGATAGAACAATGGCGAAGATGAGAAACGGCAGCATGATTATTAAATAGACAAGTACTCCCAAGGTTAATCATCCTACTTTTCATTTTTAATAAATTGCTCAATTGCTGGTAGTAATTCTTCATGCAGTGGCAGCGAAGGGTCTGCATAGGTTGCTAAGTTTTTGGCGCGATCTGCCGGTGCCTTTTTCAATACGTGATTCATACCCGCTAGATAAAGTAATTTTGAGTCTTGTTTGCCTTTCTTCAATGCCTCAGCATCGGCTTCCTTCACTTGTAAATCCGTTGTTCCTTGTACTAGCAATACACGGCTTTTTACTTTTGCAAGCTCATTAGCAGGTTGATATTTTAGCAAGGAAATCAGGAAAGGCTGTACAGATGGACGGAAAAGGGCCTGTAGCTCTGGCGAAATATTTTTCACTTGCTCCCCTTGCTTTAAAGCTGTCAAAATATTCGTGGATTCATTAAAAAGCTTTGGTGCTAATTGACCTTTTAATTGCTCTAAAAGCACTTCATCTAACGATCTACCTGCACCGGCAATGGAGACAAAGGATGCTACGCCTGTCTTTTGAGCCGCGAGCAAACCAATGAGTGAGCCTTCGCTATGACCAATCACATGGACACTTGTGTAGGCTTTATCAGCCATCAATGTTTGGATAATTTGTACAGCATCATCAACGTATTGGTCAAACGTTCCATCCTCTTCCTTTGTTAAGAGCGCTTGATTGTCACCAAGTCCTTGCTTATCATAACGCACCGTCGCAATGCCCTGTTGTGCTAAACCTTCGGCCAACATTTTCAAGCTATTATTTTTTCCAGCCAAAGCGGAATTACCATCTTTATCAGTTGGCCCCGATCCTGCTATTATCAGTGCCACTGGTGATGGAGATGGAGAAGCCTTTTGTACAGCTACCGTTAAGTTACCGTTTTGAACGGGAATTTTTAATGTGTCATAGGTAACAGGTTGCTCTTTATAAGCCTTTAGTATTAAAGGAAATTTCCCACCATTTTGTTGAAATGTAGCCTCTATTTGTTCATTTTTGATTGTGCCATTAATGGCAATAGCAGAGCCGTTTAAATTTATGGACACTTTTACTTTATCACCTGTATACGTCACACTTTGAAATGGAAAATTAGATAAGCCCTGTGCTGGCACGGATAATGTACCACTTTCCTTCTTTAAATCGATAATAATCGGTAATGGTCCATTTGGCGTTTCAATAGTTCCTTCCCATTTTCCAATAAACTGTTCATTCATTGCATTTGTCCCCTTTGATCCTTGATGTTGTGCAGTGACCTCTTTTTGCCCACAGGCAGCTAAAAGTAAAATTGTACAGCAAATCAATAACCATTTTTTCATCTAATCTTCCTTTCTATATGAAAATCACCAATAAAATTGGCAGTAACGTAATCGCTATTAAGATGTAACACCATTTGTTCGCGAAATTTACAGTCCAACCAATCCCGAACTTTTTAGGCACTAATAAGGATGGATCATTTTTATTGCAATAAAAAATACCCCATTTCCAGTATTGATCATCTGTGGCAGCTGTTTCATTTGTATGTACCTCATCAAAACGTTCATTACTTTTACTGAGCTTCCAAATGAACACTAGTAAACCACCCAACGTAACGACATTAAAGACAAGAAAAAGTGGGAAGAAGTAGGGAGCCGTTTGGTCTTGTAAAATAACAGTTGTATAGTGTAAAACAACAAATAGAATTGTCATACTAAAATTAATGGCTGCCAGGTACCAGCTTCCGTATTTACGCTGAGTTAACTCCCGATGAATGGATGCTTCTTTGGCCTGTGCACTTAATTGAATTTTGGCACTTTTCATGCCTTGACTCATCATGAAAAAACTAATTTGTATTGCCAATAATATAAGTGGCATACTGATGACTGAAAGCCGCGATTTTTGAGTCCAACCATCGACCTCTCCTGCCCCATTCCAATGTGTTGCGAAAACCTCAGGGATTGACTCATAGTTCATGTACGTAAAAGCGATTAATGCAAGTGTGATGATAATGGGTACACTAAAAAATATAGGTGATAATGTTTCCTCTTTCTGACGGATAGACAAATCTGTCACATATACTGTTTTTATTTGTGCCTCCCACTGCTCCTGCACCTTTAATTTTTTCGTTTTAGCATGATAACTCATGTAAAGACCTGATGATAAAAGGAGCATGACATACAAAAGGATAAAGGAAATTAAAGATACCTTCTCCTCTTGTATAGGTGAAAGATAGAGAGCGATTTGACCTACTAAGAATAAGCCAGCAATCCCTGCGATGATTTGGCTATAATGCTTCTTCCACAGCTTTAATTGTGGATGTTTGACATATGGTTCGGGTATGGAAACACCAAAAACAAGTGTTTTTCTTGTTAAATGTGGTGTCATCATTTCCATAATTCCGACAATGATAAAGATGCCTACAATTATAAGCATACTACCCCTACTTCCATTGTTTTAAAATTCGCTGGAACAAACTTGTCATTTGCTCTTTCTCGAGGCCACGCGCAAAAGCCTCCGCCATGATAGGCTTCAAGGCATTTTCGACTTTTTCAACCTCCGTTTCTTCCAGCGCTCTCTTTTGACCACCAATAATGACCGCTTTTGCTTTCGGCTTCAATTCAATTAAGCCCTTCTCTTCAAGCTCATGATAACTTTTACTGACCGTGCTAACATTGATGCCTAGATCTGTAGCCATCGAACGTACAGACGGTAAAGTATCACCATTTTTCAGCTCACCTTGCGCAATGCATTCTATTATTTGATTGGCCAATTGTTTATATAGCTGCAATTCACTGTTTGGATCTAATTGTATTTGCATAATAACCCTCCAATCTGTATTACTTGTAACCAAACAGAAATCTGTTATGTATAGAGTAATACAGATTTTCTTTAATGTCAAATGAAGGAATTTTTTATGGTGTTGAGTAGAGGTTTTTTCACAATAAGAGCGGGAGCCTTCCCTTAGTAGTGCTTTGAACTTCATTTAGAGCGGGTTCTCCTTCCTTATGAGCGCTTTAAATTTCATTTAGAGCGGATCTTGAGTACTTTAGACCCCAAATAAGAAACAAAAAGGACCCAGAATAATTCTGGATCCATGGACACTTATTGCTTCTATTTGATTTTTAACTGATATGGTTTACACTTCTTCTTAATCTATAGCAAAACAGAATGTTCTGTTTCACCTTTAGGCTTAAGATTTAGAAGCTTCAACCTTCAACAGTTGTGGCGGACTTTCCTGAGATTCTTGGTCTTTGGGTGTTTGACTATTACTACTCATTCTGCATCCTCCCCATCAGATTAGATTAATAAGTGGTTCCTCTCTTATTATGAACCTTCTTCTATTTTTTATACATGCTTTAGCTTTTTTCTGCAAAGACTTGTTGGGCTATCGTTAAAGCATTTTGCACTCTTGGAAAACCGATGTAGGGTGCTAATTGTAAAAGTGCCTCGACCACTTCTGTCTGTGTCAAGCCTGCATGTAATCCACGCTGAATATGCGTTTTGGTTTGTGGTGCAGCACCTTGTGTAACTACCGCTGTTATCACGACGAGTGCTCGACTCTTTGCATCCAGCCCAGGCCGTGCATAGACATCACCGTAAGCAAATTCAATAATCATTTTGCGTAAATCGGGTGCTATATCGGCTAATGCATCGGATTCAATCATCCGTGCTGCTTCTTCTTCTGTCACATATTGTTTAATTGTTTCGAGCCCCTTTGTAAAACGTTCATTCATTTCTTCATCCCTCCTACATTTACTTATACAAAAACCCCAATTCCGCGTCTCCAGAATTGGGGATTGTCCTTCACATATGTAAGGTTCTCTTCTTCACGTCACCCTCTGGCTCAGTGAAAAAGGATAAAGGTTTTCATAGTGCCTCACAGGACAGCTTTAATGAATATCTATGCAAAAAGTCACAAGGACATGCACGCAAAAATTAAATGGCTACAAGACAGGCTTTCGCTTTTTCAATTTGGATTTTTACTTGTTCAAAGCCAGTACCACCTAAGGAATGGCGGCGGCGAACAGCAGCTTCTGGCGCTAGTACATCATAAATATCCGCTTCAATTAACGTACTTTCTTGCTGCATTTCTTCCAATGGCAAGTCTAATAAATAAATGCCCTTTTGAATACATGTAAAGACAAGCTTACCAGTCACCTCATGTGCCTCACGGAATGGCATCCCCTTTGTAGCAAGGTAATCTGCTAGCTCCGTTGCATTTGAAAAATCAGCGTGAACAGCCTGATGTAAGCGTTCCGTGTTGACAGTCATTGTACGAACCATACCTTCAAAGATTTTAAGTGAACCAAGAATCGTATGAACAGTGTCAAACATTCCCTCTTTGTCCTCCTGCATATCTTTGTTATATGTTAATGGTGTGCCTTTTAACACCGTTAATAAGCCCATTAGATTCCCATAAACACGCCCTGTTTTACCACGAATAAGCTCTGCCATATCTGGGTTTTTCTTTTGTGGCATAATCGAAGAACCTGTTGAGAAGGCATCATCCAGTTCGATAAATTTAAATTCATCTGTAGACCAGATAATAATTTCCTCAGCAAAGCGTGATAAATGCGCCATAAGTAAGGAGGAATGACTTAAAAATTCCACAATAAAATCACGATCACTTACAGCATCCATGGAGTTTGCGTAAACCTCGCTAAACCCTAATAGCTCTGCTGATTTTAAACGGTCAATCGGGAAAGTTGTCCCTGCCATTGCCCCAGCACCTAAAGGTAAAATATCAATACGTTTTATGGATTCTGTAAAACGTTGTTTATCACGCTCTAGCATCCAAAAATAAGCCATTAAATGGTGTGCAAAGGAGATTGGCTGTGCACGTTGTAGATGCGTATAACCTGGTGCAATCGTTTCAATATGCTCTTGTGCTTTGTCTAATAGTGTTTGTTGGAACGTCACAATTAAATCAATTGCTTCCTGCACACGCTTTTTCAAGAAAAGATGCATATCCGTTGCTACTTGGTCATTTCGGCTACGTCCTGTATGTAGTTTGCCACCGACAGGACCTATTAAATCAATTAACATTTTTTCTAAATTTAAGTGTATATCTTCATTGGCAACGCTAAATTCAAGCTTACCTGCGATTGCCTTATCTTTTAATTGGGCAAGACCACCTAGTATGGCCTCTACATCAGCTGCCGGTAAAATTCCTGTGGCACCAAGCATTGTGACATGTGCAACACTACCTTCAAGGTCCTCTAGCACAAGTTGCTGGTCAAAGCCAATGGATGCGCCAAATTCGTCTACCCATGCTTCTGCTGATTTTTGGAAACGTCCACCCCAAAGTTTTGTCATGTCAGCTCACCTTTTCCTCGATTACTTATCAAAAGGTGTAGTATAAGCACAAATGCCTCACCACACCTTGCTTGTTTAACATTACTTTTTATTCACAGATGAGTTCACTACAGTTGGTAGCCCCCATAACTCGATAAAGCCTACAGCGGAAGCATGATTGAATTGATCTTCCTTCGAGTATGTTGCTAGCTTTTCACTGTATAATGAATTTGGTGATTTACGTCCTTCTACAATCGCATGTCCTTTAAATAGTTTCACACGTACTGTACCATTCACATATTGTTGTGTTTGCGCAAGGAATGCTTCCAGAGCATCACGTAATGGTGAGAACCATAGACCGTCGTAAATTAATTCGGATAGTTTTTTCTCGATTACTGGCTTGAAATGTGCTAATTCTTTTACAAGCGTTAAGTCCTCAAGCTCTTTATGCGCTGTTAACAGCACTTTTGCACCTGGAATTTCATAAACCTCACGAGATTTAATACCAACTAAACGATTTTCAACGTGATCGATACGTCCTACACCATGAGCACCTGCTACTGCATTTAATTCTTGAATTAAATCAGCAAGCTTCATTTCTTTTCCATTTAATGCTACTGGTTTACCAGCTACAAACTCGATTTCCACATACTCTGCTTCATTCGGTGCATTTTCAACAGAAACAGTTAAGCCATAAGCTTCTTCTGGTGGTGACACCCATGGGTCTTCCATGATGCCAGCTTCATTCGCACGGCCCCATAGGTTTTGGTCGATTGAGAATGGTGAATCCAATGTTGCAGGAATCGGTACATTATGCTTCATTGCATATTCGATTTCCTCATCACGGCTCCAGCCCCACTCACGTACTGGTGCTAATACCTCTAAATCTGGATTTAATGCTTTAATCGATACTTCAAAACGAACTTGGTCATTCCCTTTACCTGTGCAACCATGCGCAACAGCATCTGCGCCTACTTGATTAGCAATCTCTACTAGTTTTTTCGAGATAAGTGGACGGGAAAGTGCTGATACTAATGGATACTTTTGCTCATACCAAGTATGTGCTTGTAAAGAAATTAATGCATACCCTTCAGCAAATTCGTCTTTCGCATCTACCATATAAGATTCAATCGCTCCTACTTGAAGAGCTTTATTTTTTACGAATTCAAGATCTTTCCCTTCGCCAACGTCAAGACATACTGCAATTACGTCCCAACCTTGTTCTTTTAACCATGGAATTGCTACCGAAGTATCAAGTCCACCTGAATAAGCTAATACCACTTTTTTATTTGCCATTAAAAATGCGCCTCCATTGCTCTATCGATATGTATGTTTATACATTCATTTAAAAGTTTATACACGAATAGTATCATGTTATAAAAATAAATACAAGTGTATTTTTATAAATTCATAGACTTTTATTTTTATTGTCAAAAGTAAGTCGTTCCTTGTATAAGGTTGACAAGAAATCCATGGCAATTCACTCGAAAAAACGTTTTTTTACTATATATATAAATGTATACTATATAAATTTAGCAACGGACGAAAAAAAAGAATCCATGATACAAACTGGATTCTTTCTAGTTACTTAGCTGATTGTATCTTATACAATACTTTTTTAGGATTAATCAAAATAAGTAGAACGGCCACCGCCGAATATAAAATGGCATTATACATAATTAAATCAATTAGGTTTCCATTAATGGAGCCGATAAAAAAATTAAAGAGCTGATGAATAATAATAGGAATGATTAAATTCTGATTGATCGTATAAAATACTGTCATGATGATGGTCGTAGCTATAATCGTTAACATAAAGAAGAAGCTATATTTGATCAAATCCATTCCCATAAACCCTGTTGTAAGCCATATCGGTAAATGCCACATTCCCCACCAAAAGCCTATGATAATTGAAGCTATTAATGGCGAATACTTCTTTTGCAGCTCCAGCAGTGCAAAGCCCCTCCATCCTAACTCCTCACCCAGTGGTCCTGACAAAAGCGTTTTAACAAAATAAAAACTGAGCATGCCCCATGAAGACAGCGTAAAAATAGAGGTTTCTTCATAATTATTCATGATATGAAACAAAATCATGATAAAGATAGCTGTTTGTATCATCACGATTAAAACAATTACTGAAAGTGACAATTTGTTTTTGAATTTTTGTTTGACAAAGTGTATAAAACGTTGCCCAGGATAGATTCTTGGAAATAGTATCGCAAAGGCAAAGGTGGATGACCAAGCCGATAGACAGCGTACGGTATCAAATAGCCAAGTAGGATAGCCTAATAGCTTGACGGCTCCTACAACACAGAAAAGTGGCCAAAAAATAATATTGGTTAAAATAATAAAGCTTGCTACTGGTTTTTTTAATTTCTTTTTTCTACGCAAGTAGATCCCCCATTTCATCTGAATATCTTCAGCATAAACCTAGGGGTTGCTCACAGGTCAAATCCATTTTGCCATTATTTTATCGGTACATACATTTCTAAAAAAATACGTTCAAGCCCTTCTTCATAAGTGGTAAGCAATAAGTTGATATAAACAAGCCCTAAAAGCTCATAGCCATTTTCCTTAGCTACTTTTCTTATACTAGCCTCTACTTTATTGTCTGTATTTTTGCCACCTGTTGACCAGCGCCCATCTTCAATAACTGTATAAAGACATTTGGGATGCGCTAAAACTTCACCTTTAATTGGATGATCGCTATTTTCTACTTTCCTGACAACCATAAATTTATTTTCGAGCATTCCGCTATCATCGAATCTAATAACTCTTCTTAAAGAAGTAAGAATTACCGCTTTCTTTATACTGTCTGCATTTTCTTTTAACGAATCATATTCATCATAGGCTGTATAATGATCTATTACGCCCATTATTTCTAATGGTTTCATTTCCTTTATAGTATACGTGCCTAGATATTGGCTAATTTTTTGACAATCCTCTTTTACAAGCTGGAGCTTTTTTAATTGTAGCTTTTTATAAGCTATTTCCTCTAACATTACTTGTTCTTTTTCTACTAACAATGATTGGATGCCCTCTATACTCTTGCCTTTTCTCAATTCCTGAATCTTTTTGATTTCAAAATCAATTTCTCTATAAAAATTGATTGTTGTGATATCGTATATATCAAAATGATTGTATGTTCTATACCCATTTTCACTATTTTGCTGGGGCTTTACTAATCCCTTTTCTTCATAAAATTTTAAGGTATCTCTAGAAACTCCTAAAAATTTTGCAACTTGACCAATTGTATACATCTATGTCTCCTTTTCAACTCTTCCTTTTTACTACTATAGCTACAATTATATGTAAATATGAAAAAACCGTAGACATGCACGTGAAGCATGTTTACAGTTTCAAATGTTGTTATTTCTTATGGAAAAATGATTTGCCTAGCCATTCAATGGTTGCAGGGGCTAATGCATACAATTTACTCGACAATCCCATAATTCTAGGTAGATTAATCTCACGAACAGGACGATCAATCGTTTTCACTGTCTCTTGAGCTACTTCCTCCGCTGACAATAAAAAGCGCCCTAAGGATTCTCGGTAGCCACTTGTATCATTGGCTTTATCTAAAAATGGTGTATCAATGGGACCAGGATGGATGGCTGTCACTTTTACATTGTAAGGAGCTAATTCCATACGCAATCCATTGGTAAAACCGACAATAGCATGTTTCGTCGCAGCATAGACACTCGCTTTTGGTGTGGCCACCTTCCCAGCCTGAGAACCAATGAATATTAAATGGCCCTGTTTGCGCTCTATCATCTTAGAGGCTAATCGTTTGGCAAGATAAATGGGTACGCTAACATTTAATTCGATCATTTGCGCAATATCCTCATCCTGTAAAGCAGGGGCTACAGCAAACTTCCCTACACCTGCTGAAAGAATCGCTACATCAATCGGTGGTAGCTGCGCACAAACATCATCAAGTGTATGTAGATTGGTTAAATCCGCTTGGATCACTTGAGCACCTAAACGCTCTAGCACCTTTAGTGCAACGGCATTGCGACCTGTGGCATAAACGATATGCCCTTGAGCTACTAGTAATTCAGTTATTTTTAAGCCAACCCCACTTGTAGCTCCTGTCACAAAGATTGTTTTGTTAGGATGTTTCATGTATAAACCTACTTCCTTTGAAATAAAAAGATACCTGCTTCTGTCTTTGTTGACGTAATATACTCATTGGCCTCTAGGTAATCTAAATGACCAAGTGTTTTAGATAAAGTTAAACCAAGCTGATGCTGGAAGATAGCCGGATACAAGCGTTTTGTTACTTGGACAACTGTTAATTGATCATCGCCTAATAATTCAAAAACCTTCATTGATTGTTGGTGCTGTCGCTCTAATCGTTTATCAATTAACAACGGAATATCCTCTAGCTCTGCTCCATGCCCTGTATGCATCATTTTGACAGGTAATTGACGTAGAATTTCAAGGGATGCATTATATTGTAGTAAAGATTTTGTACGTCCTACAGTACGATCCAATGGTGGCTCTATTAATGGATTGGGTGTTATTTTTTCAAGCAATAAATCTCCACCAATCACATGATGAGTTTTTTCATCCCAAAAAATAAAGTGACTTTGTGCGTGACCTAATGTTTCGATTGCCTTTAATCCTGGATGCCCAGGAACTTCATCTCCATCTGCCAAAATTTGCGTTAATGGTCGTTCCCCTACAAGCTCCAATTCACGACGAACATGGACACTTTTTGCAATATATTCTTGTGGTACCCCATGCTCCAATAAACGTTCACTGTAAAATTGTTCATGATAGCGTAAAAAGTCTTCATCATGACGAAGCCATTTGTCATTATAGGCATGCCCTAAAATTTCTGCATATGGAAAAGCATCGACCCATCCCGCATGATCTGGATGATGATGGGTTAACACAACCTGTTCAATATCTTGCATGTCAAAGCCTGCTGCTCGAATCCCCCATTTTAAAGCATCATAGGCTTCCATTGTTTTTGGGCCAACATCAAAAATGCTAAGTGCATCGCCTTTTACAATAAATGCATTGACATCTCCTACTGCATAGGGTGTTGGTATTTCTATTTTGTATATAGACAAAGTTGTCTCCCCCTTTTCACGCACTTGTGAATACTGATTCATTCTATTTTACAAGTTTTTTCTGTTTTCGTCATCCTCCTGTTGACAGGTTGCCTATTCCTCACTATAATTTTGAATAATCTAATTATTTATGTGCGTTGAAGAAGACGAGTACGTATCTGGTGAAGGTGTTAGAGAGTGTTACATTTGCTGAGAGTAACATCACCCGCTCCCATTACCGAACCTACTTCTGAGCAGTTATGCAAACATAACCGTTTCCCTTGCGATAAGAGGGCTAAGAGTTGTGCCAACAATTGGCAAACAAAGGTGGTACCGCGGAAACGAGAGCGTTTTCGTCCTTCTAGATAAGGACGAGAGCGCTTTTTTATTTTGAACTGGAGGTTTTGTTCATGAAAAAAATTTTATTTATCGGTGCAGGCTCAATGGCGGAAGCATTGATGCAAGGCTGGATTAAACAAAAGGTGTTCACACCACAGGAAATTTACGTCACCAATCGCTCAGACAAGGAACGCTTACATTTCCTACATGAAACATATGGTGTCCATTGTGTGTTTGATCCTGCGATTTTTCAACAGGCAGATCTGATTATCTTAGCGATGAAGCCGAAAGATGCTATTGCTGCTATGTGTGATTTAAAGCCTAAACTTACGGCACACACTGCTGTACTATCTATTTTAGCAGGCATTGCGATTGATACAATTACAGAATTTTTAGGGAGTCGCCCAGTAGCAAGGGTGATGCCGAATACTTCCGCTACAATCGGCATGTCAGCAAGTGGCATTGCATTCAATAACGAGGTATCTGCAGACCAGCGTATCCTATTCCTCCAGTTATTAGAGGCTGTTGGCTCCGTTATTGAAGTCGATGAAGATCAGTTACATGCAGTCACAGCCCTTTCAGGTAGCGGCCCTGCCTATATCTATTATTTAATGGAAGCTTTTGAACGAGTAGGGACGAAGGTAGGCTTATCGAAAGATACGGTGCGCTTGCTAATGACTCAAACACTTGCGGGGACAGCTGAGATGCTCAAGCAGTCATTAGATGAACCAGATGTCTTACGCAAAAAGGTGACGAGTCCTGGTGGCACGACGGAGGCAGGGATACAGGCATTAGAGCAATATCAATTTAATGAAGCCATCGAAGCCTGCATTAAAGAAGCGGAGGCACGATCTCGTTCACTTGCAAATGGGTAGCATTATGTGCAAAATAGAGTGTATCACTAGGAATTAGGAGGCTTTATTTTGAGTAAATTATTCGAACCCTATACATTGCAATCTATCACCTTAAAAAACCGTGTTGTGATGGCACCTATGTGCATGTACTCAGCACAAGACGATGGCATGGTAACACCCTTTCATTTCGTCCATTATGCAACACGTGCAGCTGGTCAAGTAGGCTTAATCATTTTAGAAGCTACTGGTGTTGTGCCAGAAGGTCGTATCTCAAATAAGGATTTAGGGATTTGGGATGATGCACATATTGAAGGATTAAGTCAATTAGTTGAGGGGATGAAAGCGTACGGCGCTAAAACAGGCATCCAGCTTGCACATGCTGGTCGCAAAGCAACAGTAGATGGCGAAATTTTTGCTCCATCAGCTATTGCCTTTAGTTCAGACTATAAAACACCAACAGAAATGACAGAAGAGGACATTCACTATGTCATCGAGGCATTTAAACAAGCAGCTATTCGTGCCGCAAAGGCTGGCTTTGATGTACTAGAAATTCATGGCGCACATGGCTATTTAATTAGCGAGTTTTTATCACCTGCTACGAATAAACGTCAAGATCAATATGGGGGCTCACAGGAAAATCGATATCGCATTCTACGTCAAGTCATCGATGCTGTTCGCAGTGTATGGGATGGTCCTTTATTGGTACGTGTCTCTGCGGAAGATTATGCGGAAGATGGTACAACAATGGATGACTTTATTGTTTTTAGCCGCTGGATGAAATCTCAAGGTGTTGATTTAGTTGATGTGTCAACAGGGGGCGTTGTACCAGCAGCCATCAATGTCTTTCCAGGCTATCAGGTACCACATGCAGAAGCGATTAAGCATGGGGCTGATATTCCTACTGGTGCAGTTGGTCTTATTACCACAGCCATTCAAGCCGAAGAGATACTCCAAAATAATCGTGCAGATTTAATATTCTTAGCGCGTGTTTTATTACGAGACCCTTACTGGGCACTACATGCAGCTAAAGAGCTAGGAGAAGACGTGCAGCCTCCCGTACAATACGTTCGTGGTTGGTAATTACATTTCCATCAAAAAACAGCTTGTGCTCCAGCAAGCTGTTTTTTCATTAGAAAAGTGGATTTTGTTTTAATTCTACATCAATAGCCTGTACCAATGTCTCCGCGTCATCTGCTGTCACAACTTCCCCATTTACTATCGCAAAAATACCTTGCTCACAGATTTCACAATGGGATGTACAACCAGATTCCTCTATCTCAATATCTTCTCGTTCTACTAATACATCATACGCATCTGCCGCACCAAGTGCTAAATTAGTGATACAAAACTCCACTCTATTTTTTAGCTGCTGTGGTTCCTTCTTTTTTTTAAAAAGAGAAAATACCATGTTTATTGCCCCCCCTACTCTCTAAAAATAATCATACCACAATTCCATAAACTTCATGAAAACTGTAGCGTTAAGCAAAATGATTATCATAAAATACTATTAATCTTTCAGCTCAATCAACATAAGTTTTTCTTATGAAATTAATGTACAACCATTAAACGAAGATGACTGCCTTGAAAAAAGGTAGTTACAAACTTATCATGCAAAACCTTCAAGTACAATTTTGCAGTCAACTAAAATAGCTATTTATGTTGTTCAATCAAATCATCAGTCTACTCCATACATCGTGTAAACAAAACTCCCACACAAATGTAGTGCTTTTATTAAGTAAATATTAAAAACAACCAAGTCTCTTATGTATGACCTGGTTGTTTTATCTCTTATTTAACGTATTGTGTCTTTTTAATAACCGATTTTAACGCCACCCCTACTACACATATAAATCCAATAACTAACAATAAAAATCCTATTGGAATAAGAAAGAATGGTTCTTCTAATGTACCATCAGGTGCTACATTACTCCCTTTCACCATAAAGATTAAAAAACTAAGTACGCCTAATATGATTGGCATTAATGCAAAAATATATTTTTTCATAACTTTTTCTTCTCTCCTAAATATTTTTATGTTTAATTCCTACACTGCAGCTTTCTACAACTCGCTGTAACAATCATAAATCCAAAATATATTCTAAGTCAATTATTTTTTATTGATAAACAATAAATTTTTATTCTAATTCAACCAATCTCAAAATTGACATTTTGAAATTCTAACTATAAAATGACCATAATCTCAAGTGATAATATGGAAGGGTGATTTGTATGAACTATGAAGATTTAATGCAATGGAAAGGTTATTTGTTTTTAGATAATATAGTAGAGCCAGGGACAAACTCTTTGAGAGTTTCTATTTCTAGAGCTTCCGTCAGCGCCGAAAGCGAGGATATAAGTTTTGAGGAATATACTATAAATGATGTCTATCCTATTGAAATTGATAAGACATTACCGGCCATACATATAGAATTCGATTCATATGTAGCCTATACTGTTTTTGACGAATCATTTCATTTTGTCAATCAAGAAGATGATTTCTTGGGTAACTCAGTACGTCTTTTTACAAAATCAACTTATTTAGATTTTATAAGTAAAGGAACTATAGCTCTCGATATCTATTCCTACAAGGAGCTATTCCATTATCAGATTGTTTGTTTAGACCATATTATTGATATTGTCTCATTCGATAAACCCACTATTATAAGCGAATAAGTAGTTTTTAAAACAGTCAATGAAATCTTGTTGTCTGTTTTCTTTATTTCTATTAAAGCATCTCGTAAAAGAGCTCCCGTAAGTTCAATTATTTTTTAATAGAAACTTTAAAATATTTTTTGTAAACTCTTCGTATGAAGTATTCTTTCCACGTTGGTTATACCACTTTCGTATTGTTTCTACTAACCAAAACGGCACAGAATTTCCATCAATTAAATGATAGTATTGCTCATATCCTTTTTTTAAATGCTCCCATCGATGATCATTACCCTGTAGTGTGTACTCAGAGACATCAATTATTTTTGCCCTTCCATTCTGTAGCAAAATATTTTTCAAATGAATATCACGAGGGTTAAGGCCCTTCTTCCGAACATATTCTCTTGCATCCTCTACTTCATTTATAACCTGTTTTGGAATGTGAATACCTTGTAGAATGCAATCAAAAAGCGTTTTTCCTTCTTCGTAACTTAAAACAAGGTATTCTTCATGTGAAGCAAAGCATGTTGAAAAGAAAGGTGAATCTCCAAGTATTTGATACACATTTGCTTCAACTTTTACTTTGTGCACTTTGTCTTTGGCATATAGTTTAAATGCATACGCTGGGGCGGAAAGAGCTTGAAAAACAGCCGCATCTGTCCCAACACCTATACATTTCAAATCATCAGCTTCACCACTTATGGTAACAGGCTCGTTATTTGGATTTGAAAAAACGTTTATTTTAGAAAGAGAACCTATAGCTTTATCCCAATCGTTTTCCATTTCCATCTCTCCCATCATTTGCATTGAAGTATACTACACTATCTAATTACTTTAGTAGGGATTCTATATCGCCCCTAACAATATTCAAATCTCAAGTTTCCTACACACACTCTTTAATTTTAAAACGTTGGGAACTACTAGAAGTTTCTATATCCATTTCTCCATATGGAAAGTATACGGCTTTGTTAGCTACAGAAGAACCAGTTCTATCCTCTATTTACCCTTAACCACCTTTATTAAAAACTCAAAGTGATTTGGGTTTTATTTTTATCATGATTGTCACGAACTTATAGCTAGCCTTGACACAAAAAGAAACGCTGTGTCAGACTACTTCACAGCGTTTCTTCTATTAATCTTTAAAAATCATATTCAGCATCTTTTTTGGCTCGAATTTCTGCAAAAGCCTCTGTAACCATCACGGTATCCTCTGCTAACCGTTCTAAACGAAAAAGGACATCATCATTGACAATTTCTTTACGTAAAAAATCCTTTTCTTCTATAAATACATAGGTCGGTACGATGTGCGCTTTCATATAAGCAAGGATCGGCTTTAGTTGCTGTTCCACCATTAAATAATGCTTGGATGTACCCGCTGTAACAATAACACTGACGACTTTATCGCGGAAGGCATTGACAGGTAAAAGGTCAAAGATGTTTTTTAATGTAGCTGGTATAGATGCTTGGAATGTTGGCGTCCCAATAACGATCGCATCTGCAGCCATAATGGTTTCCGTCACATATTTTGTATCGCCTTCATATTCAAAGTAATTACGTCCATCACTAAAAACTAGCTGATAGTCAGCAAGATCTAGTAATGTTACTTCATGCTGTGGGTATTTTTCTTGTAACATCTCGACTAACTTTTGTGTAGCTGTTCTTGTCTTTGAGCCGACAATAGAACCCGCAAGTGCGACAATTTTCATAATGAGCCACTCCTTATTTTGCTGTGTGTTTTTTTATCGCTGGAATTATATCATTACCAATGATTTCAATATTTTTCATCAATTTTTCGAACGGTACGCCACCAAAATCGATTTGTGCCATAAAGCGTTGCATGCCATATAGTTCGTATTGATAAAGTAGTTTTTCAATAATTTGCTCTTTACTGCCCACCATTAAAGCATCACGTGTATCAGGCGCTTGTGCAAATTGTTGCTTTGGATAGCCCCCACCACGAATCGCTTGGAATCCACCGTTTAAATGTGGATACATGCCCTGTAATGCCTCTTTTGTTGTGTCTGCTACATAAAACAAGCTTGTTGTAGCAATAGGTAATTCATTTGGGTCAAAGCCTTTGCGCTCTGCCGCTTCGCGATAGGCATCCACTGATGGTTTAAAGTTGATAGCAGGTCCACCTAATGTTGTAAGCATCATCGGAATGCCCATATAACCTGCTTTAATGGCACTGGTAGGTGGTCCACCCACCGCACGCCATATTGGCAACGAGCCGTTTTTTGGCTGCGGTAAAATTTGTGCATGGTGGAGAGGTGCTCTAAATTGCCCTTCCCAAGTCACAAGCTCCTCGTCATTGATTTTCATAAGAAGCTCTAGTTTTTCCTCAAAGATTTCTTCATAATCTTGTAAATCAACACCTAATAAGTGATAGGCACCTACACGTGAACCACGTCCCGCTACTATTTCTGCACGACCATTTGATAATAAATCAATTGTGGCAAAATCCTCATATACTCGTACAGGGTCTGAAACACTTAATACGGTTGCGGAGCTAGACAATTTAATAGTCGAAGTTGCTTGTGCGATAGCACCTAACACGACCGTATGTGCCTGTGTTGTAAAATAAGACTGATGACTTTCACCTATGCCAAATACATCAATTCCAGCTTGCTCTGCTAATTGACTTGCCTCGACTAGCTCTTTTAGTCGTTGTTGAGCAGAAATACGCTCGCCTGTTAGTGGATTAGGGATATGATCACCTAAAGAGTAAAGTCCGAATTCGAGTCCTTGTGCTTGATCAATACGATATTTTTCCATCATGTGTTATCTCTCCTTATTCTAGCGGTTCTAAAATAGCTTCAATTTCTGAACGTCTCTCTTCTAAAAATGGCGGGAGGTCTAACTCTTTGCCAAGTTCTTCGACTGCTGAATCTACCGTAAACCCTGGCCCATCTGTCGCCATTTCAAATAAAATACCGTTACGATCTCTAAAATATAGACTTTGGAAATAATAACGATCAACCACACCAGTACTATCCAATCCAAGCTCCTTAATTTTGGTATCCCATTGCTGTAATTCTTCAACGGTTGCAACACGTAACGCAAGATGGTGAATACTGCCTTTACCAGGTTTCTCGCTTGGTCCTTCTAATTCTTTGACAACAATCTCGCCAAGCACTTCCCCTTCTATTGATTGTAGGACCGTTTCTTTGTCCTTTTCTGCAATAACTGTATAGTGAAATAAATCTTGTAATAAATTGACCGTTCTTGATAAATATCGCACAGTGATTTCAATAGTTCCCATGCCTAAAATACGATGTTCCTGCGGTATATCATTTCCATCCCATGGTTGCCATTGAGCAGGGGTTTCTTGTCCTTGGTGGTTTAACAATACCATCCGTAAACCTTCATGATCTTCAAAAAATAAAGCCTCTTTGCCTGCATAAGTAGTGATTTCGCTATGTTCTACCTCTAGCTGCTGAAAGCGTTCTTTCCAATATAGTAGGCTTTCGGAGCTAGGTACAAGTAAGCCAATGCGCGTAATAGCATTCGTCCCTCGCACTGTACGTCCTGCAACAGGCATTTCAAAAAATGTTAATTCTGTACCTGCTGCGCCTGTTAAGTCTCCATAAAATAAGTGATACATGGAAGGTGAGTCTTGATTCACCGTTTTTTTCACACGTCGTAACCCTAAAATAGTTGTGTAAAAGTGATTATTCTGTTTACCATTTTTCGTTAGCATTGATATATGATGGTGTCCGCTTAATTTGTTCATCATAATTGTTCCTCCTCATTATTTTCACTTGACTAAGCAAGTGATTTCACAAAAAAAATTACACGGGCGGCAATTTTTTTTCTCGGCTATGTTTTTCAAGCTTTGTCATTGCAATATATAAAGATTTAATTTCTTCAGCTGATAATACTTCTTCAAAAAACGAAGACTGGAAGTGAAGTTGACTAGGTGTTGCTGCATCAATCATTTGCTCCCCTTTTGATGTCAATGAGATGGTTTTCGTCTTCCAATTTTGTTTACGCTCGATTAGTCCCTCTTTTTCTAGTCGGGCAAGCATGCGAGACATGCCACCTTGTGTTACAGTTACTTTTTCTGCTAATTGAGACTGTGTAATCGGGGCATATGTTTTAATCTGGATTAACACATCAAATTGTGCTGTCGTTAAGTCGAAACGTTTTAAAAATTCATTCGATAACTGATTACTTTGCGTTGTAAAGCGCATCATCCGAATCCACGTTAAGGTGCCTAGTGTATGATTTCTCATGACTTCACCCTCCCTTCAGTTATCACTTTACCACGCAAGTGATACTTCCGCAAGAAAAATATCTCGAATTCAAGATATTTTTTTAACATAGGGAGACCCCCTATATGATGCCAGGTGTTGTAACAGGATATAAATTGCCCTTAAGAGCAAAAGAAATTCTACCCGTTTCTTCTGATACAACCATTACAAGTGCATCACTTTGCTCACTCAATCCCAGCGCTGCACGATGCCTTGTTCCTAATTTCTTTTCCCCTGTATACCGCTCTGACAATGGCAGTACATTGGCAGCTGACTCAATTTGATTTTGATGGACAAGTACCGCTCCATCGTGAAGTGGATTACCAGGGAAGAAAATAGATTCTAATAAAGAATGGGTTAAATCTGCACCAATATGAATACCAGGCTGAATTAAATTCTCTAAAGCATCCTGTCTTTGAATAACAATTAAACCACCATGCCTTCTCAAAGACATATTTTGCACACTGTGTGATAGCTCTGGATACTTTTCAGTAAACGGGGAAAGATAACAATTTAAATAGAACGTTGCAGCTTTCATTTCAATTGTCATAAACTTCTCTTTAATTTTCTCAAAATTACCAAGGAGACAATTTGCATCTGTATCCATTTCCTGCACACTCTGCTGTAAGGACATGATCACTTCGAGAAGCTCATCTTTTAAAGTTTCTTTCATTGGTGAAAAATCACAATTTGTTGGATCCATATGATACACACCTCTTCATTTCATCACTGTTTACGATAGTTTTTCTCTCTATATGTTTTTTATTCTCCTTTAAGTAAAACGACCTCCTACAATGTTGAATAGGAAGTCGTTAATATCCTTACATATGCCCTGCTCGGATTTTCTTTACGATGCTGAAAGTCGTGTAGGCAGCAGCGGGTGCTAATACAACAATAAAAATAATCCACACAGTTAAATTATTTGTTGCTTTTAATGTTTCATAATTTGTCATGACAAAAATAATCAGACCGAATAATAGTAAATAGCTCAGCACATTGGGAAAAATGACGATTAATCGTAATAATGCTGGCGGCATCTTTTGTTGATTCATTTAAACCACACCCCTTTTTTCAATTATACGGGAATCTAGTGATTTATCGTACTATATTTTTCCTTTTATACTTTATATTTGCCTGCTGATAGTTGGAGGTTTGCCGCTGTTGTATTTAATTGGTCGATAAATGCGGTCATGCTCTCCATATTTTCCGCTTGATGTTTAGCCTTTTGAGCAACGGCATCAACACTTTGCGATGTCTGCTTAGCCAAGAGCGAAACATCTTCCATGGTAGCTGTTACTTCCTCTGTACTAGCAGCAATTTCCTCAGTGGAGCTTGATACTAAATCCACTTGTGTTGCTAACACCTGTACATCATTATGAATTCCTTCAAACGATTGCTGTGCTTCTTGTACGATTGCACGTCCTGCATGTAAGACATCTGCTGTTGCTTGGATGGTTGCTACAATATTGGCTGTTTCCTTTTGGACATTCATCACCACCTGGGTGATTCTATCCGCCGCACTCTTAGAATCTTCAGCTAATTTCCGAACTTCTTCAGCTACAACGGCAAAGCCTTTCCCCGCTTCACCAGCACGCGCCGCTTCAATAGATGCATTTAATGCCAGTAAATTCGTTTGATCAGAAATTCCCGTAATCACATTGGTAAATTCCCCGATCATTGTGGATAGTTTTTCAAGCTCCTGTGTTCCAATCACCGCAAAATTCGTTTTCTCATGAACAGTCACTAATTGCTTTTGTAAGGACTGCATAATTTGTAATCCATTATCTGCGTTTTCCTCGGTATTACGTGAAATACTAGAAATTTCTGCTATGGATTCCGAAATATATTGAATGCTACGCGCCAATTCCTCCATTGAATGCGCACTGTCTGCCGTATTATTCTGTTGTGCAAAGGAGGCCTGAGCTACCTGACTAGATTCTCCTTGGATAATTGCGGCTGATTCAAGTGTTTCATGAGCATTTTCTTGAATTGTATAGGTAGCTTCTTTTATTTGATTGGCCCCTTGCTTTATCTCACACATAATTTGTTGGAAATTATCCATCATCCCATTAAATGATGTCACTAATTGGCCAATCTCATCTTTTGCATGGATTGGAATACGCTTGGTTAAATCTGCTTCTCCTTTACTAATTTCCTCTAAGGAGTTGCGCACGTTTAAAATACGCGATACTTGTTTCGAAATAGACAGGCCCGTAGTGAAGAAAATCACACAGACAACGATCAATGAAGCTACAATTGTGCCTACCAAAATTTGTGAGAGGATAGCATTGGATACAATAATAGCTAAGTATGTACCGTTTGATAATGGCTTTACATATTGCGTGACACGTGTGCCATCGTAGCGTCCTGAAAATTCAGTCGACTTTTGTGCTGAAAATTGGGCTGGCTCAAAACCAATATTCGCAAAATTTTGTTTTGCTGTAGCGGCAATGGCTTGGCCTTTTTCATCTACAATAGCGGCGAATAATACGGTTGAGGATAAATAGTTGTTCAGTTGATCGATATAAGATTCACTGCCGATACTTGCTTCTAAATCTAGTAGCTGCTGTCCATGGCGAGCCACCTGTACAATTTGTGGAGTTGCCGGATTCCAGCTACCTACCCCGACAAATTTGAAAAATTGATCATCGACATCGCGAATTTGTGCTTTTTGGACAATTTCTTTCGCTCTTCCATCTAAAAGTTGCATATATTCGGCAGCTTGTCCGTTTGGATCAGCGCCAAAGTTAAAATCAACAGTTGGAGCTACTGATGTCACCGTTGTATTCCCTTTATCATCTGTACTCCAAATCTCGTCGAGGCCACCACGCTCAGCAATGGCCTTTAAATCCTCATATGTAGCACCTTTGTCAATGATATAAGAAGCCATTACAGATTCGGCAATCATTTCTTTTTCCATAATTTCTTCTGCTTTTTCTCTAGATTGAATTGCTCCTTCCAACCCCATGACAATGGAGTTGGCGATTGCTTCTCCATTGCTTTTTTCACTTTTATATGTAGCTTGATAAACATAAATAGAAAATGCCGCTATAATGAACACCACAATGCCCATAATCTCCAGAAGCATTTTCCATTTCATTGACTTTCTCATGATGAGATCCCCCTAAAAATTACGATTATTTCCACTTCATCATACAATATTACTTCCATATATTTCATTAACAATTTATTAAATATAAAATAATAATTTTTGAAGAAGTTTAAATTGTCATTAATTTGTAAAAATTCTGGAATAGATAAGCAAGGAGGATAAATCTAACTATTTTGTACTAGTAGAGGCATGCAAAAAAGGATCATTCTCATGATTAAACAGTAATATTTAAACAAAATTATCTACACACCTTTAGGACTATAAACTAAAAACATCTATTAGAAGAATCTCCTCTAATAGATGTTTCTCACTTAATAACTATATCAAAATAATTTATTATGTTGCCATGTATATACGGCTTGATCAGCTGTTAGGAATGTATTCGGAAAAATCCCCTGTGCTTCAGCTAAAAATTGAGGTAAGTCATATGGAAGAAAACGTGCGCTTAAATGATTTAATAATAAATAGTGTGCTCCAGCTTGCTGTGCGACTTTTGCTGCCTCCACATTTGTTGCATGACCGTAGCTTGCTGCTAAATCTGTTGTTGTACCATCAAAAGTTGCTTCATGGACAATGATATCAGCGCCCATTGATAATTGGATTGCTTCTTCACAATATTTCGTGTCGCCTAAGACTGACAATGTAAAGCCCTTTTTGGCTGGTGCCACCACGTCTTTCGCAAGCACCACATCACCATTTTCAAGTACAATATCGTGGCCATTTTTTAATTGGCCTAGTAAAGGTCCCTTTGGAACACCAAGTGCCTGTGCTTTGTCGATTAATAATTCGCCTGGTAAATCCTTTTGTTCGATACGATACCCATAGCAAGGTACAACATGGCGTAATTCCTTAGCATGAATTATAAAATGAGCATCCTCAAAAATAATGCCTTCTTGTACTTCTACAAAGCGTAAAGGATATGTTAAATGGGTTTTTGATAGGGCCAATGTTTGTTCAATCCACTGTTGTAAGTCAGATGGTCCGAAGATCGTTAGCGGCTCATCCCCACCTTGAAAGGAACGCGAGCTTAAAAAGCCTGGAAGTCCAAAAATATGATCCCCATGTAAATGTGTTATAAATATTTTCGTCACTTTCCGTGGCTTTAACGACGTATGAAGGATTTGATGCTGTGTCGCCTCCCCACAGTCAAATAGCCACATTTCACTCACTTCGTCTAATAGCTTTACCATCAGAGCACTTGTATTTCGTTCTTTTGAAGGCATGCCTGCGCCTGTCCCTAGAAAATGTAGCTGCAACATAAGCCACCTCACTTCTTATTTATATCGTTTTATTGTACCTTATCCATTCCCATAAGAAAAACCTTTGGTGTACAGTTTCTCCAAAGGTTTCTTGATTATTTTGGTTGCCATGAAACAAGCGCTGCATGGAAATCATGACGATAATAATAACGTCCATCCTTTTCTTCGATAAAAGGTAGCAGTGATTCTTCTACATGGGCTCGCTGAAAATTCGTCGTTAATATTTTTTTACTCTGCGTTGTCACAAGCTGTTCATAGCTTTCATATTCATAGACACGTTCGAGCGGGATAATCTGACAATCCGCGTAAATATCCATTTCATAGAGTAGATTCAAAAACTCGATATAATCTCTGCGCGGAAATTTAATGTCATAACCATACTTTTCATATAACTGTTCATAGTGTGGCTGAATGGGACCTGTCGTCATCCCAATGATAGCACGCTTTCTCGCCAGCCGATTCATGTGATATAAAGCTGCTTTTATTTCATACATTCGGTAAAAACAATTCACGCCCAAGACGATATCATGTGGTTCAATCTCATCATGCTCTAAACTTTCCCACTTTGCATGAATATAGGAAACATGCTCCTCCTGCGGCATACACTGTTGTAAGTAATGCAAAATGCTTTCAGAGCTATCCACACATGTGAGCTTCCTTACTTTATCAGCTAATGGAAATGTATAATTGCCCCACCCAGGACCAATTTCTAATACAGAATGCTGAGGTTCAATCTTTTTTTGAAGCTCCTGAAAAATCAATGCAGCATAACGATCTGTTTGTCCCACTTTTTTACGTGCCACTGATTGGGCCCAAAATTGCTCCTCTAGCTGATCATTCACCATTCGTTCAGGCATATTGCCATGCCAGTCCTTCATGCCTTCCTGCCATAATGCCTCATAGTTAATGGCTAACGGTCCTTTTCTCGTCATATAGATACCTCTAACGATAATATTTCATATATTTTTTTCATATCAAGATTTGCACGAACGTGGTCGGCTAACATATTATAGGCATCTTCTCTTCGTTCTGCGTCACTTTTCACATCACTTGGTAAAGCTGCTAGCCCTTTTTTCACTCGTATTTCATTGACGAGTTGGCGGGTAAAGGGACGATTATGGAACAAGCCGTGGAAATATGTGCCAATCACTTGCTCATCTTGACTAACCGCACCATCTTCTCTTCCATCCTCTAATAGTAAAAACGGTGATACCGCACCACGTAAAATTTTTGTACGCCCTAGATGGATTTCATAGCCTGTCAATGTGTCCTGCCCTCTTACGCCTGTCATTTGCACCGTTTTTTTATTGCCTACAAAAATGGTTTCCATCGGCAATAGCCCAAGACCATCTGCAGATTCACCATTCCCCTCCACTGCTTCTGGATCAAGTAATGTTTCACCAAGCATTTGGAAACCGCCACAAATGCCAATAATTTTAGTACCGCATTCACGTAAATGTGTGATGGCTTGATCGAAGCCCTGTGCTTTTAGCCAAGCTAAATCATCCATTGTACTTTTCGTTCCTGGCAGAATGAGTAAATCTGGTGTACCTAATTCATTGACATGACCAATTAAACGTACACCCACCTCAGGCTCATCGAAAAATGGATCAATATCGGTGAAGTTTGAAATACGAGGTAAACGAATCATGGCTACATCTACAGCAAATTCGCCTGGCTTTGGTTTTTTAAAACGTAGTGACGATAATGCAAGAGAATCCTCTGCTTCAATATTGACATCGACATAAGGAATCACACCAAGTACCGGAATACCAGTTTCGCGCTCCACCCATGCCAAACCATCATCCAGTAATTCACGCATGCCTCTAAACTTATTGATAATTAATCCCTTAACACGTGCTCGTTCTTCCTCATCTAACAATGCCAGTGTACCAACAATCGAGGCAAAGACACCGCCACGATCAATATCAGCAACGAGGACTACCGCTGCATCTGCTAAATGAGCCATTCGCATATTCGCAATATCGCGATCCTTTAAGTTAATTTCTGCTGGGCTACCAGCGCCCTCTAGGACAATAACATCATATGTATGTTGAAGCGTGCGAACTGATTTTTCTACGATTGGCATCGCTTCTTGCACAAAATTATTGCGGTAGCTTTTGGCATCCATATTTAAAAAATGCTTACCATGAACGATAACCTCTGACATCATATCTTGCTTCGGTTTCAGCAAGATAGGGTTCATATCTGTCGTTGCAACAACACGAGCCGCCTCTGCCTGTACCCCTTGTGCGCGGCCGATTTCACCGCCATCCTTTGTAACAAATGAATTAAGAGCCATATTTTGTGATTTAAATGGGACTACCTTCAGTCCATCATCTGAAAATATACGACATAGTGCAGTACAAATCATACTTTTTCCAACATCGGAAGCTGTTCCTTGAATCATGATTGATTTTGCTGGCATAGTCACTCTCCTCCGTAATTATTCTATGGCAGAACGCATGTATTCGTTTTCGCTTCGTGTGTATTTCCTCCAGCAATTGTAAAGGGCTTTAAAATTCGAGCCCTTTCACCGCTGGAATCCCTTCATCATAGTAATGCTTTGTCGCCTCAATGGTTGACACTAAATCAGCCATTGCTAGTAATGCTGGATTCGCACTTCGTCCTGTGACAACCAAATGCATTGTAGAAGGGCGGTGTTGGATTGCCTCGATGACTTCTGCTAGGGGAAGGACATCATCGATTGGAAACTTGGTGATCGCTAGGGCATTGTTGAGTTCATCTAGGACCAATAAATCAATGCTGTCATCCTGTAGAGCTGCCTTCGTTTTTTTCCAAGCCTTGGCTAATGCAGCTCGATGCTCCTCAGGTGTTTTTGTCCATGTAAAACCTATGCCCATTTGTTCCATTTCTACGCCTAGCTTACGAAGGGCAATTTGCTCTCCATAAGTACGTTCTGGGGATTTGATAAACTGCAGATAACGCACATTTAAGCCTCGACCAACTGCACGCAATGTAACGCCAAGAGATGCTGTCGTTTTGCCCTTACCTTCACCTGTATATACTAAAAACAAGCCTTTTCTTGCCATGCTGATAGCCTCCTTACAGCCATGTTGTCTTTTCTGCAAACGGTGTTCGTTTCTTGTCGGTTTGTTCTTGCTCCTGTGGGTAGCCAATAAATATTGTACCAACTACTTTTTGAGCGTCGCTTGCACCAATAAACGTATGCATACGAGGATCATGTACGAGGCCAACACCACGTGTACGCCAAACAAAGCCAAGACCTAGCTCCTCTGCTGTCAACCACATAGACATAATGGCACTACATACAGCAAAGACATTATCTTCTGTCGCATCTGTGTCCCCTTCTACTATGTCAGCTGTCACCACAATGGCTACAGGGGTTGTTTGTACAACCTTTAATGAACTTTCCACTAAATTTGGCTTCGTGGGAAAGCGTTCTTGTAAATAAGCACTTGCCATTTCTTCATAACGCTTCATGGCTTCATCTTGAATGACATAAAAATGCCAGGGCTCACGCATCCGGTCATTTGGTGCATAGGTTGCTGCCTGTAAAATTTGCTCAATTTTTTCTTTCTCTACTGGTTGTGTCGTGTAATTACGAATTGCTCGACGTTTTTTTAATGCTTCAATGACAGTCATAGTGCTTCCTCCTTGTGCGCTTATAAGAAATGATTATGAAAAGGTAAGACCTTGCTCTTCAAACCATTGAATTTTTTCCCGTACATTGACAACCTCGCCAACAACAATCATAGAAGGGTTATGGTACCCTTCACGCTCAATGATGCTGGCTATCTCATCTAGCGGCCCTGTAATCGTGCGTTGCTGAGCAGTTGTTCCCCACTCAATGACCGCTACTGGCGTTGTTGCCTTCCGTCCATTTTCGATTAATTTGCGAGCAATGTAGGCAATATTACCAACGCTCATATAAAAGGCAACGGTATCTATACCCGTAGCTAAAGCGGGCCAATTCAAAAAATCTTGTCCTTTTTCTTCACGACCATGTCCAGTTACAAGGGCAAAGCTTGTCGCGAAGTCTCTATGTGTAACTGGAATTCCTGCGTATGCAGGAGCTGCAATTCCTGCTGTAATCCCCGGAACGATTTCATAGGCAATGCCATGATTTTTTAATATTTCAGCTTCCTCCGCGCCACGTCCAAAAACAAAGGGATCGCCACCTTTTAGGCGTGTAACAATTTTACCTTCTTGTGCTTTTTCAACGAGTAATGCATTTATTTCCTCTTGAATGAGATGATGCTTCCCAGGTAATTTGCCACAATAAACTAGCTCCGCATCCTTTTTTGCAAAATCAAGCAATTTAGGATTTACAAGACGGTCATAAGCAATTACATCAGACTTTTGAATACATTCCAGTCCATACACAGTAATGAGCTTCGGATCACCAGGACCTGCTCCCACGATATATACGATTCCATCCTTCATTGCGTTGCTCCCATCAATAGTTGTTGTAAATATGCTTCTCGTCGATCGATCTCACCATGACGTGTCCATTCAAGGATGTTTGGCTCTAGCAATGCTTGTAATGCCGCACGTCTTTGTGGACCTTTATCATACTTAGCAGCAATCATTAATCGAGCTTGCTGTAAAAAGCATACATAGTCATCATAAGCATCATCGAATTGCTCTTCTAAATCTGCTTTAATCTTGCGGGCTAGACTTGGGCTTGCTCCCGATGTCGAAACAGTTACCACCAATGGACCACGGCGAACAGTAGCAGGCGTAATAAAATCACTTTCACTTTGTTTATCTGTTCGGTTGATTAATTGCCAATGCTGTGCTGCTTCTTGAACGGCTTCGTTAACTGCTGTCACATTCGTTGCAGCGATAATGAGAATGGCGTCATCTAAATCACGAGGTTCAAATTCCTTTTGCTTCCAAGTAATTTGCCCTGACTCTGCAAGTGACTGTAATGTGTTATGTAAGGTTGGACTGACAATCACGATGTTTGCCTTTGCTGGTAACAGGGATGCTACCTTCTGCGTTGCCACGTGACCCCCGCCTACAATCACAACTGTTTTATATTCTAGATTGATATGAATAGGAAAATAATTAGTCATTACTTTTCACCTTCTTACAAGCTGTTAACCAATTGTCAACTAGCTTTGGGTTTGATACAAAATGGAAATGAGTATAGCCAGCCACTAAATTTCCTTCTTGATAGCCTTCTTTCTTTTTGCCAAAACGACCAATTGTTTCATAGGCTGCTGTATTGTGAGAACCACTATATTTGGAATAATGGAACTCATGGCCCTTCGCTTGTTCCTCAGCACCAATTAAGAAATTATCGGCTGTGCCAAAAATTTCACGATAACCAAGTGCTGCTAGTTTTGTTTGCATCGCCACTTCTCCAGGAATTACCCCTACCATGTCATAGCGGTCGCCATGGCTATTTGTAATGGCCTCTGTTAAATACATAAAGCCCCCACACTCAGCTAATGTTGGAAGACCTTCAGCAATGACTTGACGAATAGAGTCTTTAACGACTGTATTGGTAGCAAGTGACTCTGCAAATTCCTCAGGAAAGCCACCACCAATATACAAGCCATCTGCTTCAGCTGGTACAGGCTCATTCGCAAGCGGTGAGAAAAACTGTAGTGTCGCACCTTTCGCACGTAACAAAGCCAAGTTTTCTTCATAATAAAAATTAAAAGCTGCATCTCTTGCAACTGCTATACAAATATTTCGTGAAGGCTCCTCCCTAAATAAATGGCCTGATTCTTGCAAGATAGGAGCCTTTGTTAAATGTATTAATTGATCCAAATCAATCGTTTCCGCAATCAGGTTCCCTAGTTTATCAAAAAATGAATCTAGCTCTCCTCTTTCAATAGCAGGTACTAACCCTAAATGACGACTCGGGATATCGATCCCTTCCTCACGCTTTAGGTAGCCAATAACAGGTATGCCGCATTCTTGTTCAATAGCTGCCTTCGCAATTTCGTAATGACCGACACTACCAACCTGGTTCGCAATAACACCAACGATATTCGGCTTATCTGATAGTAATTGGAAGCCTTTCACAACTGCTGCTACGCTACGCGCCATGCTAGCACAATTAACAATTAAAATAACAGGACTCTCTGTCACTACGCTAATATCAGCAGCAGACCCAGCGTCAGATAAAGGGCTTTTACCGTCATAAAAGCCCATCACACCTTCAATAATAGATACATCTGCATCTATACTTGCACGTGCCACAATATCACGGACTGCTTCGTGTGAAAACATCCAGCTATCAATATTACGTGATACTCTGCCCGTTACAGCTGTATGATAGGTTGGGTCGATATAATCAGGACCGCATTTAAAGCCCTGCACCACGTTCCCTTTGTTTTGAAGTGCCTTCATCAGTCCAATGGTAAAAGTAGTTTTGCCTACACCACTACCCGTACCAGCTAGTACAAAGCGATTTGTTTGCATGGACTTCCTCCTTAAAATAGGTATCTAGCAACTGAAATCGTAGCATTACCCGATTTTTTCTTCTCTAATAGAAGTGATGGAACCTGTGCATAGCGCATAGCTGCTGGTTCACTCACTCCGTATGCACCTGTATATTTAAAGACTGTTTCAGAGGGTGATGGAAATTCGATTTCATTTAATTCATCCGGTGTATACGTAACGAACTCCCAATCATATTTCTTCGTAATCTCTAAGAAACATTGCTCATCTTTCTTCAAATCAATCGTGCATAAGGCTTTCACACTTTTTTTCGAAAGCTTTAGCTCTGCCAAGGTTTCATCGATTACTTGTTCAATTTCCTCTAAAGATGTACCACGGTTACAGCCCATTCCTAGCACAATGGATTTTGGGCGATAAATAACACCGTTTTCTAGAAGAACCTCTTCTTCAGGTTCAATGATTCGATCTGTTATTAATAATGTGGCATGGGGAGTAGCTTGGATGGCTGCCTGTGTTGATGGATAGATTTTAATTTGCTCTGGCATCGGTGTATCACGCATCCACCAATCACGTTCGCCTGTTTCCTGTACAATGGCTACATGTTCCTCATTTACAACAGATGCACTAACTGGTGTCAATTTATCCGCACTATCCCATACCCAGCCAAAGCGGGCTCCAAATAAATCAACTGGAATCGTCTTTTGTACATCAGAAGCCGTTGTAATAATCGGATTTGCACCAAGTGCAGCTGCCACCTCGTGTGTTAGCTCATTGGCACCACCTAAATGCCCTGATAATACGCTAATAACATTTTCCCCTCGATCATCAATCACCACAACACCTGGGTCTGTCTTTTTATCCTTTAAAATCGGCGCAATCATTCGTACAACTGCCCCTAGTGAAATAATTAAAATCAACCCTTTATATTGCTTAAATAGTGTTGGCAATAGCAGGCGCACTGTTCCTGTAAATAGTTGAATATGCTTTTCTTCTTCATCGCCTTGTTCAAATTTACTCATATAATATAAATCACTTGCTGCAAAGGTTTGCTGCAGACGACGTCCTATTTGGACACCATGCTTCGTAATGGCTACAACGGCATAAGGATTACGTTGATCAACCTCTGGTAACACACCCTCTTGTAACTCAATCACTTGTCTTCACACCTTTTCTAAAGCCGTGTGTAAAGCTTGCATCATATAACTTCGAACGATATTGATCTTTATCATGAATGTTCGGGTCTAATGCCCAGCCCGCTAAAATCATCGCATGCTTACGAATACCATTCACACGCATCGCTTCATCTAATTCGATTAAAGTTGTTCGTACGATTTTTTGATCGGGCCATGAAGCTCGTTGAATAACTGCTACAGGCGTGTCATCAGCCCAACCAGCACTTTGTAGCTCTTTGACAATTTTTTTCGTCAGCGTTGCACTAAGGAATAAGGCAATTGTACAATGATGGCTCGCTAAATCACGCAGCTTTTCAAATTCTGGTACAGGTGTGCGCCCCTCTGCACGTGTTAGAATAAGGGTTTGTGTTAGATCAGGAATTGTTAGCTCAGCTCCGATTGCAGCGGCCGATGCAAATACAGAGCTAACTCCTGGAATTACTTCATACCCAATGCCTTCCTTTTTTAATAGCGCAACTTGCTCCATAATGGCACCATACATCGCTGGATCACCTGTATGCATACGTGCCACTGTTTTACCAGCATTGACTCGGTCCACCATCACAGCAACCATTTCCTCCAAATGCATACCAGCTGTACGAATGACCTCCGCATCTGGTCTAGCTTTCGCAATAAGGTCCTCACTCACTAAAGAATCTGTATACATGACAACGTCCGCTGTTTGTAACATATGTAAACCTTTGACTGTAATTAAATCCGGATCACCAGGACCAGCGCCGACAATATAGATTTTTTTCATTATTTACGCACCACCATTAATGTTAAATATTCTAAATCGACCCCATCCAACTCACGCACATCCCAAATGATTTCTTCATCAGATGTTACCTTTGTCACCACGGATGCTTTATCTAATAAATCTAAATCGCGTAGCACTTCAAGCATTAAATCAATCACTTTCGCCACTTTAATAAAAACAACAGCATCATGTGTTTCAATCGCTTCACGCATAGCTTCGTAATTGTCATACGCAGGAATAATCGCAACACGATCATCACCATCCGCTAACGCAATGCCTAAGCGTGATGCAGAGCCATTAAACGAAGAAATTCCTGGTACCGTGCGAATTTCGACATCTGGATGCTTGTCCTGCATTAGCTTCATCATATGAATAAACGTACTATACAATAAAGGATCGCCCTCTGTAACAAAGGCTACATCTTTGCCTGCTTGTAATTTTTCGTAGACAAGTTCTACTGACTTTGTCCATTCACGTTCTAGAACAGCCTCATCTTTCGTCATTGGGAATACAAGACCAAGCATATCTTTTTCTTCTGGATTAATATACACATCTACAATACGATGGGCATAGCTTTTACTGCCTTTTAGCTTTTTTGGGTAAGCAATAACAGGTGATTCCTGAATCACTCGAAATGCCTTTACTGTAATTAATTCTGGATCGCCAGGACCAACGCCCAAGCCATATAAAATTCCTAGATTACTCATGATTTTCTTCCTTTCGATAAGCGGAAATAATGTATATTGGATTTAATGGAACAAAGCGTGTCATATCTAAAATTGGTTTACTGCGTGCCAGCTGAGCCTGTAAAATGTCAACAGCAAAACCACAAGCTTTAAATGCCTCAACAGCTTTATATAAATTTTCAATAGTCGCCGCATTTAAGACAATGCGCCCATTTTGCTTTAAACGCTGACAGCATAATTGCAGTAACTCAACCATTTCACCACCAGTGCCCCCGATGAAAATGGCATCAGGGTCTGGAAAGTTGTCTAAACCCTCTGGTGCTTTACTATGGATAGCAGTTATATCGACTCGAAATTTTTGTTGATTTTGAAGACAGTTTTCTAAATCAGGGGCATTTTTTTCTACAGCAAAAACTTGTCCCTCAGGAGCAAGCTTACCTGCCTCAATAGCCATGGATCCCGTACATGTGCCAATATCCCAAATAATGCTATCCCGTTGAAGCTGCATGGCTTGCAAACTTAAAACTCGAATTTCTTTCTTCGTAATAAGTCCTTTATCTGGCTTTCGTTGTGAAAATTCCTCATCATCAATCCCAAGTGTGTAGCGTTTCGGTGCTATTGTTTGTTTTAAAACCACGACATTTAAAGGAGAAAAATGAGTAACTTCCATTTCATCGAGCGAGTACCAGCCACTTTTTTCGTTGTCGCCCTGTAAATTTTCGGCTACAAACGCACGATATTCCGTCATACCAAAATACTTTAAATATCGAGCAAGAGCATTCGGACTATTCTCTACATCTGTTAAAAGTGCTACTTTCTTTTTGCCATCAATTCGCTGTGCCAAGCCCTTCATTGGTCGTCCATGAATACTCGTTACGTAAGCATCCTGCCAGCTCTCTCCCATTTTCGCAAAGGCCAGCTGGACAGAGCTCATATAGGGATAAACCTCTATTTGTAGCTTTTTGGCTAAATAGCCTCCGATGCCATAAAATAATGGATCTCCAGATGCAAGAATCACAGTATTTCTTGTTTCTTCAGACAATCTTTCAACAAGTGTTGAAAGACCTCCTTTTATCAAGATTTTTTCACCCATAAAGTCTGGGAAAAAATCAAGTACTCGCTCACCACCAACAAGTACCTCACAGTCTTCAATCCACTGAAGGTATTGGGGTAATAAGCTTGCTAATCCGTTATCCCCGATCCCAATCAACTTCATCGATCGATGCAATGTCATCAGCCCTTCCTAATAATTGTCCCTGCATCGAATAGATCGATGTGGAAAGCGTTAAACCGCCCTTAATATGATGGATAGAGGAATAGCAGCAAGCCTCACATAAACGATGGAAGAACGCATCATAGCCCTTCTCCATCATCATCTCACCTACTTGTGAAGCTGTATTTGCCTCCAGAACTTGTGCTATCGTTTCTCTATCTGCCCCTATATCCTTTGCCAGTTGTGCTAAAAAATTAAAATCGATTGGTGCACTTTTGGAATGCACCATCATGACTCCTTGTGCGACTTTAGAAAATTTCCCCATCATCCCAACGAGTGAAACTTGTTTGATGCCTAGACGCTTACAATGCTTTAATGTAAAACCTACAAAGTCACCCATTTCAATAAACGCTTCTTCTGCTAGATGTGGGTATTGTTTCATCGCAAACTTCTCACTTCGTCCACCTGTTGTCACCACTAAATGCTCACAGCCAGCCTCTTTCGCTACACTGATGGCTTGGACAATACTGGCCATATAAGCAGAACTCGAAAAAGGCACGACGGTTCCCCTTGTGCCTAAGATTGAGATGCCCCCAAGTATACCGAGTCGTCCATTTAACGTTTTTTTAGCAATCTCCTCACCCTTAGGTACAGAAATCACCACATTCACGCCTCGTGTAATGTGAAATTCGTCCAACACACCTTGGACCGTGCTATAAATCATTTTACGAGGTACAGGATTAATGGCTGCCTCTCCGACAGGCACTGGCAAGCCAGGCTTTGTGACACGCCCGACGCCAATACCTCCATCTAAATGAATCCCAGGTGTATCTGCCCAGCTCACTGTGCCAACGATGAGTGCCTGATGGGTCGCATCAGGATCATCACCAGCATCTTTAATCGTCTCACAGCTGACAGCATTTTCTTCAAATATGCATTTTTCAATTGTAAAGGTTGCATCTCGACCAATAGGTAAATGAATCGTACTTGTCTCTTGCTCCTCCTTAGTAATAAGGGCAAGCAGTGCAGCCTTTGATACAGCAGTTGCACAGGCTCCCGTCGTATAACCGTGACGCATGTCCTTGGGGTCCTTTTTTGGCTTCCGCTCCATTATTTTTTCGCCTGTTCGTCCGCTAAAAGTGAGATGGCATTTAAAGCAGCAACCGTCACTGTACTACCGCCTTTACGACCAACATTTGTAATGTATGGAATCCCTTCTAGTTTAAGCAGCTCTTCTTTTGACTCAGCTGCTGACACAAAACCAACAGGCATACCGATAATTAAATCTGGTTTTGCTAGCCCTTCTTTAATTAATCGAATCAATTCCAGCAATGCAGTTGGTGCATTACCAATGGCATAAATACCACCTTCATGTAATTTTGATGCCTTTTGCATCGAAATAATGGCACGTGTTGTATTTTGTTTTTTCGCTTCTATTGATACATCTTCATCCGCAATATAGCAATGCAAATCACCACCATGTTTTTGGAAACGCTTTTTACCAGAGCCACTTTCAATCATTTGCACATCTGCAATGACATGACGTCCTGCAAGAATAGACTTGATACCCGCTTCAATAGCACCTGGTGTAATGATGACACTACGACCTAGCTCGAAATCAGCTGAGGCATGGATAATGCGACGTACAACTTTCCATTCATCTTCTGAGAAGTCATGCTCGCCCATTTCCTCTGCAATAATAGAGAAACTGTAATCGTAAATTTTATCTGGGTCTACCGTTAATGGTTTAAAATCTGTTTTAAAATCCATGGAAAATGCCTCCTAAATTGTATGTTCAACAGCCTGTAATACTTCTTCAAATGTTGAATATTGTTGGCCGTACTGTATATTTGGTCGTGCAATAAGAATCGTTTCAATCTGGCATGCGAGAGCTGCCTCTAGCTTCTCATCAACTGAGCCCACTTTACCGCTTTCCTTGGTAATCATCAATGTCACTCCGTATTGACGAAATAGAGCTTCATTTAATTCCTTTGAAAACGGACCTTGAATAGCCACAATATCTCGCTGCGCCACGCCAAGTGCCTCACATTTTTCCATATTATCCAGTCGTGGAAGCATACGAGCGATTACTCTTGTGTTTTCTAAGCCCTGTAAAACCCTTGTAAATGTAGCGAGTGTTTTACTACCTGTCGTTAGCATAATGACACCGCGTTTTTCTGCAGCTAGCTGAGCTGCCTCCTCATAATCCTTTACAACAGTAATCAAAGGATGGGCATAATGTTCATGAGCTCTTTCATAGCGAATATAAGGAATCTTTGCCTGCTTTGCCGCTGCCATCGCATTTTTAGAGGCTTCCTCCGCAAATGGATGAGAAGCATCTACCACCAATTGATAGCCCTGCTCTGTCATGATGGTCGCCATTTCCTCAGCTGTCAGTCTACCGATTAAATGTGGCAGGCCAACGTCAGCAAGACTAGAGGCTGCCGACTCAGTGACGACCGTAGCGGTTACCGCATAACCTGCACGTTGTAATGCTAGGGCTAGATCCCTTGCATCACTTGTCCCTGCTAACATGAAAATCATTTTACCGGCTCCTCTTCATGATGATGGTGATGGTCATGCCCATGATCGTGATCGTGATGGTCGTGATGATGATGCGCATGTCCATGATCGTGATCGTGATCATGATGGTGATGATGATGTGCATGTCCATGTACTGCCGCATAGGCGCGATAATCTTCTAGATCTTGCATACCTGTTGATGTACCGTTGATTGCCTGTTCAATACGCTCTAATAAAACATTTTGTAACCGTACATGGTAGCCAAAATAGTTAGCAATTTGAATATCACAATCTGGATAAAGTTCATTAAACTTCTCACACATGCCATGCATGCGTTCCATCAAAATGCCTGTGAATAAAAAGTATGGTAACATGATGATTTTTTTTGCACCTAGTTTGACACAACGTTCAATTCCTTCTTCAACTCGTGGATCTGTGACACCCATAAAAGCACTTTCTACGTATTTTACAGGTAGTTTTTCCCATAAAAGTCGCGTGATTTTATAAAAATCACCATTAGCAGATGGATCACTGCCACCTCGTGCAATCAATAAAATCGCTGTGTCTTCCTGCTCTTGTTCTGAATTAAAGCCAATTTCAGCTAGGCGATCTTGTAAAATGGCAAAGATTTCATCATGGATACCAATTGTTTGACCATATGTGAAGGTAATCGTTGGATAATGCTCACGCGCATGCTCGATTTCCGCTGGAATATGCAGTTTTGAATGGCCTGCATGCAGTAAAATGATTGGAATTACATGTACCTCTGTAGCTCCCTTTTTCACACAGTTTGTAATACCTTCTTCGATGTTAGGTGAAGCAAATTCAAGGAAACAAGTTTCCACTAAAAATTGTTCATCAATACGAGGTGTCATTTGTTCGATAAATGTACGAACCTCATCATTTCCTGCTGCTAAACGGCTCCCATGGCCGACAAATAAAATAGCTTTCATCTCTCTACTCCTTACTAGTCGCCGCACGGAGCTGGCTCTACTTTTATTTTGGAAGACATATCTTGATACGTAAAATGCAGTATCTTTTTCACACGTTTAAAATATTTAAACAAGCGTTCATTTGGATGAGCATTTGCTTTATATTCTTCAATAATATCTGTAATGAGTGGAATCAGCTGCTCAGGCTCCAGCCCTTCTACAACAGGCTGTGCTGCGTGTGCTGTACGACCGACTGGTTTTGCTCCAATAAAGACATCGAATTTACTTTTGCGGTAGACAATGCCAATATCATCAAATACAGCCCGATAACAGGCCATCCCACAGCCATTAAAGCCAATATTTAATGTCTTCGGTAAGGACATACCGCCTAGTTTTTCTTGTATTTCCTCTGCATATGGTATTGAATCAGCCTTTTCACCGTAGCAAAAATCACAAGCCTTCAGTGATAACACATCACCAATCGGGGCTAATAAAAACCCTACTTTCTGTAATTTCTCTGTGATCTGTTCAGGGGCAGTCGTTGGTATTTTCAAATGAATTTGATGATCTGGTGTGTATTCCATCGTCCCCTCATCCCCAACGACCTCCGCTAACATCATCATTTGCTGGGGAGTAAAAAACTTATTGGCTACACCAGGACTTACTGCTAATTCAAAAATAGATTCTATTTTTTGCTGTACAAGCTTCGGTGTTACTTTGACTGCGCTTGTCCCTTTTACCATTGCAAGTGCCGCTGTAGCCATTTCAAGAGCTGTTTTTTTCGGCTTTGGCGTAGCGGCTATACTGGGTTTATTAAAGCGCCCTGCATTAGGGTCAGCCGTAAAGTCATTTCGCGCTGTTCCTGTCTCTTGGTTCATTGCCCAAGGTTCATTTTCTTCGCGTAAACGTTGATGTGGACGTAATGGCTGTTTCTCTTCACCCAGGGTATATTTACGTTGGTAACCGCGGGGCGTAATCATCTTATTGTCATAGAAAAATGTTGACGAATTCCCGATAATGACAGTTGTCAACATACCAATATCATGTTCTAGCATTTCTGCTAGTGTTGTCATGGTCACTTCTTGACGTTCTCGATAGGCACTTTTCACAAGCCCAACTGGTGTGTCTGGCGAACGATATTCTAAGAGTATTCGTTGAGCCTCGACAATTTGTCTTGTTCGACGTCCACTTTTAGGATTGTATAAAGCAATGACAAAGTCCGCCATTGCAGCTGCCTCGACACGCTTTGCAATTAAATTCCAAGGTGTTAGATGGTCACTCAAACTGATTGTACAAGCATCATGCATAATAGGTGCACCAAGTATGCTAGCGCATGAATTAATCGCAGAAATCCCAGGAACAATTTCAACTTCAATTCCTGTTGCTTCTGTCCAGCCTAGCTCAATTAACACCTCATAGACTAATCCTGCCATGCCATAGACGCCTGCATCACCACTCGAAATTACTGAGACGATGCTCCCTGCTTCGGCTTGACGAACGGCTTCCTGTGCACGCGACACTTCTTCTGTCATGCCTGTACTAACAATCGATTTTGCACTTACTAAATCTTGAATCAGCTCTACATAGGTTTTATAGCCTATAATCATATCACTTTGTTGTAAAGCCTCTACTGCACGTGTCGTAATATGCTTAAAATCTCCAGGTCCAAAGCCTACTACGAAAATTTTTCCTTTTTGCGCCATGTTGTTACCCCTCTTTCACCTTTTCGATCCCTTTAATGGCAGTTGTTTGAGCAGTACGCTGTAATGTACCTTCACGAAGTGTAAAGACATGTTCGTTGTATAAGGATTCATGATGTAAATCTTGTACTAGTGTTCTAGCATGCTCTGTTGATGGCACACGATACCAGTTTCCTTGAGGATAAGCGATTACCACACAAGCATCCTTGCAGCGTCCATTACAGCGCGTTCTTGTCGTATGTATTTCCTGATCGAGTGCTTGCCGCTGTATCTCATCTCGAATGGCTAAGGTAATTTCCTCCCCATCCTTTTTCATGCAGCTACTGCCATTGCAAATAAAGAGATGTGTTTTCATCCCCTCTAAATTCCAAGTTGTCATCTTCTGTCTCCCCTCATTTGCTTTTTGGAAAAAGAAAAACCTTTACTCTATAACGAAGAGTAAAGGTTTTGTAGAAGCCAAATAAAAACGAATAGAATGAAATACAGGTACTCGCTTTCGCTTCAACTTCTCCCTCCGAAAAGTTTGCATGCACAATCAAATAAGCAGGTTTCCTGACTTAAGCTTCATTTTACTGTCGCACCTTCCCAAGTTTGCACCAGTGGCTTTGCGATTTCATCAGCTATTACAGTAGCGGGGGCTGTATTGGATTTTCACCAATTTCCCTATTATCTCGAGCTATTCGAGCACTTATTGACGTTTTATATGAAATTTTTATTAGAATTTTAAATAGAAAACTGTCTTTATCATATCTTATTATTTTAAAATTTCAATATTTCTTTAAAAATTTATGACAAATTTATCAATTTTGAATGGAACTAGATATGAAATTTATATAAATCTATATAATTTGCGCACAAACTTTTATCAGAATATTCACCGTTGACCTTTAATTTTAAAAATTTTATAAAAGGTATAGCATATTTATGGAAATTCATGTTACACTTTGTCGTGAAATCTCACATTTTGAATGTTTTTCGGTGCAAAGTGTTTGTCATTTTGCTTAAAAGGGAAGCCGGTTTGAGTCCGGCGCGGTCCCGCCACTGTAATAGGGAGCTTTATAGAATATGTCACTGTCCAACGGATGGGAAGACCTATAAAGCATTGAGCTAGAGCCAGGAGACCTGCCGAAAAATAAGTGATCGTTTCAACCTACGAGGATAGGTGTGCGGCTTAGCAGATGAGACTGTTATTTGCTTTTTTAGCTATGCACTTTTCCACCAGTGGAGAAGTGCTTTTTTTAATTACGCACGCAATATTCTAAAAATCTATTAATTAGTTAGGAGGAAAGCTTTTTGAAATTATCATGGTGGAAACTTAGTTATTTTTTACTGGCCTTTTTAATCGTGCCAAAACGTGCCTTTGCCATGCATATCATGGAAGGTTTTTTACCAATCGAATGGGCTATTTTTTGGTGGGTGATCTCTATCCCATTTATCATTCTAGGATTGCGTTCTATTCGAAAAACCATTGATGAAAATCCTGAAACAAAAATGCTTTTGGGGCTTTCAGGAGCCTTTGCCTTTGTGCTATCCGCCCTAAAAATCCCTTCTGTTACAGGTAGTTGCTCTCACCCAACTGGTGTAGGACTTGGGACAGTACTCTTTGGCCCTCTAGCAATGAGTGTAATTGGAACAATCGTTTTATTATTTCAATCTTTATTATTAGCTCATGGAGGAATTACAACTTTAGGGGCTAATGCCTTTTCTATGGCTATTGTTGGTCCTTTTATTGCTTACTTTGTCTTTAAAGGGGCTCAAAAAGTAGGGTTGTCATTTTCACTAGCCATATTCTTTGCAGCTATGCTTGGTGATTTAGGTACATACATTGTGACTTCTGTACAACTAGCACTAGCCTTTCCTTCAGAGGTTGGAGGCTTTATGGCATCCTTTACAAAGTTTGCAGGTATTTTTGCCTTAACTCAAATTCCTTTAGCAGTGAGTGAAGGAATTTTAACGGTCATAGTGATGAATTTCTTGAAAAAATACAATGTTAGCGAATTAAAAACGTTACGTGTTTTCTCAACAAAGGAGGCACATTAACAGATGAAAAAAAATTTATTGTTATTAGCAATTGTTGTGTTGTTAGCCATCATTCCCTTGTTCATACAAAAAGGTGCTGAATTTGGTGGTGCTGATGGAGAAGCAGAAGCCGCTATTGGGGAAATCAATGCGGAATATGAACCATGGTTTGAAAGTCTATGGGAGCCACCAAGTGGTGAAATCGAAAGCTTATTATTCGTGCTACAGGCAGCTATAGGAGCTGGCTTTATTGGCTACTTCATCGGCTATATGCGTGGCAAACACAAAGAAGGTTAACCATTATGTTACTCATTGATAAGTATGCCTATCTGAATAAGCTAGCGTCCGTTCATCCGCTAGAAAAAATGATATTTTCACTTGGACTACTTCTCATAACGCTCATCATGAGAGATGAACGACTTTCACTCATTACATTTTTTGTAATGAGTGCTTTTATCATTTTAGGTGCAAAAATTCCGCTTGCATACTATGGCAAATTATTATTGCTACCTGGCTTTTTCTTATTAACAAGTCTCGTATCTATTTTACTTTCCTTTACATCATCAACGAATACACTCCCTGCCCATATTTGGTCGTTTACATGGAGGAATTGGACTGTCTTTATTGGGAACGCAAGTATGTTAGTAGCGCAACAGCTGTTCTTTATTGTCCTTGGCAGCATTAGTTGTTTATACTTTTTAATTCTAACCACTTCCGTACAAGGAATATGTTATGTGCTACGACAATGGCGACTCCCCTCTTTATTAGTGGAGCTCGTCGAACTAACCTATCGTTTTATTTTTATGTTTTTAGAAAGTATGCAAAATATACATCTCGCCCAGCAAGCACGTCTTGGCTATCATTCACCGATGCAATGGCTACGCTCTGTCTCCATGCTTATTGTGGCATTATTTGTGGAAATGTTTCAGCGTAGCCGAGAGCTCAACAATGCCATGCAATCACGTGGAGGCGATGCCGTCTACTGGCAAGAGATGGGCTCTTATAGCAAGAAAAATTGGCTAGGCATGGCAGCTATTTTACTAGTCCTCATCGTATACGGAGGGTATTTTACATGACAGCATTTTATTTTGAACTCAACCAATTATCTTATGCCTATGCGGATGGTACGAAGGCGTTGTCAGATATTACATTAGACATTCCAAAAGGTAAAAAAATCGCCATACTCGGGCATAATGGCGCAGGAAAATCGACTTTATTTCAACATCTTAACGGTATTTTAAAACCTACAGCTGGGACGATTGTATTCGAAGGCAACGATCTGGAATATAGTCGAAAAGCTTTAAAGGCCCTACGCCAAAAAGTCGGCATTGTTTTTCAGAATGCAGATCATCAGCTTTTTTCAGGGACCGTCAAGCAAGATATAGCATTTGGACCATTGAATCTCGGCTGGTCTACTGAAAAAACGGAAGAAAAAATAGCATGGGCCGTTGCGCAAACCGAAGTGGAAGATTTGCTTGATAAACCCATTCATTTTTTAAGCGTAGGTCAGAAAAAACGTGTAGCAATGGCAGGTGTTTTAGCGATGGAGCCCTCTGTCCTTTTGTTAGATGAACCAACAGCCGGTCTTGATAATTATTATGCTACACAAGTATTACAATACTTAGCCAAATTAGATGATGGTGAGAGAACCATTTTACTAGCAACCCATGACGTTCCTCTCGCCTATGAATGGGCAGATCTAATCATTGTTATGGAGGCTGGAAGAATTATTTATAACGGTGATCCAATCACCTTGTTTTATGAAGACGAATTGTTACATCGCGCGCATCTTGAACGTCCATGGATTTTTGAAATGGTCATAGCTTTGCAAAAAAAGAAGCTATTGCAGGAAAATATCAACATCCCTCGTTCCAAGCAGGAGCTACAACAATTAATAGAACAGATCTAAAGCTTTTAACAAGGCTTGGTTTTTTCGTTATACCTACCAAAAGTTAAAATAGCAAAGAAAAATTTTCCTCCATTACGAAACTTTTCTAATCTTTGTCCGTATTAATATAGTCGAGATTTAATTTATAACACCAAGGAGAGATAACAATTGAAAAGTTGGTATAAAAAATCAGTCGCTGTTGTAGCATCTGCTGCACTCATGGTTCCTGCTGCTTCTGCCTTTGCTGAGGCACCTCAGCATAAAGCGAAAAACATGCTGGCAAACAGTGCGAAACAAACAGAGAAGAATGAAGAAAAATGGATGAGTAAGGATACAATTGTTATCAAGCATTCAGGTCTTGATAAAAACGTACATAAAAAAATTGGCTCCAAGGTCATCCGCTCCATTCCTTCATTAGGGTATGATGTTGTACAACTAAATAAGGGCGTATCGATCGAAAAAGCCGTCTCTTACTATTTAAAGCAAAACGGAATATCAAGTGTATCTCCTAGTTACATCTATCATTCTTTTAATAAAGAAGCTGATCCTAAAAAACAAGAGATGTATCATTTAAACTTACTGCAAATGGATAAGGCACTAGAATTAGCAGGCAACCATGATGTCACAGTTGCTGTCATTGATTCTGGTGTAGATTTTAAACACCCCGATCTAAAGTCACAAGTACTCCCACCCTATAATGCAGCAGCACCTGCTAATACTACCTATTCAGGCGATCACGGAACACATGTGGCAGGTATTATCGCCGCAGCAAAAGATAATGGCGTAGGTGGGCATGGGATTAATCCGAATGCAAAGTTACTGCCAATTGATGTATTTAACGGCAAAGAAGGTGCTAATGATTTCATCATTGCACAGGGTATTCTTTATGCAATTGAGCAGGGCGTTGACGTCATTAATATGAGTCTAGGAGGCTATGGTGAATCTCCCCTGATGAAGGAAGCCGTTCAGAAGGCAATTGATAGTGGGATTACAATTGTGGCGGCCGCAGGAAATGAATCGACAGATGAATATTCCTTCCCCGCTTCTTTCGAAGGTGTCATTAGTGTTGGTTCAACAAACGAACGCAACAAACTATCAAGCTACTCCAATTACGGACCATCTGTGGATATTGTTGCACCAGGTGAAGACATTTATAGTACCGTTCATGATGCGAAGAAAGGATCATCTTTTGTCAAGTTTAGTGGAACATCCATGGCCTCTCCTGTCGTGGCAGGTATCGCCTCTCTTCTTAAATCCAAAGACCCATCTTTAAAACCGCATCAAATAGAAGCGATTTTAGAAATGACCGCACAAGATTTGGGCGAGAAAGGCTATGATCTTACTTATGGTCACGGATTAGTTGATCCTGTAAAAGCATTACAATTTGATTTAAATAAACTGCCTAAGCATTATTCAGAGACAAAGGAAGATCGTATTAAGAACGCCAAGATCCTTGCTAAAAATAAGCTAAATACAGAACAGGGTGCTTTTGAACAGCAAGACGAAAAGAAATGGTATAAAGTCGATTTAGAAGAAAATGAATATGCTCAATTAACATTAAAAGGCGCTGACAAATACGACTATGCCTTTGATTTATATTTCTACCCAAATAGCGGGATTGGTGATGTAGAGCCTATCCATGTCAATGATGTTCGCGTAGGAAAAAAAGAAGGTTATCTATTTAAAGCAGATCAAAAGGGAACGCTTGTCATTGGTGTCAAAGACCATAATGGAAGCTATAGTTTAAAAGGCAAATCTACTTACATTTTTACAGCACAAACGACGAAGGACTTGCCAATTGATACAATAGACAAGTCTACGATGGAGCCTATTAAAAAGTTCCCATATAGTACAGCAGGTAAAAACTATACATTACTGTCAAAAGATCAACAACAAGATCAAGATTACTTCACGTTCTCTGTCAAAAAACCGACGACGTTACAATTTGATCTATCGGGAATTCCAGGTGTCACTGCCTCTATGGAGCTTTATCTAAAAGATGACTTTAATCCTGTGCCACCAGAAGAAATCGATCAAGCTGAAAATGATGAAGGTGAAGAAGAAGCCTATCCAATGCAGACCGCTTATGGTACAGCAAAAGGTGAACCGGTTCGTATGATTATCGACGCTGTTCCAGATCAAGAGTACGTTTTAAGTGTATCTAATGAAAGTAATAGCGAGTTTTCTATGGAGATGTTCTTTAGTGGCGGCATCGAAAAAGAAGAAACGATCAGCGAATCGATGATCCCTTACACATTAAAAGGTGAAGTAGTTTCCCTCCCACCTGATGAGGATGGTCTACCTGTAGATGAAGCCATGATCGAAGAAAATGTTCCAGAGAGCCAATTACCGCTTATAGAAAACAACATAAAAAAACGTAATGAAATTGACAGCCTGATGAGTATGTTATTGAATCCTACGGCTTCAGGCAACCTAGAAAATGTTGACCCTATCATTAAGCAGGCAATCCGCTTTGAAATAGGTGACGATCAAAAAGCTTATTTCCAAACAGATTATGATGAGGATTATTTCTTATTTAAAGCGAAGGAAGACGCCCTTTATAGCTTCAGCTTTTTGAAAGGCATGAACCAAATGCCGACAGGTACAGTGTTTGAATATGATGAAGAAACAAAAGAATTAATTCCCGTTTCTTCCTTAACTAATGACCTTGGTATACTGGCACTACTACTTGGTTCAGCTGGTAACGAAGACGATGCAAAGGTCATACCATTGAAAAAGGACAAAACATACGTGGTAGCCGTTGTCAATGCTGGAGAACGATCTGCTGAGCCTTATACATTGAAAACAAAGAAAATAGGCGATATTCCAGCAGAGTACAATCCAAACAATCATGAGGAAGCAAAAGCGCTAAAAATTCAACCAGGTACTACTTATAGAGACCACCTGATTTATCAAGATGATGTAGATTATTATTACTATAAGCAACAAGGCAATGATGAAGTCATGAGTCTGCTTCTTTCTTCGGTTCCCTTTACAAATGAACAATTAGCTCAGCTACCTAAAGAACTACAAAAAGACTTGAAATTTGCAGGAGCTATCATCGAAGATACGAACGGCAATATGAAGATTGATGCCAAAGAAATGGAGACAGAAATTCCATTTGGCTTAGGTGATAATATTCTTGAAATGTTACTTGGAATGATGGGTACAAACGATGTAAATACATCGTTTAAGGCGAAGAAGGATCGAGGCTATTTTATTCTAGTCAACAGCATGGGGCTTGGCCAAGTATCGATTCAGCCTTATACATTAACATTGTTTGATCATAAGCATGTGGATGAAGATGCGGATTCAAAATTAGTAAATGGAGTACCTAGCAAGCCATCTGTTCTTGTGAAAAAGGATGAGAAATGGGTTGCAACGCAATATTTAAATGCAGGTATACCATTTGGTGATAAAGACTATTTTGAATGGAATAACGATCAGAAACGCGAAGTCTTCTTCTCACTCCAAACAGAAAAAGCGTTGGATGGTGTTATTCGAGTGTTAGATGCAAACGGAAAAACCGTCAAAACATTCGATCTTTACGGTGTTGGTGATGCCGAGGTTGGTACGGTGGAGCTTGATGCAGGCAAATACTATATTGAAGTAAGTGAGTTTGATGGCAAAGCTAGCACACAACCCTATACGCTTGAAATAAAATAGTTAGAATTAAAAATATCCCCTAGATCAAAACGATCTAGGGGATATTTATGATCTGAAAGAAGCATTTTCATCCAACGATGAGATTCACCACTTCGGCTTACATAAAATATTTAACATAATTACAATATTCATCTTGCTTCATTTGTAGCTTTTCATAAAGCTTACGTGCATTTACATTATCAGCCGCCGTTTGTAACGTGACATAGCGAGCATACTGTTGCTCGCAATAATGAAATACCTTTTCCATCAATGCCTTGCCCACCCCTAGGCCTCTAGCATCTTCTGTTACATAAATATCATTTAAAATATAGGCTCGCTGTAAAGCAATGGACGAAAATGTTGGATATAATTGTGTAAATCCAATTATCTTGTCATCCATCAGCGCGATAAAAATGACGGATTCTTTCAAGGCCAATCGTAATTGTAAAAATGCCTTGGCACTGCTTATATCTGACTCAATTCCATAAAATTGACGATATTCATCAAACAGTTTTGCTAAGTCCTCTAGTTCATCCATTGTTGCTTGTAGTATTTCCATTCTAGTCTCCCCTTGTGTCTACCCATGATTGTCTAGCTTTATAAAACTAGTTTTTATTATATAGGAAATACTGGTATAAAGAAAAGAATACTCCTCTCAATCCAGAAAAGATTCACTTTTATTCACCTAAATAATTGGCAACCTTCTTGACGATCTGCCTCCAATTTAATTCCTTGCGGGCAAATGCTTGAAGCTGGACACAAGTATCTGCCAATAATGATTCGTGTGCTGCAACTTGTTGCAATGTCTGACCTATCGCCTCCCAATCATGTGTAGGATGGATTGTACCAAAACGCTGTTGTTGTGTAATATCAGCAGCACCATCCACATCTGTTGTCACGATATAGCAACCATTTTTAGCTGCCTCCGCAAAGACATGGGCATAACATTCGACTAAAGACGTTAAGCAAAAAATTTTAGCCTTACGATACTCCTCTTCTAGCTGGACCTTATCAACAATAGGTCCTACCATCGTTACTTGAGCGGCAAACGGATGACTATCTAGTAATAGTCTCAGCTCTTCTTGAAATGAGACTGACATCGGCCCTACTAAACGAAGCTCCCAATCTGGCAGTTGTGCTGCTAAAAATGCCTTGACTGTCAAAATTGTTTGCTTCTCTGGTGCATCCAATCGCCCAACTGTTAGAATTCTATTTTCTTTCTCGTGAAACGGCACTGGCTCTGTGGGGAAATGTTCATAAAAACCATTGGGTATATGTTTAACATCCAATTGTGAAAAGTCTTTGATTGCTGTTTGAATAGATATGCATTCAGAGGTAAGGAGATCACAAAGCTGCAACAACTCTAAAAAATAGGGATAGGTTTTTAATCGATTTAGCCAAAATCGATTAACATCTAATTTCATATAAATTTTGCCATTTGGATTAAAATGCTTATAGGTTTTCAAAATAGCTAAATAGGATGGATAGGGTCCAATAGCAAAGGCAATGTCGATGTCCCTTGCATGCTGGGCTAAATAGGCATTCATATTCACCACATAATCATCTTCAAATGGTACAGACTCAAATTTTACAGTGGGAAAGACTTGTTGAAGTAGAGCTTCATTCATTTCTGTCGTGACAATAGTGACCTCATAGCCTAAATGTTCCCCCAACAAAATAGGCACTAGACACAAATCTTTGAAAATATGGGCATCCGAAAGTTTGTAAGATTCTACGCTACAAATAAATGCTATCCTTTTTGTCATCGTATCCCTCTTTCTAAAAAAAGCGCTCTCGCTAGTTTATGACCTCTCTTGCTAAATGTGCTTATATTAGTAAATTTTCGTCTTTCTTATGCCATATCTCTAGTAAACATAAAAATTCTATCTAAAAACACTCTCTTAAAAACATCCTAAAATAAGCAATTGCCTACAGTAGCACTACGTCTACGCATATTGTATTAAAGGATCTACTCAGTCACATGGAACAACTCTACTAATGAACATAGAATGGAGGGATCAGATGAAGATTAGTTTTTTATCACCTGCATTTAATAGCGAAGAATGGATCGTAACGATGCTTGATAGTATTCCAAAAGAATATGCCTATGAAATTATTGTGGTAGATGATGGATCTACAGACAATACGCTAGCCATTTTACAGGATTATCAGAAAAACTGTGCAGCTTTAAAAATCATCGTTCACCCAACGAATTTAGGTGCGAGTGTTGCCTACAATCGCTGCATTGCAGAAGCAACAGGAGATTATATAGCCATCATCGATAGTGATGACCACTATTTACCTGCTATTCGCAATGTACTAGCACAAGTGGATGGCACATTTGATATTTACTATTACAACATGATTATTAAAAATGGCTTTGCTTTTATTAAAGATGAATCCAACCGCTATTCCTTACCTGGGCAATTTAAGATTATCAGGAGAAGTTTAATTGGAGATGCGAAATTTACGATACGCAAAGATATTGCAGGAGATTGGGATTTTAATTGTGCCCTGATGGATAAAAATCCGACAAGTAAATATACTAACGAATTTGCTTATTGGTACAACTACCCTAGGGAGAACTCAGAATGTGACCTACATCAAAGAGGATTGAAATAATAGCATGCAGGAGGTGTAACGAACTATACAATGTTTACAGATAAAATATTATTGATTACTGGAGGCACGGGCTCTTTCGGGAACGCCGTATTAAAGCGATTCTTAAATACAGATATCAAGGAAATTCGGATTTTTTCAAGGGATGAAAAAAAGCAAGATGATATGCGAAAACACTATCAGCATACAAAAATTAAATTTTATATCGGGGATGTCCGCGATATTCAAAGCATTCACAATGCGATGTATAATGTTGACTATGTATTTCATGCCGCCGCTCTCAAGCAAGTTCCCTCCTGCGAATTTTTTCCCTTAGAAGCTGTGAAAACCAATATTTTAGGAACAGATCACGTACTAACAGCCGCCATTCAAGCTGGCGTCAAGAAAATCATTTGCCTGTCAACAGATAAGGCAGCGTACCCTGTCAATGCGATGGGTATATCCAAGGCAATGATGGAAAAAACGTTTATTGCAAAGTCACGAATGGTTGACCCTCACCATTCCCTAATTTGTGGCACTCGATACGGTAATGTCATGGCTTCACGAGGCTCGGTTATCCCATTATTCATTGAACAAATAAAGGCTGGGAAACCTTTAACGATTACGGACCCTCATATGACACGTTTTATGATGAGCCTTGAGGAAGCGGTAGAATTGGTATTGTACGCATTCTCGCATGCTCAAAACGGGGATATTATGGTGCAAAAATCACCTGCTGCCACAATAGCAAATTTAGCACAGGCTTTACTTGAGATCTTTCAAGCGAACAACGCCATGCAAATTATCGGAACACGGCACGGAGAAAAAATGTATGAAGTATTATGTACGAAAGAAGAAGCGGCAAAAGCTATTGATATGGGCCATTTCTATCGAATCCCCGCGGATAATCGGGATTTAAATTATGGAAAATACCTCGATGAAGGCTCTCCAAAAATTACATTAACGGATGAATATAACTCGAACAATACCCAACAATTAAGTGTGGCTGACATTAAAGTAAAGCTATTAACATTGCCTCTTATACAAGAAGAGCTCCTTCATTGGACAGGAGGAAAACCATGAAATTTTTAGTGCTCGGTGCTACAGGCATGGCTGGTCATACCATTGCCATCTATTTATGTGAACAAGGGCATGATGTAACAACATACTCTCGAACCCCTTTTCCCTATGGCAATAATAGAACAGGTGATGTGACAGACTCCCATTTTTTAAGGTCGCTACTACTAGACAATGAGGTAGATGTCGTCATTAATTGTATTGGTGTTTTAAACAATGCTTGTGAGGCTCATCCTGCCCAAAGTGTTTTACTGAATAGCTATTTACCGCATGCCATTGTATCTCTCCTTGAAAATCGACACACAAAGCTTATTCATCTAAGTACCGACTGCGTATTTTCAGGCAAAAGTGCTCCCTACTATGAAAATAGTGTACTAGACGGGGAAACCTTTTATGACCGCACCAAAGGTATAGGGGAAGTGAATAACGACAAGCACATAACATTTCGTAATTCCATAATTGGTCCTGATTTGAAAAAGGATGGCATCGGACTCTTCAATTGGTTTATGCAACAAAAAAGTCCCGTCTATGGCTATTCGGGTGCTATTTGGACGGGAGTGACAACACTTACTTTGGCTAAAGCCATTGAACGCGCTGCACAACAAGATTTAACAGGACTCTATCATCTCGTCAATACGACAAATATTTCTAAACACGATCTACTGCATCTATTTAATAAGCACTTCTTGAACAACAGTATAAAAATTCTTCCTCATCACGTTGTTCAAATCAATAAAACATTAATAAATACAAGAAATGACTTTTCATTTATTGTCCCTAGCTACGAAGAAATGATGATAGAGATGAAGGAATGGATATTGCAGCATAAACACTTATATCCTCACTATTTTCAATGATCCATACATCAACTCCATTATGGATGACGATTCGTAATGGGGTTCCCCTACCGAATAACTGTCCCTTCAGGTAATTGACCATCCTTAATCCAATTCTCTACAAAGCGATTAAAAAATGCAGGTTGGGCTAATGAGACGCCGTGACCGATGTTCTTCAATAACACACCCTTGCTATTTGGATGACTTCGCACAAGTGCTTTAGCAGATTTTCTCATGTTGCTTTTCTCTTTTTCTCCCACAGTTATTAGAATCTTTCCTTGAGCTTTGTTAAAGTCAGCTGGGATGGAAAACGACATATTTTCTCGCAAAATTTGAATCAATGTATCTACTTTCATCGTGGCACTCTCTTGATAGTAACGCTCAAAATAATCTTCTTGAATGTACAGGGCTTTTGCTTGAAGTTTCGCAAATGTTTTATTTTTTATAAGCGGAAATGACAGTCGAATAAAAGGTTGAAGCATCCTTTCTACAGTAGGAGAGGGTATCACGAGCGCACTATTGATGATCGTAAAATCGATTAAACTAGGCTGTAGACTTAGCATTTGAATAGCGATTTGCGCTCCTAAAGAGAAACCAATTACTATAACAGGCTTCCCATTGGCTTTTTTCTCAATAAGCAGAAGAAGCTCTTTCGCACTTTGTTCAATGGAAAATGGATTGTGTGTCATTAGCTCAGGTATAACACAGTGATAATGGGAAAAATGGTGAACTTGCTGATCCCACATCCACCCTCCAACGCCCCCTCCATGAATAAACATCATGAAAGGATTGTTAGCATCCCCATACTCCTTGTATTGCATAGATACACCTACTTTCATTCTTTCTCATTCATGGTCATCTAAAAAATCTTTACTAAAGCTTGTTTGGGATTGATAGGAGGAACGTTTCCCTAAATCTACACCACGTTTTATAATCCCCTTGCCAAACCGTCCCTCAATTTCATCGACAAGCTTGAGAATCGGTTCATCTTTCGCATGCTCCTGAAAATCAAATATCGATAATTGCTGTGAATAATCTTTACGATCCACCACATTGGAAACCGTTACACCAAGTAATCTTACAGGAGATTCATCCCAATGCTTATCAAATAAAGTACAAGCAATGTCGTAAATTTCATCATAACGATACAGGACATTGGACATTGTTTTCGAACGTGTATGATTATGCCAATCAGCATCCCGAATTTGAATGCTCACAGTTGAACCTGCTAAGCGCTTCGCATCAAGACGCTCCACCACTTTTTTACATAGACCTTCGATTGTTTTATGAAGTGTACGAACATCTGTTACATCTTCTGGTAATGTTGTTGAATTCCCAACGCTTTTCGTATCAAAGATTGCCTCAGGATCGACCATGCGCTGATCCACCCCATTGGCCCTTGCTCGAAGCCGTACCCCATTCTTCCCTAAAATTTGCTTCATTTTAAATTCTTCTGTCTTAGCTAAATCACCTATTGTAAAGATGCCTTGTGCATTTAATTTTTTAGCAGTACTTGCTCCAATCCCATGCATGTTGACAACCTCACGATGCCATAATTGCTGTTCAATATCCCGTATTCGTAGTACGGTAATCCCCATTGGTTTCTTCATATCAGAGGCTGTTTTCGCTAAAAATTTATTCGGTGCAATACCGATGGAACAAGGTAAATCCAGCTCAGCTAAAATGCGCGCTTGTATTTCCTGGGCAATACTTAAGGCATGCCGTTCCTTGCTTAGCTCAGTCACATCCAAGTAGCCCTCATCAATCGAAACAGGCTCTACTAATGGTGTATAGCTTCGAAGAATGGTGAACATTTCTTTAGATGCATGACGATACTTTTGAAAATCTGGAGGTAATAACAATAGCTCAGGACATTTACGCTTCGCTTCATGAACAGTCATAGTTGTATAAATGCCTAGCGCTCTTGCTTCATATGAACAAGTTACTAAAATGCCACGCCGTTCCTTTGGGTTCCCTGCAATTGCGATAGGCTTCCCCTTTAAACTTGGGTCATGTGCTTGCTCCACAGAAGCATAGAAACTGTTCATATCCACATGCAAAATAACACGCCCTTTATGTGCCATGCTCATCACCTCGTTTCTTTCTTAGCCTTATTATACGCCCCATAACCTCTAATCAACAAATGCATAATCACCATTACTTTCGAGGAGGTCCTTTAAAATAATTAACGCTTGCTCAAGTTGAGATTCTGGTGCTGCAATGGCTAAACGAACGGCATTGACAGGCTTTGTATTCCCTACGGCAAAGCGTTCCGCTGCATAGACTTGTACACCAGCTTTCGAAGCTAACAATTCAAATTGAACACCCGTAAATTTGTCAGGCAATTGGATCCACCTAAAAATACATTCCTCATCCCCTAATATGTGATAATCCCCTAAATACTGATCGACAAGCGCATTTTGCTGCTTGGCATATGCTCGGTGTTTTTCTAATATCGTTTGGGCAACACCTTCATGGATTAATCGTGCTGCAAGCTCCAGCATGATAGGAGAAACGGAAATGTTGATATTATAGAGCGTTTCCATTATTTTTTTACGTAGCGCAGGTGGTGTCACAAGGAAGGATAATCGTAAACCAGGTGATAGTGTTTTAGATAGGCTAGCAATGTAAACAACCTTATCAGGTGCATAAGAAGCAATCGGAGCAAGCGGTTGCTCCTTGAGAAAGCTATAGATAGCATCCTCGATTACAAGCAAATCCTTCTGTCTTGCCACGTCTGCAATCATTTTTCTTGTTTCTACTGACATCGTATGAGTCGTTGGGTTATGAAAATCAGGGATCACATAGATTCCTTTGATATGTTCATTTTTACAAGCATATAGTAATCCTTCTTTTGTCATTTCACCCTGACATTGTTGGATAGCCACAAGCTGGATACCAAGCATATTTGCAGCTGTTTTAATGCCTGCATAGGTAATTGGATCTGTACCAATGCGGTCGCCTGGCTGAAATAAAGCTGCAAGGGTTCCCACAATGGCATTTTGTCCGCCTGCTCCTAGAAGAATAGGCTGGTCTGTTTGAAAATTTACTAGTTCGAGTAGCTTCATCACGGCTTCGTTTTGCCATGCATTGCCCTCTGGTCGTCCATATTGAAATAGCATGCTAAAACTAGGTTCGTTTATCATTTTCTTCATAAAGCGTGTAATATCATCATTAACAAAATTATCTGGTAAAACAGAGCCCATTTCAATGATAGGTGTGGCATGGTTGGTTGGCAGTAACATTTTATTGCTAGCCGCATCTGTTGAAACGAATGTACCGCTGCCAATTGAGGCATAAATTAATCCTTTTTGGCCACAAAGCTTAAAGGCTCTTGTAATCGTACTCAAATTCACATCTAAAAAATCAGCTAATTCACGCTGGGGTGGCAATTTTGTTCCTGGTACTAGCTTTCCATCCTTAATATCTTGTTCTAGCTGATGTGCGATGGCTATATATAACGGAGCAGAAATATTGCTAATATCCGGCTTCCAACTCATTGGATACTCGTCAAATGAATTAATAGGCATTCACTAGGCCCTTCTTTCTCTTAATTTGCATACAATAGTTTAATTGTCTTGCATACAATGATAATATTGTATGCACACGATGACAATGATATAATTTTTAAAAAATCAGAAAAAAAGGACCGATAATTATGCAATATTCTGAAAGAATCTTAAAAACACCATCCTCATTTATTCGAAATATTTTAAAAGTGACAGATGCCGAGGACGTTATTTCCTTTGCAGGCGGGCTTCCAAACCCGATTTCTTTCCCGATTGATGCATTGAGAGCATCCGTAGACCATGCTATTACAGTAAATGGCAGCCGATTATTCCAATATTCATCCACACAGGGTTATGCACCATTGCGTGAATATATTGCCGCGAAATATCAACGTGTCCATGGACTTGATGTACATGCTGACGATGTCTTTATTACTACAGGTTCACAGCAAGCGCTTGAACTAATTGGTAAAGTACTTATCAATAAAGGCGATGGCATTATCATCGAAGAGCCAGGTTACCTAGGGGCTATTCAAGCCTTTACTTTAACAGAGCCAACTTTCCATGGTGTTACGCTAGAAAATGATGGTCTTAACTTAGAAGAGTTAGAGCGTGCTCTACAACAACCAAATGTAAAATTCATTTATACGGTGCCGAACTTCCAAAACCCAACAGGACTCACATATTCGAAAGAAAAGCGTGAGCAAATTTGCGAAATAGTGGCAAAATATGATGTTGCTTTAATTGAGGATGATCCATACGGGGAGCTACGTTTCCAAGGGGAGCCACTTCCATATATCGGTGCTGGAAAATTAGAAAATAGTATTTTACTAGGTTCTTTCTCTAAAACGGTCACACCAGGCATGCGTCTTGGCTTTATTATCACAAAAAACAAAGAGCTATTGCAGCATATTGAAACAGCGAAGCAAGCGTCTGATCTTCATACTAATATTTTTTCACAATATGTTATCTACGATTACTTAGCAAGTAATGATTATACCGAACATGTAAAGAAAATTATTGCTTTATATAAAAATCAGTCGGATGCGATGCTTGATGCTATGCAGGAGTTTTTCCCTGCCCATGTTGAATATACTCGACCTGAGGGTGGCATGTTCATTTGGGCAACAATGAAGGACGGTACACCGGCCCTTGATGTATTCAATAAAGCGATGGAACAAAAGGTAGCCTTCGTGCCTGGCGATCCATTCTACACATCAAAAACGAATGTGAATACAATGCGTCTTAACTATACAAATGCAACACCTGAAGTCATCCGTGAGGGAATTAAACGTTTAGCTAGTATTTTATAAAACGAAAACGTATAAACGCTGTGAAAAGCGTTTATACGTTTTTTAATGTGGATAGTAAATAGTCATACTAAGTCGTGTTACTGTACTACCTGGATTGCTGTATGTGTGTGGACGGTCAGCCTTAAATCGTATGGCATCACCACTTGTTAATCGATAATCCTGACCCTGTATATGGATGATTAATTCCCCATCAAAAACGGTTATATATTCCTCCGTTCCTTCTCGATGAGCCTCAGCATCTAACGTTCCATTTTCTTTGATTTCAATTGTATATATTTCAAAACGACTATCCTTTTGATAGGGGAAATGAGGATAAACCATATATCGGCCATGATCTTCCTTCAATACTTGAATTTCTTTACCGCGAATAACCTCCGTCTCAGGTTGGGGAGGATGAATAAGCTCTGTAAACGAAACCTTTAATCCATTTGCAATTTTCCAAATTGTTGTCAAAGTTGGACTGGATTCTCCCCTCTCAATTTGACCAATCATCGTTTTACTCACGCCACTAAGCTGAGAAACCTTCTCTAAGCTTAATTTCTCCCTTTCTCGAATTGCCTTTAAATTTCTCGCAAAGACGAGATGAATTTCTTCCATCCAAAAGCCCTCCTTGTATGTACAATATAACGCACGTTTTGTATAATAAAAAGACCGACGTTATACAGTCTATTTCGTGCATTATATCATACAACTTGAAAGAAGGGATTGTTTTGCCTGTATTTTCCTTTTTATTATTTATCATCATTACAAGCTTTACACCTGGCCCGAATAATTTTATGGCGATGGTTTTTGCTAAACAATATGGCTTAGCGAAAACGATTCCATTCTGTTTAGGTGTAGGGATTGGTTTTTTCATCATTATTGGTCTTAGTAGCTTTTTTAACACGATCATGTTAAACATTTTACCTGCCATTGAATTACCCCTAACCATATTTGGTGTAGGCTATATGTTGTACCTGGCTTATAAAATTTTAACAAGCAAAGAATTAGAGGATCACGACAATGAAGAAAAAAAACGAAACCTATTTTTTTTAGGAGCGTTCGTTCAATTTATTAACCCAAAAGGTATTTTATTTGGTCTTACTGTTGTCGTAACTTACATCCTACCCTACTACTCATCCTACATAAGCTATCTACTCTTCTCGTTCTTTTTAGCGCTAGTAGGGGTAATCAGTACATTTAGTTGGGCATTATGTGGCTCCGTTTTTCAAAAAGCACTACAGCAATACCGAAAACCATTTAACATGATTATGGCACTATTATTAATGTACAGTGCTGTTTCCATTGTTGTACATTAAAAAACAGCCCTCTGTCGGTAGAGGGCTGCTTTATCAGCAACTCATTTTGTATACGTTAAAACGGCATTTTTCTTGAATTTTGCTAAAGCTTCTGTTGCCTCATTTTTGCTCGCGTACTCAAAAATTCGAACGTCCTTTTTATCAAAAACTGTAATAACCCACATGTGAAAAGCTCCCTTCACTCATTATTTTTGTAATATAACAACCACCAAAATTTGTGATATGACTTATCAACTGTTTTATAACAATTCCTTACTTGATTCTTATTTTACGCTGATTTTTTTAAAAAGAAAGCTTTATGTGAAGGTCTTCACAAACTGTTCAATTTCAAAACGCTTTCATTGAACAATTTGTGAAAACCTTGATTTTATAGGTATATCCACTGCCAGTGATGTCAGGTCTATCCGTCTCTTTTCACTACAACCAAAAAACCGTACAATAGTACGGTTTTTGCTGTAGTAGTAGATTTACATGTCATAAGTTTAACAAAATACTTCTTCTTGTTTATGTGTTAATTCTATTTCGAAGCCCAAATCCTCCAGCATGCGATAATCGCTATTCGCTTCCTGTCCTGCTGTTGTTAAATAATCCCCAACAAAAATACTATTAGCTGCATAGAGACCAAGTGGCTGAAGTGAGCCCAAATTGATTTCACGACCACCCGAAATACGGATTTCCTTTGTCGGATTGATGTAGCGGAATAAAGCTAAAACCTTTAAACAATAACGGGGATTTAAATCCTTAGTCCCTTCTAGCTTTGTGCCATCAATTGCATTTAAAAAGTTTACAGGAATAGAATCAGCGTCCAATTGATGGAGGGCGCGTGCAATATTGACGACATCCTCTTTTGTTTCCTTCATCCCAATAATGGCACCCGAGCAAGGTGAAATTCCATGCTTTTTCACAATCTCTACCGTATTGACACGATCCTCATATGTATGTGAGGTCGTGATGAAGGAATGATGACGTTCCGATGTATTTAAATTATGATTGTAGCGATCCACCCCCGCTTCCTTTAGTTGCTGTGCCTGTTCTTCTTTTAGTAAGCCAAGACAGGCACAAACCTTCAAGCCATACTTTTCTTTTATTTCAGCAACCGCCTCACTCACGACATTGACATCCTTACGTGTTGGCCCACGACCACTGGCTACAATACAATACGTCCCAATCTTATTGTCAAACGCTCGTTTTGCACCTGCTAAAATTTCCTCTTTTGTAATAAATGGATATTTCTCAATAGGAGCCGTTGATTTAGAGGACTGGGAGCAATAGCCACAATCCTCGGGGCAATATCCGCTTTTGGCGTTCATAATCATATTCAATTTAACTTTTTTACCATAATAATGACGACGAATCGTAAAAGCACCATCCATAAGCTGTAATAGCGCATCATCCTCACTATTTAATATGGCAAGTGCCTCTTCATTGCTAATGATCTTTCCAGCAATAACTTCTTGTGCTAATTGGTAATAATTCATATTACATTCTCCCCCTCTACGTGTGAAAATTTCACATTTCTTGCTGACTGAAATACTTTATACAAGCGCTCAGCTAATAGCGCTGATGTAATAGCTAAGCAAAAATCAGCGACAATACTACTTAAAAAGCCGACAACAAACACATGTGACCAGCTTGACTTCATGTCTAACCAGAAATTCAATGCTACATACAAATAAGGAACAGCCACAGCATAAATAATAACCAGCCCAATAATGGTTGCTGCAATAAAATGCTTTTTCGTCGGCGTCTCAATCCTTTCAATAATGAACCCAATCACATAGGCGGCTAGGGCAAAGCCAATCAGATAACCAAAAGTTGGCTGTAAGACATATGTGATACCACCACCCTGTGTAAAAACAGGTAAGCCTACTAAGCCCACGCTGATATAGACAAGTTGACTATAAAAACCATTCCGACTTCCCAATAAACAGCCTGCTAAAAATACAAAAACAATTTGTAATGTAAACGGTACGACAGGCAATGGAATTTTAACAAAAGCTCCGATTGCTGTTAGAGCAGCAAACATGGCAATCATGACTAGCGCTAATGTTTGTTGTCGCTTACCCAACCTTAGCCCCCCTGTCCTGGAAAAATTGTTCGATTGTCTCTTTCGTTGTATGAATCATAAATGACATTTCCTCTTCAGAAATAATATAAGGTGGCATAAAATACAGAACATTGCCGAGCGGTCTGATGAGTAAGCCTTTCGTTAAAGCCCGTTGATAAATTTGATAGCCGATACGCTCCTCACTGGCGAACGCTTCCTTTGTCCTCCGGTCCTTTACTAGTTCAATCGCTCCCACTAAACCAACTTGTCGGTATTCACCCACATAAGGCATATCACAAAAAGCTTCCATGGCTAACGCTCGCATGTATTGTCCCTTGTGCTGAATCATCTCCATCACTTGTTCCTCTTGAAACATCGTTAATACTTCCAGTGCCACACGACAGGCCAATGTATTGCCTGAATAGCTATGCGAATGTAAAAAAGCCTTCATTGTTCCGTAATCATCATAAAAAGCGTCATAGATTTGCTCCGTCGTTAAGACAACTGATAAAGGTAAATAACCACCTGTTAGCCCCTTTGATAAACACATAAAATCTGGCATGATGTCCGCTTGTTGACAGGCAAATAATGTACCGGTCCGACCAAAACCGACAGCAATTTCATCTGCAATGAAATGCACATCATAATGTGAGCACAACGCCCGTAAGCGCTGTAAATAGACAGGTGGGTACATTTTCATACCTGCTGCAGCCTGAATTAATGGTTCAATAATAACTGCCGTGATTTCCTCATGATGCGCTTGAAGTTGTTCCTCAACAAATTGACTACATGGTGCATTACAGCTTGCTGGATCTTCCTGAAATGGACAGCGGAAGCAATCTGGCCCTTTAGCACGAACAGTATCTAATAACAGAGGCTGATAAACTTCATTGTAAAGCCCTACCCCTCCTATGGATAAAGCACCAATAGTTTCTCCATGATAGGCATCCGTCAAGGCGAGAAAGCGCTTTTTTGCTGGTTTCCCCGTCTGCATATGGTATTGAAAGCTCATTTTCAGTGCAACTTCAATAGCAGATGAGCCATTATCGGCAAAAAAGACTTTATGTAATCCCTGTGGTGCTAATGCGGTTAATTTTTCAGCCAATTGTATGGCTGGTTCATGTGTAAAATTAGCAAAGATCGTATGCTCTAATGTAAATGCTTGCTCACTTAAAGCTTTGCTAATACGCGGATTGGCATGTCCAAATAAATTAACCCACCAAGAAGATACAGCATCCAAATAACGCTGATCATGTTCGTCATAAAGCCACACGCCTTGCCCCTTTTTTATGACGATGGGTGGAAATGCCTCATAGTCCTTCATTTGTGAGCATGGATGCCAAACATGACGTAAATCTCTTAGCTGTAAATCAGTTAATACTTGTTTCATAGTTAAAAAGCCTTTCAAACAGTGTTGTGTGCGTCATGGCATAATCCATTAGCTGTGACAAATTTTGTAGCTTTGGAATAATCGCATTGGGCAAGGGATGGTACTGTAAAATCGTTTGTATATTATCTTGCTCCATACTGCTACCTGTGTTCCCATTAAACACTATGCCAAGAACGTCAACTTCACGAGAGCGCAATGCATCTATTGTTAATAATGTGTGATTGATCGTTCCTAGGGATGTCCTTGTAACAAGCACTACTGGCAGCTTGCTACTGACGATGACATCAAGCAGCGTCATCCCATGGGGAGCAGTAAAAGGAACAAAAAGCCCACCCGCTCCTTCACATATCACAACATCATAGGACGCTTGTAATAATTGAATCCGCAATAATAGCTCATTGACATCAATTTGCTGCCCCTCCAGTTGTGCAGCAAAATGTGGCGATGCAGCTTCTCTAAATGAATAGCTATTGAGATGCTCTTGTTGAAGCTTTTGTAAGGAATACTTTTCATACATGGCTGTATCATGATAATAGCCACGACCGTTTTCGTATACCTCTCCTGTTTGCACAGGCTTGTATGGTGAAACTTTCAAGCCTTGTTTTTGTAAATGACACATCAACATGGTGGTGACAATTGTTTTCCCAACATCCGTATCTGTACCGACAACCCAAAAATGTTGCATTGTTAACCTCCCTCTTTTAAGTTAACCATTAACACTATTTAAGTTAACACATATATTTTTGTTTTGTAAATGCTATTTCTATATTTTTCTGAATACACTATTTTTGTTAATAAAAACAGCAAATTTTGTATTAAAATAAGAAAACGCTAAACTCCCACCATTTATGGCAGAAATCTAGCGTTCATTGATAGTCATGATAATAATCTCTCAAAAATGATTTCATAGTCTGTTGGTTTCCCATGACCATTATAAGCAATCGGCAATACTTGCACTAAACGCCAACCTTGCTTCGCGTATTCTTCGATTGTTTTCCGATAGGTAGATTCCTGAAAAAAGCTACCTAAATGTGTTTGTACAAATTTATACTCATACATTGACTCACCCCCTGTAAATCTTTACGTAACTACGGAGTCAGGGTTTCAATAATTAGCAGGTTCTCGCTTTTGAATATTATGATTATTTTAAAGGATTTTAATCTTCACTCGTAGTATTAAACTACATGGGGGTGGTAGTATGTTTGGCATTTTTAAAGAACCAGCGAAGATCATCGATACATATGAACAAGTGCATTCAATTTTAAAATCATTACTTACCTATGAACTAAAAGAATTACCTAATCGTTATGAATTTTGGTATCGTGTAGCCATCCGTCAAGAGGAGTATCGGACATTACAAGCAGAGCATCGGGCAAAAATCTCAATGACTTCTGCAGTAGGACGTTTTCATCAAACACAATATGAAGTGATGACACAGAAATTAGCAAAGTTTGAACGCTTATCCGATATTTATAAACTATTTTGTATTGAAGAAGAACGAGAGCTATTAAACCATCGTCTCTCTTTTCATCAAGAAACGATTGCTGCCATCTATGAGCATGTTCAACATAAAGAGCTTTATACGTACAGTGATAGTGTTCAACAGCAATTTTGGGAGGCCATCCGTGACGATCTACTCCATGCTATCGCACACCTAGATTAATTTTTTAGAGACTTCATTTTCTCATGGGAAATAGAAGTCTTTATTTTTTTAGTAAACTTGCATGATTATTTTGACTAAGGTTATGAGGGATTCTAAAATCATTCGACCTCTAAGTCTTCTAATTCCCAACCTAGACAAAAGTTGGTATATTTGAAATAGGAAGGTGATTAATAGATATGTCGAACGAGAAAATTTTAATAGTGGAAGATGATATAGATATTATGGAGGTTTTATCGCTCACGCTAGCTAATGCTAACTATAATGTATTAAAGGCATCATCTCTATCCAGTGGCTGGCATCTCGCTGTCACGCAACAACCAGATTTAATCTTGTTAGATGTTAATTTACCAGATGGTACAGGCTTCGAGTTAGCCAAAAGAATCCGTGATGTGTCGGATGTCATTATCATTTTTGTGACCGTCAATCACCTAATTGAACAGAAACTTGAGGGCTTTGAGGTGGGGGCTGATGATTATATGACAAAGCCATTTATTCCAAAAGAATTATTGGCCCGTATCCAAGCAAATTTAAAAAGAAGAAACCCAACAAAGAAAAGTAATATTGTACATATAGATAATTTGTCCATACATTTAGATGAGAAAAATGTTTATAAGGATGGACAGCTTTTAAATTTATTTACGAAGGAGAAGCTACTCCTCTTTTTTCTAATTGAGCATGCGAATCAAGTGATTAGTGTCGATCAACTCATTGATCATGTGTGGGGCTATGACGGTGTCACTGATTTGAAAACCGTATCTGTCCATATTAGTACGCTTCGTCGTAAAATTGAAGATATCCCCTCAAAGCCGAAATGGATTCAAACAGTGAGAGGTTTTGGCTACCAATTCGTTTATAAAAAAGAGAGTGGTGAGAAGTAAGAAAACACTCACCACCCCTTTTTAATTTTTTACCAATACCTTAACTAGTGGTAATGTAAAGCTAAATATGCTTCCTTCATTTTCAAGACTTTCAACAAAAATCTCACCATTATGCTGGCGAACAATTTGTTTACAGATAGCTAAGCCAATGCCATGCGAATGCGCTTCATGAGTGTTAGTTGCTCGATAATAGCTATCAAAAATAAAGGGAAGATCACTCTCAGCAATACCAATGCCACTATCTGCAATCGAACAAAACAAGTGCTTGTCCTCTACATGGAAGGACAATTGAATACCACCATTTGATGTATATTTCATTGCATTGGTCATGATATTTTCAATCACTTGATTGATTCGCGTTTTATCAATCAGTAGCTGAGCTTCTTCATGACCGTAAAAGTGAGCACTGAATGTTAATCCTGATTGTTTTACTTCATCCTCATAACGGGTTGCCATTTGTAAAAATAATTCCTTTGCCTTTACCTCTGTAAAAGAAAATTCTGCTCTACCAGCTTCTAGATTTGCTAAATCAAACAAATCTTGAATTAAGTTATTTAATGATAATAGCCTTTCTTTACTTCGTATTAAATATTTCTTTCTGGCTACTGCGTCATCAATCACGCCCTCTAGCATAAGTTCTATATACCCTAATGTAGAGGTTAACGGGGAGCGTAATTCATGGGAAATACTATGCAAGAGTTTTTTACGTTCCAGTTCATTTTTTTCTAAACGTTCATTCATTTTTATCAAATGCCGATTCGTCTCATCTAGCTCCCTAGTACGCAACTGAACACGTTTTTCTAAATCTCCATATATTTTCGCATTTTCAAAAGAAACGGCAATTTGAGCCGCAATTACTTTCAATAGCTGAACATGAGATGGATGGAAGGCATTCGTCATTAAGGTATTCTCAAAATACAATATCGAAATAATTTCATTTTGATGGATAATCGGTAGGCAAAGAATAGATTTAGCCGTCGAATAGGAGAAAGGAGGATGCTGTGTTATTTGTGTATTGTCGATAATCACATGCTCTTTACTATTAAGAACATAGCGTATAATCGATTGCATATTCGCATTAAAATTCTCCATACTTTGTTGATCATACATCGTAAATGTTTTTTCCGCAGCTTCCGCCTTTGCTAACACCAATAATTCATGCTGCTGTTTATGAATGAAATAGCCACTATCTGCCCCCACATGCTTTAACAGTGAAAACAATATTTTATGCAGTAATTCTTCCATACGAATAGCTGTTGCAAATGATTGAGTCGTTTCAAAAACCGTCATCATATCAAACGTGAGTGATTCTCTACTGTGATTCTCCAGTTTGCGATGCACTTGATATTCTCTTGCCCATCTGCTAGCAACTGTTTCTGCTCCCCACGTTTCAATACTTTGAATACCATTCAATATATAATGCCTTGCCGTTTTCTTTTGCTGTTTTGCGAGATAATAGTTAGCAGCTCGTTCATATGCTAAGGCTGTATCCTGGACAAAACCATTCATACTTGCTAATCGTATTGCTCGGTCATAATAGAGTTCTGCCTCACTGTCGTTGTTGTGTAAACGGTAATTCTCTGCCATTAATAAAGCATAGAGATGCTCATAATTTTCTGAAGAATAAACAGCCCATTTCTTAAATTTCTTGAGGCTTTGACGTATATCCGTTAAAAATAACCTCTGCTCCTGTACCTGACAATTTTGACTATGCAGAAAGTGAAATTGCCACATGGCCCGATAAAAATAATAGACTGTGGTGATTGGTAATGTATAACTGTCCTTACTTAGCTTCTTTAATTCAATCAGAATCGCTTTCCCTTGTATTTCATCCGCTAATAAAAAGGACATTTGTAAACGCACTGTATAATGCATGATTTTAATAGCAGGCTGATCCTGTATTGTGATGGGACAAGCCCAATGTACAGGATGATGTGGAGAGCGGAGGATATTCATCCATCTCCCCATTTCGGCTAAAAAGTCAATCGAAAGGGTACTTGCATGAATAGAAAATTCCTCTTGTTGTCGTCTAATTTCTTGTTGTAAATCCTCTAGGTTAACACCCTGAATAAGGCGTATAGCGACAATAAAACATGATGCTGAGGATACTAAATGATATAAGCCAAGCTCTTGGCTTTTTGCTTGAGCCTCATTAATATATTGAATACTGGTTTCATAGGGCTCTGTCCAATGACTGATAAACACGCCATACACATAATAAGTATGGCCCTTGATATATATGCTTTCTTGGTTATCCGCAACAATGATGGCAAGTTTGCCAAAGCGAGTGGCTTCTTTTATATTGGCAAAACCTGCATTTAAAAGCATAGCATAGTTAATCAATACCATGCCGCTTTTCGATGTAGCGCCATACTTCAACTGTAAACGCAGCCCTTTCATTAAAAGAATGCCTGTTAAGTTAGGATTTAATAGGAAAGCACTTGCCGTCATATTAATAATTAAATGAATCAAAATATCAATTTCTTTACTATTCGTTGGCGGATGCTGAAACAAGTCTTGGTCAGACATATGTCGCAATGCCCATTTCAACAATAGATACTCTTTTAGAAGCTGTGACTTTTTAGGATATGCTGAAATTTTAAGATTCGCAACTTGAAAACCTGCCAAGCCTGCTTCTAGACCAATAGTAGGGTTATCGGACTCAATGTATAATACCGTTTTCAAATTGTTAATCATCAGTTTTTCTAATTTTGTCTCTGCGTGCTGCAAAGCTTCTGTTAAATGCATTTCCGATTGTTCGTAGTGGCCAGTTAAATATTCACATTCACCTAAATTTGCATATAATTTAACCGACTGTTCTCTCCTAGTCTCCCAATGATCAGGCGTCAATAGTTCTTTACTAGTTGTAAAAAATTTTAGCGCATTATCAAAGAGCCCTATTCTTTTAGCCTCAATACCGAGTTGATAATTCCAGATAGCCAGCTTTTGCTTTTCTTCCCCAGTCAATAAGTGGCGACTGTAATTGAAATGCATGACGATTTCGCTTAATCGATCATGATCTGCAGCCATTTGAGAGTCATCTGTTAAAAGCTGGCCAATTTGATAATGGTATTTAGCACGCAATTGCCCTGATAAGTCCTGATAAGCTACTTGTTGAATACGATCATGAACAAATCGGAATTTGGTAGAAAATGTATGTAAAATCCCTTCATGCTCTAACGTACTTGCCCATTTATAATGGGCATCTAACGGAATAATAAAGCCATTTTCAACAAGTGTTTCCAGGTGTTTTAATAACGCTTGAGCTGATAAGGACACGAGCTTTAAGACATCTGTAAATTCAAAGCGCTGACCAAAACATGCAACTATGCGTAAAATCTCATGGGCTTCTGTTGTTAAATTAGCCATTCTAGTTTCAATAAAGACAAGTAGCTCGTTGTTCAATCGGGATAAATTAAATTTCTTACGATTAAACTCCCATTCTTTTGTTGTTGCATTAAAATAAATTGTGTTATCTTGCTGGAGTGATCGAAACGCCTCTTTCACAAATAACGGATTCCCTTTGGTCAAATTAAATAATTGCTTGGCAATTATCTGTATGGTATGAGGCTTTGCCTGGAAAGATGCCTCCAACCATTGTTGAACATGTTGTTCCTGAAGCAAGGGTAAATGGATATGATGACCGCTCGAAAAACTAGAAGTTCTTTGCTGATTTTCCTCCTCTGCGCTGTCCTTATTCACTCGGAATGTACCAATCATCATAAAGTATCCTGCTCGGTGTTGCTCAAAAATTTGGGTCATAATTTCAACTGTACTTTGATTGGCCCAATGCAAATCATCTACAAACCATATAACTGGTTTCTTCTGCATAGCAAATGTTAATAAAATTTTTTGAATCGATATAAACGTATAGGAATGGAGCTGTTTTGTATTTTGGCTAACTTCTTTTTGGAAGTGTACTTCCTCCTTCACAAACCATTTAAGTTCAGGTAATAGATGGATAAGTTCATCTGTCACAACTAATTTAACCTCTTGAAATAATTTTTTCCATAAATGGACAGACCTTTCACCTTCCATATAAATAAATTTCAATAAACTCCTTAAAGGATGGATAACAATGGAATAGTCATTTTCTAATTGCAATTGCTCATACTTAGTTGTAATAAAATAGCCTTTTGCGGCCGCTATTTCACCCTTTAATTCTTGAACTAACTTGGACTTTCCATACCCTGCTTGTCCTGATATCGTAACCATCTTTTTGTCACCTTTTGCAACCTGACGAAAAACAGAGGAAAGCTCTGCGAATTGCGATTCTCTCCCATAAAGCTTAGTAGACAGTCCCGTATTCAGATGCAAATCCTGTTCACCAAGCAGGAAATTTTCAAGCGGTTCGTTTACTAAAAGTTTCTGTTGGATTTGTAGCAAATCCTCTCTCAAACCAATGGCACTTTGATAACGATCAGCTGGGTTTTTAGCTAATAGCTTTTCAATCATTTCCCAAAGCAATGAATGATAACGACTGTCTAAACTTACCAATGGTTCTGGTTTTTTTGTGATGATTTCATAAATCAAATCGACAGCATCCTTTGCTTGAAAAGGCAATTGACCGCCCAGTATTTCGTAAAAAATGGTCCCCAGTGCATATAAATCTGTCCGATAGTCTACCTCTAAATGAAGTCTGCCAGTTTGCTCAGGTGCATAATAGGGTAGCTGTTCTAGTCGTTCATAGGGATTTTCAATCACAACTGGAGATTCTACATCATATTTTGTACTAAATTCAGAGCTTAATAGTTTTATTTTTAAAGAATTAGGATTGATTAAGATTTGATTAGGATGTAGGTGTAGATAAAGTAAACCACTTTGTTGCATTTTCATACAAATATTGACAAGGTCAATGGCAATCTGGAGAAATTGATGCAAAGAAATCAAGTTATTACTGAATTGCTTTAAGGGGACTCCATTAAAATTTTCATAGATGATTGCATATTGATCATCTATATAATCAATAGCTATTGGCTTTAATAACCAAGGATTTTGCTCATTCGAAAACAAGGAAAATTCATATTGTAGTTTGGCTCTTGTCTCTGCTGAATTATGATGAACACTTTTTACCAGTACCAGTTTGTTAAACTTCTTCATATACATTCTCTGTAGATGCCAATCTTGACTAGACTGTAAAAGAATGCAATCGTTCATACACAATCCCTCCTCTTCTATGCTAGTTATTTATCATCTTTGTAACCGCTTTATATTTTTGCAATGCTACTCTTCGAATGAACAGATAGTAGCGTTTCTCAATAACTCCTCTTTACTTGTTGTAGTGTCGATCATAGTAGGACGGATATCCTTTACATAAAAAACACCAGTAAAGGAATACTTGCTCGTAGATTTTGATCGACTAGAAAGATGCAGAGGTTTTTGTTTTCGTATCTTTTGTTACTCTTACATTTTCATTTTCTAACATTACTTGTTCTTTAAGAACATCGATTGGATGTACGGGAATAAAAATTTTTGTAATGCTGTCAGAAATGGTATGTTGTTCAATAAGCTTATTATAATATTTCTCCAATAAATGCGCTTCGCCTTTTAATAAAGAAAATTTTGGAACAAGTGATCTGGTGTTTCTACATAATATGTAATCTGCTCATATCGTCTTTCTGTCCTTAATTCTGCTAGTGCAGGCTGGAATTTTGTCATTTCAATCCGTTCACTACATACCAAAGGATGGCTGTTGCTCTGTCATAGACTGTATTTGATTGATCTCTTCGTTATTGGAACTTCCATATAGCCCTGTTGAACATTGCGGTTTTTTAATCATGTACTAATTCGTGCTGTTATTACACTTCCCCTTTTATCTCAGGCATACAATTTTCTCAATCTTTCGCTAAAACAAAGCCCTCCTGTAAATCAATCATTCTCAGTACATTAAAACTATAAAATCCGAAGGTTAAAATTAGTTTAAATAGTATTAAAATCAATCAATAAAAAAATAGTCAATGTTTTGATCACAAAACATTGACTACTACTTTTTTATACTAATTTTAATGATGTTGACTCATTGCCATTCCTTCTACAAGCATTTGTCTAAATTCTTGAACCTGGTCTGCTTTAATGGCTATGTGACTATAGTGCTTCTTGATCCCTAGCATAAACGTTACTTCCACAGGCTCCTTCATTTTCAAAATAAAATGCGGATAGGCCTCACCAAAATCACGTGCTATAAAGTCTATCGTATCTTTTGATAATTTTCCCTCTAACCGCTCCTTGTCTTCGATGATTTCAGCAATATGATCAAAACGAATTTCAGTACGTTTCATTAATCCCAGAGATAAGTACAATGTATCATTTGTGACATAAACAGGATTTAGGCGAATAGCCTGCATATCCGCAAGAAAGAAGATTACTGAATAAATATTAAAAACAAGCAACACAATGGAAAGTATCATTGACTTTTCATGTAGCCACCAGTGAATACCAATCGTTTCAATAGCAATCCCATGAATAATCATGAGCTGAAAAGCGATATAGCTAGAATTTTTATGCAAAGATAAACCTTGTCGTTCTTGTCTTTTCCAACTCGCGAAACCATAATAAAGCACTAATAAATCAGCACAGATCATCTGAATAACTGGATGCTTGGGTGCATGTTGTTCTACAGCTTTTGAAAATGAAAAGAGATCTGGTAAAGAGCTTCTCCGCACTTCCCCTAGGATTTTTGGCAGGTATCGTACAAGTGTTGCCACTAGGATAATTTCTAATAGAATAATAGACCCTTCAATCGCAAAGCCAGCCCATGTCACTGCCACATAAGGCTGAAGGTGTTCCATAGGAATGATAAAACGTGCAGCAATACAGCCAGCTGCAGCTAATAGGATGGCTTGCTTTAATGAAAATTTACCTTTATAAAGCATAAATAGCACAGGCACCACCACAATACAGTCAATTAATGAGCCCATGACAACACCATTTGTTTCGATAGGTAAAAGGGATGTGCCAAATCCTGTATTATAGAGTGTATAGTTACTCGCTAATACCACTAATAATAAGGCTAGCCAAATATTTTGCTTACTTTTTAAGACCATCATTCACAATGCCCCCTCTCTACTAATAATTTTACTTTATGCCAAATGGTTCATCTTGTATAGAATTTGAGAATAAAAGATGGTCCTATTTCCATTCACGTTCAATTATTTTTCACACTTAAAAACTTCTTACGATAAACATGTGGCGGATAGCCAGTGTATTCTTTAAACTTTTCAATATAATAACTGACGGTACTAAAGCCTGTATTAACAGCTATTTCTGTTATCGATAGCTCATTACCCTTCAATAATTCTATGCTTTTGCGCAGTCGATATTGGCATAAATAGGTAAACGGTGTCATGCCCACTATTTTCTTAAAAAAACGACTACATTCAGCGCGACTTATATACACATGGCTAGCTAAATCTTCTAATGCTATTTTCTGCTGATAATGTGCATGTAAAAAATCTAGCATAGCTTTTGCTCGTTCATGCTGCACAATAGTGGCAGAATCCATTATTTGTTCTGTCAATAAGGATTGGGTTAGCATGGATTCCCAAATAAATAGAAGCTCTCTCCGTACCTTTAACTCAAAAAAAGCGGTTTGCTCTCGCATTAATTCCGCAATCGTTGCTACTTTCTGTGCCAACTCTCCTGTTAGTTTGACATAAGGTATTCGATTTCTTGTAATATACGGTTCTACATATTTTGAGAAAAAGATACTGCCCTCATGCCCCCCCATTAACTTTGGATCTACATTTACACAATAAACGATCGCTTGCTCAATTTGATAAGGCTTTGCTTCATGTAATCCAGAGGCATTAATAAAGAGCCCCTCGCCTTGGTTCAAAACAAAAACGTCGGTCCCCACTCGATACTGAGCACATCCCTTTTTTATCAAAACAAATTGTATTTCTTTATGCCAATGGAGAGGTAGAAAATCCATGCTTTCTAATCGCATAATCGTTTCATACAAGGCAACTGGAAATTCTTTTGTTCCATGCAAGGTTAATTCTTGTAAATCCTTGGCAATTTTAATATGTGTTAACGGCATCTCTAACACCTCAATATATTGATATTTTATTGGATTAAATCGATATTTATTTCCACTTAGTCACTTTATAATCATCTTATATTGATAGTTTAGGAGATGTAAACAGATGAATCAAATTATCCAAAATAAACGTACACTGGGCTTTCTACTAGTTATTCTTGGAGCAAGTTTCTGGGGAATCGGAGGGGCCGTTGCCCAACGACTATTTCAGCAGGACAATTTAGAGGTCGGCTGGCTTGTTTCTAGTCGTTTACTTTTAGCAGGTCTGTTACTAATAGCTATATATAAAATGACCCATCGGCATGAATCCATTTTCGTCATATGGCGCACAAAGCAAAATGCTTTTAGACAAATTTTATTTAGCCTACTCGGCATGCTTGCTGTCCAATACACCTATATGATGTCAATCGCTATTGGTAATTCAGCTGTAGCCACATTATTGCAATATTTAGCACCACTGTTTATCATGGCTTATTACTTTCTAACGAGGCAAAGTCCATTGACAAAGCAGGATGGTATAGCTGTGTCACTTACACTTGTGGGGACCTTTTTATTATTAACAAACGGTTCTTTTTCAACATTGTCCGTTCCTTTAATGGCTGTGTTATGGGGTATCTTATCTGGTCTTTCTGTTGCATTTTATACCATTTATGCCGTCCCACTTTTACGGCAATTCCATTCATTACTAGTTGTCGGCTGGTCGATGATCATCGGTGGTATAGTAATGAGTATAGCTCACCCACCATGGGCTATCGATCTATCTGATTGGACGTTTTCAACCATTGCCTATTTTCTCTTTATTGTTATTTTTGGGACAATGCTCGCTTTTTGGTTTTATATTGCTAGCTTGCACTATCTTTCACCAAAGGAGTCAAGCCTACTAGGTAGTCTTGAACCATTAATGGCTGTCATCACAAGTGTTTGGTGGTTAAAGATTGCTTTTGGTGGCTATCAGTTTATTGGTACATTGCTAATTCTTCTTATGATTTTATACCTTACAGTATTTCAGAAAAAGCAAGCTTGAAAACAGAAAATTAAGAGAGTTATGAATTTTAATAGTCAATACCTCCTATTACCGAGATAGTAATATATGAATTTATACATAAAATTTACATATTTTATCTATCTTTTCTCCTTATTTGTCTACTATACTGAACATAACAACAGATATAAGGAGGTATTTTATGGATAAAAAAGTTATTTTTTTCGAGGTGGAAGGCGGCACAGATAAAGGCCCAGATGGCTATCGCCCAGATACAATGCCAATGGTGGAAGCGCTACAGCAACGTGGACAGGATGCAGAGGTACTCTTCTTTGATATCACAAAAAAGCAGGAAATCTTTCACTATGTTAAGGAACATGGTATTGCCTATGTATCTCGCATTAACCCAGGCAACTTACAGCATGAGGAAGAGTACTTTGCTATGCTACGCGAGCTATGCCAAGCTGGCGTTATAGGGATGCCACATCCAGACGCCATGATTAGCTATGGTTCAAAAGACGTATTATCAAAACTGACGACAACAAATTTAGTACCTGATGATACATTTGCCTACTACACAATCGAAGCATTCAAAAAACAATTCCCTACTTCCTTAGCTTTAACAGAGCGTGTTTTGAAGCAAAATCGTGGTTCAACTGGAGAAGGTATTTGGCGTGTAAAATTGGTGGAACCGCTAGCAGAGGGTATCACTGAAGTGCCACTTGATGCACAAATCAAATGTACTGAAGCAAAAGATAATCATGTAGAATATTGGCAGCTTGGCGACTTTATGACATTTTGTGAGCAGTATATTACAGGGACGAATGGTATGTTAATCGATATGCGCTTTCTTCCAAGGATTACAGAAGGCGAAATCCGCTTATTCATGTTGCGCGATCATCCTGTACACGTCGTACATAAAAAACCAGCTGCTACCGAGGATGCCTTTAGTGCAACTCTATTCTCTGGCGCTCAATATCGCTATGACAAACCTGAAGACTGGCAAGAGCTGGTACAAAACTTTTTAAAGCAGCTCCCTCAAGTAACAAACCTACTAGGCAATTATGATTTACCGCTAATCTGGACAGCCGACTTTATGCTAGATACCAATGAAGTCGGAGAAGATTGCTATATTTTAGGTGAGATGAATTGTTCTTGTGTTGGCTTTACTTCAGAACTAGCATTAGCGCATGAAGTAGCAGAAGAAATTTTAGCTTGTTTAAAAGAGCATACTGAGGCTATTGCGCAATAAAAAAAGTGCGATCTTTAGGGATCGCACTTTTCATATATAAATCTTAATTCCTTGTATAAATTCATAGATAAAATAACAAGCAAAACCAATCAATAAGAATCCTGCGACAATGGTAAATGTCCTAATCATCTTCCGATTCATAGCTTTACGAGTAACCGAGACAATGGTCAGCAAACCGATATCGTGGAGTAAAATTCCACTTAAAACACCAGCAGCAATAATTAAAAAGCTCGTTGACTCCCCTTGTCCATAAGATTTTGCTAGCACCACACCAAATACGTTGACCCAAAAAACAAGATTACCAGGCGAAATGGCCACTAGTAAGCCGTTAAAATAAGAGGCAAAAAACGATTTGGTTACTTTTTCTCCTGCCAATGTAATATCATGGTCAGCGTTCTTGATAGAATCATAGCCTAACAAGAATAAAAAGCCCGCTCCAATAATCCACATAGGTAGTTGAATTAAAGGCATAGCCAAGATGGAAGCTAGTCCCATATACAAAGCAAAAACCAATACAATATCAATGGTCATGCCACCAAGTCCAACTGCCCAGCCGTGCATAAAACCATTTTTGAGTCCTTGCTTTGTCATTTCTACTGTAATAGCTCCTACAGGCATGGCAATGGCAAGTCCTACCAATACATACGCTACATATAAACTCAAAAAAACACTTCTTTCATGTCATCGATAAGCTTCATACGTCCGTTTATGGTTTCACTATAGCATAATTATACTTGAAAGGAAATAATTATTAATAGATACCTGTTAGAGCATTTGCTTTTTCCATTGCGCTAACAAATCTTTTGACTTCTCCAAATCCAATTTCAATGTGACCTGCTTAGCTGTACAACGTTTTTCAGCTTTCTCCCATGCTTCTTCCAAGGCAGGTAAATAGCTTAAATTTTTTGTCGCTGCTACTAGCTGGAAAAATATATTACCTTGAATATAGTGCCAACGAGGATTCATTCCATCTAGGAGTATTGCTTCTTCAATCAGTCTTAATGCCGAATAAGGGCTACCTTCGTGACGATTTAAAAACTGTGCAAATGCTCCCCAATACAATGCCTTATTAGGCTGCAATTTGATTGCCTCCGCATACTGTACTGATGCCTTATCCTGTTCTTTTGCAAGGACATAATATTCTGCCATTGTATAGTAGGCGTTCGCCTGCGCTTCTATAGGTCCTGCTAATAATTCATCGACCACTTTACCAAATTGCTCATCATCCTGACTACCTATATAAGCTGCGAGAACATCTCGTTCTGGATATGAACCATCTATACGTTCCACACTTTGCTTTGCTTTGTCATCAGTAGGCTGAGGCATATTTGCATACCCATTTGCCTCTAGCATTGCCACATGCTGCTGAATGACTTGATAGGCCTCTTCTGCGATCGCTGTATCATTGCCCAATATTTCTTTGGCTAGTTGATAACTTTCCTTTACTTGACCACTCAAAAATAAGTCATTGACTTGTTGAACTTGCTCGTTCATTTGTTTTACCACCATTAAAATCCTCACCTTCGCAAAAGAAAAATCTTATTGCTAGTTTACCATTTAAGTAGTATTAGCAAAAGCCAACATGTCCTAATCTTTCTATTATTCTTTTAATTTAAACGCCTTTACATGCTGTTCGAGTGTGTGTGCCATGTGATTTGTTTCATTAGAGCCATGTGCCACCTCATCAATGCTTGCAGTTGTTTGCTGTGCTGCGACAGTAATCATATTCATCGTTTCTTCTATATCACGAATAGATTCTGTTAATTGTTGAATCATCTGCACAATACGTGTAGATTTTTCGTTTTCAGCGGTCATAGCATTAGAAATGGTAATCATTTCTTCTACTGTGGCAGCCACTGCTGTAGAAATATTTCCTAAAGATTGTGCGGTTAGACGTACTGTCTCTGTTCCTTTTTCAATATATTGCGTATTATCATTCGTAGATGACATGACCTGCTGCACATGCTTCATTATATCCTGAATAAGCTGTTCAACTTGCAATACCTCTTGATTAGATTGCTCAGCAAGCTTCCGTACTTCCTCAGCAACAATAGCAAAGCCTTTGCCATGCTCCCCTGCTCTAGCCGCTTCAATGGAAGCATTCAGTGCTAGCAAATTTGTTTGTGATGCGATGTTTGCAATAGACGTTGTAATCGTTTGAATTTTGGTTGCAGATGTAACCAAGTTTTCTACTGTTTGTTGTACCTCACCCGATCCGCTGTGGATTAATGCCATATCATTGCTTATATCTTTTGCTAGTCGCTCACCCTCTGTTGCTAATTCCATCGTTTGTCTAGCATTATCAGCACTGTTATTGGTATTGCTTTGAATCATTTGAAGGTCCTGCGCTAAAGAAGTAAGAACATCTGTCGCATTTTCAGCATGGTGCATCCCTGCCGTCACGGCACTTGTTACCTCTTCGATATTATTAGCGACACCTTGAATGGTATTGCTCATATCGTTCAGGGTGGAAGCGGTTTCATCTGCGTTATTCGTTAAAGTGTTAGAAGTGGAACGCATCGTCATAATCATATTTTGTAAATTAGCTGTCATTCGATTTAATGTATTCGCTAAATCCGCTACTTCATCTTTACTGTTAATTTTTGTTTCAGGTACAGCTAAATTACCATTGGCAATTTCTTTCGCCTGCTGAATCAGCACACTAATCGGTCTTACTTTACGACGAATTAAAAAGCCTGTAATGATGGAAGCAATTAGCATAGGGAAAATACTAATTAAAATCCCATTTCGTACAACATCCCATGTTCGCTCCTTCACGATATTAGCATCAAAGTCGATGACACTAATGGCAATAATTTCTTTACTGGAATCATGGTCTTTAAAAATAGGGGCATAGCCAGATAAACGGTCCATCCCTGCATAGGTATAAGGCTGTGAATATGTTGGATGCTTATGTGTAAGCAACATATCAATAGCTTCTTTATCTAAATAAAATTGATCACCAGGGGCATAACCTTTTTCAGCCAAATGATCATCAAGCGCTAATAATGTGCCATCCAACGATAAAATATATTGTGTTTGGAAAATATCTTTATGACCTGTTGTCCAGTTCAAATCGTTCCCAATGCTTTCCTGTACAGCCTTGTCGCCTTGAATGGCCTTGTCCAATTGTTGCGGATTGATCAAACCTGTCGTAATATTGGCACAGCCATAGGCCTCAACACCAGCAGCATCATAAAGTTTATTGTAAGCAGTTATGTATGTAGCGAACGAAGTAATCCCTAGCATCACCACTAAAATACCAGCGATAATCGTCCCAAGTTGAAAAGTTAATGAATTGCGTAATTTCACGATCCATCCTCTCCCCTTTCTTGTAATAATCTATGAATATTCCTTTTGTGTTTCATCATACTACAAAAAGATGTATTAAAAAAGCATCTTTAATTATTCTAGTAAGATAAAAACATTGGAAAAAGTTCTGAATTGTGCGATAATTGAAGTTAATTATCTTAAATCCTGAGCATTACCAATTCATCTAATAGGAGGGCTTGCTATGAATAAACGCTTTCATCTAGTATCGATTGTTACAGGCAACTTGTTAACAATAGGGGCCATTTTTATTTATGCCATGCAAAGTCAAGTGGGAGTAGCCCTCAGTACGTATGCTCTTGTGATGGGTTTTTTTAGTACTTTGCTTGTGATTTTCTTCTATATATGGGGGGAAGAAAAACAACAAGTATCCAATCGTTTTCTGAAATAATATGCATCATTTTCCAGTACACAGATTTAATGTGGTTCCTTCCCTTTCTATATGTAGAGGGATTTTTTTATGTAAAGTTAGTAGAAATGATTTAGTAGATGGTATCAAATCGTCAATCGGAAGAGATACTATGTCAAAACATTCATTTAGAAAAATATTTACTTGATGTCGTAGTATCTTGGATGAATTGTGATGAAACTTCACCAATTATTTAAGTCTATACAACAGCTATTTTTACTAAAATGGCGTTGTAGATTTATTCATGATTCCCTTCTTTTCCGAGGCAATCCCCTCCGTATACGTCTAATTGTTGTAGAAAAATAAAATTTTTTGTAGAAAATTTTAAAACAATGATTGAGTAGTATATCAATTTTCTGTATAATCAGCTTGTTTGACAATACTTTATATGAACTTGGGGGTAGACAATTGGGTAAAGCATTGATTATCGGAGCTGGCGGAGTTGCCAGTGTTGTGGTACACAAGTGTGTTCAAAATTCGGACGTATTTGAGGAAATTTGTATCGCAAGTAGAACTGTTTCAAAATGTGACGCTCTAAAAGAAAAACTAGACGGCGGAAAAACAAAAATTCATACTGCACAGGTAGACGCAGACAATACAGAAGAGGTTATTGAGCTTATTAAAGCTTTCGGACCAGATGTAGTGATTAACGTGGCTCTACCTTATCAGGACTTAACGATTATGGATGCTTGCTTAGCGACAGGTGTGCACTATGTGGATACTGCAAACTACGAGCCACCTGAAACGGCAAAATTTGAATATAAATGGCAATGGGCTTATAAAGAGAAGTTTGAAAAAGCTGGCTTAACTGCATTACTTGGAAGCGGTTTTGACCCAGGTGTAACAGGCGTTTTCACAGCTCATGCACAAAAACATGAATTTGATGAAATCCACTATATCGATATCGTGGATGCCAATGCGGGAGATCATGGATATCATTTCGCAACAAACTTCAACCCAGAAATTAACATTCGTGAAATTACAGCGAATGGTCGTTACTGGAAAGAAGGCGAGTGGATTGAAACTGCACCACTTGAGAAAAAAGAAGTGTATAACCTACCTGAAATCGGACCAAAAGATATTTACCTTCTATACCATGAAGAGCTTGAATCCCTTGCAAAAAATATCAAAGGTTTAAAACAAATCCGTTTCTGGATGACGTTCTCTGAAAAATACTTAACACACTTAAAAGTGTTAGAAAACGTAGGTATGACGTCAATTGAGCCAATCGAATTTGAAGGACAAATGATTCAACCAATCCACTTCCTTAAAGCGGTATTACCAGATCCAGCTTCACTTGGACCACGTACAAAAGGTAAAACAAACATTGGTTGTATCATTCGCGGTCTAAAAGATGGCAAAGAAAAAACGTACTATGTGTACAACGTATGTGACCACGAAGAGTGCTACAACGAGGTTGGTTCACAAGCGATTTCTTATACAACTGGCGTACCAGCTATGATCGGTGCAATGCTTGTGATGAACGGTGAATGGCGTAAACCAGGTGTATGGAATGTGGAAGATTTCAATCCAGATCCATTCATGGATGCACTAAATAAATGGGGTCTACCATGGCAAGAAAGCCATAACCCAGAATTATTAGACCTTGATTTAGATGCAAAGGAATTAAGCCGATGAAACCAATTGATTTTTCAAAAGTTCCATCCCCTTCTTATGTAGTGGATGAGCGATTATTAACAAAGAATCTTGAGCTTTTAAAATCAATTCAAGATCGAACAGGCTGCCGCATTTTATTAGCCCTTAAAGGCTTCTCTATGCATTCAACATTCCCGCTAGTAGGGGAATATTTAGCGGGCATTACATCTAGCTCACTGCATGAGGCACGTCTTGGCTATGAAAAAATGGGCAAAGAAGTTCACGTTTATGCACCTGCTTATATTGAGCATGAAATGGACGAGCTTCTAGGCTATGTGGACCACATCGTATTTAACTCATTTAACCAATGGGCTCAGTTCAAGGATAAAGTTAAATCTGCTGGTAAAACAATTGAATGTGGTATTCGTGTGAATCCTGAATACTCTGAAATTGAAACAGCTCTTTATGATCCTTGTTACACAAACTCTCGCCTTGGTACAACATTGGCTAACTTTGATAAATCACAGCTTGATGGTATCGATGGCTTACACTTCCATGCGATGTGTGAACAAAATTCTGATACATTAGAGCGTATTATTGAAGTAGTTGAGGAAAAATTTGGTGATGTTTTACACCAAATGAAATGGTTAAACTTCGGTGGCGGTCACCATATTACACGTGATGATTATGATGTAGAAAAACTTGTGAACATCATTAATTATATTCAAGAAAAGTATAACCTGCTTGTTTATCTTGAGCCAGGTGAAGCAGTAGCCCTTAATACAGGCTATTTAGTAGCAACGGTGCTAGATATTCAAGAAAATGGAATGGATCTTGCTATTTTAGATACATCAGCAACATGTCACATGCCTGATGTACTTGAAATGCCTTACCGTCCAATGATTATTGGTTCTGGACAAGCAAATGAATTAGCACACACGTATCGCTTAGGTGGACTAACATGTCTAGCTGGTGATGTGATTGGCGATTATTCGTTTGAACAGCCATTAAAACCAGGTGATCGTCTTGTATTCACAGATATGGCTCATTATTCAATGGTGAAAAACCATATGTTTAACGGTGTCAACTTACCATCTATCGTTTCTTATAATGATGAAGAAGGTATTAAAGTCATTCGTGAATTTAAATTCGAGGACTACAGTGGTCGACTGTCCTAATACCAATAGAAAAGCCCTTCCAGTTTAACACTGGAAGGACTTTTTTTATGGACGCATGGTCATCCAATTCTCCACATAATGAATGGCTACTCCATGAAAAGCATCGTTATTTGAAAAATGTCGCTGAACAAGTATAAGCTGTTCATTCATAAAGGCTTCTCCATTATCATAAAAAGTAATATTTTCCCCTTCCTCTGAAGCGCCTGTTTCTACACCAATTACAATTGATTTATTCACAGTGGAAGCATACGCGATTTCATGTTCTACAATAGAGATAATATCTTTTGCAGCATCACGATAGGCCATGATCGTCACACTATCCGTATGCTCAATGACCCAATCAGCTAATAACCCTTTTCCAAATTGGTTATTATACTGAACTTCATCAAACCAAAATGGCATATCTACTTCTAAAGTAAGTTGTAACTGACTTGCTTTCTCACTTGCTTTCATTATTAGTGTTTGATAGGATTCTATCGTTTGTGCTTGATGTAAGCTCCATCCACTATTTAAATAAGGTTCTACATCAAGATGAACCCCAGAAAATTGCTCAGATTCAGTTGAATTCTCATTATATGTATGTAACCAATTAAACAATTCGTCTTGGCTTCGACTACCCTCAGCTGAAACCCAGCTTGCAGCACCATCCAATGCATAAATGCGAATACCTCTGTGAGAAGCGTTACTAATAAAATGCTTATAGTCATTGCTCGCTATGCCTTGATCGATTTGCAGATAAACTTTATTGACATCGTTATGTTCTAAAAATAATAATATTTTTTCTTGGTCATCAATGATGAGGGATGTATCCCACAGCCAAGTAGCCTTTTCCTGTATAGACATTGCATCAACCTTTCCACTTGATAAAGCTAATGAACTAATCATGATGACGATTAGTGCGGTCCATACTTTTAATTGTCTCTTCATACGAACTAACTCCATTCTACTCGCCACGGCTCCTAGAACAGAACCTGGCAACCTGACAATCTTGCACTGAAATTATAGTGTTTAGACTCATGGCTTTGCGTCCCTCCCTTTCGGTGAAGTTTGCCTTTTTCAGTTTTTTCTTAATCATTATCATACGCGGTTAGTAATTGTTTGTCTGTAGGTATAATGCATAATTGTCACATGTATGATCAGGTAAAAACGACAAAATACAGGTTAAATTTACTATTCAAACATAAAAAAACGTAGAGTACTTAAGCCTCTACGTTTTCCTTTTCATTTTCAAGCATTTTGTGTAAATAATCGATAATTTCCCTAATTCCCTCTAATGAATTAACCAGTATTTTTGGATCAACATATGTTATCATTCGATTTTCAAGATTAGCTACCGCAGTAAAATAGCGTGTTTTACTATAATTGACTAGACCCAATTGCTGAAGTACTGATTCATCGAAATCAAGAATTTCACGTGCTTCTGTAACAAGTAATCCATAATTAACAACATCTGTATTCAACACAATGATACGAGCAGTTGCTGTATTCGATGAACGATTGTACAGTATGCGTTCAAAATCAAGAACAGGTACAAGCTCACCGCGAATTCTTGTAAAGCCTAGAAGATAGTTAGGTAAATGAGGAATAGGTGTTACTTGCTCTAATTTTTCAATTGAAATCGCTTGCTCCACAGGCACAGCATACTCCTCTGTCCCACAAGCAAAAACGACTGCTTTGACACTTTCCATAGGGTCACATCCTTATTCGACTGTTAGTTTTTCGCCGATTCTTTGACGATTTCTACTAGTAAATCTGCTAATTTTTCAAGTTCTTCTACTGGTATTTTTTCATTTGTTGTATGGATATCCTCGTATCCAACAGATAAATTAACTGTAGGAATACCAAAGCCTGCGATGACGTTTGCATCTGAGCCTCCACCAGAAATGCCTAGTGTCGGTGTACGATCAATATTGCGTGCAGCAGCCATAGCTACCTGAACTACTTTATCCGATTCCGTTACACGGAAGCCTGGATACATTAGCTTCACTTCTACCTCTGCACGTGCGCCTAAAGAAGCAGCTACTTGTTCAAACGTATCTTGCATATGCTTTGTTTGCGCATCCAATTTAGCTTTGTCTATAGAGCGTGCTTCTGCAAGGATTGTCACTTCGTCACAAACAATATTCGTCGCTTGTCCACCTTCAAAACGCCCAATATTCGCTGTTGTTTCTTCATCTAAACGACCTAGTTTCATTTGAGCAATGCATTTTGATGCGACTGTTATGGCAGAAATGCCCTTTTCAGGAGCAACCCCTGCATGTGCCGTTTTTCCAATAATCTTTGTGAAAATTTTCGCTTGGAATGGTGCTGCTGTCACGATACCACCAACTTTGCCATCGCTATCAACCGCAAATCCATATTTTGCTTTAATGTTAGCTGGATCTAACTCTTTAGCGCCAACAAGGCCACTTTCTTCACCAGCCGTAATAATAAATTCAATATCGCCATGTGCAATATTTTGCTCTTTCAAACGTTTGACCATCTCAAATAGAGCAGCTAGTCCTGCTTTATCATCGGCACCTAAAATCGTCGTACCATCTGATACGATATAGCCATCTTCACGTAAAGACGGTTTGATGCCTTTTCCTGGAACGACAGTATCCATATGAGAAGTGAAATAGATTGACTCTACATCCAATGTGCCTTTTAATGTGGCAATAATATTACCTGCCCCATGTCCATTACGCGTATGTGCATCGTCTTGAATCACTGAAAATCCAAGTGCAGTTAACTTATCTACAAGAATTGGTGCTATTAGTTGTTCATGTTTTGTTTCGGAATCAATTTGTACGAGCTCAAAAAACTCTTCTACTAAACGACTTGTCATGTTGTAAAACTCCCTTAGTTTACGTGTATTTCCACGTTATAGTATATGTATCATTTTAGCACAACGTCAGAAGAGTTGAAATCATTGAACAATACTACCAAAATAAAAAGTCTGAGAAAAATCTCAGACTTTCCCTAGTCATTGAAAATAAGCTCTTTTTCTTTTTCTAATGATTGTAGGTAGTTGACAGCTTTATTATGTTTATCCTGTAAGCGCCAAATCGTATTATGTACATCATCTTGAACACGCGAGACCTGTTCCCTTGCTGTCGAGATTTTAGAATGAACAGACCATGCTGAAAAAATATCATCAAAAAAGTAATCAGCAAACTTAACAAACCCATCTGTTTCAATATGCAGCGATTTCGTAGACATTTCATGAACATCTAATAATTCATTATGAAACCGTTGTAACGCAATTTGAGCACTATGTAAATAGTTTTCAGACTGATCGAGTGCATCATGCTTTAAGTGCGTAGCAATCAGCCCACCGCCAAAAAATGTATCCCATGTGGAATATCCATTGGCCGAATGTAATGAAGCTGCTGCTTGCCCTAGCCTTGTAAGAGCTACTTCTCCCGCTTCCTCCGCCTCTTTAATTTCTCTAATGAGCTGCTTTGTTAGCATTTCCTCATGTGCTAAATGCTCTAGCCTTTCTGCTTGGGCAGCATCATGAATCTGTAAATACTTCTTCTTTTTAAGGTAGACCTGTTGAAGTGATTGCTGTAGCGCATTTTCATCAATCTGGGCAAGCTGATTCATCACTTGCACGTTGTCCTCTGCTAAATCATTTTGCATTTTCTTTGCTTCATTCAGCTTTAATTCAAGTACTGCCGCCTTATCAATTTTTTCTGCCCTCAGTTCATCTTGTTGCCCTGTCCACGTACGAATCATATTCATAAACGAGAAACCATCCAATTTATCAAGTTTGGATCGAATTTGGTGGAGTGCTGCTGTATGAGTGTCTATTTCCTGTTGTGTATGTTTAATTTGCCCATCAATTAACTGATTTTGTTCGTTTAATCTAGATGCTTTTCTAAGTTGTGCATGAATCTTTTCTTGCTCTGTTTGTAATTGCTGCCATTCCATTCATCTCAACTCCTCATATCTATCAGTACGGATGACATACAAAAATGTTTCACTTTTTGGCAATGAAAAACCTAGCAACTTTTGAGCTGCTAGGCTTGTATGACTATTATAGAGGAATATTACCGTGCTTTTTCTCTGGACGTGTTTCATGTTTGTTTGACAGCATATCAAGTCCTTGAATCAGCTTGATACGTGTATCTCGTGGATCGATTACGTCGTCTACCATACCGCGAGATGCTGCAACATATGGGTTAGCAAATTTCTCTTTATATTCTTCGATTTTTGCTGCACGAGTTGCTTCTGGGTCATCTGATTTTGCAATTTCACGGGCAAAAATGATGTTAGCTGCGCCAGCAGCACCCATAACAGCAATTTCAGCATTTGGCCATGCAAATACAAGGTCAGCACCAATTGATTTAGAGTTTAAGGCAACGTAAGCGCCTCCATAAGCTTTTCGTAAAATCACTGTAATTTTTGGAACAGTCGCTTCTGAATAAGCATAAAGAATTTTCGCACCATGACGAATAATACCACCATGTTCTTGTTTAACACCTGGGAAGAAGCCAGAAACGTCTTCAAATGTGATGATTGGGATATTGTATGCATCACAAGTACGAATGAAACGAGCAGCTTTATCAGAAGAATCGATATCTAAGCCACCAGCAAGAACTTTTGGTTGGTTACAAACAAGTCCAACTGATTCGCCAGCAATACGTGCAAAACCGACTACTACGTTTTTAGCAAACTCTGCATGTACTTCCATGAACGAACCTTCATCCACTACTTGCTCAACAACTTTACGTACATCATATGGACGTGTTGTTTCGATTGGTACTGTATCTACGATTTCTGGACGGTAGTCATCCCCTTCAGGTCTAGTTTGACGAGGCGCCTTTTCTTTATTGTTTTGTGGTAAGTAGCTTAATAGTTTTTTAATTTCATCAATCGCTGCCTCTTCAGAAGGAGCACGGAAATGAGCATTCCCACTGACCGCATTATTTACTTTCGAACCACCTAAATCTTCAGCAGAAATTTTCTCTCCTGTTACCGTTTCGATTACTTTAGGTCCTGTAATGAACATTTGAGATGTCTTATCCACCATTAGAATAAAGTCAGTAATAGCTGGAGAATAAACAGCTCCACCAGCACAAGGTCCCATAATCACAGAGATTTGTGGAATCACACCAGAATAAATGGCATTTCGGTAGAAGATATGACCATAGCCATCTAATGAAAGAACACCCTCTTGAATACGTGCACCGCCTGAGTCATTGATGCCGATAAATGGTGTACCATTTTTAGCAGCTAGATCCATCACTGTTGCCATTTTTTTCGCATGCATTTCACCAAGCGCCCCACCAAACACTGTGAAATCTTGAGAGAATAAGTATACTGGACGTCCGTTAATTTTACCGAATCCAGTTACGACACCATCACCAGGTCCCTCCATTTTTTCCATGCCGAAGTCTACTGTACGATGTGTAATAAATGGGTTGATTTCGAAAAATGTACCTTCGTCTAGCAACAAGTCTATACGCTCACGAGCAGTAAGTTTCCCCTTCTCATGCTGCTTATCGATGCGATCATAGCCACCACCAAGTTCAATTACCGTTTTACGGTCATACAAGTCATTGATTTTGTCGAACATATCCATACTAATCACTTATCCCCTTTTCCACTTTTATCACATAATTCATATAACACCCCAAATGAGGATTTAGGATGCATAAACGCAACCTCTGCCCCTCCAGCACCTGGCCCTGGCTCTTCGGATAAGAGACGTACACCTTTTTCACGAAGCTCTGCCATTCGTTCACGAATTCCCGTCACACCAAACGCAACATGATGAATTCCTTCTCCACGTTTTTCAATAAAACCATGGATGGCACTTTTATCACTCATTGGTTCTAATAGCTCGATTTTCACGTTCCCTGCATCGATAAATGCCACACGAACCTGTTGAGATTCTACTTCTTCCACTTTCATCAACTTTAAGCCCAAAGTTTCTGTATAATATGTAATGCGTTCATCAAGATCGCGCACTGCAATCCCAATATGGTCTACTTTCTCCATGGTGACATCTCCTTCTGTTATGGTACATACTCTATTTTACAGACTTTTTTGTCAAAACTCTACTACTTGAGAAATTTTTCAGATTTGCTAAACTATTTATAAGAAAAGAAGGAGCGAACGAGCATATGAGTAATAAAAAATTTCAAAAAGTCGTTATTTATAGTATGATCGCAATTATGCTAATCTCATCTCTAGCATTCGGATTATCTATGATAATTTAAGGCAAAGCACGAGGCGTCCACACTACTGTGGGCGCTCTTTTTTAGCCTTTAACCCTTTAAATGACTGCTTTATTTCTAAATACCTGTCCATTTCCTCTATAAACTGATAGAGGGCTGCCTGAGCGATAAATTGCTCGTGGCTTTGTGGTAAAGGAAGCTGAGAAAAATCGCGCTTAACATGTTCGAGCTTTTCGCGATACTGACTAGCCGTATTCCCCGAATGAACATGCTCACCTAGGTCTTGTAAAAAATCTGCCACAATTTCAGCCTCTTGTACTATAACAGGTAATGTCGTCACTTTGGGTAGCACTCTTTCGATAATTTCTAGCTGCTGCTCTCGCATATCGAAATATACATAGTAATCATTTTTACGTCTTGTAAAATGGTTTTGAACATCTTTAAACGCTAATGATTTTGCCTCTTCTAGTGCTTTGATTGCATCGATAATTTCTTGGCCGTTCCACAACGTATCTCCTTGCCGTAAATAGCTGGCAATTTCTAAAAAAATCTTACTATATAGCTCCTCTATTTTGACTCTGTAGTAATTTAATTCCTTTTGAATGTCTGGCATATACATATTAATGGCAATCCCTGTTCCATAACCGATAGCCATCAACGCTAATTCATTATAAACAAGTGTTAATGAATAACCTTCAGCAGCGTAAATATGCATAATAATCACGACACTGGAGATAAATCCATCCGCAACCTTTAAAGATACAATAGTAGGAATAAAGAGTATAAGCATGCCTGCTAGCGTAAGTGGATGATAAGCAAATAACTCAAAGCTTACAAAGGCAAAAAGCATTGCTACAATACTTGCAACCAATCGTGTATAGGCTGCATAAATGGATTTCTTTTTTGTTGGCTGCACACATAATATGGTTAGAATACCAGCAGATGCATATGAGGCTAAATCAAAATACTGTGCAATGGCAATAGCGATGGCCGCACCAATTGCTGTTTTTAAAGTTCGATAGCCGATTGAAAACTTCTTCAGGCCGACTGCCTCCCATCCTTTAGTACTCTTCACTCATTCAGCTAATTATTTAGCCAATATTACAAAAATTTTAATAATAATGAAACTACCTATACATGAGGATCAGTAGGAAGCCTACATAGATAGCATGATCTATGAGGCTTTTCTACTTGATTGAAAATGATTTTTCTTATGCAAGAATAGACTTAAAGCTCGTCACAATATTCTTCAAAGTTTGCTTGTAAATTTGTCACAACTGACATTGGGTCATGCCCTTCAATTTCATAGCGTCCCACTTCTGCGACAACTTGTCCGTCTTTTAATAGAACGAATGATGGTGATGAAGGTAGATGATCTTCTCCAAAATGGTAACGCGCTGCTGCAGTTGCCTCTTTATCTTGCCCTGCAAACACTGTTACTAAATGGTCTGGACGTTTATCATAATGAACGCATTGTGCTGCTGCTGGACGAGCGATACCACCCGCACAACCACACACTGAGTTCACCATTACTAATGTTGTACCTGGACGAGCAAACGCCTCTTCTACAGCTTCTGGTGTTGTTAATTGTTCATAACCAGCTGCCTCAATTTCAGCACGTGCTGTTTTTAAAATTTCCTGCATAAATAAATCGTAATCCATATTCATATAGCGATAGCTCCTTTCAAGTTCGCGCCAATTTAGTTATATTTCAGATAGTAGATTTTTGACGCTTATCCATCTCTTATCATAGCAGTTTGCAAGCAATTTGTGCACCTACTTGCTCAACACATTTCAGTTGAAATTACTACGATTTCAATAAGACTCGTTTACTTGTCTTCCTGCTCCTCGCTAAATAAACGATCCACACCTTGTGTAACTGTCAACTGTCCACTTAAAATTTGACGTTCAAGCTGTTGTACTTGTGCTTTACGTTGCGGGTTTCCATAAAAGAGATCTATTAAATGATCGGTAATCATCGATTGGAACCATTCTTTTGTTTGTTGCTGGCGTCGGGTAGCCCAATAGTGATTTGCTTCTACGATTTGCTTGAATTCCCCAATTGTTTCCCAAACCTTATCAAGTCCTCGATTTTCTAGTGAACTAACAGGCATGGCAGTTGACATCCAACCAGGTGTAGCAGGCTGTAAAAAGTGCAAAATTTGTTTGTACTCTGCAACCGTTTTTTTAGCTAGACGTACATTATCACCATCCGCCTTATGCACGACAATTGCATCTGCTAATTCCATAATGCCTTTTTTCATGCCCTGCAATTCATCCCCCGCTCCTGTTAAAACAAGAAGCAGGAAGAAGTCAACCATGCCACGGACATAGGTTTCACTTTGTCCAACACCCACTGTTTCAATTAAAATCACATCATAGCCTGCTGCCTCACAAACTAACATGGTTTCTCGTGTCTTTTTGTGAACACCCCCTAGGGTACCTGCCGATGGCGATGGACGCACAAATGCACTAGGCTTCTTAACGAGCTCTTCCATACGCGTTTTATCGCCAAGTATACTTCCTCCCGATAGAGAAGAACTTGGATCAATAGCAAGAACAGCAACTCGTTTCCCCATATCACAAAGCATAGTACCGAAAGCCTCTATGAATGAGCTTTTTCCTGCCCCAGGCACACCTGTTATGCCAATTCGGATACTATTGCCTGTATGTGGAAGAAGCTCCTGCAATAGTTCTTGTGCCTGTACTTTATGGGTAGCGTTTGAACTTTCAATGAGGGTAATGGCTTTTGATAAATGTGTGCGAGAGCCCGCACGTACTTGTTGTGCAAGCTCTCCTACATTTAGAGTGTCTGCCTTTTTCTTTCGGAACTTTTTGGGTGTACCATATTGCATCCCGTCGTGAGTCGCCTCTACTCCGTCCATGACAAATAGCGCACTTTCTTCCATTCCTTTATTTTTGTCCATTATTCAGACACTTCCTCATAGCCTAAACGTTTGTAGATTTCTTCAATAATTTTTTGTGCGGATACAGGAATCACTGTACCTGGTCCGAAAATGGCTACTGCACCAGCATTATAAAGGAAATCATAATCTTGTGCTGGTATAACACCACCCACAATAATGATAATATCTTCACGACCTAGTTTTTCAAGCTCAGCTATCAATTCAGGCACTAATGTTTTATGTCCTGCTGCTAGTGAAGACACACCAATAACATGAACATCATTTTCAACAGCCATTTGAGCAGCCTCAGCAGGCGTCATAAATAATGGAGAAATATCTACGTCAAAGCCTAAATCTGCATAACCAGTTGCGACAACCTTTGCACCACGGTCATGTCCATCTTGTCCCATTTTAGCAACTAAAATACGCGGACGACGACCTTCATTTTCAAGGAATTCTTCTGTCATTTGTTTCACTTCCGCAATTTGCTCCTCATCAGAGAAGTTTGCAGAGTAAACACCAGAGATCGAACGAATGACCGCTTTATGACGACCAGAAACTGCTTCAATTGCATCAGATATTTCACCTAAAGAAGCACGAGCGCGCGCTGCATCCACTGCTACCGCTAGCAGGTTTTCTTCTCCATCTTGAGCCGCCTTCGTTAAGCGAGCTAAATGTTTTTGAACTTCCGCTTCATCACGAGCTGCCTTCATCGCTTCTAAACGTTCAATTTGTTTTTGACGAACAATGGTATTATCGATATCTAAAATATCAATTGGCTCTTCTTTTGCTAAGCGATACTTATTCACGCCAACAATCGTTTCTGTTTTAGAATCAATTTTCGCTTGACGTTTTGCTGCTGCTTCCTCAACCTTCATTTTTGGAAGTCCCGTTTCAATCGCTTTAGCCATACCACCAAGCGCTTCTATCTCTTCGATTAACGCCCAAGCAGATTTCGTAATTTCTTCTGTTAATTTCTCTACGTAGTACGAACCACCCCAAGGATCAATGACTTTTGTCATCGCTGTTTCCTCTTGTAAAAATAACTGTGTATTACGCGCGATACGTGCTGAGAAATCTGTTGGAAGTGCAATCGCTTCATCTAATGCATTTGTATGAAGGGATTGCGTATGTCCCATCGAAGAGGCATTTGCTTCGATTAAAGTACGTGCAACATTGTTAAATGGATCTTGCTCAGTTAATGACCAGCCAGATGTTTGGGAGTGCGTACGTAATGCTAATGTCTTTGGATTTTTCGGGTTAAACGTAGACATCATTTGTGCCCAAATACGACGTGCTGCACGCATTTTAGCAACTTCCATGTAATAGTTCATACCAATTGCCCAGAAGAACGATAAGCGAGGTGCAAATGCATCAATATCAATACCTGCTTTTAATCCTGTTCGAACATACTCCAAGCCATCTGCTAATGTATAGGCAAGCTCAATGTCATTTGTTGCGCCTGCTTCTTGAATATGGTAACCCGAAATTGAAATAGAGTTAAATTTTGGCATATACTTCGCTGTATATTCAAAAATATCTGCAATGATTTTCATTGACATAGCTGGTGGGTAAATATATGTATTACGCACCATGTATTCTTTTAAAATATCATTTTGAATGGTACCTGCTAATTGATCTGGCGTTACCCCTTGTTCTTCTGCTGCTACAATATAGAATGCAAGGACGGGTAATACGGCACCATTCATTGTCATTGAAACTGACATTTGGTCTAACGGGATTTGATCGAAAAGGATTTTCATATCCTCAACTGAGTCAATCGCAACCCCAGCTTTTCCTACGTCCCCTGTTACACGTGGATGATCAGAGTCATAGCCTCGGTGTGTTGCTAAATCAAACGCGACAGAAAGACCTTTTTGTCCCATGGCCAAATTTCGTTTGTAAAAGGCATTGGATTCTTCAGCAGTTGAGAAACCAGCGTATTGCCGAACCGTCCATGGACGTGCTACATACATAGTAGGGTATGGTCCACGTGTGTTGGGTGCAATCCCTGCCACATCATTTAGATGTTTAGCCTCTTTAATATCTTCTTTTGTGTAAATATCTTTAATTTCAATCCCCTCATTTGTCATGAACTTATCTTCAGACGCTTGAGGTGCTTCAGCTGTTAAAACCTTTTCTATTTCTATTGCATTAAAATTTGGCTTGCTCATCGTTGGACCTCCTTCATGCTCGCAAACACGGACTGTAATTTTTCAATGATGTTTTGTCCTGCGAAAATAAAGCCGTTTAAGCCATTTGCTAACCATGCTTCTTCTTCGTCTTTAAATTTGCCCGCTACATCTACAAGCACATTCGCTGGTTTTTCAGCTAAAATGGCTGATACAAATGCTTTTGTATCATCATCATTGCCTGCAATCACTACATACTTAGCCTCTGTCGCCTTCAGCCAAGCTACTGCCTCTTCTACAGTTGTCACTGGCTCACTTTTTTCTGGTACAAGACCCACTGTGTTTAAGAAGCCCGCTACAAAATCTGCGCGTGGTTTAGAGCTTTTTAATGATCCTAATGCTAAAATACCTGTTTTTACATCTCCTGCTGTCATATCTGCACGTAAATCCTCAAATGGAGCAGCGATACGCTTAATATCAACAAATAATGGATTTGTATCCTGTTCAAGAATATCAGCTGGATTAGCATAAATATTCGTTCCAATTAATGATTGCTTACGTGTTTGGGCAGCTTTGATGCGTTTTTGATAGGATGCTTCCACTTCTTCTGCAAGCTTGCCAGAGGCTGTATATTCATCGATACCGCCAGCTGCCTGGATGTCTAAAAATAGTGCCCATGCTTCTTTCACAAAATCTGCTGTTAACGACTCGATAAAGTAAGAGCCCCCTGCTGGATCTTTTACTTTTAAGACATTTGTTTCTTCTCTTAAAATTAATGATACATTACGAGCGATACGAATGGATTGATCCGTAGGCTTTGTTAACACGTCATGTGGATGAACCGTAAAGAGATCAGCACCACCGATTAAACCAGAAAGCGCTTCATTTGAAGAGCGTAATAAATTTACATACACATCTAATTTAGAAAAGCTTCTTAATGATGTTTCAGCAACAGTAGGGATTTTGATATGATCTGTTACGCCATAAGCGGATGAGAACGCTTTCCAAAGTACTTTAAAAGCACGTAGCTTTGCAATCTCCGTAAAGAATTGTGTATCAATGGCAAATGATACAAAGAATTTCTTCGAGAACGCTTCAAAGCTTTCTTCTTGTTCTGCAAATTTGGCTGCTAATGCAAGTGCATAGGCTAATTCTTGTACAGCGTTAGCACCTTCATTATGATAAACCGTTGTGTCTGCACTGACTGAGCGCACGTTCGGAAATGCAGTCAAAGTGATAGGGTCTTTTGAAATAATGTAACCTTTAATGGCTTCTTGTTGATCTACTGGAATGTTGTCGAATACTGCTAATAATGGGTCTTTTGAATTTTCAACAGTAATTTTAAACGAATATTCTGAGAAATATGATGCTAATTTGACCAATACTTCTTCTGTCCAAGCAAAGCTCACTCGGCTATCAATCGTAATAACTTCATTGCCTCGAGCTAGACTATCCTCAAGCTGTGCAAAAAAAGCTTCGCTTGAATCAGCGTGAATTTGTTGTGCCACCTGAAATACTTGATCATTTTGTAGGGAACGGATTGTGGCAACTTGTAAATCAAGCTCTTCTCCAAGCTTAGCTACTAAACTTTCTTGCGTGTAAAGCGGCTGTAGTGTAACACCTTCATTTGTTTTTGTGAATAGTGACTCAAATGGTTTCCCTTTTAAAGCTTTGATTGCTGCATCTTGCCAGTCTGAATAGGCTGGTATTTCAAATTCAATATTTTTCATGTTGTTTGACATGCGGACGCTTAATCAGCTTCCCCCCTTAGTAGTTTCTATTTGTTATTCTACATGACAAATTGCGACTCGAAAAGCATAAAAAAAATCGGAAACCCTTATACAGCAGGTTTCCGACAAGTCATCAGTAGACTGACGTTGAAGATTTATTTGTATTTTCGAGTATTTCTTTTACTCTATTTAGGAATTTACCACAGACAAGTCCATCAAGCACACGATGATCTAATGATAAACATAAATTCACAATATCACGTGCAGCAAACATTCCACCTGGTAAAACAACAGGTTTTTTTACAATACTTTCCACTTGCAGGATCGCTGCTTGTGGGTAATTGATGATGCCCATTGATTGAACAGAGCCAAATGCACCTGTATTATTCACTGTAAATGTACCACCAGTAATGTCATCCATTGCTAATTTTCCTGTACGAACTTTGATAGCCAGTTCATTGATTTCTTTCGCAATTCCTTTAATGGATTTTTCATCTGCGTGTTTTATAACAGGTACAAATAAGGCATCATCCGTTGCTACTGCAATCGAAATATTGATGTCATGTTTTTGAATGATTTTATCTTCCGCCCACATCGAATTCAGCATTGGGAATTCCTTTAAAGCTTGAGCAACCGCTTTTACAAAGAAGGCGAAATATGTAAGATTAAAGCCTTCTTTTTGCTTAAATTCATTCTTTAAGCTATCACGATAAGTCACTAAATCTGTTACATCCACTTCCATCATCATCCAAGCATGCGGCGCTTCATGTACACTTTTCACCATATTATTCGCAATGGCACGACGGATCTTCGTCACTGGAATTTCGATATCTCCTGGATGAATAGGTTGTACAGGTGCAGCTGCTTTTTCCACTTGTTGCTGTGGTGCAGAAGCTGCTGTAGGTGCTGATGTCGTTTGAACGGTTGGAGCTGCTTGTGCTACATCATTTGCCGTTGGGATATTACCTGTTTCAATGAGCTTTAACAGGTCTTTTCGTGTAATACGACCACCCTCGCCAGTACCTGTTACAAGGTCTAAAGCTATATCATGCTCCTGTGCAAGTCGAAGAACAGCTGGTGAATAACGTACTTTACCCGTACGTGCCTCTTTTGGTGCAGATACTGGAGCTGCTACCTGCTGTGGTGCCTCCTGTTTCTTTTGAACACCTGCATTTAAAATAGCCGTACTTACCGCTGATTTTTTTTCAGGTGGTGGTGCTGGTAATTCACCTTCTCCCGCTATTTCAATCGAGCAAACGACTGCTCCAACTGGTAATGTCTGACCTTCTTGCGCAAGTAGCTCCGTGATAACCCCTTCAAATGATGACGGGATTTCAGCATTTACTTTATCTGTAACAACCTCTGCTAATGGATCATACTTTTTAACTGTATCTCCAGGCTTTACAAGCCATTTTTCAATTGTACCTTCTGTTACACTTTCGCCGAGCTGTGGCATTGTAATATTTTGAACCGACATCTTTTATTCCTCCCATCAATTAAGCCTAGGCGTCATTGTACCTGATGCAGCGCTAAAAACATTAAACGTAGACAGGCATTTAGACAGATTTTGACTTTCATATGTGCAAAGTCAAAATCTGTTGTTCCGTCTGAGGCTTTTATTTTTTCATTCAGCCTTGTTGTAATCTATTAGAACGCAGCAAGTTCTCGCATAGCACGTTCCACTTTATCAGGATTAATCATAAAATATTTCTCCATCGTTGGTGCATATGGCATGGCTGGCACATCAGGTCCCGCTAGACGTTGAATTGGTGCATCAAGCTCAAATAAACAATGTTCTGCAATAATTGCAGCAACCTCACTCATGATACTACCCTCTTTATTATCCTCTGTGACAAGCAATACTTTACCTGTCTTACTTGCAGCCTCAATAATCGCTTCTTTATCCAGAGGGTAAACTGTACGCAAGTCAAGGATATGAGCGGAAATACCATCCGCAGCTAGGCGTTCTGCCGCTTGTAAAGCAAAGTGGACTGCTAAACCATAGGTAATGACTGTCACGTCATCTCCTTCACGTTTTACATCTGCTTTACCAATTGGCAATGTGTAATCATCTAGTGGTACTTCCCCTTTAATTAAACGATAGGCACGTTTATGTTCGAAAAATAATACTGGATCTTCATCACGAATAGCAGCTTTCAATAAGCCTTTTGCATCATACGGTGTTGATGGAATGACAATTTTCAAACCAGGTGTACCAGCAAAAAGTGCTTCAACGGATTGTGAATGATAAAGTGCCCCGTGAATACCTCCGCCAAAAGGTGCGCGGATGACCATTGGACAAGTCCAGTCATTATTAGAACGGTAACGAATTTTGGCTGCCTCTGAGACGATTTGATTGACAGCTGGCATAATAAAATCAGCAAATTGCATTTCAGCAATCGGACGCATACCGTACATCGCAGCACCAATACCCACACCAGCTATTGCACTTTCTGCAAGCGGTGTATCAAGCACGCGGTATTCACCAAATTGATCGTATAGCCCAGTAGTGGCTTTGAATACACCACCTTTACGACCAACGTCCTCTCCTAAAATGAAAACTCGTTCGTCACGTTCCATCTCTTCTTTCATTGCTAATGTAATCGCATCAATATAAGACATTACTGCCATTACATGTCACCTCCGTCCACTGGTGCATAAACATATTTAAGTGCATGCTCTGGTTGTGCATATGGAGCCGCTTCAGCATAATCAGTTGCTTCATTTACTTCTGCCATAACACGCTCTTCGATTTCAGTACGTATCGCGTCAGTCATCACGCCAGTATCCATTAAATACTTTTCAAATAATACAATTGGATCCTTTGCTTTGCCTTCTGCAATATCTTCAGCCGTACGGTATTGACGGTCATCATCATCTGAAGAATGGGCTGTTAAACGATAAGTTACTGTTTCGATTAAGCTTGGACCTTCCCCATTACGTGCACGATCTGCAGCCTCTTTCACCACTTTATACACTTGTAACGGATTTTTCCCATCCACGGTCACTCCTGGCATTCCATAGCCAATCCCACGATCAGATACTTTTGCACAGCCTAGTTGACGCTCTACTGGCACAGAAATCGCATATTGATTGTTTTCTACCATAATAATGACTGGTAGCTTATGCACACCTGCAAAGTTCGCTCCTTCATGGAAGTCTCCTTGGTTGGATGAACCTTCACCAAGCGTAACGAAAGAAACAAAATCTTCATTTTGTAGACGTCCTGCAAGTGCAACGCCCACTGCGTGTGGAACTTGAGTCGTAACAGGAGATGAACCTGTTAAAATACGATTTTTCTTTTGACCAAAGTGGCCTGGCATTTGACGGCCACCAGAGTTTGGATCTTCTGCTTTAGCAAACGCAGATAGCATCAGTTCTCTTGGTGTCATACCAAAATGTAAAACAACACCCATATCACGATAATAAGGTGCAATATAATCCTTACTTTTATCCAGTGCAAAGGCTGCTCCAACCTGTGCCGCCTCTTGACCTTGACAGGAAATTACAAACGGAATTTTACCAGAACGGTTTAACAACCACATACGCTCATCCAGTCTTCTGGCCATTAACATTGTTTCGAACATAGCAAGTACATCTTCATTTGACAAACCTAAATCTTCATGTTTGATTTGAACATCTTGCATACGAACACCCCTTTCGTATTATAGAGAAATAACTATCTTATCCTATATCCCCACATTTGGATATGTTAGTTATGAAATTCAGAAAATTAAAAATGGATAGCGCGATCATCCACTGCTAGAGCAGATTCCACTAACACCTCATTTAAGGATGGATGTGGATGAATTGCCTGACTAATTTCCCATGGTGTTGCATCTAACACTTTTGCTAAGGATGCTTCACCAATTAAATCTGTTACATGAGGCCCTACCATATGAATACCCAAAATATCATCTGTTTCTTCATCAGCAATAATTTTGACAAAGCCTTCTGTCTCTCCATTTACTAATGCTTTACCAATGGCCTTAAACGGGAATTTACCAATCTTTAATGAAAATCCTTGTTCTTTAGCAGCACTTTCTGTTAATCCAATGCTAGCAACTTCTGGATAGGAATAAACACATTTCGGTACTTTTAGTGCATCCAATGTCTCGGTTTTCCCTGTTGCTATATGCTCAATAGCTGAAAGCCCTTCATGAGAAGCAACATGCGCTAATTGTAAGCCACCAATCACATCTCCTATGGCATACATATGAGACTCTTTCGTTTGATAGGAACCATTCACTTTAATAAAGCCATTTTCCACTTCAATCTCTGTATTTTCTAGACCAATACCTTGCGTATTCGCCTCACGTCCTACACAAAGTAATAGTTTATCAGCCTCAAAAACTTCTTCTTTTTCATTCACTTGCGCAGAAATGAAAACGTTATCATTTTCAATTTTGAATGTATTTGTATCTAAGCGAGCATTCGTAACAATACGAACGCCTCGTTTCTCAAGTTGTTTCGTCACTTCTTTAACGATGTCCGCATCTTCAGCTGGTAAAATGGATGGACCATATTCTACTACTGTTACATATACACCAAAATCGCATAGCATAGATGCCCACTCAATTCCAATAACACCACCACCAACGATTAGGAGTGACTTTGGTAAACTTTCTAACTGTAATGCGTGGTCTGAATTCAGCACATATTGCCCATCTATCGTTAACCCTGCCATACCACGAGGCTTTGAGCCCGTTGCAATGACAACATTCGTAGGCACAAGCATTTCATTTTCATCGCCATTGGACATTTCTACAGATATTGTACCAGGCATAGGTGAGAAAATAGATGGACCCAAAATTCGCCCTGTACCATGATAAACATCTATTTTGCCTTTTTTCATCAGTGTATTCACACCCTGGCTTAATTGCTCAACGATTGCTTGTTTCCTAGCTTGAACTTTGTCAAATTGTAATGTTACACCTTCAATATCGACACCATATTCGCTAGCTGTTTTATTAGCCATACGATATACTTCGGCACTTCGGAGTAACGCTTTACTTGGAATACAGCCTTTATGCAAGCATGTACCTCCTAAACGCTCACGCTCTACAATGGCTGTTTTTAAGCCTAGCTGAGCAGCTCGGATGGCTGCAACATATCCACCTGTACCTCCACCTAAAATGACAACATCATAATTTTGAGCCATGTTTATTCCCCCTATTGAGAAAAGTGCTAAAGGATTCTATTAAACAATAACCAAGTGATTTTTTTAACAGTCAGTGCTTTAGAAAAACTTTAGCTTTACTTCATTAAAGCCCTAATTTCTTTGTTGAAAATAGAAGAAGTCGACAATGCGACTTCTCTTCATGTATCAACTGTCTAAATTAGCGACCGTGTAAAATATTTTTTTCATTTTTTAAAAATTGGCTGCGCGATTTTGCTACGCGAGCGATACGTTCCTCAGCTAAGCGGTTCGCTGCCACATATGTTGGAATGCCATCTCGTTTTGAAATAGCAAAGATTTTTTCAATACTATCATAAATGCCATCAACGCGTTTCATTGCACGTTCACGATTATAGCCATATAATTCATCCGCAACATTAATAACGCCACCAGCATTGATTACATAATCTGGTGCATAGACGATACCTAATTCATGTAGGTAGTCACCATGACGTGAATCTTTTAATTGGTTATTTGCAGATCCAGCAATCACTTTCGCTTTTAATTGCGGAATTGTTTCATCATTTAAAATTGCCCCTAATGCACAAGGTGAGAAGATATCTACTTCTTGCGCATAGATTTCATCTGGTGCCACTGCAATCGCGTCGAAGTCATTAACAACTCGATCAATAGCTGCCTGATTGATATCTGTTACAACAAGTTTTGCCCCTTCATTATGTAAATACTCGCAAAGCTTGTAGGCTACATTTCCTAGACCCTGTACAGAAACTTTTAATCCTTCTAGTGAGTCTGAACCGAATGCTTCTTTTGCAGCTGCCTTCATACCACGGTAAACACCATAAGCTGTTACTGGAGATGGGTTACCTGAAGAACCGAATGCAGGAGAAATTCCTGTTACATAATTTGTTTCTTCATGGATTAAATCCATATCTGATACCGTTGTACCTACATCCTCAGCTGTAATATAGCGGCCATTTAATCCTTGAATGAAACGACCTAACGCACGGAACATCTCTTCGTTTTTATCTTTAAATGGGTCACCAATAATGACCGTTTTTCCACCGCCAAGGTTTAAACCAGCTGCAGCATTTTTGTAAGTCATTCCTCGTGCTAAACGTAATGCATCTTCAATTGCATTTTCTTCCGACGCATACGTCCACATACGTGCTCCACCTAGTGCTGGTCCAAGTGTTGTATCATGGATAGCGATAACCGCTTTTAACCCTGATGCTTCATCTTGGCAAAATACCAATTGTTCGTAATCATACTTTTCCATATACTTGAAGATTTCCATGAAACTCGCCCCTTTGCTTTGGAAAGTGCATCCCCAAATGCCCATCCAATCAAGTTTTATCTAACAATCTAATCTTCATAGCGTCCTCACTCAGCAAATTCTGAGCTCCTATTCGGTAGTAGGTGTTTAGACCCTAATACTTAAAGAAGAAATTGTTTAGTAATGGATAATATTGCTCCACTTATTTTTACAATACTGACAAATTCACAATTTCGCAACTATTATTACATATTCTTATTTAAGTAAGAATTTTCTAAACATTCAGTTACAATCGCTACTTTCTGTCCTGTCACGTTTTTAGCTAAAAATATTATATTGGTTTATACCCTTCCTTGACATTCCCCCATCCACAGGTAAAATTAATCATAGGAATAAGGAGGGGTATACATGGCCCGTTTAGCTGCATTTATTGTAATGCTTATTCCAGGTCTTATGGCTGCAGGTGGCATTAAATTTATGCGTGATACATTATTTGGTAAGCTCATTTCACCATTCCCATTTTTATGGCTGCAATTTGTAGTTGGTGTCATTTTCTTCGTCATAGGCTTTGGGTTTTTCGCTGGATTTTTACTGCATCGCGATCGAAAAAACGGAAAAGTAGCACCACGCTTCCAAAAAAAATAAAAAAAGCTATCCAAATAAGTCATGCAAGACTTACTGGATAGCTCTTTTTATATCCGCTGCTGAGATGTGATAACTTTATCAGGAAAATCCGTAATCCAACCAATAACAGAAGGATGCGGATTAGTTAAAAATGGTTCCGTGCCATCAATAGCATAAAAACGACAGGCTTTTTCACTTGTAACACAGGCCTCCAAATATCTTGGTTTGTAGTACCTTTTATGCATATGCACACTATCAGCCGCTTTATAATCAGCTAGAAGATCCCATTTTATTTTTTTCGTAGCAATAAGGGCCGTTTCAAATTCAGGTCTATGCTTTTTTACGATCTCTAAAAGCTCATAGTGAAAGGATGAAAAATGACTACCTTTTGGCAGAGCCAAGCCTCCAAGAAAATGAATTAGCCCACTCTTATTGTCCAAGATCGTTGATTTTAATTCAATATTCAACGGCATCTGCTGTATATTTGCCCATGCTAAAACTGCCTCAAACGCTGGCATTTTATAGGACGAAAATAGACGTCTCCAAGGCTTGCCAAGTTTAAAGCGCAGAAGCTCCTCCATCGTACAATCGCTCACCAATTTATTGGTGCCTACTAACCTCGATAATTGTGGATCATGATACACTACAGGTAATCCATCTTTTGAGAATTGAATATCTAGTTCAATCCCATCAGCACCTAGCTCTAATGCCTTTTCAAAAGCTTGAAAGGTATTCTCTAATGCATAAGCAGAAGCACCTCGATGTGCAAAAACAGGGATAAAAGCTGCCTTAGACATTTAACTCACCAAATTCTAGTAGGAATTTACCATTCGTCATTTTGCTTAATAAAGATGATTTTCTACCAATTTGAATATAAGTTCCAGGGTGCGCCTCTTTTGTCACAATAATCTCTTCTTTCCCTACATGACGCATTTCATCCATTAATAGTTTTATTTCACGATCTAATGTAATCGCTTCAGCCTTTAATTTAGTTAAGGCTTGTTTTGTTACCTCAAATGACGCTGATTGTTCTTTGGACATTTGATTGAGAAAAGGTAATAAATTTTTCATGCTATTCTCGTGTGCTGAAATCTCTGTTTGCAATTGTTTTAGCTGTGCTGCTTTTTCCTGCATCACGGTGTTATTTTCCTGCTTATTAATACTTTCTATTATTAAATCTGTTCGACGCTCTAATCGGTTTCCTGAAATGGCCGTAACAATCGTATTTTTAGCTACTGCACGTCCCCCAATAATTTTACCTTTTCGTTCATCCACATATATTGAATGAGCAGAAAGTTGTGAACCTAGTGCGTAAAAACCAATATGAATACTATTAGCTGCAAATAAATTTGCTTCATTTACATGTTTAACAAATATATTGCCACCTGCTTCTACCACTGTTGAACCAAGCCCAAAGATGCCCCCACGAATATATACATCACCCTCAATGGATTTAATAAGCTTGGCACCGCTTACACCCTCAGCACCTTCAATGGAAATATCGCCAGTCGCAATAACTGTATAGCCATTAGTTACTGTACCTTTAATACTAAGTGAACCATTAAATTCAAGGTTACCTGTTTCTACTCCTACATCACCATTTATAGGAAGGTGCCTGTTTACACCAATCATGCCTTTGACATCATCTAAAACGCCAGCAATTTTCGAGCGAATGACGATTTTTCCGTCTTCTTCCACTTCATAGGCAGATTTTGTATCATATTTGATAGGATAATCTCGTCCAGGTACAGCAGCAACTTCTTGACCTAGCACATTTTTCCCTGGTTTACCTAATGTAGCAGGAATCTTTTCACCTAGCCAAGAGCCTTCTGAAATTTCCGAAATAAAATTCATATCATAGTAATCCGCTTTACCGTCTTCACGAATGACTGGCTTTCTCTCGGGTTTAGGTAAGTATGTAATTTGTGCATCTATTCCTGCTATAGGTTGCTCACCTTGAGCAATTAAGAATGCTTTTCCTGGTTCAGCCTTCAATATATCAAAATCTAATATGCCATGTATAATTCCATTTTCATTGAGTGTTTCTCGGATTTGTTGTGTTAATTTTTCTTTATTATTTTGAATATAATCATGCGTTTCATATATAAAAACAGAGGCTGACATCTTATCACGTGCCACTTCTGCTTCAATGTTCGGAAGCCAGCGTCCAATTTCAACAGGATTGGTATTCTGGGTTGATAACACATTTTTTAAAATTGAAAAATTAGATAATTTCAGTCGTGGATGACTACGTAGGATGCTATCAAATTCTTTTAATGGGAAACCTGCGCTAAAAGTAAGCATAAATACCTTGCCATTTTCCTCAGAAATTTCGAAGTTTTCATTTCGAACTAGAATCAAGCTACCTCCTCCTTCCCTCTATATGTAAGTATATACAATCCACTTACATTTGTTTAGAGACCATTGTCACTACCGAGAAAGAAAATAGTACCACTTAATCATTAAAATATAAGACAATATTTTATTTACCCTAAAAGATTATAGATATTTAGTACTAATAAATTGTTTGTTTTTGAGTTTTTTTATTAAAATTACCGATAAATTCAAAGTAATTCCATCAGGCTATTTTGAATATATCATCTTCCAAGTACAGGTATCCACGGGTGCTTCCCACTAAACTATAGGTCTAAATAGGTCTTTTTAACTAACGGTGTATTGATATTCCTTTCAATTCGGAAAGTAGAACCTAGTTGTATCAATTGCTGTCGATTCATATATTGCATACTTATTTTACCATCGAATGCTAAACGCACCTCAAATAGCTCTTCTGTTATCTGTGTGATTTCGAGCGAATTCATTCCCTCTAATTGAAAATTTATACTTTTTATTGTAATCACCTACTATAAGTTTGTAGAAAGGTCTCAAATGATTTTACTCTTCATCTTTAGACGTTAAATCCACTATACATGTATATATCGTGTTTTTTAGCTGATTTGACGTTCTTTTAACGATTTCAATGTTAAAGGTCAGCCACAGAAATTTCCACAGTATTTGTTCAAGTAACAAAAAAAGCGCCCCTTTAAACTATAGATTTAAAAAGGCGCTATACTATGCGAAGTATAATTGCTGTATATGTTAATGATATATATCGGTACTAGCTAGCCATCATATCAATACGAATTTTGTCTGCGATCATGGCGATGAATTCGCTATTTGTTGAGAGTAAAAACGGTAATTTAATGTCTAAAACAGTTATACCACGTAAGTTTACCGTATATTCTATCGGTAGCCTTCGCAGTTTTTCTCGACTTGTATTTACCGATAATATTACAGTCAATTAAACGGAATATCAAGCAAAAATATTGCTTTATTTAGAAATCTACTAGGAACTCAGCCATTCGATGGCGCTCTAAAAACTCAATTAAATCCGTTATTGCAAAACGATGATCTCTCGTTGTCTCATAAGTGTTTCGGTATATTCGATACGCCTCTACTTCTACATCTGAAAATTTCAACCTACCACGTTCGAAAGCGAACCATGGTTTATACATTCTAATCGTGTCCACATCCATGCTGACTTTCATAGGTAATATTCCAAATTTTTTTGCCACTTGTTTTTCATTCATTACCACTTTCTCCATTTTCAAAACCGCTAGCGAGTTATATTTGACGTCGAATCAAACTATACAACTTACGATTATAAAACGCAAGAACAAAAACACCTTGAAACCGCGTCACTACTGCGTTAATTACGTTTTCAGTAATTAATAACGTTTAGAGTTATTTCCTATTATATATTGTGTCAATTCTACGTAAAAACACCATTGAGACGATTCGAGACAATCAACTATCCGATTCAACGATTCTCGATGCGTCTGACAGCGCTGAATACTGTAGTTGGCGATTGACCGCCCGAGTTTTAAAAATTATAGCGAAAATTTTCTGAGGCCAAATATTAAGCTAAAACCCCGTTAGTAAATAAGAACCTGTGATACTAACTAATACTAGTGAATGAATAAAAAGCGATAATAGACAATACTGCAAAGGTTTGAATGATAATCCCGATTACATTACAAATTAAACCAGAAATTGCTAAACCTTTACCATTTTCATTTCTTTTAGCAATTTCCTTTGTTGCTATTCTTGATAAAACTACTCCGAGAATACCAAGAACTAATCCAATAAGTGGTACTATGATTGAAAGAATACCAAGAGTTAATGAAATTATAGATTTACTATTCGTTTTAATTTGTCCAACCATTTTTTTCACCCCTCAACTATAAGATTTTACTTATCTAATCACTTCTTCAACACACCTGCTCTGTTAATTTTATCAATATTTTTTAAAATCATCTATGATTTACCAAAATTATTAAAAATTGTATGTAAGGTCAGATCAGCAGAAAGCGCCTGTCAGAATCGAGGCCTTTGGGGTCACGCAGTTTTAACGCAAAAAAAGAACGACCAACAAACGAGTTTTAATTCGTTCATTGATCGTTTTGTTATCGTTTTATTCCTTCACGCTCAAGCAGTCGATAAATTGTTCCTGTTCCAACTTTGTAAGTCTTGCGAATATCAGCGATTGAAACGCCGTCTTGATAATCCTTAATGATTGCGTTGCGTCTGACTTCTTCTTCTCCGCCTTCAACTAACTTCGTTTTACGTCCTTTAAACTTTCCTTTGGCTTTAGCGATTTCAATTCCCTCACGTTGACGACGCTTAATCTTCTTACGTTCTTGCTCCGCAACATACGCTAACATTGATAGGAATTGATCCTCTAATAGCTTACCGATGTCACCCATAGACTTAAACCGTCTACTATCGAATAGCTCTGCATTGGACGATATAACGATGTCCGCGCCTACCTTCCGCGTGATATATTTCCACTCGTCTATTACATCGTCATACGAGCGCCCTAATCGATCCAAGTCGTCCATATAGATTAAGTCGCCACTTTGTATGATGCTGCGTAACTCTTGATATTGCGGACGGTTCGTATCCTTCCCCGACGCTTTATCGACGTATACATTCTTACGCTCAACTCCTAGCTCCTTCATTGTTGCTAACTGACGAGCCTCGTTCTGCTCAACTGTTGATACACGTACATAACCGTAAGTTGTCATCGTATTACCGCCTTTACTCGTTATTGTTACCATTATCGTACCAACAATTACGGTAACAGTCAAACGGTAATTTAAGAATAGCGCTATATCAACGATTGTAATCATTCATTTTCGTTACCAGATAAGTGTACTCTAACGGTAATGAACCCCTCGAGTTTTAGACCGCCCCGTCCAATCCGACTTCCTGCCCCCTGTAATCTGCGTTAACATTACGTTATCTTACTTATGTAAATCGTACAAAATCCACGTTCCTTCTATTATATGTAACGCAAAACTAACGCATTTTACAAAGTAATGTGACTTCCCAAAGTGTTTTAAGGGCGTGTCCACAAAAGGCGTCTGCCCGACATTTTACGCCCCCCCAAAACGTTCTCTGACTCTGAAAAATGTAACATTAAAAATGCATCATATATAGTGATTTGCGCAATTTGTAATTTCACCTTTACGTTAAACCCATCATCATCATTACATTGGCATAATCGCTCATTATCGATTCAGAGGATGGCTTACGTCTACTGCTCCGGCGAAACTCTTTCGAATAATGCTCGCTCATAAGGTCATACTGACGTTCTAACTCGTACTGATAAACGTAGTCATAGTGTCTCCATCGATACAGCGTCATTCTTCTAACGCCGACTAATTGTGCGACTTGTTCTTGCGTCAAATATCCGTCATTTTGAGCGAGTAGAACGATCGCAGTAAACTTCGCTTCGTGTCCCTTTAGCTCGCGCATAAGGCGGGCTTTTTCCGTATCTGATACTAAGTACGGTTTATAGAATCGTTTTCCGTATATCATTTCCTAACCCCCTTCTTTTCGTTAAATAAAAAAAACGGCAAGCAACGCTATAAAAGCCGATGCCCGCCAATTGTCATTTATTATTAACCGTTGTGAAATCGAAAGGAGATTCGCGGTTGATTGTTTCGGGATTGACCGGAAATTGCTTATAAACGTTGTTACGATCTTTTAGCCATAGACCGATAGTGCTTTTAGCCAACTTGCTTCCTCTCCTTTTCGATTAATTTCGCTAGTTCGTAAGCGATTCGCTGCACGTCCGCATCCTCGCGCACAGTAAAGTTGTTGCCTGTAATAACGACTCCACCACTCATGCCTCCGCCACCTTGCGCTTGCTCTTTGTTTTCTTGCGCAGTAAGTACGCGTTCGCCTTTGTGTAATCGCGCGGAATATCCGTCATATGGAACGTTGCTAATTCCGTGATAATGCGATTTAGCATTGTCGTTGCCACCGCCTGGTATCAACTTCTTCGCCCAACTAACGGCCCCTGACCCGATTTTACCGATCCAATCCGGCACTTTAATCTTGCCTAAAATCGACGCAAACTCTTTAAGATAGCCTGCCGCTGTACTAATCCAGCTACCTACTGTTTTAAATACTGGAGTTAACGCCTTTACAATTTCTGTAGCTGCTCCGAATACTTGTGTAAATGTTCCCGCAAGAAACGCAACAAACGGGCCGACAATTGTATCCCACACCAAACGCAATACCGCGAATGCTGCGCCAATTACTGAACCCATAAGCTCCATAATCGGACCAACGACCGCCCATAGCATCGTGAATGCTTTCATAACGAATGTGATCGCCGGTGCAAGGATATTATTCCAAGCGAGCATCGCAACGTCAGCTACGATTTTTAATGCGTTCCACAAGGCGCCAAGTATCGGCTGAGACGCAGCCCAAAACGCTTGAATTACAGGCATCACGTAGCCAGCGATGCTAGAAAATACGCTGACAAACTGCTCCTTCAATGTTGCAAAGCGCGCCATTATTGCGTCAATGGCTTCAGGAGATATTAGCGTCTCAAGCACGCCTCTAAATCCGCCTTCTTTGAACGCAGTCATTAATCCGGAAATCTTCGTCTTGATTTCGTCAACTGCCGAATTTACTTTCGCAGCAATATCAGGCGGGAATAGTGCGTTAATTAAGCCGCCTGTTCCGCCTGTCTTGAATGCGGACATTAGTGTTTTAACCTTGCCGACTATGCCGTCGATAGCTCCTCGGAATATCTCGCTATTGTCATAGAGCGTTTTAAAACCAAATATAAGTCCGGTTATACCAGCGGCAATCAATCCGATTGGACTCGCGACAAATGCTAAGGCCATACCAACTAATTTGACGATTCCAACGACTGCTAGTATGGATCCAGCAACTAACGCAAATGTTCCTATTACCTTCGCTACTTTGATAACTGATGGTCCAATCGTTTGCCACACTTGATATAACGACTTTACTACGCTAAATACCTTCGACAAACCATTGGCTGCTATCTTCACGAAGCTATGCGCCTTGTTTTCGATCTTTTCAAATGTCTTTGAGTTAACGAAGCCAATAAACTGGTCAAATAGCGGTTCAAACACCCGTTTGGCACTACTCTTAAATACCGTTACAGCTTGCGAGAAAGTCATAGGCATATTACCGAATTTCTCCTCTATCTCGTCTGCAGCATTAAATAAGGATCGCTTAATTAAATCCGCTGTAATAGTACCTTCTGAACTCATTTCCTTTAACGCTCCCATACTCACGCCCGCAGTATTTGAGATTGCTTGCGCTAATAAAGGTGCGTTCTCCATGATTGACCTAAATTCATCGCCTTGAAGCTTTCCTGACGCCATGGCTTGAGTTAATTGATACATACCCGATTCCATTTCCTGTTGTCCTGCACCGCTGACAGAAAAGGATTTCGTCATCAATTCCGTAAACCTAATAGCTTCATCGTTACTTGAAAAGGCGTCCTTTGCGAGTAGATTCAATTTAGCTACACTGGATGCCATTTCATCATAGGATGACCGGCTCCGTCGGGACGCCTTGAATATCTTGTCTTGTAACTGTGATTGAGTTTGCAGTCCATCATTAATGTTAGCTAGGCGAGCGTTGATATTCGAATATGAGTCTGCAGCTTGAGTAAAATTGCTGAATCCACTCGCTAATCCTGATGCAGTCAAGAACGCACTTGCAATGCCTAGCAAAGCAGTCTGAGTTCCTCCGAGAGACGCGCTTAAGCCATTAGTTCCAACTCGTAGACTATTAACGCGTGTGGCTAACGAGCCAGTAGCGTTGGTCGCTCGGCTGGTCTCCGATACAAATCGCCCCATCGAATCGTGTAGCCGACCATTAGCATCTCGATATAAGTTCGAACTTTGCGTAGCTGAGCGAGTTGTACGATTCATCCTATCCATCATCTGAGTGATTCGTCTTAGGCGGCTTGTTCCGTTAATATCTCTAACACGAAACACCGCTGTTAAATTTACGGCCATTAGATTCTATCAACTCTCTTTGCTACTAAATCTGCTAGACGGTCAGCTTGTTGACTTGCCGTAATGTATCGTTTGCGTGCGCTTCTATCACCCTCGGCATATTCGATAGCTGCATTCAGCGCCTCTAATCGTTTACGAGCATGGTCCGCTTGTATTCGCACACTCATTGCGATAGCTAATAATGGTACTTTTAAATCGGTTGCCTGTTTAATTTTTAATTGCGGCACTTTACCGTGAAGGCGTTCAACTTCTACTACAAACTTAGCTGCAGCAAGTATTACTTCGTTATCGTCTAGTAATTGCGTTATTTCCTGCTTACGTTTGATTAGTTTCATCCCTTGTATCCCCCTTATTTTTTATGAAATGAAAAAAAGACACGACGTTAATTACCGGCATGTCTTTCGTTAATATTGCGTTATTCAGTTTGTTGTGTTTCATGCTCTTGTTGTGCAGCTCGTTTAATGTTTGCGTATAAAACACGCGATCTTAACGAACCAATTTCACTTGCGACTCGTAATGCGATTGCTACGTCCTGTTGTTGAATTGTACCGTCTTTCAATTTTTGCCTTAATCCAGATTCTAAAACGCGGTAATTAGTGCCTTTACCCTTCGCTTGTTGTGCCATCAATGCTTCTACTTGATCGTTATATTCGCTCATAATTATTTCGCTCCTTTAATCTTTGTTGGTACTTCTGCGATATATTCAAAATCGTTCGGCTTATGCCCGTATGTGAATCGACTAACCTGGCTGATTACTTCATGTACTCCATTTGTAACTCCCAGACTTCCCATAACTTTCGCTGTACTTGTCGGGTGATCTATTACCGGACTCTCACTCGTCTTACCTTGACTGCGATTTGCTCTAGTTATTTCAGCTATTTCTTCACGTAAATATCCGTAAGCATCTTCACCATCGCGGTGATCAATAATACAGCTAATTAGCAAATCCCTCGCCATTTTTAATTTTGCATCAACAATCGGTTCATACTCCGACCTAACTTTTGGTACAAACACATCTACGTATTCCTTGACTACGTCTACAGAAGAAATCTTACCTTCTGGCATAGCCGCATGTGCTAAACGAGCATCACGCTCCCGTCGTGCTACAACCTCTTTTTGTAGCGCAATGTCATCGTCAATTTTAGCTAGTTGCTCAGTTGCATCTGTGCCATGTTTAACGCTCTCAGTAAATGTGTGCTCATACTGAGTCTGCAACTCACTTAAACGTGTACGAACACTTTCCAAGTCTGCTTGATATCGCTGGTGTTTAGCTGCTCGTTCAGCGCCTTCTTCTTTATAATCTTGCAGCAGTTTAAATTCGTGCGTCTTAATTGTCATCTAGTTTTATCCCCTTTGTTTTTAGCATTTGAATAATTTTTTCTAGCTTGTTGATGCACCACAACCGCCACATCGGAATAACAGGCGTTGGCTGTTCGTCTTGCTTGTCCAACTCGAATAATTCGACTAACATTTCCTCGTTACGAGTAATCTGCTCGCGCGTTCCTTCGACTTCTCTGCGATAAATCACAGGGTACTGAGCGCTTATTAAGTCTCGATACAACTCTTGGCTATCCGTCTGCAGCTCGCTAATTTCAAACGCATATAAATCGTCTAGCAAGTCGATAACATCGTCATAAGGCTTTGAAATTTCACCAATTAAATTGGATATGCCTCGTTCATCCGTTTGATAAATTAACAGTGAAATGAACGGAACATCTCGCAAATTGACGATTGAAAGTAAGGCGAAGCGCATTTAATCACCGCCTTTTAACAGCTGTTGAATTACGTAATTAGCTGCCTCTGATTGCACAAAATATCGCGCATCCAGTGTGGCCACTTCTTTCGGCAAGAATATCTGATACTGGTGTTCTCCCTCATCGATGTAAACGCAATGTTCTTTGTTGTCATTACTGTAGTAAATCTGCATTAATAAAACACCATCCCATTAATTACTCGCGGCCTTGGCGGTCGCTGTCCGTGGATTTCGATACCATTGCGATTGAATTGTTTCCTTCTTCGTTTCGGCTTTGCTCGCTTACCTTCGCCGTGATAATTAGATGAATACTTTTTATGCTCCATATCGTTTCATTTCCTCGCTTTCTTCTTTAAAGCCTTGTTTCCAGGCTTCGATTTCTTGTTCGTTTGGCTCACGCCTCAATAATCGACTTGCAAATTGTTTAACGAATTCATTCCACAACTCGTCTGTGAAACTAGCTGACCGTCGGTAATAGTCATAGATGTGTAATTGTCCTTTTGAAGTATTACAGCTACGACAGCAAACAACCACGTTATCATCGATATTGTGACCGAGATATACGTGATCGAGCGTCGCTTGTTTCGCATGTTCCTTTTCCCGTGTAAGTTCGTCACCACAGTAACAGCATTTATCTGCAGTTAATACAGCGTTAATAGTCACATCTGTATAAAACATAGTGCTATTATGACGATACTGATGTTTACGAAATCGCTCTCGTATGTAAGCTCCATTTTCATAACGAGCTTTACTACGACATGCCTTGCATTGGTACTCTCGTCCTTGTGGCGCTTTTGGACGTCGGGTAAATTCGGTTAAATTCTTAACTTCTTTGCAAGTGCGACATTTGCGTGTCATTTCATTAACCATTGATGCTCACCTTCTTTTTCTGCATATAAAAAACGGTCAAACGCTTCATTCCGAGGAAATTCACGTCTAACCGTCGCTTTAAATTTATCTGATGCTGGTTTTCTTCTATTCTCAACATCGTTAATATGTCCGATTGAATAGTTAATACGTTCTGATAGTTGACTAAGTGTTAAGCCATAGAAAAATCTCGTTTTTCGTAGGAAATCGCTAAAATCCATAATAAACTCCCCTCCCGTTTTGTAGTCTTTTGTTGTTATTTACGCTAAATATCTAAATAAAATAGCCGACTTTTCCGTATCGGCTTCCTCATATATAGCCGAGGTGTCCACACCTAAATTCTCCCGATTGATTTAGCATGGCCAAGCGCTCTTTGGCGAGCATTTTCGAGTTTTCTTTCCCCGTACCGAGCCAATAACTCTGCTTCTATTTCTTCTCGAGTCATCTTGATTATTTTGCACTTTCCACCTGTTGTTGGCGTATCGCCCCAAAACTCAGGTAGTCTTTGAGTTTCAGCAGTACTCCACTCACCTTCATAAAGCCCGAAGTTAGTTGTGATACGTTTCTTTCCTCCCATTTGTGCTCGGCGCTGTGCTCTAGCCACCACTTCTTCTAAATCCTCACCGTGCTTATAAATTTTATGCTTACGATCATACTCAAACATTGCGTCATCATTAATCCAAAACGGGTACTCCCCTCCAAAATACCGACCGTGTTTATAAGATTTGCGGGCCGTACCTTGCTGTTCTGCCTTCACTCTACGTTTGTATGTTTTTAAAACTACATCTTTACCTGCTTTGCATTCTGCAGAACAAGTTGTCGCGCTGTTATTTTTAGTTTTATCACGATAGTAGAACCCACAGCATTGACAACGTTTTACCTTTTTATCATGTACCTCAGTGAAATAACCGTCTATTATATCTGACATAATTTCGAGCATTTCATCATAATCATGCCCTGGTCCAATATAACTACGTGCAAATTCGATTGCTCCTGTGCCTGGATTTTTAAAAGCAGTATCTTTTAACACTTCGCCCTGTTTTAGTTTATAAGTAGTAGTCATAATCTAATTTCCCCTTTGCAGAATAGTTTTTTGAAGAGTTTTATCATTAGATTTCGTATCGTGCCCATTTTTCGAGTAGTTCTCGCATACGTCTAGCAGGCATATATAGATTGATAGATTCGCCTTTACGGATGCGTGAGCGCCAAACCCATTGAAGTAAGTCTGATACCGCTAGCTTATCCTCACTAACAGTTATATCGTGATCTTGAAAGAACGACTTCTCGATAGGATGCATGTAACGGTTGTAGCAGTACATTAACGTTGAACGGTCTGCGTATTCGTTAGACGCACGGGCATTACACGCTAGAAAACCCTTTGTGTAGCCCTTACCTTTTAAATCCGTTTGATAACTTTTAATCGTCGTCCATAAAACTTCGTCAGTCTTTGCTTTGATGATATTTCGGACATACGACTGCATACTAGAACGAATTGCAGCCATTTCTCCATCGCTTCGACGGCTCAGCCAACCTTTAGAAAACGCGGTCGGAACACTGCCATGATCGTTGTGCGGTCCGTCATAGAGAGTAATTAATGAACGAAGGTGCTCTCGTCCTTCCTGGCGCTTGTCATACTCGATTAATTGGCCGTCTTTGACTGCTTTTAAATCGTAAGGAATCGAATACAACTCGAAATAATATTTCATTAACTGCGCCTCAAATAGATATGTCAAAACGTATACACTAGTAAAAGTTTCGAAGATTGAAGGCGGAAACGCATAAATTAAGTATTTGTCACGGTGATAAAAAAGCGTCCCAGCTTGCGCTAATAACTTGATGCGGTCGAATACCCCGTACTCATATTCAACTTCGCTCGCAGTCCAAACGACTTTGTTGTTCTCCATTTTTACTAAGCCTTTATCGAGTAGTAGTCGCATATCAGACGGTGAAACGCCTGCCTTATCTATGACGCTTATAACCTCGTCCAAAATCAACGTGTAGTTATTCTCACGCAACAAGTAGCGCAGTTCATCGTCTGCCATTTCAAATAGGCTATGCGTCGCTACGATGTCTCTACCGTCCTCAATCAATCGCTTTAGGCTCGTTAATTTACTACCGCCTTCTACGTTATTCGTTGGTTGTACAAACTCGCGACCCGTTACCGAGCTAATCACACGGTCGACCTCAGCTAAGAACGGCGTAACATAAATGAAACGCTCCAATGGACTCGCACCGTTAATGTAGTCAATAGCATAAGTCGTCTTACCTGCTCCCATCACCGAATCAATTACCGTTACGTTTTTCATTTCCATTTGAAAACCTCCGATTTGTAGAATTATTGTTGTAGACGACGACCCCACCGCCTCAGCACTTTTTATATGCCTATCTTTAAGGGACAAAACGATATACACGAATAAATGACAACAAAACTGAATTTACGAGAATATAAGTTACATAGAATTAGCGTTAAGCACTTTTATATCGATATAAGTGTTTATCAACAGATATCATTTTTGCGATTAGCAAAAATAGAAGTATGAGCGTTAGCGAATGCTTCGTAAAGAACTCTACGGCTCATTTCATTCGCCTATCGCTGCCAGTAAACTGTCATCGATGATAAGCACTTTTTATATACCTCTCTTTAAGGACGACACCTCACAAACGTTGATATGACGAGGTTTCTAACGGTCAATAAGCACTTTTTATTTCGGATAAGTGTTGCGGTTGAGGTCGTCGAGAACTACGGGTCAGAATTTCATCGATAAGATGTGATCGTTCAAATATAAAGACAAGTTTGCCTCGCCTATGTCGACTTGGCTCCATTTTGATTAAAGCTTGTCCCGCATCGATAATTTCCTGTGCTACTTGGCGAGAATGGATTACTATAAATTTTTCGATTTTCGCTTGCATTGTTGTTCATCCTCCTGTATAATGACATTATAAATAATAAAAATGTTATGATGGTTATATTTTGCGCAAAAATATAAATACCAACTTTTATTATATCGTCAGCACTTGCGGAATGTAAAGTGCTTTTTTGCATTTTTTTAAACTTTTTTCCTTCACTTCCATTCAATCTTACTCGCTCTAAGCGTTAAGCCACTTTTGATATGCAATATTCGTGCCCCAGATCGTCAAATGTTCGGACGTCCGAATTTCTGCAAAACTTTCATCTACTATATAATGCACACTAAAACGTCCTATTTAGGGACAACTTTTCGATAAAATATATTTCCTCGGCTATTTGTCGGGCAGATTCGGCTTGCTCTGCTTTTTCCGTAGCCTGTTTGGCTTGCGCTTCTAATTCGTTGATACGTTCGCGATACGCTTTTAATGTGTCGATTTTACCATCGAGTACTTCCGATTTTGCTTGCGCCTTTGCTTTCGTGGACTCTGCGGAAGGCTTAGCGATTTCGTATGTTAAGGAAACGGGTAAGTCCTCGATTAATTCGCGAGTTTGTTCATCCGAAATTCGGATAATCGTTTCATATCTCCTAATTAAATCGTAAACCTTATTACGTTTGATGCCGATACTCTCTGCCCACGATTGAAAACAGCCGTACCCATTCTTTGCCAGCACGTCTTGTGCCTCTTTTAATTCTCGCCCTAAATTCGTATACGCCTTACCTACAATCTCTCGCATATTCGACTCTTTCATACGTAGAAAGTCAGCGGTTGCTAAGTCTAAATTTTCGTATTGAAACACTGCTACTTCGTTCATTTCCGTTAATTCTCCTTTCGTTTTAGACGTTCTAGCCTTCGCATGATAAATACGTCGACTTGCGATTTAAAACCGTTTTTAGCCACGTTTATAAAGGCGAATCGATGGCGCTATGCTTCGTTTGCGCGCACGGCGCACAATCAAACGTCAAAAATTTTGACAATCGAGTCAACTTATATATGAGCTAAGCACGTAATAGAAAAACGGCTACTCTGCAAAGTAACCGTCTCTAATCGCAGTTGGCGCTACGATTTGATTGTGACAAATTGTCACGAACAAGAACTACTCTAAGATTTGCCAGTCCTGTTGGCGCAGGATCAGTTGGCGCAAGTGAGCTTCCTCATAACAATTCGCTTTAATATCGTTCAGGATTAATTTGAATCCGAGATTACTTCCTCTATAGTTAACGTCATCTTAAAATCTCTTTTCCAGCGTTTACTGACCTTCTTACGAATGTTTACTGAAGTTTCAATATCTCCGGCTATATTTCGTAGTGGATTTAAAACAGCATCCAACCTAGCCATTTCATCCTTCACAACTCGACGCTTTTTAAGTGTGTCTTGTAATTGCGTTACAAAACTTAACGAAAATTCTTCTGATGGATCGATTCCCTCTAAGTCGTGATACATACTACTAATATACTTATCTAGTCGAGACAACTCTTTAGTTAATATGCCTCGTTGATTGTTTAATTCCAATAATAATCCATTAAATTTTGAATGATACTCGCACATATTAACTCCTCCAATCGTTTATTCAGGTACAAATGATGTCAATCAAAGCGTGATTTAACGTCAACAGAAGTAAATAATGTATTAAGAAACTAATCGATCAACTTGCGCTAATGCCAGGAGCAGTTGCTCCGCTGTATAGTTGCTGAGGTTTCCTATGATATTCGCTAATTCCGCTGTGTAAACTAGATTGATATCCTGGTCATTAATCATTAACGTAGCTTCACATTCATCTGCGCAAGTAATTAGCTGCACACCTTCCATTAATTCCGTTGTCACCATCGTTACTGAGTAGTCGTCATCTAAAGTTACGTGTTCAATAGTTTGATTCATCTGTAAAGCCTCCCCATATTTTAAATTTCTTAATATAAGCAATACCCATCGTTTTTATTACCTAAAAAGTATTACTTAATTCGTAATATAAAGATACCACCTTACATATAATACGTCAAGCGTAATACGGGAAAAGTTTTATATTGTTTTAAAACATGCTATACTACGAGGAAGGAGTGATATTATGACAATAAAAATTACACTGAACGAGACATTAGAAAACACATCATTAACACGAAATGCAATCGCAGTTAAAGCAGGAATAAGACCAGCAACACTTCATGAATTAGTAAACAATAAAACCAAAGGAATCACTTTTGAGACATTAAGTAAAATCCTAAACGCCATGAACGAATTAGACACGACACGCACTTACGATATAAAGGATATTTTTATTTATGAAAAGTAAAAAAGCACAGGCCTTATTCGCCTGCGCTCAATATTTTGCAATTATTAATTAAAAAATGCCGGAATAACGTGATGTAGCACTACATAAGCACCTGCACCGAGACCCATTCCTACCACAAATAGCATCTAAAACACCTCGCTATATTTTTTATTACTTTAACCCGTATTCGCAAAAAACATACGGAGGTGCAACATTGGAAAGTGTTTGGGATTTAAGAGACAGTTATAGTCCGTTAGTAATCCGTAAACCAAAAGAAACTGTCTTGGAAAGAAAGACTTTGAATAGTAGCCTTAAAGTTATGTACTCAACGATCCCTCTATTACTGACGCCAGGAATTGCGTACGCAAACGACGGAAGCAGCACGTTTTTTAAAATTTACGATACAGTTATGACTCTATTCGATCAAGGCGTCGTATTGGTTATCGTATTTGCTGGCGCTTCTTGGGCGTTAGGTCACCGCAGTAAAGCTATAGAATTATTAATCGCTTGTTGTTGCGGATATTTACTAGCAGCTCATGCCGTCGAGATTCGCGACTTTTTAAAAAGTATCAAAAGTTAGTTCTAAAACGACATATCAGCTTCATAAGCTATATAGCAACAACGTGCTATTAGCTTTTTCCAAAAATATGACGCTTTACTGCCCTCGCAGTGAGGCGTTTTTTATGGCCAACGTCTAGCAATTTACACAAATCGTCGGAGGTTTTATTTTCTAAGCTTGACAAGACGAGTAAATCGTTAGCGTGCGCCATTTTTAATTGGATAAATCGATATATTCGTCTCTCAGTTTCAATACTTCCGAATTTAGATCTGTTTTAAAGCGTCTCATTACCTTTAACTCATTCTCGATATTTTCATATATAGAAGGATCGTATCCTTTGTAATCATGTATGAACTCCGCATCTTGATATTCTTCGTCCACGTAGATGTAAATTTTATCAGAATTGATTATCCTATCTATTCTAATTATTCTTTCGAACATAGAATAAACACAATCATAGAATTCAAAATTAACTTTTGCAGCATCTTCCAAGTATTTTTGTTTAAACTCCATGCATGAACTTGTTAGCTCTCTAATTCTATTTACTGACCTTTTAGGAATAAATGCTTTTGATTCGTCCAATTGATTATGCACTTCATAGGATTTTAAAATATCAAGCATTAAACCATTTAATTTTTCAGCTTCCATCATTTTTTTAGGTAATTGGTTTCGTCTTTCTTTTTTATCTTGAGAATTAATTGTATGTATTACTCCTAATAGAGTTAACCCTCCACTTATTACCCCTCCGAAAATAGCAGCGATAATTGTGGCGTAAAAGCTAATCCAAGTGGAATTTTGAGAAACATTAAAACCTAAATCTGTTTTAGCAATTAAGTTAACTACAATTGCAGCAATAAAAACGAATATTATTATGTAAACACTGTACTTAAGAACGAATCTTTTATTCTTTATTAAATAATCCCGCATCTAAAACACCAACTTTTTTAATTTTTCAATTAACATATAGTAATTATAAATTATTATTCTATTATTTGGTATTATTAGTTGACTTGAAGCTTTCGCTTTGGCTGACTGAATTAGAGCGGAAGGCTGACCGCAAAATTATCTACCTTGTTCGCAAAACAAGGCTGAAATAGCGATGTTAAGGAACAAGATAGATAATCCGGTTCGGCTGACGTCACCGTCGCGTTGAGTGTGCCGCCCTATTCAATTACGAGATTTCTCTCCGTATTCCTTTAACTCTCACCAATCCCTTGAGCGAGCTATAACGCTTGCAAACGCAGTCTTACGTTGCACATTTAAGCCGCCGTTCCGATCATATTGTCGGGCTGCGACACGTTAAGCATGAAATACGCTACTGCTCCGTAGAGCAATCGGTATCCTTCATACAGCACTTATCGGTAGCTTTCACCGTTCGGCCGCAACGAGGAATAGGGAACTCGTATTCTGCAGCCTACGCTTAATTATTGCAACGGCTAAGCGATAACCTTCCAAGGTTAGATTAACGACGAATTGGTTGGCGAATCCTCGTCGCTACTGCTAAAAAAGTGTGCACTTAATAGGAGTTGCATCATCGAATTTTTTTCGATATAATGAACCCTAAGTAAACGCAATTGCTGGCAGGCAATTATTAGCGTAGATATTAAGTTGTAAAGTCGGTCGACGCTCCAACGTCAGCCGGCTTTTTTCTGTTTAAATATCCAAATTTTCAAGCGGACTATGCTGTCGATACTTCTTCATCACTTCCTTATCAGCGAAATCAAGATAGATTTGCGATGTGACCTCAACACTCGCATGTCCGAGAAGTCGAGATAATGTTGCTAAATCACCACCGTTTATTAGATACCTCTTAGCAAAATTATTTCGAAGTAAGTGCGGTGTTATTTGAAGGCCAACGTCTCGACTCCGAAGTCTAAACGAACGCTCCACGCCTTCTATACGATGCTTTGTCCCTCGATTTGTCGGGAATAGGTAATTACAATCTGTATATCTATCTTTAAATGCAATCCACGATTTTAAGTTATTGCGAGTTTTCTGTGAGAAATAAACAAATCGTTGCTTTCCCGATTTAGTCTTCCTTAATAAAATTGCGTTACTACGTAAATCAATATCTGATGGCACCACTTCTAAAATTTCGCCAATCCTAGCACCGCTATCAAAGATTAATCGAGCTATTACCCAATCACGGTATTGATCGAATTTAGTAACGTCGAAAGAACGGAAAAACTGTTTTAATTCATTATCTTCGAGCATAACTTTGATTTTTCGCTCGGGTTTAACATTCTTTAAATCCTTTAACGGATTGCTGCGAATAAGTTGCTCTGAATATAAATGCGAATAAAATGCTTTTATGTTACGTACATAATTCGCTATTGTCGTTTTACTCACCGGTTTACCAAAATCGACCCGTCGTTCTGGGTAGTTTACAGGCGATTCTACGGCACTTACTGTAAACTTACCTCTATCTTCGATTGAACGAATATAAGCTTGAATATGCTCTACCTTGACGCTTTTAACGTCATCTATTTCGAAGTTATCCAATAAGTACCTTGCGAATAATCTAAGCGTCTGTTCATACGATTTTAATGTTTTAGGCGACAGACCTTTCGCTGAACAATCGAGCATGTAGCGATCAATTTCTACTAAAAACGGATTTAAAGCCATAAAAAAATACGCCCCCTTAATCAGTCGTAAAAAACTGTTTAAGAAGACGTTATAATTAACGTAATATAACTGTTTTATATAATAAGTTTACCGCATATTCTCCGCTAGCCTGTCGTCCATAAACGCAGTCATACCAACGTTTAGCTAGCCATCATATCAATACGAATTTTGTCTGCGATCATGGCGATGAATTCGCTATTTGTTGGTTTGGATTTCAAGTGATGGACTGTATAGCCAAACATTGACGAAATGGATTCATAATTGCCACGATTCCAGGCTACCTCTATGGCGTGACGAATCGCACGTTCCACGCGGGATGGTGTCGTATTAAATTTTTTAGCGATTTCTGGATATAAAATTTTTGTCACAGATCCTAATAATTCAATATCCTCAAAGACCATTTGAATGGCTTCACGCAAATAGGAGTAGCCCTTAATATGTGCAGGTACACCGATTTCTTTGATGATGGCTGTAATCGTACTGTCTAATTGATGCTGATTTAATTTTTGAGGTACTGTCGGTTGTAATACGCTTGTCTTTTTCGGAAGTGTCGCCTTCTGTCCAGCACAATGTAAAATCTTTTGTACCAATTGGTCGAATTCAAAGGGCTTTAGCATGAAATAAGAAGCTCCTAAATCCACCGCCTGTTTCATGACATCCTCTTGGCCAAAAGCCGTTAGCATAATGACTTGAATGGATGACATTTTCTCATTTTGATACATGGACTCTAATACAGCTAAACCGTCAAGATGAGGCATTATTATATCTAGAAGTAAAATATCTGGTGTAAATTCCTCAAGCATTTGTAGACATACTTTTCCATTTGAAGCAGTTGCAATAATTTCTATTTCGGCATGTCCTTGAAAATACTGCTCCATTGTTTTTAATAACTCACGATTATCATCTGCAATCGCTACTTTTACCTTTGTCATTTCAATTCCTCCTTCTGGACTTGCTTTGAACACCTCAAAGCGATAACCTAAACCCCTAAATGCCGTTTTTGGCACACTGTGGAATTTTCGACATTTTTGTTTTAAAAACCTTTTCTATTTCCAAAAATGAGTATGTAGTCCGATACTTTCTTTTAATATCGACAAGTTACGCTAAATGACGCGACTTGTCGAATGCTCTTATAACTTATTTTAGATAAATTTAGTAGATAAAACTACAGTTTTTTTAAATATCATGCCTTCTTCAGGAAATTATCGGAAATACATGTTGGATTCGATGAAATAAGGGTAAAAAATCCGTGTAGTTTCCCGCGGCTTTTGTCCTGCCTGGGGAAAATTAAACGGATTTTTACCTTTCATACCTTTTTATGAAGACCTTCTTAACATTTCCGCTACTGTTAGCGCTGCACCTTTTTTCGGCTCCTCCACAAACATATGTGTCACAGCACCGACAAAACGACCGTCTTGGATAATAGGACTGCCACTCATTCCCTGCAAAATGCCACCTGTTTTTTCAATGAGCTTCTCGTCAGATACTATAAATTCAAGGCGTTCATTTTCCACTTTGGTAATTTCTATTGAAAAGGTTTCCACCTTACTGCCTTCAATGGCTGTATAGATTTCAGCTTTCCCCGTTTTTATATCTTTTTCATGCATAATTTCTATCGCTTTGGGTAATCTTTGTTGATAACCGTCTTCCCAGCGGCCAAAAATACCATAAATAGTATTTTTATCTATACTACCTAGACGTTCTTGATGCTTTTCAATGGAGGAAATTTTATAGCCAGGTTGGCCTGGTGTGCTTTTTCGGATTTGCTGAATAGAAGCTAAAAAAATGGAGCCAGCTCTAAAAACAGGGGCTTCTTGTAGGGTTGAATCGACAATTTGATGACCTAGTGCACCGTAATTTTTTGTCTCTGGATCAATATAAGTCAGTGTTCCTACTCCATCTGTTTCATCTTTTAAAAAGGAAATGACATGCTCTGCTTCTTGGTTTTGTAATTCCAATGTAATTTGTTGGCCTTCACTATTGATCGTCCATGTCTGTTGGCCATCTTTTGCCACAGCCTGCTTGGCATCAGCAAGAGATTTTACTGGTATATCGTTTATTTTTTCAATAACAGCGCCTCCTTTCATCCACTGATTGGAAGCTAACAGTACATCGTGTGCGACAAATACATGGGACAATTGAAGTTGAATTCCAATTGCTTCGCCCATTGGTATAAGCTTTTTGGCGGCTAAAGCTTGTATAGGCAACACTAATAAAAAGATGAGCATAGGCAAAATGACTAATTGACGCCAATGACGATTCATACGACACCTCCTTTTCATTTTTGTCTTTTTACTATGTGTTGTTGTGACGTTCTTATAAGCGGTAAATATTTGCGCAAAATGAAAAAAGCCAGAAACAGCTGAAACTGTTTCTGGAATAATGGTTAACGCATTTGTTTTTTTCGTTCATCTGCCATTTTTAAAAGCTCCGTGGCATGCTGTAGTGTCAACGCTGTAATTTCCGTTCCAGACATCATACGGCTAACTTCCTCTATACGAGCATCTTGATCAATCTCTGATAAGGAAGTAAACGTTCGATCATGCTCGACTTCTTTTTTAATGAAGTAATGATGATCAGCCATCGCTGCAACTTGAGGTAAATGTGAAATACATAAAACTTGAGAATTAACAGAAATCGCGGCAATTTTCTCTGCAATCGCCTGCGCAACCCGACCACTGACACCTGTATCCACCTCATCAAAGATAATGGAAGTAATTCCATTGGAAGAAGAGAAAATGGTTTTCAACGCTAGCATCATTCGTGATAATTCTCCACCTGATGCAATTTTCGGTAAAGACTTTGGTGGTTCCCCAACGTTTGTGGAAATGTAGAAGATAATTTGATCTTTCCCATTGGCATCGAAATAGGGTAATTCATCGAAATTGACAATAAATTTTGCTTTTTCCATATGTAATTCACGTAGCTCTGCCATAATTGCTTCACTCAATTGTTGAGCTGCAGCTTTACGTACAGTTGAAAGTTCACTAGCCAGCTCATTGAGTACAGCTTCCATCTCTAACACACGTCGTTCTTTCACCTGCAAAATCTCATCACGATTCAACAGCTCATTTAACTCGTTTTTAATTTTTTCATAATAAGCCAAAATCTCTTCCACTGTCGTACCATATTTGCGTTTTAAAGTTTGCAACAACGCTAAACGCTGCTCAACCTCGTTTAAACGTGCAGGGTCAAATTCCAATTCATCTAACACATTTTTGACCTGATAGGCTGCATCCTGTAATGCATAAAACGCAGTTGTCACTGCCTCAGATGATTCTTTGAATTGTTCATCAACCGTTGCAGCATCTTCTAAAGCACCCATTGCTGTTCCGATCCAATCAAGCCCTTTCGTTTCGCCCTGAATGGCTTCATAGGCTGCACTAGAACGTTCAAAAATTTTATTAAAATTCATCAGACGACGGCGTTCGTCTAGAAGCTCGTCTTCCTCACCTAACTTTAAATTAGCTTCGTCCAACTCTTTAATTTGAAATTGATACAAATCGATACGTTGTGCCATCAACTGCTCATCAATGGATATAGAAGCTAAGTCTTTTTTGAGCAAACGGTATTCATCATATTGGGCGCGATAGTTTTTTTGAATCGGCGACAGCTCTTCTTCTGCAAACTGATCAAGCAAATTGATGTGCTGCTTTTCATCCATTAGCTCTTGATTTTCATGTTGGCCATGAATATCTATGAGACTTGCCCCAATGTCTCTTAGTACCGACAAAGGCACGAGCTTTCCATTCACTCGGCAAATACTTTTACCGGTATCATTCAAATCACGACGTAAAATAATTGTATCTTCTTCTATTTCAATGCCTGCTTCTTCTAACTTTTTCAGAACAGGATGAACTGAACTCGAAATTTGAAATAAGCCACCCAATTCTGCTTTTCTTGCGCCATGACGAATAAATTCAGTGTTGCCTCGTCCTCCTGCAAGTAAATGCACCGCATCAATGATAATAGATTTTCCGGCACCTGTTTCCCCAGTGAGAACTGTTAAGCCTTCTAAAAAGCTGACAGTCAAATCCTCAATGATGGCAAAGTTTCGAATACTAAGCTCTCTTAACACAAATTGTCACCTCTAAATCAAATTAACCATTTTTTATAGCATGTCTAATAAACGATTTTTTGTATTTTCACGCTCATTTTCATTTCGACAAATAATTAAAATGGTATCATCTCCAGAAATTGTACCTAAAATTTCGGGCCAATCTAAATGGTCAAGTAGGGAAGCAATGGCATTCGCATTCCCAGGAAGAGCTTTCATGACTAAAAAATGTGATGCCCCATCAATACTTACAAAAGCATCCGCTAATGCACGATGTAATTTTTGGACTGGATTGAAACGTTGATCTGCGGGTAGGCTATATTTATAACGCCCATCCTGTAATGGTACTTTTACTAAATGAAGCTCTTTAATATCTCGTGATACAGTAGCTTGTGTCACATTATAGCCTGCTTCTTTTAAAAAATCGACTAAATCATCTTGTGTTTCAATTTCATGATTGGCGATAATATCCCGAATCCGTATATGTCGTTGTCCCTTATTCAACGAAATCACCTCTTATAAATAATTGTATATGTGTATAATCACACTACCATTTTCAACAAAAAAGCACAAGAAAAAACACGGCTCTATAAGCGAGCACGTGTTATTTTAATGAATTATGCGCTTCTTCAACGAGTGCATTAAAAGCTGTATATGCAGGTAGCACTTCTTGTCCAATAGGATTCACTAAATGGAATAAAAATTCAATATTTCCTTCTCCACCTGTGATTGGAGAGAATGAAGCATCTTTTACTACAAAACCAACCTCAGTTGCCATTGCAGCCGTTTTTTCCAAAACTTCTAAATGTACTTTTTTATCACGAACAATTCCTTTTTTACCTACTTTATCTTTCCCAGCTTCAAACTGAGGTTTCACCAATGCCATAACATCCCCGCCTGGCAGCAATAATGTTTTTAATACTGGTAAAATCAGTGATAACGAAATAAAGCTAACATCGATTGTTGCAAAATCAGGTAAACCTTCTGATAAATCAGCTGCCGTTGTGTAGCGAAAATTCGTTTTCTCCATTACTGTCACTCGTTCATCAGAGCGAATTTTCCATGCTAATTGGTTCGAACCAACATCTAGTGCATAGCAATGTCTTGCACCATGTTGTAAGGCACAATCTGTAAAGCCACCTGTAGAGGAGCCAATGTCAAGCATTAGCTTCCCTTCTACAGACATATCAAAAATTTGTAGCGCCTTTTCTAATTTAAGGCCTCCACGACTCACATATTTTAAATCTGAGCCCTTTACTTGTAGCGGTGCATCGACGGCAATTTTCTCGCCTGCCTTATCAATTCGTATTTCATTTGAAAAGACAAGGCCTGCCATAATGGACCGTTTTGCTTTTTCTCTTGTTTCACATAGTCCACGCTCTACAAGTAAAATATCTACACGTTCTTTTGGTTGTTTTGTCATTATTTATTCAAACCCACTTGCTGTTTTTGTTGAAGTAATACATGCATACGTGCAACCGTATCTTCTGCTGTCATATGAATTTCTGCGAGTAGCTGATCTACGTTACCATGCTCAATATATTGATCTGGAATGCCCATTCGATCAACTAGTGCATTTAAATAGCCGTGGTCATGAGCAAACTCTAATACACCACTACCAAATCCACCTTGTAGAACAGCTTCTTCAATTGTTAAAATCGGTTTTTGACTAGATAATATACGGTGTAGCATATCCTCATCCATCGGTTTGATAAAGCGTGCATTGACCACTTCAATATCGATTCCTTGTTGCGCAAGCATTTCAGCAGCAGCCATTGCCATTGGAATCGTTGTTCCAAATGTCAAAATAGATGCATCTTTCCCCTCACGTAAAACTTCCCAGCTACCAATTGGTAAAGCTATAAGCTCATCATCTAATGGCACACCAATTCCATTACCACGTGGATAACGAAGTGCAATAGGACCACCATCATAATCAATTGCTGTTTTTACCATATGTTGCCCTTCATTCTCATCCTTTGGCATCATAATTGTCATGTTTGGAATATGACGAAGGAAAGCAATATCAAATACACCTTGATGTGTTTCCCCATCTGCTCCCACTAAACCAGCCCGATCAATACCAATAAAGACATTTAAATTCGGGCGAGCAATATCATGCAATACTTGGTCATATGCACGTTGCAGGAACGTAGAATAAATCGCTAAAAATGGCTTCATCTTTTGCGTAGCTAATCCTGCAGCCATCGTTGCCGCATGCTGCTCCGCAATCCCTACATCAAAGAAACGATTTGGGAAGTCCTTTTGAATACCTTGTAGCTTTGAACCTACAGGCATGGCAGGTGTAATCGTTACCACTCGCTCATTTTCATGAGCAATTTTACGAACCGTCTCAGCAATTAAACTACTCCAAGCTGGTCCAGTAGTCTCAGACTTCACAAAGGCACCATTTTCAATTTTATAAGGACCTGTTCCATGCCAATTTCCGATTGTATCATCCTCGGCTGGTTTATAGCCCTTTCCTTTTTTCGTAATAACATGAACAAGGACTGGCCCTTTTACTTTTTTCGCATGTGATAATGTCATTTCAAGCGCTTCAAAATCATGTCCATCAATTGGACCAAGATATTTAAAACCTAGCTCCTCAAAAAACACACCAGATACTACTAAATATTTTAAGCTATCCTTTACGCGTTCAACAGTAGAGGCAAGCTTTCCACCTAATACTGGAATCTTATTAATAAGTGATTCCAGCTCTTCCTTGGCTTTTGAATACTCCTTGGCTGTACGTAGACGACCTAAAACATTGTGTAATGCGCCAACATTTGGTGCAATCGACATTTCATTATCATTGAGGATGACAATCATATTTGTTTTTGCATGGCCAATATGATTTAATGCCTCAAGTGCCATACCACCTGTTAAAGCCCCATCACCAATAATAGGGATAACAAAGTTGTTTTCTTTTTTTATATCACGTGCTGCTGCCATACCCATGGCTGCTGATAAAGATGTCGAGCTATGACCTGTTTCCCACTCATCATGTTCACTCTCCACGCGCTTCGGAAATCCACAAAGCCCTTTGAACTGACGTAGTGTGTCAAATTGACTCGCACGACCTGTTAAAATTTTATGCACGTAAGCTTGGTGGCCAACATCCCACAAAAACTTATCTTTAGGACTGTCAAACATTTTATGCAGCATCATCGTTAACTCAACTACGCCTAAATTTGGCCCGATATGCCCACCTGTGACAGAACATTTTTCGATTAAGAAGGTACGAATTTCTTGGGCAAGCTGCTCAAGCTCCTTCTTATTTAAGTTTTTTAAAAAGGATGGACTAGTTATTTTATTTAAATCCACCTTTCTCACACACCTTTTCAATAAAATATTCACCGCAATTGTGTTTCCACCATTATAGCAGTGTTATCAATATGCTAAAAGTACGAGCACTTCATTGTTTACATATTGCAAACGTTCCCACCTATTCTAGCATATTCTTTTCCTTCAACGCCTTGATTTTCTCTTAGTTTTTACGATGAACTATATAAGCAGCAAAGTCACGTAATAGGCTGACATCTATTGGTAATTGATCGAGTGCGTTAATGGCATGTTGATAATGCTCAGCAAGCTTTTCTTTTGCTCCCTCTAGGGTTAAGAGTGCTGGATAAGTGCTTTTATCACTAGCGACATCTTTTCCAGCTGTTTTTCCTAGTTCTTCAGTCGTTCCCTCAATATCTAAAATATCGTCTTGAATTTGGAAAGCTAAACCAATATGGTGCGCATATTCTTTCAATGTAGCACGGTCTTGTGCTGATACATCTGCAAGTACGGCTCCCGCTTCAATACTAAAACGCAATAAAGCACCTGTTTTATTGACATGGACTTGTTCCAATTCAGCTAAATTAAGCTGACGTTGCTCCCCTTCCATATCTAGTACTTGACCACCAACCATGCCTTCTGCACCTGCTGCAACGCTTAGCAACTGGACAAGCTCAATACGCTTTTCAGCAGAGATATCCATGCGTGCTAAAATGCCAAATGCCAGTGTGTTTAATGCATCACCAGCAAGCGTAGCCAGCGCTTCTCCATAAACTTTATGATTTGTTGGCTTGCCTCTTCTAAAATCATCATTATCCATGCTTGGTAGATCATCATGGATTAAAGAATATGTGTGAATGATTTCAATAACCGAACCGACAATCAAACCGTCCTGAAGATTTTTACGGTAAAGCTCTAGTACCGCTAACACAAAAAGCGGACGAATTCGTTTACCCCCTGCCTTTAATGAATAAAGCATGGATTCCTTTAAATCTGCTGGTGCATCAATTTGTTCAACAAGTGCAAACATCATCTCTTCAATTTGTGGTGTATTGCTTTCAATAAAGTACTTTAATGGCTCATTCATTTCCTAATTCTCTCCCTTTAGTGGATCAAATGCTGTTGTTTCACCAGTCTCTTGGACAATTGATACAAGCTGCTCCTCAGCATGTTGCAGCTTACTATGGCAAAACTTTGATAGCTCCATTCCTTGCTTGTATAAATCAATCGCATTTTCCAATGGCACATCACCCTGTTCTAACTGGCGAACGATTTCTTCTAGTGCCGTCATGGCTTCTGCAAATGTTTGTTGTTTTTCAGTCACAACAATTCCCCCTCATTCTTTGGCAAGATATTCGTCACGTTAGCCACAACCTTTCCATCATGGAAAGTCAGTGTCAGTTGATCTTGCTTTTGCACCTCAGTGGATGATTTGATCATTTGCTGATCTTTATATGCTACTGTAAATCCTCTTGTTAGAATGGACAGTGGATTTAAAGCTTCTAATGTTCTAACGGTTGACTCAAATTGTTGTTGCTTTTTTGCCACATAATACGTTGTAGCACGTGATAATTGTTGAACGCGCGCTTCAAGCTCTCTCTGATGAAAAGCAAGTGCCTTTTTGGGTGAATGTTGCTCCACCGTACTATGTAATTGTTGAAGTTGGGCAGCTTTTTTCATCAAGCTCACTTGCATTGCTGCCTGTAATCCTGACTCAAGCTGTGCCAATCTTTCTGTAAAAGGTCGATAAAGTCTTTCTGGCATTGACAATGGATAAGACTGCTGGAGCTTATTTAGACGTTGTCGCTCTGCCATAAGTTGCGACCTAACCATTTGATGTAGCTGTGATTTCTGCGTAAGCACGCGTTGGTAGAGATCCGCTTGATCGGGCACAGCCAACTCAGCAGCAGCTGTTGGAGTAGGTGCACGTAAATCGGCTACATAATCGGCAATCGTTGTATCTGTTTCATGGCCAACCGCACTAATAATAGGAATTCGGCTTTCAAAAATAGCTCTTGCCACAATTTCTTCATTAAAAGCCCATAAATCCTCGATGGAGCCTCCTCCTCGCCCGACAATCAACACATCACAGCTTGCCTCTTGATTAGCACGTTGAATATTTTGCACAATATTCGGTGCAGCCTGAGCTCCTTGTACAAGGGTTGGATAAATCAAAATTTCAGCAAGTGGGTAACGCCTCTTTAAGGTTGAACAAATATCCCGTATAGCTGCACCAGTTGTTGACGTGAGCACACCAATTTTTTCAGGAAATTTTGGTATCGGTTGCTTCCACTCAGGTTTAAAAAGACCTTCTTTTTGTAATTGCTCTTTTAATTGATTGAAGGCAACAAATAAGCTACCAATGCCATCTGGTTGCATTTCCTGTACATATAGCTGATAGGTTCCATAGCCTTCGTAAACGTTTACATCCCCTCGGATAAATACTTGCATACCTTCCTTTGGTTCAAACGCTAATTTGGTAGCCGCTGCTTTAAACATCGTCGCAGCTATTCGGGCACCATCATCCTTTAATGTAAAGTAAATATGGCAGGATTGATGAATTTTCACATTTGATAATTCACCTTTTACATACACTTCACGCAAATGTGGATCTGCATCGAATTTTCGTTTAATATATTTTGTTAACGCTTTTACTGTTAAATAAGAAGCAGAGGACATGTTTTCGGCTCCTTTACTAAAATCAAGTTTTTCACAAAACTACACCTATCATAACATTTTTTGCAGTCGTTGACGTGCCAAAATGCAGTTTCGATAGAAAAAATGACTGTCTTTCTTCTATCGAAAAACAACTATAACACATTCCTACACGTTCTCACTATTAGAAATCGTATATTATGACAAATAACAAACAAAGCCCCATAACTTCATACGTTATGAGACTTTATATTTTAATAAAATAGTAATAAAAGAGTTCCTACAATAAAACAATAATACGTAAAGTAGCTAAGTTTACCACTTTTCATAATGCCCATAAACCAACGCATCGCAAAATAAGTCATAATGAGTGTTGCCAAGAAAGTGGCGGCATATGGAAGAGCTAAGGCACCTTTATTCGGCTCGTCTAAAAAATCTGTAATGCCAAGGACTACCCCACCCAAACTTACAGGAATATAAAGCATAAAGGAAAAACGTAAGGCTGTATCCTGCTTCATCCCTACTGCTATGGCGGAAATAATCGTAGCTCCTGAACGGCTAATGCCTGGCGTTAAAGCAACTGCTTGCCCCAGCCCTACAATGATGGCATCTTTAGCACGTAAATCTGCATCTTTCTTCTTGCCACGCATATTACGAATTAACCATAATGCAGTCCCTGTCACAAATAGCATGAGCGCAATCGTTGTCATACTTACGTTATCTGCAATAACATCACTTAATAACACCCCTAAAACGCCAGCAGGAATTGAACCGATGACAATATAGAGCGCAAAGCGAAAATCTGCGTTATACCGCTTTTCTCTAGTTTTCAAGTAAAGAAAAAAATGACTGATCAGACGAACAATATCCTCACGATAAATATACATAATAGCAAGTAACGAAGCTGTATTGGTTAAGATGGCAAAAGTAAAACCTTGTTCACCTAGTCCCAGCATTTCGCTAGCAATCATTACATGTCCACTCGACGATACAGGAATTGGCTCTGTAAAACCTTGGACAAGTCCAATAATGATATGCTTGACAATTAACATAATATCGATATTTTCCATAAAAACCTCCTCCTCAGTATGTATGTCCCAAACGTTACATTAGACGACATAATCGAAGAAAAGTTCTGAATTTACACAACAAAAAAGTCACCTCACACAATGTTGAGATGACTTTCTTCAAAAGGTTTTTTATTTTGCAAGCGTATTTTCAGCTGCTTGCACTGTGTTGAATAGTAACATTGTGATGGTCATTGGTCCTACACCACCTGGTACAGGCGTAATATGAGACGCAATTCCATCTACTTCTGCAAAGTTTACGTCACCGCATAATTTATTGTTGTCATCGCGATTAATGCCTACATCAATAACAACAGCCCCTTCTTTCACGTGCTCTTTCGTAATAAAGTTTGCACGTCCGACTGCGGCAATTAAAATATCTGCTTGTTTTGTAAATGAAGGTAAATCTGGCGTTTTAGAGTGTGTATAGGTTACCGTTGCATCCTTTTGTAAAAGTAGTTGTCCCATTGGTTTACCAACGATATGACTACGACCTACGATTACAGCATGCTTTCCTGCGATTTCAATTCCTGAATACTCAAGAAGCTTCATCACGCCAAACGGTGTACAAGGTAAAAATGTTTCTTGGCCAAGCATCATTTTCCCAACGCTTACAGGTGAGAATCCATCCACATCCTTCTCGACAGCAATCGTTGCAATGACTGTATCCTCATCAATATGTTTTGGGAGTGGTAATTGAACTAAAATACCATGAATATCCTCACGTTGATTTAAAAGCTCAATTTGTGCTAGTAATTCCTCTTGCGTTGTCTCTTCGGGTAATTTAATGAGTTCTGAAAACATACCAATCGCTTCACAAGATTTTTGTTTATTTCTCACATATGTAGCTGATGCCTGGTTGTCTCCAACTAACACAACCGCTAAACCAGGTGTCAATCCTCGCTCTTTTAAACGAATGACACGCTCTGCTACAGCATTACGAATTTCTTGACCAATCTCTTTACCATTAATAATTGCACTTGACATAAACCTTCGTTACTCCTTCCAATTCAACACATTATTCTTGTTCTGTAAATTTAGAAAGTACACCATTGACGAATTTAGATGAACTATCATCGCCAAATGTTTTACATAACTCGATTGCTTCGTTTAGTACTACTCTTTTTGGTGTTTCTGGCATGTATAACAATTCATATACAGCTAAACGTAAAACCGTTCTTTCAATTTTGGGTAGACGGGCAAGTGACCACTTTTCAAGATGCTGTTCTAATGTAGCATCGATTTCCTCCAAATGTTCAGCTGTTCCATTTACGATCTTTTCGTAGAAGGCATTGGTAGGTTGACCTTTAATATGGCCCATTGCTTCTTCAACTGTTAGATCCGTATTGTCTAGCTGAAACAAAACTTGCAACGCTTTTTCGCGTGCTTCATGTCGTTTCATGTAAAGCTCTCCTTCTTAAGTGGCATTAAGGTTTATAATAGCATAAAATCACATGAGAAACACGATTTCAAGCAAGTTTTCAATAATCTGAACCTTTTTCAAGGAACTTTTTGTTTAAGCCCACTTCTCATCGAAATAGTGGTATTCCAAAAATGAATGTTTCCTGTTCGTAATGGTATAATAAAGAAAAACGTTAGAGGTGTCACAATGCAAACTGAAGCTATATGTCTTAGCTGCAAAAAACATTTAAAATGGTTGACGGTGAAGAACAATATCAACAAATGAAGGAACGTACATCTCACCTATTTTACTGGGTGGATGCAAGCATAAAATTCGTTTTGATGCCATTCGAAACTTTTTTAGCTTTTATTAGTGGAGGCCATTTATGAAGGAACATTATTATACGATAGGTGAGGTTGCCAAACTTTCAAACTTATCGGTTCAGACATTACGTTATTATGATCAAATTGATTTATTTAAGCCTGCTTATATCGATACCTTCACCAATTATCGGTATTATAAAGGCAATCAGCTATTCTATTTAGACATTATAAAGTCCCTTAAATATATCGGCGTGACGCTCGATGATATAAAAAAAGCACTTAGATTAACCTCTGAGGAGTTGCTTGATTTTTTAGCTCAGCAGGAGCTACGCATCAATGAAAAAATTTCTCGTTTAAACGAAGCAAAAAATACTTTACTGAAAACAAAAAAGCAATTACAGGAGCAAATTGATATCCCAGTCTTCGGTGAGATTTATGTGCAAATAGAGGAAGCAATGCCCGTTCTTCAAGTAACCACTACTGAATTAACACCGACATCGAGCACCAGTACATACTATGCCACTTTAATTAAAATCATCGAAAAGGAAGGCAGTGTCTTAAACAGTCGTTATGGCTGTATTTATCCACTAGAGCCCTATAAAGATGTCAATGACATCATTTATGATGCTATTTTCACTCCCCTATTAACGGAGCGCACATTTTCGCAGCTTTCACCAAACATACAACAAACCATTATTCCTGGCGGTAAATATGTATGCATTGCCTTTATTTACGATCCTGATACTTATTTTTCATTCTATGAAAAGTTGAGAAATCATGTATTAGCTCAGGAGGAACTATTTGAGTCGCAAGTGTATGAGCTATACATGCCAGCAACGCTCACTATGGAACAAGAAAAGAAATTTATAGTAGAATTAAAGATTAGGCAAAAACAAGAGACACAAAATTCCTCCGAAAAAGTAGTGGCGCATTCGTATAACTCTCAGCCAGAACTCCCAAACTGATAAAAATTTTTAAAAATAAAAACAAATCTTTTGACCCTATAGTTACTATAGGGTTTATCGTATTACATGGAAATATTCTAGTAGATTGAAAACATGTATCGCGAACAATTAGAAGGAGAAGTTTATGAGCAAGAAACAAAATATAACCTTAGCTATTTTATTATCTAATCTTTTCATTGCCTTTTTAGGGATTGGTTTAGTCATCCCTGTTTTACCAACCATCATGAATGAGCTACATATTTCTGGCTCTGTTGTTGGTTATATGGTGGCAGCCTTTGCCATTACACAATTAATTGCATCACCAATTGCAGGTAAGCTTGTTGATAATATTGGCCGCAAAGTTATGATTGTTGCAGGTCTTTTTATTTTTGGACTTTCTGAGTTTTTATTTGGGTTTGGTCGTTCTGTTGAAATTCTTTTTGTCTCTCGTATGTTAGGTGGCGTGAGTGCCGCTTTCATTATGCCAGCTGTAACCGCCTATATAGCTGATATTACGACATTGGCACAGCGCCCTAAGGCACTTGGCTATATGAGTGCAGCCATTAGCACAGGTTTTATTATCGGCCCTGGGATCGGTGGTTTTTTAGCTGAAATTGGTACACGTGTCCCATTTTATGCAGCTGGGGTACTTGGTCTGTTTGCAGCTATCCTGTCATTGCTGTTTTTAAAAGAGCCAACACGTGCTACAGACAATGAAGAAGTAGCACAATCCATGTTAGGTAGTGTCAAGCGTGTGTTTAGTCCACTCTACTTCATACCATTCATTCTTATTTTCGTGTTATCATTTGGCCTCGCTGCATTCGAATCATTGTTTAGCTTATTCGTCGATCACAAATTTGCGTTTACGCCATCGGATATTGCCATAATTATTACAGGAAGTGGTATTGTTGGGGCACTAGCTCAATTAATACTATTTGATTGGCTGACAAAGAAAATGGGTGAGATTAATGTTATTCGTTACTCTCTAATCCTTTCAGCAGTATTAACATTTGCCATGACGATCGTGAGTCATTATTTTGCCATCTTATTCGTGACATTCTTTATTTTCGTAGGCTTCGATTTAATTCGACCTGCTGTTACTTCGTATTTATCGAAAATTGCCGGAAATGAACAAGGATTTGTTGGTGGCATGAACTCTATGTTTACAAGTCTTGGTAATATTTTTGGCCCAATTCTAGGTGGGGTATTGTTCGATATCAATCTGAACTATCCATACTACTTTGCTACAATCGTATTGGTGCTAGGCGTCATACTTGCGTTATTCTGGAGAAAGCCAAAGCATATAGAATTATAAAATAGCGATACATCCACATGAACATCCTAGAGAAATCCATATAAAAAGGACTGCCCTTTGATGAACGAATCATCATTGGGCAATCCTTTTCTTTTTTATTCATGCACTACTGTTTCTTCTTTTTCAAAGTGAATACCTGTAATATGCACATTTACTTCTGCTGTTTCTAGTGCCGTCATATTAAAAATAGCCTGACGGATTTGCGTTTGAACTTCTTTTGCTACTTTAGGAATGGCATATCCATATTTCACAGAGCAAAATACATCAATCGCAATTTCACCAGTTTCCGTTACACCTGATTTAATGCCTTTATTGTGTACTTTTTTACCGAAACGTTCCACGACACCCGTCGCAATATTCCCACGAGTTGCAGCAATGCCTTCTACTTCATTGACAGCAATCCCAGCCACAACCTCGATCACCTCTGCCGCTACCTCAATTTTTCCAAGCTCTTCTTTCCCAGAAGGTGTTGGTTGTACGAAAGATTGTCCTACTTTCTCTGCCATACAAATATCATCCTTTCCCTTACACATCACAAACAAGTGCTGTACTTACATTTATTATACTATAAAAAGGAAGGTTTGGCTGTCGAAAGCCGTTTTAATTTAAAACCGACTTTACTGATCCACTACATCGATTAAATAAATTCCCTTTTCAAATCCCCCACGAGCATTTCTCTTGTGTTCACGCGTCTCTTCTAGCTCCTCAAAGCTTACACCTAGCACACCGATAGCGATATGAAGGAGCTCCAGTATATCTGCAAGCTCTTCTACACTTTCTTCTCTACATTCGGCTTCGTAAAATTCTGTAGCTTCTTCTATTATTTTAGCTTTTATTGCCTTTATCAGTTCACTAGGTTCTAAAATGCGTGCATGATAGGATAAACCCTATTGTTTCACTCCTTTTCAGGGGGATGACTATTTCTTTCTTCTATTATATAGTATTCTTTCTATAATATAGAATTAATTTGAGATAAAGTAGAGGTAGAGTATGTTACAAAAATGGTTGTTTGGCATCGGTGGGGTTGTCCTCATGTTTACAATGTTTTTTTTATTTTTTGGGAATAGTGCTAGTGAAGATACATTGCTTGCGAAAAATATAATGGAAAAAGCAAATAATGGTACAACTGTAGTGTCACTAAATAAATTAACGGGTTTTGATTGGGAAAAAGCGCAAATTTTTGGACCTTATACAACGAAAGATGCGATTGAAGAAACAATGGACATTCAATTTAAAGGTAGTATTAGTGGATTAGATGTACGGGAAGATATTTTCCTTCTTGTATTTGCGAAAGAAGGCCATGCGATAAAGACAGCTGTGCTTTACAGAAACATAGGAGATTATTCAACAAAGAATGGTATGTTAACACCAGATAACGATCTTCTATCTATAAAATAGAACTTTTATAATCTTTTTCACACTTCAACTAGTACGGTTTAAGCTTCTATAACGGTCAATCTTTCTTCTATGATTGATCTTCCTACCTGCAAGTAAGTCTTCTATCTAGTTATGCTTAGACATAAAAAACCTCCTAACTAATAATAGCTAGGAGGTTTAAACTTGCGAACGCTTACTTCACTTTTTCTGCTACACCCAATACATCGTTCTCTTCTAGGAACTTCGTATTGAATTGCGCTGATTTGAAGACATCATTGTTCATTAGTGCTTGGTGGAATGGAATGGTTGTATTAATTCCAGGACCAGATACTTCGAATTCACTTAAGGCACGGTTCATTTTCGCAATCGCTTCTTCACGTGTATCCGCGTGAACAATTAGTTTTGCTACCATTGAATCGTAATATGGTGGGATTGTATAGCCTGCATAGACAGCAGAATCAATACGTACACCATAGCCACCTGGTGTTATATACGTATCAACAGTTCCTGCTGAAGGCATGAAGTTTTTATAGGCATTTTCTGCGTTAATACGGCATTCAATCGCCCAACCATTTAATTTTATATCATCTTGTGTGAATGGAAGCTTCTCACCAGATGCAATTTTTAATTGTTGTTGTACAAGATCTACACCAGAAATCATTTCTGTTACTGGGTGCTCAACCTGAATACGAGTGTTCATTTCCATGAAGTAGAACTTGTCCTCTTGATAGTCATAGATAAACTCGATTGTGCCAGCACCTTCATAGTTACATGCTTGTGCCGCTTTTACTGCAGCTGCACCCATTTCAGCACGACGCTCAGAAGATAGGGCTGGAGATGGAGCTTCCTCTACTAACTTCTGCATACGACGTTGAACCGTACAGTCACGTTCGCCTAAATGCACCACGTTACCGTAGCCATCTGCTAAAACTTGGATTTCACAGTGACGGAAGTACTCGATAAATTTCTCTAAATATACGCCAGGGTTACCGAATGCTGCAGCAGCCTCTTTTTGCGTAATTTCAATACCTTTTACAAGATCTTCTTCTGTACGTGCTACACGGATTCCTTTACCGCCACCACCAGCAGTTGCCTTGATGATGACAGGGTAACCAATTTTAGCAGCCCATTCTTTACCAGTTTCGATATCTGGTACAATACCAGTACCTGGAACAAGTGGAACGCCTGCTGCTTCCATTGTTGTACGTGCAACGTCCTTGATGCCCATAATTTTAATAGAATCAGATGATGGACCGATAAATTTAATGCCAGCGTTTTCACAAGCTTCAGCAAAATCAGCATTTTCTGATACGAAGCCATATCCTGGGTGGATGCCATCAGCACCTGTCTTTTCAGCTACGCTAAGTAGCGCTGGGAAGCTAAGATAAGAATCTTTTGATAGCTTTGGTCCGATGCAATAAGCTTCGTCTGCTAACTTCACATGTAATGCGTCAGCATCTGCTTCAGAGTAGACAGCAACCGATTGAATGCCTAACTCTTTACAAGCACGAATGATACGCACAGCGATTTCGCCGCGGTTTGCAATTAAAACTTTTTTCATTTGTTTTGCACTCCTTACTCAGCTTTTACAAGGAATAATGGTTGGCCGTACTCTACTAAGTCGCCATCTTTAACTAGAATTTCAACGATTTCCCCTTGCACTTCTGCTTCGATTTCGTTGAATAATTTCATTGCTTCTACGATACATACGATTGTTTCGTCCCCTACTTTGTCACCCACTTTTACGTAAGCAGGAGAATCTGGGTTTGGTGCTTGATAGAAAGTACCGACCATTGGAGATACAATTTTATGTAACGATGGGTCGTTAACTGATGGTGCCGCTGCAGCTGTTGCTGGCGCTTCTTCTTTCGCTGGTGCAGGTGTTACTGCTGGAGCTTCTGCTGGTGCAGATTGTTGTACAACAGGGGCTACTACTTCTTTTTTAGGTGCTACAGTTTCTGTAACAACAACATTATTCTTTTTAAGTTTTACTTTTGCGCCATCTACTTCGTACACAAACTCGTCAATTGAAGAAGAATCCACTAATTTAATAATTTCACGAATTTCTTGAATTTTGAACATTTCTAACTCTCCTTATGAATTAAAATCTACTACAATAACTATTCTATATTTTTTCGTATCAATTTGAAATAGTTAAATGAAAATTAAGTAAATATGAACAAAATAAAAGGCTTTCCTTTACTAAGCGAAAGCCTTTTCATGAAGCTGATATATAACAACCTTTTATAAATTAACTAAAAATTTATTTTTTTCTTTATTTTTTAATAATTATTTGCACTGAACTTAACTTGCACATCATTTGCGCCTTCCATCTCTGTTTTTACCAAATAAATAATTTCGTTTGCTTGGGCTTTTGACAATTCCTCTGCCATCACTGTCACCGACACTTTTTCTCCCTCAGCACGAACAAACGCATCAGAGTAGCCTAATGATTTTACGAGCATCTCAAGCATAGCTTCAGCTGATTCACGTTTAATAAGGCCATCCATTTCATTATATGCCTCATTTTTTTCTTCGGCAGAATATTCTTCTGAGGCAATCTTTTGTGTTAACTGCTCACGAAGCTGGCTTCTCTCATCACTAACCTGCATACGCATTTCTTCAAATAAGTGACTTGGTGAAGATACTTCTTGTGTTATATCATTTGTTGCCTCCTGATCTGTAACACCTGTGACAGCTGTTTGTTGCAGTGTATCATCTGTAAAAATAGTAAGACCATTGAATTGCTTTGCTGGATCTACCAAATAATACACTGAAATGACTGCTACTAAACTTAATAATGTCATAAACCAAACTGTTCTTCTACGTACGCGCATTTACTTTTCCTCCTTATTTTCCATTGGAACGATAATAATTCGATGAATCGGTAATTGCATCACTTGACTGACGACAGCACGAATTTCATTTTTCACAAAGATATCGGAAGCACCCTCTGAAACAACGAGCATTCCTGTCACGTTTTTCGTGCCTTGTTCAGTCCCTCGAAAATATTGGCTGAATAGTTTATTGGCATTCTGATCATCTGTCATCTCTCCATAATAAAAGTAGACTTTAACCTTCCCAACACCTTCCATTGCCTTCAGGGTTTGCTCAAGTTTTTCTTCATTCGTGAGCGGTGAACCATTGTCGCTTGTTGAATTCGTTTGATACATAGGTAAAATGATGAAAATTCCCACGGAGGCAGCTATCAAAATTAAAACCATCAATGACGTTGTTTTTTTTCGTGTCTTTTCCACATCACTTGTACATTGCCTCCTTTCATCTTCTCTTTTTCAAGTGTATGTACGCTTGTTTCTTCCTATGAATTGATAAATGGAATCTTTAATAGCAATTGCAAAAATACTAACGTGATGACCAACTTTGTCAGTGAAATTATTTCCTTATCATCCGTTAGAAACACAAAAATCTGACAGACAAACAGCAATGCCAATAAAAGAATCAATCTATCTCCCCCCTGCCATGACTTGTACGAACACAATGAGGAAAAAACAAGAAAACATAAATGAAAAAGCAATTAAAAATGATACAGCACATAAAGTAAATAGTGATTTGCTAACTTGATCTAGTAGTCTACAAATATCATCAAAGGCAATCGGTTCTAAAATAGCAGCGAGCATTTTCAAAGAATAGGCACTAACTACAAGCTGCACGGTTGGGATAAAAGACACCGTAATGACGGCGATAAAGGCGCTAATACTTGTAAGAGAAGATGTAAATTGAGTCATATGCTGAAACATCGAAAAACTATCCACAATAAAAGAACCAACAACTGGAATATTTTCTTCAATTAGCTTTTTCACGGGCTCCGCTACAGCCGCATTGACACTAAATGCTGCTACACCGCTTGCGGTCATCAGTAAGACATAGCAAATAACTGAGGCCGACACGATGCTCATAATTGTAAAGCGAATCAATTCAGCTATTCGAGTAAAGGATATTTCCTTTACGATGACACTGCATACATCAAAGACAATGGCCAAAAGCACGCCAGGAATAAGCCACTTACTACTGATAATGGTGAGGACTTGTACAAAAAACAGTAAAAAAGGCTGCCAGGAAGCAATCGCTGTAATACTACTGGATAATAAAAAGCTTGATGTAAGAATCGGATAAAATGCCGTAAATAGATGGGCTAGTCCTTGTGCAATTTCATCAATTAATGTAAAGGAGTTGACAACAACAGGACCGATTGTTGCTAAAACGATAAGAAAAAAAAGTATCCTTGTCCCTTTTTCAAACTCTGGTAATAGCATGTTCACAATCAAAATGATGATGACGTAGCTGCAAAGCATGAGCGTCATCTTGAGCAAGAGAAAGAATGGGTCGATTAAAAAAGATAATATTTGCTCCTGCAATGGCTTCGCTCCTTAGTTTAGCCTTTTTAAAATGGCCGACACCTCCTGTAGAACAGCCAGAAATTCTTTAAACCAATACAGCAAAATCACAATTTTCACCGCAGCAAAAACGATGTTCCCGAGCACTTTATAATTATGTTCTGCCAAAAGCAATGCCACCCACTGCCCGACATAGAACATACTTGCACTGATTAAAATAGCCTTCGCATAAGGTAAAAACGCAAGTGTTTCTAACAATTGTTTGGCGAAAGGCAATAAAAGCGTCGAGAACAACATGCCAAAAAGCAAAAAAGAAAACATCACACTGATTAGCGCATGGAGTGGCTGTATAACTTCTTTTATCAGCAATAATAAAAGCAGCATGACAACAGCGACGATAACAATTTCCATTCACATTACCCGGATGAGGTAAGCCATTGGAAGAAGGTTAAAATCTCATTAAAGAATAGACGTAAAAATCGAAGTAATTCTGCTGTCATATATAAGTAAGCAATGAAAAAGAGGAAAAATGAAAACTCCTTCTTCCCTGTTTGATCAAAGAAAACATGAAGAAGCGCAACGACTAGTCCCACTCCAGCAACTCTTAATACGTCTTGTAATTCCATTCCTACGCCCCCTCGTGTACAGCAATATATGTCGCTCTTCAAAAAAAAAGACCTCTATACAGATGTATAGAGATCTTCTACGATAAAAAATTATAATAGTTTGCTCACAATGTTTTTCACCGTATCCGTTTGCTGTATGAGGTGACTATTTTCACCCATCCACATGGATAAATATTCTGCATTACCTTGCTCAGCACTTTCCTTACGAATGGTAGTCGTTAGATAATTTTGTAGTGGATAGGGTGCTACTGTCGCATCTTCCATACGTTTCGTGAAATCATTTGCTAAACCTCTTGCTGGTTTACCAGTAAATGCAAGCGTAATCGTCGTTTGTTGTTCTTTTGATGCCAATACAGCATTTTTATAGAGTGGCGAAATTTCGCATTCATCTGCCACTAGTAAAGCTGTCCCAATTTGAACTGCCTGTGCCCCACTTTCAAGTGCCTTTTGAATATCCTCTTTGGTTACAAGGCCTCCCGCAGCTATAATTGGAATCGCAACTTTTCCCACTACTTGTTGTAGTAAGTCATGCAATGGAATTAATTGCAGAGGGTCAGTAAAAGAGCCTCGATGACCGCCAGCCTCTCCCCCTTGTAATACAACCGCATCCATTCCTGCTTGCTCCACCAGTATGGCTTCCTCTAATGTGGTAGCAGTACCAATCGTATAGACGCCATGATCTTTTAATTGTTTAAGAACAGCTGGAGATGGCAACCCAAATGTAAATGAACAAACTGCTACCTTTTCTTCAATCACAGCTTGAACCTGTCCTGCAAAAACTTCCTTTGATGTTACGCTCTGTACAGGGGATAATCCTAATTCATCGTAAAAAGGTTGCAGTGCCATTCTGGCTTGTTGTAAAACCTCGACATCAATTTTGGGTTCTTCTTGCACAAATAAATTGACCGCAAAGGGCTTTGTCGTTAATTTCTTCACTTCTTGAATAAACTGCTTTGTTTGTTCACCATCTAAGTAACCTGCACCAATTGAACCTAATAGGCCTGCCTCAGCACAAGCCGCCACAAATTTAGGTGATGTCACGCCTGCCATTGGTGCTTGTATAATTGGATATCGCATATCAAATGTTGTTTGTAGCATACCTTTCACTCCTTACTCTGATTGTAAACAATTCTACCAGTAATGACCATCTATCTGATGATAGAAACTTGATAGTACCTCAATAAAAATTAAATAGTGCTTCTATCTATTATCACATTAAATGAACGATTTGACAGTATATGTATAAGAAAAAAATAAAAACCTACTCTTTAATGAAAAGAGTAGGCTGATCATTATGCACGTGAAACGTAAGAACCCTCATCCGTGTTAATGATTAAAACGTCACCTTGGTTAACGAAGAATGGTACTTGTACGATTAGACCTGTTTCAAGAGTAGCAGGTTTTGTACCACCAGAAGCTGTATCACCTTTGATTCCTGGTTCTGTTTCTGTTACTTCTAATTGAACAGTGTTTGGTAATTCAACACCTAACATTTCACCTTGGTAAGATTGAATATGCACTTCCATGTTTTCTTTTAGGAATTTTAATTCATACTCAATAGCAGATGAAGCTAGTTCAGTTTGCTCATATGATTCCAAGTCCATAAATACATGCTCGTCACCTTGTGCATATAAATATTGCATTTTACGATTATCGATTTGTGCCTTTTCAACTTTTTCACCAGCGCGGAATGTTTTTTCATTCACTGAGCCGTTACGTAGGTTACGTAATTTAGAACGTACGAACGCAGCACCTTTACCTGGTTTTACGTGTTGGAAATCTAACACGCGGTATAATTGGCCATCAACAATAATTGTTAGACCTGTACGGAAATCGTTTACTGAGATCATTTGTGTTCCTCCAAAGTTTATAAAATAATGAGTTCTTTTGACGAATGTGTTAGTAGTTCATTACCCGTTTCTGTGATTAAAATATCATCCTCGATACGGACACCACCGATTCCAGGTAAGTAAACACCTGGTTCAATCGTCACGGCCATACCTGGCTCTAGCACTGTATCAGAACGCATCGATAAGCCAGGGCCTTCATGTACTTCAAGACCAATACCGTGTCCTAAAGAATGACCAAATGCTTCGCCATATCCTTTTTCTTTTAAGTAGTCACGTGCAATCGCGTCCGCTTGAATACCTGTTAATCCAGGACCCACTTTTTCAAGTGCTAACAGTTGAGAAGCAAGGACTGTATTGTACATATCTACCAATTTTTCAGATGGTTCTCCCACAGCCACAGTACGTGTAATATCCGAAATATAGCCATTATAAAGCGCACCAAAGTCTAATGTAACAAAGTCGCCTTTTTCAATCACTTTATTCGTTGCAACGCCGTGTGGTAATGCTGAACGAAGACCAGACGCAACAATCGTGTCAAACGAAGACTGAGTTGCTCCTTGTTTACGCATGAAAAATTCTAATTCATTCGAAACTTCAAGCTCGGTTTTACCAGGCTTGATGAAGCCTAAAATATGTGTAAATGCGTGATCTGCAATTTCACACGCAGCCTTAATAATATTAATCTCTTGTTCCGTCTTAATCAAGCGAATTTTTTCAATTAGCCCAGAAATCGGCACTAAATCTGCTTGAATCTTCGATTTATACAGTTCATAAGTGCCATAGCTTACAGTATCTTTCTCAAAGCCCAATAATTTGATACCCATTTTATTTACTTGAGTAGCAATTTCTTCAATAATTGTGGCTTCATGCTTGACAATACGGAAGTCCTGAATTTGTGCAGCAGCCTGCTCTGTATAACGGAAATCTGTAATAAATACAGCATCATTTTGAGACACAATTGCTACGCCTGCTGTCCCTGTAAAACCTGTCATATAGCGACGGTTGTACCCATTCGTAATTAAAATACCATCGATGCTTTGTTCTTGAAGTGCTTTACGTAGCTTTTGTAATTTCAACATAATCAATTCTCCCTCTCGATAAATGTACGTAGTGCCAGTTCATAGCCTTTCGTACCTAGTCCACAAATTTGACCAAGGCAGGCCGGAGCAAGATAGGAATGATGTCGGAAAGCCTCACGTTTGTGGATATTGGAAATATGTACTTCGATAACTGGCACAGAAATACCTGCTATCGCATCATGCAATGCGATGCTTGTATGGGTATATGCACCAGGATTAAAGATAATACCATCATATTTTTCGTCCTCTGCTTCATGCACCCAATCTACTAGTACCCCTTCATGATTGGATTGACGAAATTCAACTGTAGCACCTAAAGAAGCCGCAAGATTTTGAACATTTTCTCGAACATCATCCAATGTTTCATGTCCATAAATATGTGGCTCTCGTTTACCAAGTCGATTTAAGTTCGGTCCATTCAAACATAATAACTTCACGCTTCTATTCGCCTCTTTCTATGTACTTGCCATTTATTTTATCATACACCGTGCATTCAGCAACTAATTTCAACTAGTGGTGCCATAAATATCCCCTTAAACGAAGGGGATATTTTGTACCTTCAACTTTGTTTTTGTGCTGTATGTTCCTTCTGATGGAAATTGGCGGTTTCAAGCAAGAAACGTAATAAACAAATAACGGTCACCATAAAGGGAATCGACAGTTTTTTAAAAGACGTAAGCTGTAATGGTAAATCTAAAGCAATCCATTCCAATGAGATGGTCACCAAAAGACCTAATAAAAGGGAAGAAAAAACAGCTGGGATGATATATACATAGCGCATAGTCATGTATAAAAATAAGCCGATAATAAATAGTAGAAAAATAAAAAAGGTCCATTGAAATAATTTGGAGCTTTCTTCAAACCAATTCCATTTTTTATAAAACCCTATCGGATGCCATTTAATGAGATGGAAATAATGTAAACCTTTTAAGCACAGCGCTAAAACAAGCGCATTGACAAGTGCTGTAATTGTCGCTACTTTCACCCTATACCTCTCCTTTATGCACACTAATTATTTCCTAAAATGTACGATTAGTGTAGCCATATAGAAAATTTACTATGCGTAACGGTAGAGGTTTTTCACTAAATTTAGTACAATGGTACAGTTGAAATATATAAAGAGAGTGGTGTTAGCCTTGAGCAATTCACCTGTATACGGGGGACAAGCACAATTAGAGGGTGTGATGTTCGGAGGAAAGGAACATACTGTTACAGCCATTCGTCGTAACGATGATTCCATTGATTATTATCATTTCAAAAAAGTACAAAAACCTTTGTTACAAAAGCTTAAAAAAATCCCATTTGTACGAGGCGTTGTCGCGCTAATTGAATCCGCTGGCTTAGGTTCTCGTCACATGCAATTTGCTGGGGATCGCTATGATGTGACACCTGGTGAAGAGGAAGATCATAAAGAAGAAGGCTCTAAACTTCAAATGATACTGGGCGTTGCTGTAGTAGGTATTCTTTCCTTTCTATTTGGAAAATTTGCCTTTACATTAATTCCTGTTTTTATAGCTGATTTTTTCTCAAAATGGATTGAAGGAAAAACGGGACAAATTTTACTGGAAAGCGGTATTAAATTATTGTTACTGCTAGCCTATTTATATTTTATCTCGTTAACACCCCTCATTAAACGAGTATTTCAGTACCATGGTGCAGAGCACAAGGTGATAAATTGCTATGAAGCTGGATTAGACATTACCGTAAAAAATGTTCAAGCTCAATCACGCCTACACTATCGTTGCGGCAGTAGCTTCATATTATTCACAGTGTTCGTTGGGATGTTTTTATATTTCTTTGTGCCTACAGATCCACTGTGGCTTCGTATTTTAGATCGTATTCTATTAATTCCTGTTGTTCTGGGGATCTCATTTGAAGTCTTACAAGCGACAAATGCCTGCCGTAATATTCCAGTGTTACGCTTCCTTGGCTACCCTGGCTTATGGCTCCAATTACTAACAACTCGTGAACCGAAGGACGATCAAGTAGAAGTAGCGATTGCTTCCTTTAATATGCTACGCCAAGTAGAGCAGCAACCTGAAATCGCTGCGACATTAAATCATGATTAATAAAAAAGGCAGCCCAACGTCGGAGCTGCCTTTTTTTCATTTTGTACTGCCTTGCATTTTCTGCTTAAACATAAAGATAGCGAGAATTGTCATAATTATTGTATAACCAATGACAACAATAAGTGAATAAAACACATTCGCATACTCTGCATGTAAGATAGCCCTAGCTGCATTGACTGCGTGCATGAAAGGTAAAAGTTGCGCAATCTTTTGAAATGTTCCACCAATCATATCTAATTCGAACCATGTTCCACTTAACCAAGTTGTCACATTAACAAAGATGGCAAATATCCCTCCTACCTGCTTATCTGTAAATAATGTCCCAAATAATAATCCACAACTAATATAGAGTGGTGAAATTATTAGAAGTGCAAGAATCATAAAGAGGATAGACTTATTAAATGGCAACCCTAAAAACATGGCGGTAGCTAAACAAACAAAAATTTGTAGCAGAGCTATTGGTAGTAAAGGTATCATATACCCTAAAATGTAATCAGCGGCAGACAAAGGAGAAACAAAAATCCTCATTAAAAAGGATGAACTTTTATCTTTTCCTAGTAACATTCCTGAAAACAGTGTGAGAAAAGAAAAACTAAATACAATGACGCCCGGTGTTAGGTTATTCATTTCATATAAAGCAAATGGCATATTTTTTTGCATAACAGAAAATAAGCCCAATAAAAGAATTGGTAAGCCTATACCAAATAATAAAGTGATTGGATCACGGACAATCTCTTTATGATTCCTTGTTGCAAACGCAGCTACCCTCACAATAACGCCTCCTCTGTTTTTTCCAAGAATACCTCTTCTAAAGAATGCTTGCCTGTTTCACTGATCAATTGTTGGATCGTGCCTAGTGCACATATTTGCCCATGATGCATAATTCCTACACGATCAGCTAAAGCCTCTATCTCTTCTAAATAATGGGAGGTCAAAATAATCGTGACATGTCCTTTTAAGTGCTTCAATATGTTCCATACATCATTCCTTGCCCGTATGTCCATCCCTAAAGTCGGTTCATCGAGGAACAATACCTTTGGGTTTGACATTAAAGCCATTGCTACACTTAAACGACGCTGGTAGCCGCCAGATAGTGTCTTAGCCTTGTCATGCTGATGTGGTGTCAGTCCGAATAAGGCCATTTTGTCATATACTTGTTGTTGTGCTTTTTCTTTTTCGTAGCCATAAATCTGACTGAATAATAATAGATTTTCATATACCGTTAAATTAGGCGCAACGGCCGTTTCTTGAGGAGAAATATTAATAACTTGTTTTACAGCCTGTGTATTTTGCACAATGCTTTTTCCATCTATTGTGGCATCCCCCTCTGTAGGTGAAAGGAGCCCGCACAACATTTTGATTGTGGTTGTTTTGCCAGCACCATTTTGTCCTAAAAGAGCGAAAAGTTCACCTTGATGGATTTGTAAATTTAATTGATTAACGACTACACGCTCTTTATAAAGCTTTGTTAAATCTCTTATGTTAATCATCCTGCTCTTCACCTCGATTGGTAAGAATCGCATTAATTTTTTCTATGTCACGTTGTGAAAATCTATATTGTAAAACCCATGTCACAATATAAGTTCCGAGAAAGCTGGCTACGAGAGAAAAAATATTAGCCATCGTTTTTGGCATCCATAGTAGCGTTACAATCGGTATCCAAATCATTGCCGTTATGAAAAAGTGGACGAAATATTGCTTCAACATTCCCCAGCTAGCCATTTCAAAAATAAGTGCAGCAAGAGCAAAGGTAATGCCAATAACACCCGTTAATAGAATTTGAGTAATTATTGCACTTATTTCATCTGTAAAGTAAGCACGAAATTCTGGCACCACCCAAACATATTTTCCTTGCCCTATGCCCATTGATACAAAGAATTGCACAATTTGTCCCATTACTATACCGATCAAAAATCCACCAATAATACGTGTTAAAATGTCTTTTCGCATATTTATCACCTCAGATTCCTAATTGCTTCTTAATTTTGCTTACATAACGCCTAGAAGCGTATGTTTTCGTGCCATTCTTCAATTCAACTCCGATTGTACCTGTTCTACTAATGTCCATATGCTTGATCATGTAGCGATTGACTATTTCAGCATTTGAAATACGGAGAAACATTTGAGGATTGAGCTTTTCCTCCAGCTCATAAAGACGCAAACGTACCGTATAAACACCGTGAATGCTTTGGACACAGACCTTTTTTTGCTCTGTATAAATACGCACGATCTCCTTACTATCGATCAATTCAACACCTTTATGGGAGAAAGCTAATAAAGTGCTTTCTGCTGTCGTAGTAATAATTTGCATAAGATGCTCAATGTCATCAGTCATTTTATCTGTGAGAATGATTACTTTGGGTTCTTTATATGTAGGGTCAATCGATATTTCCACCTTCATATGATCACTGTCCTTTCTACGCCTCACTATAAATTTTTCCATACATGTTGTAAATGGATTATCGACAACTGGTCGTTATCAAGGAATAAGTGGTAATCTCAAAGATTCTGGCGAACAATAAAAACACCCTTTAGATAGGCCTATCCAAAGGGGTTAAACGTACAACTTAGCTTACTTAGAATCTTTTTTTACTTACTAGTAGGGCTGTAAAAACACCCATCATATTCAGGAGCTTTTAAAATATTGGGGGTAAGCTCTAATGATTGATTGTTTTGAAACACCAACTAATTTTGACAAATCCTTCTGCGATTTCTGCAATTCACAAATTTTATTTTTCAAACATCTACAGATAAATAAACCTTGCTAAAAATGTACATAGAAAAAAAACGTATTTTGAATGGCTCAAAACACGTTTTTCTGTGAATTATTTACTTAGGATATTGATAATCTTCTGTTGCGCATCCACTGCCTCAGGGATTGGCATCACAACAAACACATGATTCATCTTAGGATAAACAAAGGTATTGATTGCAACGCCTTGTTCTGTTAGCTTTTCATCAAACTGTATTGCATCTGGATATAAGCTTTCGTGGGACCCAATAAAATGAGTTATCTTGCCAACTCCTTGAAAATCGCCATAAATTGGACTAATTATTGGATCCTTTAGAGCTTTATCAGCTGCCCATATTTTTGTTATGACTTCCATTCCTTCACTAGCTAACATGGGATCGTTTTCTTCATATTCCTGAATAAGTGGATTTTCTAAACTCATATCAACACATGCCGACAATAACATAATATCTTGTGGTTGAGGCAGACCGTCTCGCTTCAACAGTTGAATTAGACCAAGTGCTATATTTCCACCTGCTGAGTCTCCTATAATGGTTAATTGATTGGAGCTTTCAATAGATACTAGAATCTCTTTATATAAGCTGAGCATCTTTGGGTAAGTATCTTGATAGCTAAAATGAGGGACTTTTGGATAGATAGGCGCAATAACTTTTGCATTTAAGGCTTGTGCCATTTTATCCATGAACAACCAGTGTAAATTTAAAGGTTGATTCGTCCAAGCTCCACCATGAATATAAAGAATCACCATTTGTGATGAAGACTTTTGGTCATTTAAAATAAAAACCTGCATATCCTCGAATGTTTGCTCCTTCAAAGCGCTTAAAAGATTGACATCCTCCCCAATCACATAGGGGTGAATATTTTCTGTTCCTCTTTGCTTAATAAATTGTTGAGCATTTTCAATACTAGAAAAGCTCTTTTTATTACTTTGTGAAAACAATAATTTTTCAAATTGCACACTCTCTACAGATCGTTCTCCATTAAAAATTTCTATACTCATGTTTTTCTCTCCTTTTATTGTTCATTCTGTTTCCAAACATGTAATGATTAATAAAGTGATGTGCCAAACCACTAAAACTGAGTCTCGACGATGGTAAAATGCATCTTTTTAGCGAACTTTATTTTAATTCCATATTTTGAAGAATACTCCTTCTAAAATCTATCATCAAATAAAAAAACCTTCCTGATGTAATCCCTAAATGTAAAGAGCATTGATTGTGCTGTATATAAAAAGCTGCCATTTTGAAACAAAATGACAGCTTTGTTGTTGAAAAAAGATGATGTCAACAGCAGAAAAAGTAACTTTGCAAGGTGAGAGGTTGATTTCCGTTCCGCCAGTGTCCTTTCCAGGGGGCGTCCGATGAGCCGCTTCACTCACTTACGTTCGCTCTAGGGTCTCATCTGTGACGCTGGCTCCACTCCAATCAACTATTCTGCAAAATGTCTTTACTTTTTTCATAGTAGTGGAGCGATCAAATCGCCCATTATCTATATTCTTAGAGGGTTATTTTCAATGTGGAGATGTGATGCTTAACAACACCACTTCATAAAGAGTAGTGAACACCTTCAATTTACTAAAAAACTTTCTCTAAAAAGGTAACACTTTGGTGGGTTGGAGTGGAAGGCTACTTGACTCCCGTGGGATAGAGAGACAGGCGAGCCACTAAACGGAGCGGTAGCGGAGGAAGCGGCTTGGCGGTCGCCCACAGGAAAGCAAGTAGCTTGCAACGGAAATCCATTTCTACCTTTCAATTGACTGTTTTATTTTTCAACACTAAGAAAGCTGCCGTTTTGAAACAAAATGACAGCTTTCGATTGGGTATCTATCCCCTCCAAACTACCGCTATATTATTGGAGGTGGATTTGATAATGGCGAGTAACTATACCTATCCCATTTTCTAACCTCTTCCACTCTGTGAATGAGGTTAATCAATTTTGTCTTGCTAACATGTAGATAGTGAAGATTAATTATCCTGAAATAATTCATCTACTTCTTTTGATAAAATTTCTACCTCATCTTCTAAATTTGGAAATAGGGCTTGATTTGCCTTTTCATCTATTGCTTTATGTTTTTGCTTTTTATTATGTGGAGTTCCATCATTCAGAGGTAGCTATACAAAAGTGACACGTATGTATTCCTCGTTCTTTAAGCTTTCAAGGTGATGCAATTCAAGGTCTTCCATCGTAATACGACGGCTTTTTAGTTTTTTATCATAATCCCCTGCCCAGAACCTAATTAATTCAGCACCTTGCTCAGTTTGTATATGTTCCTTCAAATAACTTAAAAAATCTTCTAAAAATTGAGGACCCCAATTTCCCTCGATGCCGTATACAAAGGATTTTTCATTATAAAGCCCTAAGTCGTAAGGTGGATTATTCCATTCGAATATATTCAAATTTTCAAAAGCTGATTCATCTGCTGCATGTAAAACTCGTGCATCATCATCCATCAAATGCCACGACTGTGTTGGTGTACTCTCTGTAATTGGATATAATTTTTTTAATTCTCTTACTGTTATTTCAGCAATTCCTGTACAATCAACTGTTTGTAAAGCACTGTTCGCCACTAGGACAGAATATAACGTCATATGCTTGTCTCCTTAAGCTTTATTCTAATATTCGCTTCATAATGTTCTTCATTTAGTCTCACTACTTCAAGTTCTTTTTTATTGTCATTCAATTTTAATGCTAAACTTTGAATGCCAAAGAATTCTGTGAAGGTATGGCTTCCAATGATAAGATTTATTCCTATAAATTGAGCATATTGAATTGTATATAAATTACATTCTCCTGTAATGTATACATCACATTTATTTTCAACCGCTTCCTTCAGGCAAGCTGTTGTGCCTCCATTTCCACAGACTAAGCCTACTCGATTCACCATTTTGTCATTGAACTGCCAAAATCTAACGGGTTCTTCAAGTAAAAATTCAAGTTTTGTTACGAAATCTTTAAATTCAATTTCTTTCTCATATTGAGCAATTCTACCGAAGAATAGTCCTTCCCATTCATGGGTTCTTTTAATAATCTCTAAATTCAATTTTTTTATTAAGCTATCATTTGTGCCAAAGTTACAGTCATCAAGTGGTAAGTGATTATAGTAATGGCTTATACCATACGCTGCTAGTTTTTCAGTGCATGCCTCTTTTAATCCATAGATTTCATCCCATGCATCATGGTGTGTTATCATCATGTCCACTCCATGAATTCTTGCTTCCTCTATCGTTTCAAGCGTTAGGTTAACACAGTATCCTATTTTCTTCACTTCTTTATCTGCATGGTATGTAACCCCAGACTCATTAGCATAGATTTCCTTATTTGTTACATTAAAAAGTTCATCAATTCTTTCAACTATTTGTGAAACATCCATACTTCCATCCCCCCTAAACATCTATTCTCGATTTAACACTTCGTACCCAAATTAATAGGTATTTATTTCCATTTATACAAAAAATACCCCTTTATATTATCTTATCTAAAGGGGTAAAAAGTTACAACTGTTATTAAATTTAATTTATAGACCGCATTTCAACTGTGCGCCACAGTTTGTACATGTATTACAGCCGCCCATTTCTTCGACTGTGCCTTTACGGCATACTGGGCATGTATTCCCAACGTCTGAGCCAATAACAGTTGTTGACTCTAACGCTTGTATCGTATCTACTAATACGACTGGACGTTTTGTATGTTCTTCAACCAATTCCTCTTCAAATGAAAGTTGATCCATATCATTTTCTTCTGCTTTTAGTGTAAGTACTTGTGAATCACGGCTACCGTCAACATAAACCGTACCACCCTTAGCGCCACCTTTATATAGTCGCTCGTACACTTTTTCAACTTGCTGTACTGTATAGCCTTTTGGTGCGTTTACAGTTTTAGAAATAGATGAATCGATCCATTTTTGAATAATACATTGCACATCCGCATGCGCTTCTGGTTTTAGCTCCATTGCTGTAACGAACCATTCTGGAAGCTCTTGCTCATTTACTTCTGGATGATGGTTCAGATATTCTTGGACAATTTCAGCTTTTACTTCAATGAATTTACCTAGACGACCAGAACGATAGTACGTGAAGGAGAAGTATGGCTCAAGACCTGTTGCTACCCCTACCATTGTTCCTGTTGACCCTGTTGGTGCAACCGTTAATAAATGTGAGTTACGGATTCCAGTCGCTAAGATTTGCTCTTTGATATGAGCAGGCATTTTTTGCATAAAGCCTGTCTCTGTAAAGGCTTTACGTAAACGAGCTGTTTCTTCGTCTGTAGCACCTACTAAGAATGGGAAGCTACCACGCTCTTTCGCAAGCTCTGTAGACGCCTCATACGCAGTTTCAGCGATTGTTTTAAAGATTTCATCGACTAACGCATTACCTGCTTCTGAACCGTATTCTTTTTCACAGTAAATCAGCAAATCGGCTAAGCCCATAACGCCTAATCCAACACGACGTTCACCAAGAGCTTGTACACGGTTTTCTTCTAAGAAGTAAGGTGTCGCATCAATCACATTATCCTGCATACGAACACCAACACGAACTGTTTCACGTAGTGCTTCGTAATCAACTGATTGATTTTCTTTATTCGCAAACTGTGCTAAATTCACAGCAGCTAAGTTACACACAGAATATGGTGCAAGTGGTTGCTCGCCACATGGGTTCGTCGCTACAACACTTTGACCGTATGCCTTTGCATTTGTCATGTCATTGGCGTTGTCAATGAAGAAAATACCTGGCTCTGCCGAGTATGTTGCACATACATTAATTAAATTCCATAACTCTTTTGCTTTAATTGTACGGTATGTGCGGACTTTATAGCCCATTTTCTCCCATTCACGAACATCACCAACTTCATGCCATTTCGTGTTGTAAACGCTCATTTCTTCCTTTGTATATTCTTCAACGGCTGGGAAACGAAGCTCGAAGTCAGCATCTTTTTCAACTGCTTCCATAAATTCTTTTGTTAATGTCACAGAAATGTTGGCACCTGTTAAAAACTCTGGGTTATGAACAGTGTACGTGCCACCATCACGTAATTTATTTTCAGCCTCACGAATGATAGCTGTATCAAATCCACCTAAGCCTTCAATGTTTTTATAATTCACGATGCCTTGATACATCGCTTCTTCTTGCATAGAAAGTGGCTTGAAGTTTAATTTTTCTTTGGCTAGACGGATGATTGTTTCATCCGTTGTATTTTCGATCAGGTAACGCAGAATACGTGGATTTTGCATTTTGGAAATAATAAACTCCACAATATCTGGATGCCAATCTGCTAGCATAATCATTTGTGCGCCACGACGTGATCCACCTTGCTCCACAAGATGTGTCAATTTAGCAATATCATCTAACCAGGAAACAGAACCAGATGATTTACCGTTTACACCACGAGCTAATGTGTTGCGTGGACGTAATGTTGAACCATTTGTTCCTACACCGCCACCACGGCTCATAATCTCCATAACTTGCTTACGGTGATCACTAATCCCTTCACGAGAGTCAGCGACAAATGGCATCACGTAACAGTTAAAGAAAGTTACATCTGTTTCAGAACCAGCTCCATAAATCACTCGTCCAGCTGGAATGAATTTCAAGGATACTAATTGCTCATAAAATTTTTCAAACCACTCTTGACGTTTTTCTGGTGTTTTTTCAACAGCAGCAAGGCCTGTTGCGTTTCGTTTTGCAATTTGTTCATAAAATATCTCAAGAGGCTTTTCTAACACGTCAATTGAACGCGTAATCACACCCGTTTCTTGCTCTTGCGGATCGTCTAATGCGCTACGATAATCCTCTTCAATCAAAATCTCTGCTGTTTTTGTAGACATGTCCAATTTTTGAATTGTCCCTAAACCACGTGCAGGAAATTTCGGATCAGCTTTTACCGTTAATACAACAAAGTCGCCGGCTTTCAATGTTTTCTTTTCTGTGTCTTTAAACGAATAGCGATCGATCATGACAAGTCTTGATACACCTTTGTGTGTAATATGCATATCAGATGTTACGGGGTGTACCTGCGGGAATTGTTCAATATCTTTGTTTAACTGTTCAAATTGATTGTTTACTTCGGGTTGATGATTTGTGAGTACCATCGTTTAGCCTCCCTTGTTCTCTTCATTACAAAATAAATACACAATATCTTGTGTCGTTAAACACTACATATTGTGTATATGTCTTTAAAAAAGATACTATATATAGTTTTTTAATTCAACTCTTGCTTTTTTTAATAGATTCAGAACTACTTGTTATGACTAGGATTGAACGTTAAAAAATATTTTTTTCATACCATTTTTTACTTTTTAAAGTTCCACTCATCTGAAGCATATTTTTTTTCTTCTAAAGCTTGCACATATTCTAATTGCTCCTCAGAAAGTGTAAATGGTTTTAATTCAATTTGCAACGATTTTGCAAAGCCATCTCTAAAAGCTGTCACACATTGTTCAACTGTCACTGGCTCTTTTACAAGACTGTTGATGGCAACAGCCTTTTCTGGTAGCTTTTTACGCATACGATTCTTCGCTTCTTCACTGGAGAAATTAAATACGGATAATAATTTCTCTTGATCCAAATCTAATAAAATGGCGCCATGCTGTAAAATGACACCCTTTTGACGTGTTTGAGCACTTCCAGCTATTTTTTTCCCTTCTACGACAAGTTCATACCAACTTGGTGCATCAAAGCAAACAGCACTTTTTGGACTCTTCAGGTCCGCTCTTTTCTCCTCTGTATCAGGTACACTAAAATAGGCATCCATACCTAGGTTATGGAAACCTTGCAAGATTCCCTCACTTAACACACGATATGCCTCTGTCACAGATTCTGGCATATTCGGATAGCTTTCCGTCACAATGACACTATAAGTTAGCTCATGTTCATGTAGGACAGCTCGTCCACCAGTTGGTCGACGTACAAAACCTAAGCCTTGTTCACGCACAGCATCTAAATTAATATCTCTCTTAGCTTGTTGAAAATAACCAATGGATAATGTCGCAGGCTCCCACTCGTAGAAACGAATTACTGGTGGAATTAACCCCTCACTATGCCAATCAAGTAAGGCTTCATCTAGTGCCATATTAAAAGAAGGACTACATTTCCCTGAATTTAAAAAATACCAAGTTGTCATATGCTCATCTCCTACAAATATAAAATGATCCATCAGGCCCCACCTGTGGGTCAACTTTAACGAATATTATACTACAGTTCAAATTGCGAACGATTGCTTGTGTAACGAAAAAAGCGATTTCGCTACAACCTAGTTAATTTTATCAAACTCATTGGACTATCGCTAGCGCATCTTTTATAATAATAGAGAAGATAGAAAGGGGTAAGAAAATCTTGGACATACTTATCACAATCGGTGTCGTTTTAGTAGTCACAATTGCATATATCGGAATTAATGCACTACGACTCAAAAAAGCCGTAACCAACCTAACACAAGAGCAATTCATAGAAGGCTATCGTAAAGCCCAGCTGATCGATGTTCGTGAGCAAAAAGAATTTGATGCTGGTCACATTCTTGGTGCACGAAATGTGCCTTCGACAACACTACGTCAACGTTATAAAGAAATCCGCCCAGATTTACCAGTATATCTATACTGTCAAAATACAGGCCGTAGCTCACGTGCTGCACTATTTCTTAAAAAACGTGGGTACAACCAAATTTACCAACTTCAAGGTGGTTTCAAAACTTGGACAGGTAAAATAAAAGCAAAAAAATATTAATGCTCTCATCAAAAAAAGTCGTCTCAAAGTACTATGAGACGACTTCTTTTTTAAAAAATTCAGAGTTTCTACTATATTATATCTATTTCAAATGATGCTGTACAAGCTTCATGTCATTAAAATAAAAAAGAAAAGCAACAAAACGCATTATAGTCCCCTTATTTGATACAAAATCTACTTTGAACGAGTTCGCTACTTAGTCGGGTCCTCATAAAAATGAGCGCTTTGATGTCTTTTTGGAGCGGTTTTCACTTATGTTTGAGCACTTCGAAAGCTACGTTGAGCAATCTTCCAATAAACCACCTCATATTTAAAAACTCCTTCACGAAACACTTTGTATGACCAAAAATACTATTTTTCGTTAGAGATATGCCAGTTACGAACCCTATTCTTCTATTTTTCTGAAAATAGTTAAAATTTATTGTTGAATAATTTTAGAAGCACTGTTAGGATGTATAATATCTTACAATAATAATTGATTATCAAGTTAATAAGCTATGAATGCTATGGATCAAACTATAGCAGGAGCAGTTCTGGAGAGAGCGCACATTGCGTCGCCGAAGGGTTCACTATCTCAGGCAAAAGGACAGAGGAGTAATACAGCTTTTATAAGCGATGCTACACTATTTCATGTAGACATCTGCGAATAAATGGTATTTGTTATTCTGACGTTTTTCCGAGACTAGTGTCACAACTAGTCTCTTTTTATTTTTCCAGTCATAGTTTTTTATGCATCTTTGAGGGGGATTAACGTGGAACAGCAACAATTAAAACGAGATTTAAAAAATCGCCATGTACAGCTTATTGCCATTGGTGGAACAATTGGGACTGGTTTATTTTTAGGCTCTGGAAAAGCTATTGCCTTAGCAGGGCCTTCGATCATCCTAGCCTACTTAATTGTAGGGACAGCGCTATTTTTTGTGATGCGTGCCTTAGGTGAATTGTTACTATCCAATGCAGGCTACACTTCATTTACGGATTTTGCATCCGAATACATAGGGCCTTGGGCAGGTTATATCACAGGTTGGACATACTGGTTCTGTTGGATTATGACGGCGATGGCAGACATTATTGCGGTGGGGGTTTATACACAATATTGGTTTGATATCCCACAATGGGTGCCAGCCATTGGTTGCCTCGTATTGTTATTACTACTAAATCTATTAACTGTTAAGCTTTTTGGTGAGCTAGAATTTTGGTTCGCTATTATTAAAGTTATTACAATTGTAGCACTTATTATTATTGGTCTTATTATGCTAGTAACTGGCTTCCAAACTAGCTCAGGAGCAGTATCAGTTGAAAATCTATGGGCACATGGAGGCATGTTCCCAAATGGAATATACGGCTTTTTAATGGCCTTCCAAATGGTTGTCTTTGCATTTGTTGGTGTGGAATTAGTGGGGGTTTCAGCAGCTGAAACAGCAGATCCTCAAAAAAATATTCCTTCCGCCATTAATAAAATTCCATTTCGCATTTTACTTTTCTATGTAGGGGCATTATTTGTTATTTTATGTATTAACCCATGGTATGAAATGTCTGCTTCAAGCAGTCCCTTTGTCCAAGTGTTTACATTAGCAGGTATACCGATTGCTGCTGGTATTATAAATTTTGTTGTGCTTACTTCAGCGGCTTCAGCAGGTAACAGTGGGTTATTCTCCACAAGTCGGATGCTCTATAATCTTGGTAACAATAAACAGGCATCTCCAGCATTCGCCAAACTCAACAAAAACAGTGTACCAAGTAATGCACTCGTTATTTCTACTATTGTTGTATCAGCTGGTGCTCTGTTAAGTAAGTTGATGCCAGAGAACGCCTTTAGTGTTGTGACGACGATTAGTGCAATTTGTTTTATCTGGGTGTGGAGCATTATCATCATTTCGCACATTATCTACAAACGAAAAAAACGTGCTTTACATGAAGCTTCAATCTTCAAAGCACCACTGACACCTTTTATCAACTACGTCGTGCTTGCGTTTTTCGCCTTTTTATTAATGGTGATGTTTATTTCTGAGGCTACGCGTACGGCACTGCTGTTAACACCAATTTGGTTTATCGTTTTATTTAGTATTTATAAAATGAAAAAAAGATGACTTCAGACTAAGCGCTGAAATCATCTTCCACTTATTAAAAAATAGTCATATCCCATTCTGTTGCTAGCTGTTTCAGCAACTGTACACCTGCCACACTGTTTCCTATTGGATCAATCGCTGGTCCGTAAATTCCGATACCACAGCCAGTAGGAAACGGCGAGTGTAGGCCTGCATGTCCTGGAACAGCCGCAAGAATCGCACCTGATACACCACTTTTGGCAGGGAGACCAATAAATGCCGCAAACTTCCCTGAGGCATTGTACATACCACACGTTACCATCAAAGCCTTCGCTAATTTTGCCACTTGTTTTGGGAATAGCTGTTTCTTTAACAGTGGGTGATAGCCATCATTCGCAATAACTAGGCCAATCATGGCTAAATCTGATACATTGACTTCAATTGCACATTGCTTCAAATAAACCTCAAGCGCCGCCTCTACTGGACAATCTAAAAACCCTGAATCCATTAAGTAATAGGCCAATGCTCGATTACGATTAGCCGTTTGCCACTCTGACTGGAATACTTCTTCATTGATACTCAATTGCTTGCCTATGATTTGTTCTAAAAATTGTAGAATCTTTGTGACCTTCTCTTGTGGAGAATGACCAGCCAACATGGAGGATACCGTAATAGCCCCAGCATTAATCATCGGGTTAAAGGGTTTACCTGGCTGATGACTTTCTAAGCGAATAATTGAGTTAAAGGTATCTCCTGTTGGTTCAACATCTACTCTTTCTAAAACATATGGTAAGCCTCGATCCATACAGGCTAAAATAAAGGTAATAACCTTGGAAACGCTTTGAAGGGTAAATAGTTCTTCGGTATCTCCCGCTTTGATTTCGTGGCCTTCAGTCCCAACAATCGCAACAGCTAATTGATTAGGATCTTTTTTGGCTAAAGCAGGGATATAATTAGCACATTGCCCTTCTTTGGTAGCTGCACGATACTGTGATACCCACTGTGCTAGAAGATGATGCTGATGATTGGGTTGTGTTGACATGTCGCGTTCTCCTTTCAAAATGAGGCAAAAACAGAGCCTTCATAGTTCTCCTATGAAGACTCTATCCTGTTAGCGCTTAGGTGGCTGTGTTCCCTCTGGAATTAAAGATTGATATGTTTCACCATCTAGACGTTCTTGCCATTCCTTTTTCGCTTTTTCAATGTATAGAGGATTATCCAGCAACGCTATGGCTGTACAAGCCATAATTTTAGCAGCCTGTAGCATTCCTTTATGCGCTATTGGGGTCACTCCCTGAGACACTACCTGCCATGTATGTAATGGTGTCCCTAATGCCATGCATACAGTTGTACACTGTACGGTTGGTACGTTCCAGCTAACATCTCCAACATCTGTAGAGCCACCCATAATAAATTCAGGTAGCATGCCTGGAACATGATTAGCAATCACTTTTCCTTGTAATAGCTTGGCATCTTCTTTACGCAAGCCCACTAATGAAGCTGCTTGTACTTCTGGTGTAAACGTATTGAAAATAGCCTGCGCATACTGTTCATCCTCTATTGTATAGTCTGGCATACCAATTTCAAGTATTTGTTGATACATCACATCATAAAGTGTTTTATTTGTTATAAGATTCGAAGCAGCACCTTCAAACTCGATGTCCACTGACGTCCCTGTCATCATTGTGGCACCCTTTGCAATGTTCTCAACGCGTTGATAAATTTCCTGTACTTGCTGCTTTTTAGGTGCCCTAACTAGATACGTTACCTCTGCATATGGTTGAACTACATTTGGCGAAGTTCCGCCAGAATTAGTAATGGCATAATGCACACGTGCTTCTGGAATGATGTGTTCTCGTAAGTAGTTTACCCCAACATTCATAAGCTCAACAGCATCTAAAGCACTTCGTCCAAGATGTGGTGCAGCTGCGGCATGAGCACTTTTGCCCGTAAACTTAAACGTTGCGGCATAGTTTGCTAGAGAACTACACGTCATCACAGTCGAAAACGTACCTGGATGCCAAGAGATCGCGATATCAACATCATCAAAAAGGCCAGCCTTTGCCATATAAGCTTTACCAGATCCATTCTCCTCTGCAGGGCAACCGTAAAAACGGATTGTTGCTGACTGATGATTTTGCTCTAAATAATCCTTTACAGCAACAGCAGCTGCGAATGCGCCAGTACCTAATAAGTTATGACCACAGCCATGTCCGCTTCCACCATCCACAAGAGGCTCATGTTGTGTCGCCCCACCTTTTTGACTCAAGCCTGGAAGCGCATCATATTCACCTAAAAAGGCAATTACAGGCTTGCCAGAACCATAAGTTCCAACAAGCGCTGTTTCAAGACCCGCAACACCGACTTGTGTTTGAAAACCCTCTTTTTCTAGTGCCTGTTTCATATATTCCATCGATTTCTTTTCTTGAAAATGAAGTTCGGGTACAGCCCAAATCGCATCGCTTAATGCTACTGTAGCTTGCTGTTTTGCTTCAATTAACATTGAAATTTTCTCATGATAACTCATATTTGTCCCTCCAATTTCATTATGCTTTTAACAATGTTCCTTTTTGGTCGTTTAGTGTGACAAGCGATACAATACAGATAAGCGCAAAGCCAATTAACATCCAAAAGGCTGCATCAAAGGAGCCATTAAAGGCATCCACCATAAATCCAATTGCCATCGGTGTAACAAACCCTGCTAATTGTCCCCCTGTATTGGCAATTCCCATTGCAGAACCTGTAATAGAAGAAGGTAATTTCTTGAGTACAATAACAGGTAGTAATGTAATGACAAACGCAATAAATATCGAAACGACTGTTTGGTAACCAATAAATAACGTCACTGTTTTGGCAGTAAACATTAAATACAATAAAAGACCAATGACTGCGCAGGAGATGGAGCCTAACACTTTCTCCATACCTTTTGGTAGCTTATCAATGATATAGCCACTACCATATACACCAATTATCGTTGTAATGGCAGGTATTGTTTGCGCCCAACCAATGGACATTAAATCCAAGCCTCGATTTTTTTGAAGATATGTTGGAATCCAAGAAACTAATCCCCAGTTCACTGCATAAATACAAAAATAAGCAATGATTAAATTCCACATTAGGGGTGTTTTCAGTAACTCTTTAAAATTCACTTTGTTCGTAGTATTTTCTGTTCCAGCAGTAGCTGCCTCATCTTGCGGGAGTTGAATGTATTTCCAATATAAAAAGGCAATTATTGCCCCAATTGCCCCAATGATGATAAACATCATGCGCCAGCCAATCGTTCCTAATAAATAAGCAGCTAGCAAAGGGACGATGAGTGAAACAATGCCACCAGAAGTAAGCATGATGGACATCGCTCTACCTCTTTCCTCTTTTGGGAAAATCGTAGCAATAATTTTAGAGCTTGATGGCTGAAAACCACCCTCACCAATGCCAAATAAAAAACGAATCACAATCATCGCTGTTAAAGACCAAGCAATAGCTGTTAGGCCAGTAAAAATAGACCACGTGATAACAGCCATCAATAAAACTCGTTTTGCGCCAAACTTATCGGCAAGCCAGCCACCCGGTATTTGCATAATGGCATAGCCTAAAAAGAAAGCGCTTAAAATAATACCCGTTGAAGATGCATCCAGTTGCAAATCCCCTGTAATCGAAACTACTGCGTAGTTCATAATATAGCGATCTAAATTCCCTAAAGACCAACCTAAAAATAAAAGTGCAAGGATGACATTTCTAGATTTCTTCGTTATTTCATTTGTTGTCATTCATATCCCTCCCATATATAGAAATCCTCTCTTTATTGCCACGACTATTCTTGAATATGCTTGCCCCCTTGTCCGTAAATCCCCTTTTATATACCGACATTTTCGTTATATATTCGTATAATAATCAAAGTTCAATAAAAAGACAATATTTTTTTGAAAATTTCTAATAGATAATCGTCTTCGTAAATCCATATTATTTACCTAAATAACTGCTAAATTCATTAATTTATCAGTATTTAAGGCTTCAAAAAGCATAAAAATGTCCCACACCATTTATTGGTTTGGGACATTTTTGTTTTTAGACAAGTTGATACATTTTAATAGGTCTGCCTCGAGTATGCTGTAATTCTTCCCCACAAATTCTCGCTAAATCTACATTACATAAATCTGCTACGATTCGTTGGGCATTTCTCTCGCTCATTTGCAGTTGTGTCGCTAAATCCTTTGTCGTAAAATGCTTCCAATGCATTTTTTGTACAAGTGCATGGATTTTCATATAGGTTTTAATACTAATATTCCCTTTTTTTAGTTTTTCTAAAATATAAGGGTCTTCTGCTCGGTAGGAATAGGATAGCTCTTCTACATTCCCTACCGATTCAATAATGGTGCCATCATCCTGTATCATCACGATGTCAATAGCCTCGTTTTCCTTCGTCTGTCTTAGTCCTCGGTGAGCATGTAACTCAGCATTGAACACTGTTTGAGCAAAGCCAATGCCTGCTGTCACCTTCGTCTCCATTTCAATCGACAACTGATACATTTTTTCCTGTAAAAATCGTATTTGCCCTTCAATCGCACCTCTTGTACTAAAGATCGTATATTTACCATTCCCCTCTTCAATAAGAGAGCCATCAATCTGTTCACAGAGCTGTAGTAGATTTTCCTTCGTACGCAATTCTAAATATTGAATACGATAGCCTTGCTTCATGCGCTCTTTTAATGAATCGAAGTCCTTAATTTCAAGCATGACTGCACCAATTTGTGTCTCTTTATAGTAGGACGTTTTGATCTTCTCTGTAAAAAGCTGAACTGTATGATAAATTTCTGTTTTTGTCGGGGAAACCCAATAAGATGGAACGCCTCGTTTCTTCAGCTCTTCATCAACAGAGGGATAACAAGTAATCGCAAAATCAATTTTGCCCGCCTGCCAAAGACTATAATGGAAATCAAATAGCTCTTGTGGATCAATAGCGACATCAAATTCCTTTAAATACATATGATGGACATTATGCTGAATCTCTGCAAGACTTTCTGAAGCCATTTGAGAAGGCGAAGGAATAATATCGATACTAACATTTTCTATAAACTTTTTTTGCTGATAGGATTGCTCTAAAAAACCCCGATAAATAGCCGCTTCTGAAAAAATAATATGGGTCAATTTATCTTTGGATACATTCGTTTGACTGGCAAGCTTATAAGGGATGTAACCAGAAAACAACCAGAAATCGACAGCCTGATTATGTGTCTCCACAAGATCCTTTGTTTCCGTCGCCATTTCATATACATACGGAATAAATTCCATATCCTGTTCGATTTCTCGTGCTAAGGCAATAATTCTTTCAACGGATTGAATGGGACCAACAACACCTATTTTATACATCTTTTGTTCCTACCTTCTTTGTGAAACTACAATCTTTATGTAAAAAATTTATTCCTTTGTTGTACATAGTATAGCGGACAATCAAATTACTAAACAAATCTTATGTATAAAGAAAAGCCTCGAAAACTATTCGAGGCCATCTGGAAGTAACAATTATTGCTCGGTTGGATACATGTTTGTATAGAGTAACTCTAATCTTTTAGAGAGCTTTCCATAGGCTGTTTGCCATGCTTTACGTGCAGCATCATTACTGCTCCCTGCTGGTTCGTATATAGCATGCACCTCTTCAACCTTCTTCAAATCACCCTCTGCTTGCGTGAGCTTCGAATAATTTTTAACAACCTTCTTATCAGCATCACTCAGAGCATCATAGGCTTTACGGATTTCACTTACTTTCTCCTGTAAACCATTGATATATTCACCTTTTACAAGAAGTGAATTGATGGATTCAATTAATGACAATGCATTTTCATTCGTTTGCTGTTGTCCTTTTTGCTTATCAATGATCAATTGTCTAGTTCCTGCATCAATCAGGCTCACTTGTTTAGATGTAAGCTTTTCATATGCCTTGATCACAGTGCTTGGATTTGAAGCAAAGGATTTCTCATAGGTCTTCATAAAGCTTTCCACTTTTTTCACGTCTGCAAGCGCAGTTTTTAAAATATCATAGTTCGTAATCAGTTTTTTCTCACTTGAACTAAGGCTACTATATTGTGTAGAAAGATTTTTAATACGTTCAATCGTTACGACATAGAGATTATTGGAAACAATTGTGGCAATATCATTATTTAGCTGTGTAATTTTCGATGCATTTTCATCAATATTTTGATTTTTTAATAAAGCTTCATATTGTTCTTTTGCTAAATGCTGCTGATTCGCAGGTAATTTCGCATAAGCTTTTTGCACTGTTTCAATTTTTTTAGCCTTTTTCGCAGCATCTGTTTCTTCTCTAGCAGTCTGTATTTTTTTATAGAATGATTTTACTCCTGTAATATCCTTATTTGCTGCTGTTAATAAATAATAATTTGTCACGTATTTTCTTGCAGCTGAAGACAATTTTTTATAGGAATCAGAAGCTGTATTAACAGCGGTTTCTAATTGATTGAATGAATATTTCGTAACATCCGCAAATTTGGCAATATCCGCCTTTAACGCCTCTGCTGCTGCTTTATCAGTAGGCACTTTACCATTGCCATCAACTGAAATCTTTGGCGTGTTTAGTAAAAATTCTTCAGCATTATATACAAGTGATTGCTGTAAATTTGTAAGATTATTATAAGCTTTTAAAGTACTTGTATAGCTTGAATTAAGTTTACTTTCCGTTACACCAGTTGTTGCAGATAATTTTTGATAGGCATCCATATCTTTAATTACTTTTTCAGCTGCTTTTAAATCTTTCTGTAAGGTAACAAGACTATCGTAGCCAATAATTTGTGCTGCGGAGGCTTTTGTTAAGCTCTTATATTCCTTGATCATTTGATTAACATTATTGACATGACTTTGCCATGAACCAGCAGACGGATTGAACGGATAAACATCATCGCTAATATAGCTATCTATAACATTATTTAAATTTATAATTTGGCTTTCTTCTGCACGTTCTGCTGTAGTCAAACGCTGCACATACACATCTGGCACTAATTTTAATTGTTTATACGTTAATTTTTCATAGGCTGTACGGATTGATTTAGCAGTCGTCACTTGTTTATTAGGCGTACTATTTGTAGCTAATTTATCAAATGATTTAATGAATTGCTCCACCTTTTTAATATCCGATTTAGCCTCAGACAAAATTGCTTGGTTTTGAACAGCGGCTCGGTAGCTTTGTGATAATTTCTCAATATCTGCTTCGATTGTCTTTACGCTCGCTTGTAAGGAATCAACATCCGAAGCTACATATTTCACAAGTGAATTCTCATAAGATAATAAATTAATAATAGCTTGATTGAGTTTTCTGACTTCTTTTATCTCTTCAAGATCATTTGGCTCGTTTAATAGATTTTTAATGCTCGTATATAGGGTCTCATCTACATCTAAGCTACGCTGTAACAGATCTAGCTTATTATAAGCCTCTTCTAGTTCCTTTATTTCTTTTTCATTACTAGTCTCTATTTTGCTCCATTTTTCATTTAACTTAGTTATTAATTCAACATCAGCAAGTGCTCGCTTTAAGACATCATAATTAGACACATTACCTTTAGCTGCCGCTGATAAGGATTGATAGTTTTTTTCTAGTTCCGCAACTTTAGCACTAAATTCTGCTAAGCTTGATACATTGTATTTATTATCATTGACCAGTAAAGCTTTAATCTCTTTCGTTAAAGTATCAGTGGGTTGTTTAGAGACTGTGATGGTATCAGATAGTTTAGATTCCGCAAAAGAAAGACCCACTTTTGCTTTGACAGTGACAGCAATATTTTTGATATCCTTTTCAATGGCATCCTTCGGAATCGTATATGTACTACCTGCAGCTCCCTCTATGATAGTAAAGGAGTTATCGCCTAATTTATAAAACCATTGATAACTATATGTAATTTGATCACTTTGCAATTTTGCACCATTCTTATCGGTTACAGTAATACCAGCTACTTTCACTGTTTCTCCAGGTGCTACAAAACCAGAGGATTGACCTTCTAACGTTGGAATGGTGATATCGAGCTCTAATGGCTGAATAGTGCGGGGTGCACTTTTAAATTTTTTACCGTCTGTCGTAGTTGCTTCCACAAAAATGCTTTTTCCAGCTGCTTCAACAGGCACTTTTAAGGAAATAGATGTTGCTCCCGAGATGGGCTTATTTGTTGAACCCTCTTCACCAGTAATTTCCTCTAGATAATACCATTGATAGGCATTGACGATTGTATCATTTGGTAATTTTTCTACTTTTAATGTTGCATTGACAATATTTTCTCCAGTGACTGAAACTGTTTCGGCCGCACCTGCTACAGTGGGAACGATAAGTGCAACAGGAATAGCTGCTGCTGTTAAAAATAATTTTTTATTCAAATCTATTGACCTCCTCAATCCTTCTCCTGAATTATATCGGTCATATGGCCATAATTTCCTTGAATATTAGGTAAATACTCTAAAAAGTGTATTTTTTCCTGATTTACTATTTATCAAATAATATTTTTTTGATAACGTTTTATTATTTTTGATTATAAATAAATACTTTTCAAACAAAAGCCTTCTAACCCACATTCGTAGCCTCTACGAAGAGATTAAAAGGTGTTAAAAAAATAAATGCACTTATGCTTCCGCTTCATCTGGTTATCCTCGTATCATATAAGTTGGTTGGATCAGGGTCTTATAGGTATAGGGATTCGTATGTTGGGTTTCACTTACTTGGATACGAATCGTCATCCCTTCTCCTACTTTGCTATCTAATGCGAATTTCCCATTAAAAGCTTGAACGCGCTCCTGCATGCCTTGTATGCCCATAGAATCGGCAAGTAGAATATCATCTATATTACAACCAACACCATCATCGCTATACAAAATTTGGAATCCCTCTTCGGTGCCCAATAAATGTATTTCAACTGTATTAGCATAGGAATGTTTTAACGCATTGTTTAATAATTCTTGAAACAGTCGATAAATCATTAAGTTTAAACGCTCATCCTCTAAATAGAGGCGGTCAATCGTATATATCAAAACAAAATTAGCCCGTTTATGAATTTTCTGTATTAGTTTTTCAAGGGCTGCATTTAAGCCCAATGTATCTAATAGAGGTGGCTTTAAGTTTTCGCAGTAGCCCCTCAAATCATTCAGAGAGATAATCATATGTTCATGAAGCTTTATAAGTTTAGATGGGATCTCCTCTTTTTCTTTGGTATGCATGAGGACATCCATTTCCCTTGCAATGTGCAGTTGTTCTTGTAAAATCGTATCATGAAGTTCCCGTGCTAACTGATATTTTTCTTCCTCGAACCTTAGCCAGAGTAATTTATTGAGCCATGGTAGCTGTCGATTATCAGCTTCTTTCATATGCTTTAACTGATTTAAAAGCTCCTCAACCATTTTTGTGTTTTCGATAAAATTATTTAAATAGAGCAGTAATAATTCTAGCCATAGCAGTTCCTCGTCCTTGAGATAAATCGTTTTATTATGATCCACAACAAGGATTCGTTTATAGTTCACATCCTGATGAATAAAGGCGATATAGAAATGATCTGTCTTCTTTATATCTCCCAAGCCTAATCGTTCGACTAGTACCTCATCTATTTGATGCTGCGTGTATTCTTTTGATTTATTTGTTAAGGTAACTTGATGTGTTTGAAAATCATATGTGAGCACATACACACTTTCCATTTCAAGCTGAACCACAACCTCTTGTACAAATTTCTCCAATAAGTCCTCAATCTTCACCACTCTACCAATACTCTCAACGGTCGTATACAAGCGGTGGATGTAGTCGCCTTTTGTAGAAAATAAAATTTTCCGCTTACGATAATCAATCCGCTCTTTAATGTAGAACAACGCCATTAACGATAGAAAGGCAAAAAAGAAAATCTCTGTCATGCGCGAAACTGATAAATCTGCAAATAAATATAAACCGATTAACAGCCATATCGTAAAGCCAAATGAGAAATTAAAATAATAACGCAATCGAGAAATGAAATACTCCATATCAAAAATACGTTCAGTGAGTTGTGTGAAAATGAAGCTGAATGGAATTAGTAAAAGAAATAATGAACAAATATCAGCAGAAAGTAGTTGTTCATTGACAAAAATTTGAGGTAAAGCGTATAAAAATAAAAAAGGCAGAAATGGGATAATTATACTCATTAATAAAAGCTTTAGATGGGAAGATTTATACTTAAAAAAACCTACAATTAAAATTCCAAGATTCAATAATATTAATAGAAAAAATAGCCATAGTATCAATTCAGATAATATCGGATTAATTGATGGATAAAAAATACTAAAAACACTCATGGCAACAGCCAAAAAAGGTAAAACAAAGAAATTTCTTATATTTTTTAAGAATAACCACTTTATATCTAAAAACAAAAAATATTCTTTTAAAAAGAGCAATAAAATGACTAAACACAGAAGTAAACTACTACGATTAATAATCATACCTATATTATCTAAACGTCCTGAAGCACCAATACTTACATAGGCTAAAGAAATACTTAGAATAAATAATATAAGTAAATTAGTAAGTTTTTGGTTAATTCTTTTAGAATATAAGTATATTGTAATGAATAATGTTAGAAAATAATAACAAGCTGGTATTATCAATAAATAGTAAAATTGTTGAGGAATATCTAGATTTTTTATCTGTATAGAGACTATCCTTCCATCCGACTTTTGAATTGTAATTTCTTTCGCTGCTCTTATGGCAGAATCAAAGGATATATAAGATAAATTACTTATTTTAACATTATCAACGTATAAAACAATATCTCCAGGAACAATTTTATGCTTAGACGCCCAATTTTTATAGTAAGAATCCGTTATTGTCCAATTATCATTTATTTTTTCTAATTCTATATTTAAAAAGGGCGTGCTATAAGTAATATAAAGTAAATAAATACCTGAAATTAAATAGAATCCTATAGCAAGCCCAAACCATTTATTTTTTAAATATTTTAGTACCAAACGCGATTTTCTAAACATACATCTTCATCAAACGAATCCAATATTGCCTTTTGTTCTAATGCTGTTACACCAATGAGAGAAGCTTTTTTTTCTTTTAACAATGTCACTAACGTCGGATTTTGCTCTAAATACTGAATCATGTTAATCATTAAAATCGCCTCATTTCTTCATTTTTTTAGTTTATAGTCACTATTTTTTGCCAATAATTCCTCTTAATAAGGAATTATTAACCATTTATGTAACTATATTTTCATTATACTACCTCTCTCCAATAATTCAACATAATTTTCTAAAAAATTCAAAAAATAATAGATTACGTAATAATTTTGCTTTATTTTCAATTATTTTTCTCCAATAATAGACATAAAAACAAATGAAAAGCTCCTTCCTTCTAGTAGGAAGAAGCTTTTCATTTTTCTCTTTTGCTAATACTGACACCCTTCTTGTAGCCACTTGTAGAAATCACAAGTAATCAATGTTGCATGCTTTGGGTTCATATCACCACTATCTACTGCTAAAACACGATAATCCTCTGCCTTTATGTCCATTAAAAAGACCATTCCTCCACTATCATCACCAATTGCAATATAGCCTTTTGCATATTCTTCCACTTCCCAAGTCTGGTTTCTTTCTATTACTTCCTCTGTACCATAAATAAACACGCCATTCGTAAACGATAAACCGTTACTTTCCTTTAATACAAGTGTATACGCACTCGGAAGTTGACAATTCAGCCTATGTTCTATGTGTACAATTTGGTGATCTGTTGCTGGTGGATTAGCTGTATAGCTATTATGTATAGGTAACATGTCGTCACCGTCCTTTCCAATAAACTTTTTTACGTCTGCGCTGCACAAAATTCATAAAACGCCAGGATTAAGGCATCAACCTTTTGTTTACTGACAATTTTACCTAACCATTCTTCTGGAATATTGTCCAACTGTTTATACATTCCCGCGATCGATCCTGTAATTGCTGCAACGGTGTCCGTATCTTCTCCTAAATTAACTGCCATCAGAATCGCTTCTTTAAATGTTGTAGAATTACCTACACACCAAATAGCCGCTTCTAACGAATGAACAATATAGCCACTCGATTGAATCTCGTCTTCAGGCGTATTTAAAAAGTTTTCATGAAAAATCCTTGCATAAGCATTTAACTCTGCTTTCATTTCATTTTGTAAATTATTTTGGAGTAGTTCAAAGACCTCTTTTAAGGCCACTTCTAGTGAATTATTTCGGTATAAGCTTAATAATAGTTCAATGTAAATGATGGACCCTACTATGGAACGCGGATGACCATGAGTAATCTCTGTATACTGATGAACTAATTCTTTTCTTTTAATAAAATCTAACTCATGCATTACCACGAATACTAAAGGAGCAATTCTCATTAACGTACCATTGCCATTATCAAATTCGCCCGTTTTACCACATTTTGCTGGCGGAACACCTTTTTTATAGTTCGAAACGGCTTCAGCTGTAGTAATTCCAATATCAAACATTTCGCCAAATGGTGTGAGATAGCCCTGCTCCATGTATTGTACAAATTTATTCATTAATGTTTTGGTATTCCCATTTTCAATAATGTTCTCGACCAGGCAGAGTGTTAAAGAAGTATCATCAGACCAAGTACCAGGTGGCTGATTGTAAGTACCGTACCCCATCACATCTTGCACATGGAAAGTCCCTCTTTGTTTAAACTCAACAGGTACGCCCATTAGATCACCGATAATCCCACCGTATAAAGTGTCAAACACCCGCTCCCTCAATTTTGTATCTACCATAGATGCCACCCCTAACTTTAATTTAATTTATCACAATTCAAAAACAGTACATTTAATTTTATAATAAATCAATTCCTCATTTATTATTTTTTCGATCTCTCTCCAATCTCCTCCAGCTAAACCTGAACCAATTTTAGGCATCTGTATCGATAATCTATTTTTTAAGGCAAACCTCGCAACTTTTCTTAAACATAAACGAAGCACATCATAATCAATATAGGTTGTACGATCTTTATCATTTTTCCTCACACCATGCTGTGCAAGCATATTGGCAACAAAAGTAGCTTTCTGCTGGTCTACACATACAAACTGAACCTCTCCTAACCCAAAAGTTTCTTTATCCTTCGACCATTTTACATAATCATTTTTAGCAATAGGGAATTGCTTTGATAAAGATAAAACAAAGCCTTTTCCCCATTTTCCTAAAATATTGACTACATGAATAATGAGTGTATGTTCTTCTAAAGGAAGAGATGCATCGCCCTTTAAGTAGTTTATTGGAGATTTGTTAGCTACAATTCCCTCCTGCCATTTTTTCTCAAAATCTAATCTTGTAATAGGTACACTATCGCTTACATCTAAACTATCGATATGTCCGTCATACAATAAAAATCCAATATCTTCGTTCCAATCGTGCAATGATGAAGAACAGTACATATCATTTTTTATTATATTGATCTGCCTAGTTGCAACGCCATCATCAAATTCTGTATATAATTGACCATAACCTTTTAAAAATTCAATATTATCACATTTATAGTATAATAGACTATTACCAAACTTGATATCTTCTTCCATCACTTTCCCCCCTTAATAGAACCAACCTAACCCTATCTTGTGCTTAATAAGGTGCAAAGATTTTATTAATTATACTTTCGATTGTAGATAGTTAGGCACTACCTCTAAGTCCTTAAATTGAATCCCTTTAAGATGGAATTTTTCACAGATTTAAATTTTTCTGAACAAAACAGGTATCTACCCAGTTTAAATCGTTTAATGGAAATAAATCAAGATCAGAGTCTTTTAACACCAATCTTATATACTTATCAACGAAACTTCCATCAACTTTTAATTTTGCATTACTTGGCACTTCTCTTGTAAGATACTCAGATTTTCATAATCAATTGAAGATTCGTTTAGCCTGTAATTTAAGGTGCAAAAAAACCGCTCACATAAACGTGAACGGTTTTGGAAACTATGCTTTTTGATAACGAAGCACTGGTGTACGAGCAGCGCGTGTTTCGTCTAGACGAGATACGACTGTTGTATGAGGTGCTTCTTGAACGATTGATGGATTTTCTTCTGCTTCTTTCGCAATTTGAATCATTACATCACAGAATGCATCTAACGTTTCTTTTGATTCTGTTTCAGTTGGCTCAATCATCAATGCCTCTTCCACATTTAATGGGAAGTATGTTGTTGGTGGATGGTAGCCAAAGTCTAACAGACGTTTTGCGATGTCTAATGTACGAACGCCTAGTTTCTTCTGACGACGACCCGATAAGACAAATTCATGTTTACAGTGACGGTTATATGGTAGATCATAGAATGGCTCTAAGCGACGCATCATGTAGTTGGCGTTTAATACAGCATATTCTGTAACAGCTTTTAAGCCATCAGGACCCATTGTACGAATGTACGTATAAGCACGAACATTGATACCAAAGTTACCATAGTAAGGTTTTACGCGTCCGATTGATTGTGGACGATTGTAGTCAAAGTGGTATGTGCCTTCTTCAGTTCTTACTAATACTGGTTTTGGTAGGAATGGAATTAAATCTGCTTTTACACCTACTGGACCAGAACCTGGACCACCGCCACCATGTGGGCCTGTAAATGTTTTGTGTAGATTTAAATGCACACAGTCAAAGCCCATATCGCCAGGACGTGCTTTACTCATTACAGCATTGAGGTTCGCACCATCATAGTACACTTTACCGCCTACAGAGTGAATTAGCTCTGCCATTTCGATAATGTTTTCTTCAAATAACCCTAGTGTATTCGGGTTCGTTAACATTAGTGCTGCTGTATCAGAACCTACTACTTTGCGAAGGTCTTCGATATCAACTAAGCCATTTTCATCTGATTTAACAGTGATTGTTTCAAAGCCTGCTACTGTCGCAGATGCTGGGTTTGTACCGTGAGCTGAATCAGGAACGATTACCTTGTTACGGTGTCCTTCACCATTTGCTTCATGGAAGGCACGAATCATCATTAACGCTGTCCATTCACCATGAGCACCTGCTGCTGGTTGTAATGTAACTTCATCCATCCCAGTAATTTCCACTAAAGAAGTTTGAAGATCATAAAGAAGCTCCATTGCCCCTTGTGCTGTTGATTCATCCTGTAATGGGTGAACATTTGCAAAGCCAGAAAGACGTGCAACTGTTTCGTTAATTTTCGGATTATATTTCATCGTACAAGAGCCAAGCGGATAGAAGCCAGAGTCTACTCCATGGTTTCTACGAGAAAGTGCTGTATAATGACGCATAATATCAAGCTCAGACACTTCAGGTAGTTCTGCTGCCTCTGAACGTACTAAGTTTGCAGGTAATAAATCTGCTAGGTCTACCTCAGGCACATCTAGTGCTTCTAAACTATAGCCAACGCGACCTTCTTTTGAAATTTCAAAAATGAGTGATTGATTTTCGTTATGCATTAAGAGCCCCCATTTCTGCAACAAGTGCATCAATTTCTTCTTTCGTGCGTAATTCAGTTACTGCGATTAGCACATGATTTTTAAGAGAGTCATAATTTTGACCTAAAGGATAGCCACCGATAATACCCTTTTCGATTAAGCCTTTATTGATTTCCTTCACACATTTATTCGTTTTCACAACGATTTCATTGAAGTGTGCGCCTTGGAATGCTACTGTAAAGCCTGCTGCTTCAAAGGCATTTTTTGCATAACGTGTTTTGGCGATATTTTGAGTAGCCATTTCACGAATTCCTTGTTTCCCAAGAGCTGTCATCGCTACAGAAGCTGCAAGTGCAAGTAGTGCTTGGTTCGAGCAAATATTGGAAGTTGCTTTATCACGACGGATATGTTGTTCACGTGCTTGTAGTGTTAATACGTATCCACGACGGCCTTCACCATCCACTGTTTCACCAACAAGACGTCCTGGAACCTTACGCATCAATTTTGTTGTCACTGCAAAGAAACCACAGTGTGGGCCACCGAAGGCTTCAGAAATACCAAATACTTGCGCATCACCTACACAAATATCAGCACCAAGCTTGCCAGGAGGCGTTAAAATTCCTAATGCCAATGGGTTAGAAGATACAACGAGTAAGCTTTTTGCAGCATGTGCAATATCCCCGATCACTTGGATATCTTCCACTTGGCCAAAGAAGTTTGGATATTGGGCAATAACAGCTGCTGTGTTGTCATCGATTAACTCTTTTAATGCATCCACATCTGTCACACCATCTTTTTGCGGGATAGTCACGATATCAATGGATTGACCATATGCATATGTAGCAACAACATCGCGATATTCTGGGTGCACTGCTTCTGACACTAAAATTTTCTTGCGACGCGTATGACCAGCTGCCAACATACCCGCTTCTGCCAATGCTGTACCACCGTCATACATAGAAGAGTTAGCAAGATCCATTCCCGTTAGCTCAGCAATCATCGTTTGGAATTCAAAGATGGCTTGTAGCTCACCTTGTGAAATCTCTGGCTGATATGGTGTATAAGCTGTATAGAATTCTGAACGAGAAATAACATGGTCTACGATCACTGGTTTATAGTGGTTATAAACACCTGCACCTAAAAATGATACGTTGGCATTTGTGTCCTTATTTTTAGCAGCAAGTGCCGTTAACTCTTTTAATAACGCAGATTCTGATTTTGCTTCTTTAATATCATAAAGGCCTTTAAAACGGACTTTCTCAGGAATATCCTCAAATAACTCATCGACTGAGGATACACCGATTACGTCTAACATTTCTTTTTGATCTTGCTCCGTCATAGGTAAATAACGATGTTTCATAAATGTAGGTCCCTCTTTTCAACTATTATTTTGAACGCTTGTAAAACGGTGTTTCTACTGTTATTACCTTTAAGTGTTTACCGCGAATTTCAATTTCTAGCTCAGTTCCGATTGTTGCGAATTGACTGTCAATTAATGCGTGACCAACATTACGTTTTGATGAAGGAAGCTGTGTACCAGTTGTCACTTCACCGATTTCTTGACCATCCTTAAACACTTTGTAGCCATGGCGTGGAATGCCTTTATCAATCATTTCAATGCCTACAAGTTTGCGTGGTAGACCATTTTCCTTTTGAGCTACTAATGCTTCATGACCAATGAAGCCTTCTTTATTTAATTTCACAGCGAAGCCAATACCAGCCTCTAGAGGAGAAATTGTTGCTGATAGCTCTTGACCATATAGTGGTAGCCCCGCTTCAAAACGAAGTGTATCACGACATCCTAGTCCAGCTGGAACCACACCTTTTTCTCGACCTGCCTCTAAAATTTTACCCCAAAGCGCTTTGATGTCTTCTGGAGCGCCATATAATTCAAAGCCATCTTCACCTGTGTAGCCACTGCGAGAAACTAATACTTTATGTCCTGCAACCTCCACATTCTCTTGGAAGCGGAAAAATTTAATGGCACTTACATCAGTCGAAGTAAGGGATTGAAGAACTTCTTCTGCTAGTGGTCCTTGAAGAGCAATTTGTGCGTAGGCATCCGATTGGTTATCAATCGTCACATCATATTGATGTTGATTTTCCATCATCCAATCATAGTCTTTTTCAATGTTAGCTGCATTGACACATAATAAATAGTGATTGTCAGCTAATTTATATGTTAATAAATCATCAACAACGCCACCATCTTCGTAGCACATTGCCGTGTACTGCGCTTGACCGTCAACAATTTTTGATACATCATTTGATAAAAGATTTTGTAAAAAACCTAATGCATCGGGACCTGTTACTAAAATCTCTCCCATATGTGATACATCAAATAAGCCTGCACGATTACGTACTGCATCATGTTCTTCTTTAATAGAAGAGAATTGAACAGGTAATTCCCATCCACCGAAGTCAACTGTTTTTGCACCATATTTCGCGTATTCTTCAAATAGAGGTGTACGTTTTAATTCATTCGACATTCTTTTTTGCCCCCTTATTGTTAGTTACATTTTTACTGGTAGTAGTTCGTCTGCTTTTTGTATTCCTACAGTCAATTAAGTAAAACGGGCTATAGACATAAAAAAAGACAGACGAACCCCTTTTCGGGATTCTCTGTCCTTGCACCTGAAAGTTACACCAGACTGGCTCGCAAGCTTTACCGTTGCCAATCAGTCGGCTTTCCCCTTTGGTGGCTGTTATTGTTATACTACAGCTCTCTCCAGAGTTGCGTCTTGTACGAGTCCTTTTACCTGAGAGATTCATAGCCCATTGCTACTTGCTCCTTCGGTGACGTCTACACGCTCTCTCCCCGCACAATCATCCGCCCAAGATAAATCTTGGTACTATTTAGTATTCAATGAACATTTAGTTACTTATTTGTCTATATCCTAACATTAAATGCATTGGAAAGGCAATCATTTTTTAAAAGATAATAAAACACGAACATTAAATAAATATACGCTATTCATCGTTCGTTTTTCAATCTTTTCACTTGAAATACTAAATACTCTAGAATTTGGCGAATCGTCCTACCTTCTGTCAGTACCTGAATATGGCCTGCATCACGGTAAAACTTCCTTCTGTAGTGATACAGACTTTCTAGCTCCTCTTTTGTAGAGCTCTGTACAATGGGTCTATTTGGATCATGCTGAACTCGTTTATAAATATCCTCAAACGACGCATCTAAAAAAAACACCAGTCCACTGCGCCTCATAATTTTTCGATTTTCAGCATTGATGGCAACGCCACCACCAGTCGAAATAATACAGGCCTCGTCCCTAAAATTTTTCAAAAATTCTGTTTCTATTTCTCGAAAGTGGGCCTCACCGTATTTTTCAAAAATCTGTGGAATTGTCATCCCCTGCTGACGCACAATCTCATGATCCATATCATAATATGGCATCTTCAATAAATAGCTTAAACGTCTTCCTAATGCACTTTTTCCACTACCCATAAAACCAACTAAATATATTTTTCGCAATTCGATTCACCTTCTTATAACTACGATTCTACACTGTCTGACAAAATTTGTCCCAATAAATTTATCGTAGCTCGAACATTCAATTTTTCTAGCCCATCATATGTTCGATACTGCATTTCATAAGACATATAATACGCAAGAACAAAAGTAGTTACAAAAAATAATAATGCAATTGCGATCAAAAAAATAGCCCCTCTGTCATTTTTCAATAATTGGCACATAAAAGGTTCGCTCCTTTTGAATACCACTAGCCATTTCAACAGCTACCGTCAGCTTATTTTCGGAATAGCTAAATTGACATTTATTGATTCCTATTAGCATAGGAACATGTCCACCCTTTACCTGCTCACGAATAATATTCGAGTAGCAATCAATATGATGGAGCGTATTAGCTGTTTGGAAAGTTATTCTTTTTTGATCTTCACGAATGGAAAAGGTGGAAATATCTTTTAGAGAGAGGTTCAAGTCAGAAACAAATAGTTCCCACTTTGTTTGTTCATCTATTAGCATAGTTGATTTCATTTCAGCAAACCAAAGTATTATAAGGACAAAAAAATGAGAAATAAGCACAAAAACGACTAATTGAAACATAGCTTCTATTAATGTATAGCCTTTCTCATTCATGCACTTCACCTGTCACTTGGATACATTTTTGGCGTGACTCCTGTAAATTTTGAAATTGGACACAAACTTGTTGTTCGTCAACTATCCAATGATAAGCAACCTGTTCAATGGTCCGAGAGCCCTCTGTTACTTGAATCGCATGGTACTGTTTTAAACCTTCGTATGCTGTTTCAGCTGCAATTAGCTCCATTTTTTTATTAGCAAGATTTGTTTTCATCGTATAGGTAATGGGGATTAACGAGGTACAAAGCAGCATCAAAATACCCACACCTAAAATAGTTTCTACAAAAGAATAGCCTGACTCATTCAATCCTAGCTCTCCCTCGCCCTAATGTTATGATTACTTTTTTCTTGCCCTGTGGTGTTTTAAATGCCATGGTGCCTGCTGTCATCACATTGCCGCTATAGTTATAGACAAGTGTTTGAATTGAACTCTCAGCTGGCAAAAATTCAACCCCCTTTGGAAAAGAGCGTTCATATAAATGAGTATAAATATCTTTTTGAATAGTATAACGATTTGTTGAACCTTCCATTTTCAGGGCTATATATTGTCGTTGGCTCATACTATAGGTTTGAATATATTGAATATCCAGTTGTAATTGCGTAAAAAATCGTTCTAATTCCTTGGTTTCTGCTATTTTCAATGAGAATTTACTAACAATCGCTGTTAAACTCATAACAAGAAATAAGACAACCAGCATTTCAAGAATTGTAAAACCACCGTTTTTATGAACATTCATTAGCTATCCGTACCTGTTTCCAAGTTGACATTGGCTGGACGTACCTCTCCCTCATTAGTAATCACTATTTCTTCTTTATTTGGGCAGGTTGTTTCATTTTCCTTTAAATAGCCCTTTGCCACTAAATCCTCTAAGGTAGGATAAGCCATATAATCTACACGATACGCCTCTACTTGACCTTGTACCATGGATATATAAGCCGTACAGCCTTTCTTATCTATTGTGGCGAAATGCTTTGTAACATTTGGGATTGTAATTAAAATAAGAATAGAAATTATATAAGTTTTTCTTCTAAAACATCTCAATGAATGTTTATTAATTTAATAACATAGGAGTACAACCTTAATCTAGGTTGTACTCCTATGTTTATAGATCCCTAAAAAATATACTCTCTACTTAAATAATAAGTAATTCTTATATTTTTAAAATATATGTAGTTAAAATTTAGGTTTGGCTAGTCCCCATTCTTTAATTTGGGTTCCCAATATTGTTAAATACTTTTTCTGCGAATCCAACAAATATAAAGGTAGATTCCTTATCATCTCAATTTTTTCTTCTATTTCAGAAATAACATTACTAGGGGTGTTAGGATGGGCTTCGTTTAGTTTTGTAATCAACTTCTCTTCTAATCCGTCAAAATCAAAATTTCCTAGAGGATTTGATCCTATTGGATTTATTAAATATTTCTTTGTTCTTTCCCTTTTTTCTAAAGTTAATTGCTCATTATAATAATGAATAAAATCCCGTTTTGTCCCTATATATTCATTATGAAAGCCCCTGCATTCCTCTTGATTCTGTGGTATTAGATTAGGTATATCAAATAAACTTTCAAAATGAGAAAAATAGTTACTAGAACTTATTCCTTCTTTAACATCAATATATGGGATAAAGCAGAAATTCTCATCGTAATTTTCAATTAATTTAAATTGATCAACCGCATACTCACAAATATTAACTCCAAGTTTTTCATAAACGGTTGCTGAAAAAAGGTTTTCCTTTTCGTGAAACGGTAAAATTTCACAGTAAGAAATAGTATTTTGTTTATAACCATCATATAAATTAGAAACCTGTAGACTAGTATTACCTAAATTCATAGAAGGTTCTTTTTTATCGCTGTCCACAATCGCAAAAACCATATTATTCTGCTCTATTTTATCTTTAAATGTCTTATAGGTATCATTTCCCCCTCCAGTGTCAGGTTCGATGTTTATTTTGCAAGGTAGATTGTTTGAAGAAAATTTATTACCAATATATTCATAGAAATAACAATCATCTATATTTTCTGAAACTAATCTAGTTTTAACCAATATTTCAGGATTTAAAAAATGCCATAGAGGAACTTTAAAGATCGAAGTTGTGTATTGGTACCCTTGAATTAAATTATCCTCCTTCAAAGTATCTATTCGTGCGAACTCCTGATTTGATGGTATAACTTCAATTTTATTTGACACGCTCATCGGAAGCATAGAAAATGTAGTGTAATCATTACTTAGTAATTTTAGTTGTTTTTTATTAAACGTACCTAAATCTCTCAATTCACTTAGATATTCTAATGTTTTTCTATTTGAAAAAACAAAATGAAATCCGTTTCTATGGCTGGTAATTATATTATCTAATGCTTCTAAATCTGCTTCACATAGTTCATTTGATTTAAAATAATCTATTAATAATGGATCTAAATAAATTAACATACTATACCTCCGGATAAAAGAAACCTAGAGGCCAATTTTCAATTGCCCCTTCCTCATTGTAAGAAACAGTGTTTATTGATGATTCAGAAGGATTAGTACCATTTTCCAAATCCCCGAATATTAATACATTAACTTTTTCATTACCAATTTTCTCTTGATAAATTAATTGCCCTACACGATTAACAATTGTTTCACTATGAGTTTCAAGAACAACGGTTAAATTAATTCCACGTTTATTAGTAACATCAATACACTTAACTAATGCATCGGTTAAACGAGCTTGAAGTGCTGGATGCAAATGTAGTTCAGGTTGTTCAATAACAATTGTATGTGTATTAATGTTTATTGAACGGCGTAAACTTTTTTTATTAGTTTTCTCATTCTCAACTCTCCAAACCAATAATAAAATTGGTAATATTTGAGAAAAACCAAACCCGGTATCTGCTAAATTTAATTTTTCATTGGTACCGAATGAAATATTTAAGGATACATGTCCACCTACAGTATTAGTATCTATTTCAAATCCAAAGTTTTGCTTCATCCATTTTTTAAAATTATTTTTATCTTGCCAATTAAGGTGAGTAATAGCCATAGGAATATTTTCACCTTGCGGATCTATTTCATCAACAGCAAGCCCTTGTATTCTATAGTATCTTTGAGCACTGGCTCTTAATGGTGCAATATAATGAACTTTTGAAAAATAAGTAGTTAAATACTCATTACACATATTTAAAATATTTCCCAAATAGACACCATAAAGTAAATTATTCAATCGCTCTATTTCTACCTCACTAGCTTCTTGTAGAACGTTCACAATTACTTTATTTAAAGAATCACTTTTTAAGTCATATTCCTCTAGAAAAGAATCTCCAAAATAATAACTATTTTTAGTAAATTCTCTATTTATCGCTTTATTAAGTTGTCGAATAGTTTTCTCAATACCTTCATTAATTAGTTCTAAATTAACAAGATGTATTTTACTTACAATTTTTTTTAATTCTAAATCTAGCTCTGAATTATTTATTTTTAATTTTTGATTTTTTACTATTTTTGATAATTCACCGTATAAAATTTCTCTGAAATACTCAACTAAAGAAATTTTTCTTTTTTCTTGATTATCATTCACTTTTAATATAAAACTTGGTAAGAATTTATCAAACACTTCTGAGTTTAATATAATGAATGGATCATTAAATTTTTGATTATTTATATAAACGAAATACTCATCACCTACTTCTATGAATTTAATGATGGTATCAAACATAGTAATAGTAATTTTTCCTAAATTTTTTTCTTTTAGGTCTACACTCAAAAAAATCTCCATAGGTTTTGCTTCAATAGTACCATCATTTAGTTCACTAACAGTGAAATTAAAATCAAATCCTATATGTTCTGTCACACTATTTCTATTTAAACTTTCGTAAAAACTACCAAAGTCTACATTTTCTTTACTGTACCAAAGAATTGGCTCATTTTTCTTTATTGATAATGTCTGCTTCATAAGTGGAAAAAATCTAAGAAATGTACTTTTTCCTGAACTATTTTTTCCAACTAAAATAGTTAAAGGTTTTATATCTATATCGTTAGTATCTTTTAGACTTCTTAGATTCCTAATTCTAATTTTGTCCAATAGCCTCACTCCAATTATCTAAAATTTAATCATAGTAATTATATTGATTGAATATATAAAATATTCATTTTCTTATGCAGTGTCTATCATTTAACAAAAGTAATATCTTCGTCGTCATCCCCCTCATATTTTTCTTGTTTCTCTTTTTCTTTTTTTAATAACATCTCATAAATCGATTTTAATTGCGCAGCTTGTAAATCAATATTATTCTCATGCATATATTTTATGGCGTAACCTAGAGCTACTGTTGTTGCACCAGCTACACTAGCTCCTATTATAGAACCAGCACCAGGAACAAATTTCACAATTTGTCTGAATATAGTTTTACCCACATTACCAACAACTGTTACTATCAGTAGTTCTTTAGCGTTTTCTTTTGAAATAGGCTTTTCGTATAGTGTAGATAATTTAAGCATTAATCCAACTTGGATACCTGTTAATGGAATAAAATCTGATCCTGGAATAGGTGATGCCCCAACTGTAGCCGATGATACCCCTGCTGCAAGAATCCAGCGATTAGCAGTCGTGCTTTTTTCCTTTAAGTTCATGGCAAACATTATATCTTTGGACTTTTTTTCTAAAATATCAAGTAACTTATTTTGTAGCATTGATATATTCTCACCAGTTCGTGAAGAAATAGGGACTACAGGATATTTAAAATTAGTGTGATCTTGAATATATTTAACTAATTCAGGAATATCGTCTGCAGCATCAATTTTATTTAATACGATTATAATATCCCGGTTAACTTTCTCTATATCTTTTAAATTTTTCAGTTCATTTTCAGAGAGAACTGTCCCAGCAGCATTTAAGAAAAACAAAATAACATCTGAGTTTTTGTAGTAACCTAAAGTAATTTCAGAATTTACTTTAACAACATCATCTAAACCAGGAGTATCAACGAAAATAATGTTATCTTTATATGGGATTTCTCTAATTTCAACAGTTTCTCCTGGTTTTGACCCTACGCTTGCAATGTCTTCTTTCATTAGTTTGTTAATTGTAGAAGATTTACCGCAGTTTACATCTCCTACCATGGCAATTAAAACCTCTCTATTTAACTGACTATTTATTTCTTCACTCTTTTGCTCAAATGCTTCATCAAATGTCTTTTCAAATTCTTCATTATTAATTTCCACTATTAACACTCCTTATTTCTATATTAAAATATGGTTCTTGTTCTCATAAGCCCAAACATCCCCATCATGATTATGCTGCATGAGTAGATGTAACAATCCCACTAAATTATCAAATAAAAATCACAATTGTTACCTATCACTTAAATCCATGGTATTTTTGATGCCATTGAAAATACAACTTACTATTTTCATTCCAAAAATCACAATGGTTCCCTTCTAATTTACCTAATTTCTTATTAAAACTATTAGTATTACCTCTGCGATTAATAATAACCTCTCCGTTATTAACAACAATGTAACCTTTTTCAAAAAGATCGTCACAACCAAACTTACAAATTGGCATAACTATATTTTTAACATCTAGTCTTTCATTATCATCACAAAATTGTCTTTTCTTTATATGTGCAGTATGTAAAAATTCAACAGGATATTCTTCATTACATATTTGACACTTACATTTATATTTACCTTCAAACAAGTACTCGCTTAATAAGCGTTGCTCTTTTCGAGCCTTTATATTTCTCTCAGAATCAGTTCCTGTTACTAATAATTTTTCCAGCTTTTCTTCAATATTGGTTTTATTAGTTGGAGAGTAATGTTTATCTGAATACAAATCATATGATTCTATTATTAATCTACTTTTATGTTCATCTAAAACGGTGAATCCTTGGACAACATAATTATCCTTATACCCAATAAGCTCATTTATCACTTCAATGGATATATCATGATTTTTAATGTTGTCTAGAAAGTATATATATTGCCAAGTATCATTTTCTTTGTTTTTCCCCCATAGGTGTAATGCCAGTGATTTATTATTTATGGTTAAAGCTACAGTACCACTTGTAAATAAAACTTTATTTGCTGAAAAGAATGCTATATCTCCCTTATTAATTTTCCCCCACTTGTTCACATTGACATTATTTTTACCAGGAGTTACTCCCCAAATATGTGCATAACCATTAGGATAAATTTCAAATAAATCTTTATAGATTTTCTTATCCAAGAATTCTTCAATAGATTTTAACTCAACAGGATTATGTATCGTATCATTGTAATGCATTCTAGATTCTTTACTACCAGTTGGTTGTAAAATTACTCTTTCCATTAGAAACCTCCTATTTAATGTAGAAAAGCTGTCTCTAATATAAACAACTTTTCTACAACATTTTATTATTACTACTCTTTATTTAACTTATTTTTCACAAGCCAAACCGTCTCCGTCGCGGTCATGCTTCTTTTCATAAGCTGGATGCGAAGAGTCTACGCCATTAGGATAAACTTTTCTTAGCTCTGTACAATTTTTAAAACTCTCTCTTGAAGGTTCACTTGGTGTTGTTATAGGAGTTGTAGTTGGTTTTTCTGTGTAACTATCCTCCACTGGTTCACATGCCCATCCATCATTATCTGCATCATGTTGTAATTCATAAGCTGGGTGACCACTCATTACGCCTCCCGGATAAACAGCTCGCAATTCTGAACAGTTTTTAAAGGATTCTTTGACTGGTTCTGTAGGTTTTGTTTCGGGCTTCTGCTGAGAAGGTTTTGACTCTGGTACGTTAAACTCCTTAGCAGCAACATTATAAGTCTTACCATTAGTTTTAATTACGATTGTACCGTCTTGAGCTGTTGAATACACTTTACTTCCCGCGCTCTTTAGATTATTTAAAACCTCATTATTTGGATGACCATAGCTATTATCCTTACCATAGCTTAATATTGTTACTTCAGGTTTAACTGCATTTAAAAATTTTGATGATGTACTTGTATTAGAACCGTGATGCCCAGCTTTCAAAATCTGTACATTTAAAGAATCAAAAGAATTGGTAAGTAATTCTTCCAAGTCTTTACTTGCATCTGCCATTAGCAAAAATTCAACGTTTTTATATCCTGTTTTTAATACAATTGAAGCATCATTTGTATCTACTGCTTTGGCATCAGAATATAACGATTGTAAGTAAAAATCAGAAGTCCAATCACCTATTAAAATTTCACCTATTTTAGGTTCTATATACTTAATATTTTTTTGTTCTACAAGTTTTAAAAGTTGAGTGTATGTTTCTGTAGTATGAGATTTACCACTATTCACAAACTTACCAACAGAAATTGAGTTTAATACTGCAATTAGTCCCCCAACATGATCAGCATCTGGATGTGTTGCTACTACATAGTCTAGCTTTTTAACACCTTTTGATTTTAGGTAATTGACAACAGTCTTTCCTGCTGATTTTGGTCCTCCATCTACTAAAATATTCTTTCCATCGTGAGATTGAATAAGTATAGAATCGCCCTGCCCTACATCAATAAAATGAACCTTCATTTCACCTTTTTTAGTTGGTGCTGCTGGAGATGTTGTATTAGCATTTTTCCCTGACACTACGGCATCGATTGAGTCAGCGTACTTTTTAAAGTCAGCATCGCTCATATTACCGTTCATTTGTAATAAAATTAAGCCATTTTGATGTGTATGTGAGTAGAATAAGGGTCCCATACTACTTAATCCGTCATAATAACCTTTAGCTTGAGCTAAGCTCTTAGCATCATTAAAAATAAACAACCTTCCACCAGCATCTTCACCTAATGAAGGAATTAAAATTCGATTTCCTTCCTTACGCCCATTCCCAAATTCTTTATTAGGCAAATCTGAAACAGCACCTACTTCTAATCCATCAGTTTTAAATTGTTTAATGATATTTTCTGTTGTGATTGGTGAACTATTATCTGTGCTTTTTTGAGCAGCTTCAGTATTGATTGGTAACACCAAAGCAATTACTAGAATAAAAGTTAAAAATGATAATAATAACTTTTTCATAATTTCCCTCCTTCAAATTTACTATATTTATTATACATAATTGGTTTTTTATTGGCATAATTATATTGGGAATTTTTTTAAAAATAACAATTAAGACCACCCATCATGGAGTGGTCTTAATTGTTTTTTTCTTTATGCTTCTTTCACTTGTTATCTTAGTTAAAATTGTAAATTCTAAGTATTTGAATACACTTTTTATTTTATAATTTCATAATAGTAGCGAATTCCATCATCTGTACGTCCTGATATTGGATCGTTAGTTGTTTCACTTTCAAATTGTTCCGCCCAATAGCGGACAGTTTTACCTTTTGTGAAGAAATCGTTTGTTATTTTTTTGAATACTCCCTTTTCCACTTCCTCATAGTACCATCCGTCTGTTGTTCGAGGTGATGTGATACCAAATTGTTCTACTTTTACTTTATTAACAACTTGCGAACTTACTTGTCCCATTACAGAGCCATTATACATACTAGATAAAGTGGTATTTTGACTTGGTGTTGTTGTGTATTCGGAATATACATGATATAAATTTCTATTTAATATATTAAATGAGTTCGGGTTTTGATCTGTATAAAAAAACATATCCTTGTAGATACCTTTTGCTTGTGAACCTCTTGTGTCCACGAAAATGACACGTTCTATAGTGTTAACAGCACGTTTGTTTAGCAAAGTATATGGTTTCCCTAGTACATCCTCGAAACCACCTACAGCTTCTCCCTCAACTGGTAGCTTAAATGCCACCCCATAGACCATATTTATATATTCTTCTACACTCATATTTAGCTTTTTCGCAGATTTTTCTGTACTTCTGTACCAAGAAGCAGTATCGCTATACCTCCTTTTTTCAAAATTTGTGAGTGTCAATATATTCGTCCCTGTATTAGCAACCTCACGAAGTTCCTGTAAACCTATGAAATCAGATGGCACTCTCTTCAATGTATCCATGTAACGAATAAGGATTGTTGCTACCTCGGCACGAGTTGTATTACCATTCGGCTTAAAGGTGAAGTCCTCATAGCCTGAAAGCAATCCCGTACCTAATGCTACCCCAATATAAGGTAAGTCTTTTTTGTCTACTCCACCCTTATAAAATTCGGGAATCGGTATTAAAGTAAGGTTTGAATTCGCCATTTCCTCGATTGCTTTGCCATAATTAGCATTAGCATGTGCTAAACCATTCGCTAACCAACGGGACATTTCCCCACGAGTCATTGGTTTATTTGGTTCAAATTTATTTTTAGAGAAATCCTCTGCTTTGATAAACCCTAAAGCTAATCCCTCTTGGATTGCTTCATGAGCCCAATGTGTATCTGAAACATCACTAAAACTTACAGTAGCTCGCTCGTTACGATCAAATACTCTAGCTAAAAACGTTGCAAACTCAGCGCGAGTAACTTGAGCAGAAGGTTTGTATGTACCGTCTTCATATCCAGTAACTAATCCTTTTTCCGCGACCTGTTTAATGGACTTATAGGCCCAATGGGATTTAGGTACATCTTTAAACGTTGTTTTTGTAACTGGAACAGCTTGTGCATTTTCAGTAGCAACTGGAATAACCATAGCAGCTGTCATAACACTCGCTGCTATTGCTTTAATCATTAAATTATTTTTCCTTGATTTCCTATGTAACATTTCATACTCTCCTTTTTATAAAAAATCTATGTGCATACCAAAGTTACCATATTAAACCTGAACAAGGAATACATTCTAACTAAAAAATCATAGCCTATTTAATCCTAATTACTCACTTAACTACGGTTTTTATGCAAAAAAAATAGCCCTCTATAGTTAGAAGGCTTTAATACTGCTTAAAATCAACTCCTATTACATTTTCACCCTCACGGATCAACCTGATTACATTGCAGCCTTGATCTCGTAAAAGTTTTAAGACCATTTCATCTGTTAGAGCTTCGTGTTCCTCTCGAATCAAAAACAAATTTGATACACCTACAATCTCTACATCATCTGGCCTGCGCTTGAATAAAAACCGTACTGGCACTATTGTTTTGTAATTCATGATCTTCACCGCCTTTTACAAATATTTCTGCATAAGATGTTGATTAACCTTCTTACTGCCGTTTTAAGATGAAGCAGATAACTAATAATGTTGTCTGTTTTTTTGTTATATACAAATTATGTCGAATTACCTAAAATGGTAATGAAGGGGTGTGTGTAAAATTAAAAAAATAGTGGCAGTAATTGCAATTGTCTTAGTAGCGCTTGTAGGAATATCTTACTTTGTGCTAGATTCAAGATATGAAGAAGGAGTCATAGTAAACGGGTTTCCAGTACCTAAAGATGCTGAAGTATTTGGGGAAGATGAACTTATAGATATTGAATCAAATATATCTAACTCGCTATATTTGGATTGGCCAAAAGTGACGAATGGGCTTCCTTTTGACTATAAGCTTTTAATTATGTTAAAAGGCTGGAAAGAGGTCGACAGTGAAAAATTTGAAGATGGGGACACATTAAGGGTTTATACAAAAGATGATGCAGAAATTAAGCTTACAACTACGGAAAGTTCTATAGGTATACTTTTATCTATGCCTAATAAAAAATAATTAATATTTAAGTTAAACCAAAAAAGCCCAGATACTCAATTTGAGTCTGGGCCGAGTGATTATTTACTTCGCTGCTCAATAATAATCTTCAAACCTTCAAAATCTCCAGTTGTTAACGTACCAGCATCGAATTTATCAAGCCAAGACTTATCAATCTTGCCTTTATCTACAGATTGTTTAATGTAATCACGTACAGTATTTTCAGTTGTTGGGTTTGTAAATCTCATTGTTTCATCATCCTTTTCTGTTGGTTTTTGTATTTCCATTGGCTTCATTGCTTCTTCAATCCGTTTCAAGAAACTATTCCAACGGTCCTCATTTAAAATTCTATGTGGACAATATTTACCATTCCAGTCCTGATGTTTCTTCACTCTCTCAATGCCCCAGCCATATTGTTTCAATAATTTTGCAATGTACTGAACAGCATTTTCCTCAGCTATTCCGTATCGAACACCACCACTTTTGCTGTAGCAAATTTCTACCCCGATAGATATACGGTTACCCTTCTTGTGTGCGTTAGGATCAGTATTACCTCCCCCATCTCCACAATGCCAAGCGTTACGCGTAAACGGAATAGCTTGAATCACCTCTTTATCATCTACAGCAACATGGTAAGACACTTGGTTGTTGTTACTAATCATGTACGAAATCTCGTTAGCTGCTGGCGCATCATTGGCTGTATTGTGTACAGTGATATATTGAGGCACCATTATATATGGAGCCTTGATTGAATACTTGCTTGAAGGTAAAAAGATTTGCTTGAATGTATAAGACATTATTCATCATCCTTTGGTTTTTGGTATTTTAATGCCTGAACACTATCGCTGACATCACTTGTTGTAGGATCAACGACGATCCCTAGCAAAATCAAAATACTTAAAATGGTATTAAAAATAGCAGTGGCTTGTTCGCCAACTGCTTCAGGTAAACTATATCCAAATGCTGCCGTTACTTGTTGAACGAGCAATAACAAAAATGCGAATAATGACACTAAAAACGGTTTGTGTTTTAAACGTACTTTCCAATTAATTTTCATATAATTTTTCCCCCAGTTCATCAATTCGTTTATGGGCCTGCTTACTTGATTCTTCTACACGTGTGACACGTTCTGATAAATCCATACGTGCTTTTTGCTCTACTCTCATGTCCACCCTAATGTTTTCTACACCATTACTAATTGCGTCTAATTTTGTACTAATTACGGCTGATTCTGCGGCACTTTGTTGCACGTCCTTATCTCTGTTTTTCAGGAATGCAAGATAAGTAAATAGCATTCCAAATAAAGCACTTAACACACCTACAATAGCTGTTAACTCCATAAAACACCTGCTTCCTCAAATATAAATGCAAAATCCCAAGCGTTTGGGAATATAAAAAGCACCCTTAACAGAGGATGCCTACTCACTACGAACTGGTTCTTTTCCCACGAATGTGAAGGATTTTACTGTTCGTCCAGTTTCTATCAATATTTCATTTGCTAATTTCCTCGCAATAACATTTGGGTTAGTAAAATTCTGACTGACCTTTGGTGAAATGTACGTAGCTGATTTTTCTACACCTTTTCTTAAGTATGTGTAACCACATTTAAAATGCACTTTTTCATCTTTCATCTACATCACTCCTTTATTTATCTTTCGACAAAAAGAAAGGATGACCTCTAACAAGTTTTTGAGCAACTACAAATGATATTTTATCTTCAATGTTGCTCCTTTATCTTTCGGAGGTTTCTCTAAAATCTCATCGTTTTCTCCCATAGCTTTATACATCGCATCACAGCACATAGGCATCCGATGATTGGGCCCAGGATAACCACCTACTAATTTATGAACTTCTTTAGAAGTAACTACTAGTTTTGATAGATTATTTTCTCTTCCGATCTGTTTTAATAGTTCAACACAATTATAAAATGTTTCTGTCGTTAAATTGATCATATACACACCTCGCTTATTATTTCCAGTGTAAGGAAATAAACTGCTTGAAGCAATAAAAATAACGCTAAGCCTATGCTTGCGTCTCTGCTTCATTTTCAGTATTTGTATTTTCAATCACCTCTGCATGGCTGTAAAAAGAACGACTGATTAAAATTTCATCATTAGCCATTGCAAATTCTTTATTATTAACTTCGTTAGTTAACGTATCTAAGAATTTTTCAGGTTCTGCCGAAGTGTATAAAATAGTTTGCCCAACTTGAACCATCACATTGGATTCACTCGTTTTGTCTAGTGCCTTTAGTTTAGCAACAGCAGCTATCAAACCTTTAGACATACTTTTCTTACCTATTACAGCTGCAATTGATTGTCGCTGATTATATACACCTGCTACACTTTTCAAATCAACTCCTGTCGTTACTACCTGTCTGCCATCATTCAATATCATTACGTATTTTTCCATTTTATTATCTCCTTTTATGATAGTTTTACTGAACCTACTGTTGAGCCATTCACCTGTACATAAAGAGTACCATTAGAATAAGAGATTCCGATGCCAGATGAATTTGCCCTTGCAACCCCTCGAACAGCTGCATAAGAGAAATCAACGGTTCCGTTAAAGTCTGTAGTTCCTCCACTTGTTCCAATTGTTATATCCGTAGAATTCAAATTAATTTCTTGAGCATTTAATTCCATACCGTAACCGGAACTGTTGATTCGATTTGAGTTATTAAATACCAAAGACTTATAACCGCCACCCTGGCCTAGATACAGATTGTTACCTACTGTTGCATCTGTAGCAATATTAAGACTAGATGTACCGGTTATGCTTCCATTAGCAATCACAGCACCATTAAAGTTAATACGTTGGGCGTCAACAGTATACGACCAAGCATCTTGATTGATTTTTGAAACGATCGTATTACCGTTGTACTCCGTGTAAGATACCTTTTGAGTGATTTGGTTACTCATCTGTGTAATGCTTGACTGTGCACTACTCATTTGTGTATTCAGTCCACCAATTTGAGTGCTATGAGAGGTAACGGTGGATTGGATGCCACTTGCTGTAATCTCTAACCGAGAAACATCTTCTTTAACTGAATTAATGCCACCGTTTATTGTCGTCACTTCTGACCTTACTTCTGCCCTAATTTGAGCTGCTGTTTGAGAAATTGACGAGCTGAGACGCGTTTCCATACTTCCCATGTCCGTATTAATATTCGTTACATGTTGCGTCATTTCGGTTCGTAATTCACGTGCTGTAAGACTTACCATAGCTGTGTATTCAGTTGTAATATTTTTTTCTAATTCAGTGACTGTTTCGTTTAACTCCCAACGATACTCGCGTTGGATAATCTCTTTTGTCTGGTCAATACTCTCGTTGACGTTATCTTCAGTATCTTTAATCTGATCCTGCAAAATTTCTTCTGCTGTTTTAAATACATAGTTTCCTACGTTTACGCTTGTAGCAACAAATTCCTCACCGTTCCATTCTTCACGAACTTTTAAAATCCGTGTGACGATTGATAAGCCATCCATAGGCTCATAGATTGTGTGAATGGTCTCTCCTAGCTCATGCGTCTCACCTAATTGAGCAATGTCCAGTTCATAAGAAATATCGATATCTTGAAACTTAGCTTTCGCGCGCTCATAGGCTTCTTCATATGTTTTAATACGCTCATCATTGATGATGTCACCATAAACGGCACGGTCGTATTTACTAGACGTTGGCGATTCAAAGGTTGCTGTTTGCTGCAGGTCCTCTCCATAGTTGACGATGACATGAGTAGCTAGGTTAGTTGAAATGGAATCCTTGGATAGATTTCTAAGGTTATGAGCATATCGATACTGCTGGCCATAATCATCACTCAATGATTTTCTAATCTCAAAAACTCGACTAGGTAATAAACCGAATTCAACCTGTAATCTGTTGCAGAAGTCTCTAAACAGTTTCCAGACGTTACTACGCCCAAAATCCTTTAACTCAATACTTGATTGCACACCTGCAGCATCAAAGTTAAAAGACCATCCTGTGCCAGCTAATAATGTGGAAAACACTTCGTTCGGAGTATAAACGCCTGTCAATCTCTGATTGAATGGTGTTCCAGCAAGATCCATAACAATATGCAAAGCACTTATGTTTTTATAATTTGTTTTATTACTTAACTTTTTAATACGGTACTCATGGTCATTCACAACTACAATCGCTTCTTCTTGCAGATATGGATAGGCTGGATTGTTAGCCCTATTAACAACAACCATATTCAGTTCATGAGCATGACTGATTTCTAAATCGATACGACCTGATTGTATATGGTTGATTGGGTATTCGATACCTTTATGTTTTACTAACGGCATGATTGAACACCAACTAACGTAATTTTTGGCGCTGTAATTTTAGTACAATGAACATAATGTTCAATTTTTGTTTTACCCAGCTGCATTGTGATTTTCATAATCTCACTTCCTTTCAAGCAAAAGAAAAAAGCATCCTCAAAAGAGGACGCTTTGATAATTATTTGATATTTAATTTTTAAAGACTTACTGTACAATATGGAACTATTAAATACCTTCAGTATTAGCTAAAATATAATCTTCAACAGCAACACGATAATCCTCATTCGTAACATCTTCAATGACATAAACTTGATTGGTCTTCGGATTTAAACCGCCATTCATGATACGCTCTGCTGCAATACGCACTACAATTTGGTTAATCATTATAAAATCCCTCCTACTTGTGCATCTGTTTGTAATAAAAGAATATCTTCTTCTAATTGATTTATTTTCAATTGTTCCTTTGACGGTTCAGGTTCGGAAAAATACTCAAATACAGGTTCTTTTGTTTCAGGATTAATTGAAGCAATATACTGTTTCAACGAGTCATAATAATTGACTTCTAAGTCCACGTATCGAATTTCTCCTTTTATTTCTTCATGTTGCACAGGAAGCGTAGATTCCCATATCTCTCCTGTTTGCCATAGAATCTTACCTGTAGAATCAAAGAAAATCCTATTTCCTCTTGAGAAGTTCATATTAATACCACCCTCCTTATCTAACCGACAATTGTATACTTATAATACCTAGACGCTATTGGAACTGGCATAATAACTGTCCACTTACCATTCAGACTCGTAACACTAGCTATCATCAAATAAGAAGCCTGACCAGTCGCAGTTGCCCCTCCAAAGTACCCTGTCACATGTCTAGATAAGTTAACTCCTAAACCTTCATCCTCAGCTATATACAGTGACGAGTATTCTTCTCCATTACCAGTTAGCGTCATTGAAACAACACGTATGATTTTGGGCGCAAATGGAATGTCTTCAATGGATATATAAGGTTGAAATAACGTACCTGTACCTTTAGCAAACTTAAAGCTATACGTATTTGATGGTGATAATTTTGTACCTGTCATCATTAGCTTTGCAGGAATAGCATCAATGTTAGCAACCATTTGAGCAAATGTAGCATTTGCTGAGGTAGCGACACCCTTACCAGTAATAGCGGTTGCTAAATTCTGTTTACTATTACCTACATGTGTAAAAATCGACTGTTGTTTAGGCGACTCATTTGGCGTAGCTTCAGGTACTTGTAATTCAAATTCAATAGAATCTAAAGCTTCAAAGGCATTTCCTTCACCTGTTAGATATTCAATTTCTAAATAAATAGCAGCATTACTTTTTCGCTTCGTTATAGGAATTACGGGCTGTTTAGTTGCAAGCTTAACAACCTGAGAACCTAACACAAACCTATCAGCAACATATGAACCTAGATACAATATTTCTGTAGGGTTAGCTAAAGATGATGTATCTCCTGCTAACCTGAAAACATTTAACGAGTACTCAAATCCACCTGCATTAGTTGTTGAAATACCATTGTGTACAGCTCCCCTGATAAGTAATTGACCGTTTAAAGTCATATCTTTAAACACCAACCATAGTGATTCTGCTGTACTGTCATTTGCCCATCCATTGAATACAGGAAAACGTCTTATTGCATGGTAAGGACTCAGTGATTGAGTACCCCTAGCGTTTGCTTTGCCGATTTCAATTTCTGACCAAGTATTACCATTTTTAGTCTCTAACTTATCATTAAAGTACCTTATACCATGTGCGCCATTTTCAGAAAGTACATCTTGTACCAAATGTTCAGTAAATCCCTCAATCTCTAATTGTAAATTCTCATTTAATTCATTTTTAGAAATACGATTTCTTGCCAATTGTATCTCCTACTTTCAGTTACTTTGATTATTAATCCTTCAAATAAATTTATCCCCTAACTCAATTAAGAAGTAGGGGGAGTATTGTAACGATATTTGAATAAAATTCTTGTTTTACATAGTCATAATGATTGCTACGTAACACTGAACAATATGGAACAATAAAAAAATAAAATTTTTTTTACTATTATTTAAGAAAAAAGTCATCTTTGCTTGTTAAAATTTCAGAAAATGACATATGTTTAAGGGGTTTTTAAGTCCTTATCTAATATCAAAAATTTCACCACCTTTATTTATATATCAAACTCCTTATAAAAACACCGTTTTTCACCCAAATATTTACATTATATAGATTCTATAGTATTATAATCTCAAGTATTAAATTTATAAAAAAGGAGCGATAACTATGATTGGAACAATCATTTTCGTATTCATAATAACGCCGATTATGGGAACTACCCTATTTTTCGGTGGCCAACAAGTTAAAAGCATTTTATCTTAAACATATTATTCTTATCGAATACTATGCTTTATTTAAACTAAATGGCATTAACCGAATTATTGGTTAATGCCATAATTTCTCGCTCTGCAATTTCTAATTCAACATAATGTTGCAACTCAGTTGGCTTAACATCTTCAATCGTCCGAACTTCACCCATGATACTTGTAGCATAAGCTTTTACCAAACGTTTTTGTACAAGTGTCAATCCTTCAAGATGTTCCTCTGTCATTGTATAACCTCCAATTCTGTAAGAATTGTTAACATTTTAATTTCTAGTTCGGCATTAGCAAGTTCTTCTAGTGTAGGTTTTAACGACTCTAGTAATTGTAGTGCTTCACGTTCAGTTTTTTCTTCTTCAGTTTCTCCTTCAATCCATTCTGCTCCATTCCATTTATATTTGAACAAGCCACTTGGAATATCTACAATAATGAAACCTTGTTTATCTTCATCAACAATATTCCCATGTTCGTTAATTTCAGCAATATATATTTCTTTTAAATACATATTTTCATCTAATTCATAAACCTGTTTACGCTTACGCAAATTAAGCACCTGCCCTGTAACTAAATTTGAATGATGCAAACGCACTAGCTGTAAGTCCTCCTGAAACGATTAAATAACCGTTGACTTGTAGTGTCATAGTTTTCAGACCGACAGGGTTTGTGGTTTGAGGTATTACAACCTGAGTAGCTATGGCTGGTCTGTACCCTACAGGCATTGTAAAAGCAATCATACCTGACGCATCTGCTCTTGCCTGACCTTCCACATGCACTCTACCTAGACTGTCTTTGTAATACGAAATAGGGTAAGTGGAATCTTGCGTACCCATAGTTAAAACTGCTTGTATGAAATTTTCTTGTACTTTGTTTGCTTTTAAATCATTCACTTGCTTAACAGCTTTAGGAGATGCAGCTTGTAAAGGTGTTTCTGAATCAATTGAATCAGACAAACGAATATTACCTATCATCCAGTTATTTAAATAACCAGATGTGCCAGCAGCCACAGTTCCCCATACATACTTACCAGACACATCTTTCTTTGCAACTCTTTTGAACGAGCTTTCTCCTAGATTGTTGTTATTCTCGCTATAGGCTGTCTGTACGATAAAACTACCATCGCTAGACTTTTTCACTTCTACCAACCAACTACCAAAATTCGAAGGAACATTAGGTGTGTTTTCTGGAACAGAATAAAGTCCATTTTCAACTAAATCATTCAAGTCACCTATAAATGGTTTAGTCACACTACCAGTCTCAATTTCATTCCAATTAGAATCCTCTTTAAACTCTAATTTATCATTAAAATAACGTATACCATGAGCACCGTTTTCAGAAAATACATCTTGTCCCGAATGTTCAGTAGTAGTATTGATCTCCTGCTGTAAAGATAATTCTAATTTCTGTTTAGCTACACTGCCATCAGTTAATAAGCTACCATCAGTAGTTGGTACTTCGCTATCTTTTGGTATGTTTTTTAAAACTCTAACAAAAAATGCAGAATTAAAATAATCTAGAACAGGTTGTTTTAGTCTCACAATACTTCCTGAGATAGTGTAGTCGGTTTCTGGATATAAGACTATTCCATTCAATACTAAAAGCAAATCATCGTCTACTGATAAGGTAGATAGAGGAATTTCTAAAGTTGTTTGACCTTCACTTGTAGCAGGAATAGTGTATTCGTACTTCGTCATTTTACCAATTTCTCCACGTACTCCTTTAAGTGAAGCTAACCATTCTTCAGATGTACCAATATATCCGTTATTTACAGCAACCTCATATGCTGATAATCCATCTTTTCCAGTGTCACCTTTCTCCCCTTTTTCACCTTTAATATTACCCACGTTTACCCATGTATTCGTATTCTCTGACCAAACGTATAATTCTCCATTAACAGTGTAAGCATCTCCTTCATTTCCTTCAGTAGGCAATTGGGAAACATCTGTTAATTTATCTAAAATACTTAATGCAGCACCTGTATCGCCTTTTTCCCCTTTATCGCCCTTAGCGCCTTTGTCAGCAAACAAAGCCCATGTACTTTTATCTGTGACAGGTGTATTGATATTATCTTTTAAAGCAATATAGGTTCGACCATCAACCTCTGCTAGATTATTTTTATAGTATTGAGTTGTAGATGACCATGTACCTTTTGGATCAAAATTATCAATAAGTGATTGCATTGAGTTAATCGCATTTTGGGCATCTTGAGTAGCTTGAAAAGCAGCATTTTTAGCCTCTACCGCATTATTTGTAGCAGTTTCAGTAGCCTGTATTGCTCCACTTACCTCAGTTAAAGCATCACCAATTGTGTTGAGTGCGGTTTGTAACGCTTGATTATTGGCGTTTATTGCATCCTGTGTAGCTGTGTTATTGGCATCAATGGCTTCTTGTACAGTTGAATCAACTTGAGCGATATAGTTTTGCAGATCAGTTTCAGCGTTTGCAATAGCCTGCTCAAGACGAGCAATTAATTCATCCACTTCATGACCGCCTGCCAAAGCTTTAATTTGCAACTGTACATGATCAAAATAAGCCATGATACGTGACCAGTTATCATTTATTCGATTTCGCCCTTCGCGATCAATAGGTGATAACGTTTCGTTTAAAGGATATTTAAGCGACAAAGTTAACTCCCTCCTTTACTTAAAATAAAAAGGAAAATCAAAACTGATTGAAGTGACGGTGCCACCACTAATCGAGAATCGATTATCCCCTCTTTTTAGCGATATTAATTTTTTATTAGTTTGACCTGTAACTTGTTGGCCGTTTTTCAAATAGCTCACTCCATCGAGTACAAGAGTATCATTGGTTGAAAGAGTTCCACTGTATCGGAATACATCTCCTGTTGTAAGGTTCTCTATTTGTACGTAACTAGCAAATGAACCTTTTAACGCAATTCTAAATGGCATATAACGTGGATTGATTGTAACTTGACCATAATTCTTCACCATAAAATCGTTACTAGAAAATGTGAACTGTGGTGAATCTTCATCCCATTTAAACCCTAGCCCCCATGCAATCTGTTCTAAATCCCACTCCTTATTAAGTAGCTGCATCGATGTAAAAGGCGTTTCACCATAAGGTAAATCACTTGTTTCAAACTCAATAACTCGCTTACCTTTCAGTCCTTTCCACTCAATCGCATCATTATTAATACGTTCTACTTTCCATCGCTTGTACATGTGCGGTGTCCATTCAACGGCATCTAATGCACCAGTAAACGATGATTGCCCTGGCATTTCAAATCCATAGCTGTTCGTCATTAGTTGCTGATAAATATAAAACTCCTCATCACCATCTAAAATATCAGCCAATTGATCTGTTAATAGCTCTGTATCAGTAACATCTTTAGCCTGAACCATTAAGGTCAATTGCAACTTACGGACACCATGAAAACGTTCAGTTCTATTTCTACCTGGTTGACCTTTAATGTTCTCTGAATTGTAGACGATATCAATCGGAGCAATCTTCAAGACTGGTACGCCATAATCAGTTAAATTATGACGTACACCACCCATCGTCTCTAATATAGCCATTATGGCATCACCCTTTCTTGAAAGTTTTTATTTGGATATTAGTAGAACTACGATCATCTAACCAATACTCAACCTCTTCGCCTGTCCAGTTTGAATGCACATTTAGAATTATCGGTTGCTGTTCATAATCAATATCTTGTACGAGATCCTGATTAATGTATTGTGAAGTATCACTTGTAAAGCTATTGCCTGCAAAAGCAGTTTGAATAGCACTTTTTTGCAGTGAGGATGTTAAAGCAGCACCTGTATTCTTGGTTACTGTATTTACACCATCTAAATCAAGAGTTGTCTGCAGTGTATTTTTCAAGCTATCAGCTATTGATTTAGCAGTAGATTGCAGTTTACCTTTCATTGAGTTCAAGCCTTTTATTAAACCTTGAATAGCATTTGCTCCTATATCAGGCAAAGATTTAGACATGAGGTTAAATTCATCTTCTGCGCCATAACGTAGCTTCCTAACTTCTGACTCAAACGTTTTTTGAAGCTTTTTCAGTTCTTCTTCAGAGTTAGCATTTAACTTCGCTACTTCTTCTTCCATAACAAGCCGTGCTGATTCTAATTCTTTCGTAGCTTGCTTTTTAGCAAGTTCCGTTTTTGTCTGCCACAGCATCTGGTACTCATTTAATTCACTAGCTGTCATCCTTGTTAATGCTGCTATCTCAGCTGCAGACTTGGCACCCATTTGTTGCAGTTCACCAATTAGAGCTGCATCAAGCCCTCTGGCTTCAAGCTCAAACAGATCATTCATCCAGCCGCGCATCGTATCAACCTGACCACGTAAATTCCCCAATAGGTCGACATCCGTCATGTCAGTAAGTGATACTTTATCGAAAAGGCCCCAAGTATTTTTTAGCGTTTCTGCCCTTGCATCATATGTTTGCTGCCATTCATCACGTAATCGCTTTTCTTCATTGGCTAGATTATCGTAGACAGTTTGCACTTTGGATAAGTAGTCATCAGATAAAGACTTCATGCGATCATATAACTCTTTCTTCGCATCATAAATCTTTTCCTCATACGCAATTTGCTGTTCACTGCCTAGCGCATATTGTTTCATATACTGCTCATACGCTTGGATTCTATCGGTTAATGAAATTGCATTATACTTAGTAGCTTCATCGATAAACTTGATTTCGCGATCATACTGTTCTTTTAGAACTTGTTGATAAGCACCTTGGGCATTTTCTAACGCTTTCCTTTTAGCAGCTGTGCCATCCTTTAAAAGCTTAGCGACATCTTCCCAGTATGCTTTCTCGTAGCTGGCACTAATGTTGTACCATTTCTTCTGGTCACTGAGAAGTTTTTCAAATTCATCGTAGCGTGTTGCCGCATGCTCTTTGGCGTATTTCTTACTAATGTCATTGATTTGTTTTAATAGACCTTGAGAAGCTTTAATAGTACTACTGAAGTCTGGAACAATCGCATTGGCCATTTCTTGAGTTGCTGATTTTGCAATGTTGATGTTGTCTAAAATCCCCTTTGCAATGCCAGCTGGAATCCAACGCGATATTGCCGCCATGACGCGACTGGGGCTATGAATTCCAAGCGCTGATTTAACCCACTGAGGGATCTTATCAGTCAGTTTTCCAAGTGCTTTTGCTACAGAACCGAACATTGAGGTTATACCAGAAATAAGTCCATTTACGATGTCAACTCCAGCTTGCTTCACACTGCCAATAATTTATTGGAAGTTTTTTACAATTGCTGAACCGATTGATGCGGCTGTTTCTAGTATAATTTTCCAAGCTTTCGACCAATCGCCTTGTAAAATTGCCATTCCAGCTTCTTGAATTCCAATAATTAAAGCAATTCCAGCCTCTATGATGCCAGTAATTACAGACCAGGCAATTTTAAAAATGCCCTTTATAACAGCCCAGCCAATGCTTGTCGCTGTAAGCATGCCATCCATCATAAGTGATATTCCAGTGACAACAAAAACACCAATTTTCGACACGATTTCCATGATGCCTTTTCCGTGTTCATCCCAGAAACTTTGGAACTTAGCGAGCTGTTTTTTACCGAAGTCAACTATAGTTGATAGCGCCTCTGAAATATCTTTAGCGATTTTTCCGTAAACTTCTTTTGTTCGGGCACTTATCTTTGCCCACGCCTCGTTAACAATGTCGCGGAACCACTCTACTTTGTTATAGGCCGTTACTAAAATAGCAATAAATCCTGCTATAGCAGCTACTACTAAACCTACAGGCGTAACTAACCAACTAAGTTTACTTCCAAATTTCCCTAGTACATCCCACGCCAACTTAACAGCATCTTTGACTTTATCAACAATACTAGAAAAGTTCTGTAGGTTTGGAAGTACACGTAACACAGCTGCTGCTAAGTTACCAAAAATCGATACTACAGAGATAACTATAGGTACTAAAGCAGAAATGACCCCTAAAACCACTGGCAGAGCTGCTATCAACATAGCTGCAGTTTCATTTGTTTTTAGTAAGTTATTAAACCATTGTAGAAATGCGTTAGCTGCAGCTAAAACAGCGGCACCAATTGGAGCGAATGCAATACCTAGATTTATAATCAAATCCCACAGATTGCCTAATAATGCTAATACAGCTGGCGTTGATTCTTGAATAAAGTTAAGGAATTGTTGGAACTGTTGATTTTCACCTAATGTTTCAGCCCAGGCTCTAAAGCTCTCCATCATCTCTGCAAGACGTGTCATGAAGCTACCGCCCATATCACTAAATGCGCTAAAGAATGCGATAATCCCCATTGTTAAGTCCGCAAAAATAGATGAGATAACGGGCATGTACTTTTGAACATAGTCTATAAACGTTTTAAAACTTTCTGATTCACTTAATTTATCGGCCCAGGATGCAAAGGATTGCATCATTCCATTGAAGTTTTTGGACCAAGCTTCAGCTGCAGGTGCAAGAGCAGCTATTAAACTACCAAGCCCAGCTATCAGATGACCGATACCTGCAATTACATTTTCAAAAATTGATGCACCGTATTTGTTGAACGTTTCGAAAATCTTTTGAATCGGTTGACTGTTGATAGATTTATCAAAAGCTTGCATCATTTTAGCTGCACTTTGTGCTACAGATTCAATCATCGGTGATAATGATTTAAGTATTTTTTGTGCCCCTTGCATAGCGCTCGTAAAGGTTTGTAATACAGGTTGTTCAGTAGCTTTAACTAAATCATCGTAAGTATCTTTAAAACCGTCCCATGAATCTTTTGCACGTTGTTGCTCAGCGCTTAACTTTGCGGTCTCATCAAACAAATCTTTGATTGTAGGAATGGCTACTGCAGCTAATCCCACAAAACCTAACGCTGCTATTCCTAGCGCACTAGCCATAATTAACAATTGACCTGCTAGCACGCCAATCATGACACCCAACGAGCCGATCAAACCAACAAGAACGGATAAAAATTGTGACAGGGCAGGCACCAAAGATAATAAGGCTCCACCTATCATTTGTTGTCCAGCTTCAGCGAATGCTTGGACAGTATTGGCGTACGATTTCATTGCACGAGTGTAGTCAGCCCAAATCTTTATGACAATATTTCTACGATCTAACGCATTTGCCTGGTGATTAACTATAGCTGCGCCTGCCATGAAATTACTGATATCTGCTCTAATATCAATAGTTACATCACGTATAGCAGTAAGCAAAGCCTCGATGGTTGTTAAATCTGTGACAGCTCCTCCACTGTGCATATTTAAGTCAACGTCAACTTCAACTGATTGTTTGCCCAAAGCTTCTAACTCTGCTTGAACCATTAGGATTTGTGTATAAAACACATCCATATCAAGCGATACTTTTATTTGAATAGATTCACCATCTAAATCTTGTGCTAATGCTCTGACTTGTAAGAGATCACGCATAAAATCATTGATCATCGCTTCAATTTCAACAGTTGCTTCAGTCGCATCCAACTTTTGCAATTGTGCTTGTACTTGCTGCACCTTCTGCATAAACTCATTGATCGATGCATTAATCTCTACTGACACACCTGTAGCAAGTTCATGCATTTGCCTATCAACTTCGGCCATTTTTCGTTTGAAGTCTAATATATCTGCATCAACTTCGGCTTTAAAGCGCTCAACTGGCATATACTCACCACCTCTTTATGATTTCTTCTCTACAAGCTCCCAATCAAATGTTTTTAACTCTTCGCGCATTTGATCATATAGCGTGAAGTCTAGTTCAATTTGTTTCGTGTTATTAGTTCCTGAAAGTATTTCATTACGTGCTTTTTCCGCATCAAAGTATTTTTTGGCTGGCGGTTCTTTAGATTTCTTTTGCTTAGAAACAATGCCAGCCACCCAAGCAGCTTGAATGGCTCGATCAAATTCATCGATTTTTGCTAACTGTGAACCTTGCAAGAAATTGCGATACTCCCTAGGTGTCCATGAGTAAATCAGTTGCATGTCATATATCCCTAGGAATCTAGCACAATTACGTTCAAAATCATCATAGGTTAAGCCTTCGCTTTTTCCTCGAATAGTTCTAGTCCAGTGATCTCCTTGTACCCCTCCGCCAGACGTTTCAACATCAATGCTGTCTTCTGTTCCTCGTCTTCGTCTTTGCGTTTCATCTCTTTTACGAGCAGCATATTCTTCTTGAATTTCGCAAACTCGTTTCGAGAAAAAGCTGATTCATCAATAGCATCAAATACTTCTGAAAATAGAGCTGTTGCATCGTTTTCTTCATCCATACGTTGGTCAATAGCAGTTAAAATTTCATCTTGCGTTGGTGGTTTTTTTGTTGCTAATTTAATTGCTGATTCCCAAAGATACAAAAGCCCCTCAAAATCTTGTTCAATCAATAGAGGTAATAATCTTGAGAAACCGCCTGAAACTTTCTCCTTTTGAGGAACATCTTTATCTTTTGATTTCTCTTCTGGAATCACTTTGTTTAGTACTTTATCCAGCATAATTGAACATTTCAAATCGTAATCTGTGTCTTTAATTGTTAATGTAGGCATTTTTATTCCTTCTTTCTTTTAATTTGAATTTTGAATAAGAAAAAGACGAACTTAAGTCCGTCTTAATTAACTTCTACAGTTACCGTAGTAGTAATCGTAGGATTATCTTTAGATTTCACTGTAATCGTTGTGGTACCAGCTGCTACAGCTGTAACTAATCCATTAGGTGATACAGTAGCAACAGATGCATTAGAAGTTGTGTATGTGACATATTGATTTGAAGCATTAGCAGGAGTAACCTCTACACTTAATTGCTGCTTATCTGTTGGTGTTAAAGTGAGTGTGTCAGGTGTCACCGTAATTCCTGTCACCTTTGTGCTGTTGACAATGTTTTTTGAATCGCCTGTAGTGTCACCTGGCTTCTGGAATCCGTATTTCGCAAAATTAATTAAGCCTGGCGGTAAATCCATGAATGCGCCTTCTGTTGACTCAATTTGAACTGTCATAGATGCTGACAATTCATCTAAACCTTCAGGCGGACTAGAAGTTTCGAACGAATCAACAACTGCATATGCAAACTTCGCGTCATGCGTACCTTCGTCATTTTTTTCTGTTTCAATTTCCCACACCTTTAGCTCTTTTCCATCCTTTATCGCTTGATAGATGGCTTTCTGTCCTGCATCTCCTTTACGGCCATACATGGATAATTCCATTGTTTCTGTTAAGGTACCAATTGCTGAGATTGAACCCATCTTTGTAGATTCAGTGGAATTGTCACGTTCTACACTGTGTGTATAATCTGTTTGGAAACCTGGCACTAAACCATCGGCACCCAGAGCATTATCGACAGGTTGTACCATAATAATTTTTACCATTGTAGATCCTCCTATTTTGTTTTTAATAGTTTGTATTTATAAGTGATTACACCATGTTTTTGTACAGTGTTGATGTCATCAAAGACACGTGGCTCTCTTGGTGTCACTTGCAAAATTTCATAAGACGGCAATTCAATTCTGTACTTAAGCGCCTCATGAACAGCATCTAAGATTTCATAAACTTTTGCATTGCCATACTCACCACTTGTTTCTTGATTGTGATATACATGTATGGCTATTGTTTCTTCAGCAATGTCCTCGACCTTTACGTCACGGTCAATGTTCAATAACGGTTCTCCAAGGTACACATAAGGAAATGGTGTATCCTCTGTCACATGATCGAATACACCGGTGACTAAAATTAAAAGCGATGCATCATTGGATAACCTTTGATACACCGCCGTTTGCAATTCTAAAAATGGTAGTGCCATATTGTCACTTCCCTAGCTTTCTAAATTCTTTAATAAAATAATCTGCTGCTTCATCTACAGCCTGTTCCCAGAAGAACTGAGCTCGTTGTCCATGAGTCAGTACGAAACGGCCCCACCGTGTATTGAAGTACACCCAAGGGATTTTCTTTGCTCTACTTCCTCCTGGTCCTTGTGCGTAGATTCCTGTTCCGTAGTTTACGTAGATTGCATAAAAAGCTCCGATTTCTAGTTTTGCACCATACCCATCAGCATCAAATGTCACCATAATTGAATCAGCCATTTCACCAGTTTCATGTGGCATTCTAGCTTTCAACTCTTTTTCTAGTAACAGAGTTGTGTTTCTGATAATACGCTTTATTTCATCAATAATATCGTCCTGCCACTTTTTAAGAGCTCGCTCTACTCGTCTATTTCCTCGCTTTGTGATACCCATTACTGCACCCTCTTTAATGGTAAACGCATGACTTCATGCATGCCGCCCTGGTCCTCTGCATCACCTGCAGCTGTGTACTCGATACCTTCAAACTCAATTCTTGCTGTTAAAGGTATTGAATCCTCGTATGGATAGTAAATATCTCTATGGAATGACACGCCAAGTTGTTTCATCTCTACTAATCTTGATGATGTTGGTGTATCTACAAAACAGTCAAGCTCACCCGTTTTAACCCATTTCTTCGTAGAACCGCCAGAGCCGTTTGGAACTGGCTTTTCTTCTTTAATAATCACAGTATGAGGGAACTCATCCATAGGGTCGAAAAACATGGAATCTCGCCTTTCTATAACGTTTTAATAAATCCGTAATAGCTACAGGCATATCATTAAAATCAAATGAGTATGAAACAGATCCCATTTTTCTTGACTTTAATCCACTGGTTCCACTGAAAAATGGGACTGCTTTAGCCAAAAACAATTTGACATTTGGTGGCATGTTTTGAGGTGTGAAGCAGGTATTATAATCCTCATTCACTTTATCAAGCAACACCGGTAACATAGCTTTGTAGTAATCAACATTTGGCTTTTTAACTTGACCTAAAGTTGCATAATATTTCACATCATCATCTGTGACATCCCACATACTATTCACCTGCTGTTTCGGCCAAGGACGCATTATAACCTGCTTCCAAAAGAGCATAAGCAGCTTTTTTGTCTTTAGCTCCTGAATGATCAATTCCTAGTGTATCTAAATCTTTTCGGATATCGCTTTCTGTAATTTTGTCATAAGGTGCTAAGAACCAATATCTTTGTTCTTCCGCAACTTCCTCTACAGCCCCAGCAAGACCTTTCTCTTTTAATTCCTCAAGTAAATCATTGTCAACGTTCACAAGTTCACCTGCTTTATGGGGGTTACCATGAACCTTTGCATTTTTTAATAACTCTACTGAATATTTCATTCATACCTCTCCTTTCTGAGAAATAGAAAAAAGCGACTAATGATCAAGTCGCTTGATTATAAAACAGTTGCAATAAACACTTTATCTGCAACAGGGAATGATGGCAGTACAATTTCAGAAACAATCGTTTGAACATTCACTGGATGCTCTTGTTTTACAGTAGTGATAGCCACTCCTGTATTCACGATCTCAACATTAGCTTTTGTAGCACCTGTCATTAGATCTGATTCTTCTGGTGTAGTACCATACACTGTATTGCCTAGCGTACCTGTTGGTGGAATTAATGTGAACACACCATCTGGTACAAACTTTTGTTCAACACCAGCTTCATCTATATACGTTTCATCATAGACTGCAATCTTTAACTTTAATTTACGCTCCAGATAGTTCTTCACATCATCCACAGTAAGAATGATATTTGATGCACCTAGTGGATTTAAATCCTTACGAATAGACTCATGTGCAGCTAAATAGGATAAAGTCACACTGTTTAATATACTTCGAGCTCCATTTGCTAATTTAATTGCTAGCATCCATCGCATGATATCTTGAATTGGTGTCGAATTTGGATCTGACCAGACGTCAGTGCCTGTTAGCACTTCAAATTGTGATGGATCAAACTCATAATCGTAATCGTACTGTGCACCTTCAGCACCGCTGTCGATAGAAATTTTGCCTGTTGTAAGAAGTTGCATACGCATACGTTCAGTTGTAGCATTTGCTCCATCAACAAGTGCTTTCTGGTCGTCATACACATGCTTTAACACTGCTTCAGCCAATTGAGTTTGACCACCAGCTAAAAGAGTGTTTACTTGTTGACGCTCCTTCTCCTTCACATTCATTTGTTCTCGGAAGAAGGGCATTTCTGTTTCGATTTTTTGAACACCAATACGTGGACGAACAGGAGCATTAGCATCAAACGCTGCAGCTTTTAAAACTACTGGTGCACCATGACGGCCCTTTAAATAAGATAATTCTAGTCCTAGTTGTTTATCATTCGGAAACAAAGACGCTCCTAAATAAACCTTTTGCTCGGAATTTTCAATGTAATCCTTGGTATTTTTCGCTGTTACTAAATCAAAGATAGTTGGCATACTTTAAACCTCCATTATTTTAAGAATGTAATTTGTTTTAACGCTGTTACTGCTTCAGCTGCTGGTACTTCAGGTAATCTGTTTAAGTCAACAAAGCCGTGAATGACTGCTGCTCCGTTAGCAGGACCATACGTCACATCTACGTCATAACGTAGAACGCCTTCAGCAGAAGCACTATTTGCTTTCGTTGCTTTTACTGTGCGGTTATTTAAAAAACCGCCACCAACAATCGTACCTGCAGGAACAATTTTCTTTCCTTCTGCATTCGCTATAATGCCTGTGTCGTCTACATACACTGATACTGATACATGATGTTCAGGAAATTTTAAAATCTCAACAGGCGTTGTATATTCCGTCTTTTTAAATTTCATAATTGCTTATCCTCCTTATCCGAAGAACGCTTTTTGTTGTTCTTCAGCATTTTTATTCTGATTTTGTTGTGCTACACGTGCACCAGTTGATAAATCTACACCGCCGCCTGATCCACCACCAGGATTACGATTAGCACCTTTAAGCTTTTCTTCTACTTGGGCTTGTACAATGGCATCAAGATCCGTTTTAAAATTATCCAAAGTGGTATTTGTAACTGTTTCATCGTCACCAAGTAATTTGTCAATCCACTTGGTTGCAAACTTTGCATCATACCCTTTGTCAGTTGCATAAGTAAGAGCTGCTTCTTTCAATGCTGCTCGTTGTTCTGATTTTTCTTTTTGATCAAGACGTTCTTTTAATTCACGAATAGTCTTTTGTTCAGGAGTCTCTTGCGGATTTCGCTTTGAAACTTCCTCATCGATTAATGATTGAAGGTTGTTATCCTTCCATGTTTGAAGTGCTGTATTGTGATGCTTGTCCTTCTCTGAATCTAGTTCACTTTTTACTAGAGCATTGTGTGATGCTGCCACAACTACGTCACCTTTTTCCAAACTCTCAAAGATATGTTTTTCAAAAGCCGACTTATCACCAGCTTCAACCAATGTTTTTAATGTCTCAAAATTTACTTGCATGTTATCCTCCTGTCCTTCGCACACTCTCGCCCGCGAAACACTTAGTCATTTGTTCTTTAATGTCTTCAAATGCTTAAAAAAGACAAAACAAAAAAGCCGTATTTCTACGCCTTGAATTTCAATTCATTTTGTCTTAGCACTTGATATAAAATGATGGCTAATCGATTGACCATTTCCTCATCCTGTTCATCGTAGCCAGCTTCATTTAACATGGCATGAACTAATTCATGGATAAAAACTTGTTCTTTCTTGCTCTCACTCATTGAGGAATCAATATCAATTCTGGATTCAGCATAGATTACTTGTCCCATAAGACTGTGTGTTTTAAGCAAACCTTCTTGGTATTACACTGTATAATCGATACCAGCTACATTTACTTGTAGTGGAATTGGCATTTTATATCATCCTTTCTCACCGTATTGTTCAAGCCAATTTTCAAAAGTAATGTACGGCACTGTTCTCTTAGGAGGCTTTATCTCATCTTGAGCCTGCTTTAATGACTGAAGATATGTTTTATTAGGTAGCAACTTATCAATACGCTCAGCAATCTTTATTTGATATCCTGGATCTTGATAATCATAAATGCGACTAAACATTGGAATTCGTCCACCAAACAGAAGGATTATCTTACAACGACAGCCGTAATTCATCGAAGGGTCTTTCCACAGTTTCGGGCGCTTGGCTCTATCGCCAGCATAATGGAAGTAGCCTTCTTCATTGGCAAATTGGCTATCTAGTATTCGGTGTGCATGCCTTACCTGCATATCTCTCATTGAGATCCACATCTTTTCTACACCTTCAACCTTGCCTTTTAACGCATCGTACATTTTATCCTGTACATAGTTAATTGTGCTGTTAAACATCTCCTGTAGACGTTTAATTCCATTGTTTCTAGCTGATTGAGTACGCTTTTTAGCTTGATTAGAAGTGGCCGTAAAATCCTCTTCTGCTTTCAAGTTATCTTGCATGTCCATAAATATGCTGTAAACATAATCATCTTTGTGCTTTTTAAATCTGAGCAAAGTTTCATACTCTGACTCTTTTAAAAACTCTCTAAGCATCCTTTTACGATTCCTCAATAACCAGTAGATAATAGCAACTGCTGCGCTTGTACCAGCTGCTGCACTTGTGATATTCAGTAACTTACCCTCCTCGTTGCTAAAGTACATATAGACCAGATAGGTGTAAAGTAAATAAGTCATATCAAACGTCTCTTCTTGCATCTTTAAGGCTTCTTCTAACAGCTTCTGATACTCTGCTGTAGATATGCCATCCAATTGCTTTACCAACGCTTGTAATCGACTGTATTTACGGTATTCTGATAGGTTGTTTCCATACTTCTCATAAGCTTCTTGTAAACTTTCAACCATTTTGCTTTGCAAACTAGAGTAATGCTTATCAAACGATTTCTCGTATTCTTCAAGTATCTTTTGCAATCGTTCAAAGATTTCTAGTTGGTCCATGTAGCCACCACCTATTCATCTTCTTTTGTTTCTTCATTTTTATCTGAATTATCAATGTCCTTACGTTTCAAACCTTCTAACTCTCCCTGGAACTCGGCTTTTTCTTGTTTCATGGCCTCCATTTCAGCCTCTACATCATCAATTTGACTGAATAACGACAAGCGTGTACGCTCTGATACCCTGCCTTGTAGTATCGACTGTATCTCTGCTTCTTCCTTCAAGTTTGATGGTAGGTTACGTTTGAAGCCAAACCAAATTTTAAGGTAGTCATCAGGGCTACAGATATTCAGTAATGACCATCCAGCACATAACAACTTAAATTGATACGTCAAAGCACTTCTAAAACGCTGCTCTGCTAAGATTGTTTTGAACTCAAGTGCAAAGATTTTGAAGCGCATTGCAATGCCACTGATATTCCCACCAAATGCCTCATCATTAAAATTCACGCTCTTTGAAAAGCGAGTGATATTTTCATCAAGGCGATCCAGTAGATGTTCAATCATCGAGTCATTTACATCTTTGGTTAGGTACTTCACGTCCGAGTCATTACCCCACAGCTCAAGAGCACCTGATTTATTGAGCTCTTGTATGTCCTCATCATCCATACCAATATTCCGCAAAATAAGAATAGCCAAACGAGTAGCTTCCACCTCGCTGTTTGCATCGCTCATCGTACGGTCATAGGCATCTACTAAGGCTAGTATTTTTGATGCTTCACCTTGCAAAGCATCATTGTTCTCGACACCAAATAACGGAGGATTAAGCAAGTAGTGAGGTATAACATCTACTAACTCAAAACCACTAGATCCACTCTCGAAAAACCAGGTGTTCTCCTTATCATGAAATTCTGCTACTTGCACTTTCATTTTGGTACCGTCAACTTTTATACGTGTTGTTGAGTAATACTGAATGGAGTAAGAAGGTTCATGCATGTTTTCGTGATACAAGAATATACACTCAGCTGGATTAACATTTGATACTCTTAGCACCTGTTTACCGTTGACTTCTGACCAGTAAACTAACCTAGCACCATAGCCAGCGATAGATGTCTGTATGCCTGTTGACGTGTCTTTTGCAGGCATGTTCTCACGTATCCGCATTTCATCAATAGTAGCTGTAAGTACCTTGAAGTTAGGAGATTCCTTTTCTACTACATAATTAATCGGATGCCCAAGGAAGTAGCCAGCTTTTGTGTCTACTACATCTGCATCAAAGGCATTATTGAGTTTGTTGTTAATTAGCTGGTCAATACGTTTCATATTTTCACTAGCAATTGGAAGCTCTATGATTGGACGCTTCATAATAGGTACATCTGTTGTGTCATACCTTTTTTGTAACATCTCTACTTCGCGCCTAATTGGCTTATGCTCGTTGATTATTTGAGCAAGAATAGTCTCGTTGATGCCGTATTCATCTAAATACGGTATGTACGCTTTAAAAGCATCCATCTGTTGACGAATCGTTAATTTCTCATCCATGTTTTCACCTACTTTCTTTTAGCATTAGCTCCTTTTACATTAGCTACTTCATAATCATCAAGTCCGTACCACATCGCACTAAATGTATGAGGGTCAATATTAAATTCATCTTCAATGATTTCATCTGTTTTAGGATCCTTTTTGAAAGTAAGTTCTTTCAATTCTCGAATTGTGTTCACGCATGCCTCTGAGCAAATGATACGCTTGAATCGTTTCATCTTGCGCGTGTTATCAATTCTTCTTAACTTTTTACATGAAAGCATTCTAAAACCTCTTTGTTGATAATATGCAATGGCTTTCGCATCCTCGTTATCCGCTTTAATCAAAACTTTCTTTAACCCTTCTGCTGCTAACTCATCCGCCACAATATCATCAGTTAATCCACGCTTATAGTACTCCCAGTAGATGTATAACCATTTGTTTTCATGGTCCACTACCATTCTCAAAATGGCATTGTAAGAATCAACAAATCCAAAATCCATGCCATTCTTATACAGAGGCTTTCTTATGCGTGCTATTTCATTCATCACTTGGTCATGCGGCTTTGTTTCGAATTGAGGAAGTACTAACACTCCATTAACTCCAAAACGCCCTTTACGAGCAATTCTGTGAAGGTCTGGGTCATACGAAGCCATTTCATCAAGCTGCTCAATGTAGCTACCTGGTAAAAACAAATTATCATCAGCTGTTGAGTGGTGATAATACGTGTTGTTCACTATGACTGTACGTAGCTTATATAACTCCTCGTCGTCTAAGACATAATAGTCTTCCAGCTCGTTCTTAAAGAAATGCTTGTATACCCAATTCCCTTTTGATACTGGATTGGTCGAGAGAATAATAAACAGGTCCAGTGTTGGGTGTCGTAAGCGCCCTAGCAACTCTTTAAAACCTGCATATTTAATCTCACTACATTCCTCCAACCAAATAAGAGAAATGTTGTTGATTGATTTTAGTTTTTCAGGTTTATCCATTCCTCGAAAGATTATCTTTGAACCATTCGGAAACTTCACTGTCATTGGTGATGAACTTGTCTTTATCTTGCCCGATAGCCCTAAGTCCTCAATAATTTCTGTAAACAAAGAAAACGTACTGTCTCTATGCGTATCGTAAACTTCACGAACGACAAGAGCTGTACGTTTTTCTTCAAGTAATTTTAAAAGTATTTTCAACGCTACGTGATAGGATTTCGAAGAACCGTACCCACCGACAAGAAGTTGAGCTTTACAACGCCAGTCGAAAAGGAAATCTTCGAAATGTGGATTCACTTCCTTCTCGACTGAAAGTGTCATTTCTTGCTCAACTCCTGGTCGTAGGATCTGAATAGCATATTGTAAAATATGTATATATTTGGATACAATCCTATAAATATAATTATTTCTTTTCATATATTTCAATTAAAATAGCTAAAACTGCATCTCCAGAAACCTCCTGGCTTTGTCCATTAACTTTAATAGCACCTTCAATTGAAGTAAATACACCTGCATTTGCTAAAGAAATACCTTCTTCAGAATAAGGAAACCCTAAAATAATTTCCTCTAAATCATCATAGCCATTAACTTCGGCTTGAACTGTTACATAATCACCAGATTCATTCTTCCAAATTGGATTTTGAGTTGTATTATCAATCAATTCTTTAAAAGTAAAATCTTCTTCAAAAACTTTAGTATTTTGTACTTCACGAATATTTCCATCTAAAATCGATGTTACTTTATTAACTTTATTATTTAAGTTTGCTGCTACTTCCTCACCCTTTTCTAAAACTTCTTCACCTTTTTCTAATACTGATTTTCCTTCTTTTATAGTTTCATCTAAAGAACAGCCTGTTAAAAATAATATAGTAAATATCAATAATACATTTCTCTTTAACACCCAACTAATCATTATGTAGAATATAATCAGGCTTAATTTGTATATATGACCCAAACATTCCAATCACCTCCTGTGAAAGTAGTATACCAAATAATTTTCGGAAGTTGAATATTTGTAGAAACATTGTTATATCAACATTCTTACAACTACACTTTTTATTGATTATGCAAGATTTTATATATCGTTGATTTATCGGGCTTTAAGCCAACTACTTTAATTTATTCCCCATTTTTTCTTGCATAAAATCATAGACGTTTTTTGCCGACAATTTTAATTTCAATAGGTCCGTTTTGTTCATCGCTACCAAGCTTATCGATCTCCACTTTCGTTTTATCAATTGCCAACTGCATCTGTTCAAGTTTTAATCTACGTTCGTCAGCTTCATCGGCCAGTTTTATAAAATGGTTAATAGAAGTACGCAACTCACTAATAGCTCTTGATTGAGCAGTAAGTAGTTGCGCCTGTCGTTCCCATGCGAATTGGAATTCATATTCTTCTTCTGTTACAGCCTTTTCTACGCCTCCGCCATCCTCTTTAGAACGCGGATAGTATTCGTACTTTGCCTTTTTGAGCTCCTTTATTATTTCGTCTTTTGATTCAACGTGCATAATGCGTTGAGCCCTTATGATTGCAGCATACTGTATCTGTATTTGGTCCCATATTAAATCGGCTGGAGAACGCTCATTCATTGCTTCCATTATTTCGAGTGTTTCTTCTGGTAGAAACTTCGAAAAGAAGCCATGTTTCTCTGCTATTGAGTTGCGTTTCGGAAACTTAGGCGTTGGATTAGGATTACCTTTGTTTCCTTTAGCATTAGCATTGCCTTTCGGTGCTCCTACCTGTCTCTCGTTGGTTGCAACCTTTGTAGTTTTGGTTGCATCCTTTTCAGTTGCATCCCTAGTCCACGGATTACCGTTTTTAGAATCCCGGCTCTTTTGGCTCTTAATAGTACCTAATGGAACATCATGTTTTTCAGCTAGTTTAGCAAGTGTAATCTTTGTGGTTTCCCACTCGTTTTTTATTTCATCCCAATTAGCCATATCTCATAAACACCACCTCCAATAAAAAAGCTACCACTAAGAGAGTGATAGCCAAATTTATGTATTTTGTTCGGATTTTTTTATATCTAATAAAACTCTAACTATAGTTTGTATTCTAATATTTCTTCTATTTAACCGAAAGTGATTAATATAAACCATAGTTATAAATAAGACAAAAATTATCATAACTGTTGAAATAGATGTAAATGATGCTGTATTAATGATTGCTACATACCCAATCCACAAAGCAATAAGTATACTAATTCCTGAACCAAGAAGTGAATTATTTAAATTGCTATCGTTAATATCTTTTTCTATTGTCTCCTCCATTAATTTTAAATCTTCAAATGTTAATTCGGCCCATGTTGTTCTTAAATTATATTCCATAGTATGACTGTCAAATATATCTATACGGTTTTTATATACAAACTTAAAATATTTAAAGATTTCTTTTGATTTTAATAATAATTTATAGTTTTTTCTCATATTTTCGCCTCCATTACAATTATAGGACAAGGAGACTATATAAAACTGTAACAACTTTTTGCTCTCAAAACCACACCAAACTCTGTCCTCTCAATTCATAGCGTTTTGGCTGTTGAATGTAGTTTTCAAAGCAAAAGAAAAACACCCTGAGGGTGCTTTATTAATACTCTAATTTTTATTTAGCTGAATTCCATTGTAGGGACCTTTATTGATTGTTCCAAACGTTTTTTTCCACATAGACTCCTTCTGGATTATTTCTGAATTCGTCCCTTCCATAAACTCAATGACGGAAAAAGTAATTGAATTATAGCCGTTTTCTAAAATATATAAATTCAAATGATGTGCATCACCTAAAAACCCTAAATGAGTCATCCATCTACCTATAATCCCACCTGTACCATAAGCACTACCAAAATATCGACTTTTGCCATCTTCTGAGCGTTGAATATAAATTCCGTTTTGACTTAAAACTTTTTTCAAATTATTCTGCTCTGAATTATCTTCCCAAATTGCAATAATCTCTCTCCAGGAAAATGTTTGTCCTAGCACCTCTTCTTGAGATACATCAACATCAGGTAATTCCAGTCCTTCAAACCTGGATGTATGTGCAAGTCTACTAGTTGCTTTACTTTCTTGTATTATTTCTTCTGAAGCCAATATTTCAGCAATATTAGTTGCTATTTGTAAGTAATCAGCTGCTTGAAAATCAATAAAATACGTTCCTTTTTTAACAACTTCAGGTAATGACATTAACGTATTTTTTAAGTATTCATTCATATCAGGTGCATGATAAATTCTAAAAAATCTTTTTGGTTCATTATCCCATAATTCAAAAGCTCTAATTTTATAGAAATTTGGCTTTACACTATACTTTACCCACGGTGTTGATTCATTTGTTTTGTCATATCTTTCTTTCAACTTAAACATACTAGCAAGTCCACTTGTAGTTAGAATTGGTTCTAATACATCAAACATAATTCTCTTCCCTTCATTTATGAATAACTAATTATACCAAATTACTAATAGTTTTCTTAATAATTTCCATTTAGTTTTGCATAAGAATGTTCCATCCAATAAAAAGGAAGAAGCTCTGCTCGATGCTCACTTTTCAAAGCAAAAGAAAAAAGCATCATAAAGCTTTTTACAGCCTTTACAATGCTTTTATAGTTCCTGTTTAGACAGGAGTAAATACTTAGTGAAGTAACGAATTGTGTTTAGTGCATTTCCGTGCACTTTGTTGATGTAGTAAGTTTGACTGAAATTATGGAAAGTGGACGAAGTTCACATATAAACCACTCCTTAATGTTGGTCATAGTAAAGCTGTGAATTGATACATTGATAAATAAACCGCAAATAAAAATAGCCCGATTAATAACCAACCATAAACTTTTCTCTCGCTCTGAAATGCTTCAATTCCTTTAGTTAACATGAATAAACCTGAGAAGAATACCATTAAAAAAGTCAGATCGTAATCCCGTGTTATAAGTAGGTAAGCTGAAAGAGAGACAGTTATGATAGCAAAAACAATTTGTAAAATGTTCATCATAATATTCCACTCCTCTTTAAATATCATATAACAAATAAGAAGTTGTGGAAATGATTGTAAATATTTCACCTTTTATATTAATTAAGATATCTAATCTCTTAAAAAATATGGGCCGGCCGTATGTCATACTCCGAACAAACCGCACCGTCCTGCCTCCCAGTTTACATCATATTTTTCCTCTTACAAAACATGCTACATGTTTTACATTTGTTCCTTTTGTTACATCTGTTACATTCGTTACATTTGTTCCTTTGTACTTACTTTTGGTTTATTAGATTCAAAGTATTTAATCTTATCGTTTATTTATATTTTCTTGAATATACAAATTCAATTACTGGAGATGTAACGAATGTAAGACCAACAACTATGAGTAAAGGGTAATTTTTCATGTCATTTAAATTGGATACACCCTCTGAAATAAACAAAATTAGACATGCCATAATCATTAAAACATAATACCCAATCTTTGCACTCTGAGTTTCAATATGTCTATCTAATTCATCTTTATCTTTAACACCATTATGGTTACCCCAATTAATCCAGTTGAAAAGATAAGACAAGGCAATGAAACTAAAAATTATAGAACCCCCATCTATTGTTCCGAATCGCATCCATCTGTATAATGTGTAGCTTACAAATCCACAAAAAACTACAAAAACAATAAGTCCTATTATCTTTTTTGATTTATCCATTCTTTTTCTCCCCATTCTCCTGTGGTATAAATAATTCCTCCATAGTGGCACCTAAAACTCTTGCAATATCAAAAGCGAGCTTTAAACTTGGATCGTATTTGTTATTCTCTATAGCATTAATTGTTTGTCTAGTTACGTTACACAGATCTGCCAACTTCCCTTGTGAAATGCTACATTTTTCTCTTAGTTCTTTAATATTATTTTTCATAATATAACCACCTTCATATTATTAAGGTGTAAAATATCTTTTACATCCTAATAATACCCAATTAAACGATTGCATGTCAAATATCTTTTACATCAAATTTTAGTACACTTGAATTCAATCCTTTTCATAACTAAAAAAAGAAGCAGCCTTTAGGCTACTTCATCATCTGAATTAAAATATTGTTTCTGACCCTAAATATCGTCGTGCTGGATAAATTCATGTGCTTACCAATCGCTCGCAAGCTATCTCCATCAAGCAGTCTATGCAAGACCTCAATTTCTCTATCCCCATGCACTAACGGAATACGTTTTTGCACCTCTATAATCTTTTGCTCGTATTCCTTAATTCGATAATTTAACGAATATACACGACGTTGTACTTCTGTAAACACTGGATCACTTGTACCTCCGCTTGCCTTTGGTAGAGTTGCTTCAATACCATACATAGCTGTTTTCGCCCCAATGTAACTATTGTTATCAACCTTCGCTACTGGCTGCCTTGCTTCCTCAATCGTTTCAACCATCCACCGATAATTCTCAATCCACTGAAGTAAATCCTCTTTTGTAACTTTAATTTTCCCTGATAACATAGGTTTGCCCTCCTAAGTTGTGATATACTACGTTTACTAGATTGTCTTAAAAGGGCATAAACCAATTCGAGCTGTAGCGTGTGACGATGCTGCGGCTTTTTTATGTTTTCAAGGCTTTATTGATTATGATTGTTGATAAAGTAAATATTTTAAAAAGTTCCATATTTTTAAAAACGTTATTAAAAATTACAAAAAATGTCCGATACTTTCAAAAGATGGGCAAAATTATTCATCCGACACATAACTTAACAGTGAATAAAGGATTATAACAATTAAGTAATATGCCTCATCTAATTAAAACTTACGGAGGAATCGAGTATATGAAAAAAAAATTGATTGGATTATCAGTTGCAGGTGCGCTTCTTTTAGGAAGTGCAGGGGTTTACGCTAGCACCAATAGTAAGACACTAGAAGTTTTCTATAATGTCAAAAATATAAAAATTGACCAGGTTTCAAAGATGCCTGAAGATAAACCTTTTACATACAATGGAACTACTTATGTTCCTTTACGCTATATCAGTGAGCAACTAGGATATCCAGTTGAATGGGATAGTTCCAACCAAACAATAAATATCGGAAAAACTAATGACAAAACTGCTTTTTATCCTGGAAAAGATTTAGAATATTTGAGTTTCCAAGAAAATAAATATGATAATTCATATAAATATTCTTATAATAAAGATACTATTTCGGATAATATAGGTAATAAATATAGTAATTACATCACGATTAAAAACAGCTTTGGTGGTGCAGGAGAGTCTTTACTTGAATTTCCTTTGAACGGTCAATACAGCACTTTTAAAGCTATTTTGGGATTGACAGAATCCGGAAAAGATTTACCTAAACCATTAACATTAGAAGTTTTTCTTGATGAAAAATTAATCGAAACTTATACTGTTTCTGCTGGTGATATGCCACAGGAAATAGAATTCAAACTCAAAAGTGTAAATAAAATAGGCTTTAAATTAAATAGCCAACTTGGTCCATTCGATACAGAGGTTGGTCTTTTTGATGCAAGGTTTTACAAGTAAGAGAGAGTTTAAGGGAGGAGTAAATCCTTCTCCCTCTTTATCATCTAGGTTGTCCTCCATTCACATATTTCTTCCACCTACGCAAATTACTAATCTGCTCCAACTCTTTCCCGATACTGCGTAGTTCTCTTAAATTTTGCATCCTCTGCATTTCTTTGTAGAATCATAGGCAGCACGTTTTAAACACTTGGATATAGTCGTGCGATAAATTCCTTTTTTATGGTTACCTTTAGGTTTAATTATTATAATATTCACCTAAAGAAGGTGATTAGCCTGGCTACTTATAAGCAATTATCAGTCCAGTATTAAAGAAAAGTATGGTTATATAGCTAAATCATGTTGGATTGGGCATATGAAGGAAGTGTGTGGTCTGACGCCGAAAATGTCCGTAAGGAGACATTCTCCCAATTCAAGAGTTCATCAGTGCTAAAATGATATAATAGAAACTTTTAAATACTTCAACATGCTCTAGTTAAATCTGTTTTAAAATAATGTACCATTATCAAATAAAGAAAAGGAGGCACCAACAGAACAGGTTTTTACCCGTTTGTTAGTGCCTCCGGTATTTTCCGTAAAGGCTTAGAAATTTTGAACAACTCTATATACTTCTAATATTTTTAATTTGAACAATATTATTAGTTAAAGGTGGCTCTTTTTCTATCAAGTAACCTTCTTCAAGTCCTAGTAACTTTTCTACCTCGTTTGGTAGAACTGTTAGTCCAAATTCTTTAGAAAGAATTTTAAGCAGCTCAGAACCTGAAAAATAATCATTTTCAACTAAAAGTTCTATAGCTTGTCTATTTGCCATTGGCTCTGCAATCTCCTTAATATCATCATAAGGTTCTTTCTGTCTCCAACCTTTTTTACTTATTAATCTTTGCATATACTGATAAGTTCCATCATTAATCGCTTCTAATTTATATGCTCTCATTAGCATTGCTGATATAGAAACGCCCCATTTTTTCTTTAACATCTTATAATATTCTAAATCATTAGGGTGCATCAATACATCTCTTAAAAAAGGTTCTCTTGGCAATAAGAAAGCTGCCGCAAAATCATTTGCTTCTTTCTCTATTTGTTTTTGCTCTTCTTTATCTAAATCATTAAAAACTATTGACGACTCATGTAGCAAAGCATGACCCAACTCATGAGCGACATCAAATTGACGTCTATAAAATGATTGCTTATCGCTACTTAATACAATTGAATAGTAATCTTTATTACCTATAGAACAGTTTGCACCAAAGGCGTCAATGCTCTTATTTTCAAGATAAATTGAAGATAAAATAAATCCTTTTTCTTCTAATAGCAAAACAATATCTTTTATAGGTTTATCCCCTATCTCCCAATAGGTTCTTAATTGTTGAGTAAAATGCTCCATGTCATTTTCATATTCAAAATTCTTTAATATATCTAATTCAGGAAAATCTATATATTCCTCTAACATTCTTCTTAAAATTGTAATATATTTTATTCGATCTAATTGCATCTCCCTATCTTTTTTCCCAGTACTTAATAACGATCTAAAATACGTATTACCAACCTTTACTTCGACGGATTTTTCATAAAAATATTGTACTGGAAAATCAAGATAACTGGCAATTTTATGCACTGTCTCAAAAGCCGGGTCTACATGTGCATTTTCATATTTCGATACCATTTGCTTACTTACTTCTAAGTATTCGGCTAATTCCGTAATAGTGTATCCTCTATAAATTCTTCCTTCTTTTAATCTAGCTCCATTAAATTTACGGTTCAACACCATAGAATCCTCCTTTAGACACCAAGGTGCTTATTAACTTTTTAGAAACTCTGCTTCTTTTTCTGCTTGTTTCCAATCTGCAATCTGTTTTTCGTTGCGTTTTTTCAAACCATCTTTAATTCCGACAAGTGGTTTAGTAGTTGGTTTATCACCGTTTTTAGCTACTTTCAATAAAATATCTTCATACTCACCCTTAGAGATATATTTTGACAAATCCACCTCTTTTAGAAATTCGAACTGACGATTAAAATGTTGTACCTTTACTTCTACAATTTGCTTATTTCTTTCTGTTCCAACAATAAAGTATACCTGTTTTACTTGTGAGTAATATTCCATCAGAATCTTTTGGACTTCTCTTTCTCGACGAAGTTCAAAACTTTCATCATAGTAATCAAATAAATCCAGCTGTACGTTAGTTCCAACATTTTCAACATTTAAATATACAAGGGCATGAAAATAATGGATTTTTTCGGTATTGCTTTTCTCTTTGATAACTTTATCTAAATTTTTTTCTTTAGTAAATACGAACAATGTACCTGTTGTTGCAAATAAAATAGCTTTATACTTCCAAATACCTCGTTCTCGATTTAGAATTGCAACATCACTTTTATTTTTAACGGAATCCTCAATTCTTCCGAATCGCAGATCCCAAGAACCCGATTGTCTAAAGTTCCCAGTACCCATATTATAGTTAAACTCTATTTCATCTAATGTATTCTCTGTATTTTGAGAAAATGCCATTACTAATTTTTTCATCTGAAGTTCATCTTTTATAAATTCCATTGATTTTAAGCCCCCTTTTCTATAAGTATATATAATTTTACTACATATTTAATAGAAAAGTAAACCAAAAAGTAGAAAGAATGTTCGGTTAGAAATTTTAATGAACTAAAGACCATTTGCCATCTTAATCGTTTATACATATCGTTTAGGATTTTAAACTCAGCTAAGTCCTACATTTATAAACATAATTTATATACGTTTCTTCTTTACTCCGACACGTCTTCGGGTACTTTCACTCACTTCAAATACCTTACCATGCTGCCACTGAATTGAGTCTTGTCCATATTCTTTAGGCTCAAGGAACTCTAGAATCACTCCTTGTTGTACAATATATACTCCATCACCTAATGCAGCCAAATTCACTTTATTACCCATTTAAACCCCTCCTTGCTATAATTTCCGTACTGTAAATTGTTAGAACGTTTAAATGTAAAATACTATTCAACCATCCCCTACACTATCCACCCCATATTCCCCAATAAATTGTTCACCACACATCCTTCTAATAACACCAATGCCTACCGGAATAAAATTCCAATTCACATGGCATTTATTCTATCCTCCCAACATTTCAAGTATTTTTTGTCTTTCAGCATCAAAGTCTAGAGTAGAATTCTTAGGTTCTGTAACGGAGAGGGGTTCTTTTTCATTACGATTATTGAACCATTCAGGAATAACTTCAGTGCGTCTATTTGGCTTATAGTTTTGTTGTGGTCTAGCTCGCTGTTGAGCTTTTACCTGCTCATTTTTCCAACGCAAATCTTCAGCCTCAATTTCTTCAAGTGTTAAGAGCTTTTTGTTACTCCAATCCTTTAAGATAGTTTCAACATAAGCCCAGTTAGTTTTTCCGTTAAAGATTGCTTTCTCCATAGCTTTTATAACTAAGGGCTCTGAGAGATCTTTAATCCATGAGTCGATTTTGTAAACGATTAGAGAACCTAATGCTCCAAAGTGATTTTGTTCGTAAAAGGCAAATGCATTTTGTGGAGTTGTTGTAGCCGAAGACTTTGAAGCTGCGTATGCAGGCTCCTTATCATCATCATTATTATTATTTAATGTATTAGTATTTAGTGAATCAGTACTTAGTGTATTAGTACTTAGTAGTTGCGGATTTTCCGTGAACGGTTTATCCGTCGACGGTTTTTCCGTTAGTGGTTTTCCCGTATGCGGTTCATCCGATGATGGATTATCCGTAAGTGGTAAATCCATGTACGGAACTTCATACACAATGGTAACGTAATCAAACTTCCCACCTTCAACACGTCGTCGTTCTTTTTTTACATATCCAAATTTCTGTAGCTCTCTTAATCCAGCAGTAAACGAGTCCTTGCCATCTTTTGCCCATTGCTGCATTTCCTCGTTATAAAATGTCCAATCATCAGGCTTAGATAGCATGAATACATGTATTGCTTTAGCTTTCCAACTCAATCTTGTATCCTGGATGGAAGTATTGTTAATGATTGTATAATCTTTATTTTTTTCTACTCTTACGATGCTTCTACTTTCCATCGTTGTCCCTCCTATATGCTTTCATCATTCTAATAAATAGCCAACTTTAATTGTTTTAGTAAGTTGTTTAGTCATACGACAATATTCGCATTTTTCACATCGTACTGGCTCTTTTCTAGAGCTTTTAGCTTCAATAATGCTAGGTAACATGATTTTTACATACTCAAATTCAAAATCGAAATCAGGTATTTCAAACTCCAATATTTCCTTATCCGGAGGTGTTTCCTTAGTTACCACAACGAGATAGGGATCATAATACTGTCCTGTGTTTTGATAGATTATTTCGCGATAAATTGCCATTTGTAGTACATAATCATAAGCCTCAACGAACGAAACATACTTATTGTACTTTTCACTCCAATACCGTTTATAAAGGCTCTGAGTGGTCTTTAAATCACTGAATGATTTACGGTCATGGTGTATAGAATCAACTTTGATTTTCCAAGGTACTCCAAAAAGCTCACCTGTAAAAATAACTTCTTTTTCACCTTCAAGAGCAAACATTGCAAATCGGTCATTTTTTAAAGTTTCTATCATTCTTTCTGCTTGCTCAAAGTCAGCGTATTTTCCTCCACGACTTTTAAAAATGCTGTCATGATGTTTCTCACAAAACTGGGTAAAAACTTGTTCACTTTCGAAAGCTGCGTGTGTGTAGGAACCAACAATTAGGGCTGTTGATGAAGGACGAATAAACTCGCCCTTCAACTCAGCAACAAAGCTTGCTTCACATTTCATAGCACTTTTAAACTGAGATACTGACATATAGTATTGATTAGCCTCATTTGAGTGGTAATTCTGTCTGTTCAATTGGAATGTCTGTGTCATCTTGCTTCACCTCAGATTTTGGTTGTTCTTGTGATTTTTCAAACTCAGCAACTAAAGAGCTTGGCTTCTGTTTAGCTGTATCTTTGTCAAACCAATCTTCTACCTTTGTCATACCATCACATAGAGAATTGTAGATTTTGCCCAAATCTATATAATCTCTTTCTGTAAATTCATTAATTTTATACCCAAACTTTTCCTCAACCATTTCTTGCGTGACTTTGAAATATTCTTTTAGCATTTTTAAAGCATTTGCTAGTCGATCTTTTAGTGGCTCAGTGTTATTCCCTTGTAATGTCAACTCACATTCTTTTAAAGCTCTTTCAACGATATCACCTGGAATAATGCCAAGAATACATGCTCTTAGTCTACGGGAACCATCATTTGCAACCTTTTCATAAATATCACGTGGATCAGAGAATGTTTTTAACCCATTTTTTGTTTTTATTGAGTGTTTAACTGTAAAAGTTTTTTCTTGTCTTGTATTCGTTTCTAGATCCCAACAAAATGCCATAGCTGTTGATTCACCATTTCGTTGTTCTAATTCTTTAACACCAAAAGAAATATTCCCCCAATTTTGCGCTAAAACCTCTGCAAGACGAATTGAAGGTCCAGTAACATTTGTACCTGCTCTTGGATACGAATACATTGCTGACTCTGCAAGTGAGAAGCGTTTGCAAGCATCTAGGATTCTTCTCTCAGCTTCGTAATAATTTCTTGGATAAGACTTTGCCATAAATATTTGTCCTTTCACTTCCTCCATTTCACGAGAGGAACTAACTTGTGTTAGTACCCCTCCCCCTTGCGAAGGTTGATAGGAAGTAGGGTTGTGAAATTGATCAGTTAAGTTACTCATTGAAATTCCTCCTATAGTGCGCTATAATGACGCTAATAATGTTTGTTTAGACCACTCTGCCAAGTGGTTTATTTTTTTGTATGAGCAAAGCCATAATGCTTTTCCACATACTCAATAACCTTTGAGTCACTCATGTCGTAAGTTGTATCGTCCTTATATCCAGCAGCCAAATAATCACTGATATTGTCAATGTGAATCAATGCATCACCTATCTCAAAATACACATCACCACAAGCTATAAAACTACCAAAATCATCGTGCATTTCAAAAGATACAGCTGGCTCATAAGGTGCATATGGATACTCAATACGCCCTAGTACCATTGGATTTTCTATTTCCATAAGTGTTCTCATGCAATCGCCTCGTCCTCTCTTTCCCAACAGATAAATGCAATACCTTCCTTAATAATTCGGAATTGTTTCCAATGTGCATCGTCATAACCTAACGTGCTCTCAATTTCACAGACACCTAGTTTTTGAATAGCTTCTTTTGAATGCAATTGAACAAGAACATTAATATGATGTGTGGTACTAGCACAGTATTCTAAATTAAGAACATTCTCAGGAGCTATACCGTATTGCTCCAAAATCTTTGGCAACTTAGCAATCTTAGATAATGCATTAACTAATTTCATACATATCAACCCTTTCGTCTATTTGATGGATAAGCCTGTCGCCATACGCTAACTTTGATTCTCAAGTTTTTTCACCGTACTTAGAAAAATTCCACGTTGGGTAAAATCCTTTATGATCCCTCCAAAACTACTATTATCTTGTAGTTGGACCTCTAAGCGTCTAATAGTATATTGTGCCTGTTTTATCCGCCATGCACATTCTGCAGCCAGGTGGTATGTTCCTTGTTGCTCATGAAATTTTATAGCAGCTCGTAAATCCTCTATACATGCTTTCTTTACAGCAATTTCTAGTTTCAGCTTCGTTACAATATCCATAGAATAAATGCCTCCTACCAATGCTTATTAAGATTTTTATAATAATCAAACAGCCCTTTTTTTCTTAGAGAAGTTACTTTAGTTTGAACAGTATGTTCTGTTCGCCCAATAGCAAATGCTATGGTCCTCGTGTGGTCGATCTCATAAAATTTACAGATATATTCAAGTTCACTTTCTGAAAAAGGCTTTCCATGCGAAAAATGAAACTCTGGGTGATACCGCATACGCCCAAAATTGTCATAGCTAATTGCTGTGTTCTCCATTGTGCTCCCCTCTTTCTAAACCTTGATGAACTAAAGTCCAAAGATCGCGAAGGGGCTTATCACCATTGCCCCACATCCGCAATATTTCGAGCGCTAAAGCCTCATTCTTGTTTGATAACTCAGTCAGCTTTTCAGGTAAAAATGCGCGAATTTTAACTAGCTCCATATTTATAGTGTTTTTCATTGTTCCGACTCCTTTCTTAAATCATCCAAACTCACTTCTAGAGCATCTGCAATTTTACACATTACTCGAAATGTGGGATTAGGATTATCACTGTTTTCTATCATTTGAAGAGTTGATTCATTAACCCCTGATAGTTTTGCAAGTCGATATCTTGATAGATTGCGGTACTCTCTTAGCTCTTTCAAACGAATACCCAATATATAGTTCACCTCCCATTTGATTACAACAATATAATGTGATATATTAATAAAATAGAACAAACGTTCTTTTCAAAATAGAAAGGAAGTGAATTACTTATGGCTAATAAGAAACAAACATCTAAAAGTATTGCTAGTAAGGCTAGTAAAATTTTAAAAGACGGTCGATACAGCAAAACTGCTAAATCTGTTGCTGGCTCAGCATTAGCTCAAACTAAGAAGAAATAACCTTGAAAGTTTGAGTTACCTGTAAGGAAATAATCATTTCTCTTTGTAGAAAAACAGTGTAGTTGCTTGCATTTACTCCAATAAATTGACCAGGAGCTACACTGTCTACCTCTTGCGGTATGTTATTAAAAAGCTCCACATCCTCATACTCATCGCCATTTACAAGAATCAAACGCTTGACTTTCACTTATACAAGTCCCCCCTTCTCCTGATTAACGTTTCCACCGTTATTTATTAGCTACAAGTCCAATGCTAATTCATTGGCTACCAGCTCAGCGCTTAGGTTAATAATTTGGTATAATTCACTTGTAGAAAGTGAGGTGATTAAAATGGATTTTGAAAGTTATTTAAAGCAAATAGAGCAATTTCAAAAACGAATGGACAAACTATATAGACCTCTTATGTCCCAAAATCAAATATGGGCTCAAAGTTTTCAAGCACAAATCGAACCTATAAATAAAAACATGGAGTTATTTAGCAATACTATTTCATATCAAATGACACAAACAGCACATGCACTTAAGCCAATTGTAGAAATGTTAAATAGGCAAAAAGCATTTATAGAACAATTGGATAATATCAATCCTAATTTCCAAAAATGGCATCTTAGTATTGAACACTTAGTTAACTCTCAATCAGAAAATTTAGATGAACCACTACCTGAATCTGTTTACCCTTCATTAAATGACATTACATTAGAATTTGAGAATGCCAGTTATTTAAATGAAGAAGTTCTAGATGTACCAATCGAGGTCACTGAGAGAGAACTTTCAATGATGCAAGATAAAAAGATGACCTGGGCAGATTTAACAATTCTCATTATTACTATTTGGTCGGCTATTTACTTTATTTACTCCGACTATGCAAGTGCTCTTCAACGTGAAGAACAAATTTCAGAGTTAAAACTTCAAAATGAACTAACAAAGAAACAAATTGAAATTGACGAGAAAAAATTAATAAATACTGAACAACTATTAGAACTAGAACAAGAGAGACACGAGCAACAACAACGTTTTGAAGAGAAATTCAATACTTTTATTGAATCACTTGAACCTTATCTTACTGACCGATCTCCTTCCGATAATGATTAATTGTCACTTTCAACCTTTCCAGTTCTTCAACTTGTTGTTCAAGCAACTCTTCTTGATGTTTAAGCAGTATTTCTTGCCTGGTATTCAACTCTGATATTTCGTGATTTACTCGTTTTGTATATTGATTTGAATTGACAACATGAACAATCATAATTAGATTTACACTTAATACAACAGCCGTTAATGGCTGGAATAAAGACTTAACTTTTTTACTATTACCCTCGCTTGTTGCGCCAACAACCTGTGAGGATTTTTTATTATCTTCCACCATCTCATCCCCTTTTAAATCATGTTTATTTGTAATTTATGGGCTAGATTGTACAAGATAATTCATTATCCAGTACACATTTCGTGTACTCTATTTCAAAAAAAAGGACTACAGGACTTTCTTCTAAAATTTCAGCTATTATCTGCATCTCATCTTTTTTAAATTCACGAATGCCATTAATTTTGTTTCCTAATGCTGAAGGAGTTAAAATTACCCCTTTTTCCCTCATAAGATGAGCTAACTCTTTTATTGTTAATCCGTTAGCGGCAAGTGCACCCCTTAACTTTGGAAATGTAACATCTTTTTTCATTTCCTCACCTCCTTGTCAAAAATTATAGTACACACTTTGTATACAGTCAACAAAATACACAATATTAATTTACAAAACGTGTACTATACTGTATATTATGTGGTGTAAGGAGGTGATTCAATTGGTTGACATATCAACAATATTAAAAGAAATAGTAGCAAAAAGTGGGATGGAACAAGAAAAATTTGGAGAAACCATAGGATTGAAAAAAGCTGCCTTTAACAACTATGTGCAAGGTCGCAGAGAGTTACCTAAATCCGTCATAACAAAAATGATGGAAGTTCATAATATTAATCCAGCTGTGTTTTTTGACAAGGATGCTCCTTTGTACATTAGAGACATTAATGATTCACGTAAAATTAACTCATCAAATAACCTAATCTCTGTACAATCGACATCGGAATATACTTATTTCCCTGTGCACGCTTCTGCCGGTCCCCCAATACGAATTGACAGTTTAACCGATGCGGAAACTATCACAATCCCAGACGCAGTTTTAGGTAGACATGCTGGAGATGAAGAACTATTTTTTATGCGTGTAAACGGAGATTCGATGAATAAAGTAATACCTCACCAATCTCTTATTGGTGTGAAACCTATTCAAATTAATGAACTAAAAAATGAAGATATAATTGTGTATAGTGATGGATATAACTACTCAGTCAAAAGGTTTTATCGGGATGGGGATCGGTTAATTTTTAGACCTGAGTCACATGATGCTAGCTTCACAGATTACACAGTTAGCGAACCATACGAGGACTTGAGATTACATGGCAAAGTTGTTATTTATATTGTTAACTTAGATTAATACTTAACGTTAAGCATTAAACCATGAAAAGAGCAGACTCATTTGTCTAGCTCTTTTCACACATGGAAATAGAAGGTAATATTAATGGAAAGGAGGGAAATCAAATGGATATTCAAAAAATTTTGGCGGTTGAGAGTTTGGAAGAGTTAAAAGAGCTGGGTAAAATGAGAGAAATAAGAAGCACCCTGCAAGAAAAGTTAGGTGACAGATTGAAAATACGTGCACGTGGTTGGGAGCATTTATTCACAGCCATTCAGCAATTAAGTGGCTTCATCTCTGTGGAATTAGCTAAACAATCGGAAAATGTAACAAATATGTCTTTAGTAGTACATGAACAGAAGTTCGATTCAAGTGTTCCTTATTTCAAAACGGAAGCAGACCAAATTATTTATGCTTTACTTGAATTACAGGGTAAACAGCGACAAGAAAAACTACACATAACTAAGTTCTGTTATAACAACGCCCAGTATGCAAAAAAATGGCGAAATGACTTAGCTAAAATTATTCATCCTGATAAAACTGCTCATCCGAAAGCAGAAGAAGCCATACAGGCTTTACAAGAACTCTACGAAGGGATGGTAGAGCGATGAAAAAAAAACATGAATTGATGAAATCCCGATTATTTGAAAATAACATTCCTCACATACGACCTGAAAGACCTCAAGAGTTAGATGGACGAACATTAACACGTATTGTCAACTCTTTTGATGCTGAAGCTTATTTAGATCCTCAAGGACAACTTTGGATTGCAAAGGACAAACTTCATGACATTTTAAGAACTTCAAAAACTAATGCTAATGCTATGTTTGATGAATTTGAAGATGTAATAAATATAGGAGATTATAAATTTGTCAGAGCATATGAAGTAATGGGCAAGATAAGTAAAGAAATTGAAGAAGCAAATAGCCTTAGAAAGGGTGAATATTTAAGTTTTAGTGAGCAATGTTTGATAGCTATCAGGGATTCTGATCGTGCCAAAGTAAAGAGAGCTAGGCATAGTGAAAAATGGTACGAAGAGAAGAAAAAACTGAAAAGTAAACGGATTAATAAATACAGCATTACTACAGATGAATTAACAGGTAAAAAGCTTATCCAAAAAACAGCAGAGTTTTCACATATACGAAGTAGCTCTCTCTTTAATGCTCTTTCTTTGGATATTGAAAACGGATTAATCGTCAACAAAACTACACACGAAATCATTACGAAAGAAAACATAAGTCATGAAGATGAATTAAAATTCTTATGTGAGCAAAAGAACTGGTATACAGATTGGTATGATACATATAAGAAAAAGTTCGGGAATATTTAAACCAACAAAGAAAAGACCAAGCGAATAGCAAGGTCTTTTCTAATATAGTGAGAAAGGAGCTTACTAGACATGATTAAAGAGTTCGAAGAAAGAAATTTACTTCGTGTTGCTATCTATGTTCGTGTATCTACTCGCAATCAAGAAGACAAATATAGTCTAGCTGCACAGGAACATGATTTAGTAGAATATGCAAACAAACAAAACTGGCATATCGTTGAAATTTTTAAAGATGTAGAAAGTGGCGCAAAGTTTGATAAAAAAGGGTTAACAGCTTTAATGGATTGTATAGATGATGGCCTAGTAGATATTGTACTAGTAGCTGATCAAGACAGATTATCACGCTTAGATACATTGAATTGGGAAGAATTAAAGTTGGTACTGCGTGAAAATAATGTAAAAATTGCAGAACCAGGCCTAGTTATTGACTTAGATAATGAAGACGATGAATTTCGTTCTGATTTATACAACATCATTGCGAGACGAGAGCGTCGTTTATTCCGCAGAAGATCTCAACGAGGACTACGCCAATATGTACGCGAGGGTGGAATGTACGGACGCGTGCCATTTGAATATGTTTATGACAAGGAAACAAAAGAAGTATCCCTTAACGAGGAATTTTCTTGGGTTATATCATTCATCGATGAATTATTTTTACAAGGATATGGCCCCTCTAGTATTGCTAGACGTTTGAATAAAATATCACGAACACCAAACGGTGCTAAATGGCATGCCAACACAGTGTACCAAAGATTATTAAATCCAGCTTACTGTGGTGAGTACAGCGTATCATTTATGAATGGTGAAACGATTACCATTAAGAAGAAATATCCCTTATTGCGAACGGTAGAAACTTTTGAGCGTATACAACGCATCATCGAAACAAATGCTAAACCATTCTCTACAACCCGGAAACATCATCATCCATTAGCTAAGCTGCATATCTCATGCTCCGAATGTGGTCGTAAAATATCTTTACAGCAAGGAGATAAATCACAGTACGGTGGATATAGATGGTATTTAGCACATAATCATGGCTTAGCTGAACCTTGCCCCTACGATCCGAAATATAACGCTGTTCGCATTACTAGACCCCTTGTATTGGCAGTTAAAAATATTTTGCTGAGCGAAGAAACTGCGAAAAGATATCTTGATATCGAATTTAAGGACGAATCACAAATTACCCAACTTGAGCAACAAATGTCAAGTTTACAAAAGATGATTAGCGATAATAACGGGAAAATTGATAAGTTGCTAGATTTGTATTTAGATAGCAAGCTGACAAAAGAAAAATATGAAGAAAAAACAAAGTCAATCGATATAGAAAATGCGAATTTAAAAGCGAGCTTTGATGAATTAAAGGTGAAAATAGAATTGCTGAAGGATGAGAAATATAGTTATGATGCGTTGCTTGATAATTTAGCAGTAGTAGAAGAACATTTATCGACGATCTATCGCATTGACACAGAATACAGTGAGAAAGACAAAGAAGATTTAATATCAGCACTGTTTGAACATGCTCTACTCTCTCCAGCAGATGGCACCATCACTTTTAAATTCACTACAATTAACGATTTTCCAATTGATTTAACGGTGAGGATAGATGAAACAAATGTAGAATACGAAGAACATTTATTACAACAACAAAGAGAGCGTTACGAAGCTACACAAGCTATTTTGGATGCACAGCCTTCTCCAATATCATTTATGGAGTTAAAACGATTGTCCGGGCTGAATGCACAAACTTTGCGACTAGATGAAGAACGCTTCGGACCCTATTCAAATTTAAAACTAGGTAAAGGCAGCCCTGAACGAAAAGCAGAAATTATTGAAGGTATTAAACGGTTAATTACTGTCAATCCAAACATGACTAGTATAGAGATTGCCAAAAAGCTAGGCAGTTCCCAGGGGACTATTTTAAAATATATCCGAGAAAATAACTTGCGTGAAGATAGACAGCGCAAGGGTTGAGGGGTTGATATGTACATAAACATTTATTGACATGTTAATTATTTTTAATTTGTATAATTAGGATGGATATAATTAACAAAACTATAAGCATCTCAATTAAAGTAAAACCAGCTTGTTGGTTAAGACGTTTCATCATCTTCCTCCTAAACTAATTCAATCATGTGATAGATGGGTAATAATAAACTGATATAAGCCGCTATTATACAAGCAGCTATAAGGATAAAGAAACTTGGCTGCACAAAAGCTAATATTTTTTGCAAAAGCTGTTCCTGCTTTTCCATTAATAAATCGCTATACAATACTAACTCTTTTCCTAAATATCCGCTGTGCTCGCCATGCTCAACGAACATCGGAAAATCCTTTTGAAAAACGGCCATGATCGTTACCGCCTGTGTGAGTGATTCTCCAAAGATGACTCTATCTTTTATACGCTGTGAAAGAACTTGAAGAAATGGTTGTAGTTGCTGTTCCTCTAATAGCTGTAGGCTTGCTTGTAATGAAAATCCACTTTGTAGTAAGCTTCCTAAATAAGCAGCAAATTGCCTTGTCAAAGTCAACCTAAAATAGCGTTGTATAAAGGGGATTTTTAATAAGACTGTAAGTTGATGAGCAACAGCTTGTCGTTTAAGATAGAATCGAAAAAGGAATACGCTACCTATTACTATGAACATGGTCGAGATAACTACATCTGGAACATGCAATAACAGATTGGACAATGCAATGCTTGTCTCTTCTGTTTCAGAGGTACGACTGCCGACCATTCTTTCAATGTTCGGCAAAAAAAATGTACGAAACACAAAAAATAATAACAATAAAAAGATAATCAGTGTGACAGGATAGATCAGCAGCTTGATTAACTTTTTTTTAGTCTTTTCACTTACTGTTATCTGTTTAGCTACACCTTTAAACGCTTCTATCATGTGGCCATTGTTTTCCGCCACCTTAATTGCCATTAAATAATGATTCCCTAGCTGTAATGTTTCAAATATCCCTGCAACGCCTACTCCTTGTCTGAGCTTTTCATCAATTTGCTGCTGTATATCCTCATGTGCTTCAATATGATGAGGTAGTAGCATGGAAATAGCTTGGGGAAATAAATATCCTTCCTGCATTAATACACATAAACGATTGAAAAGCTGAGCTTGCTCCTTTACCCGCCATTTCGTAGCCCGATTATAAAAAAGAACAATTTTATCGATGTATGTTTGTAACTGCATATAGGCTCTCCACTAATTCTTTTTGTCCCATTAATGTTAAATCATAAGGAAGTTTGTAATTGCCCTTATTTTTGATGGCGGTGATGGCTCTTGATAGATGGTCATCATGTAATATCTCAAAGATAGCTCGACGTTCTTCATGTATAGCTGAGGTTTGAACAAGCATTTGGGCAACTATACCGATAACCGTTTGACGAAGCTCCTCTATCGACACACCTAAATCCATTAAACGATAGAGACAATTAATGGAGTCTTTTGCATGAATAGTGGAGACAACTAAATGCCCTGTTAGAGAAGCTTGGATGGCAATATTTGCTGTTTCTCTATCGCGAATTTCACCAATCATAATGACATCAGGTGAATGGCGCAAAATGGCTTTTAATCCTGCAGCATATGTAACGCCTGCTCGCTCGTTGACTTGAATTTGAAGTAAATTGGCTTGGCTGTTTTCTACAGGATCTTCTAAAGAAATCACATGTCGATTCAATTCTGTGGAACAGTAGTGAATGAGGGAATAAAGTGAAGTAGACTTGCCAGAGCCGGTTGCTCCCGTAAAAAACAGAAGACCTTGTCGGTTTTGTACCAGCTCCATGAGTTGGTAAGCTGCGCTTTTGGAAAAGCTTAGGGAAGTTAGTGGAAATGCATGATTTTGGAGAAGTAAACGAATAATTAAGCTTTCTTTTAAAAATACAGAAGGCAGTGTGGATACACGAAACGAATAAGAATTTTGCTCCATTGCCTTTTGAAAGGCACCGCTTTGAGGTTTACGACGCTCACTAATATCTAATTCTGCAAGAAATTTATAGTAAGAGATCATTCTTTCTGCAAGTTCATGAGGTAGCTCACCAGCGTGGAGAAGTTTATCATATTTTCGAAAATAGATCCGATAATTTATGTTTCCTGGAACTAGCAATAAATCGGATGCTCCAAAATGATAGGCCTTTAGTAAAAGTTGCTCACATTTTTGTTCAACAACTGTTTCAAAATTCTGCATATATGCACCTCTCTTTTAGTTCATTCGAATATGACCGCTCTATTCGTTATTTCCTAGTATAAGGAGGAACTCGCCACGAGAAAAGCCCTTTTCAGAAAATAAAAATTTATAAGTTAATTTTCTGCCAATAATGTTTTTTGCTATAAAAATGTGGATAAAGTGCAATTTTCCACTAAAAAAGAATATAAATACATGAAAAAATTAATATTTATGCCGAAATGAACTGTATCTTTTTCAATAATACAATATAATAGTATCAACATGATTATTTTCCTAACACTTGGTAGACGAACATAATTTTTATAATTAATTAAAGAGGTGAAGCTCATGATCCATCCATTAAAAATTACTAGTACACTAGCGGATGAAACAAGATACTCTATTTATGAGTACATATTGCAAGAGAAAAAAACAGTTACTGTACAACATATTGCTGATAAATTCGGTATCCATCCAAACGTTGCTCGACTTCATTTAACGAAGCTTTCAGAAATAAATATTATTACAGCTGACTATGTAAAAACAGGTAAAGGTGGCAGACCTGGACGTGTTTATAAAGCTTCAGAAAAAGGCGTATCTCTTACTTTTCCAAGACGTGATGAAGATCGTTTATTAAAATGGACGATACAATTAATTGAAGACTTTGGTCCATCTGCATTAACAAAGTGCCAGGAAATTAGCTACCAAGACGGCTACCAGCAAATGAAAAATTATATGAGTGCTGAATTGACATTAAGTAATTCTCTTTCCTTCGATGAAAAACTTCAGCTATTAACGGACAATGCCGCTTTAATTGGCTATATTCCACAGATTCAACAAACTGAGCAAGGAAAAAAAGTTATCTTCTCCATCTTCAATTGTCCATTCCAGGAGCAACTGACAGCCTATTCTGAAATTGTTTGTTCATTACATGAATCCTATTTAAAAGGGCAATTAGATGCATTGTTTACGAACAATGAATTTGTGCAAATGGAAAGTATGATACATAATTGCGATTTATGTAAATATGAAATAAACGTGACAGAAATCGATAGCTAGATTAAAAATCCATTTGTTTGTCACAAACATGGAGAAGTTCCAGTTTACAGACACCTTTCATATCATTTATAATGAGTAAGAGATTATTGTGTCGTGGGCAAAAGGAGGGGAAATTTCATGGATAATATGTATAAAGTTATGGCATTCTGGACAGGTATTTTTGCCGTTATGTTCTACCTTGGAGGTATGAACGAGGTATCGCTATTATTCTTAGGTAATACAGGTTTATTCTTATTATTAGGCTTCTTAAACCTTTCAGAACGTATGTACATGTACATTTTCGGAGCATATTTAACTGTATTCTTCGCTGGCTTCACGTACTATACAACATTCATTCACGTACCTGGTGGCGGTCATTAATACAAACAAAATCGCGTATCTCACTTTCGGTGAGATACGCTTTTTTATGTGCTAAAACAGTTTATTATCCATGTTTTAAAATCCATTTAAAAAAGGATTTGTCTCCATTTCTGCGCCTACCGTTGTATAATTACCGTGTCCAGGATAGATAATAGTATCCTCAGGTAATGTCAACAGTTTATTATGGATAGATTCCAATAAAATTTTGGTTGATCCACCTAATAGATCTGTACGTCCTACACCTTGTTCAAATAACGTATCTCCCACGATGGCAAAACCGTCATTTTCAAAGATATAAGAAATACTCCCCGGTGAATGCCCAGGTGTAAAAACAGCTTGAAACACAAAATTACTCATTTCAATTTGCTGTTCTTTTTTGATAATTGTATCTTGCGCTGGTGCAGCTACCCTATAATCTGGTAATGCAGGATATTTACTAGAGCCATTCTTCGTTGGATCTGCTAGCCAACTAACTTCCTTTTCATGAATCCATACAGGAACGTCAAATACCTCACGCACTGCATCTACTGCCCCTATATGATCAAAATGGGCATGTGTTAAAAAGATAGCAAGAGGTTTTAAGCCGTTGCTACGGATTGTTTTAATTAGACGCTCCGCCTCTTCACCTGGATCAAATACGATACATTCTTTTTCTTTATTCGATACGATATAGCAATTCGTTTGGACGGGACCAAGAGAATAACTTCGTACGTTCATCATAGTTATCACCTCAACTTCTTATTATACAGGCTTTGCCACAATTTGACGATAAATGTTCATAGTTTACAGTATTTTAGTCCTCGACAAAAACAAGTAGAACGTTTACAATTAAGGAGGAATATTGTTTGCGACATTCATTTTCTGATGTCGAAAGGAGTGTCTATTTTTAATGAACTTATTAATGGTTATTTTTGGTCTAGTAGCGATTTTAGCTGTATTTGGTACATTCCAAGCAATTAAAGAAAAGAACCTATTAAGCGTTGTTTTCAACTTATTAAGTGCTGCTGTATTCGGATGGTTCGTCATCATGACGATTGTTCACAGCGGTTACCCACCAAAATTACACTAAAATTCAGACAGAAAAAGAGCAGTCTCTTCGGAGATTGCTCTTTTTTGTCTATTATTACTTATTGAATTGAAGAAACCGCTTCTTGCCGATTTGTAGAACATCATTATTCATTAATACTTGTGATATGTCATCCATCGCCATTTTTTCTCCATTCAAGGATACTCCTTTTTGCTTGATTACCCTCAAAAACTCACTCTTACTTTGAATAAAACCCATTGCCACTAGTTGTGGAATGATATCCACGATTCTTTCCTTATCAATTTCTAAGAGCAGTATAGGAATGTTTTTCGGTATTTCCTTTTTTTGAAATGCTGCTTCAAAATAAGCTTTTGCTTCCTCCACTGCTGTAGATCCATGGTATAAAGCCGTTATAATTTCTGCTAATAGGAATTTCAAATCGCGGGGATTCTCTCCCTTTTGTAGTCTATCTTGAATAGCCTGCACTTGTAGTGGATGCTCATCTGTTGCTAATTCGAAATATTTGATAATTAAAGTATCTGGTACTTCCATCACCTTTTTAAACATAATCTCAGGTGCTTCATTGATGCCAATATAATTACCTAAACTCTTACTCATTTTTTCAATACCATCTAACCCCTCTAGTAAGGGCATAAAAATAGCAATTTGTTTTTCTAATCCTCGATGCTTTTGTAAGGTGCGTCCCATTAAAATATTGAACGTCTGATCCGTTCCACCTAACTCTATATCTGCCTCAAGTTCTACTGAATCATATGCTTGCATAAGTGGGTAGAAAAACTCATGTATACCAATTGGGATGTGCTGCTGGTAACGTTTCTGAAAATCCTCGCGCTCTAGAAGTCGAGCAACAGATGTTGTGGCTGCTAGCTTGATGACTTCTTCAAAGGACAGCTTCGCTAACCATTCACTATTAAAACGAACAGTTGTCTTGTTCGGATCTATTACTTTAAAAATTTGCTCACAATAAGTTTGGGCGTTTTTCTTCACTATATCGTCATTTAAGGCTGTTCGCCCCTTAGCTTTACCTGTAGGATCGCCAATTCGTCCTGTAAAATCACCGATAACAATAACTGCATGATGGCCTAAATCTTGCATTTGCTTGATTTTCCGTAGAACAACCGCATGACCTAAATGAATATCTGGTGCGGACGGATCGAGCCCTAGCTTAATCGTTAAAGGTCGCTGTTCTTTATACGATCGCTCTAATTTTTCAAATAAATCCTGTTCATCAACGATCTTGTTAGCACCCTTCTTGATAATCGCTATTTGATCCTTTGGTGTTAAAAACATACGAAACATCTCCTTGTAATATTAAATATTAATATTGCAAGTTCTATAAGAGTAAATGGGGTACCGATTTTGTTTACAAGGCTTTAATAGCTTTACACGTTTTTGCTTAGAAGGCATAAAAAAAACGCCTTTAGGAAATTCCTAAAGGACGTAGATAAACGTGTTACCACCTTTTTTCGAGAGCTATTCACATAGCTCTCCTCAACAAGTACAGCCATAGCGATACTTTTGCAATGATTACGGATGCAACCCCGTCGTAGCCTACTATAGTTTCGGTACGCAGCTCCAAGATGTATTCACTTTAATATCCCCTTGCGCCTCTCAACAACCGGCTACTCTCTGTCAGTTCCATTAAAGTTACTCGTTCTTTTCGATGCCTTTCACTCTTATACTCCGAAATGCTAAAAACAAATCTTCGTTATGCAGATATTTACACTTATTATAATCGTATCTTGCTATTTGTCAATAAAAAGAAATGTTCAATAAAGTGTATTCACTTTGCATAGTGTTGTAAAACATTGCGAAAAGTGTTTTCTTTAGCATAGGATTCACAAAAAAATTTTATGAATAGCGCTTGAGACTAATTCTTTTTTATCAGCAATAAAAAAAGAGAGATCCCTATACGAGATCTCTCTTTGATTATTTAACTGAATCCTGCTTTAAATTACCTGTTTTTTCGTCATAGAAGCGAAGTAAGTCTCCATTAATGATGGCATCAGAATTTTCTAGCTCCATTGTAGCACGATCAGCATAAGACTGACATGGCTCACCATCTATTTCTTCGCCAGTTGCTTTGTCATAGCAAGCTTCACCAGCATAGACGTATTTATCTGTAATAAAACGTCCATCACGGAAGACTACAAAGTCCTCATGCTCTGGAGAAAATAAATCTGCACCCATTTGCATATCTTTTGACGTTTCAACGCCAAGAAGGTGTAAGATTGTTGGGCGTAAATCCATTTGTCCGGAAATCTCAGTCATTTCTTTTCCATCGCCCGCTCCTGGGATATGGATGAATAAAGGTACTTCTTGAAGCATTGCATTATCCATTGGTGTAATTTGATCTTTTCCTAAATATTGTGCCATTGCTTTATTATGGTTCTCAGAAATACCATAGTGATCCCCATACATCACAATAATAGAATTATCATAGACACCTTGATCTTTTAACTGTTGGAAGAAGTCTTTTAAAGCCTCATCCATGTAACGTACTGTTTGGAAGTAACGATTTAATGTACCTGAATTTGAATCATATTCAGGAATCATAATATCTTCTGGATCCAATGTAAATGGATAATGGTTCGTTAAAGTAATAAGTCTAGAGTAGAATGGCTGAGGCATATCTTTCATTAAAGCAGCTGATTGCTCTAAGAATGGAACATCTTTCATTCCCCAGTTTACAGCTTGCCCCTCTTCCACAGTATATGAATCTATATCGTAGAATTTATTAATTTTTAACGATTGATACATCATGTCACGATTCCAGAATGATTTATTATTAGGGTGCATGACATTTGTAAAGTATCCATTTTCTCCAAGGCGTTCAGCCATTGAATTATACGTATTTCCACCATGCGTGAAGAATACAGCACCTCGACCTAAACCAAACAGTGAGTTTTCAACAATAAACTCCGAGTCAGATGTTTTTCCTAACCCTGTTTGGTGATAGAAGTTACTGAAATAATACGTATCTTTATCTTTTGTTAAAGAGTTTAAGAATGGCGTAATTTCGTGACCATTCATGTCATTATTAATGACAAAGTTTTGTAATGACTCCATCGATACCACAATCAGGTTACGACCTTTATATTTCCCAAACATCTCTGGATTTACAGCAGCCTGATTAGAACGTATATAGTTGTTCACTTCTACTAGTTCACTACCATCGGCTAACGCACGTTGAGCAGATGATTTAGATTGAATATAAATGTCATACAAGTGGTAATTGTACGTACCAATGTTTTTTACTAATAATTCGCGGTCAAAACTACGTGTTAGTAATTGTGGGCGCTCAGTTTCTGCTAATCCTAAATTTAAGAATGTCATTGCTATTGCAAGCACAAAAAATGCACGACGGAATTCAATATTCACTTTAAATGCATCTTTCATTTTTGGTAAAAATTTATTCGCTAAGATTAAGATAACGACATCAACGAAATATAATACATCCCAAGGCTCAACAATGGCTGCTACTGATGTTCCTAAGTCACTAAAGTTACTTGTTTGGAATAATACTGGTAGCGTAATAAAATCATTGTAGAATCGATAGAACGCTACATTTCCATATAAAACAATGGACAAAATAACGCTGACCGTAATCAAATAACGATTTCTAGCTTTTGCTGATTTAAAGAATAGTGATAAACCATACGTAAATAGCAAGAAGCTTAATGGATTAATAAATAAAATAAACTGTTGCATTGCATTTTCAATTTTCATTTCAAAGCTTGTGTGGTAAACAATGACCGTTTTGATCCAAGTTGCTATAATTGCTAGTATCATAAATGAATGTTTAGGCCACTTTATTGATTTCATTCCTAACATCCTCCCTACTTCCTTACAAAAAAATAATAATTTTTTACATTTTGTTACGGAAACAAAATATATCTTAATCCTTTTTTAACAGATAATCAACACATATCTTAGGGAAAATTTTTTCTCCCTGCTCTTTCTATGCACCAGATATCTATATATACGTTTTGCATTGTAAAAAGTTTCGTAAAAACATAAAAACAGCGGAAACCCACTGTTTTTAAGAATATTACATACATGTTACATTAATTTTACAATACCCAATTACATTATATTTCAAACATTACTTTTTATGCTCTTCCATACGAAGTCTTGTTGTTTCTTGTCGAATAAGCAGTAGAGCCATTTGATAATCTTTTATATCTAGTACATTCGCTTTATAGAGCTCACGTATTTCATCCTCCATCAACATCAAATCGCCAATAGGATCACGTGTATAAATATAGGTACCATATGTTTTCAAGAGTTCATAAATATCTAGCATTTTATCCATTTTCATTCGCTCCTCGTTGTGCAACACAGTCAATACGTTTTGTGGGCGTCACAATGATATCTACTGGGCAATCATGTGCTTCAGTAGGAACACAATCAATGATTTGCTCATCAAAGAGCAGCGACATCAGCTTACCCTTATTATAGTTTAATACATAGCGGTCATAATAACCACCGCCATAGCCGATTCGATAACCGTATGGATCAAAAACAACGCCTGGTACAACAATGATATCCATCTCATTTGCGTCAACAAACTCACTTTTTGCTGGAATGGGCTCACGCAAATGCATATATACAGTTTCAAGCTGTGCAAATGATTCAATGGCATAAAATGACATTTCTCTTGTTTTTGGGTGACATTTAGGAACTGCGACCTTTTTACCTAGTTTCCATAATTCCTCAATTATAAGAATTGTGTCGACTTCTGGCTTATTTGAAATGGTCATGCCAATTGTATTTGCTTCTATTATATATGGTTCCTGTAGCACCTTGTTTAACACAGCTAATGATTGACGATGATAGTCTTCATCCTTCATAGTTGCAAGGGCTTGGCGTACCGTGTTTCGTAAAGTTGTTTTATCCATCTAGGCTACCTCCTATATCGTAAAACTTCATATCCTCCTGGAATTGTTACATTGAATGATGTGATAAAATGTAGAAAGCCAAAACCACTTGTGGTTTTGGCTTAATGAGCGATTACTTAGTTTCACGGTGAAGAGTGTATTTCTTCTCGCGAGAGCAATATTTTTTAAGTTCAAGACGCTCTGGATTGTTACGCTTGTTCTTTTTAGAAATGTAGTTACGTTCGCCGCAATCTGTGCAAGCTAAAGTAATATTTACGCGCATCATTAACCCTCCCACTCTATATCAAGAATTTAAATTTGAGCATGATTTATACGACTAACCTATTATAACATAAACTGAAAAAAAATCTACCTTCATTTCATATTAAGTTTGCATATGGTAAAATATCTTATAATTACATACTACATTGAGGTGAAACTATTGGATTTATCCATCTTATTAATGAGTATCGGCATTTTTCTGATCATCATTTCGTTCTTTTTCAAAAATAGCTCGAAAAAAATCGAACAAGATGTCGAAGAATTATCTATCTCCATCTTCCAAGAAACGAATAATTTAAAACGTCGTCTTAAGATTGTGGAGGAAGAACTTTTACTAGAGCCTGAGTTCCAAGTGAAATCAAAATCAAGTATCCCTCCAAAAGGTCAAGATCCTAAAGTGCACCAAGTCATGCAGGCTGTTCAACAGGCTGCACAGAGTTCAAAAGTTGGACAAACAACAGCACCAGCAAAACCGATTCATCAAATTATTATTAGTCAGGTACTTGAATTAAATAAACAGGGTCTTTCTGTAGCAGATATTAGTATTCGCTCAAATTTAACAGAAGAGCAAGTTCGGCAAGTGATTGCAAACGGGGGGCGTTGATTGATGAATAAGTCTGCCATTCGTGCATTTGGTATAGCCATTTTTCTTGTTGGGGCATTGCTTGCACTCGCAAACCGCTTCGATGTAAATATTGGTCTTCCTACTAAGGAATTTTCCAATCAACAACAGGTAAAAGAACTGCAAAACAAACTAAGTAAGGCCAATCAAGAAATTGCCTCGTTAAAGGATCAATTAAAGCAAGTACATACGACTGAAAAAACTTCTACAACAGATGCATCTGAACAAGCTGATAAAGAAGCGTATACAGATGTAACAACGATGTCTCTGCAAATCTATAGTGGTATCACACCGTATAGTGTGGCCCAAAAACTTGAAGACGGTGGCATTATTACCAATAGTGTTGAAATGGAGTTACTACTTGCTAACCCTAAATATGCTAGAAGCTTACAAATCGGCTCCTATGAGGTCAATTCTTCCATGACTTTAGAAGAAATAGCTAATTTAATTACAGGTAAGAAACAATAACATAAAAAGCTGTCGCCCATTCATATATGAGGCGACAGCTTTTTTATTACGCTATACTTTCTAGAAAGGCTTGCATCATCATACTACCTTCTTTTGTGCCGATTGATTCAGGATGAAACTGCAGCCCATAAAGTGGATATTCTTTATGTTGAATGGCCATGATTTCTCCGTCATCACCCGCTGTGGCGAGTATTTTAAAATCCGTGTGTAAAGTTTGTTCTTCAATAATAAGTGAATGATATCGCATAACCTCGATATCCCCATCTAATTGGGCAAATAAACCTGTTTGCTCGTATTGTAATGGGGACAGCTTTCCATGCATAATATTTTTTGCCTGTACAATATTTGCGCCAAAAGCCTGACCTATCGATTGGTGCCCTAGACAAATACCTAAAATAGGGAATTTTTGATAGAGTTCCTTGATGACCTCTATCGTTATCCCTGCTTCATTTGGCGTTCCTGGCCCTGGTGATAAAATGATGGCTTCTGGCGATAGTTTTTGAATTTCTTCTATAGTAATGACATCATTCCGTACAACCTTGACGCTTTTTCCAAGCATACTGATTTGTTGAAATAAATTATAGGTAAAAGAATCGTAGTTATCTATGATTAAAATCATTTTTTTACCTCCAATAGGGCACGTGCCTTATTCAGTGTTTCTTCATATTCTGACAATGGAATCGAATCATAAACAATACCTGCTCCTGCCTGTACATGTGCCTTTTGATCCTTAATGAGCATCGTGCGAATCGCGAGGGCCAAGTCCATATCACCAGTTGTCGAAATATAGCCCACTGCTCCCGCATACACCCCACGCTTTACTGGTTCTAATTCATTAATCAATTGCATGGCCCGAATTTTTGGTGCCCCTGACACTGTACCAGCAGGTAAACAAGCACGAAGTACATCCAGTACATGGAGGTCATCTCGCAATTCGGCAATAACCTCAGATACCATATGCATCACATATTTATAGCGCTCAATTTTCATGTATTTGGTTAGCTTGACAGAACCCACTTTTGCAATACGTCCAAGATCATTGCGACCTAAATCCACTAACATACGGTGTTCAGCTATTTCCTTGCTATCCACTAATAGCGCATTTGCGATGGCCTCATCCTGTTCTATTGTCGTGCCACGCGGCTTTGTACCTGCTATTGGGTTGGTTGTCACTTTTCGATTTTTTACTTTCACAAGACTTTCAGGAGATGTTCCTAAAATAATATAGTCACCATAATCCATATAAAACATATAGGGTGATGGGTTAGACGTGCGCAATTGACGATAGAGCGAGAACGGCAAACCTGTAAACGGCGCAGAAAAACGTTGCGATAACACAATTTGGAAAATATCACCTCTCAAAATATGCTGCTTAGCACGTTCCACCAAAGCAACAAATCGTTCCTTTGAAATCATAGGCTTAAACTGTAGCTCATCCACCTTTAATACCTCAAAGGTCGTACCTGCACAAAGCTGTTGCTCCATCCTTGTAATAGCAGCTTCCATCTCCTCTAATGAACGCCCATCCTGAAATAGATCAATCGAAGCTAGTGTAATTTCTTGTGTTAGATGATCAAAAACAATAAATGTATCATAGAAAAAAACATGAACATCAGGCATAGCTAAATCATCCTGTAAATAGTCACCTATTTTTTCTGTGTAAAATGCTGTTTCATAGCCAAAGAAACCTATAGCTCCTCCAAAGAAAGCAAAAGGATAGCTTTCTTTATGAAAGGGTATTAGTTCTTTTAATCGATCAAGCACATTGCCCCTAGCCTTGTCATTTTCTGCTCCTTTTGAAAACACGAATTCTTCATTGTTTCCTTTTAGTTCAGCCACTGGATTGATGGCGATAAAGGAATATCGCCCACTTTCCTCATGTTTCGCTGAGGATTCGAACAACATTTTATGCTGCCCTTTCAGTGATTGATACACAGAGATCGGGGTCATCATATCCCCATGTAATACTTTCATAGCATACTTTCTAAGCTCAACTGTCATACTCTTCTCTCCTTCTCTAAGCTCTGCTCATCTACACCTCATCTATCTTTAGCAGCAGAAATCTGCTAAAGGCTCTCTCTTCATTCAGCTAAAACATTTGCCGTCTAAAGAAAAAAATATAAAAAGGCCTTTCCATCCCAAAAGGACGGAAAAGCCGTGGTGCCACCTTCATTGGTCTCCTGATAGGAAAACCCTCTCTAAGCCTTGTAACGTAGGCATCCGCTAATCCGTACTTTTTTCAGGATTAGAGCTCCGAAGTCCATTCACTAAACATTTGTACTAGTTTTCACCAACCACTAGCTCTCTATAACAAATTGTACTAGCTACTACTCTTCATCAAAGCTGATTTCTTGGTAATATTGTAAAGCAAACTATCTTACAATTCAATTTATTTTTTATTTCGCAGACTTTCTTCTTCAGGATGGCTAGCTAATGTAATCGATAGCTCCTCCATTATTTGACGAATGGCAAATAAAATATCCTGCCGCACTTCCAGCATAACAGCGGTATCATTTGTGGCAACAAAGAATCGAACAAGCACGCGATACGAATCATGATGAAATTCATCTATAAATACATGAATCATGTCTTTCTCTGTTTTAGCATGTAAATAAATTTCCTTATGAATGGCCGTTAAAGCGCTACGTATGTCTTCCTCATTATTAGCAGCAGCGATATATAAAAATTGCTCACATTTCCGTTTTTCTCGTTTAGATAAATTATAAAGTGGGCGATTCACTAAATAGGAGTTCGGCACATACACAAGTCCTTTGTCTCCTGTTTGAATTAACGTACTTCTTAAATTAATATCCTCAATCGTTCCTTCAATTTTTTGATCCTCTGTCGCAATCCAATCTCCTATTTGGAATGGATTATCTAAAGCTACGGACATGCCACCAAATACATGCGCTAGTGTATCGCGAATCCCAAAGGCAATCGCCACACCCGTTAAGCCGATTCCCGTTAAAAAGCCATTCAGATTAAAATCCCAAAAGGAAGCAATCGTAAACATAGCAAAAATCATGATAAGTACTTTACCGATTCGTAGAAAAAACGGTAGTAAAACATTCTGATCCTCTTCGCTTGTTAATTCAAATGGTTGTTTCGTATAAAAATTCAAAACATCATAAATCCCTTTAAAAGCAAAAAACACCATAATAGACAATACAAAATTCTTTGTTGATGGATGTGTAAATAAAGGGACTTTTATTAAATAAGATAAGCTTAGCACAATGACAGTCGTCATAAAGGCATAGCCAATTGCTTTACTAAATTGAGCCAGTACATTTGCTTGGAAATTGCGCTGACGATCTTTTAAAAATAGCACAACACGATGAATAATTTTTTTGATGATGAATCGTTGAATAAGCCACCCGACTAAACAAATAATGACAGCAATTAAGCCATCTAGCCAGGTTGGGACTGTAAATTTAGGTAATAACCAATGTAATGAATCCATGTATTTCTCCTTTATAACTACCTATGTATCGCCAGCAAAAAGGAGCCGACCTTCAGTAATGGTTAGCCCCGTTCTTGTTATTGTATGGCATCATCTGCAAAAAAAGCCTTACTAGCAAACCAAAATTGCTGTTTATTAAAGTTATGTTCATGCATGGCAATTACCGAAAATTCAGCATGATATTTTTGCTTCATTTCCTTTAGCATCATTTTTGCTTGCTTGCCAACGAGATGCTGCCCATCAATAGGTGCTCCTTCTGTAAAAATAATGACATCTGCTTCTGTACCTAATTGATTTTCCTGTAGCAATGCTTTCACAAATTGTAAAACAGGTAAAATGGCTGCCTCTCCCTTTGCCTTATATTCGATAAAACTTTTAAAATCAGCTAAATTTAAATGACCATTTTCAAAGCGGTAGTGGACATGAATTTGCCGATCATACGGTACAATGTATAAATCACGGCCTTCTCGATGTGCACTCATAAATAACGCTAAAATCATACTTTTACAAATCTCAGAATAAGCGGCCATTCCTGTCGTTTGTTCTAAACAAATAATCATCGGGCCAGGGTCTTGTTGATAATCATGAAAGGGTACATAGTAAATATTGCCGCTTTTCGTTGTCTGTTGCTTAAGCTTTTGACGTCTAAGCTCTGACCATTTTCGTTCATAATACTGGCGTTGCTCTTTGCCATTTGCTAAGCGTTCTGCCTTCTCAATAGCAGGAATATTCTCTTGGATTTCATGCATGATATCCGTCAATTCCAGAGCAAATGCTGCCATATTTCGTAATGGCTCACTCTTGAAAAAATAATCGATAAAATAATGTTGTTCCCCTTCACTTAACTCCTCTATATGTAGGTTTTCATAGAGAAAACGTAAATAGTCAAGTTGTTCTATTGTCAACTGCTTGTCAAATTGCTTGATGAGGGATTCAATCGCATCTTTCATGTAGCAGCACCTCCTAAGCACCACATTTTTTGGATAATGTCTATAGTATAACCAAAAAAATTTTTTGACAATACAAAAACGCTTGCTATAAAGACGCTACAGCCAAAGACAATGTTGCTGCTTCAGGAGATTTTTTTCTGCAAATGAAAAAAAGAGCTAAAACGCAGCTCTTCTTTCTTAATTATTTAATTCATAATGTTTGCCTTTTACTAAGTAAAATAGATGTTCAGCAATATTTGTAGCATGGTCAGCAGAACGCTCTAAATAGCGGCATATAAATGTTAGGTGCGTAATCTGTGAAATATGGGAGGGGTTTTCTACCCCAGCACGGAGTAAAAGGGTGATCGTTGCCCCGTATAAATCGTCCACGTAATCATCTAACTCTGCAATCTCTTTAGCGCGTACCGTATCTTCCTCAGTAAAGGCCTTCATGATGCTCTCTAGCATTTCTACTGTTTTATTGCACATGGTTTGGAGATTTGTTATTGGAAATATCATCGGCTCCTTACCAATTCGAATTGCTTCTTTAGCTATATTAACCGCATAGTCCCCTACTCTTTCCATATCTGAAGCTGCCTTTACGAGAACCATGAGACGGCGTAAATCTGTTGCTACTGGTTGTTGCTTGGCAATCATTAGGATCACATGGTCATTAATTTCTTCTTCAAGGCGATTAATGATTAAATCGTCCTCCAAAATTTTCAAAGACTTTTCTAAATCCTGCTCTACCAATGCTTCAAAAGCTGTTTTTAATGCAAGGATACTGCTATTAGCAATTGCAAGAAATTGTCCCTGTACCTCTTTTAACTCTTGTTCAAAACGTTCACGTACGATCATTCATTGCTCCTCCTTAGCCGAAACGTCCCGAAATATAGTCTTCTGTACGTTGATCTGCTGGTGTTTGGAAAATAACATCCGTTTTATCGTATTCGACAACCTCTCCACTTAGGAAGAATGCTGTACGATCAGAAATACGTGCCGCTTGCTGCATATTATGTGTCACGATGACAATGGAATAATCCTTTTTCAGTTCTTGAACCAGCTCTTCCACTTTCAACGTAGAAATCGGGTCCAAGGCAGATGTTGGCTCATCCATTAAGATGACATCAGGCTCAATCGCTAAGCAACGTGCAATACAAATACGTTGTTGCTGACCACCTGATAATCCGTAAGCATTTTGATTCAAACGGTCTTTTACCTCGTCCCAAATGGCTGCCCCTCTTAATGATTTCTCCACAATTTCATCGAGAATTTTTTTATTTTTAATGCCATGAATTCTTGGTCCATAGGCAATGTTATCATAAATGGATTTTGGAAACGGGTTTGGCTTTTGGAATACCATACCTACACGTGTTCTTAATTCCTCTACCGTATAGTTTTTATCTAAAATATTTCGCTCACGATATAAAATTTCTCCTGATGTACGTACGATTGGTACAAGTTCAACCATGCGGTTTAATGTTTTTAGATACGTAGATTTCCCACAGCCAGATGGTCCAATAATAGCCGTTACTTCATTTTCATAGATGCTTAAATTAACATCTTTTAAACCATGATGATCACCATACCATAAGTTTAAATTGCGTGTATCATAGACAATATTTTTCGCCACATCTGCTATAGGCTTAGTCGTTGCCTGATTCCGTTTGACAATTGTTTTTTCCTCTTTAAAATCTAATACCATAAGGTCACCTCATTAATAACGTTTTTGGAATTTATTTCGGATATAGATGGCAATCGAATTCATTAATAGCAGCACTGTCATAAGCACTAAAATACCTGCGGCTGCTACGTACTGAAAGGCTTCTTGTGGTCGTTTTGCCCAATCATATATTTGCATTGGTAATGCTGTAAATTGACTCAGTAAACCATTCGGTAAAAACTGGAGGATAACTGGAATTCCAATTACAACTAGTGGAGCTGTTTCTCCAATGGCACGAGACAAGGCTAAAATACTTCCTGTTAAAATACCTGGAATGGCAGCTGGCAATACAACACGCAAAATCGTTTGCCATTTCGTTGCACCCATGCCATATGAAGCTTCACGTTGTTCGTTTGGCACTGCACGAATAGCCTCTTGAGCCGCTACAATGATAACAGGTAAAATTAACAAACTCATTGTAAAGCCAGCAGCTAAAATACTTTTTCCTAGACCCATCATACGTACAAAAATAGTTAATCCAAGTAATCCAAAAACAATGGAAGGAACACCTGCTAGATTCGATATATTCATGCGAATAAAGTCATTGATTTTATTTTTCTTGGCATACTCCTCTAAATAAATCGCAGTACCAACTCCTAAAATAATGGATACTGGTGCTACAACTGCCATTAACCAAAGCGAACCGATTAAAGCAGCTTTGATACCTGCCTTATCCGCAAATCGTGATGCAAAATTCGTCAAGAAATCGATATTTAAGTAATCAATCCCCTGTGTCACAATGCGGTACAGTAAAATAGCTAAAGCAACAAGTGCAAACGTAGTAGCTAAGAAAAAGAGAGTTTTCCAGACTTTATTTGCTGTAATACGCTTTGTCATTCGTTTCATGACGACTGTGTCATCCATATAGCGCATGCTAGTAAACCTCCCTGAAGCGTTTCGAAATATAGTGAGCAAGTAAATTCATTACTAGAGTAAAGATAAATAGTGTAAATCCTACTGAATAAATTGAGTAATAAATGGTTGTACCATAACCCGCATCACCAGTTGAAACCTGTACAATGTATGCAGTCATTGTTTGAATAGAGTCTGTCACATTGAGGTCAAATTTCGGTGTTGAACCACCTGCAAGCGATACAATCATTGTTTCTCCAATTGCCCGGGAAATAGCTAACACAACAGAAGCGACAATCCCTGAAAGCGCAGCTGGTAATACTACTTTGATTGCTACTTCAAATTTCGTCGCACCTAGAGCTAAGGCTCCTTCACGCATACTATTTGGTACAGATGACATAGCATCTTCTGAAAGAGATGTAATCATTGGTAAAATCATAATCCCTACAACAATACCAGGACTTAATGCATTAAATAATTTGAGTCCAGGTACAATTTCTTGTAAAACTGGTGTGACAAATGTTAAAGCGAAGAAGCCATAAACAATTGTTGGCACACCTGCTAATACCTCTAAAATAGGTTTCACTGTACGTCGTGTTTTCTCACTTGCATATTCACTTAAATAGATAGCTGAAGCAATTCCAAATGGTACAGCTACTACAACTGCAATAAGTGTCACTTTTAATGTACCAGCGATTAATGGCAGTATCCCAAATAACGGTTCGTTACCTGAAAACGGTAACCATTTAGTACCGAAAAGGAAATCCGTAATCGACACACGTTTAAAGAATTCAAACGTTTCAAAAATAAGGGTGAAAACAATGCCAAATGTTGTTAATATCGAAATAATAGCTGCAGAAAATAATAGAGCTGGCATGGCTTTTTCCACTATTTTCTTTGTTTTTTGGTTGCGCGAATTTGCAATTAATTGCTGCACAGATGATGTCTTATCTTCCTTTTGAGAAACCATTGGGAGCTCCTTTCAAATAAGTGAGGGAAAGAGCATACATCTCTTCCCCTCTATGCATGTCTTCTTATTTTAAGCCTTCTAAAGTTTTTAAGCCTTCAGTATATTTTTCTTCAGGTAAACGAACATAGCCCACTGCTTCAGCCATATCGCCTGCGTTTTCAAGTGTAAATTTAATGAAGTCGTATGCTGCTTCATTGTCCTTCATTGCACTATTTTTTACGTATGTGAATAATGGACGTGAAAGTGGTGTATATTCGCCACCTTCAATTGTTTCATTTGTTGGCTCTACGCCATTTACTTTGACAATGTTTAATTTATCTTTATTTTCAAGGTAGTAAGCATAACCGAAGAAGCCAATCGCATTTTTATCACCAGCTACACCTTGCACTAGCATATTATCATCCTCTGATAATGTTGCTGAGCTTACTAGATCTGCTCCATCTAAAATCACTTCATCAAAGTAATCGTATGTGCCTGAATCAGTACCTGGTGAATAGTAAACGATTTTTTCATCTGGCCATGATGGATCAATATCAGACCATTTTTTCTCTGTCCCATCTTCAATCCAAATTTTTTGTAGTTGTTCTACCGTTAAGTCCTTCGCCCAATCATTTTCTGGGTTCACGACTACTGATAAACCGTCATATGCTAAAGCTAGCTCTGTAAAATCAATGCCCGCTTCTTCTAATTTCGCTTTCTCTTCATCTTTTATATTACGAGATGCATTTGAAAAGTCTGTTTCACCTGCGATGAATTTTTCAAAACCACCACCAGTACCAGAAACCCCCACTGATACTTTGACATCTGGTTGTGTACCTGCATACTCTTCAACAACTGCCTCAATGATTGGTGCTACTGTTGATGAGCCATCTCCAGCTACAGACCCTTGTAGCTTTTCATCAGCAGCTTCTTGTCCTGAGCTTGCTGGTGCATTCGTTTCTGTATTGTTTCCGTTTTGTGCAGAATCGCTACCACATGCACCTAGCATTAATGCAGAACCCATTACCGCTGTCATCGTTAAGTACTTCCACTTTTTCATCTCATTTGCCTCCGTCATGAACTGTTTTATAGTTATTTGTCTTACAATCTTTACTATAATGACTGATTGTTGAAGTCGTATAAACGGTTCGTAAAAGAGATGTAAAGGAATGTAATGCTTTGTAAACGTTTGTAAAGATGAATTTACAATAGAGGAAACTTGCTTCCTATAGGAAAGGTGTTATAATAAGCAATTGTGTCAGGAAATATTTATTTTAATGATAAGGAGAGTTTGACCTTTGTCATGAAACATGCAAAAGTACAAAATGTCGATTATTTTAAAACATATTTATCATTAGTAATGGAACATCGGGACTACACACTTCAAGAGGCGATTGATTTTATGCTAGCTTCTTATTTCTATAACAATATAGAACTTTATGGGGTAAAACCAAGAGAGCAATTTGAATTAGCCATTCAGCAATTATCCGCATAAAGGCACTAAATATTTGAAAGGGGCGTTTTGCTATGCAAACGCCCCTTTCACTACTTAGTTAAGTTTAAATTTCACAACATATTCAGTTCATCAGCAATTTTGACAAGTACCTCTGAATTGCGCATTTGGTATACATTCCATATTTACTTAAGAATTAGCGTAACATCATTCAAAATTCATAAAAAAGTAAAAATAAAACGGATTTGGAAAATAATTTTTCCAAATCCGTTTTGTATTAGCGCATATCCAATACCCTTTATTCCTGCTCATTCTCTCCAATTTTTTCTTCCGTAATCGCTGGTAAAATTGGCTGTTTTACATTGCTATCAGTTACTTTTTCAGCTTGATATTTTGCTTTTAATTCAAAATACTTATCTAAAGAACGTCTAGCAATGACATTATTTTGATAGTAGTGTGGCGCTAAATTTGTATTAACCCATGGGATCACAACTGCATAGGCAATTTCAGGATTTTCATATGGGGCAAAGCCAACATGCGTTAAATTAATCGTATTTGTGCCGTAGTGCTCACGTAACGGACCATAATACACTACCTCTGCTGTCCCTGTTTTCCCTGCAGCTGTATATGGAGTATCGGCAAATTGTGCTCGTGCTGTACCATGTGAACCAGTATATACACGACGTAGCCCTTGCTTTACATAATCGATCTCTTCTTTAGGATTATCAATTTGATTCAAAATAGTTGGACCTACTTCTGTTACTAACTGCCCTAATTGCTTCCCATCCTGTGATGGGTCTCGAACCTCTTTCACAACATGTGGCTGAATACGATAGCCACCATTGGCAACTGTTGAAATATATTGTGCAAGTTGAAGTGGTGTATACGTATCATACTGACCAATCGCCAAGTCAAGTGTTTTACCACCCATTGTTGGACCTGATGGACCACGCACTCCGCTAAATTCATTTGGTAAATCAATGCCTGTTTTCACACCTAAACCAAATTGCGCATAATTATTACGCATTTTTGAGAACGTATCGTCCTTTAAGCGTAATGGCATACCATAACTATAAGGGGTTCCATTAAGCAGCATCGCAATTTTAAACATATAGGAGTTGGAAGAACGTTCTAATGCTAACAAGTCATTCATCGGGATATATCCAGCCCTGTTAAAAATAGACGTTTTCGGGTCCGTGCCAGCTAATATAATCGGCTCGTCTCCCATTGAAGTACCCATCGAAATAACATCCTGATTGTAGCCAGTGAGGACTGTTGCTGCTTTAACAGATGAACCTGCCTCATAGGCTGTTGTAAACGATCCATATGCATAGTCAATGACTTCATTTTGCCCTGTCTCGGGATTTTTTTCTATTTTCTTACCTACCATCGATAAAATGTCGCCTGTATTTGGATCCATCATAATAAGGAAGGCACGGTCTAATAAATAGGAGCCTGGAAGTGCCTTTAAGTTAAGCAGTTCTTCTTCTACAATCTTATCCGTTTCAGCCTGCAGCTCACTATCCAATGAAAGGATTAAGTCTTTACCTGGCTCCCCTTCATAGGTTGTGACTGTATCGACTACTTGACCTTTTTTATTGGTAATATTTTTGACGACTGTTTTTTGACCTTGTAATAATTCTTCATATTGTGCTTCAATGTAACTTTCTCCCACACGGTCATTACGTGAGTAGTCACGTGCTAAATAGTAATTGAGCTTCTCTTTTGGTATCCCTTTTGTTGGGACCGTTGTACGCCCAAGAATAGATAAAGATGATAATTTGACACGTTTCCAGTCTGTTGTTGTATTAACACCTGGTAGTTCAGTTAAACGCTCAGATACACGAGCAAATTCATCAGCTGATACATTTTCACTTTTAATAATTTGAGGAGATAGATTATAGCCAGATACCATCTCACGATAAATCGCTAATACCTCTAAATCTGCCTCTGTTAATTGTAAAAGTTCTTCGTTTGTGATACGTTCCCGTACCAGTTTATCAATCTCTGCATTAATCTGACTTGTTGTAATATTTTCTTGTGCATTAATTTTTGTTTTTTCTGCCTCTGTGACTTTTTCATAGGCAGCATCGTGATTTTGTAATATCCAAAAATCCTGTTTATCACGCAATGTGACACGCTTTGTTGGCTGTTCAATTAACTGTGCCAGCTTTTTCGCGATATCAAGCATCTCCTCTGTTGTGGTCGTTTGCATTTTCGTATACGTAATGGCATTTTCCGGGTGATTATCCACTAAAATACGACCGTAACGATCATACATGCGTCCCCTTGGTACACTTGTGTTGACAGGAACTTCTTCTGTACGCTCTAAAATACGTACATAATCTTCCCCTTTGACGATTTGCATATAGCCAAGTCTAAAAATTAACATTGAAAATACGATAAATATTGCAAAGAAAAGGATATTCATACGAAATGTTAAGTTAGAATGATGTTTTGCTTTAACACTCGCCGCGCGATTTTTTCCAGGTGCTTTGCGCATATGTATTCCCCTCCTCATCTTCTGATCATTTCAATACACGATACCTAGTATACCATTCGAAGGTATGACAGAAAAGCACGCACTTTCGATTTCTTATGTAAAACATCATTTATTTGACGGTACTTTATGGAGAAAGGTTGCCCTATTTCACGCTCTCCTTATATTTCGTCTTCATTATCCTGATATTTTCAGATTCTATCCCTTAATTTGCTGTTTTATCCAACAAAAAAAGGCTATGCCTCCGTGATTGCTCACTTTAGGCACAGCCAATTATTCGTTATTATTTTGCAGCTTGGAATTTAGCTTCTACTACATCCCAGTTTACTACGTTCCAGAAAGCACCGATGTAATCTGGACGACGGTTTTGGTAGTTTAGGTAGTATGCATGTTCCCATACATCTAAGCCTAAAACTGGAGTTTTCCCTTCCATTACTGGAGAGTCTTGGTTTGGAGTAGACGTAACAGCAACTGAGTCACCATCAACGATTAACCAAGCCCAACCTGAACCAAAGCGAGTTGTAGCAGCTTTAGCAAATTCTTCTTTGAAAGCGTCGAAAGAACCGAATTTAGCATCGATTGCTTTTGCTACTTCACCAACTGGTGTATTTGAACCGCCTGGAGCGATTACTTCCCAGAATAATGTATGGTTAGCATGTCCGCCACCGTTGTTGCGTACAGCAGTTTGTTTGTCAGCTGGAAGAGCATCTAGGTTTGCGATTAAGTCGTTAATGTCTTTTTCTGCAAATTCAGTACCTTCTACTGCTGCGTTTAAGTTTGTTACATAAGTATTGTGGTGTTTAGAATGGTGAATTTCCATTGTTTTTGCATCGATATGTGGTTCTAATGCGTCATAAGCGTAAGTTAATTGTGGTAATTCGTAAGCCATTGTTAAGTTCCTCCCTAAAATAAGAAATAATTAGTACATCCTTAGATTATCAAAATTGGTCAAACCATTCAACGAAAAATACTTCAATTTGAAGATTTCAGCCTTTTGACCGAAATACCGATATGTTTACTATCTTACCCTTTTCTCTCACACACTAAACCTTAAAAGAAAGGCATTAAATGGCGATAAAAAATACAATAATCATAACAATTTGAATAACAGCCTTGACAACAGTAGATGTCAAAAAGCCAATTAAAGAACCTACACCACTTTTCACTGCCTCACTAAATGTACGTTTCTCAACGATTAGTTCCGCAATCACAGCCCCTAAAAATGGTCCAATTAAAATCCCTGCCACAGGGATCACAAATGGACCAATTAATAACCCAATGGTGCTCCCCCACATACCAGCATTGGAACCACCAAACTTTTTGATACCAAACGCATTTGCCACAGTATCTGCCCCAAATAACAACACGACAAATAGTATTTCAATGACCCAAAACCACCAGCTTAGCTCTGCGAATGAGAAAAATAAGCCATAGAGCAAAAACCCACCGACTAAAAACAGTACTCCGGGAATAATTGGATATACTAAACCAATAAATGAAATAATAAAGCAGGCAATCACTAAGATCCAGCCAACAACTTCCATAAAGATTCTCTCCTTTTAACGTGCATTGCCTTTCATACGAAATAACAAAGTGAAAAGTTTCATTAATGACGAATGCCTAAAATAGAATCTGCAATATTTACTGCATGGTCTCCTATACGCTCTAGGTTGCTAACGATATCCATATAAACAATTCCTGCAGCCCCACTACACTCATTTGTGTTTAATCGGGCAATATGCTTTTGACGTAGTTTATCTTCCATATCATCAATCAGGCTTTCTAGCTCTGTTACTTCTTGAGCTAAACTTAAGCTAGCGGTATCTAATGCTTCTATACTTTTGCGCACTGCCTCTATGGCTAAACTAAACATACCTATTAAGTCCTGTCGCGCTGATTTACTTAAGCTTACCTCGTGGTGATCCTTGTACTGTAAAAGCTCTAATATATTTTCAAAATGATCCCCAATTCGTTCAAAATCCCTTACATTTGTCAATAAAGTATGATGTCTTACAGAGTCTGCACGGGAAAGAGGCTGCTTAGACACCATTACTAAATAATCAGTAATTTCATTGTCTAGATGATTTAGCCCGACTTCTAGCTGTAGCACCGTTGGAATATGCTCTGTCTCTCCAGATTTCATATATAAAAACGTTTCTTCTAACCCACGCAATGCATGTTCACCCATGCGTAATACCTCTTCTTTAGCTTGACCTAGCGCAATAGCAGGAGAGGAATCAATGAATGAAGGATCTAAATGCTTAGTTGTTACATTGATATGGCCATCATGTCCCGGCAATAGCTTTGTAACTAAGGCTGCGAGTCCAGCAATAAATGGTAGTTGGATCATCATATTAAAGACATTGAATGAGCCATGAGCAATGGCAATCTGCATGCGAGGCTCTAAATGAAATATGCCACTGATCCACTGTACATATTGCATAAACGGTGTGAACAATAACATGAAAATAATCGTTCCAATCACATTAAATAATACATGAGCCGCTGCTGCACGCTTAGCGTAAATAGAAGCACCAAGAGAAGCTAAAACAGCTGTAATGGTCGTGCCAATATTTTCCCCAAACAATATCGGTAAGGCACTATTTAAACCAATTAATTGTTCTGCATATAAACCTTGCAATACCCCCACCGTTGCGGTAGAGCTTTGCACAAGTAATGTGAAAATGGTTCCTAAAAATATGCCTAATATCGGTTGATTGCTTAAATGAAGCGTTAACGATGCAAAATCTGCAAGCTGGTGTAACGCCTGCATACTAGCACTCATCAACTCTAGCCCTAAAAATAAACCGCCAAAGCCAAATAGAATCTGACCAATATGTTGATACGTTGCTTTCTTTAAGAAAAATAAACAGGCTGCCCCAATTGCCAATAAAGGGTAAAAATAGAGTCCAATATTAATACCAATAATAAATGCTGTAATAGTTGTACCAATATTTGCCCCCATGATGACGCCGATTGCTTGACGCAGTGTTAAAAAACCAGCACTCACTAACCCTACAGTGATGACTGTTGTGGCAGAACTTGATTGTATGCAAATTGTTACAAATATACCTACCAGGACACCCATAACAGGGTTTGTGGTAAAGCGATTTAACCATTCACGTAACCGATCATCCGCTGATTTTTGAAGCCCATCCCCCATGAATTTAATGGAAAATAAAAAGACCCCTAGTCCGCCTAAAAACTGAAAGAGAATGCTTTGCCAATCTATTGTCAATTGTTTTCGCTCCAATTCCTACATCTCTACTACCCTCGTTCTAATCATTAAATGATTCCTAACAAAAAGTAAAGAAATCCTTTAACTTCTTTACATAATGTTAACATTTTAACATCAAGACCCTCCTCATTTATACTTCTTTCATATCTTGTCCTCATTGAACATGTTAAAATATCGATTGGAGGAGATAAAGCATGAAACACTCACAGCTTTTTATTGATAGTCTTATACATCCTAAAAAACTAGCAGCCTATCGTTTATTACCTATTGGAAAGGTTATTCAATATACTTTTCTACTGATTACCATTGTGTCCGTATTCTCTTTAGGTCGTTTTGCAGCAGGTATGTCCGTTGATACATTCGATATGGATAGTTTAACTGGTTTAACAGATTACATAGAGGACATTAAATGGCTCTTATATCCATTCACCTTCCTAATGCTTTTCGTCGTGACAACAATGCTTATTTTTGCACAAATTGCCCTTTATGCTTTAGCAGGTTTATTTATCTTAAAAGCGATGAAGCGTCGGGGTGAGTATCGCCATATCTGGAGAACAACTACCTTTGCGATCACTTGGGCTACGTTACTTTCGATGTTAGCAGACTATCTGCCCGTTAGCAGTACTGTTATCACTGTACTATCTTTATTTTTAACCATTTCTCTATTAATTGTGGCCTTTACAAAATATCCAAAACAACCAAATATAAAATAATGTGCATGAATCCCCTCTCTTCTCAATATAGTGTAGAAAAGGAGGGGATTTTTTGCGAGCATTCATCTTAACAACTATCATCATCGTAATTGCCTTTGTCGTCAAAGTAGATTTAACAGAAGGGTCCATCCCACTTGCGGCTTTATCCACAAAGAGCTCAGAAAATGGACTTTGTGAACAACAGCGTGAGCCAAATTATATTACTGTACAAACGATTGAAGGAGATACCATTCATAGTTTATTTGCTCTACACCCTGCTAAAGTTCCCATGACCTTTCCAGAACGCTTACAACTTTTTTACAACTTAAACCCACACTTACAATTACAAGCACTAGTTCCAGGTGAAAATATCAAGCTTCCTCTCTCATTTGAGCTTGAAAACAAATGCGGAAAATGAAAAGTTAGCGTTTCTTCCTTGTCCTTATTTTCTTACACTGCTAAAATAAATGACAGTGACGGCTGAAAATAGTGGCCCGAAAAGGAGAGAAAGTTAATGAGTGAAATTTGTCACCGTTCAAATACACGTCCTGTGCGTGTCGGTAACTTAACAATTGGTGGTAGTAATGAATTATTCATTCAAAGTATGTGTACAACCAAAACACATGATGTAGAAGCAACAGTTGCAGAAATTCTTCGTCTTGAGGAAGCAGGCTGTCAAGTTGTTCGTGTTGCAGTACCAGATGAACGTGCAGCGGACGCGATTGCCGAAATCAAAAAACGTATTCATATTCCATTAGTAGCTGATATTCATTTTGATTATAGATTAGCATTAAAAGCCATTGAAAATGGTATTGATAAAGTACGTATTAATCCAGGTAATATTGGTCGTAAAGAAAAAGTGGAAGCTGTTGTTAATGCAGCCAAAGCAAAAGGTATACCAATTCGTATTGGTGTAAATGCCGGTTCATTAGAGCGTCATATTTTAGAAAAATACGGTTATCCTACGGCTGATGGTATGGTAGAATCTGCTCTACACCATATTAAAATTTTGGAAGACTTGGACTTCCACGATATTATCGTATCAATGAAGGCATCTGACGTTAACCTTGCCATTGAAGCCTATGAAAAGGCGTCTAAAGCCTTTAATTATCCGCTACATTTAGGGATTACAGAATCAGGGACATTATTTGCCGGTACTGTAAAATCAGCAGCAGGTCTTGGAGCCATCCTATCAAAAGGTATAGGAAACACATTACGTATCTCCCTTTCCGCTGACCCTGTAGAAGAGGTTAAAGTAGCACGGGAACTATTAAAATCCTTTGGCCTCGCTTCTAATATGGCAACTTTGATTTCTTGCCCAACATGCGGACGCATTGAAATTGATTTAATTTCTATTGCAAATGAAGTAGAAGAATATATTTCAAAATTAAATGTACCGTTAAAAGTAGCTGTTCTAGGCTGTGCGGTAAACGGTCCTGGAGAAGCGCGTGAGGCAGATATCGGTATTGCTGGTGCCCGTGGTGAAGGCTTGTTATTCATGAAGGGGAAAACAGTCCGTAAAGTGCCAGAAGAAACAATGGTGGAAGAACTGAAGAAAGAAATTGATAAATTAGCAGCAGAAATGGAAGAAAAACGTGCAGCGGAAGAAGCTCAAAAAGCGAATGCCTAAGGAGGTGCTAGCATGAAAAAGCCCCGCTTTGGTATTGATATTGATGGGACTGTGACATGTCCAAGTACACTCATTCCACATATTAATAAACAGTACAATGTAAATATTACGCTAGATGATGTTTGTGAATATGATTTTTTATCTGCCTTCCCACACCCTATTGACCGAAGTGCCTTTAATACTTGGTTTAAGGAAAATGAACCTTATATGTACGAAGTCTCTGAAGTGGCAAAAGATGCAAAAAATATTCTAAGCGCTTGGAAAAATAATTTTGAGCTGTATTATATTTCTGCACGTGGTGAAAATGTAGCAGACATCACTGTCAATTGGTTTAAATCGCAAGCTATACCTTACGACCATATCGAGCTTCTCGGCAGCCATGATAAACTAGCCGCTGCAAAAAAACATCGTGTAGAAGCTTTCTTTGAGGATAAGCATGATAATGCGGTGATGCTGGCAGAGGAATTAAAAATACCTGTTGTGTTATTTGATACACCTTATAATCGTCTTGCCGTTCCTAATAATGTTGTAAGGGTTTATAACTGGCAGGAAGCGAATCAATTTATTACACAATTTTTCAAATAAGTATTAAGAGCTGTAGGCAAGGTTGGATGAAAATTTCACCTTGCCTACAGCTCTTTTAATTTAATATTGAAATTTAGCTAGTGCTGCCTGTAAAGAGTCCGTCATAGCTGTTAATTGTTTGGCTTTGCTATTGATGTCATGAACCGCTAAATTCTGCTGTTCCATCGTTGCCAATAACTCCTCTGTTCCTGCTGAGGATTGCTGGCTAACAGCTGTCATATTTTCCACTGCACGTACAACCTCCTGCGTCTCCCTTTGAATGACACTGGAGGCAGCTGTCACATTATCGATTTGCGCTACTGTATCGACAATATGGCGTAAAATCGCATCAAGTGCCTGCTTATTGGCATCAATATATTGCGTATTGTTTTCCACAGCTAAGACAACACTTTGCATAGCATCACTAGCCTTTGCTGCTTCCCTCACAACCATATCAATAATGGAGGCGATTTGGCTTGTTGATTTGGCTGATTCTTCTGCAAGCTTTCGTACTTCCTCTGCCACAATCGAAAAGCCCTTGCCATGCTCACCTGCACGAGCAGCTTCTATCGCCGCATTTAATGCTAATAAATTTGTTTGACCTGCAATAGCATTAATGACTTGTAAAATACGATTAATTTCTGTTGATTGGTCGCTGAGCTGTTGGACGATCATAGCTGTCAGTGACACTTTTTCAGACATCACTTCCATCCCTTGAATAGACTGCTCTGCATGAATTAAACCTTGTTTAGAAGACGCTGTTGTAAGCTGAGAATCCTGAAGCATTTCTTCAATTGCCATTTGAATTGCTTGCAATTTCTGCTCAACCTCTTGTGTAACGCCTAAAGTAGTAGGGGCCTGTTCGGCTTGTACGGTAGCACCTGTCGCCAACTCACTTGTTGTTGTTAGCACCTGTTCGATACTGATGCTCATATCATTGGTAGAAGTACGTAAATCTCCGCTGTATACATTCACCTGATTGGAAATATGTGTAGCCGCTTGTAACAGCTCACGCATATTGTCTGTCATATGATTCATTGCATGTGCAAGCTCGCCAATTTCATCCTTCGAACGAACCTGTAACGGATCCACTGCTAAATTTCCACCAGCAATGGTTTTGACCTGTTCCACTGTCTGAACCACTGGTTTGACGATCCGTTGAGCTATCCAAGTAATGGCACCAACTAATACAATAATACCAATAATAGCTAGTAGTATTGATAACCACATTGCCTCACTTGCGGCTGCCATTACCTCATCAGATGGAATAATTACCTGCAATGCCCACGGTGTCGACGTTTGACCAATTTGGATAGGTGAGACAGCAATAAAGGAAGCTTCCTGTAAATAGGATGAATAATCCTCTACTAGATAAGGTTTGCCCTGTTCAACAGCAGACAAAATTTTATCCGTATTTTTATATTTTTCCATTTCAGTCACTGGTCTATTGACATAATCAGGAGATGGGTGGGAAACAAACGTCCCATTATGAGACACAATGGCACTATATCCTGTATCATAGAGTACAATTTCATTATTAATGGCAACCAATGTCTCTAAGCTTATATCAATGCCAACAAGACCAACGACTTTTCCATCTATTTGAATAGGTATAGCTGTGGAAGTCATCAATACATCCTGACCGTCAACTGGGTAAGTTAACGACTCTAAAATAACCTCTTGTTTCAACGTTTTAGGTAATACATAATAATCACTAGTTTCATAGTCTTCTAGAGGAGCAAGCGTCACATCGTTGTTGCTGCGTGCCCAATATGGAAGGAAACGACCTGATGCATCATGCCCTTTCAAATTGGCAAAATGAGCATCTTGTCCATCAAAGGCATTTGGCTCCCAAATCGTCCAAACCCCTAGAAAGGTGTCATTGTGTTCGAGTAATTGTTTGAGCATCTCGTTTGCTAAATCACGATCTCCCTTATGATTGGCTACCATTGCTTGGAGATTAGAGGCTACTGTCCTTGCTGTATCCATCGCATAATCAAGTTCCATTTGCATTTTATATGCACTTTCGGACGCCCGCGATTGAGCAAGCTGTCGTGCATCCTCCACTGCTAATGAATTAGTTTTTACAATATTGACACTTAAAATAATGATGAACACAATCATCATTGTAGATAACGTTGTCAGTAATATTTTATGTAGTAATTTCATATGTACCAGCTCCTGCCTATAGCAACTAAATAAATAATAGCATTTATGCGTCAATAAATAACTAAATATTCAGAAAAATATTTTTGGTGGTAATTAACTTACAATTTAGCCGTATGTCATCCCGTTGTACAGAAGATGACATGCAGTCTTAGTTCTCTACTAAAAATGGAATTTTGCTAGTGTTTGTTGTAAGGAGTTCGTCATACCTGATAAGCTTTATGCCATATTTTTTGAACCGCGGGATTTTGCTGCTCCATCGTTGCTAATAGCTCCCTTGTTTCTGCTGAGGATTGCTGGCTGACAGCCGTCATATTTTTCCACTGCCCGCACTACCTCTACCGTTTCCTTTTAAATTAAAAGAGAGGCAGTTGTCACTTCGTCAATTTGCGCCACAGTAACAACCAATACGTTGTAAGATGACATCAAGTGCTTGTTTATTAAATTTTGAATCTGGTACGCGTTATTAGATGTTTCTGCTTGTGCCATTTTTTGAGCTGTTTCAATCATTTAATTTTTTGTTTGATAAATATTCACAGCTGTTAGAACTGCGAATACCTACTGTTCAAATGACAGTTGTGAGAATTTTCCCCAATAAATTCATATGCATCATCCCTTTTAGATAGAAAGTAATAGATACGTAACCAATTAAGCTAATTATAGCATCAGTAGCAATGAGTAAAGTATCTAATTTAAGAGTAAATATGTCTTTTTTATAGATAAAAACTCCTGTTTCCAGGAGTTTTTTAAAGTACAGCTCACTATATGTCAAGTATGCCTCGTAGCCAACGCTCCACAAAGTTTTCAAACGTAATCCCATAAGTATCATAAACAGCATGATAAACAAAATATGTTCCTAATCGATCAAGCATTTCATCATTAATTTTCATCACAAACCGCTCCCATTCTTTTGTTTTTTTACTAAATATTCAGACTTATATAATTCTCAAATGCCGAACAATCAAGTGGAGGTCGCATCGTTGCAAAACCGTCACAAACTACCGCCTTCATGCCCTTTCTTCATATTTTTCTTTTCGTTAAGATAGTTATAACAACTTACTAGACTGGAGGGACTACTTGTGAAATGGATGACAAAAGTTGCTTGTATCACATGCATCTGCGCACTACTTTCTGGCTGTGGTGGTCGATTTTCAGAAATTAAAGATGCTGCCTCAGGCATCAATTCAGCTGCTAATTCCGCAGCTAGTGCAGTTAGCCGAGATGTCCATGCAATACGTGCTCTAGACATTAACTATAAAGATACATCGTTTACGGTTAATGACCTATTTAAAACTATTTTACGTGACATACGCTGGGATTATGACCTTGAAAAAAATGAGCTACATGTGAGAGGTACTTGGCAGCCTCCACTATTTTCTGATCAGGCGTGGAGTGACGATATGAAAGAAAAGCTTACTGAATCAGGCTTTGTGACTGTTACCTGTCAAATAATTGACGACAAAATTGATAGCCAACAAATGAGCATAACACTTACATATAATGATGAAATTCTCTTACAAAAAAATGGTGAGGAAGCACTCCATCACCTATACGATACTTATTTACTTCCTTAAACCTAGGAACGTCTCTACCATTTAATCATGGTAGAAACGTTCTTTTTTTGAAAAAAATTTTATAATTTCGAAATATCAAAGGCTATCATTTGAATAAACTAAAACCATCACGTTATAATCAAAGTATCACGTGATGGTTTGGAGGTGTTTGCATTGGGACAGAAAAATTAAAGATTGGCGAGCTTGCAGAAAAAACAGGCATTACTAAACGAACAATTGATTACTATACAAATATTGGTTTGCTAGATGCAGAACGTTCTGCAGCAAATTATCGCTACTATGACCAAGCCATGATTAAACGGCTTCAATTTATTGAACAGCGCAAACAACAGGGGCTTTCACTTGTACAAATCCAACATGAGTTAAACATCACACCCTATGAAGAAATCGATGTACAGGTGCTTCGTTTAAAAATGCAAGATTTAGAGCATGATGTTACATCTCTGCTCGCACAAATGAACAAGCAAGATGATAAAAAAATTGAAACGATTAAGAAAAATGTTTCACCCGAAAGTATTGCATTAATGCAATCTTTATTATTACTCATTCATAATTAGGAGGTGACGTTCTGTTTTTACAGAACGACTATTTGGAGACCATAATAAACCTATCGATTTTTACCATTCTATTAGCTTTAACAGGCTTTTTCGTGGCAACAGAATTTGCCATTGTAAAAGTACGTTCCTCAAGACTCGATCAGCTGGTTGCAGAAGGCAATAAAAAAGCAGTTGCTGCTAAACATGTTGTTCAACACTTAGATGAATACTTATCAGCGTGTCAATTAGGGATTACTGTAACCGCTCTTGGTATCGGGATGGTTGGTGAAAAAACTTTTGAATTTATGCTTCACCCGCTATTCGAAATAATCGGCATTTCTGATAAATATATGACGATCTTTACAATTGGAACAGCCTTTGCCATTGCTACGTTTTTACATGTAGTGGTCGGCGAATTAGCCCCAAAAACAGCTGCCATTCAAAAAGCTGAATCCATTACACTTCTTTTCGCAAAACCCATTATGTTTTTCTATAAGATCATGTATCCATTTATTTGGTTCTTGAACGGTTCTGCACGCGTGTTAGTTGGCTTATTCGGTATGAAACCTGCTAGCGAACATGAGCTATCTCATACAGAGGAAGAATTGCGATTATTACTGTCTGAAAGCTTTAAGAGTGGTGAAATCAATAAATCTGAGCTCAAATATGTCAATAACGTCTTTGAATTTGATGAACGTATTGCTCGTGAAATCATGGTTCCCCGAACAGAAATTATTGGAATTGAACAAAATGAATCTTTTACAAACATTATTCATTACATCGCTTCTGAAAAATATACGCGTTACCCGATCTATGATGGGGACCGAGATAATATATTAGGTTTCATCAATGCGAAAGAACTACTAACGCAGGGTCTACTTGAACAACTTACAGACGACTCCTTAGTTCTAGAAGATTTCATAAATCCAGTCATTCGCGTAATTGAAACAATGCCCATTCAAGAATTACTTGTACGTATGCAAAAGGAACGAATCCATATGGCTATCCTAATGGATGAATATGGTGGTACATCTGGTCTTGTAACGGTTGAAGATATTTTAGAAGAAATTGTTGGTGAAATTCGAGATGAGTTTGATGATGATGAAATTGCGGATATTCGAAAAATTACAGATCATCACTATTTATTAAATGCAAAAATGCTTGTGGAAGATGTAGAAAATCTATTAAACATTACCCTGGATGCTGAAGAAGTGGAAACATTAGGTGGTTGGTTCTTAACTGTGAATAACGGCATTAAAGCATCAAAAAATATTGAGCTAGGCTCCTATATTTTTAGCATCTATGAGCAACAAGGTCATCAAATTCATTATATCGAGGTTCGTCCTCTTCGAAAAAGTCTACCTCTTAAAACAGAGGTTCAATCGTAACAGTAGGAAACAGTATTCCTTATTCCATTATTAGCCATTTCACTATATAATGAATAGAGAAAATGATTTTAGTTGCAGGGGGCCATACACATGACATTATTTAAGCTATATCATTCAGATGGTATTCACATTATTACTGATGTAAAAAAACACAAAACAAATATTGAGTTAAAAACAATCACGGGAGAAGTTCTATTTATTATCGTGGTAACAGATGAAAATTACACAGTCTACGATGATCGGTTTGCAGGAGCTTCCAAGCAATTAAATTCAGTTGAAGCTTTCGATATTGATGGGAGTTTTCGTAGTTTAGATTTCGATAATATGCGCTCTCTATTTAAAGAATCTTTTACAAAGCTTTTACAAGAGATTGCTGTGTGTGTCAAAAATAAAGAGGAGCTTGTGGATATCGATACACTCCGCCATAAAGTCAGCGCACAGATTAAAGGCATCCACTTCAGGGTGATCTCGGATACAAAAAAATATGAAATCTAACATCCAACAGACTGTCCATTAGGGGCAGTCTGTTTTAATTTTACGCGACCTTTGCCACTTCCCAAGGTGAAAGAAAAACACGCTTCTTTACTTTCATGTATAATGGAACTTAACAATCTGAAAATAAGGGGTGTTAGGATGAATCGTGAACAATTAATCACACTCGTTTCAGAAAAACTGAAATTAATCCGTACAGAAAAAGCTTTCACACAGGATCAAATGAGTGATTTACTAGGATTATCAAAAAAAACACTTGTCCAAATTGAAAAGGGCCGTATACTAGCTGGCTGGACAACCACTGTTACAGTTTGCACATTGTGTAGAGACAGTACGATTTTACAGCATGAGCTTGGTGGTGATCCATTAGAGGTTGTAGATTTAATCGCAAATAATGGAACATTGCAGCCAAAAGAGAAAACAATGGGTGGATACATATGGTGGAAAAACATTCAGGAGTATGGTGGTTTTCGACTACAGCAAAACGTCATCAGTCAGCATTATCGCATTTTAGACAGCAATAATTTTCGCCTCATTTCAACATTTGATGAACAAATAGCTAAGCAAGCATGGGAAAAACTACAGATATAATTTTTAAGTCAAACAGTAGGAGCATTGCAATTTGCTTCTGCTGTTACGTTTCAAGCATTTCCCTCCTCTCATCACCCATCTTCTCTAGACAAATGAATAAAGCCATAAAAACATCCTTCATATGATAAACATAGTAGTAAGAGAATTGTTTCTTTAAAAATTCTATGAAAAAAGCTAGGAGAAGCTAGAAAAGTCGAAACTTGTAGAATAATTCTCTATACTTAAGGGTAAAGCTGTACTATTAGAAAGGATGCTCGTAAATGAACCGTATACTAGCAATTAGTGACATACATGGAGAATTAGGGCTACTGGAAGAATTATTATTAAAAGCAAACTATGACCCAATGAACGACCAGCTTTTTCTTCTTGGTGATTATATTGATAGAGGGCCCTCTTCTAGTGGTGTGTTAAATTTAGTGAGTGAATTACAGACAAAAGGTGCACGAGTTTTACTAGGCAATCATGAGGCGATCATGCTCAATGCATGCCGTTCAGGTCTTGCTAAGCCATGGAACCATTGGGTAGGGCTTTGTGGTGGTGAGGCAACATTAGCAAGCTATGGCTATCAGTTGGCAGACTTTGAGGAAGCCATCCAAAGTAATACTCTGCCTAGCTTTATTAAAACGCTCCCTAAGCTTGAAGAACATTTACAGTTAATCGAGACATTTGAAATATATATTGAGTTAGAAGATGCTATTTTCGTCCACGGTGGCGTTGTGCCAGGTGCTGCAATAGCCGAAACTGACCCCATGCGCTTACTTTGGATTCGTGATGAATTCCACGCAGGCTATCAAGGGGAAAAAACAGTAATCTTCGGCCATACCCCTACGTATAACCTGCATCATGATCCAACTGATTATCATGTTTATTTCGGAGAAAATAATATTATTGGCATTGATGGTGGAGCTGTGTTTGGCGGACAGTTACATGCATTCGAGTGGCCTAGCCGCCAAATCATTTCTGTCGACAATAAAAAACCAACAAGTAACGAGTAAACTTGTTGGTTTTTATTTTCGCAATTGTTTTCGCACAACTTTATTTTTTTCAGGGCAATTTTTGAAAAATTAATATAACTTAAAAATAACTCCTACTAGCGAGTACACAATAACAGTTGTGAATAGTATAGTCATATGGAATAGGGAAAAAACAAACATTTTGGTAGCCCATTTCACTTGATCTGTATTACTATGATAACCGTAAATACTCATCACTAGCCAAGCAACACTTAAAATCAATGCCACAAGCATGATGCCTACACTTAGTGAGCCAAATAAAAAGCTTGATAGAATCAATAGTATTAAATAGAAATTGGTTTGATAATATGTTCGACGCATCCCTTTGATAACTGGTAGCATGGGTACACTGGCTGCTTCATAGTCTATACGTTTGCGAATGGCAATAGCATAAAAGTGAGGCATTTGCCAAATGACCATAACAAAAAATAAACCAAGTATCGCTGGGTGTGTAATATCTGTAGATACAGCAGACCAACCTATTAATGGTGGCACCGCACCACTAATACTACCGATTTCTGTATTATATATCGTACGACGCTTTGTCCACATTGTATAAGGGACTACATATAGGAATACACCTAATAATCCAAATGCCGCTGCTAAAGGTGAAGCAAGTGCCAGCACAGCTACGCCAATAATTAACATTACAACAGCTAATGATAAAGTAGATTTTGCTGACATTTCACCTGTTACAGTTGGTCTGCTTTGTGTACGAGGCATAATTGCATCAATATCACGATCATAGACATTATTAAAGGCCCCCGCAGCTCCAATGACAAGGGCGGAACCGATTGTTGAAAAAATAATTTCTGGTATATTGTCTACAAATGTCATTTTATTTTTGTACATGCCTAGCGTTAAACCAGCCCACATAGGTATTAAATTGGATTTGATAATCCCTGTCTTGACGGTTTGCGCTAAAATAGAAGAACGTGATGACTTCCCTCTTGTTTTTTCGGAGGATAGTGGTTTATGCTCCGTTTTCAGATTTTGTTCCATTCAGCTTAATTCCTTTTCTCCATAATTTCTACACGCTTTCATCGATAGAAAGCGACAAAATTTGCATCTAGCACATCAAATTATTATTTTACCCCTTTTAGTTCTGTTCTGTCTCTCTTTTCACATAAAGTACATGTTTTTCATCTAACAAAGCACGTTCATTCACAACATCTACTATGATACCACCGACTGACGTGAATTTGAACCTTCTTGCCTCGATTCTTCCAAACACTATTGGAGAAAAATAATTTGAATTACGATAGCCAAAAAAACCGAGACAAATTTTTGCCTCGGATTTCCTTTTATTGAATTTCTTCCTGTAGTTGCTGCGCTAAAAATGCTACTAGATCACGTAGATTATCAGGTGTTACACCATGTCCATCTGGGTATTGTTTAAATGTCACCGTGGCACCAAATTGTTCAAAGATCTCCTTGCTTTCCATTCCCCATTGAGAAGGTATTACATAATCATAATCACCGTGCGAAATAAAAGCATGTAAATGTTCTACAGAACGAATAGCATACTCCTCCGTCACAAACTTTGGCGTATAGCCACTTAATGCAACAATACCCGTCACTAAATTCCCCATCACAAAGGCAAGTGATTGTGCTAAAACCGCACCTTGGCTAAAGCCTAAAACAAATACTTTATGAGGATCGATTTGATATTCTTCGATAGCCTCTAATATAAATCGTTGCAATGCAATCAACACTTTATCGAAGATTGCACGATCTGGTTGCCCCACCTCTTGAATGGTAAAAAAAGCATAGCCGGGATGTTGCGTAATTGGCCCTCGTAAGCTAAATATATGACATTGCTCTTGAAAATCCTGCACTAATTGTGGTAAATCATCTTCATGACTGCCCATGCCATGAAGCAAAAAAATAGCAGGGTACTTCTTCGTAGGGTCCATATTTGTTGGTTGTGTATGGTTAAAAGTAAATGGTGTATTCATTTAATCAAATTCCTTTCGCGTGAAGCTTTGTAACAAAATTAGTGTAATTTTGTTTTATTAATTAATCCATCTGTATGGTAGGCAATATAACCATTGACAATTCGTATCGTTTCTTGTGGATCTGCATCAAAGAGTATTTTTGATTGCTCTGGCGTGGATACAAGCACGGTTAATAAATCCATACGCATGGAATGCCCAGCAGAGCTATAGGCATAGTCATAAATAATCGCTTCCTCTGTCATGCCTTCTGTCTCATATTGCTTATGGAATAAATTCTTTGCAGCATCCAATTGCTCTGCCACTTGTTGACGAATTCGCATCTGATGCATTAATAATTCCTCTTCAAGAGCTGATGGCTTTAGCCACTCCTTAGCTTGAAGCATATTTAGAAATTCCTGCTCCCAAGCCTGTTCATTCTCAGTAAAATAAAGCATATTAATCATCAACATGTCCCAAAAGTCCATAGATGTTGCGGCTGATTGTCGCTGCATAGTAATTGTTTCTTTAAAATGCTCTTCCACTTTTGTAATATTCATATTGCGAACTAAATGATTACATACGTTTTCTATAAACTTATTTGCCGCTTCTTGTGCCATAAAAAATCCGTCCTTTATATCTACAAATCATTTTCTTTCTTATCATACCATGATTGTGAAATATGGCAACGAACCCCGCTCACTTGATTTTTAAGTAAAAAGGATGACTCCATATACTTTGGAGACATCCAATTATCTTATGAGAAAACATAGCTATCCATATTGTCGATTGTATTTTGAATAGCAGCTTTCAACGATTTTTGCTCTTCACCACAAGAAGCTAGCGCATCCTCCAATGTCAGTGCAGCATTCGCTATAAATGGAGCCATTTGCAAATCTTTTGCCAATTGAATAAGTACGAGGGCTCTATTCCATTTCCATCGAGGATTTGTTGGATCTAGCTGAATCGCTTGCTCCAAATAACCGAGGGCATCAAATGGCATCCAGCCAAAGCGGTGCATCGTCTGCCCTGTGATCCCCCAGTAGACAGCCTTATTTGGGTTTTCCTTTACTGCTTGCTGAAAACAGTGAACACTTTCATTGTAATGATGTGCGAATAAGAACAGCTCTCCTTGTGTAAAAAAGGATTGCGCTTTGTCAGCTGATGTTCCAGTTTTTGCGACTTCCTCCAATTGCTGAATACGCTTCGCAAATGCCTCTTCATCTTTTATTGCTCGTATTTCTACAACTAGATCTGATTCTGGATAGCTTTCATCAGCTCGTTCCACATGCTGTACTTCGATATGAGCAGTTGGCTTTGGATAACGATCATATTCATATTCTTCTAATAATCGAATATATTTTTGTGCCAATACTTTGTCCTCTTCGTTTGTCACCTGCTTCGCTAATTCATAGCATTTCATCAGTTCACCATTATAAAAATAATCATCCATTGACATTCATCATACCTCCAGTGTACAACTATTCAGTATTTTTAGTATACACTACAAAAACAAAAGAGACCGTATCTAAATAATTATGATACAGTCTCTTCCTTTTCTATTTATTTAACCGTATTTAAGAACGTTCGTAAATCTTCTTCTTTAAGAGCTCCTACAAAGCGATTTACTTCTTTACCATCTTCGAAACGAATAAATGTTGGTGTTGCTTCAATATTATACTTGTCTGTTAGATCATCGTATTCATAGACATTTAATTGTGCAATATCAACACCTAGCTCTTCTGCAATTGGCATTAACACTGGCGTGAAAGCTTGACAGTGTATACAAATCGGGCTGAAGAAATAAGCATTGACAGGCTCACCAGCTTTTATTTTTTCCTCTAACTTGTCTGGCAACATAATGTTTTGATAGTTTTTGTCATCTACTTGATCGATTGTTTCTTGTTTAAGCTCTTTATCGCCATAAAGTTTTTTTGCGATTTCTAACTTACTTTGATTTGAGACATTGGTAAGGACAATAATTGCTGCAAATAAAACAACAATCACTGAACCAATAATTAATAATTTTTTCACTAAAGTAGTGACCTCCTTTTTTACACTAAAAGCCCTACTTTTAGTGCATTCGCGATTGATTATAAATTGTTTTGAAAACCTAGTAAACTAATTCGCCTTTAAATGAAGATATTTCACATTTATAACATAATTTCAAGTATATTTGGGAACATACATAGTGAGAGTTCATGCAAATTTGAATGTGGGGTGATCATGATGAAAAACTCGTTCCAGCATGTTTTTCAAATTTATACAAAAGATATCCGTAATATTGTCACAAACTGGGTCGTAGCTGTCATTATAGGTGGACTAATTTTTCTTCCATCTCTTTATGCCTGGCTAAATATTTATGCCTCCATGGACCCTTACGCTCACACCTCTAATATGAAAATCGCGATTGTCAATGAAGATACGGGAACCACGGTAAGAGATGAAGCAATTAATGTCGGGAATGAAGTAATTGAGACTTTACGTACGAATAAAAGCTTTACTTGGAAGCTCGAAACAGAGAAAAAAGCTAAGGAACAATTAAAAAATGGTGATTACTTTGCAGTCATAATCATTCCAAATGATTTTTCGCAAAAACTAACCTCTATTTTAACCGACCAACCAACGAAGGCCCATATTGATTATTATGTAAATGAAAAAAAGAATCCTATTGCCCCTAAAATTACAAGTAAAGGAGCGAGCGTACTTACACAGCAGGTTTCGAATGAATTTGTATCCACCGTCAATGGGACACTTTTTTCTATTTTTAATACAATTGGAATTGAAATGGAACGTGACATCCCTGATTTCCGCAAATTCGAAAATTATGTTTTTACTATCGAACAGCATTTACCTGATATTAATTCATTTTTAACGCAAGCCTCTACTCAAGGAAAGGAGGCAAATCAATTACTTAATCAGGCGCTGACACAAGTTCCACAGGTGAAACAACTAACGACAGATGGTTTAACTACCATTCAAAGGGGTTTACATTTAGTGAATGAAGCAGATGCTTTATTTAATGAACTATCCCCTATCATCAAAAAGGATGTCACAACTGTTCAAAATATCGCCCAACATTTTACAGAGATCATCAATAAGCTCAATCGTATAAATTTTGACCCTGCCTCCATTACGCAAACGAAAGAGGCACTTAAAAATCAATTGTCAACTTCTAAAGACAACATAAACAAGAGTATTCAAACACTTGAGGCACTGCAAAAATTAATTCAGGCAGATGCTTCTACTCGTAAGCAATTAGAAGACTCTTTAACAACCATTATTGGTTCTTTACAGGAAAGTAATGCAGAAGCGAATCAACCAATCATCGAACAGCTTACAGCCATTCGCGAAGCTTTGGAACATCCACCAAACTTCATTGATTCTACGTCAAATGCGCTTAACTCATTACAACAATTACAGACTCTACAAGACGATTTACTAAATAAAGTGGATCAATTAAAGCCAATTGATAAAGATGTTATCAAGCAAGACATTACAGCTATTCAGCAAATCGCACAAAATGCTACAGCTAATTTACAAAAATTCTTATCCTACTATAACGAAAGTCTAGAGCCACAAATTCGATCTACCCTAACCAGTGCGAAACAAACTTTAACTAACGCTTCTACCATGTTGACAAATGTAAAACAATTCATACCTCAGGCAACAGATAAATTGACACAGGCCAAAAACACGCTAGGAACAGCAAATCAAGCTATTCAAAAAATACAAACTGAATTTCCAACTTTAAGTGCTAAAATCAAAGAATTAGCGAATAAGCTACGAACTTTAGAAGAAGAAGCGGATCTAGCAGAGATTGTGCAATTACTAAAAAATGATGTCAACGCCGAACGTGATTTCTTTGAGGAGCCTATTATATTAAAGGAACATCGCGTATTCCCTATTGCGAACTATGGAACAGCCATGACACCGTTTTACACAGTACTATCTATTTGGGTAGGCTGTTTACTGTTAATTTCATTATTGTCTGTGAATCTCCATGGAGATACATCTTATAGTATTCGAGAAATTTACTTTGGTCGACTCTTAACTTTTGCAACTTTCTCGTTTATTCAAACTCTCATTATTACAATTGGAGATATTTTCTTAGTAGACGGCTCCATTCAAGCACCTGCCTACTTTATCTTATTTGGACTTTTTATTAGTCTCGTATTTGTAACGGTTGTCTATACACTCGTATCCGTCTTCGGTAATGTAGGAAAAGCATTAGCAATTGTGATGCTTGTGTTACAAATTGCAGGCTCTGGTGGAACCTATCCAGTCGAGTTATTGCCGAGGTTCTTCCAAATAATCAACCCTTTTTTACCATTTACGTATGCGATTGAAATGATGCGTGAAGCTGTCGGCGGAATTATTTGGTCAACAGTCTGGATGGACCTCATCTTCCTATTTGGTTTCTGGTTCATTTTTATCCTGTTCGGATTCTTCTTAAAAAAATTATTGAGCGAGAAAATGGAACATTTCATGAACAAAACACGTGGATTAGATATATTTCACTGATTTTCAACGAGGCGTCTGTAAATGTTTATGAAAACGATGTTATAATGGAAGTATTGTAAACATGTAGGAGGCGCTATTTTTGAAGAAATCGATTACTATTTTTGTTGTATTGGCGTTACTGTTATTAAGTGCTTGTGGAGAAAATAAAAACAGTGCTGAAACCTCTCCTAAAGCAAATGACGCTTCACATGAAGGTCATGACCATGCAGAGGCATCTGGTGATATCCAAGAAGAAACAGCTTCTGCAGACGTCCTACCAACCTTTTTAGAGGGCAAGCAAGAAAATATACGCTTAGTCTATCAAATCGCTGGACAATCAACAGAGATTCTCGAATGGATGCCATGCTATTGCGGCTGTGGGGAATCTGCTGGCCATAAAAGTAATTTAAATTGCTTTATTCAGGAAAAAAGTGAGGATGGTTCGATTGTTTGGGATGATCATGGGACGCGTTGTTTAGTGTGCTTAGAGATTGCTGTCCAATCAGCACAACTGCACAAAGAAGGCAAGAGCTTAAAAGAAATTCGTCAGTTCATTGATGACACGTATAAAGAGGGCTATGCAAAACCAACACCAACGGACATGCCTGCATAAAAAAGCAAAGTCGCACATTCGCGACTTTGCTTTTATTGTTTCAGTTGATTTTTCTTTCGTTTACGAAGGATGATATACAGGATAACTGCAATGACAAGGATGAGCCCAACAAATTCTGCAATTAAAACATAGGATATTTCACCTTTTTTAGCTACTTTCCCGTCTTCCTTATCAGCATTTTGATTTATGGCTACAACAAATTGCCCTTCTTTTGTTTCAATCGCAGCTTCTGTCTGTGAATTCGTCTCTTTCAAGTGAGCATAAAAGTTACCTTTTACAGAGGCATTTTCTAATGAATGAATCCATAATAAAGGCTCTTTAAGCTGCCAGAAATTTTTCGTTATGAACACATATTGGCCAATTGCCTCAGGTAAAAACCCTTGTGAGATAAGCTGCTCAGATGTGTGAGGGATTTTTGAGGATTGCTTGGCAAGCCATATTAGCTGTTCCATTTCTCCCATAAAAATGACTGTTTTTTCATAGTCATCATCCTAATTAAAAGTTATTTACCCATAACGAATTCCCGATTTTTAATTATAGTATACAACAAATGGAATGGCTAAGTTTTTATATGAGTAATGTCACACATAATATAGCCCTAAAATAAAAAAGATGCCCAATAAAGGTCTATAGACCCATTAGACATCTACATTTATTCAATCTAACCCAATTTCTTTGTATATATTTCTCTTGAAAGCAAAATTGTTATTACAATGAATGGAATAAACATACCAATTGTTTCAATTTTAATTTGCGTTATTTAACAAGCTTCAAAATGGTTTTAAAATGTTCATGATCTGCACGTTGTAGTAGCTCATACAAGATCATTTCGGTGCTAGTTGGGTAAATACCCAGCGCATGCATCTTTGTAAGCCCAATTTCTTTATTTGCCTTTGTTCGAGAAGATACTGCATCTACAACAACCTCTACTTCAAATCCTTGTTCTTTCAGGTGTCTAGCCGATTGGTACACACAAATATGTGTTTCAATACCTGTCACAATGAATTGAGTACGTCCATTTTCCTTCATAGCCTCTACAAATGCCTCTTCTTGGCACGCACTAAAGGCCATTTTAGGAATCGGTTGCCCTTCTAAATGCTGAGCAATCTCAAGAGCCGTTCCGCCTAAACGACTTGGATTTTGTTCTAGCCATAAAATAGGTACTTCCAGTGCCTGCATTGCTTGTACGAGCTTTGCCACATTTTCAATTACCATTTCACAGTCATCTACAATTGTTGCTAACTTTCCTTGCACATCTACAACTACTAAACAAGCTTTCTCTACTGTAAACATCCTGAACACCTCTTTTTCTTTTCTTTATAATACTATACAAAAACCTGCTTATCTCTCGTAAAGTAATAAGGAGTTTTCTCTAACAATCGATTTTAATGGTTTTGCTTTAGCCTGTAGGTTTCACACTCCCAATAAGGAAATACTTGTAAATTAAAACACGAACATTATCGTTTTTATGGTAATAAAAAATATTTAATATACGGAAAATATCACTTAATTTCAAAAATAACTTTCTATTTGTTCGTTTTTAATGAAAAATACCTGCTTAAATGTGTACATTTTGTTGCGAGTCTGTCTCCATTCTGCTCAAATATTAAGAATTTTATTTTTTCTCTTGAAAATTAGGTTATAATCCAGTAAAGTTCTGTTATTAACCAAACAAGGAGTGTACCACTTTGACACAACGTGCATACAATTTCAACGCAGGTCCATCTGCTCTACCACAAGAAGTATTAGAAAATGCTCAACAGCAATTAGTAAACTTCCGTGATTCAGGTATGTCCATTATGGAAATGAGTCACCGTAGTGCCATTTTTGATGAAGTACATAACGAAGCCATTACTTTATTAAAAAAACTTTATGCTATTCCTGAAAACTATGAGGTACTATTCTTACAGGGTGGAGCAAGCCTTCAGTTTACAATGGTGCCTATGAACTTCTTAACAACTGAGCAAAAAGCTAGCTATGTATTATCAGGCTCATGGTCTGAGAAAGCTTTTAAGGAAGCTAAATTATTTGGGACACCTGTTGAAGCTGCAAGCACAAAAGAAAACCAATACCGCAATATTCCTGCTTTAGAAGATATTCAATTCAATGAAGATGATGCATATGTTCACATCACATCCAATAATACGATATATGGTACGCAATGGAAAAACTACCCTGATACAGGAAATGTTCCATTAGTGGCAGATATGTCAAGTGACATCCTATCAAAACCAGTTGATATTGAAAAGTTCGGAATCATCTATGCTGGTGCTCAAAAAAACCTTGGTCCTTCAGGTGTAACGGTCGTAATTATTCGCAAAGATTTACTTGAAAAAGCCAATAAAAATATTCCGACGATGCTAAAGTATACAACACATGCTGATAGTAATTCACTTTATAATACACCTCCAACATTTGGGATCTATATGCTAGGCGAGGTGTTAAAATGGGTTGAAGCTAAAGGCGGCGTAGCAGAAATTGAGAAACATAATGAATTAAAGGCTAAAGTCATTTATGATGCCATTGACAAAAGTAATGGTTTCTACAAAGGCCATGCCACACCAGAAAGCCGTTCTTTAATGAACATTACATTCCGTGTTGCAGATGAGGAGCTGGAAAAATTATTCCTTGTAGAGGCAAAGGCAGCAGGTTTTGTTGGGCTAAATGGACATCGTTCTGTAGGTGGTTGTCGTGCTTCCACTTATAATGCAGTGCCCCTTGAGGCATGTGAAGCTTTAAGAGATTTCATGGTAGATTTCCAACAAAAACATCAATAAACTTCTATTTAAAAGATGAATCTTTACAGAAATGTAAAGATTCATCTTTTTTTCGCGCTTGTAGAAGGAAATAAGAAATCTATCCCCATACCATTAGCTTGATTAGATGTTTATAGCAATATCTCAGCTTAGGGCTTTACACATTGCAAAAGTTTTTGAGAAAAATATAGATTTTTAAGCAGCCTATCGGACATATCGCCAGCCTCTAGCTATGCACCAAACATAGATTATTACTGTAAGGGTTACCCTTACGAAACTAGAGGAAGGGAGGTCTAGACAATGGAAGATAAAAGATATATGTCACATATGAACTGGCAAGGCTGTAAATGTCCTAAAAAAGAGGAAAAATGCTGTCAACGTAAAGTTGAAAAATGTCATTGCCAAAAAGAGGAAAAATGTCATTGTAAAAAAGAAGAAAAATGTCATTGTAAAAAAGAAGAAAAATGTACACCAAGAATGAGCAGCAACTGTAGAGGCTGTATTTGTCACCAATTAAGAAAATTAGAGCTAGCTACTACACTAGATATCTTCTTATCTGGAGGTATTAGCTTCTTAGGTGTGACTTTCATTTCCTTCGATCCAAGAAATTGCTGTGCATACTTCCTTGAGCCAGGTGCAGCAGCTGCTTCTCCTTTAATCGTAGATTGCAATAAAATTGTTGCGATTCGTCGAGTGGCAGTAGCTTAATCCTTTTAGAGGGTAGCCTTCTATTGGCACCCTCTTCTTACATAGAAAAAAACTCTGTCAACATTTAATGTGACAGAGTGTCATGCTTACAATCAGGACATTTACCATATATTTCAAACTTATGATTTTCAATTTCATAATCAGGCAATTTTTCACCTAACATTTCCATTGGACAAAGATTAAGCTCTTTGACGTTGCCACAGTCCATACAGATAAAATGATGGTGATGATGCGCAGATTCACAGTGCATACGGAAATTACGTTCCCCGGATAGCTCTGTTTCTTCTAATATCCCAAGTTTCACAAAAGTAGCAAGGTTACGATAAATAGTATCAAAACTCATTCCCGGAAAATCTTTTTTTAAAACATCCAATAAATCACGGGCTGTTAGATATTTATCTGTTGCTGCAAACATATCTAATATTAACTCCCGTTTATCTGTTTTTTTATAGCCATTTTCCTTTAATATTTCCCACGCTCTTGAAATATTCATTGCGCTACCTCCCCCTGCTTTGCAGCCATTTTAAGTGCTACTTTCTTCCCTAGGATTACAAGTAACAAAATCAGAATAGAAGTGACAACAATCGTGCCTCCTGGCGCTAAATCCATATAAAATGCGCTAATTAGACCAATTAGTACAGCTGTTTCTCCAAAAACAATGGCAAAAATGATGGTTTGTTTAAAGCCCTTTGCCAAGCGCATTGCTGCTGCAACAGGCAATGTCATCAGAGATGATACAAGTAAAATACCAACTATGCGCATACTTGCCGCAATGACAAGTGCTGTTACAATCATAAATAAAAGATGAACCCAACGAGCCGGAAGTCCACTAGCTTTTGCATATTCCTCATCAAAAGACAAAACAAATAATTCTTTAAAAAATAAAAACAAAAAGATAATCACAATGGCAGCAATGCCAATCACTACCCATAAGTCTTGACGAGATACAGCAGAAACCGAGCCGAATAAATAACTCATTAAATCTGTGCTAAAACCACTGGCAAGTGAAATAAAGATGGCGCTAATCCCAATACCACCTGACATGATAATTGGAATGGCAAGCTCCTCATAGTGCTTATACAAACGTCTTAAACGCTCAATCAAGACAGAGCCACTCACAGAGGCTAGTATTCCTAGATAAATAGGATTGAGCATTGCTAAGGCTGTCACTGATTGACTAATGTATAAGCTCCCAGCAATTCCTGCAAGTGTTACATGCGACAAAGCATCCGCAATCAAGGATAGCCTACGTACAACAATAAACACACCCAGCAGGGGCGCAAGTATGCCAATTAATAATCCAGAGAAAAAGGCATTTTGTAAAAATTCATAATGTAAAATTGCTTCAATCATATGCCTGCTCCTTCTAATGAATCTTTCTCACGGAATGGCCATACCAAGCGTCTAGCGCATCCTGAGAAATATTATCAAATTCATTTTTATAGCCGTGGAAGTGAATAGTTTGATTCAAACATGCCACATGGCTGATACGATTCGATACCGTATCGACATCGTGTGTGACAAGAATCATCGTAATTCCTTGTTCCCGATTTAATTTCGCCAGCATATCATAAAATGACTGCACATTCTCGTGATCAATGCCGACAGTTGGCTCATCTAAAATGAGCAATTTGGGATTACTGACTAAAGCTCTTGCAATAAAAACACGTTGTTGTTGTCCACCAGATAGTTCTCCAATGTTGCGATTCATATAAGCATCCATGCCAACTGCCTTTAAAGCTTCTTGAACTTTGTCTTTGGCATCTCGGCCAGGTCTTTTAAAAAGCCCTAATTTTTTCGTTAATCCACTTTTCACGACCTCTTGCACGGTTGCCGGGAAGCCAGAATTAAAGGCATTGGATTTTTGCGAGACATAGCCAATCCATTCACGGTGCTTAAAATTTGCACTTGGTTCACCAAATAATTTTATTTCTCCGGATAAAGGTTTCAGCAAACCTAAAATAATTTTTAATAATGTTGATTTTCCCGAACCATTTGGGCCGAGAAGTGCTAAAAAATCTCCCTCTTCTACACGAAAAGAAATGTTTTTTAAAACTTGCGTATAGTCATATTGAAATGACACATTTTCAATGTCAATAAGTGTTGTTTTCATGCATGATCGCTTCTTTCTAATTCAAAATCATTACGATTTACAAATTGTAAGTATAAAGGAAAGTGCAGTTTTTGTAAAGAAAAGAAGATGGATGCTTTTTCGAATAGCTGATTGCAAGTGTATAAATGATTTCGTGAAAATTAATGAGATAAAGGAGGATTGACTTTGAGTATTCAATTTTTACAGCAATTAGCACAAAGCACGGATAAGGAAATTGTCGCGATTGCTCGTGAAGAAGGCTTTAGCATTACGACTTCTGAAGTAAAAAAACTTCGACCTTATTTGGAGCAATTCTCATTTTCTTGGCTATTTTTAGGGATTCCTAAAGATATTCTTGTTGAAGTGGAGGCCGTTTTAGGAAGAAAGCGCTCTCGTCAACTCATCGCCTTGTTTACAAAATAAAAAAAGCCCGAAATCAGAACTAGCCTGATTTCGGGTTATTTCTGTTAGCCTTTTAAAGCTTCAATATGCTCAGGTTTAAAAGTACCACTTCGTAACATATCGATTTCCACTTTATACGGAGCTACCTTAGATTTAGCGTCACTCTTGAGAGGGACAAAGGGTGTTTCTAAAATTTTAGGAACATCCATTAATTGTGGATGGTGTACTACATAGTTAAGGGCATCAAAGCCAATATGACCAAAGCCAATATTTTCGTGACGATCCTTACCTGCACCGCGCACATTTTTGGAGTCATTGATATGCAATACTTTAATGCGTTCCACGCCTATAATTTTATCAAATTCGTTTAATACACCATCAAAATCTTCCACGATATTATAGCCAGCATCATGTGTATGACAGGTATCAAAGCATATAGAAAGTCGCTCGTTATTCGTTACACCATCAATAATTTTAGCAAGTTCTTCAAAGGAACGTCCACATTCCGTCCCCTTCCCTGCCATGGTTTCTAATGCAATTTGAACGGGATAGTCCTGAGATAATACCTCATTTAAACCTTCAATAATTTTAGCAATACCAGCATCAGCACCAGCTCCTACATGGGCACCAGGGTGTAAAACAATTTGCGTTGCCTCCAGTGCAGCAGTACGTTCAATTTCCGATTGTAGAAAATCTACACCGAGACGGAATGTTTCTGGTTTTTCCGTATTGCCAATATTAATAATGTAAGGTGCATGTACAACAATATTGGTCATCCCATGCTCTTTCATATGCAGGAGTCCATTCATAATGTTTAAGTCAGCAATGGCTTTGCGACGTGTATTTTGCGGTGCTCCAGTATAAATCATAAATGTATTGGCTCCGTATGACAGTGCCTCTTTACTAGAGCCAAGTAGCATTTCTTTCCCGCTCATCGAAACATGTGAGCCAAGTAACATGTAAAAGCCCCCTTATTTTTTACCGCGTGCCTTTAAGCGACGTTCACGTTTTTTAATTTTTTCCATTTCCCACTTCATATTACGTTTATAGCCAGGTTTTACCTTTTTAGGCTTACGTACCAACGCTTTTGCTTTCACATCAATTTCATTCTCTTGCTTCACACGATTTTTACGGGCATGACGCTCTTTTAACTCTGACCATTCGCCATCTTTTACATCTTTTTGTACAAAAGGAATGCCCATTTTTTCTACGCGAACTACTGCATCCTCATCTGATGGCTCAAATAAAGTAATGGCTGTCCCTTTATTGCCTGCACGCGCTGTTCGACCAACGCGGTGAATAAAGAATTCTAAGTCTTCTGGAATCTCGTAGTTAATAACATGAGAAATGCCTTGGATATCAATACCACGAGCAGCTAAGTCAGTTGCTACAATGTATTGGTAGTCAAGATCACGGATTTGCTTCATCATTTTTTTACGATCACGTGGACTTAAATCACCGTGAATTTGGCCACAACGGATACCATGCTCATTTAAATAGCCAGCAACGTGTTCTGCTGTCTTACGTGTGTTGGTAAAGATAACAGCTAAAAAGGGATTAATGCCCTCAATGACTTCTAATAAACGTTTATTACGAGATTTTGAGCGCACTGGTACAAGTACAAAATCGATACCTTCTGCCACTGGTCGTTTATCATTCATATGGACATGCACTGGTGCTTCCATGTATTTCTTTAAAAACGGCTGAAGTTTTTCTGGTATTGTTGCAGAGAAAACATACATTTCAAGCTTTTCAGGCATCTGTGAAGCAAATCCATCAATCTCTTCAATGAAGCCCATATCAAAAGCTAGATCCGCTTCATCGACAACTAAAATTGGTGCTGTATGCACAAATAACGCTTGTGCTGAAACAAGGTCACGAATACGTCCTGGTGTTCCAACAACAATTTGTGGCTGTGTTTTTAATTTATCAATGGAGCGTTGTTTGTCCGTACCCCCAATAAATAGTTTTGCTTGAATAGCTGTTCCTTCTATTAATTGATTTAATGCATCAAAAATTTGCTGTGCTAACTCTCGTGTAGGAGAAGTAATAACGGCCTGTACTTCCTGTTTTTCTACATCAATACGTTGAACAATTGGAATTAAAAAACTATGTGTTTTCCCTGTTCCTGTATGTGCCTGTCCAATAGCACTTTTCCCTTTTAATAAAAGCGGAATAATTTCTTTTTGAATTGGTGTCGGTTCTGTAAAGCCAAGATTTGCAATGGCGTCCTGCAAAAATGGCTGAAAATTATAATCAGTATATTTTGACATCATTCGTTCCTCCTAACATCTTTTTCATTGTACCATGATTCGAACTTTAAGGTATATTTACGTCCTATTTCTTACTAGCATAAACATATTTTTAATGTTTTATTATCACCGTAACAAAGCCCTTATCAAAGGTACTTGAAATACGCAGAATATGCAATCATAAAAGCGCTGTAACAATGTTCGAAAACGCTTGTAATATGTAATTTTTATGTCAATTTATAGGGAACTAATGATTAGCAGATTCCCCACATGTTATGATAGAGCTGTAAGATATTATGGGAGGTTGGTAGATTATGAAAGCAGCAAGATGGTATAAAGCAAAAGACATCCGTGTAGAAAACATTGAAGAACCAGTCATCGCACCTGGAAAAGTAAAAATCAAAGTACATTGGACAGGGATTTGTGGCAGTGATTTACATGAATACGCAGCTGGGCCAATCTTTATTCCAGTGGAGCAACCTCACTATGTAAGTAAAGACATCGCACCTATTGTAATGGGACATGAATTTTCAGGTGAAGTAGTTGAAATTGGCGATGGTGTTACATCTGTTAAAATCGGTGATCCTGTAGTAGTAGAACCAATCCTTGCATGTGGCGAATGTGCTGCCTGTAAAAAAGGTAAATATAATATTTGTAAACATTTAGGTTTTCACGGTCTTTCAGGCGGTGGCGGTGGATTCTCCGAATATACAATGGTAGATGAAAAAATGGTTCACAAAATGCCAGAAGGGCTTTCTTATGAGCAAGGAGCACTTGTTGAACCAGCAGCAGTCGCTTTACATGCCGTGCGTCAGAGTAAATTAAAAGCCGGTGACAAAGCTGCCGTCTTTGGGACAGGACCAATCGGGCTACTTGTCATTGAAGCATTACGTGCAGCGGGCGCATCAGAAATCTATGCTGTAGAGCTTTCAGCAGAGCGTGCCGCAAAAGCTTTAGAACTTGGTGCAACAGCCATCATTAATCCTAAAGAGGAAGATGCCGTTGCGCGTCTACATGAATTAACAAATGGTGGTGTAGATGTTGCCTTTGAAGTAACGGGCGTTCCTGTGGTATTACAACAAGCTATTGACTCAACAACTTTTGAAGGTGAAACAATCATCGTGTCGATTTGGGAGTCTACAGCTGCTATCCAACCGAACAATATCGTTCTATCAGAGCGAACAGTCAAAGGAATTATTGCCTACCGCGATATTTTCCCAGCTGTAATGGAGCTGATGACCCAAGGTTACTTCCCTGCAGACAAGCTTGTTACGAAACGAATTGCTCTTGATGAAGTGGTAACAGAAGGCTTTGAGGCATTAATGAAGGAACGTAATCATATTAAAATTCTTGTAAATTCTCAAGCATAAAATACGATCAGGTAGAGAATAAAGCATTTCTCTACCTGATTTTATAGTTATTATTCTTGTCTATTATCCATTTTTTTCATGATAGTTAAATTCGCCATTAGAACGTTCACTTTACTTTCTCCAAAGATTCCTAGTGTTCGTTTCTCCGTATTTTCTTCAATGATTTTTTCAATCTCTTCTTCTGAAAGACCGCTTGCTAGGGCAATGCGCTTCACTTGAATGTTTGCAGCCTTCACACTAATATGTGGATCCAGCCCTGAGCCAGAAGCTGTCATTAAATCTGCAGGTATATCTTGGCGTTTTACTGTTGGGTTTGCAAGTAGAAACTTCTTGATATCTGCTTCAATTCGCTTCTCCAATTCTGGATTAGATGGTGCATAGTTAAAAGTTCCAGAAGTCACACCACTATAATTTAACTGACCATTTTTGTCTGGTACCGTATCATCCTCAGTATAAACATTGTAATGAATGGCTGAAACACGTCCCCAGAAATATGATGGTGCTGAAAAGGATTGACCGATCAGTTCTGAACCAACAGCTTTACCATTGATTTCCAGTAAACTACCATTTGCTTGATGATGGAGTAATCCTTGAGCTAAAGCAGTCACCGCAAAAGGATAGATTAGCCCACACAGTATAAACATTGTTATTGTAATCAGAATTGCTTGCTTTAAGTTCATAAATAGTTTTCGCATGTACCTTCCTCCTATAGCCCAAAACTACGGCATAGTGGACCAACTAGTATGTCAATTAACTTAATCCCAATAAAAGGAGCTATAATACCACCTATACCATAGACTAATAAATTTTTATTCAAAAGTTTTGTAGCACTCATTGGTTTATACGTTACTCCCTTTATTGCAATTGGAATTAACAAGGGAATAATGACTGCATTAAAAATTAAGGCAGAAATAATCGCACTTGTTGAAGAATTAAGTTTCATTATGTTTAATGCGCTCATCTCAGGTACAGCCACCATCAACATAGCAGGTATGATGGCAAAATATTTTGCTATATCGTTAGCGATACTAAATGTTGTTAAAGCGCCACGTGTCATCAGAAGCTGCTTCCCTATCTCTACAATTTCAATAATTTTAGTTGGATTTGAATCTAAATCAACCATATTAGCTGCTTCTTTTGCTGCATTTGTACCTGAATTCATTGCAAGCCCAACATTGGCCTGCGCTAACGCTGGTGCATCATTTGTACCATCACCAGTCATTGCTACTACCTTCCCTTGTGCCTGTTCATCCTTAATGACTTGAATCTTGTCCTCAGGTTTGCTTTCTGCGATAAAGCTATCTACTCCAGCTTCCTTTGCAATGGCTGCTGCTGTAAGTGGATTATCTCCTGTACACATAATGGTTTTAATCCCCATTTCACGAAGCTGTTCAAAACGTTCCTTTAGTCCAGCCTTGACAATATCCTTTAGATAAATAACGCCTAAAATTTTATCATTCAGTGCTACGACCAGAGGCGTCCCCCCTACTGTAGATACTTGTTGAACCAGCAACTCTAGATTTGAAGGAATACTGTACCCTGCCTTCAAACTCTCTCTTTTTATCGTATCATAGGCACCTTTTCGAATTTTTGTGCCATCCACCCTATCCAAGCCACTCATTCGTGTTTGTGCAGTGAAGGGAATATGTTTACTTGTCTGGATAATGCTTTTTTCACCGTCCGTATTCACCCCTAATTCGCAAGCAAGCGATAAGATAGATTTTCCCTCAGGTGTATCATCTGTTAGAGAACTAAGCCATGCAGCTTGCATTAACTCTTCTCTGGCAACTCCTTTTACTGGTAGAAACTCAGCTGCCATTCGATTGCCATATGTTATCGTGCCAGTCTTATCTAAGATTAATGTATCCACATCTCCACAGGCTTCCACCGCTCTCCCAGACATTGCAATGACGTTAAATTGTGTTACCCTATCCATACCTGCAATACCAATTGCGGATAATAATCCACCAATCGTTGTAGGAATTAAACAAACTGTAAGTGCTATTAATGTTGCGATAGAAATTGGCACATTCAAATACATAGTCATTGGATAGAGGGACACTACCACTAACAGAAAGATAATTGTTAAACTTACTAGAAGTGTATTAAGGGCTATTTCATTTGGTGTTTTTTTACGGCTAGCCCCTTCAATTAGCGTAATCATTTTATCCAGAAATGATTCGCCAGGCAATGAAGTAATTTCAATCATCAACCAATCACTCGTAACCGTCGTACCACCCGTAACGGATGAAAAATCTCCACCTCGTTCTTTTACAACAGGGGCAGATTCACCTGTTATTGCCGATTCATCCACAGTAGCAATGCCATCAATGACTTCCCCATCATTTGGAATTACCTCTCCAGCTTGAACTAATACAATATCTCCTTTTTTTAGGTCATTGGCCTGTTTAAGGATTTCCGTACCATCATGAAGCAACACACGAGCCTGTGTCACTGTCTTTGTTTTTTTTAAAGTTTGAACTTGTGCTTTACCTCTTCCTTCTGCAATTGACTCTGCAAAATTAGCAAATAGAATTGTAACAAAAAGTAGGATAGCAACTATTCCATTGTATAATCGAGCATGTTCTTCTACTACACTCCCAAACATATTTGGAAAAAGAACTAATAGCACCACAAACAAAAATCCTACTTCTACAACAAACATAACAGGATTTTTTAGCATATAAGTGGGACTAAACTTTTTTAAAGCGTCTATCATTGCATTTTTCAGCATCTTACTTGTCAAAAAACTCTTTCTTACTGTTTCCATATGCTCACTCCTCCATTAAGAATAAAGTTGTAAATGCTCTGTAATTGGACCAAGTGCTAAAGCTGGTAAAAATGTTAGGGCACCAATCATTAAAACGATAGCCACTAGTAAAAAAGTAAAAGTAGTATTATCCGTTTTTAATGTTCCTATTGAATCACTGTGCCAAAATTTTTTGGCAAGTAGTGACGCAATCGCAAGTTGAATGATAATGGTTAAATATCGTCCAAAGAACATTGCAAGTCCTGTTGTCACGTTCCAAAATGTGGAATTATCTACTAACCCTTCGAACCCTGAGCCGTTGTTGGCAGAGGCTGAAGCAAATTCATATAAAACCTGTGATAATCCGTGAGCACCTGGATTCGTTATGCCTGCTATTCCTGTTGGTGTTACAACTGCTAGTGCTGAAAATAGCAAAATAATAGCCGGATGAATCAAAATGCATAGAGCAATTAATTTCATTTCTTTCTCTTCAATCTTTTTACCTAAAAACTGAGGAGATCGCCCAATCATTAAACAGGCAATAAAAATTGTTAGTAGAACATACATCATCATGTTCATCAGGCCGACCCCTTTACCACCAAACACAACATTTAGCATCATATTAAACATCGGTACTAGACCCCCAAGAGGCGTCAATGTATCGTGCATATTGTTAACAGATCCTGTTGTAAACGCAGTAGTGACAGTGGTAAATAATGCTGATTGTACTACTCCAAAACGCATTTCTTTTCCTTCCATGTTCCCTAGCTCCTGTGTTATACCGAGTTCACTTATAATTGGATTACCAGCCTTCTCTGCTATGTACACAGTCACTAATCCGAGTAGAAACAATATACTCATTGCTGCAAAAATAGCTAAACCTTGTTTTCCAAAAATAGTTTTCTTTTTTCTATAAGCAATCATCAAACTAAAGGCAACTACACAAGCGCCCGGCAATAGCATCATCGATAACATCTCCACTATATTTGAGAGAACGGTTGGATTTTCAAAAGGTGTTGTTGAATTGGCTCCGTTAAAGCCCCCACCATTCGTACCTATATGCTTAATCGATTCTAGAGAAGCAACAGGTCCAAGTGCAATATCTTGTAATTTTCCTTCGATCGTTTGTACTGTTTTATTTGCACTTAAGGTTTGTGGTGTCCCTTGAGATACTAAAATAATGGCAACAACGATGGAGATAGGCATTAAAATACGCGTAATAACACGAACAAAATCAATAAAGAAATTCCCAATAGTATCTGTTTTCGCAACAAGGCGACGACAGAACGCCATACAAGCTGCATAACCAGTAGCTGCAGATGTAAACATCATGAAGATAATGACTAGCATCTGTGATAAATAACTGAGTCCAGATTCACCGCTATAATGTTGAAGATTTGTATTGGTTATAAAAGAAATAATCGTGTTAAATGAAAGTGTAGCTTCCATATTGCTAATATTATTTGGATTTAAAAACAGGAATGATTGAATGCGCAACAAAAAATATCCAATAAAAACCATAATTGCATTTGAAAGTATTAATGAAAGTACATATTCTTTACCATTCATATCTACTTGTTTAATGCCACACAATTTATAAATTACTGCATCAACTTTGTCTAAAATAGGATCAAGCCATGTTTTTTGATGTAATGTTACCCGATATAGATAATGCCCAGTTAAGATAACGAGCGGTAAATAAATAATTAATACTATGGCTATTTGCCACATAGTGCATTACCTCCTAACAGCCTTTAATAATTTTCAGGACAAAGTAATGCATGCCCTAGATAACCAAACAAGAATACAAGTACAATCCCGATAAAAATCCACATTCCTATCTCCTCCTTATTGCTCATCCACTAGTTTGAAGCACCATGTAGTTAATGACAAAAGACTTGCGAAGCTTATCAGTAACAATACAACCATATAAAAGTCCATCAATAAAATACCCCTCCTTCATTTAGGTTGTTTTCATCTTACTGACTTTCAAATTAATGTAGTGTTAGGAAATCTACTTTTCTATTAAGAAAGCATAAAGAGGCAAAATCTTTATACTTTCTTAATGGGAGTTAACGCTATAATACAAATGAGGTGAACGAGGATGGAAAATACACGTCCAACTCCTGAGATGTTTTTAGCAAGACTTCAACAGGAGCAACAAATTTTAGGGAATTTAAAAATCTTTCTCGGTTATGCTGCTGGAGTAGGTAAAACTTACGCAATGTTAGATGCAGCACATCAAGCTCAAAAATTAGGTAAAGATGTGGTGGTTGGCTATGTAGAACCGCATCCTCGTCCAGATACGTTAGCTTTACTAGAAGGGCTTGAGCAAATTCCGACGAAAAAAATAACCTATAGAGGAAAAGCTTTTTATGAATTAGATATTGATGCCGTATTGCAGCGCAAGCCAGAAATTGTTCTTATCGATGAATTGGCACATTCCAATGTTCCAACAATGCGGCACAAGAAGCGTTTTGGAGATGTTGAAGAACTACTGTCAAAGGGGATTCATGTTTATACAACTGTAAATATTCAACATATTGAAAGCCTTCATGACTTAGTAGAAGAAATTACTGACATTAAAGTACGAGAGCGTATCCCTGATTACTTAATTGATCAAGCATCTCAAATAAAAGTTGTAGACATTGAACCAGATGAACTAATACAACGCCTACAAGAAGGTAAAGTTTATGCAAAACAACAAGCGGAAAAAGCACTGCATTCTTTTTTCCGTAAACAAAATTTAGTGTCATTACGAGAAATCGCATTACGTAGAGCAGCGGATACAATCAACTATAAACAAATAAACAACCATGAATCTGTCAAACACCCTGTACAAATTGAAGAACACCTACTAGTTGGTATCAGTAGCTCTCCTACAAATGCAAAAGTTATTAGAACCACTGCAAGACTTGCACAAGCATTACACGGTAAATTTACTGCTCTTTATGTGCAAAACCTGCAGGAGCAAGAAGGAAGTAGTGCAAATTCAGAACGATTACAACAACACATTAAACTTGTGGAACAGCTTGGCGGCCATGTCGTCATCGTTCAAGAAGACGACGTAGCAGCAGCCCTTGCTAATTATGCTCAAATTAGTGGGGTCACGAAACTTGTTATCGGACGAACAAGTATGAGGAAAAAATGGTGGCGACCAAGCACAAAAATAAGTGACCGCCTGAATGAATTTGTTCCGAACTTAGCCTTACACATAGTACCAGATCAAGAAAATGAACCATTTTATTTTCCTAGTATAAGTAATAAATTATCATTTGAATGGCTTGATTTGTTCAAAATGTTTATCGTATTTTGCTTCATATCAATTGTCGGCTTGTATCTATATTCAATTGGTATAAGCGAGTCAAACATCATTACAATTTACATTTTAGGGGTCCTCATCCTTGCTATTTGGTCAACTGGATCGATGATGAGTATTATTAACTCCATTATTGCTGTCTTACTTTTTAATTACTTTTTTACAGAGCCTCGATTTTCATTTGATGCTTATCATCGTGACTATCCAATGACATTTTTTATCATGTTTATCTCTGGCGTAATTACGAGTAGCTTAACAAAGAAGATAAAGGAGCAAACCATTATAGCCATTCGTAAATCTTATCGAATGGAGGTGCTCCTTGAAACAAATCGTAGGCTTCAACATGCTAAGTCTATTGAAGAAATAATAGTTGAAGGCATGTCTCAAATTGTTAAATTAGTAGAAAAGCCTGTACAATTTTTCGAAATAAATAACCAGGTAATTGAGAAATCATCTTTCTTTCGTACTGAAACAATGTCTAGTAGTGAAAATCAAAAAATAGCTGTACTTTTCGATAATCCAAATGAATGTGGTGTTGTTAGTTGGGTTACAAATAATAGGCATGTAGCAGGTGTATCTACAGACATCTTTCCTGAAGTGAACGCTTATTATATACCTGTTATTTCTAATGGAGATGTGAAGGGTGTTATAGGTATTGCCCTATCTAAAGTCTCCCCATTGCCTGCATTTGAGCGCAATATTTTGCACGCCATTATTAATGATTTTTCATTCGCTTTGGATAAATGGTATTTACAGAAACTTAATGAGGAAGTAGCGCGAGAAGCTGAAATGGAACAGATGCGAGCTAACCTTTTACGTGCAATCTCTCATGACCTTAGGACACCACTCACTGCTATCTCTGGAAATGCAGATATCTTACTCAACAATGCACCACTAATACCAGAGATTGAAAAAAATATATTGTATGAAGATATTTATAAAAATTCAAAATGGCTTGTACAAATGGTTGAAAATTTACTAGCTGTATCTAAGTTAGAGGATGGGCAATTTGCGTTAGAAATGCAAATTGAACTAGTAGAAGATATTATTCAAGAGGCACTGTCCCATGTTATTCCTCAAAACAATACACATAAAATATCTTATGAAATTAAACCTGAGTTTTTATTTGCTTTAATGGATGCTCGACTCATCATACAAGTTTTCATTAATATCATCGATAATGCATTGACTTACACCCCACCAGGTAGTGCCATTACGATCATAGTGAAAGAATCAGATGGATTCGTAAGTTTTAGTATTTCTGACAATGGGCCTGGAATCGATGACGCTTTAAAAAGTAGCTTGTTTGAGCCATTTACAACTGGAAAAGTACAACGCAGTGATAGTAGACGTGGTCTTGGTTTAGGCTTAGCACTCTGTCAAACAATTTTAAAATTACATGGTAGCAGCATAAACGTTTCAGATAATAAACCACAAGGAACGATTTTTAACTTTTCGCTGAAAAAAGGAGTAATGAAATTTGATGAGTAAAAGAATTCTAGTAGTTGAGGACGATGTAGCAATTGCCAATTTAATTAAAATGACATTAGCGACAAACCATTATGAATTCGACATTGCACGTGATGGTAATAGTGCCCTTCAAAAGGCTCTTACCATAAAACCTGACGTTTTTATTTTAGATTTAGGTCTACCAGACATAGATGGCGTAGAACTAATCACAAAAATTAGAAGTTGGAATCAAACACCAATTATCGTCGTAAGTGCTCGTGGAGAAGAACATGATAAAATTAATGCTTTGGATGCAGGTGCAGATGATTATGTAACAAAGCCATTTAGTGTGGAAGAATTATTAGCAAGAATTCGGGTTGCCTTAAGAAGAATGGCCTATGAACAACCACTTGAAAAAGAGAATCCCATTTTCACAAATGGTTATCTTCAAATTAATTATGTTGATCATACAGTATTTGTAAATGGAAAAGAAATACATGTGACGCCGATTGAATATAAGCTTTTAATTGTTTTATCCAAAAATGTTGGGAAAGTTCTAACACATAATTATATTTTAAAGGAAATCTGGCAAAATGCTCTTCAATCAGATGTTCCAAGTTTACGAGTTTTTATGGCTACACTTCGAAAAAAAATAGAAGTTAATCCAGCACAGCCCAAACTTATTCAGACACATGTACGGGTAGGCTACCGAATGCTTCGCTATCATGAAGAGGATGAATGAATATGGAGCCTAAGGTCTAGCTGTATTTGGACTTCTACTTTACAAACTCCATATTACATTTTGCTTTTATGTAGCTTTATTGAACCCTCCTATTAGCCTTTGCATATCATAGCTATAGTCAGGTATGTCATCAATGAAAAACAAGTAGAAAGGAGATCATTATGGTATTTCGACCACCTTATCCATACCCAATGTATCCGGGTGGCATGAGAATGCCCATGCCCATGCAAACACCTCCACAGATGTCGCCACAGTCCTTTTTCCCGCCTGGAGGCTTCCCTGTTCAACCACGAATTCCAGGCGGCTTTCCAATGGCTAATGGAATAGGTTCATTTGGAGGGCAAATGCCGATGCCACCTGTGCAAGAAGCTTCGAAAGTCGGTTCATTTTTACAGCAAGCCAACAGTTTATTTAATACAGCCAAAACCTATACCCCTTATATCCAACAAGCTATGCCGATGGTGAAAAATATTCCATCACTTTTAAAATTGTATAAAGGATTCCAAGGACTTCCTTCCGCTGGCGGTGGAGCAACAGAAGCAGCAGGAAGCGATAGTAAGGCTGCTGGAAGTAGACGGTCATCTAGGCAAAGTGCATCATTTACGCCTCCCGAGCCACTTCCATCTAAACCACGTATTTTCCAACCACCAATGTAAATGAACGTTTCTTTGTATTCACTGTCACTGTCCGTTATAATGTAGATAGGTAAGCTTGAAAGGAGTCACAACCACCATGCAAGTATTAAAAATTAATCCACGTGGCTATTGCTACGGTGTTGTGGATGCGATGGTGATCGCTCGTAACGCCGCACTTGATAAAACATTACCAAGACCTATCTACATCTTAGGGATGATTGTGCATAATAAACACGTCACAGATGCGTTTGAAGAGGATGGTATCATCACGTTAGATGGTGACAACCGCCTAGAAATTATTGAACAAGTTGAAACAGGTACTGTCATTTTTACAGCACATGGTGTTTCACCGGAAATTCGTGAGATTGCGAAGCGAAAAGGCTTAGTGTCCATTGATGCTACATGTCCTGATGTAACAGTTACCCACGATTTAATTCGTGAAAAATCAGCAGAAGGCTATGACATTATTTATATTGGTAAAAAAGGACATCCCGAACCAGAGGGTGCTATTGGCGTTGCCCCGGATCATGTCCACTTAGTACAGTCTTCTAACGATATTGATGCTTTACAATTAACGAATGATAAATTACTTGTCACAAATCAAACGACAATGAGCCAATGGGATGTCGCCCATTTAATGGATAGTTTAAAAGAAAAATTCCCACATATTGAGGTACACAAAGAGATCTGTTTAGCTACACAAGTACGTCAAGAGGCTGTTGCACAGCAAGCAGGTGAAGCGGATTTACTTATTGTTGTAGGTGATCCTAAATCCAATAACTCGAACCGCTTAACACAAGTTTCTGTAGAAATTGCAGGAACACCATCCTATCGAATTGCAGATGTTTCAGAGCTAAAAGTAGAATGGTTAAAAGGTATCAACATCGTTGCTGTAACAGCAGGTGCTTCTACGCCAACACCAATTGTAAAAGAGGTTATTAACTTCCTTGATCAATTTGATGAAAATGATCCATCTACACACGAGATTAAGCGTACAGTAACACTAGATAAAATTCTGCCAAAGATTAAGACACCAACACCTGTTGATAAAATCATGCCCTATTAGTTAATCACAAAAAATCCTGATTGTTATTATGACAATCAGGATTTTCTTTATTTACTAAAGTAATAGTTTATAGGACGACCAATGCCACCATAATGGACATCCATTGTGATTTCCTCTTGTTTTTCAAGGTAATCTAAATATCTTCTAGCTGTTACGCGGGCAATGCCAATTCCACTGGCTACTTCTTCCGCTGAGGCACCATCCACCGATTGTAAAAAGTGCACAACCTTTTCAAGTGTTGTACGATTAAAACCTTTTGGGAGATTTTTTTCGGATTTCAATGTAACAGATTGATCCAACATAGTTTGTCCATCACGATAATGAAATAACTGATCTAATTCTCCCTGTGTGAGCTCTCGTTCTGTTTGAGTTTGCTTGTTAAAGCGTAAATAATTGTCAAGTGTCCCTTTAACACGTTCAAAAGAAAAAGGCTTCATAATATAATCAAAAACACCTAGATGCAGTATCTGTTTCACTGTCTCCATATCATTTGCGGCCGTCACGGTAATAACATCTACTGGTAAATCGAGCTCACGTATTCTGCGTAAGCTTGTAATACCATCTTGCTCTGGCATAAAAATATCCATAAAAACTAAATCAGGCTTCAGTTGACAAATTTGCGTAATGCCTTCTAACCCATTAGGTGCCTGTCCAACCACTTGAAAATGCTCTACCTTTTCAATAAATTGACGATTTACCTCTCGTACCATTGGATCATCCTCAATTAATAATACTCTAATCTGTGCCACTGCTAGCCCTCCATCCATTATGAATAATAAAAGGTGATTAAAAAACTTGTTCCTTTGTTAGGCTCACTGATGACTTCGATGTCACCCTGCCCTTTTTCGACAATTTCCTTTATTAAAAATAACCCTATTCCACGGTAGTTTTTCTCTTTTGTAGAATAACCATTATCAAAAATGTGCTGCTTGACCTCTTCCGTCATGCCAACACCATTATCGGTTACTAATATGGCTAATACGTCATCATCTTCATCCACAGAAACATGAATCACCTTCTCCTCGACCTGTACATCCTTTAATGCATCAAACGCATTTTCTATCAAATTACCAAAGAGAATGACGAAATCATGATGATCCAAATTAGCTGGAAATGATGTAAATCGGCTTTCACGGTCAATTTCCAATCGAATTCCTTGTTCCTTCGCATAGGAAATTTTACTGAGCAATAGCCCAGAAATATTTTCATTTTTTATTCGTTCGTTTAAAAAGTTAGTGATTTCATCATGCTCTTCCTTCACTTGTGTTAAGTAAGAAAGTGCCTGTTCATGATGACCTAGCTGTAAAAGACCCGCTATCGTATGCAGTTTATTTTTATGTTCATGAGTTTGTACACGAAGGGCTTGGACAAATGCTCTAACGCCTGTTAATTCTTCGGCAAGCTTTTTCACTTCCGTACGGTCTTTAAACATGGCCACTGCCCCAACAGTTTCACCATTCACCTGTATCGGAATTCGATTACTCATAATACTATGATTATTAATATACAGCTCACGATTAAATAACGGCTGATCCAGCTCTAAAATTTCAGGAAGTCGTGTATCTGGCAAGACATGAAAGATTTTCTGTCCAATCAATGTAGAGGGTTTTTCATAAACGCCTAAGATATCACAGGCTTTTTCATTAAAAATCGTAATGGTCAAATCATTATCGATAGCAATGATGCCTTCGTGCATGGCATTAAACGTTTCTGTACGTTCTACATACATTTTGGCAATTTCATGCGGCTCTAACCCAAACATTTGCTTTTTCATATGAAGCCCCAATGTTCGTGCTCCCCATACACTAAATAGTAACGATAATAGTACAGTAACCATTAGTTCGGTTTGCATTGTTTGCAGTAACTCCACTACCGTAAGAACACTGTACCCTACTACTGTAACACCTATTTGTTGTCCTTCATGGTTCATAATCGGAACAAACGCACGAACCATATTACCATGTTCTCCACGTGCAATCGACGTATAGTAATGCTCTGAAAAAGCGGCGTTTAAATCTCCAGATTGAGATATTCGACCAAGTTCCTGGCTATTAGGATGGGAATATTTTCGTCGTTGCATATCAAGAACAACAATATATTTTGCCCCATTGATATCACGGATTTCCTCTACAACAGGATTAATATGCTGTACGGCATCATAGTAATTTTCACTAGCAATATATGTTTTTATTTCAGGAAGCTGAGAGACGGTTTTTGCTACAAGGAGTGCTTGATCACTTAGTTTGGTCTTTTGCTCATTCATGACAAAACCTAACAAAAAAGTACCGCCAATGCTAAAGGAAAGCATGAGAATAAAAAAAGTCAGAGACATAATTTTTCTTTGCATGGATAACTTCTGAAATTTCAACTGACCGCCTCCCTCCTACTATATTTTAGCTTACTCCATATGTTAGAATAACAAAAACATCAGAAAATACGAATTAATTGGGTGTATACAATGAAAAAATTTATTATTGGTACGATTATAACTGTGCTTGTGTTAATCCTCACTATCAGTGTTCAACAAGGATTACTATTCGCCAAGCCACTTCCCTATGATGATGAGCAAAAGGGTTTAGACACACAGATAACAATTCATTTAAGTCATGTCGTCGCTGAAAATACCCCTAAAGGCCAAGCTGCCAACAAATTTGCTGAGCTAGTAGAAGAAAAAACAAACGGGAAGGTCAAAGTACATGTCTACTCCAACTCCTCTTTATTTAATGATGAAAATGAATTTCAGGCATTGCAAAAGGGAGAAGTGGAAATGATCATCCCTACTTTTTCTAAAATGACAGCTTATGTTCCTAATTGGCAGGTGCTTGATTTACCCTTTCTGTTTAATACAAATGAGGAAGTAAAGGAAGTCCTAACGGGTTCTATTGGTGAACAATTGGTTAATGAGCTAGAGCCGTTCCATATTAAAGGGCTTGGCTTTTGGTACAATGGGTTTAAGCATCTAACCTCTGTTGAGCAGCCTATTCATAACTTTGAAGATTTACAGGGCTTACGAGTGCGTACGATGCCAAGTAAAACATTAGAAAAGCAATTTGAAGTGGTCAAAGCAACACCTATACCTATTTCTTTTAGTGAGGTCTTTTCGGATTTAGAGAAGCATGCAATAGACGCACAAGAAAATACCGCTTCTAATATCTATTCAAAGGGTTTTTACAAAGTACAAAAGCATATGACTATCACTCAGCATGGGATTTTAGGCTATGCTGTGTTAATGAATGAAACCTTTTGGAATTCTCTACCTATCAAAATTCAGCATCAGTTGTTGGATGCTATGAAAGAAACAACCGATTGGCAATTTGAGCAGGCTGAACTTATGAATGAACAAGATATGGACAAGCTGAAACAGCTAGATGATTTTGATGTGTATACAATGAGTCCCCAAGAAAGACAGCGCTTTAAGGAACAACTTGCACCTGTTTATGATTTTTATAGAGCCCATATTCAAAACGATCAAATCTTAGCAGAGATTGAAAAAATCGTTGATCCCTAATACTTTTGTTCATTAATGAAAAATCCTTACAAAACGTAAGGATTTTTTCTATTGTATTATAATAGATTCGCGAATCTCACAACTACTATAAAACAGCTTAAAACCCTTGATATTACTAGCCTTAATACCCCCTTTCTCTCAGAATGAACAAAATGAACAATACAACCATTACGGTCATAAACACTATTGTCGGAAAATTTCAGCTATGATAACCACATGAAAGCGTTCACACAATATTCATAGATGTTGTAGGGGGAGAACTATATGCGGATAAATTTTAAAAACTTAACAGTACAAGTATTGATTGCCATTGTACTAGGGATTATCGTCGGAGCAACATTCCCAGAATTCGGGGCAAAGCTCAAAATCTTGGCGGATATATTTATTAAACTTATTAAAATGTTAATAGCACCAATTATCTTCCTAACAGTCGTAATCGGCATTGGTAGCATGGGGGATGTCAAAAAGGTTGGTAAAATTGGTGGAAAAGCTTTAATTTATTTTGAAATTGTTTCAACTTTTGCCCTTGCAATTGGCTTAATCGTTGTCAATATTGTTCAACCAGGTAAAGGTTTTAATACAGATGCAGCAAGCGGTGCTGATGTTTCACAATATACAGAAGCAGCGGCTGCAGAGCATGGTTTAGGTGCATTTATTATGCAAATAATTCCTGAAAATGTAGTTGGTGCTTTAGCAAATGGTGAATTATTACCAGTCTTGTTCTCAGCTGTTTTATTTGGACTAGCTGCGGCGGCGATTGGTGAACCAGCTAAACCTGTTATTAAATTTTTCGAGCAAGTTGCAGATATTTTCTTTAAAATCGTTAACATGGTGATGAAAATTTCTCCTATTGGTGCGTTTGGTGCCATGAGTTATACAATCGGAAATTTTGGACTTAAATCATTAGGAAACTTAGGATTTTTAATGCTATCTGTTTACATTACAATGTTCATTTTTATTGTTGTGATCATTGGATTGATTACCCATTATTTTGGCTTTAGTATTTTTAAATTTATCAAGTACATTAAAGATGAAATCTTTATCGTTATCGGAACATCTTCATCTGAATCTGCATTACCTTCCATGATGCGTAAGCTTGAAAACTATGGTTGTTCAAAGCAAGTGGTTGGGCTAGTGATTCCTACAGGCTATTCATTTAACTTAGATGGAACATCCATTTACTTATCAATGGCTGCTATCTTTATTGCGCAAGCCTATGGTGTGGATTTAGATGTTTGGCATCAAATTACGTTATTAGCCATCTTAATGCTTACTTCTAAAGGGGCAGCTGGTGTAACAGGCTCTGGCTTTATTACACTTGCAGCAACATTAGCAGCATTCCCGATGATCCCAGTAGAGGGGATTGCCCTTTTAATCGGCGTAGATCGTTTCATGTCAGAAGCACGTGCAGTTACAAATCTAATTGGTAATGGTGTAGCAACAGTGGTCGTGTCAAAAATGGAAAAAGAATTTGATACAGAGCAGGAAAAGCGTGCTCTATCCGGTCATACCCAAATGTCATAAAATGAACAGGCTGCTGAAAGCGGAAATAATTTGCTACTTCAGCAGCCTGTTCTTTTATTTATAAAGAGGCAAGTAGATAAAAAACACCGTAGAGCTAGTTTCTTGAAACCTCCTCAACTACCTACTCGTATAAATAATGACTGGAGGTTTCTTTATGACAACTTTTACACTTACCTATCCGAAGGGCTTTAAAAGCTTCACTGATATTCCAATCGTGAATGAACACAACGAAACAGTATGTGTACTTCAAAAAATGGAGCGTACCTCTGCTGGTAAAGTACTGAATGCTGTCTTGCTGGTAGCTGCACAGCAAACATTACCGTACCGTTATGAGACACGAACTACATTAGGTGCACCACTTTTTCAAGTACAATCTACCCTGTTAACAAAAGGAGTCAGCCATCAAATTGTTATGCCTGATGGCAGCTTGATACCCATTCAACGGAAAACAGTGCAATTATTAGAATCCTCTTATTCATTTACAATGGACGATTTAGAATTTCGTTTTGAAAAGGATTTTACCTCTACTGCTTATTTATATTGCAATGATGAAAAGATTGCGAGTGCAAGCTCTATTGAGACTGAGCTAGTACAGATAGGTATACAGTTTAAGCTTTTCCAAGCGGATGATATGCGCTTTGTTGCACTCCTAGCAACTCTTTATCAAGCTCTCTTTGCAACAACTACATAGCTGCTTTAAACATGTCAAAGGCATCGAGCATTAAAATCTCGATGCCTTAATCCTATGTTATTTTTCTACACAGCTAATTTATTTTTTCTCGTTGGGTATTTAATATGTTAATAACATAGGAAGTATTTTGTGATGCTTTTGCTTGTACAATCTTCTTGATGGCTTCTTCCATCCTTAAAGCTAACTCAAGTGCCTCATGCGTAGCGCCCTTTATCGTTGTTTGTATGGTAATGGTTGTTCGATTTTCAATAACTAAATATTCATATACGTCAAAAGCTTCTAAGCCCGCAATTAAATCTTCCATCAAAAGGTTCATATCATCCCCCATTATCTTGTTGTTATCAAGCAAGGAGGTAAACTCCCATCTTTCAAAAACTATGGGATAGTCCTTTAAGGGAGACGTTTTTAAAGCATTTTTTGCTATGGATTCCATATCTTTTTTAATTGACTGGAAATAGTCTTCTCCGCCTACAACTTGGATTACTAATTCCTTTTCTTCCGTCGTTTTAACGTCAATGCCGACATACTTTTCAAGTAGCTTATCCTTCAATCGAGCCAGACTCAACTCTTCATTTGTTATAAGCGATTGAGCCTCTTTATTTGCTTCTGACCTTTTCTCTCCTGCAAATCTATCAAATAGGACCAACATAGATATAATGACTACCAACAGTCCGATGACAAGCCCAAACCGTTTACCCATTGAATCCCTCCTGATAGGAAGGTATGTCCCCTTTTACTACAATATTCGCTTTTCTAGCTTGAAACAGCACATACTTTTCATACTAAAATGCAGTTTCCATACAGTATCTCCACTCTTCATAAGGGAAATTGTATCGCTTATTTTTCCCTATATATTCCGGGACGCGAAATAAATTTGCTTTGTTTTGTCCTTTCTGTGTCATGCTTCTCAAAAAGGAGTACACTTAAGAAGTAGTAATTCTATCATTATGGAGGGTTTTATATGGCATCAAAAGCAGCGGATATTAAAAATATACTAACATTAAATCTGCTTGTACAAATCTTAGAGGAACGTGGCATTATGACAGATAAAGAACTAAAAGAGCGTCTCACCAATACAGTAAAACTATCTTCGATGGAGAATGATTTAAAGGAAAAAGTCCTTGAAGAAATCAAACATTAATGGATTTTACCTCATCAAAAAACGACCGCTTTCTGAAAGCGGCCGTCTGAATCAAAGCTTTAAGTTTAGGATCGAATTGTTTTCAAAGCAGTTGACCATGGCACAAGCTGATCTAACATTTGATGAACTGAATCTGCTTGCACCTCTTTTGGTTTAAAGACAGAGCCGTTTTCAAAATCAGTAAATAATGATAATGCTGGATGTACTCGAACATCTGCAACTAGCAATTCTCCGAGAATTCCTCGTAGATGCTCTGCTGCACGCGCACCTCCAACAGAACCATAAGAGACAATACCAGCAGCTTTATTGTTCCATTCAACTCGTAAATAATCTAATGCATTTTTTAATGCACCTGTAATGGAGTGATTGTACTCCGCAACAATAAAGACAAAGCCGTCACAAGCTGCTACTTTTTCTGACCATGCAGCTACCCCAGAAGTATCTCCACCTGGTTCCCCTAAAAATGGTAATTTAAATTCAGCGATATCAATTATTTCATATTCCGCATCACGACGTTTTTCCGCAACTTCCTTTACCCAAGCTCCAACTTGTGGGCTTACACGACCTTCTCGCGTACTTCCTAAAATAATACCGATTTTTAACATATGACGCCTCCTCTTATCATCCATTCTTGTGACTCCATCACGGTTTATCGTACGTGTTCGCCACTCGTAACCATTTTGGTCAGAAAAATATCCCTTTATTCATCACCCGTTAATTAGCTCTGAATAGTTAGAATTGAATTATCTCTAATTCAAGATTAAGGTATCATCAACCATTCTTTCCTGTCAAATATTTAATCTAGAGGGATAAAGAGGATTATTTTGTTTTAATGGGCTGCTCCAATGCCTCTAATTCCTCTTCAATAGAGGCGTATTGTCTTTCCACAACATACTTGGCATCTGACAAGGCAGCATTATAAATATAGGGGGCAATATGCTCTTTGATAAAATCTAACATACGTTCAGCTTCAAATTCACTAATGTCTTCATCACGCTGATTATAAAAAAAACGTTGAATATCAGCAAGAATCATTTCCTGCTGATCTTTAGATAAACGAATAAACAAGACAACTCTCTCCACTTCTGTTAATCAATTTTCTCTACATCTTATCACTGTTCATAGATTCCTTGCATTCAAAAAGGCTGAAACACTAGTACTGCTAGCGTTCAGCCCCATCTCATTGTTTACATTCAAATGAGTAGCTAGTGGATAAAAAGTTTTTCTCCTTTGCTACAATTGCTTGTCCACCATCATCTTCACATTGCTGTGTCATTGCATCGATTTTCTTATCATTGACCATATTGGTCATCACCGTCATACCAATACCAAAAACAACGATGAATAAACCAATCATGATCCATAGCTTGCCTGCTTTATTACCAGCTGGTCTTTCATTAGCCATATTAGTTCCCTCACTTATACAAATAAAAATGGTTCTGTATGGATCGTTGATTGGATGAATTCAACCAAATATTTTTTATCCTCACATAGTTCAGCCATTTTTTTTGCTACTCCTGCAATCATTACCTTTTCTACATGATGACCAGGATCTACTATTTGCAGATCAATGGCTTGTGCGTCCTGAGCTGTATGGAAGTACATATCGCCTGTTAAGAAAACATCAGCTCCTGCACGTTTTGCCGCATAGATATATTTATTACCATCTCCACCAACAAGCGCAACCTTGCTGACCTTCGATTGTAAATCACCCACTACACGCACAGCTGGCACATCTAGTTGCTGTTTAACGAATTCAGCAAATTGTTGTAACGTCATGTCCTTTGTTAAGTAACCTACACGCCCTAATCCCATCACATTTGTTTGCTGCTCAAGACGTATCACATCATAGGCAGGCTCCTCATAAGGATGACTAGTAAGCATGGCCTTTAACACGCGGCCTTTAATAGATTCAGGAAAAACAACTTCTACCTTTACTTCTTCCTCCACATGTAATTCACCAACAGAGCCAACGAACGGATTAGCTCCTGCTAATGCACGGAACCGACCTTCTCCAGTCGTTGTATAACTACATGCTTCATAGTCGCCAATACGACCCGCCCCAGCTTTTGCAAGCGCCTCACGTAATGCTTGGGCATTAGCAGTTGGTATAAAGACTGCCAGCTTCAACAAATTCTCAGCATACGTTTCTTCTAATATTGACCGGTTTTTTAGCTGTAGGGCATCTGCTAATAAATCATTTACCCCACCTTCGGCTACATCTAAATTTGTATGAGCGGCATATACAGCAATATCGTGTTTAATGAGCTTTTCATATAAGCGCCCTGCTGGATGATCTGTGCGGATATTCGCTAGGCGTCTAAAGATTGGTGGATGATGTGCGATAATCAGCTCACAGCCTTTTTCTATTGCCTCATTTGCCACGGCTTCATTGACATCTAACGTCACCAAAACTTTACTTACAGGTTTGTTGAGGGTCCCTATCGCTAGTCCAATTGGATCATTGTCCATACAAGCTAGTTTTTTGGGCGACCATGCTTCGAACACTTGAATAACTTCTTGGCCATTTACCGTTTTCATCTTACAAAACTCCTTCTACTAAATGTATCAGAGCCGTTAACTCTGCACGCTTTTCTTCAATTTCAGGTGTTTGTTCTGCTCCTTCAATGGATTGTAGTACACGTTGCCAATTGTCTTTTTCACGCAACCATTTTTTCGTAAATGCTGGCGATTTACGCAGGCTTAGCTTAGGTCCAAACAAAATCTCTGCTGTAGAGAGCTCCATTTGCCCTCTTTGTAACACAAGGATTTCATAGATTTTATCATCTTCCTCTAAAATCTCTTCATCAAGAATCGCCCATTGATGTGCTAAAGCCCACTCACGGATAACCTTGGCGTGAATATTTGGCTGTAGGATTAGACGTGTGACACCTTGAAGCTTTTCTGGATGCTTCTCTAGAATGGAAACAATTAATGGTCCACCCATGCCTGCTATTGTCACCGTATCCACATGGTCAGCTTCTTCTATCGCTGCTAAACCGTCTGCAAGGCGTACTGTAATTTTTTCAGTTAAGTTTTCCTTCTGTACTTGTCCTACCGCCGATTCATAGGGTCCTTTTACAACTTCCCCTGCTATGGCATATGAGGCAGTCCCTTTGTGAATTAAATAGCATGGTAGATAGGCATGGTCACTACCAATATCCGCCATGACTGCTCCTGTAGGAACAAATTTCGCTACTGCTTCTAATCGCTTTGAAAGTTTTTGTGCGTTCATTTTTATACCGCCTATCTTCAATAGAGTCCATTAATAGTATGGATGATGTCGTGAAAAAAAACAAATGGAGTTGTCTCACATTTCTATGTGGACAACCCCATCTTCATGATGCTTAAATCTAAAAAGTAGCTGTACTATTTCAGTACAGCTACTTGTCAGTTTTACTATTCTAAAGTAGAAATGTATTCAGCGATTGCTTTTGCTTCCTCTTCAGTTTTCATGTTTGGTTGCATTGGAGTACCTTCGATACCCTTTGTTAAAACTTCTACGATATGTGCTTCATCTAAGCCATGTAGATTTGGACCCATACTACCAGTTAAGTCACCACCATGACAACCGATACAAGATTGTACTAGTGCTGAACCATCAGCTTCTGCATCTGTTGTTTCTGTAGTAGTTTCGCCACCACCCTCATGTTCAGCAGCAATTTCTTTCTTGTTATCTGCACCTTGTAAAGACATGAAGAAAATAAGACCAATACCAAATGCCAGAATTAAGATGTAAGGAACGACTGGATTGTTTTTCATAAGTTTCCCCTCCTCATTTTAAGTCTACTTCTATTATAATATAGAATCAGTCAACATCTAATATTGTACTTCATTAACAAAGAAACGAAAAGCCCTATTCGCTAAGTTTTCCTTTGTTTGTAACAAATTCGACATTTCTGTATCTATTGGATAAAATATGTCTTGCCAACATCCAAAATTGGTCAAATTTATCCTTTTATACAATTTCTTTTTCATTATATTTATGCTGTTATCATACCCTTTTCACTCATTGATATACCCAAAATTAAAAAATCTGTACGTTTTTAATTAGCGTACAGATTTTGAATCTTCTGAGGTAAAAACTTTAACATGATACTGACCCTATTATAGATAAATTGTCACAAATTATGGTTTTATATAAACACTAAAGATCAATTAAGTTTCTAACCTGATTTAGTAGATGGAGTTCCTTGTACATCGATAGAAATACCATTTGCTAAATCAGGATAAATTTATGATATAGTACCCAACTAGTGCTATTAATCCTAAAGCACCTGAGACTGTGAAATATAGAAGTTTCATTTTAATACCTGACAAAAGCCAAATGACACAATTTGCTGCAATCAAGCAAAATAAAACCGTATTATTTCCACTAAAATATGTAGTACAAATGCGGATCGACATACTAAATAACAGGATGGCCGCTAGTACATGAAAAATGGGAGCTAGTAGATGTTTTTTTCGAGCCATTTGCCACGCAGCAATAAATAAGATGCATGCACCTACTCCCACGATTACTGTAAAAATCAATGTTAAAGATTGCATTGTAAAATAGAGTGCCAAAACAGCCATTATGGCGATACATAGACCCACTACCAATAGGATCATTTTTCTTTTTTCTGATGGCAAGACCGCTTGTTTAGGATGTTGCACTGGTTCTAACTCCTCTATGTCAGCCCCCTCCGTATAAAGAGCTGCTAAAAAGTCACAATAGTGCTCAGGTAAAAGTTTATTTTGCTTCCAAAACAAAATTTCATTAAGGATTATTTTTTTGCGAGGATTTGTCATAGTGTTAGCTCCAAACATTGCTTAATAATGGTTGTATTACAATTTTATCTCACACTATTTGAAAACACATCTGTATAAAGTCGCAAATCTAGCATTTCCCTCATTCTAATTATCTATGATTGCATAGCATCGATAGGTGAATAGCAGGGCTAATTTCTTTTTGTTGACTTTTCAATTCTATAAAAAAGGAGCTATACCAATTAGTCATTTTCTCACTACTTGGATAGCTCCAGCTATTTTAAATTTTATTCTAAGAAGTCTTTTAAACGTTTACTACGAGAAGGATGGCGTAATTTTCTTAGTGCTTTCGCCTCGATTTGACGAATACGTTCACGCGTTACGCCAAAGACTTTCCCAACCTCTTCTAATGTACGTGTGCGACCATCGTCTAACCCAAAACGTAAACGAAGTACGTTTTCCTCACGGTCTGTTAACGTATCTAGTACATCTTCTAATTGTTCTTTTAACAGTTCATAGGCTGCATGGTCGGAAGGAGATTGTGCTTCTGAATCCTCGATAAAGTCTCCTAAATGGGAATCATCTTCTTCTCCAATTGGTGTTTCAAGAGATACTGGTTCTTGTGCAATTTTTAAAATTTCACGTACTTTTTCAGGTGTTAAATCCATTTCTTCTCCAATTTCCTCTGGAGAAGGCTCACGACCTAAATCTTGTAAAAGTTGACGTTGTACACGTATTAATTTATTAATGGTTTCGACCATATGAACAGGAATACGAATCGTACGCGCTTGGTCAGCGATTGCGCGTGTAATCGCCTGACGAATCCACCATGTAGCGTAAGTCGAGAACTTAAATCCTTTACGATAATCGAATTTTTCAACAGCCTTAATAAGACCCATATTTCCTTCTTGAATTAAATCAAGGAATAGCATTCCACGACCAACATAGCGTTTTGCAATCGATACAACTAGACGTAAGTTCGCTTCCGCAAGGCGTTTACGCGCTTCCTCGTCCCCTTGCTCAATACGTTCAGCAAGTGCAATTTCTTGCTCAGCAGATAATAAATCTACTCGGCCGATTTCTTTTAAATACATACGTACAGGGTCATTGATTTTAACACCTGGTGGCACACTCAAATCATTTAAGTCGAAAGTTTCTTCGTTCGCTTCTTCTTTCATTAGACTTTCTTCTTCAAATTCTTCTTTTCCAATGATTTGAATATCTTTATGCTTTTCAAGATCCTCAGCAAAATGGAAAATTTCTTCGTTTTCCAATTCATAAGGTGTTAGTTTCTCTGAAATTTCTTTCATTGAAATTTCACCCTCTGTTTTTGCTTTTTCTTGTAGGAATTTTTTTGCATCATCTAATGTAATTTCTACTTCTATCTCTTTTGAACGTTCTGACTTGTCCGCCATAAACCTTCCTCCTTCTAAACAACCGAATCGGGTTAAATCGCCGATAACGATTTTCTTAAATGAATAATCTGTTGGGCGATTTCAAGTGCACGTGCATACTCATGCATCTTCTCCGCTTCCTTTGACTCATGCATCTTTTGATAAATTTCTTGCTCAATTCTATATTTTTGAAGCTGACGGATAGAGTCCATAACCTCTGCCTCTGCTTGATCTGGATCTCGCTCAACTAAAGCCGCTTCCATGACAATTTTTCGTAATTCAGCGTCATCCAAAATTTCCACAAAACGTTGATAATCAGGATGACCATACTCCTCATAAAATCCAACTAAGCGAACAAAAACTGCCATATAGGCATCTCGTACAAATGGCTCTTTTTGCTCACTACGTAATACCCTGTCCACTACATCTATATTATGAAGCATATGAGCCAGTAATAAACGTTCGGCACGTTCGGCTGCGTCCATAGGCTTTTGTTGTTGCGTGACTGGCATTGAAGGTATCTGTGTAGGCATTTCTACTTTAGCAGAACGTACCTGATTAGCCTCCAGTTTTCGGAATTGGGCATAAATGGCTTCTTCCGAGATGTTTGTTTCATTTGATAGCTGTCGTATATACAAATCTCGTTCAACTGGTGAAGATCTTCCCACTAGCTGCTCAAGAACTTCTTGAATATATTGAAGCGTATCATTTTCAAATTGAAAGTTCTTATTGCGTCTAGCATGCATCATCATAAAAGCAATATACGCATGAGGTTTTTCCAAAATTTGTTCCTTAAATGCTTGTCCACCTAAAGTGTGAATGTATTCATCAGGATCTAATTTTTCTGGCAACACGGCAATATCGACTTTCAATCGCTCTGTATGCAGTAGCTGCGCCGCTCGTTTCGCTGCATCAAATCCAGCATTATCACCATCATAGCAAATCGTAATTTGCTCTACTAAGCGCTTTAGCTTTGTGATATGCTGATTTGTTAACGAAGTACCCATTGTCGCAACAACATTCATGACACCTACAGAGTTGGCTGCTAAAACGTCCATAAATCCTTCCATCAATACTACTTGACGATTTTTTCTGATAGAAGTTCGTGCTTTATCTAGGTTATACAGCACTTCACTTTTTTGGAAAATTGGTGATTCTGGACTATTTAAATATTTTGCTTCCTCACCATTGGATGAAAGGATACGTCCTGAGAAGGCAATAATTTTACCATTCTCATCTCGAATAGGAAACATGATACGTCCTCTAAAACGATCAAAATAACGCTCTTCTCCCTCTCTTTTGATGATTAAGCCACTTTCGGCAATTTCTTGTAAGTTATAACCTTTTCTTTCAAGCAATATTGTTAATGCATCAAAGCTTGGGAGAGACCAACCAATGTTATTAGATTCGATAAGTTCCCTTGTAAATCCTCTTTCTAGCAAATAATTTAAAGGTTCTTCACCATCTTCTGTATTCAACAGTAAATGATGAAAAAAATCTGCTGCAAAAGCGTGTGCTTCTTTCATCCTTTCTTCCGCTTTAGATATCTTTTTCGTTCCTCCAGGGAAACTTGGCTCAACATCTAAGTGTATGCCAACACGTTCCCCAAGTTTCACAACTGCATCAGGAAAAGAAATGCCTTCAATATCCATTACAAAAGTAATGGCATTGCCCCCTGCACCACAACCAAAGCAATGAAAAATTTGCTTGTCTGTAGATACAGAAAAAGACGGTGTTTGCTCTCCATGAAATGGACAGAGACCAAACCAATTTCGCCCACGCTTAGTAAGCTGCATGTATTCACTAATAACATCAACGATATCTGATTGTGTGCGAATCTGCTCAATTACTTCTTCTGGAATCTTCCCTGCCAAATCCATCACCATCTTTAATATTTGCGTTCTAGAAACACAATTCGCTATTCGTTTTAATATTCCTTTATTTCTCGACAAAAAATTAGGATTTTTCTCTTATAAATATTTTTACCACAATTTTATTATTATAAAACAAAAATTAGTTTTTATCTATACCATTTTCAAAATCCACTCAAAAAAACCGCCTCTGCTAACCGAGGTGGTTTAAAATTCTATCCTTATTTACAGGTCAAAATATGTTCGATAATCGTATTTGCTGTCTCTTCAACAGCTTTATTTGTCACATCGATAACTTTACAACCTATTCTACCGACAATTTTTTCAAAATGCTGAATCTCATCAAGAATTCTTTCATGCTGTGCATAGATAGCATCATCATTCAAGCCGAGAGACATTAATCTTTCTTTCCGAATTGAGTTTAACTTCTCAGGGGAAATAATCAATCCAAAGCATTTTTTAGGGTCTATCTGTAATAGCTCTTCTGGTGGTTCTACCTCTGGCACTAAAGGTACATTCGCCACTTTATATTTTTTATGGGCTAAATATTGTGATAGTGGTGTTTTAGAAGTTCGTGATACACCAACTAGTACAATATCAGCCTGTAATAATCCTCTTGGATCTCTACCATCATCATATTTTACCGCAAATTCAATCGCTTCAATTTTTTTGAAATAATCATCATCCAGCAGATGAACAATACCAGGCGTTTCCAATGGATTTTCTTCCATAAAAGCTGCCATTGATTGTAAGGCTGGCCCTAAAATATCAACAGCCTGAATTTTTTCTTGTTCACATAAATCATGTAATAATTTACGCATTTCTTGGCGAACAAGTGTATAAACAATGAATGCTCGCTGTTGCGAAGCAAGAAAAACAATTTTACGGATAAGCTCCTCTGATTGAATATGTGGAAATCGACGAATCACAGTATTTTCAAGACCCGGTCGGAACTGGCTAATAACCGCTTTTGCAACTTGATCACCAGTTTCACCGACAGAATCAGATACAACAAATACGCGTAGTCTTTTCATGCAGCTCTCCTTCATTTAGACATTTTGTGCAAGAGATAAGAAAGCCCGTGTAATCGTTGTTTTTGTAAGACGACCAACAATCGTTAAACCACCCTCTTGCGGTTCAACTACTGGTAGTGAATCAACCTCACGTTCAATAAGTTTGTTCGCTGCAACAATTAAAGAATCTGATCTTTCACAGTACGAAATATTTGGCATACGCGTCATAATAATATGTACTGGAATTTTATTTAAATCCTGCGTGCCAATACTTGTACGCAGTAAATCTTTGCGAGATAGTACGCCTGTCAAAAACTCATTCTTATCTACGACAAAGAGTGTACCAACATCTTCTGAAAACATAAAGCAAATTGCATCATAAACCGTCATTGTTTCAGGGACAACTACTGGCCCTGAATGAAAATCCTTCACTTTTAAATTGTGAATACTATCTATTAATGTAACAGATGCCTTCTTACCTGAATAAAAATAACCAACCCTTGGTCTTGCATCCAGAAATCCTGCCATTGTTAGGATTGCTAAATCCGGTCTTAGAGTTGCTCTTGTCAGATTGAGACGTTCGGCAATATGTTCCCCCGTAATAGGGCCATTTTCTTTCACAATTTGTAATATGTCTTCCTGACGTTTATTGAGTTCGATTGGACTCACCGCCTCAAATCTAATAGTGTTATACTTATGCTCAATTATTATATACTATTTTAATAATTATTGCGAATTAAAGAACTACATGCTACAATATTGACACATACGCTTGCTCTATCAGTATTTTCGAGCAAATTGCGTTATACAGGCGATGATGGGAAAAAAGTATCTGTTCCATTCTATAGCGAGTAGAAGATGGTGAAAGTCTACACAGCAACAGAGAAAAGGCACTCCCTGAGCTAACTTTTTGAAAAGAGGTTTTAAACTACTCGTTTAAAACAATCAGGGTGGAACCGCGGGTATTAGCACTCGTCCCTGGGCATACAATGTGCCCGGAGACGGGTGCTATTTTCATTTAGTTGCAACTGAATGAAAAAACTATGGCGTTTTTACCGCTAAAACAACGTATTAAAAATTTAAAGGAGGCTATTTTATGGCTAACAAATCAATGGAAACCATCGTATCTTTAGCGAAGCATCGAGGCTTTGTCTTCCCTGGTTCTGAAATCTACGGAGGTTTAGCAAACACGTGGGATTATGGTCCACTAGGTGTCGAATTAAAAAATAATATTAAAAAAGCATGGTGGCAAAAGTTTGTTCAGGAATCTGAATACAATGTAGGTATTGATGCTGCTATTTTGATGAATCCAAAAGCTTGGGTTGCTTCTGGTCACGTAGGAAACTTCAATGACCCAATGATCGACTGTAAATCATGTAAGGCCCGCCACCGTGCAGATAAAATTATCGAAGACGCTGCATTAGCGAAAGGCGATGAAATCATTGTTGATGGTATGACATTCGACCAAATGAAAGAAACAATGATTAAATATGACGTAGTATGCCCTGATTGCGGAAAGGCTGATTTCACAGATATTCGCCAATTCAACCTCATGTTTAAAACATTCCAAGGTGTAACGGAATCCTCTACAAATGAAATTTATTTACGCCCAGAAACGGCACAAGGTATTTTCGTGAACTTTAAAAACGTTCAACGTTCTATGCGTAAACGTACACCATTTGGTATCGCACAAATCGGTAAATCTTTCCGTAACGAAATTACACCGGGTAACTTCACATTCCGTACACGTGAATTCGAACAAATGGAGCTTGAATTCTTCTGTAAACCTGGTGAAGACCTTGAATGGCATGCATATTGGAAAGAATTCTGTAAAAATTGGTTACTAAACCTAGGCATGAAAGAAGATTCGATGCGCCTTCGTGACCATGAGGATGATGAGCTATCTCACTACTCTAACGCTACAACAGATATCGAATTCAAATTCCCATTTGGCTGGGGAGAGCTTTGGGGTGTAGCAGATCGTACAGATTACGACTTAAAACAACATATGGAGCACTCTGGTGAAGATTTCACTTACATTGATCCTGTATCAAATGAACGTTATGTTCCTTATTGTATTGAACCATCATTAGGCGCTGATCGTGTAACATTAGCTTTCTTGTGTGATGCCTATGATGAAGAGGAACTAGAAGGTGATGATAAACGTACGGTTTTACGTTTCCACCCTGCTCTGGCTCCATTTAAAGCTGCTGTGCTACCACTTTCTAAAAAATTATCTGATGAAGCTACAGATGTTTGGGCTGAACTGCGTAAAGCCTTCCCTGTTGATTTTGATGAATCACAATCAATTGGTAAACGTTACCGTCGTCAAGATGAAATTGGTACACCATTCTGTATCACATATGATTTTGATTCAAAAGAGGATGGCCAAGTAACAGTACGTCATCGTGACTCTATGACACAAGTTCGTATGCCTATTGCTGAAGTAAAAGCATATATTGAAAAACACCTACAATTCTAATCACTTAAAAAAGAGGGGGTAGCCAGCAGGCAACTCCCTCTTTCTTATGCTTTAAATGTTGAAAATAAACGCTCTTGCATTTTTTCCTCGAATGAAAACTTTTTCATGCTCAAACCTATTAAGCTTACTAATAGCTCCTCAATATCCGCTAGTGAGTAATAAAGGAATGTACCTTCTCGCATTGGACGAACCCGTTTGTCAAAAGTTAGTTCATCTTCAATAAAGTAAGCGACATTAACATCACAATGTTCCATCAATTGTGTAATACGTTGATCATCACCTGGGTTTATAAAGAATGGCACAATTTTATCAATATACAAAATACTTTGAACAAGCTTAATGAAGAAATTTTCACGCAACGATGTCTCCACAACTAATATGGTCGTTTGCTCATGTTGATAATCCATATATAAAACGTTTAATTGCTCCTCTAGGAGCGTTTTTAAAATACCAATAGAATTGCGATACTTTGTCATATCCGTTTGGATTTCCCTTGTTAGTAAACGTAAAATACGAAAGGCTGGCAGAAAAATTTTTAAGACAATTTCTTTAGGATGTAAATGGTCAATTAATTTATTAAAATGAATTCTCAGATTATTTTCGTCACAGCGGATTAATTGCTCTACAAATAAGTTGAAAATCTCTTCAAAGCTATTCGCTCGATAGTCGATCATTTTCGTAATTCTCACACTATAGTTCAAAGGAAGATTCATTGATTTTTGCTCATCTAACAATCTTACTTTTGGTAATGTTGGAAATAAATCATAAACAAGTTCTACTTGTGCACTGCGATTATCGGATAACATAACAACAGAGTTTACTGGGTAAATCCCTAAACATTCTACAAATTTATGCATAAAGCTCTCATTATATAAATGTCGATCTCTGTATAAGACAGCTAAAGCATCTGTAGCACCATAGCCAACATGATAGACTCTCTTGGATGTCATCGCTGAATATACATCAACAATTTGTAATAATTGTACACCCTCACTCATATCATCCGCACAAAGTTGATTTGGATAGCCCTTTCCCGCAAAACGTTCATGATGATCTCTTGCCAAATAGGCAATGTCTTCCTCGTTATGTTCCATGAGTAGCTCGTAGCCTTTTGTTGTGTGCGTCTTTACAATATCGAACTCATCTTCAGAGAGTTTACGTTTCAGATTTAATATTTCTTGGGGTATAAAAACCTTCCCGATATCATGGAACAGGTAGCCCCTAGCTAATGTTTCAATATCTGTTAAACCTAGGTATCTAGCAAAAATTGTACCTAATACAAACACATCAAATGAATGGACAAATGAATACTCGTCCCATTCCTTTAAACGCATAAGTAGCTCATAGCGATGTTTTTTTTCCAAAATCTTTTCAAAAACACCTCTTACATAAGCCGTATCCTGTATGCTTTTAAGAATTTGTCCATAGCGTAATTCGTGCACGACATTCTCCAACGTTGTCATAAAAAGCTGACTAACTGTCTCTTTATAATCATCCACAGGATCTCTTTTTTCAATTAATGGGGCAAATAGATCTTCATATTCTCTTGTTCGTTGAGCACTTAAATCATGTACAACTCGAACTGAATTAGATGGCAAATAGACAGATAATTCATCTACTTTACGAAGTTTAAGTAAGGCAATAATTCGCTCCGTTAAAACTAAATCCTTTTTAGCCAATAAACGATACTCTGAAAAAATATCTTCTGCTAATATATCATTTGCTTCAACTTCATGAATACTTAAGGTTACTTTTCGTAGCATATATTTTGCCACATACGCAATGTACTAAGCACTATGTGACTCCCTCCTTCTTCCATAGGACTGCGCTATTCTGATAAACGTATAACAATACGTTTTGCTGATAGAGGCTTTTATATTTCATAGGCATGTCTAAAGTGATCTAGCGTACATCAGTTTCGATGGAGATTAAACGACTTAATTATATTTAAAAAATATAATTACCATTATCTATACCATTTACAATATCATAGGTTAAAATGCCTTTTCAACTAGTATATGGGTCTCGAATGAACAGTTTCTACCACTTATATAATGAAAACTAAACAAAAATACAAATCTTTTTACCTATTAAAATACTTATAAATATATAAATAAATAAAAATATAGATAAATAAGACTTCATATTATTCATTTAAAGACGGAAAAATAACAAATAAAATTAAATTTACGCAATAATTTTATTTTGTAAAAATTGAAATTTATTCATTAAAAAGAAAGGTAATCTAGTTGCATCCTCCTATAAAATCAAAGGTATTTCTTTTTATTTAAAAGATAAAATGAAGCGAGTTCTGTGCTATGCAAGTTAATTAGTTTTAGCTCCCCCTTTTTACATAAGGTATAATCGATTACCGAACAGTCATGATATGGATGAAATTCCCTCTATGCGTTGTTCCATCTTTTTGGTATAAATAAGTTATTATAGTTAGTATTAGCTGTTAAATAATGAATAATTGACAGGCTAAAGACACATCACCTTTTAACATTCATTCGTCCGGAAGTTTGAACTGATACATAGGAAGGTCTGACCAGAAATATATATACTATAAAATTTTCTATTGTACTTTTTGGAGGAATTTAATTGCAGTCTCAACGTTTATTTCAACTAGCTATGGCTTCTGCTTTAGCAACAAGTGCGATTATTATCGCACCACCCGCACACGCAGCATCATTTTTTCCTGATATCAACCCAACCAATGAAGAAGGTAAGGCTATTATTCAATTAGCAGAGCGTGGCATTATTTCAGGCTATATGGATGGGACATTTAAACCCGCTAATCCTATTACACGTACACAGGCTGCGAAGATTTTAGCAGGTATTTTAAAGTTAGATACAGTTCACGTAAAAAATCCCCAATTCAAAGACATCAAACCTGGCGATGAAAACTACGGAGCCATTGCAGCATTAGCAAATGCTGGCATTATTAATGGTGCAAATGGTTATTTCTACCCTACTCAAAATATAACTCGCGAGCAAATGTCTAAAATGATTGCGAAAGGCTTTGGATTAACAAGTACGAGTAACACACAATTACCATTTACAGACGTTAAAAAGGGGAATGAATTTGAGCCTCATATTAAAGCATTGTTTGCAAATGGGATTACCAAAGGAACATCTGCAACCACTTTCGGCCCAAAAAGCAATGTAAAGCGCTCTCAGCTGGCTGCTTTTGTTGTACGAGCTGAAAAGTTGCTAGGCAATGCAACCGTCTATGCAAGTCAATTTAAACAGGACTATATTTTTGCTTCTTATGGTGGTCTTGAGCCAGCAGAGGATATTTTCACATGGAATGAAGAGGAAGATATGACAGAGTCTATCACAATTACCCCTATAAAAGAAGGTACGGGTAAATTAGTGATTACTGGATTGACTGATGATTCAGAGGACTTTATTGACATTTTTTATTTAGTACATGTCAAAAATGTAAATGGTAAGCTGAAGGTAACACTTGAAGAAGTAGAAGAAGATGATTATATCGAAAATTTACCACTCGATTTGTCTGAGAGCAAATTACCATTCATACCAACAGAGGTGACGGTTCAAAACGCGAATGGACAGCCACTCGCTTCAAATTTCTATAACTTTAATCAACAAGATCAAACACTGTCCATTTCGCAAAATGGACAATACATTGTTACATTTTCAGATGGGACGCAACAACAAAAGATGGCCGCAGATGTGTATTCCTATGATTTTGTTCGCAGCATTGATTTATATCATTTGACAGATGAATTAATACTGACAGCGCAAGAATTACCTTTCGAACCAACACATGTAGCACTCGAAAGCTTTGGTTTTGAGCCAGTGCCTGTAAAAGCGACAATTCTTGACGGGCAACTACATATTACGCCAAAAGCTGAAGGTCTAGCGATTCTCCATTTAACAGGTAAAAACAATGAAACATCATACCTTTATATTGAAAGTAAAAAAATTGCTGGACAGTGGGCCTTTTTAGTGACAGAGGATGAGGATGAATTTTAAATAACGTGAAATGCCAGATGAACATTATGATTCATCTGGCATTTTGTCTTTCGAGCGTATTTGCAGTTCAGGGGTACGTTCTAGTTGCTCTATAAATTTTCTCGTCTTAAACCGAATACCGGTTTGTTCTTCATAGATGGTTGTTATAATTTTTTTAATGAAATATTTTGTTTCTTTTTTTAGTTCTATTTTTCCAATTTGGTCGATAGGAACAGTGTAGAACATCCTGATAAGTTTCAGCTGTGTTGGCGTTAAGCGAATGATATAGGGGTCATGCTGATAACAGCGATGGCATAAGAATCCTCCTTGAGCAAAGGAAAAAGCGAATTCCCCATCTACTGCGCCACACGCAGCACAGGCATGTAAAATAGGTTGTACACCTGTATAGGGCAACATTTTCCATTCAACAAATAGCGTAATAGCTTCAGGATCGTAGCCATCCTCAATTGCTTGTAGTGCATGTAGTAAAACATCGAACGCAAATGGCTCTGGCTTTCCTTCTTCCACAACTCGCTCCACTAATTCCATAATATAGCTAGCATAAGCAGTAGCCATAATATCCTCACGAATATGGCGCATTGAATTTAAATGTTCTCCCTGTTGCAAAGTTCCCATGCCTGTATGATGTTGTACCATAAACATCCCATAGGTAAAGGGTTGCGTGATGGAAGCCAATCTACTAGAAGGTTTTTTTGCCCCTCTAGCCATCGTAGCCACTTTACCAGCTTCCCGAGTTAGCAAAATAACAATCTTATTAGATTCCCCATAAGCGCGAACCTTTAATACAATCCCCTCCCATTTATGAAGCATAATCCCCCTCCTTTCATAAAAGAACTATCCATGCAAAGAGAGCTGCCCAAAATAATTTTGGACAGCTCAAAAATAAAAATGATCAAATACTTCTAGATCCTTTTGTGCCTACAAGAAGAAGTTAACCTAAAACCGTCACGTCAAAATTTGGCGTCTATTCCTGATTCAACGGGCCATGTTCGTCAACGTTACAATTCATTGGCTAAGCCAGTAAAAACTTAATATTCATCATCACGGAATCCAAAATCACGTAAATGTGTAGCTTTATTACGCCAATCTTTTTGCACCTTTACCCATAGCTCTAAATAAACTTTAGACCCTAGAAGCATTTCGATATCCTTTCGCGCACGTGTCCCTACTTCTTTTAGCAAGGCTCCACGTTTTCCAATAACTATCCCTTTTTGAGAATCACGCTCCACAATAATTGTAGCCGCTACATGAATTTTATCCTCATTTTCTTCATCACGACGAATTTTATCAATTACCACCGCGATAGAATGGGGAATTTCTTCACGCGTTAAATGTAGGACTTTTTCACGAATAAGTTCAGATATGATAAATCGTTCAGGATGATCTGTCACTTGATCGGCTGGGTAATACTGAGGTCCTTCTGGTAAATACTTCGCCAATGTCACTAATAAATTTTCAACATTATTGCCTTGTAGCGCAGAAATCGGTACAATCTCCGCAAAGTCATAGCGCTCTTTATAGCTCTCAATAATTCCCATTAGTTCATCTGGATGAATGGCATCAATTTTATTGATGACCAAAAAGACAGGTGTTGGGTTTCCTGCTAGCATTTCTAGAATAAATTCATCACCTTTACCGAGTTTTTGCTCAGCATTAACCATAAACATAATAACGTCTACTTCACGCAATGTGTTTTTAGAAACCTTCAGCATGAAATCGCCTAGTTTATGTTTTGGCTTGTGAATACCTGGTGTATCAATAAAAATCATTTGGCTATCATCTGTTGTTAGTACGCCTTGTACTTTATTTCGTGTTGTTTGTGGCTTATCACTCATGATCGCAATTTTTTGGCCAATGACACGATTTAAAAATGTCGATTTGCCAACATTTGGACGACCAATGATGGAGATAAAGCCTGATTTATAGCCATTTTTAGTTTCCTGCATTCTCTAAATCCTCCGTCGTAAATGCAAACGGTAGTAATTCGCCCACTGACGTTACCGTCACATCACCTTTTAAATTCGTTAAATAAACAGGCATAGTTGGAGCACAAAACTCCATCATGACCTGGCGACATGCTCCACATGGGGCGCATGGTCCGTCTGTATCAGCTACAATGGCAATGGCCTCGAATTCGTAAATCCCCTCCGATACTGCCTTAAAAAACGCTGTACGTTCAGCACAATTTGTCATACTATAGCCTGCATTTTCAATATTACAACCGTGAATAACCTCTCCATCTTTAGTTAGTAGAGCTGCCCCTACTTTAAATTTTGAATAAGGAACATAGGCTTTTTCACGTGCCTTTTTTGATTCTTCTAATAATGCATGCATATCCATTGTCATCTATACTAATTCTCCCTCACATTTATGGTTTATTTTCAATTAGAAGACACTCATTTCCATTAAAACCATTTTGGCAGAAAGATGAGTAATCCGATTATAGCACTGAATAGCGCAAATACAAGCACTGCACCTGCTGCAATATCTTTTGCTTGCTTAGCAAGCGGATGTATCTCTGGGGAAGCTAAATCGACTACCCGTTCGATAGCTGTATTCATCATTTCCAGCGCAAACATTAGTGCTATTAATAGTAGCACAATATACCACTCCATACGAGATAAACCTGTCAAATAACTAGCCAGTATAACAATGATTGCACTTACTATATGTGATTTCAAATTTTGTTCTTTACTTGCAGTTATGATGCCTTCAAAAGCATAGCCAAAAGATCGCAAGTATTTTCGCAAATTCATCTAATCTCGACCTAAGCCAAAAGTTTGGAGAATCTCATCTTGCTTTGCAAACATCACTTTCTCTTCTTCTGGCTCCATATGGTCATAACCAAGTAAATGTAAAAAACCATGTACAGCTAAAAAGCCTAATTCTCGCTCAAAGGAATGATTATATTCCTCTGCTTGCTCTTTTGCACGATCAGTCGAAATAATGATATCACCTAATACACGTGGCATACCTTCAAAAGTTACTTCAATTTCCCCTTCACCTAGCTCCTCTAGTGCAAAGGAAATGACATCTGTTGGTTGATCTTTGCCACGATATTCACGATTAATATCTTGAATTGCCTTGTTCGTTACAAACGTCACCGAAACCTCTGTTTCTGGCTCAATATTTTCTACACTTGCAGCATGATGTAATAGCTTTTCAACAAGTTCGATATGTTGTGCTCCCACTTCATTTGTTTCATCCGTAAAATCAATTGTTAAAATCATAGATCCTCCTACTTATCTGCCTTTGGATATTCAATACGTGAATGGAATATCCCATTCAACGTTTCACAAAGTACTCTCTCTATACATTTTAACTCTTTTATTGAAATATCGCATTCATCAAACTGATTATCTTGGACGCGATCATCGATAATCGCTCGTACTAGCTTCTGAATTTTCTCTGCATTTGGCTCTTTCATAGAACGTACTGCTGCCTCGACACTATCCGCAACACTTATAACAGCTGCTTCTTTTGTTTGTGGTTTGGGCCCTGGGTATCGGAACTTTGCCTCATCAATATTTTTTCCTTCTTCCTTTGCTTTAAACAAGAAGAATTTTAACAAACTTGTGCCATGATGTTGTAAAGCGATATCAATAATTTCTTGGGGCATTTTATAACGTTTTAACATATTGGCACCATCTGTCGTATGGGCGATAATAATCTCTGCACTTGTTTCAGGTGGTAACGAATCATGCGGATTGATGCCCGACATCTGATTTTCGATGAAAAAGGAAGGTCGTTTGGTTTTACCAATATCATGATAATAACAACCTACACGCGCTAATAAACCGTCAGCACCAATCTCTTCACACGCAGCTTCCGCTAAGTTCGCTACCATCACACTATGATGATATGTCCCTGGAGTTTCCATTAATAATTTTTTTAATAATGGATGGTTGGGATTGGATAGCTCAATTAAGCGTAAAGACGAAAGCAAGCTAAACGCCGATTCAAAGAATGGTAAAAGTCCCATCGTTAATGCCCCTGAAAGCAAGGCTGATAACATCGCCGCTATTAAGTAAAATGCTAATTCTGGTAAGCCATAGGATGATTGTGTCATTAACAAATAAAACGCAATAAATGCCATGTTTACAAGGGAAATCACACCAACCGCATGTAAAATATGTGAGCGTTTTTCCACACTACGCAAAAAGAATAGGCTTGCAAACCCTCCGAATATGATATACAGCGTAATTTCCATTTGCATAACTGAGGAATAGCCTTCTTGAAAAATTACCCCTGCTGAAGCAGCCGTCATAACTGTAATTAATACGGCTGCTCGCTCATCTGCTAGCAATCGTACAAGCATCGTCGCTAGTGCTGTCGGAAATAAAAAGGCAATCGTCACATCAAAGCCACTAGAAACTAAGCTAATAAATTTCATTAGCAAAATAGACAAGCTATAAACAATCACTGTGACTAACAGTGCATTACGTTTTTTTCGTTCGTTCGTCTCCCAACGCTCAAATAAAATATACATAAACATCATTTGTAGTAGCGTTAAAATAATAAGCCCTGCTATCGGCTTAAAGGAGGCTTTATTACTAACCATCCCTAATAGCTCTAATTGTCTAAAAGCCTCATTGTCAATAATTTGGCCTTCTTGAACAATAATCTGACCTTGTAAAATTCGTGTCGGCTCTACACTTTCTTTGGCCTGCTGTTTTCGAATCTTTGTTTGTTCTTCGTTAATTGTTTCATTTTCAATAATGCTTGTACGTCCTATTAACACGACTGTATTGAATATTTTATCAGGATATCCTCGTTGTCCACGAATCTTTGTTTCAAAATCATTTTGTGCAACAAAGACGTTCTCTGGTCGGATGGATTTTTGTAAATATTCCTCTACAAATTTAGATAATTGCGTACTTGTTCTAGTTAAATCATCTTCACTTTGTACTAATAGACCTTCCAGCTGAGAATCTGTAAAAATTAACGGCATCTGGTCTTCGTCAATGGATTCAAATTTTTTTCGAAGCTGTGTAACCTGGTCTGCAATAGGAATAGGTTCCTTACTATTTGCAACATCTTTTTTCACTTCCAAAACATAATCAAATAATGATGTTACAATCGCTGCTCTTTGCTTGGCGACATCCTCCGAAAATTGATAGACTGAATCCACTGCATTGGCAGCTTTTTCTCGCTCTAGCTGTGTTTTATAAGTGTCTTCAATCGTTTTAGTAGATCGTACGGTTTCAGGCGCAAGCTGTAATGGTTTGAAATCATATGTAACTCCTTTAACATTGCCATACATGAACCCAAATTGTAGGCCACCTGTTAAAATGAGAATGATGATAAGAAAGTAGCGAAAACCGATAAGCTCTGTAAATTTTCGAAGTTGTTTCTCCATCTGGCACCTCCTCTATCTACCTACTATCATACCAATTCAACATACATTTTTCTCGAAAAATGTATAAGAAAGCAAAAAACAGCTATGCATCTTCGCATAGCTGTCACATTTTTTTCCATATTTTGATTAAATTCGTGGTTTAGGTTTTAACTATATGGATGTTTTAAACCTCGTTGCCCCTGTCGCTTCGCTTTCGGGGCAGACTTTAGAATTGCTACGCAATTCTAAAGTTGCTGTTCTTCGTAGGCTTGAATGATTTTGGCTACGATTGGGTGACGTACGACATCGCCTTGTTCTAGTACTTGGAAATGAATAGATTTAACATACTTTAATGTACGTTCTGCTACAATCAAGCCAGATTCTGTATTTTTGGGTAAGTCGATTTGCGTTTTATCACCTGTGATGACCATTTTAGAGCCGAAGCCTAGACGAGTTAGGAACATTTTCATTTGTTGATGTGTTGTATTTTGTGCTTCATCTAAAATAACAAAGGCATCATCTAATGTACGGCCACGCATATAGGCTAAAGGGGCGATTTCAATCGTTCCGCGTTCAATTAGCCGCTGTGTTTGTTCTGAGCCGTAGATGTCGTTTAAAGCGTCGTAGAGAGGTCGTAGATATGGATCGACCTTTTCCTTTAAATCTCCTGGAAGAAAGCCTAGAGACTCTCCAGCTTCAACAGCAGGGCGAGTTAAAATAATTCTCTTAACATGGCCGTTTTTAAGTGCCTGTGTTGCCATGACTACCGCTAAATACGTTTTCCCAGTACCGGCTGGACCAATACCGAAAACAACGTCTTTATGACGGATTGCTTGTATGTATTCTCGTTGACCAATTGTTTTTGCACGAATTGACTTACCTTTCGTCGTGCGTGCTATTTCTTCATCATATAGTTCTGCAAAATACTCGATTGTTCCTTTTTGTGTCATTTCAATAGCTGTTGTGACATCACGTTGATCAATATTAATTCCTTTGCGAATGACCTTCAATAAAGCATGCAGAAGAAATGTTGCCTGTTCCTTAGCATTTTCTTCACCCGCAAGTTGAATTTGTTCACCACGCGTAATGATATGAACATTAAGTGCTTCTTCAACTAATTTCATATTTGCATCGGAAATACCTAGTAGCATAACCGCTTCATTTGGATTATCCACCTGTAATACAGTTAACTGTTCTGACATAATCATTCTCCTTGTAGGCCTTGTATTGGACTTGCAATGTTTTCATTGACTAAAAATAGAACTTTCCCTTCAACTGTACCATTCCCCCACTTTGCCTGTAAAAGGTTTTCTTTCTTGATGATTGTTTTTGCAGGTAACGAACGTAATACTTTTTCATGCAATAAAGGAATCAGCAATGACTCAATTTTCGATTCATCCAACTCTACTTGCATCGTTTTCGTCTGTTGCTCCTCTACAATTGAAACATAGGGAGATAGCCAATTCGGTAAATCCTTTCTTTGTACATAATCCACCTTTTCCTCATGTATACCCTTTATCAACACTCGCCATTGCTTTTGCTGCAAGGTTTCCACGGTAATTTTTGTTGGAATTTTAAATGAACATTCAAGCCAATAGTCTGCATAAACCTCTCCCTTCGCCCCTACAAAAACTTGATCTGTGCCACTTTCTAATACACCACTTACGAGGACGTCACCCTCGTAGGCTGTATCATTTACTGAAATTTTTCGCTCGCCATGCTGTATATTAAAGTGTGTAATGACACCACTTTTCGTTGCTACTATATGGGAGGCTAATTTATCAGTTGTTTGCTCTGTTTGTTTAGGTGATTCTTGTGGTCTCAAAATTACTCGTCCGCCATGTTTATCAATATGAACCCATGATAGCTCTCGGTGTTGCTCTAACAGCTTTTGTCGTATAACCGTATTGGAAGGTAACTTTTTTTGAGATAAAGGGGTTTCTAATTGAAAGGTTTCATGAAAGGTCTTACCTAAACGCTGCTCTAGTTCTGGTGTTGCGGCTTCTATGTCCACTCGCCATATGACTTGTGCACAAAGAATTGGAATAGCAATCATAAAGGCTAAGCCCAATAAAGTCCAAATTTGCGCTCGAAAAACTTGAAGCTCATCTGCATAAAATACAGCCATTTTTAAGCGAAAACGTCTTCGTACACGGCGAATTTTTGGTAGATAATGCATCGTCGTTTCAAAGGAAACTTCCTGCTCACGAAAGACAACACGCTTTAATGGGACATGTTGAGCGTGCAATGCTTGAATAAAAGGATGAACATTTTCATGGCGCTTTATACGTATAATAATTGGCCGATTATTCCACATTTTTGCTCACACCCATATTCTTTGTCATTTTCATATGAAGCTCCTGTAGATTGTCAACAGTGAGATGTAGCATTTCTTCTTTGAGCGCATTGATTGTCACTGAATCCGCATTGACAGTAATATGATAATCTGCATAGACAAACGAACAGGTCGTCGCATCTGCATGAATAAAACGGTAGGGTCCAATAATTTTTAATGATTCGTATTCTAACAACTCAAGTAGTGGCGTTAATTGAAATAATTTTTTCATAAAAAATGCCTCCTTCTTCGGCAATATATGCATCGAAAAAGGAGGACATGCTAGTTATTTTCTTTTTGATTTCGGTGGCCCTAATATTTCAGCCATCACGATTGCTTGCATAAGATCATTTTTAGATTGAGGTAGTTGTAAAGTCGAATTTGTGCCAACTGATTGCACTTCTTTTTTTCCAGCAGCTAATCGTCCTCGACCTTCTCGATTAGAAGAACGGCTAGGGATATCTGCTGGAATGACAGCTGGAGCAACATAGCTTGGTATTTCCCTTTTCACTTGTTCTTCAACAAATTTTTTAGGCTCCTCGACTTTCTCATTTTCTGGAATCCAATCTCCTATAAATTCTCGTGCAAAATCTTCAAAACTCTGTGCTTTCCCAGTACGATGTGGTGCTTTCTCCGTAACTGGAGGCTCCACCACGGTGTCTTTATTAAAAGGAGGCATCTGCTTCTGAGGCTTTTTATTTTTTGATTTTCCGAAAATAGAGCTGACTATGGCAATTATGGCGAAGATTATTAACTGTTCCATATGTTAGTTTCGCTCCTTTCCGTTATTATTAAGCATTGGGTTCATTTTTTTCTGGTTTATCATTGCTTACTTTTGAGATAGAGTCGCGCATCGCTGTATCTGCTTGGATATTGCGATAGTTCATATAATCCATAATGCCAAGATTACCAGAACGTAAGGCTTCAGCCATCGCTTGTGGTACTTCCGCTTCTGCTTCTACTACTTTTGCCTTCATCTCTTGAACACGTGCAATCATTTCTTGCTCGTTTGCTACAGCCATTGCACGACGTTCCTCAGCTTTTGCTTGCGCAATGTTTTTATCAGCTTGTGCTTGTTCAATTTGTAATTCAGCCCCGATGTTTTTACCGATATCTACATCCGCAATATCAATGGATAAGATTTCAAAGGCTGTTCCTGAATCCAAACCTTTAGATAAAACCGTTTGTGAAATCATATCTGGATTTTCTAATACTTCTGTATGACTAGTAGCCGAACCAATTGTAGAAACGATCCCTTCCCCTACACGGGCAATAACTGTTTCTTCACCAGCACCACCGACTAAACGCTCGATGTTGGCACGCACGGTAATACGAGCCTTTGCTTTTACCTCAATCCCGTTCATTGCTACACCTGAAATGAAAGGTGTTTCAATAACTTTTGGATTAACAGACATTTGAACAGCTTCTAATACATCACGCCCAGCTAAATCAATTGCTGCACAACGTTCAAATGACAGCTCAATATTGGCACGGTGAGCCGCAATTAAGGCATTCACTACACGGTCAACATTACCACCTGCTAAATAGTGACTCTCTAACTGATTAATCGTTACAGGTAAACCTGCTTTATGTGCTTTAATCAACGGATTAACAATTCGAGAAGGGATTACACGACGCAATCGCATCCCAATTAATGTAAAAATGCTCACACGTACACCTGCTGCTAATGCAGAAATCCACAATGCAACGGGTACAAAGGTAAAGAATACCGCAAGCACAATGAATAAAATAACTAGTCCAGCAATAGGACCAATCAAAGCTAAATCAAAACCCATTTTCTATTCCTCCATCTCTTTATCTGTTTGTCTCACAACAATGCGTGAGCCTTCAACTTTAATAATTTCTACATGTTGATTGGCATCGATATAGCCACCTTCTGATACAATATCAATGCGTTCACTACCAAGTACCATTGTTCCAGATGGACGAAGTGGTGTAAGCGTTTTCCCAATTTTTCCTAACAGTTCTGTGCGATTCACATTGGATACATACCCTTCTTCTGTCGTGGTTGCATCCATTAACACAAGCCTGTTTAAGACATGCAGTTTTTTTCCGAAAAATTTCATCAGAATCACCATTCCTATCATCGCTATCACAAGCGCAATGAGAATTGCTACTATCATTTGCATCATATTTGCACCTGCCAGTATCAGACTTAGTACTATTAAGACACCACCTAAAATACCAACAATTCCACCAGGGACAAAAAACTCTGCAATTAAAAGGGCTAAGCCAACAATAAATAACAATAATGTTTCATATCCCGCAAAGCCGGCCACCATATGTCCAAAGAAAAATAAACCAAGTGCTGATAAGCCCATTATACCTGGAACACCAAATCCTGGCGAATAAAGCTCCATCACAAGTCCTAAGCTAGCGATAGACAATAGAATAGGTACAATGATGGGATTTGTAATAAAACGAGCTAACTTTTCAGAAAAGGTTGGTTCAATGGGAACAACATCACTACCATTCAAGTTGGTTACTTCTAAAAGCTCCTGAAAATCGTTAACCGTCCCTTCAGAATATTTAACCTTTGCTGCCTCTGAGGCTGATAGGGTTAACAAATTCTTTCCGCCAGCACGGTATTCTGGTAGTTCATAGTTGGTATCTGCCATTGCTAATGCATACTTAGGGTCGCGCCCTGACGTTTCTGCTGCTGCTTTCATTTGAGCAAGCCAAGCGCTATTGGCCTTTAGGTCGGCTGCATTACCTGCTGAATCGATAACTGCCGCTGCACCGATTGTTCCATTTGGAACCATGTAGATCTCATCCGCATGTAAGGCTAAAAACGCTCCTGCTGAGTGCGCATCCTTATTAATATAAGCAATCGTTTTTATTTGCGTTGCATCCATAAGCATGGCGATATCGCTTGCTGCATTCACAAAACCGCCAGGCGTATGTATTTCTAAGATAATCGCCTCTGCATTGTTTTCTTCAGCCTCTTTAAAAGCTCGTTCTAAAAATGCATGAAGTCCTCGCTCTACTTCATTATGAATCGGAACATGATAAACCTTATTACTGGCTAAAGCCGAAGTTAATGGAAACGCTAACAAAAGAGTCATCCATATCACTAGTAAATAGCTGAGGATTCTCCGTTTTCGCATCTTTTTCCCTCCCTTCTAACATGCCTCTCCTCTGTATATACGGTCAATCATGCGAAAAGTTTCACAAATCTTAAAAAATTTATTAATTATTTATCATTCGATCTAATGCCAATTACTAACACTTAGTATGTGCAAAAAAGCCGAATGAATCAAAGTGATTTCATTCGGCTTTTTCATATGTACGTAAAGTTGAGCAATGTAAAATACCTGAAATTAATCAAAAATGTGATTAATTTCAGGTATAACTTTGTCTGCTCAGTGAATCATACAATTGCGTGTTATGAACGTAGGGATTTTTAATGGGAAATTAAATTACCACTTACGTTTACGTGCAGCTTCTGATTTCTTTTTACGTTTTACGCTAGGTTTTTCGTAGAACTCGCGCTTTCTAACTTCTTGAATTGTACCACTTTTTGATACAGTACGTTTGAAGCGGCGAAGAGCATCTTCAAGCGATTCGTTTTTGCGAACGACAGTTTTTGACATCTCTCTTTCCCTCCCTCCGAACACACGTCAATACACAATTAGGCAAATCACCTTCTGTTGTGTACTAAAAAATTATATCGTATTGTCTAATAATGGTCAATAGAAAGTATGCGAAATTATCAAGTGAATTTTTGGTTTTATTTTTGCTCGAATTATTCATACACAATTCGCCCACAATAAAAATAATTACATTTTCCTAACAATTAAGGGGTTTACAAAAAATAGAATAAGGGCGTAGAATAATCACATTCAATTTCATATCGGCCAAATCTCAACTATTTGAGAACGGAGGAACCAATCTTTTGGGGTTAATTCTGCTTTAGCAGAAGGGATGAGAAAGCTCTTTCGCCATCCTACCCGTCAGCTAACTTCGTCGGCTAAAGCGAAGGAGGTCGTTATTGACCACCATTATTAGCATGCTTTCTACCCTTTTCATGCTCTAATCGTAGGTCTTTTTATTATGCCATCTAACAAACAGTTGTTTACTATTCAGAATTGAGGGAAAATTAAATGAACAATTTTAAAAGAGCATTAAATCCTCCCAAAGTTCTTGTATTGGGCTTTGCCCTTATCATTGCCATAGGTACGTTTCTTTTAACAATGCCATTTTCTACTGAGGATGGGAAGGGTTTGCCCTTTTTAGATGCTTTATTCACTGCTACATCAGCTACTTGTGTCACAGGTTTAATTGTAGTTGATACAGGTGATACCTTCTCTATTTTTGGCGAAGTGGTCCTTTTATTCTTAATCCAAATTGGCGGTTTAGGATTTATGACATTTGCCACATTATTATTTTTACTGCTTGGAAAGAAAATTTCATTAAAAGAAAGACTGCTGCTTAAAGAAGCATTTAATAATATCTCCATTGCTGGTCTTGTTCGATTAGTGAAAAGAATATTGCTCTTTACAGCATGTATTGAAATAATCGGTGGTCTAATTCTATCGATTCGTTTTTCTTTTGATATGCCTATTGGAAAGGCCCTTTATTTTGGATTTTTTCATGCCATATCCAACTTCAACAACGCGGGCTTCGATTTAATGGGTGGCTTTAACGGAATGACTGCCTATGTTGATGACCCCTTTGTTGTTTTCACCATCTGTGCTCTTATTACAATCGGTGGATTAGGCTTTATTGTGATGAATGAATTGTATGAATATCGTGTAACTAAAAGGCTTTCTGTCCATTCAAAAATAGTCTTAGTAACGACACTTTTGCTCACTGTTAGCGGAACCATTTTGATATTTTTGTTTGAGTATGGCAACCAAAAAACTCTTGGACCATTATCCGAATGGGGTAAAGTATTAGGTTCCCTTTACCAAGCGGTTACACCACGAACTGCTGGCTCCAATACACTGGCTATTGGGGACTTAACGCATTCTACATTATTTTTAATGATTCTTTTCATGTTTATTGGGGCAGGCTCTGGGTCGACTGCTGGAGGTATTAAAATCACAACCTTTGCTGTTTTAGTAGCTACTATGTGGTCACAAATTCGAGGAAAAGAAGATGTCGTTCTCTTTAAACGTAGAATTGTTACTGAAACTATCTTAAAGGCTTTGACGGTTACAATGTGTGGAGGATTAATTGTTGTAGTCGTGACGATTATTCTCAGTATCACGGAACAGCATCATAGCTTTATGATGTACTTATTTGAGGCTACCTCTGCGTTTGGTACTGTTGGTCTTTCGATGGGCCTAACTCCAGAGCTAACACCTGCTGGTCGTCTTCTTCTGATTATTACAATGTTCGCAGGAAGAGTAGGACCATTAACCATTGCTTTTGCCATTGCAAAACGAAGAAAAAAAGAGAGTTTCCGCCACCCAAAAGGAAATATTATGATTGGATAACCAAATGAGAGGAAGACAGAACGCTATGACCATTAAACAATACGCTGTGATTGGCTTAGGTAGATTCGGAACAAGCGTCGCTCGCAGATTGCATGAAGCTGGACAGGAAATATTAGGAATTGATATAAATGAAGAAAGAGTAGAGGATGCCGAACCCTATGTGACTCACGCTGTGGTTGCAGATACAACAGAAGAAAAAGCCTTAAAATCGATTGGTATTGGTAACTTCGATTGTGTTATCGTAGCGATCGGTAATGATATGCAATCTAGTATTTTAACCGTCTCTTTATTAAAAGAGCTAGGGATCAAAAAAGTGATCGCAAAGGCACTTGGTAAAAGACATGGACAAGTGTTAGATAAAGTAGGAGCTGATTGGATTATTTACCCAGAAAGAGATATGGGTGAACGTGTAGCTAATCAACTCCTATCCCCAAATATGTTGAATTATATCGAATTATCAAAGGAATACAGCATTGAAGAAATTATGATTCCTTCCAAAATGGCTGGACAAAACCTTCGGGATTTAGACTTGCGCGCAAAATATAACGTCAGTGTAATTGCGATTGTGCGCGAAGGTGAAATTATTATCTCCCCTTCTCCTGAGCAAATTATTGAAAAGGAAGATTTATTAGTAATGATTGGTCATCGAAAAGATCTTAGCTTATTCTCAAATATTCAGTAACCGCAAAAAGGCTGTGTCAAGTTCACCTTGATACAGCCTGCCATTTTTGTCTTAGAAAACTTTCTTTTGATCTCTATCATCTTTTAAAATTTCAACAGCCTCTCTAAAGCGCTGGGAATGAACAATTTCCCGTTCACGTAAAAACTTCAAGCTATCATTTAAATCCGTGTCATCTGATAAGTCAATAATCCATTGATATGTGGCACGTGCCTTTTCTTCGGCTGCTATATCCTCATACAAATCCGCGATAGGGTCACCCTTTGCTTGAATATAGGTTGCTGTGAATGGTACCCCCGAGGCGTTTTGATAAAATAGAGCCCGATCGTGATTTACATAATGATCACCCAATCCAGCTTCTTTCAGCATTTCTGGTGTTGCATCTTTTGTTAGCTTATAAATCATCGTGGCAATCATTTCTAAATGTGAAAATTCCTCTGTTGCTATATCGGTCAATAACCCTACTACTTTGTCAGGAATCGTATAGCGCTGATTCATATAGCGTAGAGCTGCTGCCAGTTCCCCATCCGCTCCTCCATATTGTTCAATTAAAAACTTTGCAAGCATTGGGTTACATGTACTAACTTTTACCGGATACTGGAGTTTCTTTTCATAATACCACAAAGATTTTTCCTCCTAGTCTTTTGTTTAGACTTGCCATGGCCATGGTGTATCAATCCAGTTAAAAGGATAATTCGAATAGCTTCTCCCAAAATTCATGAGTGGTCCATATTTTTGCTCAAAATCAATTTTAAGTTTCATACTTTTCTCTGTATTTTCATTAAATTGCTGAATGGCGTCATAATCGTGTGGATGAGTGTCTAAATAGAGGTTTAATTCAACAATGACGAAATCAATTGCTTGTATTTCTTCTAATTGCTTATAAAATTCGGGCGGCATCTTTTTAGTCATGCTTCCTCCCTCCTTTTAGGGGAAATGGGTATGGGCTAAACAACTGTGGCCATAGTGTTCCTGCCATTAGCGCTTCTCTGGCGGTTGGAAATTGTGGAAGTCCAGGTGGTTGAAAACCCATATATAGTTGTGGGGGTGTTGCATAATACTTAACTTCTATAGGCTTACAAGGATCAAAGGGGCTAATATAGGGCCTCCAAGACTTATACTGTGTAAACATGACATCCTCCTTTCTGTATTTACATTCATCAGTGGAGTATATGTGTATAGAAAATTATTATGCTGATTAAACACAAAGAAGCCATAAGCTCATGTCAATGTACACATGAGCTTATGGCTCTATAAAAAGATAATATTAATAGTTGGAGTCTGCAATTAAACCATTCATAATAGCTACACCAGAGCTAGCCCCAATACGAGTCGCACCTGCTTCTACCATTTTTTTCATGTCCTCTAAGCTACGAACACCACCTGATGCTTTTACACCAAGTTCTGGACCTACAGTTTTACGCATAAGCGCGATATCCTCTGCTGTTGCTCCACCAGTAGAAAAACCTGTAGATGTTTTCACATAGTCAGCACCCGCTGCTACAGCTAACTCACATGCCTTCACTTTTTCTTCGTCTGTTAGTAAGCATGATTCAATAATGACTTTTACAAGTGCGCTATCTTTAGCTGCTTCTACCACTGCTGCGATATCTGCTTGTACAAGGTCATAGTTTTTATCTTTTAACGCACCGATATTAATAACCATATCTACTTCTTTTGCACCGTTAGCAATGGCGTCTTTTGCTTCAAATGCTTTGACTGCTGGTGTATTGGCACCAAGTGGGAAGCCGATAACCGTACAAACTAACACGTCTGTACCCTGTAATAATTCACTGCTTCGCTTTACCCAAGTTGGATTTACACAAACAGAAGCAAAGTTAAATTGTTTAGCTTCAGCACATAATTTTTCAATTTGTTCTTTTGTTGCCTCAGCCTTTAATAATGTATGATCAATCATACGTGCAAAATTTTTTTCCATTGTTGAACGCTCCTTCATTAAACAAGATGTACGTACCTCTTCGAATCATATCATTTTTTCGCGATGGCGTCTAATTTCTTTCTATATAATGAACACCCAAATATAAACATTCCAGAACGAGTCATGTTTATCTGAAGTCCTCAAAAGATTATATAGAAAGTGATAACTTAATTATTTCACAAAAAAATCTTATATGTACTGATTTTATAAGGATTATGTTATCATAAATCACGTATCTAAAATATGTACAACGAAAAACTTATTAAATGTTTGGAAACACAAGGTAATGTGAATTGAAAGGATGATATATATCATGAGTAACGAGCGATCAAAAATCGTGAGTTTTCATACTCTAGGTTGTAAAGTAAATCATTACGAAACAGAAGCAATTTGGCAGCTGTTTAAAGAAGAAGGCTATGATCGAACAGAATTTGATCAACAAGCAGACGTTTACGTCATTAATACATGCACAGTTACGAATACTGGAGATAAAAAATCACGTCAGGTTATTCGTCGAGCAATTCGCCAAAATCCGGATGCAGTTATTTGTGTAACAGGATGCTATGCACAAACATCCCCTGCAGAAATTATGGCAATCCCTGGTGTTGATATTGTTGTTGGAACACAAGATCGTACGAAATTACTTGGTTATATTGAACAATATCGTGCGGAACGACAACCGATTAATGCTGTACGTAATATTATGAAAAACCGAGTATACGAAGAATTAGATGTACCAGCATTTACAGACCGTACACGTGCTTCGTTAAAAATCCAAGAAGGCTGTAACAATTTCTGTACATTTTGTATTATTCCATGGGCACGTGGTTTAATGCGTTCTCGTGACCCACAAGAGGTATTACATCAAGCACAGCAATTAGTAGATGCTGGTTATCTTGAAATTGTCTTAACTGGTATTCATACAGGTGGCTATGGTCAGGATTTAAAAGATTATAATCTTGCTCAATTACTACGTGATTTAGAGGCCAATGTAACAGGCTTAAAGCGTCTTCGTATTTCATCTATTGAGGCTAGTCAATTAACAGATGAAGTAATTGAAGTACTACGTGAATCAAAGATTGTCGTGAATCATTTACACATCCCTATTCAATCTGGTTCTGATACGGTATTAAAACGTATGCGTCGTAAATATACAATGGAGTTCTTCGGTGAACGTTTAACAAAATTACATGAGGCTTTACCTGATTTAGCTGTTACTTCTGATGTAATCGTTGGTTTTCCAGGTGAGACAGAGGAAGAGTTTATGGACACATATAACTTTATTCGCGATCATAAATTTTCTGAGCTACACGTTTTCCCATTCTCTCCTCGTACAGGAACCCCTGCTGCACGTATGGAAGATCAAATTGATGAAGACATTAAAAATGAGCGTGTGCATCGACTCATCTCTTTAAACGATCAGCTAGCAAAAGAGTATGCTTCTCGTTTTGAAGATCAAGTGCTAGAAGTTATCCCTGAAGAATTTGTGCATGATGACAGTGAAGAAGAAGGCCTTCTAACAGGCTATACAGACAATTACTTAAAAGTAGTTTTTGAGGGTCCAGAAAGTCTAATCGGACAACTTGTAAAAGTAAAAATTACACAAGCAGGCTACCCTCACTCAAAAGGACAATTTGTACGCGTTTTAGAAACAGTGAAATAAATAGTGAAAAAAGGGTTGCCAATTTTATATGGCAACCCTTTTTCCTTTTAATGAAGCTAATCATTCACTTGTATTTGATTTTTCATAATATTGATAAATGCTTTTAAAGATTGACAGCTCCTATAAGAAAATTAGTAGTACAAACAAAATATCCATCTGTACTACCAGCTTTCTTAATATATTATAATATTCTACTGTCCTCTAAACTAGCATTTATCAAGGACTAGGAGGAGGTGTAAGTCCTAAAAGAACAGGCGTTATTACGCTACTGCCAGCACCAAGGCGGATTTGTTGCACTTGCAATACTTTTACAGTAAGTTCTAAGACAATTTTTTCACGTAATGTGCTGAATGTCCCTTCAGGAGCCGCCATAATCGGTGAAAAATCAAGTTCAAAGAAGTTGGCAGCTACTAATTCACCAAATGGTTGTTCATTGTATTTAACAAGATTTTGGAAGAAAGCCTTATCTAATCGAGCATCCATTTGTGTTCTTTCGTTAAGGAAGTTCGCTTCAGCAAACTCGGAAATGCCTAAGATTGGTGTTGCGCCTCCAGGTGTTTGTGGGAAAATAAGATCTGTAAAACCAGAAAACGGAACGTCAGCAATTCTATCTCGAAGTGCCCCATTACATGCTGATGAAGCATATTCAATATTTTTCCGAATATGTCCTGCTACAAATAATTTAGCTCTTGTTACTCTAAAGAAATCAGTGCCACCAATACGTGCAAAGCTAACTGGTACAAGTTTCACTTGATTTAGGAAGACATTCTTTTTCACTCGTTTGATTTCTGTAGCAGCAGGGCTAAGTGTAATATCCGACTCAACAACGATTTGCAGTGTTGGTTCTGCCAATACAACTGGAACTTTGATAGTTGGCGTTGTAACTGGAGTAGTGACTACTGGTGTAATCTCATTCGTTAATGGAATTTGTTCAGTTGATGTTACAGGACAAGGTTGAAATTGGCTTTCTAATTGATCGCTCAAAAAATTCCCTCATTTCATTTTTTTAGTATTAGAGAGCTCTCCTATCGCTAGAATATGTAGCATTTAAATCTATACATGGACGTATATATTAGTTTTATATTCATTTTATTTGAATTAAGGGATAAATTTCTATAACCCTCCATTACCTTGCCAGTCAAACAGTACTTTAATTTTTTGTACTTGTAACATTTGGATAATTAATTCTAATACTATATTTTGACACAATCGATTGGGATGAATGGCTGACTTATTTTGCGTATTAGATACCCTATACTCAATATTATGCTGTATGTAGCCTTCTATAAATAAATTCCCCTTTAATACAGTTCTTGTTCCATTTCCCAATGACTGGGATCTATGAATAGGTACAAATCTACAATCGGATAGTACTACCTCATTTGTGATCTCTTTAACCTCTTCAATTCCTTTATCAAAAGCAATTTTTTCCTCCATACATATTTCTATTTTGTATTCCCCTAGCACAACAGGAACTCGTATATGTATAAAAGGCTCAGAGGAATTAATTTCTCCTTTTTTAATTGCTTGTGAGTTATGTAAGGGAACTACTACTGATTTAAACGGATGCTGCTCACTACCATTTTTTTTATTAGTATCCGTGCTCATTAAAGAAATCATTTGATTAATGTTGGAGCTAACCAAACGACAATCTGGTTGTTCAGGGTAAATCGAAATCGTTTGGAGTAGCTTCGTCTGAAGTTGGGGAGATAGGTTATCATTTAAATCAAGAAAATCAAATATTGTATTTTGAACATTTTCACCATAAATAGGAGCATGAAGAAAATCGTTAATTTCTACATAAGTAGAAAAGGGACTTTTTTGGATAATGGTGCATACTTCTCCTTGTAAAGACTTTGCAATCTCTTTATTACGATTTGGAGGATTGTTTTTCTCCTTTTCTTCTATATCATCCAAATGCATATTATTTTCAGCCTCTGACAGAGCTCTATTGAAAGATTTTGGATTATTGTCTGATTGGGCTGTTGAATTTTGTTCTTCAAGGGAGTTCTCATCACTATCTAGTAGATGGTCAATTTCTACCTTTGTTGGACTGGGTACACTTTGATTGCATGCTATCTGGTCTAAAGTTAATTCCTCTACATGGTTCTCATCCATATGTCGGAAATTTTCTTCGTTCTCCTTAACATTCGCTTCTATAGGTATGGGTATGGACGCTAATTGCTCTATTAAGGTCACTTTTGTGTGACTCTCATCGATATCTAGAGGATGTTCGTTTTCTTGCTCAACATTTGTTTCTTTAGATATAGGTAGATCTTCATTAGATGCTAATAGCTCTGCTAAGCTAGCATCCTCCCTGAAGTTCTCAAAATTTGGGTGATGTTCGTTTTCTTCCTCAATAATCGGCTCCATAGGTTCGGGGAGCTCTTCATTAGAGATTATATGGTCTGTTAAAGTTGATTCCTCTGTAATTGGTTTATCTTCTATTTCATCAAGCAGATTATTATTTCCATTAAAAGTCTGTTCAAATGGAGATTCGTCATCTATTTTAGTTTGATACCTCCACTCAGTGTATTTATTTTGTTTAGAGGATATTTTTTTCATCTCTCTAAAATTAATCCATGGAGTTGCCATTCATTCACTCCCAAATAATGATTTGACAAAAAAAGCATAACAATCAATTTTTAATCCATTAGCTAATTCTTCTGATGCGATTATGTTAGGACAATTGAAAATCTACAATACTAATTACAATCCATATTATGCAATATTTTTACTTTTGTCACAGTCCCCACCAAGAGATACAATTGGAAAGCGCATGTCCTTATCTTGCCAAAAAAAAGCAGTTAAAAGTTCGAGTAAAAGTGAACTTTCAACTGCCCAACAACATATTTGATTTTATATCAGTATTATTGTTACAATTTTTGCTCCACTACATAAAAAAATTAACAAGGCTCAGTAGGCGGAATCATATCAGGAACAATTGGTGTTGCTGGTGGAGTAAGCCCTGGTAGAACAGGTGTTACTACACTACTTCCAGCGCCCAAACGGATTTGTTGAACTTGCAATACTTTTACAGTAAGTTCTAATACAATTTTTTCACGTAATGTGCTGAATGCTTCTTCAGGAGCTGCCATAATCGGTGAAAAATCAAGTTCAAAGAAATTGGCTGCTACTAATTCACCAAATGGTTGTTCATTGTATTTAACGAGATTTTGGAAGAAAGCCTTATCTAATCGAGCATCCATTTGTGTTCTTTCGTTAAGGAAGTTCGCTTCGGCAAACTCAGAAATGCCTAAAATTGGTGTAGCGCCTCCTGCTGTTTGCGGAAATATAAGATCTGTAAAACCTGAAAACGGAACATCAGCAATTCTATCCTGAAGGGCCCCATTACATGCTGATGAAGCATATTCGATATTTTTCCGAATATGTCCTGCTACAAATAATTTAGCTCGTGTTACTCTAAAGAAATCAGTGTTAGCAATACGTGCAAAGCTAACTGGTACCAATTTCACTTGATTTAGAAAGACATTCTTTTTCACTCGTTTAATCTCTGTCGCTGCAGGACTAAGTGTAATATCGGACTCGACAACGATTTGCAGTGTTGGTTCTGCCAGTACAACTGGAATTTTAATAGTTGGCGTCGTAAGTGGTGTAGTAACTAGTGGTGTAATCTCATTCGTTAAGGGTATTTGTTCAGTTGATGTTACTGGACAAGGTTGAATCTGATTAAATTGTTCACTCAAAAAATTCCCTCATTTCAATATAGTATTAGTGAGCTCTCCTATCGCTAGAGTATGTCGCAATTAAATCTATGTATGGACATTGAACTTGTTCTTTTACATATTTTATTTGGAATGTTTGAGGTTGTGATTTTCCCGGTTGATCTTACACAATGGGCTAAAACTCCATTTAAGCAGGGATTTAACGCAGACCCCCTTCAAATATGATTTACGTAAAAAAACCACTTAATAATATTAAGTGGCTTTCTCTAAGTTATGTTGATAATAAATTATACATAGCTGTTATTCAAATTCATAGGATATGGCAGACAGTGCGTATAATGGCGCTGTTTCTGCTCGTAAAATTCTCGGTCCTAATGACATCGTTTGAGCGCCTGCTTGTAATAGCGCTTCTGATTCTTGACGAGAAATGCCCCCCTCAGGACCAAAGATAATAAGCATTGATTTCGACTTCATATCATACACGTTTTTTAGCTTCTCCGCAAACCTTGTGCGCTTTTCAGCCTTTGCATCCTCTTCATCAGCAATAAAAACGGCATCGAAATGATCTATTTGTTGTACTAGCTGTTTAAATGATATAGGTTCAAAAACTGTTGGAATATGCGTACGGTGAGCTTGTTCCGCAGCTTCCTTAGCAATTTTCTGTAATCTTTCTTGCTTTTTTGCTCCTTTTTTCTTGTCCCATTTCACAATGGAGCGCTCAGCTTCAAAGGGTAATAAAGCAAACATTCCTAGCTCTGTGGCTTTTTGGGTAATAAGCTCCAGCTTATCACCCTTCGGTAAACCACATGCTACTGTTACTTGAATGGGTAACTCTGGGGAAGGGATTGTTTGTCCAGTCGCTTCAATGACAACCTCATCCCCTTCAAATCCTTCAATTGTGCATATATACGCAGTGTTTTGTGCAACAACTACAATGTTGTCGCCTTGCTTCATACGCATCACTCGTTCAATATGCCGTGCATCTTCTCCACTAATACGTGCATTTTCGATAGCTGTCTCAATAAAATAACGTTGCATGCCACACAGTCCTTTCTAGCAAGAAAGGAAAACGCCAAATCACAAGCACACGGCTCACGATTTGGCGCTTCCTCAGTCATGTTATAGTGGACGACGGGCAATAATGGCTACCCAATCTTCCATTAATAATACTTCTTCAATCACAAAGCCTGAAGCTTCTAGTGCTACTTTCACATCATCTCGTTTTGCACCGATGATGCCCGAAGTGACATATAATCCACCTGGTTTTACAATTGTATACGCGTCATCTGTGAAGGACATGATGATTTCAGCCAAAATATTAGCGACTACTACATCTGCTGGTTCTTTTACAGTATCCAATAAGTTACCATGGAACACTGCCACCTTATCTTCCACTTTATTTAATGCTACATTTTCTCGCGCTGAACGTACAGCTACCTCATCTAAATCAAGCGCATGCACACTTTTGGCACCAAGTAATGCTGCACCAATAGACAATACACCCGATCCTGTACCGATATCAACAACTGTATCCCCTTCTTTAATGACCTTTTCAAGTCCTTGTAAACACATTACCGTTGTTGGGTGGGTACCTGTACCAAATGCCATACCAGGGTCTAATTCAATAATTAGTTCATCTGTTGAAACAGGTGTGTATTCCTCCCATGTCGGTACGATAGTAAAGCGTTCAGAAATCTTAACAGGATGGTAGTATTGCTTCCAGGCCGTTGCCCAATCTTCTTCATTGACTTCCACAATGGATACCACATTTTCACCGATATCAATGTTAAAGTTCGTTAAATTTGTGATAGCTGCTTTTATTTCTTCGACTGTTTCATTTAAAAAACTAGACTCTGATAAATAAGCTTTAACAATCACGCCATCTTTCGGAAAATCATCTTCATTTAGCGCATAAATTTCACCATATTGATCTTCACGTGGCTTCGCAAACTCTGCAGAATCTTCGATGACAACACCACTTGCACCTGCTTCATGCAAAATATTCGAAATTGCTTCTACCGCATCATTTTTTGTATGAATGGATAATTCTGACCACTTCACGTAGCTCTTCAGCTCCTCTAATTATTCACCTTGGAATTTTTTCTTAATTTTATCGAATAGTGAACTACCTTGTTCTTCAGGGATATCGCCACTAATTTCTGCAAATTCTCGTAGTAATTGTTTTTGTCTTTCCGTTAATTTTTCTGGGGTCATAACTTTTACTGTCACATATTGATTACCCATACCATAACCATGAACATTTTTAACACCTTTATCTTTTAGACGGAATTGAGCACCTGACTGTGTTCCAGCTGGAATACGTAATTTTACTTTCCCATGGACTGTTGGTACTTCAATTTCATCCCCAAGTGCTGCTTGAGGGAATGTTAATTTCAACTCGAAGTAAATATCGTCTCCATCTCGTTCAAAATCCTTGTGACCTTGAACGCGGAACATAATATATAAATCCCCTGCAGGTCCACCGTTTATACCTGGTTCACCTTGACCAGATACACGAATTTGTTGTCCATCATCCACGCCTGCTGGAATCGTCACTTTAATTTTCTTACGTTTTTGGACTTTTCCTTCTCCACGACAAGTCGTACATTTTTCTTTAATAATTTTACCTGTTCCATGACATGTTGAGCATGTACGACGATTCATCATACGACCAAATGGTGTATCCACTGCTTGATTGATTTGACCTGCACCTTTACATGTCGAACATGTTTCTGGTTGCGTGCCTGGTTTTGCTCCTGAACCGTGACATGTTTCACACGTTTCATCTTTTGGGATTTCTATTTCTGTTTCTTTTCCAAAAATAGCTTCCTCAAATTGGATGTTCATACGATATTGCAGATCATCCCCTTTACGTGGAGCATTTGGATCTTGACGGCGACCACCTCCGCCAAAGAATGAACTGAAAATATCCTCGAAGCCGCCAAAGCCGCCCCCTCCAAAGCCACCACCAAAACCAGCATTCGGATCCTCATGACCAAATTGGTCGTAGCGTGCTTTTTTCTGGTCGTCACTTAATACTTCATATGCTTCAGCGATTTCTTTGAATTTTTCATCTGCACCTGGCTCTTTATTAAGGTCAGGGTGATATTGTTTTGATAATTTACGGTATGCTTTTTTAATCTCATCTTTTGTAGCCGATTTTGTTAAACCAAGCACCTCGTAATAATCGCGTTTCTCCATGATTCACACTCCGCTCTGTTTGCATAAAATCTATTGTAACATGCAGTTGAAAAAACTGCCTCATTTTTTCGATTAAAGGTTCTATAAGTTCCAAAAATGAAGATACCCACTTCCTAGCAGCTAACGTATGCAACTATCCCATAAATGGTGCATTTACGTGAAGTGACCTCACATCATGACAAAAGCCAAAGCCGCAAGCGGTCTTTGGCTTTTTCACTTTACTGTGTTACTTCTTATTTATCATCTTTTACTTCTTCGAATTCAGCGTCTACAACACCGTCATCTTTTTTACCAGCGCCAGTGTCTGCACCTGCATCGCCACCTTGAGCTGCTTGAGCAGCTGCTGCCGCTTGTTCGTAAACTTTCATCACTAGTGGCTGTAATACGCCTTCTAGTTTTTCTTTAGCTGCTTTAATACCTTCTAATTCACCAGCTTCAAGCGCTTTTTTCAATTCGTCACGAGCATCTTCCACAGATTTTTTCTCGTCTTCTGTAATTTGCTCACCAAGGTCAGCAATTGTTTTATCCACTTGGAATACTAATTGGTCTGCTTCGTTACGAAGATCTGCTTCTTCTTTACGTTTAGCATCTGCTTCAGCATTAGCTTCAGCGTCTTTTACCATGCGTTCAATTTCTTCCTCTGATAAACCAGAATCAGATTGAATCACAATTGTTTGCTCTTTGTTCGTACCAAGATCTTTTGCTTTTACAGATACGATACCGTTTTTATCAATATCGAATGTTACTTCGATTTGAGGTACACCACGAGGTGCTGGTGGAATATCTGCTAATTGGAAGCGACCTAATGTTTTATTGTCAGCTGCCATTGAACGCTCACCTTGTAGAACATGAATATCTACTGCTGGTTGGTTATCAGCTGCTGTAGAGAAAACTTGAGATTTTGAAGTAGGAATAGTTGTGTTACGGTCGATTAATTTTGTGAACACGCCACCCATTGTTTCAATACCAAGTGAAAGAGGTGTTACGTCAAGTAATACAACGTCTTTCACATCACCTGTTAATACGCCACCTTGTACTGCAGCACCCATTGCAACAACTTCGTCAGGGTTAACACCACGGTGAGGCTCTTTCCCTGTTTCTTTACGTACCGCTTCTTGTACTGCTGGAATACGTGTAGAACCACCCACTAAAATAACTTGGTCAATTTCAGAAGTTGACAAACCTGCATCAGATAATGCTTGACGCACTGGTCCTACTGTACGGTTTACTAATGGTAAAGTAATTTCGTCAAATTTCGCACGCGTTAAAGAAATTTCTAAGTGTAATGGACCTGCTTCTCCAGCTGTAATGAATGGTAGAGAGATTTGAGTTGATGTTACACCAGATAAATCTTTTTTCGCTTTTTCAGCAGCATCTTTTAATCGTTGCATCGCCATTTTATCTTTTGATAAGTCAATGCCATTTTCTTTTTTGAATTCAGCTACTAGATATTCGATAATTGCGTCATCGAAATCATCTCCACCTAGTTTGTTATCACCAGCTGTAGCTAGTACTTCAAAGACACCGTCACCTAACTCAAGGATAGACACGTCAAACGTACCGCCTCCAAGGTCAAATACTAATACTTTTTGATCTTGATCTTGTTTATCTAATCCATAAGCAAGAGCTGCAGCAGTTGGTTCGTTGATGATACGCTCTACTTCTAGACCTGCGATTTTACCAGCATCTTTAGTTGCTTGACGCTGTGCATCGTTAAAGTAAGCAGGAACTGTAATAACTGCTTTTGTCACTTTTTCCCCTAAGTAGTCTTCAGCATAGCCTTTTAAATATTGAAGAATCATTGCAGATACTTCTTGTGGCGTGTAGTCTTTATCTTCTACTGTTACTTTTTCAGCCGTACCCATTTTTGATTTAATAGAAATGATTGTGTTAGGATTTGTTACTGATTGACGTTTCGCCACTTCACCAACTTGACGTTCACCATTTTTAAAGGCAACAACAGATGGCGTTGTACGGTTTCCTTCTGGGTTTGGAATTACTTTTGGTTCTCCACCTTCAAGTACAGAAACGCAAGAGTTTGTTGTTCCTAAGTCAATACCAATAATTTTGCTCATTAAAATTTCCTCCTATTATGTCAACGCAAGGGATGCGTTTTCTAACTAATTTTAATTGACTAAATAGTGCAAAGACTATTCGTTCACAGATACCATTGTTGGGCGTAATACACGATCCTTTAAGATATACCCTTTTTGTAGTTCGCGTAAGACGATACCCGTTTCTTTTTCACTATCTTGTTCTTGCATAACAGCTTGGTGAATCGTTGGATCAAATTGCTCACCTTCAGCTTTAATCACTTGCAGACCTTCTTTTTCTGTTGCTTCAATTAAAGAGCGATACACCATTTCAATTCCTTTAATGATCGATGCAGTCTCTTCAGAAGTTGTCTCTACTTGTAAAGCACGTTCAAAATTATCAAGGACTGGTAATAGATCAGATAGTAAGCTTTGGGCGCGATACTTTTCAGCTGCCTCACGGTCTAACTGATTACGACGACGCATATTATCGAAGTCAGCACGTAAACGTAGGTGACGATTTTCTTCGTCAGCCAGCTTTGCTTGTAGTTCAGCCAGCTTAGCCTCATACTGTTCTTCAATTGATAACTCTACTTCTTCCTGAACTTCTGTTTGCTCTACTTCCTCAGTTGTCGTTTCAGCTTGTACATCTTCTTGTACTAAATCTTTGTTTTCCGTTGTTTCCGTCACTTGAATCCTCCTCATTATCATTCACTACGATTCTTCATAAAGGCTTGTGTTAAATCCAAGCGCATTACGTCTAATAAAGCCACAACACGCTTATAATCCATACGTGTAGGGCCAATAATAGCAATGGCTCCCTGTTGATCATCACCAATAGAATAGGTAGTGGTAATGACACTGCAATTTTCCATTTCTAGTTGTTTATTTTCTGAGCCTATCCGAATATGAATACCTGATTCATTCGGATGGAAAAGTGACTGCACTTGGCTAGTCGTCTCCATTAAGTCCAAAATCATTCGGACTTTATTTAAGTCATGGAATTCTGGTTGGTTGAACATATTCGTTTTCCCACCATAGAAAATTTTACTTTCTGAATTATGCATTGTTGCTGTGATAAGTGCGCGAATAAAATCATCCGCTGATCGAACATGTTGCTGTAACACTGCTAGCACTTCAGCCTCAAGGCTTTTATGGAGATCTTCTAATGAAACTCCAATAAGGCGATCATTTAAGATATTTACCATTTTCTCTAAATCAGAAGCGGTAAAGTCAGGTGGTAGATTGAACATGCGGTTTTCTACATGCCCATTATTCGTCACGATAATCGCTACTGCTGTGTCGCTAGAAAGAGGGACAATTGAAAATCGTTTAACACGATGCCTTTGGACATCAGGTCCTAAAAGTATGGAAGTATACGATGTCAGCTCTGATAAAATGTTGGCTGACTTTCGGATAATATGCTCTACTTCTACTAGTCGATCATTAAAAATTGATTGAATTTGTTGAATGTCCTTGGAATTGATACCTTGAGGACTCAACAAATGATCTACATAAAATCTGTAACCCTTTTCCGAAGGCACTCGACCAGAGGAGGTATGCGTTTTTTCTAAAAAGCCTAATTCCTCTAAATCCGCCATTTCGTTTCGAATAGTGGCTGGACTAAATGTAATCCCTTGTTTTTTGGAGATTTGGCGAGAACCTACCGGCTGCGCAGACACAATAAAGTCGTCTACAATGACTTGCAATATCTGTAACTGCCGATTTGTTAGCATGATTATCACCTCTGTTAGCACTCAACTAAGAGGAGTGCTAATACTATTATTAAGTTATCAAATCCCACATTTTATGTCAACGATATCGCTCAATCTTCTAGCAAAAATTGTTGAAATACTTCATTGCCCACAAAACGCCCTTTTCTTGTCAGGCGAACACCAAGCTCATCCTGTTCTAAAAGCCCCTTTGACACTAGATCTTTTATTACCACATCATAATGCGCAGTCATAGGTGTTTTAAATTTCTCTTCATATATAGAGTGCATAACACCCTCTGTTTTTCTTAGCCCTAAAAACATTTGTTCTTCTCTTTTTTCCACTTGTGATACTTCATGTGCGTGGACAATTGGTAGCTCATTTGCCTCAACAGCTTCCATATACTTTTTTAATGGACCGTGATTAGAATAGCGTATACCTGCTAAATACCCATGAGCTCCTGCGCCAAACCCTGCATATTCATCATTATCCCAATAAATCTTGTTATGCTCTGAATGATATCCTGGTTTTGCAAAATTACTGATTTCGTATTGTTGAAGCCCATGTAAGGCCATTTGTTGCATCAGCACATCATACATATCCGCTTCTAAATCTTCTGTCGGTAAATACAGTTTCCCTTTAGCGTACTGATTATAAAAAATCGTTTTGGGTTCCACAATAAGAGAATAGGCAGAGAAATGTGGCAAATCAAGAGTAAAAGCTTTGGCTAATGAATCCTTCCATTGCGCCATCGTTTGCCCAGGTAAACCATACATTAAATCAATGCTGATATTACGGAAGCCAATTTTTCTAGCCAGGGCAATTGTTTCATAGACATGATCATTACTATGAGTGCGTCCAATCTTCTGTAGCAATCCCTGGTCAAAAGATTGTACACCCATGCTTAAACGATTAACACCACCGTCGAACAACACCTGCAATTTGGCTGCAGACAATTCATCTGGATTTGCCTCTGATGTAAATTCTGTCACACTATTCATTGGAATATACGTATGAATAGACGTTAGTAGTTTGTCCAATTGCTCAGGAGATAAAGCTGTCGGTGTTCCGCCACCAAGAAAAATCGTCTCGATGTTACGGAATGTTTCAGGATGTTTTTCGGTTGTCAGGGCCATTTCTTTTCCAAGTGCTTCGATATATTCATCCACTGGTTGATTTTTAAAATAAAATTTATTGAAATCACAATAATTACAGATTTGATGACAGAAAGGAATATGAATGTAAACACCTCGTGCCATAGCAATCCCTTCTTTCGCGTTAAGTCTTTTCCATTTCTACATTATAACGAATCGATAGAAGGAACGCTATGAAACCTCACAGGTACTTTTAATGAATATTGATTCTGTAATGACAAAACAAACTGCACCTCCGATTATTAGTTAGAATCTAACAATCGAAAGTGCAGATTTTTCATGTATAAAAAATGACGCCCACAACAATTCCTAACAGCACCAATAAATAAGGCTGTATTTTCCATCGAATTAAACACCATAAAAAGACAGCTACTATGAAAATATCTAACGTGCTGATGATGGTTTGTGTCACAATGGGATGTACAAAAGCAGCAGCTAGAATGCCAACGACTGCCGCATTTGCGCCTGCCATCGCACCTCTAAGTCGTGCAATTCGACTTAGGCTAATCCAAAATGGTAGCGCTCCAACCACTAGCAAAAACGCCGGTAAAAATATTGCGAAAGTAGCAATAATAGCTCCCGGAACGCCAGCAATAACCATACCGATATATGCAGCAAATGTAAATAAAGGTCCTGGAACTGCCTGTGTCATACCATAGCCAGCTAAAAAATCTGAGGTACTTATTTGACCACTTTGAACAAATTGTGTTTCCAGTAAAGGTAAAACAACGTGTCCGCCACCAAATACTAAGGCACCTGCAAGATAAAACTTCTCTATCATAGAAATCCACTCAAGATGCCATAAAGCGGCTAATATAGGTAAACCTAGGAGTAGCACGAAAAAAAGTACTAGTAAAACAATGCCCGTGGTTTTTGAGATGGGTATATGAACTAATTTTGAGGTATTACCCTCATCACTTTTTTTCAGTAGTTGAAAGCCTAAACAAGCAGCGATCAATATTGCTACGATTTGTGCCAATGGATTTAGCCATGTCAATACTGTTATCAATGTCAATAAAGCAATCAACCAATGCCATTTTGTCGAGAGTAGTTTTTTACCCATATCAAAAATAGCATGAGCGACAATCGCCACTGCTACTAACTTCAAACCATGAATCCAATCCATCTTAAACTCTGTATACTTGGAGAAATAGGCAAAAAGTATAAGTATCAGAACTGATGGTAAGGTAAAACCAAGAAATGATAGAAAGCTTCCTAGTACTCCTCCTCTAAGTAAACCAACCCCCATCCCCACCTGACTAGATGCAGGACCAGGCAAAAATTGACTTAACATAACGAGTTGACCATAATCATGTGCAGAAAGCCATTTACGTTTCTGTACATATTCCTGTTGAAAATAACCTAGATGAGCTGTTGGGCCTCCGAATGAGGTACAGCCCAATTTTAAAGCAACAAAAAAAATCTCCCAAAGCCTTCGCAAACTCTCAACTACTTTCCATATCTTTTATTTCATCTTACACGGAAAGCAGTTTTTTTTAGATTAAGAGTTTGTAAAATTTACTTCATTATTCATCTCTCTTTATTTTAATTGCAGAACCTACTTTACTACCCTCTTTATTGATTGGAATTAAAGTGTATTTTTTTTCTGTTAGATAGAGTGCATCTACACGACTTCCCCACCTTGTACCTTCTTTATTTAATGGATAGGGTGCTGCAAAATCCCATGATTGTCCAGATTTTGATTGGATTTTAAAGTGTAACGCATCATTGACAACACTTTCCTCAGCATGAAAATAAATCGTTGTGGAAATAGGTGTGGAGACAACTTTGTCGATGGTTATTTCCTGCTGATCAACATGCTTCACTTTTTTATCAATGGAAAAGATTTCACGATCTTGTTGTAATTGCTCTTGTGAAGCATCTACCTGAAATTCCCAAGGCTTCTCAATTGGTGTTTCAACATTCCAATCTTTATAACGAATAACTAATTCTAATTGTTCATCAGCCGGAAAATCATCCATTTTAATACTATTGTATATCGTATAGACGTTGGCAGACTTTGCTATGGACTGTCCTCCATTACGAACCATATAATCTTGCCCATTGACAAGAATTTGCGGAAAGAAAAATACTTGATGGTCTGGCTTAAACTCTTTTCCAGGTTCGAAAGTTGCATTCAGTAAAATTTGATTGTCATCTATAATCACTTCATTTAATGTTAACCGTCCTAAGCTATTGCTAGCTGTTTTCCCTACATCCGTTTTATAGGCTTCAAAATTCACATCCTGATCCCACCACAAATACAGCGTCGATCCACTAGCAATCATTAATAAAAGGATCACAACAATAAGCCACTTCTTACTTCTCCGATTTTCCTTATCCAAATCCACAACTCGAATCATATCATTGGACAACCGTACACCTCATTTTTATAAAAATCATTATGATTCATTGTAGTGCTCAATCATGCATTATATAACCTTCTATGTTGAAGATTCATTTATGTATAAAAGGATATTACATCCCTTTATGTAGATGACGACCTTTATTGACTTCACGCATTAAATAGTCCACAAAGAGATCATCTCTTACTAGCCATGCTTGTTTATTTCGCTTTAAAAACCACTCCGCTTCATTAAAGCTCGCAAAGGATTGTGTCAGTAGCATGTTATTTTTTTCAATTATCCAATCAACCTCATCGTTTGAATAGAGCATAAACATTTCATCTTGCTGATTTTTATAGAAAGTTCCAAACGTAGACCCTTTTACATTATAACGATTTCTTCTTGCATCCTCTGGAATAGGCTCTATATGGAATGTTGCCACTACATACTGCTTGTAAGCTTCCTCTGTTAATGAGCAGCCAGCAGCCTTTTGATGTCCACCTCCACCATATTTGGCAGCAATAGCTGACACATCAATATGATCATGGATTGTTCGAAAGGATATCTTCTTACTGCCCATATTAATCATCGCAATATAATCAAGATGCGGATTTTCCTTTCCCAATTCATTACCAAGTTCAGAAAGATAGGATTCTGCATAGACAACCCCAGCATAGTATTCTCCCAAAGTAGTTTGAATAAGCTCCCGTTTCTTACGCCGAATGTAACGCTCTGTTTTTTCTTCTTCCATGCTTAAAATTTTCTTTTCAAAATCATCGAAGTCAAAGTGATCACTTGTTTTTAAACGCTCAAGCATTTTCTCTTCAAATTCTTCAATAGACACTAGAAAAAAGAGTGCATTTAATCTTTGCGCTTGTAAATTGCCGTTCTTTTCCCATTCCCATGTATCGTATTGTCTTACTAACTCTACAAATTCAGAAACGGCTTCTGTTTTTTCTAATAGTCCATGGATAACCAGGTATTGATAATATAAAGATGTAGCTGACGTTAAAAAGCCTTGCTCATCCTCAATTAATACCTTTCCCCATTCATATTGATTGAAATGGAGTGCTGTCTTATGATGGTCCAACAATTGCACATTACCAGTCGCCTGATAATAATCATGAATCCTTTTTTCATTCTCTTCATTTGGAGAAAGATCTGTAATAAACAAAAATGTTTTCTGTTGATCATTCTCCAAAAAGAATTCGATTTCGCGATCAAGTGCTGTAATGGAATTGTAGCGTATCTTCACCTTATCGTTAAAAGCAAGCTTGGCTAAAATCCCACACCCTACTCCGTCTAAATCGTTATGTGATAATAATTTATACATGTTCTCACCTCGATTGTAGTATGGGTATTTTTTTGGTATTCAAACAGCTAATGACGTTCAATACGTAACAACATTGATATTGTTTTTCAGATAACATACATTAAAACCATACATCTTTAGGGTGAAAGGGAGGACACAGTGAATGAAAAGGAAACTAGCTTATAGTGGAATCGGATTTATTTTGTCTTTGTTTTAAACCTTTGTAATTGTAATTAAATTCTTTTATTCTTGCGAAATTTTCTCCAATTGGGCGATCACTTTATCGTATGTTGCCAATTTAATTTGTTCTAGCACTTTAATCTGAGCCTGTTATCTTTCAGCTTCCATCATTATCAAAGTTGTTTCTACATTCATTTCCCTCTGCTCCTTCTACATTAAAATAGGTTATTTAGAATCTCTATTCAAAATCTCCTTGATTAACCCAAAATATTTCATCCAATGTCGCATTCACTATATAGCAAATCAGTAAACAAAGCTTCAAGGATGGATTAAAACTCCCCTTATCTATCCGTAGTACAGTCTGTCTTGATATTCCTACTGCATCGGCTAATTGTTGTTGTGTCAAATCTGCTTTGACACGTGCAATTTTTACATGATTTTTCATATATTAACCTCCATATATATGGAGTAAAATATAGTTTACTTTATGTAAATTATATATCACATATATTTTAAAAATAATATCTAATGTTACACCTATTTAGTAGAACAGAATATACTTCGTAGTATAAAAGAAAATAAAATAATTGGTATATTTATGGTAATTAAATATTTTTTATGTTAGAATTTTCCATGAATGGTTTTTGTATATCAACCGTTCCCGAAATATCAGAAAAGAATGGGGGTCTTAAATGAAAAAATCAGTCCTACTTAGAGTATTGGCATTTATAGCCGTATTGCTTATCCTTTTTTCAGATGGGATACAAACCTATGATTTTCTTATCCTATTGTTTGCTGTTTTCTTTATAGGTACCCCGTGGTACAAATTTTTCAAAAAAAAGTAAATTTAAATTTAGGAGGAATAGTAAATGAAGAAAAAATTGATCTTTTTTGTAATGGTTATGTTTTTAGCATTTCAACCCCTATCTGTAAATTTAGGTGCTTTAGCTAAAGAAAAAAATGAAACTACTGACACTACTGATTGTAATAGTTGCTCACAACAAGCACCTTTGCAAATTGAAAAGAATGGTTTCCTTAATGACTCAGTAGTTGTAAATGAAGTGAAACAGGATTTAGATATTGCAGAGAATTTCACACATAGTGAATACAGTAGAGAAGACTTTGATTGGCAAAATACTGAGTATATGGATTACGGTAAGAATAAAGATGGTTTGATGATTCCTTATAAAAAGAACAATGAAAGTTTTGATATTCGATTATTGACTACTTATGATAAAACCACTGGTGAAGTTGGCGAATTTATCATTATGAAATCAACTTTAGATATAGAGAATAATGAAATCAATGTTACTTATGCAACATTAAACAATGAAGACATGCTTGGTATGACTCTTGAAGTAGGTACAAATAAAGTAATTGATAAACAAGTTTATTTCGATGAAAATTCAGAAGTTTCCCTTTTATCAACTAATAGTGCTAAAGCAGGTTATTGGAGTGATTCATGGGAATGCTTAAAAAACTATTGGTATGATGCCCCTGAACTAACAAAACAAATTTGTAGTGCCGCATGTGCGTCAGTAATATTTGGTGGCAATGTTGTAGGTGCTGTTGCGTGTGCTAGTTGTTTAGGTTCTCATGTTATGGTATGTCTAATCCATTAATAGTTAATTAAAAATCCCCTTCTATGGACGTTTAAAAGGTAAACCGATAATAAAATTGTTTAATATTATTATAAAAATATAAGAGCCTTGCTACACTCTAGCGTGTAGTAAGGCTCTTTAAAGTTGTTTAATTCTTATTGAACTAAAGCACCCTGTTAGTTGAAGAACTAATTTTACGAAATAATTCCTTTATAATTGTTGTATAGTACTATATTATTCCGCATGTTCTTTCATTATTTTATCAAGTGCTTTAAGATAAGCATCTTTATTTTCCTTACTTAACTCATAAAGTGCATTATCCCAATTTTCCCCATCTACACCCGATAAATGTGGAGTACTTTTTAGTACAGCTTCTTGCATATTCGGTTTATCCTCTTTACTAGCGTCTTTAATAAGCTTTGTTGCTTTTCTTGCATCTGTAACCCCTACTTGTATGTCTTTGTGAATGTCTTTGTATTTAACAGGAACATTTATATATTCCATATTGTCTAAAATCTTATCCATCTTGATTGCTGTTTTTAAAATATCTTTTTCTTTTTCTTTGTCTTCCATAGCTTTCATCGAGTTTACTATGAATATCTTAAAAATATCACTCAAGCATTTGCCAACTACTCTAAGCAATCATGGAATATTGGCAAAATGGCTCAGATGAATAATCGTTTTTTAATTAGCCTGAGAAATAAGTTATTAAAATTAACACCCCAAGTAATGATTCAAAAACAAGCACAGCATGTCTATAATTTTGAAACCACAAAATAAACAAACTATAACGAAATTCTTAAAATCTGCACTTTCTTTGTGCAGATTTTTTCTTTTAACTAGTCAAATAGATAAAAAGTAATAGCTCTTAAAGTTTTTCTTATAATAATATCATCATTCTTTTTCATTTTAAGATATTTCTTTAAAAATCAAGCTACAGTAACATAGTTAGAATTTGTCAATAAAACTTAGATTTTTCAGAAATGTCTATAAATATTTTTTCAGTAAAATATAATCACCATCTCTGCTAAAATATGCTATTATACCTTTAGTATAATGTCCTATTTTTATTAAAGTAAAAATAGAGGAAATATGAACTACAAAAGGATGATGAATATGCAAAATATCCAACAATTATTCCAGAGCGAAGATGGAAATATCCAACAAAGAGGGAATTTTTTGTCCCTATTAGAGAAAATTGTTTCCTCATTAGATGAATTAAAGAACCCAAATAAGACAACTCTTGGTCCAATGAAAGAGCGATCTGCTAATTTTTATCAAGAGCTTATGCAAGAGCATCAAGTGCCAACAACTGGGATTGGACTAGATCAAGTTGTAAAAGAATTGACACATTTAATGCAAGGACACCCTTATCATACACGTAACTTTGTAACAAATGTTTTACCGATGGCAAGTATTCCTGGAGTGTTAGGACAGTTTACAAATGCGCTATTGAATGGCAATAATTTATGGGATGTTTATGGTCCTGCTGCTGCTGAGTGTGAGGTTAAAGTAGTAGCAATGATGTCTAAATTAGTAGGCTATGATTATACGAAAAGTTTTGGCTATACTACATGGGGTGGACAAGGTGCTGTTTTTAGTGGACTTCGTCTTGCCATTGCAAAACAATTCCCTCAAGCAAAAGAAGATGGTGTTCCTACTAATTTATATTGCTTTGCTTCAGAGAATGCCCATTACAGTCTTTTAAAATCAGTAGAAGCCGTGGGTATCGGCAGTAAACATTTAGTGCGTGTAAAAGCAGGTAAAGATCATTCGATGGATGTAGAAGACTTACGTGCACGTATGACAGACGTCATCGAAAATGGCGGTATTCCTGTTTATGTAGTAGCGACAACAGGTGCTACTGATCAATTTGGTATTGATGATGTCCAAGCCATCAAAGAAGTCACAACAACCCTTGAGAAGAAATACAACTTACAACCAGTACATATTCATGCTGATTCGGCTTTAGGTGGTTTTTATGCCTTCTTCAATGATTATGATTTTAATAAAAACCCACTCCAATTTGAGTCAGAGGTTTTACAGGGATTAGCACAAATCCATGAACGTATGCAACATCTAGCCATTGCGGATAGCCTATGCTTTGATTTCCAAAAGCTTGGCCAAACACCTTATTTAACTAGTCTATCCTTAATTAAGGAAGGTAAAAGTTTACAGCTACTAGATATTGAGGACTTTGATACGCCATATGTAGGCAATCGTGGTTATGGCTCTTATCATACTGGCTATACATTAGAATGCTCTCGTATGGGTAGCTCCATTGCAATTTTTGCTGCATTGCAGGCATTTGGTAAGGAAGGCTATCAACAACTATTAGCTAATTATGTACGTGTGAATTTAGCATTCCGTGCTCAATTAGCTGCGAAAACGCCAATGCTACAGGTGGTTAATGAATCCAATATTGGGCCAGTCACAGCGTTTCGTTTATATCCAGACGGCATGAATTGGCAAGCTGAACAAGCTGGTCACTATACACAAGACCAAATTGAACATATTAATGGCATCAACGCTTCATTCTTTGAAATTATTGGAGAAGGTCGAGACGAAGTATTCTTTGGTGACACAACACGAGTTTGCACCGTTCATACAAGTGATACAACACAACATGTTCCAGTTGCAGCGGCAAAATTCTTCTCAATTTCACCTTATACTGAGACAGCGCATATTCCTGATATGATTCAATTCTTACAGCAAAAGCTTAAAGTACTGGAGGCGTCTCACATTGCGTATCGTCACTAAATTTAAGAGCTCTTTACTCTATAAATATATAGCCAGTTTCACCATTCCAATAGCGATTATTTCCTTGCTCTTTAGTATTGTGTTATTTGCCGTTTCTTACCGCATTATTGACAACTTTGTTATTAAACAATTTGAATCTACTTTAGAGATTACATCGACAACGATTTTTGAAGATATTGAGAAAAATGATGTAAAGGCAGCGGATAATGGTAGCCCTGACAAATACAAAAAGCTTTTAGATCAATTGAATGCAACGGTTAAAAAATATGATGTTGAAAACGCCTATATCCTTTCTAAAGCAAATGGTAAGGAACATATCGTCGCTCTAAGTAATACCGACAATCATCAGCAAGATTATGTATTTAGTGAAGAAATGCATGAAGCCGTAGCTAGTGGTAACACACAAACAAGTGATATTTATAAGGATGAATATGGTATCCATAAATCCATTTTTATCCCATTTAAAGATACAGATATTATTTTCGGTTTAGATATGGATGCTTCCTTCATTTCTAAGCTTCAAACGGAAACACTTTGGATTTGTATTATTTTAACGATAGTATTTGTAATTTTTGGTATAATCGTTGCTTACTTTATTAGTGTAGGCATTACAAAGCCAATAAAAAAAATGACACGTTATGTTGGTCAAGTTGCACAGGGAGATTTGGCTGTTGAACCTCTTCACATAAAAGGTTCCAATGAAATTGCCCAGCTTTCATCAGGCATTGAAAACATGACGGAAGATTTGCGTTCGTTAATTAAACAAATCGCTCAAAATGCTGAACAAGTGGCCGCAATGTCGGAGGAATTAACAGCAAGCTCTGAACAGACAAGTGCATCCATTCAGCAAATAACCTCTTCTATGCAAGAGGTTGCAGCGGGTTCAGAAAAGCAAACTTCTTCGATTGAAGAAGTGGATAGTCATATTACAACCATCTCTAACAAAATGTCAGAGGTAGTGACAAGTGTAACCGATGTAACAGATAAGGCATTCCAAGCATCTGCTATATCAGAAAAAGGCAACACAACAATCCAAGATGCTACTGAAAAAATGGCCGTAACATCTCAGGCTATTCAAGAGTCAGCAGCTGTAGTAGAACGTTTAAGCACATACACAAATGAAATTGGGGATATTGTGACATTGATTACCCAAATTACAGATCAAACGAATTTACTTGCATTAAATGCTTCGATTGAGGCAGCGCGTGCAGGCGAACACGGTAAAGGCTTTGCAGTTGTAGCGGAGGAAGTCCGTAAATTAGCCGATCAATCTTTAGAGGCAACTAACAGTATTCGTACACGCATTGAAACGATTAAAGAAGAATCTGCACAAGCCGTCAAATCAATGGCTATCAGTAGCAGTAATCTTGCCGAAAGCTCAACAACATTCAATGCATCCGGAGAGGCATTTGCTGAAATTTATACCCAAGTCACTTCACTGACGAGAGAAATGGACCATGTCAATAACGTGATGTCCAATATCAATGAAGGTGTTAGCAGTATTGCTAGTTCTGTTGAACAAGTGGGGGTCGTAGCTGTTCAAGCTTCAGGCAATATTCAAAACGTAGCTGCTGCCTCTGAGGAGCAATCTGCAAGTATCGAAGAAATAACAGCTTCCTCTAATAACTTAGCTGAAATGGCTCAACAGCTCCGCAATATCATTCAAAAATTCCAGTTATAAAAATAACAAATCCGCTATGCACATTTTCGGCATAGCGGATTCTTCTTTCCATAAAAACTCTCCTACCAAAATGGTAAAAGTTTAGGCAATAATATTTTTCACAACTTTTGAAATAACGGCACCTTCAGCCTGACCTGTCAGCAATGGTTTTGCAATTTTCATGGCTTCTCCCATGTTCATTCCTTTTCCAACACCCGCTGCCACTAATTTCTCTGCAATTTCTTCTTCTGATAATTGCTTTGGTAAAAAGGATCTCAAAAGTGTCAATTTGGCTTCCTCTTTTTCAATCAGGTCTGCTCGCCCAGCCGTTTGTGCACCTTCTAAAGCCTGATTTGTTTGTTTGACCTCTCGATTAATAATAGCTATTTCTTCGTCAGCTGTTAAAGCCTCTCCCTTTTCTTTTTCAGCTGAATCTAATGCTGACTTTAAAAGAGATAATACACCCTTCGCTAACGTATCTTTTTCTCTCATTGCCGTTTTTAATTGTTCAAATACTTCTGTTTTTAACAATGATCTCACTCCTTCTAACCGTCTATATCAAAAAAATTATATCATAAAAATCATGAAGGATTATAGTTCGTTGCATCTGCTAACTTTACTTTATAGTGTAATATTCCCTTTAACTCACCTTCATAAGAAAAAATGCCTTGCTGAATTAATTGACGCAGACGATAGTCGATCCATTCAGCCTCTCTCAATTCTTCCATATGCCCCAGTACCTCTCCAATTAACCTAGCTGCAACTTCGTAATGAATTTCCTCTTGTTCTTCCTGTAAACGTTTAGCACAGGTAATGATCAAGTCATCCTCTCTATCCTCATTATTATTTCCCCAAAGTTCATGATATTTCCATGTATGTATGCAATCGTAATCATCCATTAACAGATTTAGCCCTTCTTTGCATAGGGAGTGCCTCAATGCTTCTTTTAATGGCCATCTTTGGAAATGTTCATAAAAGTAAAGTAAATCCTCTGTGCTGACCTCTCCAGTCGATCTTGGATAATGATCCTCTGCTAACTGTGGTAAAGTATATAACTCATGAAATAACTGAAAAGTATCTAATACATAGATATCATTTGTTTTCTGTTCGAGCATCGCCAAAACGAGTCGAAGCCCTATTTGCTCATGAGCATTTTGACAAGTCCAAATCAGTATATCCTGATGAGGGGGGATATTTTTAATTTTCTCTATTGCTTCCTTCATCTCCCGCTCACATATGATCAATCCATCATCTTCTATTAGATAGCGCTGTTCCAACCATTGAAAACGAGCTTCAATTCCGTCCCTTGTATGTACATCTTTTAAAGGACCAACAGAAAAATTACCTGGCACAACAATAATCTCCTCGGACTTAGCATAGTCAGGATTACGAAAGGCTGCTTTCAAGCTCCCCCCAGGTGAATGACCGAATACAATATGCACTGTTTGTACCGTTGAAGCATCCCGCTCCTCAGCTTGCTGTAATAAAAACTGTAACATGCTATCTCTTGACTGTTCATTTATTAAAGTTAAAAGAAGCATCGACTTCGCATCAGCTTCACTCAATCGTTGTATTGACTGTTTTAGTTGGTTGATCTTCTCCATCATCTGTACTCCTTTATTTAAAAACACCTAACCTTATCATACCTCTTTATTACCTCAAATTACTAATTTAGTTAGTTTTAAAGATATGTTACTACTATTGCTAGTGAATTCTTTAATCTGGGCGGAGGCTCACTTCTTTTGAGCGACTTGCTCACTTTTTGGAGCAGGACAATGTATGAACTATATTCTCCAGAGCTAAAAACACTCATGTCCCTATAAAAAAACATACTACACGTAGTAGCTCAACTACGACGGTAGTATGTTATTTAATCAACATTCGTTAAAAATACTTTTCCTTTTTTAGTTCCCTCAACAGCATCGATTGCCTTATGGATATCCAATAATGGAAAACGAGCATGTACATTCATCATTTTTAAGGAGCCATCCTGTACAAGGTGTATAAGTTGTTGCATCGTTTGTTGCCATTTTTCAATTGACGTCTGACGTTGCCAATGGCGTAAATGAAACATCCTCGCTTGTACCTTTGCTTCCTTCACAATGTTTGTCCAATTTACCTGAATACCCGATAAAAGACCAATAGCTAAAAAAATACCCTCGGGCTTTACGCAGAAGGCAAGCTGATTGCCAGCCTCTCCACCAATCGAATCAATTGCTGCATCTGCTCCCCTACCATTTGTTAATGCCATAACGGTTTCGTAAAGTGGCATATTAGAGGTATCAATGACAAAAGCTGCACCAAGTTGCAGTAATTCTTCAGTATGCTGATTACTTCGTGTCACAGCAATAAGTTGATAGCCTAGCAATTTCGCAAGTTGAGCATAGAGATGTCCAATGGCAGAGCCACAAGCATTTACTAATAAGACATCGTTTGATTGTAAATTAAGTACCTCTGAGCATGTTACGAAGGCTGTAATTGGATTAATATACATTTGTGCTGCTGTAAAATCATTCATCGTGTCAGGAATAGTCACTGCAAAATCTGCTTGCGTTTTCACTACTTCCTGCCAAGTTCCCTCTCCCCGTAACGGTAATACGCGCTGACCAATAATCTTTGGTGAAACAAGCGGTCCAACAGCTTCTATTATTCCTACTCCCTCATAGCCAGGGATAGTTGGTAAAGTGATTCTATGAGCATATTTCCCCCATATTGGTATTAAATCTGAGGGATTAATCGGTCTGGCTAGCATGCGAACAAGAATTTCTTGACCTTGAGGAGGCTCGATTGTTTTATTCTCTAGCCTTACAACCTCTTGCGGATTTCCAAATTCATAAATTTTTAGGCATTTTGCTTTCAACGATTCTAGCTCCTTTATTCATTCTGTATAGAACAACATCATACGTTCCTTAAATCCAAGCTTCTGATAGAAAGGTTGTTTACCTTTGGCACAAAATAATTGAACCCATTTTATATTTTCTTTCTGACATTGCTCTAAAAGAGCATCCATCACCATTGTGCCAACTCCTTTTCGTTGATAATCAGGATGCACCATCACATCACAGATAAATGTTTGATAGATACTATCAGAGATAATACGTCCATAGCCAATTAGATTGCCTTCATCATATATAGATGTACTGAACCAGCTATTACAAATAGCCTTGTATAATTGTTCATACGTATACTGCCCTTTTGCATTCCAGCCAGTTGTTTGGTGCAATGCTTTATACGAGTCTATCGTCGGATTTGTTTCTTTGATTATATACATATAACACCCTCCTTATTTTGAATAAATATACAAAATAACATATATTTAATCAACAATAAGTTTATGATGTTAGAGTTGCAGAAGCTTTAATTGCCCTTCTTCATCCATATTTAATTGTAAAGCTTCGTCTATTTCAATACTAATCGGGCTGATAACTGCTTTCTTATCAGAAAAATACCACAGACGTCCACTCGGTCCTAATAGGATATTGGCTCCGTCTTCATAGTTTCCTAGAAAATTAAGGCCATCCAGTTGAATTTCCTTGTTTGCTATAGGGTTTATAGCATACTTCTTTAATTTTTCAGCAATTGTTTGAATGTCATCTGACGTTAAATTGATTTCTCCAATATGTAACACTTGCTCTACAGAAAAATTAACTTCAGCATGTTTCGGATTTATTTCCTGTCTTGCAATAAGCTCTACTATATTGCCTTCTGGATCGTAGAAATAGCATGCATATGCTTTTAAAAACTCAAAATAGACTTCATCCTGCCCCTCTGAATCCAGCAAGCCTACATGCTCTTCTGCCCAAATCTTTGCCTGTTGAAATAAGTTACTAGGAATATTTAATGCAAAATGATACTGCTTTGGCATTTTAGAAGGCATCTTTTCAAATGTCATCCTGCTTTCTCCCACGGCTATTGTAAAATAGTCAGCTGTTCTTTCTAACAAAGTAAAACCTAACAAATCAACATAAAATTGCTCCATTTTTTGCATATCATGAACATATAATTTTACCTTCGTAATCTTCATCTTTAAGCACCCCTTTACACTCCCTACTATACAAGTAGCTGATTAGAATGGCTTCATGCAAAAGAATGAAGTTTACTTTCGTATAGTTAGAGAAGCTCTCGATCTCCCCTGCTATTTGGCTGCGATATTACGAGGAATTCTACATCTTCTTGTGAATCGTTTCGCATTTGATGTGGTAAATTTGGAGGTACTTCAATTCCCTCATGTTGCTTTAACTCAATTCTTTGGTCATTCAGTTCTATTGTAGCTGTGCCTGAAAGAACAAAGAAAAACTGCTGTGCATGATGGTGATAATGATTTACCTCAGCTGTTTGAGCAGGCATCCGCTCATGTATCACACTAAGCTCCCTATTTTGTACAAGATGCCAGCCATCACACTGTGCTCCCCATTGATAATGTTGTGCTAATGCTTTGTTAATTTTCATCCTTACACTTCCTTCCCTGCTTTAGAGGAGGGATATCCATCATTCTTGTTAACTTCCCTCATCCAATAAATTCAGCTAAGCTAATTTTCCTTTTTTGAAAATCTGCACGGATAGCCTGTAACTCAGCTTCTAACTTTAAGGCACCTGCTTCAACTCCCCTATAAATTACTAGCGGGGGCTGTTCTAAAGCCTTTCTCGCTTGTGAATAATCATAAGATAATAATTTTTTTAGCAACAATAATGTCTTTAGTTTATCTTTTCCTTCCCCAGTAATAGTTAGTTCATAGTACGCTACAGAACTTTCTTCAGGCAACATTTCTTCTAAACTAGGTGGAATCAGTACACTTTCAAGGAACAAAATTAAATTGTCATAAGCCATTGAAAAATGCCAATTGCCTGTCCCATGGGGAGCGGTAAAAACAGCCGTATCACCTCTTGATAGATCCAGACAATAGGGATCGCCTTCATCTGTGGCAATGACTAAATAATCATGTGGCCAATCCTCAATCATCTCATCTGTCACTGGATTATAATTATAGCCCTCCTGCCCACGTATTAAATCTCTTGCGCCATAGATATTTAGATTAATATAATCACCTGTAGCCCATGTAACCCTTTCAACAACATAATGTCTCAAAAAATAAACATACTCTGCTGGCAATGACCACCCACCATCCACAAATTGGCTAATATCCTCTTCTGATTGATGATAAAAAACCATGGGATAGGCTGACTCCCGCTCCTGAAGCTCATCAATACAATCACGCATTTGCTGTAATATTGCATCGAGTTTCTTTTCTAAATCTTTCAATGGAATTCTCTCCTTTTGATGACCAAGTGTCTTTCTTGCATTTTAACATACCCCATCATTAACCAAATAAGGGGAACATGTTATAATCATTAAAATAGACTGGTAGTATGCATAACGTGAACAAAAATAACGGATGGGAGCGATCTGTCATGCAACATACGAATGAACAGATAATACAGCAAGCCAACACGGAATTTTTGAAAGCACTTCGCTATTTAGATTATGGCAAGGTAAAACAAGGGGAAGCATGTCTCAAACAAGCCACCCATTTGGCAAATCTGCTGAATGACCATATCACATTTATTCGTGCTGCCATTTGTTATGGAGAGTTGCTATGGCACGCTGAAAAATATGATGCCTCCGATCATTGGTTACAGCTGGCACTTGATCGATTGACCGCAGTACAGCAAGATATAAATGACTTACTAGATGTGGATGTGCAACGAGTTCGATCCCTACTAAACCACCAACGACATCCATTATAAGGAGCAAGCAATCATGCAATTACTTATTAGACGTCCAGAACAGTCGGACATCCAGGCGTTACACGAATTCTTTGATCTTGTCATTCGGGATACTTATAAAAAAGAAGGAATTGCCGAGCTAGTGGACGATCAACAGGATGAATGGGAAACGAAAAAACAGTATGTAGCAATGGACTTAGAAAGCCAGGGCAAAAAAAGATTTTTCTGGTTAGCTTTAAATGAAGAAACCAATGACATAATAGGCACTATCGAATGCGGTGCAGCCAACGAAATCATTCAACAAACAATCAAAGAGGAACTATTCAATTGTCTAGAAATCGGTACCGTTTTTGTTCATCCTAACTATCAAAATCGTGGGATCGGCACCATGCTACTACAGAAAATGCTCCTAACGTTAGAAAATCGAAGGGTTCCTAGTCTTTGTTTAGATAGTGGATATAAACAAGCGCAAATGATCTGGCAGAAGAAATTTGGACAGCCTGATTTTGTCCTTGAAAACTATTGGGGAGCAAATAGTCACCATATGATATGGAAACGAACACTACCTTTTCGAATATAGAAGTAAAAAATGCTCTATCAGATTACACAAGAACCTCTATGTAAAAAACAAATCTTTAGTCAATAACATGCTTTATGCATACAATATAAAACACTTTCCCAAATGATTTACAGGGTGTTATTAGGAATTACACATAAGGTTCGTGGTTTAGGGTATGACAAATTACAATGAATACTCAGTATGATTTCCACTTAGCTTTCAAGTGTTACCATCTGATGAAAATATCCTAATAAAAATTTACGGGACTCTCGATATGTGGGATAAGACTCTAAAAAAGACTTTGGATCAGTATGATGATTGGTAAGCAATAAAGAGATTATAAATGCTAATACTTATTATGTTTGGAGGGGAATGAAATGTTAAAATTCATTGATGATTTAGCGGGTGCGGTTTTCGATGTTTTTATGTTGTTTTGTTATTTCTTTGCAGGCGTAATAATTGTAGGAGTCCCCATTTTTTTATTAGCTAAGTTTTTCCTATTGTTTCACTAAATTTCAAACAGGTTGGTCGCACTATAAAAGGAATCACTATAAATAGTGATTCCTTTTATGACGAATACACTCAATATTAGGCTAAATATTTTGTTGCTAGTTCTCAGGTACTTATGGGCGAGACAATGCTATTATTTAATAAATTTATCATAGAACCGTTTGAGCATCGTTGCCATTTGTTGTCTTGTGAGTGTATCTGTAGGATTCATACACTTGCCATCGCCTCGTATAACTCCCTCTTCAATGGCCCACTCCCAATCTTCTTTATGTGCTGGTGATACCATAGCATTTGATTTTATCCCAACTAATAACTCTTTCATTTCAGTAAGTTCCTGTTTTAGTTGTTTGTTTTCTTTCTGTAATTCTTCATACTGAGACAATGATATTTCCTTCTTCTTATCAGTATCTGTGAACCAGGATAAAGACTTAGATCCATTTAATTGGTTTAAATCTACAGTTCCTTTAATACCTGCTACAATCCCTTTGTCTGTGTACTGCCATAAGTCACAAGCAAAGTTTGGCTTTAGTCCAGGTGAGCTAGAGCCACTATAGCGAGGAATCCATAGGAAATCATAATTTTTAACGGTATCCATCAGATAAGGTTTGTAAAAATGATGGCCTGTATATAGCCCGACTTTTACAGCCTTACTTTTTAAATAATCAATAAACACCTGTGTGCCTTGTACGATTTTTTGGACACTAGCACCAAAGCTTTCTTCGATATCTACAACATAAAATAGCGGATTATAGTTTTTTGCTCTGTTATAGAAGTCTTTTGCTTGTTCCAATGCCTCAGTACCATTTTTAAAGGTAACATAAATATAAACACCAAAAGGTACCTTGTACTTAATACATGCTTCTATATTTTGAACGTATTTACGGTCAATTGTGCTTGTACCATATTGTGTGCGGATGATAGCCAAATCAACATCTTTAACCGCTTCAGACCAATCAATATCTCCTTGATGATGTGAAATGTCTATGATATAACTCATACAATTTTCTCCTCCCTAAAAATAGTAAATAAATTATGAATAGCGACAAACCCATTGCTTCAAGCATTATTTAGAATCATTCATTAAATAAAGTTATGTAGATTATTTTAGTCCTTATAGATTCTTCATTTACCGATTTTTAGTGGTCAGATAATTAAAAAGACAGAGCACATTTCACATAGTCGAATTAACTCTAAAAAAATAGCGGCTTTATATCAAATATTTACTTTGTAATTAAGTGCTAATTCATCCCCAGGTAACCCTCTTATTCCCCAATTATGTTTAGGCGTTTCAAAAATTGTAATTTCAACATCTTGAGGTGAAATATTTAATTTGTTATTTATGCGTTCAAATAGTAGCTTTACTAATTGTTTTTTAGCTTGAATCGTTCTACCTTCAAACATACTAATTTCTATTATTGTATATGATTCAGTTCTTTCACTTGCAAAATAAAAATCCTCTTTGTCCATAGGAAAAAAGCGATGAAATTTCTTATCTAATGGATATTCAAGTGCGTCCACCATACAAGAATGGATAATATTCGATAATGTTTCCTTAATGGGATTTAACCTTCTCTTAACACCATAAATTTTAATTTGTCCCAACGACCTCTCACCTTTCTTGACTTACTAATCTAAACTCAACTACCAAATACTGTTCTATAACGATATTATAAAATTCTTCAACATGACCATCAAGCTAATTCTATGCTTGGTTTCATTTAAACAATCACCCAATTTATTCATGAAACAAATGTGAACTATTTAAACCAACAATTCCAAAATAATAACTCTACTTAACTGTGACCATAATTAACTGCAATACGCTGCAAGCTCAGGTAGAAACAGTTATCCAAATAGTACACATTCTGTTGTTCCAATCTGATAAAGAAATAGATATAAAATATATTATTGTTGATGACAAACTAACGTTTGAAGTTGTGGGTGCCTATATACCTTAAAGCTCCAGGAAATGAAAGAGAGAGTGAGAGAAGCTCAGGACATACTGTTGCTTCGTTAGTTTCTACACCACTACATTTAAATAAATGAAAAGGAAGAACCTTAAATTACTAAAAATTAACTACTCAATTTTAAATGAGCACCTCATCTTTACTATTCAATTTCAAAAATGACCCAAACTTTATATCTACCTTCAATACTATTTTCTGTATAAACTCTACACTCTTTTATAGAAGCTAATCTAAAAGCAAGCGAATAGGCTATTTTGTAATCTGGTGTATCATATCCGTTATAAATTCTTCCATATATTTCATTTGCAATTGAATCTGCCCAGGTGTCAGCTTCATATAGAGTATCGAAAGTATTTCTTCTCTGTTCCATTTAATAGTCATTTCATAAACTCCTACGTAGTAATAGAAATAATCTAGATGAATGTATTGTTAGGAATTTGAATTCCATATTTCAAAGCAAGTAGCTACGGATCGTTTCGTAAAATCTTTAAATTGCACTTTGCAAATAATTTGATTTTTCCGAAAATTAAAGAGATTGCAATTACAAAGGGATATTAATATAAAATTATATGAAAGTACTATAAAATTATTTCTAATATTGAGAAAGGTGGAAGTAATATGATTTCAATATACAAATCATTCATATTAGCGGTGGTAATAGGGTTATACGTATATATAGCCAGTAAAAGTGAAAATAGCGTGCTTCTAAATTTTGTCATACTTTATATGATAATTTCAATAGTTTATTTATTATTTAGAAAGATTGAAAAAGAAAAAAGTAAGGAAAAATAACTTAATTAAAAGTAGGAGATTCGAGACCTTTGAAAAGATTCACTGTAAACTATCTGAAAAAAAAGCAGAGGATAGTAGCCAAAACAAAAAATGCCCAAGTATTCAATTAAAAACAAGTAACTGGGCATTATTATGACTAATTACTATGTTGTGTATGTATTATACCATTTTGAAGAGTTAAATAATGGTTTTTTTGGAATCAAAGGAAGCACCAAATTTTATTCCGAAGTTCCTCTTTTTTATATGCATTTATCATATTACCGATTACCTTTTCCAACACAATTTTCAATAAGCTCGCAGAAATGCTCATTATATTTTTCTATAGGTCATGTTTCTTCTCTCAACACGGTGACATGAAGGTGGAAGAAAACATTGAAGCCCCCACAACAGAGTGGTCTTAATTGGCAGGTTTCTAAACATCATTTCCATGAATAATTCAAGATTTTTATCAAATTCTTTTATTAATTTATGACCTCTTTAAAGCCTATTCGATGTATGATAAGACGATAGCCAGAGTATCCTTCTTCGTCTAGAAACTCCTCAAATTCTCCATAGACAATTATAAGTGTATTGTTTTTATAAGCGTTCTGCATGTTTCTGATAATTTTTTCTTTCACGTCAGGGTTAGCGCTCTGAAAGTGACAATTTATAAGCTCAGAGTATTTACTTAGATAAAAAGATAGAGTGCCATCACTATGTTTTTCGAGTCCATCTGGAGGATTACCGGCTGTCCACAATAAAGTTTTACGCATTGCATAATAAGCTTTCTCCATTCCTAATTCTGTAAGCATGACATTTATATATGTATCTTGCTCCTCAAAAGTAGAGTCCAGCTCTAACGTATCAAGACGTATTTCTCCTACGTTGTCATAATTTTCAAAACTAGAATCTTCTCCGTCTAAAATGTCCGACTCTTTAAGTTCTACTACAGTTGATTGATTTTCTCCGATAGCAGTATGCTCAGGTGGTGGAATCATATAAACTGAGCCGCCCCGTTCCTCTATTCTTTCTTTCGCTGCCTCCAGGCTGTCCTCACTGAACATAGACTCTACTAGTTCTTGCGTATGAATTTCCTTTTCAACTTCGCCCATAGACTCTTCTTCTGTCTCTGAACTACACCCTGCAATAATTACAAATAAAAGTGCGACAATTGTTATAATAACGCTTTGTATTTTCATATTACATACTCCTCCCTCTAGTTCAATTTTGTTCGAACTCTTTTAATAATACCTCAAATAAAGTTTATTTGGATAACTATTTCCATTTATTATAAAAGCCAATTCTCCAAATTAGGTCTATTTATATTTTTTGGAATACTATCACTTATATTTAATCAATTATTAAAAGTTACTGAACGTTTTTTATATGAGGTTTCTTTTATATGAAATGCATGATTAGACTTCATATTAGACCGCTCCCCAGCCTTGCTCTAGGTTTGATGGGGGAAAATTTAAGACCACCCATTTTGGAGTGGTCTTTTATGGTGTATTTAATTAAAGCATTCCGTTAGTTGAATAAGTAAATCTGTCTTGCGTAGGAATCCCAATCTTTATTATCAGTATTTATTTCAATTGTAGGTATGATTGAATTTTCAGCTTGACTCCTATACTCTTGTTGTTGGTCTAATAATAATTCACACGCTAATTTCTTTTCTTGCATGGTTTTCCCTTCCCATTCATTGGGATTTCTACTACTTATTCTTTCCTCTAAATTCTCTGGTGATACAGTTAACAAAGTACATCTTGCTCCCATTCCAAGTAACTGGGCTTCTAATTCCTTAATTTCATCTGATATTGAATGAGAAAATGCTACTCGATGATTTAAATGAAACCTTTCCAAAATAAAGAATAAGCCTTTTGAACGTTGAGTTTGTCCAATTTCTCTTGACCAATTATTTAACATTTTCAACATCGTGACTCTTTCTCTTAAGACTTGTAAGTGTTCCTCTCGACTTAACGACTTTAATTCACCATTTACTTTGTGTAATACTTGCGAATAATGCTCACTGAGAACTATGACACTACGTTCGGCATCATCACTTGCGTGAAGTTGTTTCAACGCTTTTAAGACTGATGTTTTTCCAGCATTCGAATAGCCTTCTAAGATTATCCCTCTAAAATCACTCATTTTCTCCCCCTAATTAATGTAATCTCTATCTAAATAAGGACTGTAGAATTATTTACGGTTGTTAAACTAACCTGCTCCGTTTGCCATCCATGTAACACAAAATCAATACAACACCATAGAAAATGTAAGATTTTCACGTTCTTTCATTGGAGTTTAACAACACTTCTTTCTTTATGTATGACTCTCTGAAAAACAAAAATAACGGTAATGCCAGCGATAAACCAACTGTAAACAAAGTTAATAGACATATCCACTTTTCTTTAATGTTATACTTTCTTGACTCATTAAACATAAAGATTATAAAAACAAAGCATGAAATAAAAAAGTCAACAGCGAAGAAGGTCGATATCGAGTTTGCAAATAATAAATCTACTAATAACCCTAAATCAAATCCGTTTTTGTTCAAGAATTGCACCAAAAAATAATACGGGAATACTGTGCCGATAATCGCAAATAACAAGTACACTTTTCTCATTTAAATTAAACTTCCCCTCTTTATATGATTTTCACAAATAATATACTTCTTAATTAAACTCTTTCAGTTTAATCATATCTCATAAAAAATAATTTAAATATAAATATAAATATAAATATTTCCATTTACCATTCCAACCAATTGTCTTTTAACTATTCCTAAATGGTTAAATGATGCTGCTGAAAATGAAAATATAAATTTCTCTCAATTACTTCAGTTCGTCATAAAAGAACGCTTAGGAATCATTAGAAAAGAACAATAAACAAAAAAAGAACAGGTACTCACTTTCAAATGAGCGCCTGGTCTTTATTTTGGTAACTGATTAAAAATTATTCAACTTTTATATTAAAGGCTTTATTATGTTCTATTTGTTAAATATCCTACTACATTGATTTTTATTATAAACTCAAAAGCTATTTGCCTCTGATATTAGGGTCTCTACAAATTCGTTAATTTGCTCCATTTTCACTTTTAAACATAGTGCAGGCCCAGTTTCTGATGCACTATGATTATTTCTCTCCCCAGCATCTAACACAAAAATTAGTCTATAATAAGGTTCCCATTCGTCTCTTTCATGTTCAGGTACTTGAAGAAAACCATGTCCAGGGTAATAATAAGAACCAAATAGTGGGATATGATAAATACATAAACCAGGATCATGGGCCTCTAACATACTTAGATGTTTAGTATCAATTTGTCTTAGATCTTCTAATAATTTAAAAAAGTCTCTTCTCATACAAACTATTTCAGAACTTATTTCAGGAAAACTATGACCTGATCGAAATAGAATATTAAATTTCACACTAGATTCATTAACTAAAACTAAATTTATTTCAACTTCACAATTAGGTTGATCACTATAATCTTTTAATAAAGCCATAATTTAAACCCCTTTACACTATTAGCAATAGTTATATTAACTAAATTACAACAATCCACAGTGACTATACCATGGATTGTTGTAATGTTATATATGAATTACCTTTATACTGGATCTCCCGTAGTGCTTTTTTTACTTTATATCTCCTTTGTACTGCCAATTGCTTTTTAACCATTTCAATTTCTTTTCTTTTTGATTATATACTGTATCGATAACATCAGTATTTTTATTAAGTAAGACTGCATAATTTGATTCTATGTTTGTAAAAAAAAACCATTACCAATTAAGGTAACCGGCCCCTACTGTTAAGCGCTACGTTGTGCAATGATAATTTCTAATCCTTTTAAATCTCCATTTCTACTGCGGGTTGCGTGTAGGAGGAGTGTGTGGACTTGAATGGAAACACATAAATTTTGAAGAAATGACATTGGAGGTTGAACAACAATTAGTTGGTATTAAAGATGAAAATGGGAAAGCACAATGGCAACCTAGACCTCCAAAATCAAAGGCTGGTTATCGAACAATTCCATTTGGTAATATGCTCGCAGAAATGCTAAAAACGTATTAAAAAAGCACAAATAGAAAATCGTTTAAAATATAGTAAGTTTTATCAAAAGGATTCTGAACATGATTATGTATGTAAAAAAATGGCGAACATTGTACGCCAAGTGTAATTATATAATACTAGAAAAATAAGCGAAAAGTTAAATATTAGTTTTAACTATCATTCCTTACGCCACACACATGCTACAACTTTAATCGAAAATGGTACACCTGTTAAAACAGTACAAAAAAGATTAGGACATAGTCGAGCTACTGTAACAGAAGATCGCTATGTCCATCTCACTGAGAAAATGGCTAGAGATGTTGCGAACATCTTTGACTCATTTGCTCAAGATATATAAGAAAAGAATTTCTAACTTATTTTTTTATGGTGAGGAATTGGTGGGAAACCCCACCAAATTGATATAAAATCAATTATTAAAAACCCCTATAAACCCTGTTATATCAATATTACTTCGAATCATCCATCTTCAGCACAGCCATGAATGCCTCTTGAGGGACTTCGACTGAGCCTACTTGTTTCATACGTTTTTTACCTTCTTTTTGTTTATCAAGAAGTTTTCGTTTACGGGAAATATCTCCACCATAACATTTCGCTAATACGTTTTTACGGATGGCTTTAATTGTTGAACGCGCCACGATTTTTTGTCCAACTGCTGCTTGAATTGGTACTTCAAATTGTTGGCGTGGGATTAATTCTTTTAATTTTTCTACGATGATTTTACCTCGATCGTAGGCAAAGTCACGGTGTACGATAAAGCTTAGGGCATCGACTTGCTCACCATTTAATAAAATATCCATTTTCACTAATTTCGATGGCTGGTAACCAATAAGTTCATAGTCGAATGATGCATAGCCCTTTGTATTTGATTTTAAATAGTCAAAGAAATCATAGACAATTTCTGATAATGGCATTTCATAAATAATACTTACACGCGATGTATCAATATAATCCATCGTCATGAAATTACCACGCTTCATTTGACAAAGTTCCATAACCGCTCCCACATAATCATTTGGTACCATGATTGTTGCTTTCACATATGGTTCCTCAACACGATCGATTTTTTGAGGGTCTGGCATAAAGGATGGATTATCGACTTTCAGCTCAGTACCATCTGTCATATGAACATTGTAAATTACGGAAGGTGCTGTTGTAATTAAGTCGATATTAAATTCACGCTCAATACGCTCCTGAATAATTTCCATATGTAGTAATCCTAAGAATCCACAGCGGAAACCAAAACCAAGTGCTTGCGATGTCTCTGGCTCATATTGTAGAGCAGAATCATTTAACTCTAGCTTTTCTAACGCTTCACGTAAATCGTTGTATTTGGCTGTATCAATTGGATACAAACCACAGTAGACCATTGGGTTCAAACGGCGATAACCAGCTAATGGCTCAGCTGCAGGACGATTTGCATAGGTTACAGTATCCCCTACACGTGTGTCCCCTACATTTTTGATAGATGCGGTTAAATAACCTACATCACCCACTGTTAACTCAGCCTGTGGCACAACTTTTGGTGTATGTACCCCAACTTCAATAACTTCGAATTCCGCACCTGTTGCCATCATACGAATTTTATCGCCAGGCTTGACAGTACCATTGATGACACGAATCGAAATGATAACACCTTTATAGGCATCATAAACAGAGTCAAAAATTAAAGCTTGTAGTGGTGCATCTGGATCACCAGTTGGCGCTGGTACCTTCTCTACGATTTGCTCTAGAATATCCTCGATACCAATACCTGCTTTCGCAGAAGCTAATACTGCTTCAGAGGCATCTAATCCAATAACATCTTCTACTTCTTGACGTACACGTTCAGGGTCAGCTGCAGGTAAATCAATTTTATTGATTACAGGTAAAATTTCTAAATCATTGTCTAGTGCTAAGTAAACATTTGCTAGTGTTTGTGCTTCAATACCTTGTGCTGCGTCCACAACTAATATGGCACCCTCACAAGCAGCTAAACTACGTGATACTTCATATGTGAAATCGACGTGTCCTGGTGTGTCGATTAAATGAAATGTATACACTTCGCCGTCTTTTGCTTCGTACTTTAATTGAACTGCATTTAACTTAATTGTAATGCCTCGCTCACGCTCTAAATCCATTGAGTCGAGGAGCTGTGCCTTCATCTCACGGGAAGTTAAAGATTTTGTTTGCTCTAAAATACGGTCAGCAAGCGTTGATTTCCCATGGTCAATATGTGCAATAATAGAGAAATTTCGTATATTCTCTTGTCGTTTTAAACGTGCTTCTCGGTTCATCTTTTCCACTCCTAATTAAACTATAATGAATTATACTATGAACATAACGCAAAGTACAACAGCAACTAGACTTGAAAGCCTATAATATCAATACTTTCAGTGTTTCATGTCGTTTTTAAATTTTACAGTATTAAGTATATAAATGCAGACAAATCAGCTATAGTAGTACTCGATGTGTAGCAGTGGAAATGAAAATGCGTCTACTCGACATGAGGAGAGATTCGATGGATGAATCTTCGCCTGATCAACCAAGAAAAGCACGCTATCTCCAAAAGATATCATCATCCATATTGCTAAAAAGCGTAAACACAATCCCATTTTTATAAACCTAAACTATGATTAGTAAAAGAAAGAATGGACATCGCACCATCTTCCACATAATGGAACAGATCAAATATCAAGCTTACCATACAGGAACAACTAATAGAATAAATATAGGTAGAGCAAATAGCTCCCTTTCTAAGATATAGAAAAAGTCAGCTACGCAGATAAAACTGTGTATACTGACCTTTTTTATTTTATTTATTTAAGGATTGTTGAATGAGCTTTGTTAAAACTTCTATCCCTTTTTTCTCTAAATGTACACCGTCAGGGGCAAAGTATTCAGGGTGATTGATTGCTGCTACATGCCAGTCAATTAGTGTTATTCGCTCATGTTCCTGTGCTTTTTGCAGTAAAGCTTCATTCACCTTTGCTTCCCAAGATCGCGGCACACGTGTATTCACTAAATAAATATCGGCATTTGAAAAAGCTTCAAGGAGTGCATCCATTTGGTCAGTCGTAAAATAACCATTTGTCCCCAATTGAAGAATGACTGCATGATTAGGTTGATTAAAACTTGCATAATTTGGTGCAAGTTTTACAGCTTGCGAAACTTGACGGCCTATTTTTCCATCGATTGTAATAGTCGGATACATATTATGTAAGCTCGGTGCAATATCAATCATTAGGGAGTCACCAATGGCTAGTATGCCACGATAAAACTCATCCTTTTCAGGCTCTATAATGGTGTTATTTTCTTCTTGCTTAGGTGTTTCTATCTTTTGAACATCCTCTACTCCCTCATCCTTACTTTGAGAAGGCTTGTCGGTAGAGGCTTCAGCTTGTTTGTCCTGCTTGTTCAGATTGGCTGTAGGCTCTTCGCCATTAATTTTTATCGTTGTTGGCAGCGTTTTAGATGAGTTTTGCTGACTTTCACCCACTACACCTGTCATGCCTGTGAAAAATACAAGCAGAAAAAGAGGAACCATAACCGTTGATATTTTTCGTGGAAAAGTAAGGCTTCCCCACTTGTTTTTATTACAAATCAGATATTTTTGACAATAAACTCGGAACCCTTCTTTCCGGATGGGCATCTCAATGAAGCGATAGGATAGCTCTGCAATCATCAGGATTAGTAAAAGCTGCAGGAATATTCGCCAATAGGAAGGATTACCAATTTCATGAATGGGTGTCCCTAAAACCATGACAGGATAATGCCATAGATAAATGCCGTAGGAACGAGAGCCTATCCAACATAATGGCTTCCATGCTAATATTTTTCCTAGTATGCTGACCGGATGAGAAATACATGCAATCAAAACGGCAGCATTCAAGCAAAATAAAAACATGCCTCCTCTATAAAGAAAGGATTGATATTCATCCACATACACTATGCTTACTAAAAAAATAGTAAGTGCAATGAAACTCATAATATTTAGTTTCTTCACATGGTTCGCTGATAATTTTTGAGAAGATAGTCGTTTCATTGGCCAAACAAGTGCTAGCCAACAGCCTATTAATAATTCAAAACAACGTGTGTCCGTTCCATAATAAACACGACTAGGATCAGCGCCTGGCTGATAGAGTAACGCCATTACGAATGCTGAACAAAGGGCACCACAAAAGATGATATTTGCTAGTTTATTTTGTTTTTTAACAACAAAAAGTCCAATCATTAAGAGCAATGGCCAAATCAAGTAAAATTGTTCTTCAATAGCTAATGACCATAGGTTTTTTAAAGGTGATGGAGAACCGAAACTATCAAAATAAGAGAGTTTATGAAAAATGAACCACCAATTACTTGAATAAAAAATGGAGGACAATGCATCCCCGCGCAAAGTATGGAGAAGCTCTTTATGAAAGAGCATTGCCCAAACAAATGATGTAACAATCATAACGTAGGCAGCTGGTAGTAGCCTTCTAAATCGTCCCACCCAAAATTTCTTTAGGCTGACTGTTAATTGATTGCCCTTTAAAGGTAAGATGGTAGAGGTGATTAAATAGCCCGATAATACAAAGAAGATATCTACTCCTAAAAAGCCACCTCTAGCCCAACTGAAGTTAAAATGATAAGCAATAACTGCTAATACAGCCAATGCTCGAATCCCGTCTAGTCCAGGAATATAACGATGATTTAATGACTTGCCTGACATACTATTCCTTCCTTCAATAATCTCTCAATTTCGTTTCGGTATAATGTGTTGGTTTTTTCTAGCTGTACAAAGTAGAAGTCAATCTAAAAGCGCTGTCACAATCTGTAATAACCGCACACGGCTTTGGTTAAATGATGTTAGTTACATCCAAATGCTACAAGGAGTATCGCTTTTTGAAGGTATTCCCTTCTGCATCAAGATAAAACCTGTTGTCACGTAATAGAACCTTTTGGATTGATAACCATCCCCTCTCTATTATTTTTGCTTATTCACTTATGTATTTGACGATTGAAATACGATAAAAGTTTGAGAGAAAAATGAAACGTTATCATTTTTAGTCTTCTAAAAATTCATATGTATATTTGCTATAGAGGCATTCCCAAAAATGGTATATACTCCAAAAGTAAGTTTGCTTTATTTGCATATGCCTTCATTTAACGTTTTATCATGAAATTCGCGAGCCAACTTGAAAATTATAAGACAAGAATGGAGCAATGGAAAGACAATTAATGAGAATTATTTCTGGAAATTTTATTATCATTCAATATAAAAAAAAGTGAGCCCACAAGAGTCCCACTTTTTAATATGATTAGTCTATTTTGTTGAATCATTGACAAACGCTTTTGATATTGCCTTACCAATTACAGCAATCGTACGATTAACCTCTTCCTCAGTATTACCAATTCCACCAATCTCAATAATCATCATTTGCTTTGCTAAATCCTGATTGTATCGCCCATCAACCCCATCACCACTTTTAGAAATAACCCCTTTAGAAATTTTTGGAACGATGGCATTTAGTGTGGATGATAAACTTTCAGCATAGGCTGTATTCCAGCGGTAATTAGCATGTTCTGCCCCAACAACAATAGCGATTTTCGCATAATTTTCCCCATTATATGAGATCGTTGTAAGATCATGTTTTAATGAGTCACGATGTAAATCAACTATTAAATCATAATTATTTGTTTCTAAATGCTTACTTAAATATGGCCTCATCACATTATAAGATTCATGATAGCCTTTACCTTCTTCTTGTAATTTCTTCATAATATCTACATCAAGAACATCCGTCTTTAAACCATTTACATTAAAATGATTCACAATCTTATCCTTCAGGCTCATAATATTGACCGTTTCATGAGAAGTCGCTACCTTACCACTCACTGCTTTCACCATAGGTTCATATGCTTCATGCGTATGGGTAAATAACACTAACACTTTAAATGGGTCCGGGTCTAGGGCTTGATCTGGTTCAGGTTCTTTCGTTTGTTCCAGTACACTTTGTTCAGCTAAATTGGTAGCAGCAAACACGACTTGCTTATCTTCTGATTGTTTGATCGGAGTCGATGCTTGCTTGTTGAACGGAAGTTGCCCAGCAATGACAGGTAATACGAAAAAGAACAATAATATACCAAATGACCATTGTAGTTTTTTTAGCAAAGTCACACCCTCCTCCCCATATCGTATGGAGGGGGGATGTTAATTAGAACGAAAATAAATTTCTTGTTTTACGCATAAATAAGCGTGTTTTAGAAGGACTACTCTAAGCGTTGTTTCTTCATTATTTTATAAATCACTTGCCCAATTCATTAGCATAGAAGCCACTAATTTTGCATAGCGATCAATCCAATAGTCTGCTTCTTTTGGTGTAACCATCAGTTGTGTGTGGGAGCCAGCGAAGGTTTCCTCAAACAGCTGCTGCCGCTCCTCTTTCGTCCATGTCGCCCATTCTCCAAATATAGGTTGTACTAATGTCATATCCAGTTCCTTGTTGATATCTGGTTGCCATGAGGATAATGAAAGCTTTGATGACGGTTTACTGCGTTCAGCCACACGAGCAGCTATCGAACGCAGCATAGTTTCTACCGCATCCGCAATTAATACAGGTGCATCTACTACAGTAGGGATCCCTATTGCTGTTACGGGAATGCCAAGCATCTCATAGGAAATCTCTTGCCGTTGATTGCCTACTCCTGAACCTGGATGTATGCCTGTATCTGTTAATTGAATCGTTTTACAGAGTCGATTACTCGCTCTTGTAGCAAGTGCATCTACTACAATGATTAATTTTGGTTGCAGACGTTCAGCAATAGCAGCCACAAACTCACCTGTTTCGTAACCTGTTTGTCCTGTTACACCAGGAGCATACATGACAAATTTTTCATCAATGACATCTAAACTATGCAAATGGTCAATTAAATAGGGACCTATTGCATCGGGGGTAATAGTGCGATTTCCTAAACCGACTATTAAAATTTTATCGTCTTCTTGCCAAGAAAGTGCGTCATGCATTTTTTTGAAATTTACAAGCAATTCTTGTTCAAGTTGTGCAAAGCCTTCTTGATCTTCTAATGTTAGTGTTGGGACAGAAAGGGTAATATACTGCCCTTCTTTTTTACCAATTTGCTTTTCCCCTTCAGCATCTACAAGAACATCTGTAATTTTTACTCTACCAGCATTCCGATCTTCAATTTGAATGCCACTTGATTGTTCAAGCTTTTCTTTTTGCTCTTTGGTCTGATGGACAACTACCTCTTCTGATTCATCGATTAAATCTGTTCGTTGCCAATTAAAATTTTGCATACAGTTCACCTCAAGCTGTAGTTTGTTCAAACTGTCAAGTAAATATTCTTTGCATTTATCTATTGCAATTTGGCCAAGCGTTTGTTAAAATGATTTTTGTTGTATTGACACAAGAAATCAATGAGAAGATATCATCTCGTACCTAATTTAGGAGGTGAAATATATGCCAAACATTAAATCTGCGATTAAACGCGTAAAAGTTAACGAAAAAGCTAACATTGCTAATTCTCAAGCTAAATCTGCAATGCGTACTACAGTGAAAAAAGCTGAAAACGCTGTTGCTGCTAACGCTGAAAACAAACAAGAACTTTTACAAGCAGCTTTCAAATCTTTAGATAAAGCAGCTTCAAAAGGACTTATCCACAAAAACGCGGCGGCTCGTAAAAAGTCTCGCCTTGCTAAAAAAGCGTAATTGTTTAAAGGATCAGATACTCTATTAGGAGTAGCTGATCTTTTTAATTTTATAGAGAACATAAAAAGCTGTCCTTATTAGACAGCTTTCTTTGCCTATAGTTGGCGCAATAAAAATAGCTCTAGATAGCGCTCTCGATTTCCACCAGACGATTTTAGCTGTAAATCAACCTCTGCTAATTGATATAATGCCCGAAGCAAATTTTCTTCTGAAGGCCGATGCCGTTGCTCAATCATAAGTTTGACGCGATACGGATGAATTTTTAAATTTTTAGCGATTTGTTGAGGGTGATAACCTTTTTTCAATAAATAAAAAACATTTGACATGGTACGAACATTGGATGCTAGCAAGCCCACTAACATAATAGGTTCTTGTTTTTGTCGCAATAAATCATGATAGATAGACAAGGCTCCGACAGAGTCATTTGCCAAATATGCGTTAAGCATTTTAAAGGCATCTTGCTCTAATGTTTTTGCCACCAAATCCTCCACTAAAGAAGTTGTAATTTCGCCACCATCACCTAAATAAAGGGTTAGCTTGTCAATTTCCATCTGTAATTGTAGCATGTTGGCTCCGACCATCGTAACAAGCAATTCAATAGCATCTTGTGTAATGCTATTACCTTGTGTTTTGACAATGCCTTGAATCCATACGGCTAAATCCTGCTCTTTTGGTGTTTCTGCTTGTACAAATAATGCATGCTCTTTCATCATTTTAGTTACTTTTTTGCGCTCATCCAATTTTTCATAAGGAGCAATAAAAACCGTTACGGAAAAATCAGAAGGATTCGACAACCATGTTTCCAATCGTTTCACATCATGATCGATTTTTTCCTTCCCTTTCTCGGTTGCTTTTAAAAACGAAGCATTTTTAGCAATAATAAGCTTACGTTCTGAGAAAAAAGGAATGGTATCTGCTTCATCCATGACTGCATCTACTGGTACTTCTTCTAAATCAAATGTGGACATCTCCAGATCTTCTTCTGGACCCAATGCCTCTTTTAAACGTTTAATGGTTTCATCTATAAAATAGCTTTCTTCACCAACAAGCAAATATACTGGTGCAAGCTCACCTTTTTTTATTGTATTCCAAACCGTTGAAATCATAATTTCCCCTCCATCTAGCAATACTATTAGTATACATGATTTCATAGTCCTTTGTGTCTTTGACCGAATTGTGTCGATTCCTTGCCAGACAGGGAAATCACCTTTTCGATATAGCTTTTATGACCATGTTGTCTTATAATAAATAACAGAATTGGAGGGATAACAATGAATCCATTTGAAGGAAAAAACATACAATGTCGACGTAACGATGCTATCGATTCTGGTGTTGGCTTCGGTGTATCATTTGGCGTTTTCACGCTTATGTTTATTATTGCAACTATAGTAGAATTTGTATCACAGTAATTGGACTTATGCAGGAGAAGGGCCTTGGTCATTGGACAAGGCCCTTTTCATTTACGCTAACGGACCAGCGATTATCACGAATACGTATTTCGATTGATCCATTCACCCCTGTTGTCCATGTCACTAAATCTCTACTGACAAAACGTTGTACTACTTCTTCATGTGGATGACCATAACGATTATGGAGACCTGCACTAAAAACCGTTAATTGGGGCTGTAGCAGCTCGACAAAAGCTTCTGTGCTTGATGTCTTACTCCCATGATGCCCTGCCTTCAGCAATGTGAGATTGGCCAATAAAGGTCCATAACGCTTGATCAGCTGTTGTTCGCCATATTGCTCCAAATCCCCTGTAAATAACGCTGTAAACGCCTTTTGCTGCATGTACAGGACAAGAGAATCATCATTACCCTCATACAAGGCGTCATCAGGCCATAAGTAATAAAAATCTGTATCCCCTACATGCCACGAAGTCCCCTTCATTTTTTCTTTAATAGGAATATGTCGCTTATTTGCTTCTCGCAATAAATCATCCATTAAAGGCTCATTCAATGAACCAGGTGTAACGTGTATTTCCTTCATGTTAATCTCTTGTAAGACTTCCTCTGCTCCTTCAATATGATCTGCGTCTGCATGCGAAGCAATAAAAATATCGATAGTTCGTATTCCCTTGCCTTTTAAAAATGGGACGACAACTTGCTTCCCTACCTCATATGGACTATCTGCTTTCTTCCACGATTCCTGCTCAAAGCGCAATACTCCACCTGTATCTATAACATAGACAGCTCGTCTAAAAGGCAATTCAATGACAATACTATCTCCTTGCCCTACATTTAAGAAGGTAATCTTTGTTTCGTTATACAACATGGGTGCCAAATGAATCCAAATAACAGGGATGACAAGGATCAAAATAGCTTTCCTGAATCTTTTTATTTCCAAATAATAGAAACTTACTAAAACACTTAACATCGCCACGCAGCTCAGCCAAATAGATGGTTTGCCTGGTGACCATAATTGCCAAGGAAGCTCTTGCATATAAAAGATTACTTCGGTCAGCCAATTACGCAGCGGTTCATAACCAACAAATAGGACATTAGCAAGTGGTAAAGAAAGATAAGATAGCACAAAGGCAATCATGTTAAAGGGTAATATAATAAAGGAAAACAGTGGAACAAAAACAATATTGACAAAAAACGAGGATAAAGATAATTCATAAAAATGATGGAGTAATAGTGGGTAAACGAGCAGTTGGCACACGAATGTGATAAAAAAAGAACGACCTAGCCAAGTTCTTGTCTGCTTAAAAATAATACCAGAATAAAGAAGACTAGCGGTTGCTAAATAGGATAGCTGGAAACCAATTTGGAAAATAACACCTGGCTCAAGCAAAACAAAGCCTATAAAGCTAATAGCTAATGCATCATCGATCGAAAGAACCCACTTAAAAAAGCGCAGTAACATCATCAATTCTACTACAGAAACAGCACGCCATACGGAAGGTGCTCCCCCTGCAATAACTCCATAAACCGGTAAGAGGATCAATAGCACGATAGTAGCCATTTCCTTGCGAACTCTTATTCTAAGTAATCCTTCAAAAAAGAGCCAAGACATCAGCGCGACATGTAGCCCAGAAATCGCAAATAAATGGGTAATACCAAGCTTTTGATAGGCACGCTGCAGTTCATCCTCCATCTGATCTTGCACCCCTATTAAAAGTGCTTGAGCCTCTGCTACAAGTGATTTTGGAAAAGTCCTCTCTATATGCTTTTTCATTTTGTGTCTTACTTCGGCAAGAATAGTGAAGATGGAGGTTCGTTTTCCTACATAATGCCAATTCGTGATTTCAACAACGCCTGTTGCTCCTTTGCTCGTTAAATAGTTTGACATGGAAAAGGCATAAGCATGTGCAGATGGAGAGGGAGTCACGAGTTCACCTTTTGCAGAATACGTCATTCCAGTTAATGAGGTATTTTCATAAAAATTTTTCTCTTGTTCCGAGGAAAAAGTATAAACTACGTAAAGTTTTTGGCCATTTGTTGTTGTAGCAAACCCACGGAGTTTTTGCCCGTTTATTTTATAGTCACTTGACCAAGTTATAGGGAAGGTTGACGGTAAAGGGGAAGGTTCCGTCAGATGATTGATAGAAAGGAAAAAATAAGTTAGTAGACCACTAGTTAGCACAAAAATTGCAAGAAAACGTGACTCACCTTTTATGGTGAGCCACAGGACTAGTAGCAGTAAAAAAATGAGTAGCCATGCTGATTTGTATACTGCAATAGCAGCTATCAATACAGCAAGAGCTACCATAATCCATCTATGCTTTAAAGCTTGATGCCAAATAATGCACTCACCTTCTGTTCATATGGGAGCAATTTTTCAGCAGATACCCCACTCTCGCGAAGCTCGTGCAGCATTTCTGTATACAAAGCTAGTTTGTCATCTCGTAAAAAATCAATTTTACGTTCATCAAAGGGTACATGAACTACTTCCACTCCAGCTTTTGCAAATAACTCCTGTGCATATGGATTATTTTTATAATCTGTTGCGTAATACACACGTTCTATGCCAGCTTGAATGATAGATTTTGTACATGGTAAACATGGAAAATGTGTTACATACAAATCAGCACCTTTTGTCGGTGTTCCATATTTAGCACATTGCAGTAAGGCATTCATTTCAGCATGCACGGTACGGACGCAATGATTATCAACCACATAGCACCCTTTTTCGATACAATGCTCGTCCCCTGTAATGGAACCGTTATAACCACCTGCAATGATGCGTTTGTCCCGTACAACAGTTGCTCCTACAGCTAGTCTTGTACATGTACTACGTAATGCGAGTAAATGGCTTTGTGCCATAAAAAATTGATCCCAAGTAATTCGCTCCATATGACTACCTCCAAAAATTGTCTAACTAATTAACTTTCTCTTGCTTTTCTACTATAGTGTAGCCCTTTTAGAAAAGGGGCGTCAATATACCATCCTGTAAAAGCATTACTTTACAGTAATCGCATCCTTTAGCTTTTCAAATGTTTTATCACCAATACCACTAACATTTTTTAAGTCATCTATGGTTTGAAACTGCCCATTTTCCTCTCGATACGTAAGGATACTTTGTGCTTTAGAAGGACCGATTCCTGGCAATGTTGCTAACGTTGCTACATCAGCTTTATTGATATTAATCTTTTGCTCCTTATTAGTCTCAGTAGGTAACGTTAACAAAGAAGAGGCTCCTTCCTCTAGCTGTTCGCCCATGATAGGAATATAGATTACCATTTCATCCTGTACCTTTTGGGCATGATTGATAAATTGTGTGTCAGCATTCTCTGTATAGCCACCAGCAAGCTGTACAACATCTTTTATACGTTGGTCTTGCTCAAGTTCATAAACGCCTGGATACATTACAGCACCCTTTATTTCCACAAATACCTGCTGCATAACCGCTTCCTCAGCAGATTCACTCAAATTTTTTTCTTCAATAGGTTGGATTGTTTCGATGAGCTCTTCTTGGGGAGGTGAAGAGTCAGAACTCGAAAAATAGAAGTAACAAAGTCCACTGACGACTAGTATGCTGGGGAATAACATACTTTTTTTGTACTTTTGCCATAAAGATTGTAGCACAGTACCATCCTTTCCTTGCGAAAGGTCATCATATGGAGTTATATATATCTTACACTATGGATGGGTGGTTGAAAATGATAAAAAAACGTCAGAAGTTTCAATTTACCTGTTGAAGAGAGCTATCTTCTTAGTTATATCCAGTTTTATCCGACAATTTAGCCTCTTTATCCGCCTGTTTAAGTGTTCTATCCGCTACTTTAATCTTTCTATCCACTACTTTAGCTTTTCTATCCATCAAAAAAGCCACACTGCGTATTACACAGTGTAGCTCCCTTTTCTTTATTTCAGCGCACGAATAAAAATGCGTTCACTTTCCTCGTCAGGTGCCTCATCTGTAAAGTCTGCTGTAATTTCCACATGACTAAAACCGATGGCATGCAACCAAGCCATATACTGCTCGATAGTGTAAGTACGTTGCACGTGCTCCTCATCAAAGCGTTCATATAATTCACTTGCGTCATCTCGTACATAAAAGGTCATTTGATGAATAACCGAATGTTCAAAGTCGGCAGGCTCCGTATGCCATATATAACTAATGTCACCATCATCATACGTGAACGGACCATCTAAAAAAATCTCATTCATTTTAAATAACGAGTGAACATCAAAAAACAGCTGACCTCCATCACGCAACGCCGCATAGATACGTTCTAACGTCGTATAAACAGAGTGCTCCTCTACCACATAATTCAAGGAATCAATTGTGATTGTGACAACATCGATTTCCTCAAAGCCATCTAGTTCGACCATAGACATACAGTATAATGGTGCATGGTAGCCTGCACCAGCAAAGCGTTCTGCGGCAATGGACAGCATCTCTTCTGATAAATCGATTCCACTGACTTGATAACCAGACTTTGCAAATAACAAGCTAAGTACACCAGTGCCACAACCAATATCCAACAGTTTTGGGTACTGGCTGCTTGGTGCATGCTGTACAACCCAATCTACATAAAGATTGTAAGGAATATCCGTTTGCAGCTCATCATAGACATGAGCAAAGCGTTCGTAACTCACTCAGGCCTCTGGCATGTCTAGTTGCGGTGCATCGCCCCAAAGACGCTCTAAATTATAATAAGCACGCTCATCCTTATGGAATACATGTGCCACAACATCGCCTAGGTCAACTAGTACCCAACGAGCTCCATCAAATCCTTCGACACGGCGAATTTCATAGCCTTGTTGTTCAGCTACATCCTGTAATTCGCGTGCAATGGCTTGCACTTGGCGATCTGAGTTACCATGAGCAATAATAAAATAATCTGCTAAAAGGGAAATTCCTTGCATATTTAAAACGACAATATCCTCACCATGTTTGTCGTCAATTGCTTTGTACGCTGCTTGTAATAAAGTTGAAGTCATCCTTCACTATCCTCTCTGTTCATCATATCGTTATAACATTCTATAGATAAAGGATAAATCGGCTGCTTTGTGTCAATTAAAAATGCCAAAGTATGGCGTACACATGCACTCATCGCCTTATCCAAATTTTTTTGTGCTTTTTTGCGCAGACGATCAACTCCATCAAATCGACGGTTCGGTTCAATCATATCTGCGACAAAAATAATTTTTTCTAAACGGCTCATATTAGCCCGCCCAGTTGTATGGAAACGAATAGCATTCAACAGCTCTTCGTCTGTGATACCAAACTCACTTTGTGCTATATATGCACCTACTGGACCATGTAGTAATTCACTACCCCATCCAATTAGTCTTTCATCTAATTTTTCATCACGAACGATATTTTCCATCCACTCAATATCAGCATATTTAGCAATATCATGGAGGATAGCTGCTGTTTCAGCTTTTTTTACGTCCTCGCCATATTTATGAGCTAGGTTGATGGCCGTTTCCATCACTCCGACTGTATGAATATAACGTTTTTCAGGCATTCTTGGCTTAATCACCGCTAAATACTGTTCGCGTTCCATAAAGACCTTCCTCTCGTATGAACGTCTCTACAGCTTCTGGTAGTAGAAATGTCACCGTTCCTCCTGTAGCCAGGCGTTCACGAATCAGTGTGGACGATAAATCGATTTGAGGTATTTCCACCATACGTATAGGGTACTCTGTTGCCGCGGCTGTCCCTGGACGCTTTACTCCGACAAACTGAACAAGTTTCACTAAATCATCTATACAATGCCATGTATGTAGCGAATCAATCATATCGCCACCGATGATAAAGTAAAATTTCACATTCGGCTCTCTTCTACACAATGCAGAAAGTGTCTCATAGGAATAGGATACGCCACCCTTCTCAAGCTCATACGACTCTACTGAAAAATAAGGAAATGGACGAATCGCACGTTTTACCATTTCAAGTCGTTCAACATTACTAGCATCAAAACGTGCATGCTTATGTGGTGGGATGGCATTAGGCATAAAGCGGATTTCATCAAGTTCTAGCGCATGAAATACTTCATTTGCCATTAAAAGATGACCCAAATGTGGTGGGTTAAATGTACCTCCAAGTAAACCGACCCTTTTCATCGTCTCACCTTATTTCGTTACTTTTGGTAATACAATCTTTTTATGATTGCGTGACTCTTTATATAAAACAACTGTCAGACCGATTAATTGGACAAGCTCCGCATGAGCGCCTGTGGCTAATGCTTCTGCGACTTCATGTTTATCCTCTTCACAGTTATCTAAAATACGTACTTTAATCAATTCACGTACTTCTAATGCCTCGCGAATTTGCTTTGTCATTTCATCATTAACGCCACCTTTTCCCACTTGGAAAATAGGTGTTAAATGGTGTGCTTCTGCACGTAAAAAACGTTTTTGTTTACCTGTTAACATAAAAATTAGTTTCCTCCTAATTGCGCCTTCAGTTGCGCAATCATTGAATTTGTATTTGGATAGTTTCCTAACCAGTGTTCAAAAGCGATGGCTCCTTGATGGACAAACATTCCTAAGCCAGTGACAATCGTTGCTCCTTTTTCTTCAGCCGCTTGTAAAAAAGGCGTCATTAATGGATTATACACAATATCCGCAACAATTGCTTCTTTCATCAGCCGATCTAATGAAAATGGCATTGAAAAATTGCCCGTGGAAAGGCCAGCTGATGTCATTTGCACAATAATGCTGAAATCAGCTAGCGTTTCTTCCGCTTGTTGTAATGAAATGGCACGTCCCATACCCATTTCATCAATAATCATTTGAGCATTCGTCACCGTACGATTGGCGATGGTTACATGACGATAGCCTTGTTGCTGCATAGCAAAGGCAATGCCTCGAGCAGCACCTCCAGCACCAACAAGTAATACAGGCTTGTCTTTATGAAAAACCCCAACGGCTTCTTCCAGTGATCGAACAAATCCAATACCATCTGTATTATAGCCTTTCAGCTTTCCTTCTGTTGTTCGTACGACTGTATTCACTGCGCCCATTTTTTGTGCCAGCTCATCTAGCTCGTCTAGATACGGAATGATTGCTGTTTTATGAGGAATGGTCACGTTCCAGCCACTTGCCCCTAATGTCTTCAAACCAGCAACAGCAGATTCTAATTGATCAGGCGTTACATGTAAAGGAATATATGTCGCATCAATTGACATGTCCTCAAACCAAGCATTGTGCATGGCAGGTGATTTTGAATGTTCAATTGGATCACCCATAACTGCAAACCATTTCTTCATTTCCTAGTCCCTCTCTCTACTATGTCCTCCATTTAGATCAGCGAAGGACGAATTGAAACTTGTACACCTTTTGGTGCGTAAGCTGCTACTACTACATTCGCATGTTGAACGGTAATCCAGCCAAGTCCAGAAAATACTACATCTGTTTTCGCTTCTTTGATGGAAAATTCGTGACGAACCAATGGCGGTAACTGGTCGATAAAGTCCGCAGTTGGGGGTGCCAATAATTCTCCTTTATGCTCTTCATATAACGCATCTGCCTTCTCAAGCTTTGTACGATGAATTGGTAAATCATTTGCCACATGGATGGTAAAGGCAGAACGATCACCCTGAATAAAATCAAATCTTGCTAATGCACCAATAAATAGAGTTTGCCCAGCATTTTGTTGATAGACTTTCGGCTTAATTTCTTTTTTCGGCATAATATATTTTAATTCACTGGCATCAATATGATGAGCCATTTGATGATGATTAATAATACCTGGCGTATCATATAATGCACTACCATCATCCAATGGAATATCAATCATGTCTAAAGTAGTACCTGGGAAATGTGAGGTTGTAATCACTTCACCCTCACCTGTTGCCTGCTTAATAATTCGGTTAATGAACGTAGATTTTCCAACATTTGTACAGCCAACAACATATACATTTTGTCCTTTACGATATTCATCGATGGCTTCCATTGCTTCTGCCATCCCTTTGCCTTTATGGGCACTGACTAATAGGACATCGATAGGCTGTAGTCCAAGAGCCTTTGCTTCACGTTTCAGCCAGTTGATAACTTTTTTTGGCTTCACAGACTTTGGTAATAAATCAGCTTTGTTGGCAATCAATAGGACAGGATTCTTCCCTACAAAACGATGAAGCCCTGGTAGCCAGCTTCCATTAAAATCAAATATATCAACAATTTTTACGATTAAGCCTTGCTGTGTGCCAAGACCATTTAAAATACGTAAAAAATCGTCATCTGTTAACGATACTGGTTGAATTTCATTGTAATTTTTCAAACGGAAGCAACGCTGGCAAATGACCACATCCTTTTCTAATGATGATGGGGGTGCATACCCAACTGCTGTTTTATCTTCTGTTTGAATTGTTGTACCACAGCCAATACAATTTGGCATTTCAATCATTCTTGTTCCTCCCAAGTTATAATTCCTTTTCGTTTCAAATCATTAAATACGCGACGTTCAATGAAACGATTCAATTTTGTTACAAGCCCATCTGATTGTGCAACAGGCTTCACGAGCACTGTGTGTAAGCCTAAGCGATTTGCGCCCATTACATCCGTAAGGAGTTGATCTCCTACCATTACTACTTCATTTGGACGTAAGCCTAGTTGAATCAGTGCATTATAAAAAGCATTACGAAGCGGCTTTTTCGCCTTGTGAATATAAGGGATACCTAACGGCTCAGCAAAATGCTTTACACGAGCTTCCTTGTTATTTGACGCAATAATAACACGAATACCTGATTCTTTCATAATGCGTAACCAAATGATTAGCTCTTCTGTTGCATCTGGACGATCCCATTCAACAAGCGTATTATCTAAATCCGTAATGATTCCTCTAATCCCTAATTCTTGTAACTTTTCCGGCGTAATTTCAAAAATATTCGTCACAAATTCGTTCGGTAATAAAAAATTATACAAAATAGCGACCCCTAATCTTAACGTATTATTCGACCATTATAGCATATTTGCAAAGGCTTCACCCATTCGAATTGGGCTTCCTTTTACAACATTATCCGTAAATTTAATTGTATCCTTTTCAAACAGCATCACAACAGTGGAACCAAATGAGAAATAACCAACTTCCTGCCCTTTCTGCCATTTCGTTGTTGTATTGGTAAGTACAATGGAATTCACAAAGGTTGCACCTACTTTGATAAATGCAACATGCTGATTATTTGCTGCTTTCAGCTCAGTCACTAAACGATAATTATGAGAAATTGGTTTTTTACCGTATGTAAGACCTAACTGATTCACAGGATAAGATTTCTGACCAAGTGTATATTGTCGTAAGACTTCTCCATCTATCGGGCTATGGATACGATGGTAATCAGCAGGACTTAAATAAAAAACAATAAAATGTCCGTCTGCATATTGTGCAGCTCGTTCTGTATTGCCGAGTAAATCTTGTAATGCATAAGGCTTACCCTTCACAAGAAATGTCATATCCCATTCAATACGTCCAAAGGATTCCACTTTTGCGTCCACTGGGCTGGCATAGACAGTTGGATTTTTTTCAATAGGTCGAGCTTCTTCAATAAGTTCTCTTGTAAAAAAATCATGTAAACATGAAAATTGTTGTTGTTTTTTTGAAACTTCTTCAAGGTTAATATCGTATAACTTCATGTAGCTTGGTATTATACGTTTACTCCACTTCGCTTTTGCTATTGTCTGCAAAAGATGGGAAGATTGCTTACCATTCGTTAGTTCTATCAAGCGTTGATATAGTTTTTCTTTCATACAGTAAAACCCCTATCCATTAATTTAGACTGTCAATTTTTTCGCATTCGAAGTATAATGGTACAATATCTTAAGTGCAAAGGAGTGATCCCCCTTGTTTTTTTATCACAAGTTGGTGGATACCACGGTTAAGAAAATGAAATCGCACGCAGCTAACTTCATAACAATTAGTAATATGTCCTTTGGAGGCGCGGCTATTATGGCCACTCTACATGAATACTATAGCTATAGTGTCTTGTTTATCTTTATAGCAGCTCTTCTTGATCGCTACGATGGTAAGGTAGCGAGAGCGCTCGGACAAGTGTCAGAATTAGGTAAACAATTAGATTCTATGAGTGATATTATATCATTTGGTGTGGCGCCTGCATTATTAATGTATGAAGTTGTTCTAGTTGATTTTGGTTTTGTCGGCATGATGATGGCCGTATTATTTATCGTCTGTGGCGCGATGCGTTTAGCTCGCTTCAATATTAGCGAAGCGAACGGTTATTTCACAGGTTTACCAATTACAGCCGCAGGTACGTTCTTAACTTTAACGTATTTCGCAGCTTATACGTTCCATCCGGCATTTTATCTTTTCCTTTTCCCCATTTTAGCTTTACTCATGATTAGTACATTTACGTTAAAAAAAGTGTAACAGCACATTTGCTGTTGCACTTTTTTCATTTCCCACGGCTTTTAAACATATACTGTCGAAAAATGGGGAAAGGATGAAATCATTCAATGAGCGGAATTTTTACATCGATGTTGCAGTTATGGCTTGAAATCCCTGCGTTGCTTGGCTATTTAAAGGGGCAAACATTCCATAAACCCTTTTCAAAAGAAGAGGAAGCTGCTTGTATTGAACGATTTTTAGGTGGCGATGAGCAGGCGCGTCTTGATCTAATAGAACGTAATATGAGGCTTGTCGCACATGTCGTTAAAAAATTCCATCCAAAACATGAGCAACTCGATGATTATATTTCTATTGGAACAATTGGACTAATGAAAGCCGTTGAGAGCTATACCCCTGATAAAAAAACTAGACTTGCCACATATGCAGCTCGTTGCATTGAAAATGAGATTTTAATGCATCTACGCACCCAAAAGAAAGTGCAAAAAGACGTTTCGCTATTTGAGCCGATTGGAACTGATAAAGATGGGAACGCACTGCAAATTCGCGATTTACTTCAGTGTGATGAAGAAAGTGCCACAGAGAAGCTAGAGCATAAAGAGCATGTAGCACAACTATACCACTATTTGCATATGCTCGATGAACGTGAGCTCGAAATTGTGACACTCCGTTATGGCTTAAATCAACAGGATGCACTTACGCAAAAGGAAATTGCAGCACGCTTAAATATTTCACGTAGCTATGTATCTCGCATTGAAAAACGGGCACTTATTAAACTCTATCAACTATATAAACGAGACCAAAAAACTATTGAATAATATATTGTAAAATGGTTATGAAAAAAATTCAATCCTTCAATGACGGAAGAATATGCCTATTTCATGGCATATAAAAAGCTCCCCTGCGACATGACTATGTCGCAAAGGAGCTTTCCCGTCATACTAGTGTGCTGATTCAGAGAGTTCTGCTGAAATCAACGTACCTATTAAAGTTGTAATAATCACTACACCTGCTGTTAAAAATAACATCATGAATGCCTCCCATTCTATTATGAAGAGATTTATTAATGTCAGTGTAGCATTTGTTTTTTGTATCAACTGTGATTTTTCTCACAGAATAAACCACACATTTTGACCATTCTGTGTAGTTTATAGTGAGGAAATTGCTTTTAATACGACTTGTGTCGAATGTTTTGCAGCAACTGGTAAAAATTCATCAAAGCTAATATTCGATTCTTTACCTGCAATATCTGATAATGCACGAATGACTACAAAAGGTGTAGCAAATTGATAACAAACTTGTGCAACTGCAGCCGCTTCCATCTCTACAGCTTTCATTTGAGGGAAATGGCGACGAACAGCCTCTACACGTTCAGGATCATTCATAAAAGCATCCCCAGAGCAAATTAAACCAACGCCATACTGGTGCTCTCCAACTGCCTTTACAGCCTCCTCAGCTACCTTCATCAATTTCTCATCTGATTTATATGCTGCTGGCATACCAGCCATTTGTCCAATTTCATAGCCAAAGATTGTGACATCCACATCGTGGTGACGAACTTCATCAGAAATAACGACAGCGCCTACCTCAAGAGCTTCATCATATCCACCTGCAGAGCCTGTATTAATGACAACATCTGGTTTAAACTCATGTAAAAGAATTGTCGTAGACATAGCAGCATTTACTTTACCAATACCGCTTTTTAATAATACGACTTCCTTGCCTTCAAAAGTTCCTGTTGTATACTCACTACCTGCAATCGTTGTGCTGTGTGCATCGTCTAATGCTGCTCTTAGAAGCTCCACTTCCTCTTCCATTGCGCCAATTACTGCAATTTTCATGTACTGTTACTTCCCTTCTTTTATCAACTCTATTAAAAATAATCAAAAGAGTGATTTTCGTCAATAGGCGCCTTCTAATGTATTTAGTTGCTCTAGCTTCACAGGCTTCCACCCTTCATTATCAACCCATTCCATGCTTACACGATACATTTGAGATTTATCATTGGTCGAAACAGTTGCAATGGATGAATTAGGACCACCATTATTTTGCATACGCCAGATGATCATATTGCTTTGGTCAATACCTGTCACAGTAGATACTGTTGCTACTTTCTCAGCCCAGTCTACAGACGTGTCGTCATATGAAGACACATGCTGACCTGTTTGAGTTGTAGGTGTTGGTTGCCAATTTTTATTCGTGATGACCTTCTCAACAATAGGATTATCTGATGCTGATTCTTCTGCTGTGCCTTGTTCTTCCTGGGATGTCTCAGGTTCTGATTCTTCTTCTGAAGGTTTATCTTCTTCTACAGCAAGATCTTCTTTTTCTTCATCCGTTGGTTCTTTTTCTACTTCTTTTTCATCATCACCGCTCTGTTCTTCTTGAACGGGTTCCTCTTTCACTGCTTGATCTGCATCATCTTGCCATTTAAACACATAGGTTGCTGTGATAATAATGAGTACAACCACAACACCAATTAGAACATTCAATAGTTTATCTAGCTTTTTATTACGAGATGGCTGCAAATGACGACCACTTCGAGTTTGTCGTTCACTCATAATGTCTCCCCCTCTCTAGGCAATATTCTATCAAGTTCGACAGCACTTGCAAAATAATTCTACTCACTATTTTACTACATAGTTATCACGCTAAAAATGGTACAAGCAGTCAGCCAAAGGCTAACTGCTTGTACATAGTCATATTATTTAATTGAGACAATTTTCACTTTCATTTCGCCGCCAGGTGTTTGAACGACAACCTCTTCACCTTCAGCACGACCAAGTAGACCTTTTGCAATCGGTGATTCATTGGAAATACGGAATTCCATAGGATCTGCCTCAGCAGAACCAACAATTGTATAAGATTCTTCATCTGTTGATGGCTTACCATTGATGATTTCTACGAATGTAACCGTTTTCCCTAGTGATACTACACTGTTATCTGTCTCGTCTTCAGAAATAATCACTGCATTGCGAATCATTGATTTTAATGTTGAAATACGACCTTCTAAAAAGGCTTGTTCTTCTTTAGCAGAATCGTACTCAGCGTTTTCAGAAAGATCTCCAAAATCACGTGCTATTTTAATGCGTTCAACGATTTCTTTTCGTGTTTCAGTTTCTAATTTTACTAATTCTTCTTCTAATTTACGTTTTCCCTCAGCTGTCATAGGGTACTGTTTTTCATTTGCCAAAGTCCTTCACTCCTTGTTTCTTCAATATAAAAACATAAAACTCGACTAAATGCACGGAAGATGCATTTAATCGAATTTTATTATTTTTAAACGTTTTCAAATTACGCTTTGACCTAATAGTATGCATGCTTTTTCAAAATATGCATGTAAATATTGTCAATACCACTCTATCTTATTACAATACGTTGTCGGTTTCAAGAATAGTTTTAATTTTCGTTACCATTAAATCAATCGCCACCTCATTATCCCCACCTTCAGGAATAATGATATCAGCATAACGTTTTGTTGGTTCAATAAATAAATTATGCATCGGTCGAACCGCTGATAAATACTGCTCAATCACCGAATCCGTTGTACGTCCACGCTCTTTAATATCACGCATAATACGGCGAATAATACGTAAATCTGAATCTGTATCCACAAATAATTTAATATCCATTAAATCACGTAAATCAGCATCCTCAAGGACTAGAATACCTTCTAGTATAATAACATCTACTGGTTCAACATGTATAACTTCTTCTGCCCTTGTATGCTGGACGTAATCATACACAGGTTTTTCAATTGGTTGACGCACTAGCAACTTTTTTATGTGCTCAATTAATAAATCATTATCGAAAGCTAACGGATGATCATAGTTAGTTCCTAAACGTTCTTCAAATGTTAAATGACTTTGATCCTTATAATAAAAATCTTGTTCAATTACCACAACAGAATGCTCACGGAAAACATCATAAATGGCGCGCGTCACACTCGTTTTTCCCGAGCATGAGCCACCTGCGATTCCGATGACAACAGGGCGCTTCACTGCCATTAGTTATTCTCCTTTCGCATCATGTTATGCGGCTTCAATGGTGTATCACATTTAAATTTCACAATTTGTAATGGATGACGAGCTGCATCTAGGCTATTGCCATCCTCGTCCCAAATTTCACCCATTGTTAAACGGAAATTCTCAATTTCAGGACCAAAGAATTCTACTTCGTCACCAGGTTTAAAATAATTACGCTGTTGCATTGTCACTATTTTTGTCTCTGGATCATGCTCTAAAATAAGTCCAGCAAATTCATAGGTTGTTTTACGACCATGCACACCAAACATCTGCTCCTCAAAGCCAGGTGCATCATGGAAGAATGCTTCAGCCGTATCACGGTTAGCACATTTGTCTAATTCCTCTAGCCATTCACGTTTAATTTTAAAATTATCAGGATCTGCACAATAAGCATCAATCACTTTACGGTACACAGAAACAACTGTCGCTACATAGTGAATGGATTTCATACGACCTTCAACTTTTAACGAGTCGATACCTAGCTCAATCATATGAGGAATCGCTTCAATTAATTTTAAATCTTTTGGACTCATCGCAAATGGTGCATGACTCTCATCGAAAAGTGCTTTTTCTTCACCATCTTCTAATTCATATAGATCGTAGTCCCAACGGCATGATTGGCAGCATCCCCCTCGGTTTGAGTCACGAGCCGTCATATGATTAGAAAGAACGCAACGACCAGAGTAGGCAATACACATTGCTCCATGAACAAAGGCCTCAATTTCAATGTCGACCTTTTCCTTCATCAGCTTCATTTCTTCTCCGCCCACTTCACGTGCTAATACAACACGATGTAAACCTTCTTCTTTCCAGTACTGCACGGCCTTCCAGTTGGACAATGATTGCTGAGTAGAAAGGTGAATTTCAAGCTTAGGTGCTGCTGTACGACATGTTTCAATAATGAGCGGGTCTGCTACAATAATACCAGTTACGCCCACTGATTCAATATCCTTTAAATAACGCTCTAAGCCATCCATATTTTCATTGTGGGCAAAAATATTTGTTGTTACATATATTTTCGCACCATATTGATTGGCAAATTCTACACCTTCACGCATCTCTTCAATTGAAAAGTTATCCGCATTCGATCGTAGACCAAACTCTCGCCCACCGATAAATACAGCATCTGCTCCGTAATGGACAGCTATTTTTAATTTCTCTAAGCTACCAGCTGGTGCAAGTAGCTCTGGTTTTTTTGTAATGACACGTTTACCGTTGACAATCTCACGGATTTTGTCATTTTGCTCTAACGCTAATGCCATGTTATTGTCCCCTCCTAGTAAACTGTTTCCTTGAAGATAAAGCCCGTATCTAATGGTCTAATAGCTGGTTGAATATCTTCAATTTTTGCTAATAAATCGTCTTTTATTTCTTCATATGCCTCTTCTGATTCGTCAAAATACGTATCGATCGCTTTTCGATAAGCTTCTGTTACCGCGACTACATAGTCTGGCGTTTGAAGTACACCTTCAATTTTCAGAGCATCGATGCCACCTTCAAATAATTCGCCTAGTTCATCAATAATACACATATCATTTGGACTGAAAATATGTGTACCATTTACATCTTCATATATTGGATATTTGTTATTTCGTTCATCATCATGTAGGAACATATTACGATTTTCCTGGCGATTTTCAATAGCCATTACTTTATCTTGATATAAGAAATAATGGCCGAGTAATGGACGTTTTGATTGGAACATACATGTCATGCCATGTACTTGTACTTCAATTTCCATTTCGGTATTTTCTTTAATTTCTAATACTTCATCAAGAGAAAGCTCACGCGCTAACACGGCACGCGTTGCACCACGTTTCCCCCAGTAATTAGCCGTAAACCAGTTTGTAGCTGTCGTTTCTGGATTCCAATGTAACGGAATCGTAACACCTTGCTCTCTACGAATAATGAGAACCGCTGGATCACCGTAGATTAAACGGTCCACACCGATACGTTGCATTTCATTTAAATAATCAGCAAGTGCCTCTAGCTTCTCATTATGGAAAAGTGCATTGACTGCAACATATACCTTTTTACCCGCTTCATGAATAAGCTTTGTCGCTTCTTCTACTTCTTCAACGGAGAACTCTCCTGCTAGACGTAGACCAAATTGTTGTTCACCAATAACAAAAGCATCTGCTCCAGCGACTAAAAGTGCTTTTATATGTTCTAATGATTGTGGTGTCACAAGCAATTCTGGTTTTTTCATAGTAGTCACCTCTTCAAACATAGTAATAAACCATCACCGACTGGTAAAAAAGCACTTGTATAATCTGGGTGCTGCATAATCCAATCCGTGAAGTTTTTTAAATTGCGAATCATTGTTCGCTTACGACGTGGAACATCCTTCAACTCTAAATCAGACAAACCATGCATGTACATATTATCGATATACAATACCCCACCTGATTTTACTAAAGGTGCATATTTTTCAAAAAAGCGTTGGTATTGTCCCTTCGCAGCATCAATAAAGACCGCATCGAATGTTGTGTTAATGGCCTCGTCATCCACTTCTAAAGCGTCACCCTCAATGACCGTAATTCGATCGGATACAGTCGACCGTTTAATATAGGCTTTTGCCCTTGCTACACGATCTTGATCACGTTCAATTGTAACAATTTGGACATAAGGCAATGCCTCTGCCATACGAATAGCAGAGTAACCAATTGCTGTACCTATCTCTAAAATTTTTGACGGATTTTGAATACGCAACAGTTGATTTAATGCATCAATACCTGCTAGCTGCATGATCGGTACGTGATGCTCCTCCGCAAATGCTTCCATTTCTAAAAGCAATTCATTACGTGGCTGTATAAATGATTGTATATATGCATCTGATAATTCCATTGTTTCCACCCTCATTTAAAAGGCAACGAGCGTTTGCCGTTGTCTGTACTTCATCATTTATCAACAAAAAGAAAAAGACCAAACGTGATGTCTTGGTACTTTGCCATACAAAAATGAGCAATTGCTTCGATATGCTCAAACAATTGCCACCACGCATATTTGTCCCGCATAAATGAACGGATTGATCAAAAATCACACTTTATAATAGCATGAAAATAGAAGGAAAGCTATTTTTCTTTCCTTCTATCCATCTGTTTGCTATACGATTTTTGTTCTTCCTATATGTTTACTCTTCTTTTCGTAAATATTTTTCTACCTTCTGCAAATGCTCATCATAGGTTTTTGAGAAGTGGTTGACACCCTCTTTATCTGCTAGGAAGTAGAAATAATCTGTTTGACTTGGATTTAATGATGCCTCAATCGAAGTTTTACCTGCACCTGCTATTGGACCAGGTGGTAGACCTTTATTTTTGTAAGTGTTATAGGCATTATCCACTTCTAAATCTTCATATAGAACACGATCCTTGTGATCACCCAGTGCATAGAGCACGGTTGGGTCTGTTTGGAGTGGCATCCCTTCATTGATTCGATTATAGAAGACACTTGCAATAGTCTCTCGATCCGTTTGAGCAGTCGCTTCTTCTTCCAATAATGACGCAAATGTTAACAGCTGATGTACGGACATTTGTTTTTCAGCTAATACATCACTATAGTTCTTCACTACATTGTTCATGGCTGCTATCATCTCTTCTACAATCGCTTGTAAAGATGGTTTTTCTTCATAATAAGAATACGTAGCTGGATATAAATAGCCCTCTAAGTCATAGCGAATATTGTCAGCTAAAACAGCCTCTGTAACTAGCTCAGGATAATTAGCCATCATTTGCTGAACAAATGTGTCACTCGTCACAAGATCCATAAATTCTTTTTGTGTGTACGGTGTTTTCTTTTCAATCACTTTCCCAATTTGTTCAAGTGTTAAGCCTTCTGGGACTGTCATCGTAAAGACAGGCTTACGATATACCTTCCCTGTTTTCAAGCTTTCAATGAGTTCATCAAATGTCATTGCCTGTGTTAAATCATAATTTCCCGCTTGAAATTGTGATTCATTTTTAAATTTTGCATAGTATTTAAAAACACGTGCATCTTTTATGACACCTTTTTTCTCTAGTAGTGTTGAAATGGAGGACAAACTAGAGCCAATTGGTACTTCTACTGCAATTGTTTTCGTTGCATTAGGGTCTAATGGTTTTAAAGCACCTTTTACATAATTGTACCCAAATAAACCAACAACTCCAATTATTAGTACGAAAACAATGGCAATAATTGCGACGATTTTTCTCACCATTTTTACCTCAGATTTTCTTTCTTGCATTTTTGAAAACATTTCTTGTTTTTTTGAACCGTTATCCACGGGTTTCCCCCCTATCACTATTCAATATCATACTAGAAATCAACTTTCACGACAAACAGAAATCGACAATTCTGTAGAAATTACATATGTAAAAAATCTGCCAACAACTTTCGTTAGCAGATTTTTGAGGATTCTAGAAATAGTTTATCCTATAAAGTGTTTAATACTTCTTCTACAAATTCCCATTCTTCATCTGACTCAATCGGGTATAACTCTTCAATCTGGCCTTCATTTCCAGCTATATATTGGGCTGCAAAAATATCACGCTCATCAATCGGTTCATCTGTTGCTGGCACATATAATACATACGATTTACCGAATTGCTCAGATGAAAATGTATGAATGACTTCGCACACTTGATCTTTTCCTTCTTCGTCTGTCACAGTAATTAGCTGTGGTTCTTCTTCAAATTCATCAAGTAATGTTAACACCACTTCATTAATCATTTCCCATTCGGCATCTGTTTCAACAGGCTGTAAATTTGTCATCTCACCTGTATTGTCATCATAATCAAAAGTCATCGCGGAAAGGTCTCCTGGAATTTCTTGACCGGTTTCATCTAGAAGGGAAAATAACACATAGGACTTGTCCTCCGCATCAAAGGTAAAGACCACACGACACTGCTGTTCCTTACCATCTTTCCCAATGATCATAAATTCTTGCGTTTCTTCATTCATTCTGGTTCCTCCTTTATGACAATTTGATGTCATTTATTAAATCGTTTTTTTGAGGTTAGACACTTTAGAATAGCTTCTCCTATTTTTGAGCAAGTTTTCCCTGCATTTCTTCTCTACCTTTGAGCAGGTTCTCGATGTTTGGAGTGGTGCTTGGAACGGTTACACTCTATTTCTAAGCGAATCCACAAACTTTATGAACGTTTCCCAACAATTGTGGATAAAAATCACACATTTACAATGCATTCATTCTTCAATTTAACAATCCTTCTACATTAGAAAAGCTTCAATAAAAAAGGAACAAGGACTGCAAGCTGCGATCCTTGTTCCAAGCTTTGAGTTAGAAGATTAGTCTTCGTTTTCATCCTCTAAAGCGTTTAAAACGTCCTCTACCATATCCCACTCTGCTTCAGTTTCGATTGGTGTTAATTCACCATCTTCACCATTTTCAGATGGTACAAATGAAGATACAAAGATTTCAACTGAGCCATCTTCATCTTCCTCTGCGCCTACCATTGAGTAAAACACATATGATTTGCCAAACTCTGGAGATTCATGAACGTGAATCACTTCACAAAGCTGCTCGTTTCCGTTTTCGTCAATCACTGTAATGTGTTGAACATGTAATTCTTCTTCATGGTTATGCTCGTGTGCCATGCATAGTCACCTCATCAATTAATTTTTGCTATCTAAGTAGCCTTGTAAAATCATCACAGCTGCCATTTTATCAATGACCTGCTTGCGCTTTTTGCGACTCACGTCCGCTTCGATCAGCATACGTTCAGCAGCCATCGTCGTTAAACGTTCATCCCATAATTTGACCGGTAGTGAGAAATGCTCTTCTAATAGCTTTTTATAGTTCTCAGAAGCCTCTCCACGCGGTCCAACCGTATTATTCATGTTTTTTGGAAAACCTACAACAAATTCTGTTATAGTATATTCCTTTACTAGCTCAGCGATACGGTCAATACCGAACTCACCATTAGCTTCATCAATTTTTACGGTTTCAATACCTTGGGCGGTCCAACCAAGTGCATCACTTACAGCAACACCCACAGTTTTTGACCCAACGTCTAATCCCATAATTCTCATTTCTAGTCCTCGTTATTCTTTTTGATATAAAATTTAACAAGCTCCTCTAGAATTTCGTCACGCTCAAGCTTGCGAATTAAATTACGAGCATCCTGATGGCGAGGAATATACGCCGGATCACCAGAAAGTAAGTAACCAACAATCTGATTGATAGGGTTATATCCCTTTTCCTCTAATGAAGAATGAACTTTCAACATTACCTGCTTGACTTCCTGTTCCATTGATTCTTCTGGAAAATTAAATTTCATCGTTTGATCAAATGAACTCATGACCAGCACCTCGCTTTCAGAAATAAGGAGATGTGCAAACAAGCTCATCTCCAATTTCTCTTTATTATAACATGTTTTGGTGAATTAATTAAATGGATTTAACATAATCATACACAGAAAGTAGTGCTTCATCAAGTTTTGATGCATCTTTTGCACCTGCCATCGCCATATCTGGACGACCGCCACCTTTACCACCACATGCTTCCGCAACCATTTTCACAATATTCCCTGCATGGTAATTGCCACCAACTAATTCTTTTGAAACACCAGCACATAACATAACTTTTTCACCATCAACTGCTCCAAGAACAATGATTGCTTTTGGCATTTTTGCTTTCAGGTCATCCATCATTTGACGGAGTTGATTGTTATCCTTTGCTTCCACTTTTGTAGATAGCACTGTCACATCTCCAATTGTTTGAGCGGCATCAACAACTGCCCCTGCCTGTGCATTGGCGATTTTTTGAGATAATGCTTCGTTTTCACGTTGTAATTCTTTGTAGTCTGCTTGTAATGCCTGTACTTTTGTGACAATATCTTTAGCATTTGCTTTTAATAATGTCGCTGCATCATTTAATAATGCTTCTTCTTCTTTTACTGCTTCATAAGCAACTTTTCCTGTAACAGCTTCAATACGACGAGTACCTGCACCGATACCACCTTCTGAAACAATTTTAAAGAAGCCAATTTCAGAAGAGCGTTTAACATGGATACCACCACATAGCTCAATCGAATAATCTCCGATGGATACTACACGTACAACATCTCCATATTTTTCACCGAATAATGCCATAGCACCCATTGCTTTTGCTTCATCAATACCTTTTTCTTCAATAACGACCTCTATATCATCCCACACTTTTTCATTTACAATACGTTCAATTTGCTGTAATTCTTCTTTTGTAACTTGACCAAAGTGAGAGAAATCAAAACGTAAACGATCAGGTCCTACATATGATCCAGCTTGGTTCACATGATCACCTAGCACATCTTTTAATGCACGTTGCATAATATGTGTTGCCGTATGGTTTTTAATGATTAAATTACGGTCATCACGATTGACCACTGCTTGCACTGCATCTTCCACATGCATTTCCCCAGATTCAACTACTACTGTATGAAGCGGTTGACCATTCGGTGCTTTTTGAACATCTTTTACAACAGCCGTAAAGCTATCATTTGAAATAGTACCACTATCAGCAATTTGACCACCCATTTCAGCGTAGAATGGTGTCTTCGCTAAAATAACCAATGCTTCCTGACCTTCCGAAGCGACTTTCGCAACTTGACCATTGACGATCATTGCAGCGATTTCAGTATTAACACTTAACGTATCATAGCCAACAAATTCACTTGCAACCGTTAAGTTTGCTAATACTTCATTCTGTACTTGCATCGAATCAACATCTTGTCGTGCAGCACGCGCGCGTTCACGTTGCTCTTCCATCGCTGCCTCAAAACCTTCATGATCTACTTTCATGCCTACTTCCTCTGCATATTCTTCCGTTAGCTCGATTGGGAAACCATAAGTATCATATAAACGGAAAGCATCTGCTCCTGGGATGTAATCATGACCAGCTGCTTTTTGAGATTCCACTACTTCATTAAAGATAGCTAAACCACCATCTAATGTTTCGTGGAAACGAATTTCTTCATTTTTAATGACACGTTGAATAAATTCGCATTTCTCTGTAACTTCTGGATAGAAGTCTTCCATAATTTTACCCACAGTTGGTACAAGTTCAAACATAAATGGTTTTTCAATACCAATTTGTTTAGCATAGCGAACGGCACGACGTAGTAAGCGACGTAATACATAGCCACGGCCTTCATTTGAAGGCAGGGCACCATCGCCTATAGCAAATGCTACTGTACGGATATGGTCTGCAATCACTTTAAATGGTGTATTAATATCTTCATCTGAGCCAAAGATTTCATTTAAGTCTACTTCGCCAGGTCGTTTATATTTACGATTGGCAAACTCCTCAATTTTTTCAATAATTGGCATAAATAAATCAGTATCAAAGTTTGTTGGTACATTTTGCACGACGGACACAATACGCTCTAAGCCCATACCTGTATCAATATTTTGCTTTGGTAGTGGCGTGTAAGTGCCATCAGGATTATGGTTAAATTGAGAGAACACAAGGTTCCAAATTTCTAGGTAACGCTCATTTTCTCCTCCTGGATACATTTCAGGGTCATTTTCATCTGAGCCGTATTCTACGCCGCGATCATAAAAAATCTCTGAGTTCGGACCAGATGGGCCTTCTCCTATATCCCAGAAGTTCCCTTCTAAACGAATTAAACGTTCTTCTGGAATACCAATTTCCTGATGCCAAACATCATATGCTTCCTGGTCTTCTGGGTGAATCGTGATGGATAATAACGCTGGATCAAAGCCCATCCATTTTTTATCTGTTAAAAACTCCCAAGCATAATGAATTGCTTCTTTTTTAAAGTAGTCACCAATAGAGAAGTTTCCTAACATTTCAAAGAATGTATGGTGTCGAGCTGTTTTCCCAACGTTTTCAATATCGTTGGTACGAATCGATTTTTGTGCATTTGTAATACGTGGATTATCAGGGATAATACGGCCATCAAAATATGGTTTCAAAGTTGCAACACCTGAGTTGATCCAAAGAAGTGATGGATCATTTATTGGCACAAGTGGTGCTGATGGCTCATGATGATGCCCCTTTTCTTTAAAAAATTCCAAATACATACGGCGAATATCTACTGCTTTCATTGGATAAATTCCTCCTATTTTATATTGTAAAATCACGATACGAATCCTGCGATTTACCGAAGAAAATAAAAAAAGCCCTCATCCCCAAAAAGGGACGAGGACTTGTCATTAGTCTCGCGGTACCACCCTAGTTGTAAGTAAAAACCTTACTTACCTCTTTAGCACTTGTAACGTCAGTGAACGGCAGGGATTAGCTGCACTCTGGAGTAGCTTTCGGCATTTGCTGTTGTGAGGATTTTTTCAGCCTAGAAATCCCTTTCTTGTGCACACACAAATACGTACTTTTTCCATCATCGTTTTTACTTTTTCTATCGAAAATTATAAAAAAAATCTATTGCGCTGTCAATTAGTACTAGTCTGACTAACACTAACTAAGCAATCATTTTTTTGAAATATATCCACATACCCCATGTAAAGATAACTAAGAAAGCGCTAATTGCAATAGTTGTATAAGGGGTATCTTGATAAGGTAAAGGCACATTCATTCCAAAAAAACTAGTAATTACTGATAGTGGTAACATAATTGTCGAAATGACCGTTAATAAATTCAGCTTTTCAATGGATTTCCCACTGATAATTGAAAAATACGTATCAAGCGTGCTGTTCACTAAATCGCGATATGTCTCTGTGGAGTCGACAATACGCTCTAGATGGTCATTCAAATCTTTATAGAATGGAATATTTTCTTCTTGAATATCAAATTTCCACTGGCCATTGATTGTAGAAAAAATTCTTCTTTGTGGCATAATGGCCTGACGAATTAAAATAATTGTCCGCTTCAATGCAAGAAATTCCTCTGTCACCACTTTTGGTTGATAATCATAAATTTCTTCTTCTAGTTCATCTATACGTGCGCGAATTCGTTCTAATACTGGGAAGTATTCGTCTGTAATACCGTCAATAATTGTATGCAATAAAAAATCATTACCCTTTTCCAAAAATCTTGGGCTATTGACACAAACATTTTCCATTTTTCCTAGCCATTGCAACTTTTGTTTATGCACAGTCACAATATAGTTTGGTCCCATAAAAATATTTAACTCAACGGTTGTAATTTCATTGTTACTTTTCTCATTATAAATTGGTGCATGGAGCACAAAAAATTTATAATCACCATAACTATCCATTTTTGGACGTGAGCCTTCATGTAAGCAATCTTCAACTGCTAGTGGATGAAAGCCAAATACATCAGCTATATTATTCAATTCATTATAACTATAGGCATATAAATCTACCCATAATAAATCTTCGTTATGAATAGGGAGTTGTAAATCAATCATATTGAAATCATGTTGGACTGTCTTGCTGCTGCTATTATAATAGTGGATTTTAATCATTGCATTTCACCTCGTGTTTGTTATTGAGGGAAACAAAAGGTCATCCTTAATCACCCTTTGTCTGCATCGGTGATCAGAAATCGATGACTTTTTATGTGTTTCCCTTTGCCTAAATGATACTTATTCGGTTCAGGACTACTATCCATTTCTCATCACCTTCCTTCCATAACAAAAACACGCCTTCTACGAATGAAGGCGTGTTGAATACACATATCAAAAAAATAGCAATAAAATACATTGCATGCTTGTTACCTTCAAACGTTGAGTTTTAGCACTATGCGGCATAGGAATATGTCCAGCTACGTTAAAAAACACCTTATTTCGATGATTTCTGTTGACCCATTGGCGTCTCTCGACATTTTTGGGTAGTAGCGTATCTCCAGCATAGGAGCCTCACCTAACGAAGGGAGTCTTATTTTTTTATTCCTGTAAATGATAACGGATAGTTTCACAACTGTCAAACTTTCTATCAATCATTTTTCAAAAAGTCTTCCACTCTTTGCACTAAATGCTCTCTTTGATAAGATTGATAGAGTAAGCTAGATAAACGTACAGGATCACCAAAAAAAAAGCGTTCATACAATGTCTGTCTTGTGCCAAAACTACTCATTGTTAAATCCCAAGCTAAACGAAATTTCTTTACTCGCTCTTCCCCTTTGTCTTGAAATGATTGCAGATAATGATCAAGATCCCCATCATCCGTTGCAAAAGCTTTTGCACTCGGTATGGACATTAATCCACTTGCTCCCAGTTGCTGGATGATATCTGTAAAGGTAGGATATACTTTCGGGAAGATATGAATAGCGACCTGTAATGTGGATTGGTCTGGTCTGATAAAGCCAAAGGAATCCCTTTGTGCCTCAATTTCTGATTTTAATTGCAATGCTTTCATCGTTTCTAATGCTACGATGACATCTACCACTTTTTGATGGACATGTTGGTAATCCCCAATATTTATGGAATCCACAATCATTTGTACAACCCCTAGGATGAATTCCGTCTTAGCAATTTGACGTGACAGCACATGATGCAAAGTATACGCTTGGAAGCCACTAACATTCATAAATTGATTGGCCACTTCAACATTTTCGTAATAAAATACTCGTTCCCACGGGACAACTACATCCTCAAACACAACGATTGCATCCATTTCTTCAAAACGTGCACTTAACGGATAATCAAAGGTAGAATCTCCCCCTACAAATGATTGCCGACATAAAAACTTTAAGCCTTTCGTGTTACTTGGAATAGAAAACCCGAAACCTTTTCCTTCATCATAGCCATTTGTTGATAAAACAAGAAGCTCATCTGTTATGCCACCCTGTGTCGCTAGTAATCTTGCCCCTTTAATGACTAAGCCCTCACTTGTTTTCCCAATGATTTTAGCTGCAATGGTTACTTCTTCATCCTCATAGTAAAAGCGCTTGCGATTTACCTGTGGTTCGATAAAGGTATGTGTCATCGTAATATCATTCTCGCGAGCATACTCATAGAACTTCAGCAAATGCTCTGGGAAACAATTTGGCTTCTCTTTTAAAAAATCTGACGCTGATGCAAGGGCCATTAATGTTGTATTCATATAATCAGGGCTTCTCCCCATAAAGCCTTGAGAAGATAATGCCCATTCCCTTGCCGCTTGGCGCCTCTTCACAAGATCTTCTGGCGTCAATACTTGAAGAAATGACATGCCAACTTTCTGTTTACTAGTTGGCGATTCATAGGTCATTTTTTCAAGAAGTGCCTCTTGATGTTGTAAATCAAAAAGTTTCGCTTGACTCTGGATAATTCCTTTAAAGGCAGGATGTTCTGACACCTTTCCTGTCACGACTTTCCCATCTATCGAAATATACGTTTTTAAAGCATCAATTCGTTCAATATACTGTTGCCCTGTCATTATTGGCATGCTGTCACCCCTATACATTCCCTATGTTTTTGTACTCATCTAGTATATGAAATGTCCAAATATTAGGTGACGATACATCAATTAGAAAAACCCGATTAGACAGTCTAATCGGGAATATATATTTTATTCATCCAAAAAATCATATGGAGAGACATCATTCATACCAATCATTGGATGAATATAAGGGGCTGTTTCTACTGTTAGCTTTTGTTCAACGGAAACAGGCTCCTGCATCCCTTCATTATCTACTGGCACTGCCTCGACTTCCACAAGTTCTTCCTCAATTTCCATTGGGTTAAGTCTTGCACGTAAAGAGGTGAAACGCTGAAGGTCATCTGTACGTTGTAAACCATCCGCAAGCACATCTGGTTCACCACATAAAATCAAAAAGTTTTTAGCACGTGTAATACCTGTGTATAAAAGATTACGCCGTAACATTTTGGAATACCCTCTAACCACTGGCATAATGACCGTTTGAAACTCAGAGCCCTGTGATTTATGGATGGAGCAACAATAAGCTAGTGTCAATTGATTGAGGTCGCTTCGTTGATAGGTCACTTCAATGCCATCAAAGGATACGATCAGTAAATCTTGTTTTTCGATCGTCTCTTTCGCCTTAATAATACTAATAACCTCACCCATATCTCCATTAAAGACATTGCTTTCAGGTTGATTGACAAGCTGAAGAACTTTATCCTTTATTCGATAGGTGACATCCCCAAAGACTAGCTCTTTTCGTGTGCCAGTATCATTTGGGTTAATAAGCTCTTGAATCATTTTATTTAAATTATCTATACCAGCTGGTCCTTTATACATGGGCGCCAACACTTGAATATTACGGATTTCCTGGCCCTTTGCGACAGCACTTTTGACAACTTGAGTAACAACGTTGGCAACTTGGTCTGCTGAAGCCTTAATAAACGAACGATCAGAGGTTTTAGCTGTTAACTCTTGTGGAATCGTTCCTTTTTTTATTTGATGCGCAAGTTCAATAATCGTTGAGCCTTCTGCTTGTCGATAAACATCTGTTAGCTCGACAGTTGGTAGCTGCTTGGATGCTAATAAATCCTTTAACACCTGTCCTGGACCTACTGGTGGAAGCTGATCCTGATCTCCAACAAAGACAACTTGAACATCTTCATGTAAAGCTTTTAATAATTGATGGGCAAGCCATGTATCAACCATTGACATTTCATCCACGATAATCAGCTTACCTGTTACTTCCCGCTCTGTTTCTTCCTCTTTTTCTTGCCCTGTAAAACCGAGCAGTCGATGGATGGTCATCGCAGGAAGCTCTGTTGATTCGGCTAATCGTTTAGCAGCACGTCCAGTCGGCGCACAAAGAATAATCGGAAAAGGCTCCTCTTTTTGAGCATACTCTTTTGGATTTAAGGATAGCCCATGAAGCTTTGCATAAACTTCTACGACTCCCCGTACAACAGTGGTTTTCCCCGTACCAGGACCACCCGTTAAAATCATAACAGCTGAATTTAAAGCCTGTTCGATGGCATTCGCTTGTGTTTCTGCATAGGTAACATTGAGTAGCTCCTCTGTTTCTCCAATGGCTTTTCGAATTTCATCTTTACTAAAATGTTCAGCCTTATTATTCCGCTCGATAAGCGATAAGATTTTCGATGCAATCCCTACCTCCGAAAAATAGAGAGATGGCAAATATAACCTTGTCTCTTCACCACAAATTTTGCCTTCTTCACGGAGTCCGATACAGGCTTGAGAAATATCCTCGAATGGTATCTCCTGTCGTTGGCTTTGTTCAAGCATTTCCTTAACGAGCGGTAAAACCTGTTCTGCATCTAGATAAACATGTCCATCCGATAAAGCTGCTGTATTTAAAATATGTAAAATCGCTGCTTTGACACGATCAGGATGTTTACCAGTTATACCTAATTTCGCACCTAGCTCGTCGGCTCGAAAGAAACCCACTCCTTCCACATCTTCAATCAAGCGGTATGGATTTTCTGTCAGTAATTCAATGGCTTCTGTTCGATAGGTTTGATAAATCTTCATCCCAAGCTGTGGACCAAATCCCCACTCATTCAATTGAATCATGACCCGCTCTAAGCCTAAGTTTTGCTCAATGGTGCGGTGAATGACTTCTTTTTTTTCAGCGGATAGACGCGGAACAGCATCGAGGGCACTAGGATCTTCTAAAATAACACGGAGTGCATTAGCACCTAGTTTTTCAACAATCGTTTCAGCTGTTTTTTTCCCGATCCCTACGAAGAGGTCACTAGATAAATAATGAATAATTCCTTGCTCAGTTGCAGGTACCTCTTTTGTAAATGTCTCAATTTGAAATTGAGCACCGTATTTAGGATGCTGTTTTAAAATACCAGTAAATCGATATTGTTCATCCATTTGTAGTGGGGGAAAATAACCAACAACAATAATCTCTTTATCTTCATATTGCAAATTCGTCTCTTGAATTTTCACACGTACAATCGAATACATATTTTGCGCATTATGAAAGATAGAGACGATCGGACGTCCGAGTATAAAAAATTTATTGAGTTCAAATAAATCTAAATGATCTGTCATGTTCGGTCCGTCCTTTCTTATAGTTTTCAATCTTTTTATTTTACCATAGCCACATGAAAATATCGCAGACAAAAATATATCCACTTTGTTATTTTTACATTATTTTGACAAATGACAATTCTCTGCCTTTATCCTCCGTTCCATGCTATGATTAATATGAATTAGTTGCACGGAAGGATTGTGAAATTATTGGAATTTAGACCTTGCATCGATTTACACGATGGCAAAGTAAAGCAAATTGTAGGTAGCACTTTGGGATATACAAATCAAGCAGTTGTAGAAAACTTTATTTCTCAACATGACGCTAGCCACTATGCACAAATGTTTGCCCAAGATCGTTTAACAGGTGGACACGTTATTATGCTAGGCTCTGGTAATGAAGAAGCTGCCCTATCCGCTTTAACAGCCTATCCTCAAGGCTTGCAAATAGGTGGCGGCATTACGGCTGACAATGCTCAAAAGTATATTGACGCAGGCGCTTCGCATGTCATTGTCACATCCTATATTTTTCATGATGGTCAGCTCGATTTAGCGCGTTTAAAGCGCTTAAATCAATTAATTGGTAAAGAACACCTTGTTATCGATCTCAGTTGTAAGATGCGTGACGGAAAGTGGTTTGTCATGACAGATAAATGGACTACATTTAGTCATTTCGAAGTCAATGCTGCGTCGATTGCCTATATTGAAGACTTTTGTGATGAGCTGTTAATACATGCTGTCGATGTTGAAGGAAAAAAGGGTGGTATGCAGGAAAGCTTGGTACAGGATTTAGCTGCCTGGACATCTATTCCAACTACCTATGCAGGTGGCGTTCGTTCAATCGAAGACTTAGAAAAATTTAATCAATTAGCCCACGGAAAACTTCATGTAACCATTGGAAGTGCGCTCTCAATTTTTGGTGGCGATTTACCTTATACAGATGTAGTCGAATATTGTAAAAAAGGCGGGATCTTGTGAAGCTCATTTATAAAGATTATGTTTTTCCATTTCAAGAAACTAATTTAGAGAGAATCATAGATGGTAAGTATTTTAAAGTGAATAAAAAGGATCATTCTCTTGCAATTCATGTACAACTTGACAACGAACAAATGTTATTGGAATTTTCAAAATCACTAAAGGCAACATGTGGGTTCTTACGCGATCAAGAAACAGAGCCTTATATTGGAACCTATATTGATTTACAAATTTTCGTTGATGAGTTTAATAAGCGCTATAACTTAAATGCTGAAATTATTAGTTAAAACAAGGGGACAAATGGTTCCCTTTGTTTAACCTCAAACCCTCTTCTGCATTTCTTCCTTGCCCCTATTTCTGAAACCTTTTCATTGTCATGTGAGTTATATATTGTATAGCATAAACCACAGGGGGCTTTCATGACTAAACTACATATTTTTTTCCTACCTTATTTTTATGCTTTCCGCTCTTCTTATAGAGATGATCACCGTGATCCCCTATGGTGTAGGCTTTCATAGTGGATACAGAACATGGTGGATAACTTTTGGTCCGTTTAATTTTTATATAGCTCGTATTAGTTTGCCTATATTAATTGTTTATTTATGGAAGCTTTCAATCAATAAAAATTTATCATTGACGATAGGATTGAAGTTCCTCATAGAAGGTATATTATTAATGAATCAGATGCAGGGCAAATCATTACGTTTGCTTGTGCATCAAACATTCTTTTATGGAGAGCTATAGAAAATTCCATTTGGAAGTATCTCGTTGCCCATCACAGCTATACAAAAAATAAAAATCGAATAAACCGTAAAAGAAAGGATTTACAAACGATGAAAACTGAACTAGAAGTAAACACTTTAAAATCTTTTCAAACTGAATTAACACGCTTCTTTTTAGCTTACAAATTTGCTCTACAGGAAGTGGAAACGAAAATTAATATATTACAAGAAGAATTTAAGTTAATTCATGAATATAATCCAATTGAGCATGTTTCTACACGTGTAAAATCACCTAAAAGTATTTTAACGAAGATGATGAAAAAAGAGCTTCCTCCATCAATAGAGGCCGTGCGTGAAAATATCCGCGATATAGCTGGTGCTCGCATCACCTGTTCCTTTGTGGAGGATATTTACAAGGTAAGTGCCATGTTACAAGCACAGCATGACATGGAAGTTGTTGAGGTGAAGGATTATATAGCCAATCCAAAAGAAAATGGCTACCAAAGCTTACATCTTATTATTAAAATTCCTATCTTTATGTCAGACCATATGGAAAAGGTCTATACAGAGATCCAAATTCGTACAATTGCAATGGATTTCTGGGCAAGCTTAGAACACAAAATTTATTATAAGTATAACAAAGAAGTACCTGAGCATATTCGACATGAATTAAAGGAAGCCGCACTACAAGCAGCTGAATTAGATCGAAAAATGGAGCGACTGAATAAGGAAATCAATATTTTAAAAGAAAATGAAGCCGAGCCTTCATTGCTAGACAGTACCCCCATCGCACATTTAGCGAAATACTTAACGGAACTACCTGGCAATCAAATAATTGATGACACTCTATTCAAAAAGTAAATTTATTCTATGGTTTAGTTGTCAAATGAAAAACCCACCTCACACGCTGCTTGATCACAGAATGTGAGGTGGATTTTACTTTTTATTCACTATTGCGCTTTCCTTGTAGATTTCGTTGCTACAAAAAAGGAGAAAATAAGAGCACCAATAGCAAAAATAAAGGTAGCTATATATACATAACTGACGCCATTCGCAATAGTATCCTTTAAAAAGCTTACTTCTTCTAATTTAAACCCACCTTTTGCAAATTCACCATTTAATTGAATTTCACCTTTTCCTAATGAAGCCATTTTTTCACTCGTTGCCAGGTTGAAAATCATACCAAATAGCGCTGCACCAATCGCTTGGCTAAATGTATTTGTAAAAGAGTTCAAACCAATTGAAATACCAAGTTGCTTTGGATCTGCCACCTTTTGTATGGAAATCATCAACATCGGCATAATAAAGCCCATCCCTAGCCCTATTAACGATGATGCGAAATAAACGCTGAAATCACTAGAATCTGAAGATAGTCTTGCCAACAATAGTGTACCCGTAACAAGTAAAATCGTACCCATTTGGATAATGCGTTTATTTGTTAAACGACCGATTAAATAACCTGCCATAATCGAGTTCACCGTCCAAAAAATAGACATTGGTGTTAATAATAAACCAGCCTGCGTTGCATTTTTGCCTAAAACACTTTGAGCAAATATAGGAATATAAACGGTTACACCAATGACAATAGACATACCGCTTAAAGTTAATGCATTAATGACCATTAGTCGTCCATTTTTAAACAGTGTTAACGGAATAATTGGCTCCTCTGCTCGTAACTCCACCCAGATAAAAATACTTAAGAATACAAGAGCAACACCATACATTAGCAGCGATTGACCTGATAACCAGGTTTGTGTTTTACTGTTTTCGATAATAACAAACAGTAACGCAACCATGCCAATTGTAAAAAACACTGCACCTAGGTAGTCAATTTTACGCTTCACTGCCTCTAGTTGTTCTTTATAATGTTTAGCAATTAAATAAATAGAGGCTAAACCAAACGGTACATTAATGAAGAAAATAAAATGCCAAGATACTTGGTCAACTATAAAGCCTCCAAATAACGGACCTACTACACCAGAAACGCCCCATACCATACTTAAATAGCTTTGTCCTTTGGCACGCTCTTTTTCAGTCTTAAACAATTCACCAACCATTGTTAATGTAATCGGTAAAATTGAACCTGCGCCAATACCTTGAATTGCTCGAAAAACAATTAATTGCTCCATGGATTGAGCTAAACCACATAACATAGAACCTACTAAAAAAATAATGATACCAGTAATAATCATCCGTTTACGACCAAATAAATCGGCTAATTTACCAAAAATAATCGCCGCTATGGCTGAAGCTAGTAAATAAGCAGAATAAATCCAGCTTATTAAGTCTACACCTAATAAATCAGCCGTAATACTCGGAATAGCAGTACTAACAATAGTTCCCTCAATTGCAGCAAGTGCTGTTACAAGTAATAGTGCAATAAAAACTTTATTCATTCTGTCACCTTTTCCTTTCCTGCATGACATACATTACCAAGTTTGAACTAGAATTAAAAGAGAAAGAGATTCAATTTATGAAAAAATAAACAATTTTTTCTGTATTACTAGATAAAATCAATAAAAAAGCAGCAAGAATGTTAATCAACATTCACTCGCTGCTTATTATCTATCAGTTAAATCGTTGAGCAATCATATCGTAAATATAACGTGCTTGGTCATATTCAGGTTGTAAGGTAAAGGCTTGTTTCAAATGATACATTGCATCCTCTGTTTGTTCGGTAGACACGGCATATAGTACGCCTAAATTATAATGTGCATCTGCATTATTCCAATCCTGTTCAATTAAGAGATCTAGTTCCTTCTTCCCTTCCTCAAACATTTCTAATGCACATAACACTATCGCATAGGCTAAACGAATCTGTGTATCCTCTGGAGCAATTTCTACCGCACGTTGTAAATATGGTAATGCCAATTTTGAGTTATCCAACCGTTCAAAGCATTTCCCCATCATATAATAGACATCGGCACCTTCAATATGATGTTTTAGCGCTTGCTCATATAGCTTCACGGCCTCGGCATAGCGTTCAGCATTGTAATATAAATTCGCTAGACCGTAATAGGCTGTAGCTGCTGATTCATCTACAGTGATTGCCTTTTGGAAGAAACGTTCTGCACGTTCAGTATCCTCTAATACGGCTAATAAATTGCCGAAATTTACATACCCAATAGCATTTTCAGGCTCTGCCTCTATTGCTTTTGTAAATAGTTGAGCAGCATCCTCATAACGTTTTTCTTGAAATGCTTGGATGCCCTGTTCATTATAATTCATTTGTTCTTCACCTCTATGTAGCGAAAGACTGCTTTTAGGAAGCCAAGAGGCCATAAAAGCAGTCTTAACGCAATTTATCCAACATATGTTAGTTTTTCATTACTTTTAAAGACTTCATCAATCGTTCCGCCACCCATACATTCTTCTCCGTTGTATAGCACTACAGCTTGGCCAGGTGTAATTGCACGTACAGGTTCTGCAAATGTAATGTGTGCACGGCCATCTGGTAAAATTTCAACTTCTACTGGTGTATCAGTTTGACGATAACGGAATTTTGCTGTGCAAGAAAATTTCCCAGGCAATTTTTTTGTCGAAGTATAGCTCATTTTCACAGCTGTTAATGATGTTGAATACGAATATTCATTGTCAAAGCCTTGTCCGACAAGTAGAACATTACGCGCTAAATCTTTTCCTAGCACAAACCAAGGCTCGCCGTCCCCACCAATACCAAGCCCGTGTCGTTGACCAAGTGTATAGTACATTAAACCATCGTGTTGGCCCATTACAACGCCATCCATTGTTTCCATTTTCCCAGGTTGCGCTGGTAAATATTGACTCAAGAACTCCTTGAAATTACGTTCACCGATAAAGCAAATGCCTGTTGAATCTTTTTTCTTTGCCGTAGCAAGGCCAGCTTCTTCTGCAATTTTTCGTACTTCTTTTTTCTCTATATCACCAATTGGGAACATTACATGCGCCAATTGCTCTTGGGATAATTGATTTAAAAAGTATGTTTGATCTTTATTATCATCAACGCCACGTAACATTCTAACTTCACCATCACCACTACGATCAATTCGTGCATAGTGACCTGTCGCTAAATAATCAGCACCAAGGTTCATGGCATGCTCTAAAAATGCTTTAAATTTAATTTCTTTATTGCACATAACATCAGGATTTGGTGTACGCCCTGCTTTATATTCTTCTAAAAAGTATGTGAAAACCTTATCCCAATATTGTTTCTCGAAATTGACAGCATAGTATGGGATCCCAATTTGATTACATACTTTTATTACATCGTCATAATCTTCCGTTGCCGTACAAACACCGTTTTCGTCTGTATCATCCCAGTTTTTCATAAAGATCCCGATTACTTCATACCCTTGTTGTTTTAACAAGTATGCCGCCACCGATGAATCTACCCCACCTGACATGCCGACAACAACTCGAATTTGAGAGGGGTCACGTGTTTCTTTCATTGTGGTCACCTTTTCTTTTATCTAATTACAGTTTATGTTTCAATATTTTAACGAAACATAACATAAGTATTTTGCAAATTATTTTTTAGCTAGTTTTTTCACAATTTGAGCCGTTTTTTCTGCTGCATCTTGTATATCCTTTTCCGTTAAACCCTGCCCAAAGCTGAATCGGATTGAATTTCGTAGCTCCTCTGCACTTTGTCCAAACATTGCTACTAACACATGAGAAGGATCAATCGATCCTGCAGTACATGCCGAACCACTCGAAACATAGATACCTGCCATATCAAGGTTCACTAAAAATGATTCTACCTCCATGCCTGCAAAGCTAATATTTAAGACATGAGGCAACGAATCCACCTCATCACCATTTACATGGAATGCTAGCTTTTCCTGTGAAAAAACAGCAAGCATAATTTGCTTAAAGTGATTGTATAGTGAACGCTTTTCTTCACGCAACTCATTTGCAACTTGCACTGCAGTCGCAAAAGCAATAATGGCAGGTATATTTTCAGTACCTGCACGACGTTTTTTCTCTTGTGCGCCCCCAAGAGCATAACTTGCTAACGGTGTTCCTGCTTTTTGATAAAGGAATCCAACACCTTTTGGACCGTTGATTTTATGAGCAGATACACTCAATAAATCCACCTGTAATTCATTTACATCAATGGACTCTAAGCCATAAGCCTGAACCGCATCTGTATGGAATATGGCACTATGCTCACGCAATAGCGCGCCAATCTCAGCAATTGGCTGTATCGTTCCAACTTCATTATTTCCATACATAATTGTCACTAAAATGGTATCATCACGAAGGGCTTTTTGGACATCCTCAATCGCGACACGCCCTTTTTGATCAACAGGTAAATAGGTCACCTCAAAGCCATCACGTTCAAGTTTTTCACACGTATGTAATACTGCATGATGCTCTACTTGCGTTGTTATGATGTGTTTTCCTTCATTTGCACGGGCATAGACAGTTCCTAAAATTGCCATATTGTCAGCTTCTGTGCCACCACTTGTGAAAATAATTTCCCCTGCTTGCGCACCAATTGATTTCGCCAATAGCTCACGTGCATCATCTAGATATTTCCTTGCTTCTCGACCTGCTTTATGAATACTCGATGCATTGCCAAATACCTCTTGCATAGCAGTCGTCATCGCTTCTATTACTTGGCCATTCATTGGAGATGTGGCCGCATGATCGAGATAGATATATGAATTCATGTTGAAAACTCCTTTTTAAACTCTGTGACATCCGCCAGAGGCTTTCGCTTGATTCAGTTAATGCTTGCAAAAAAATAAAAGTGTTCTTCGCTCCTCTATAAGTGGGGAGTCTCCCGTACTTAGTGGTTCATTTTAGTACAAAACATTTGCTGAATCGAGATAAAAGCACAAAACCCACATCACTCATCGTAAAAATAGCCATTGAGATGTGAATAGTTCACAATCTCCCAAAAAAATGAAGTGAATGCAGGAGTAGCGCTTTAGCTTAAACTATTTTAAATATAGAACATGTAGCCTTCCACTACATTTTCTTCTGTATATTGTGCTAAATCTTCAATTGTCGTTGTATCTAACACGTTTTTTACTGCATCACGAATACGTAGCCATAACTCACGTTGCGGGGCTTCTTCATTTTCAATACCCTCTACTGGTTGAATCGGCCCTTCTAGCACACTAATAACATGGGCTGCTGAAATTTCGCTAGGTGGATTTGCTAGCATATAACCACCATAAGCACCACGTACACTTTTTACTAAGCCTGAATTACGAAGCGGAGATACTAATTGCTCTAAATATGCCTCTGAAAGTTCCTTTTCCGCCGCAATTTTACGCAAGGGAATTGGCCCTTCCCCATAATGCTTTGCTAATTCAATCATAATTGTAAGCCCATAACGGCCCTTTGTTGAAATTTTCATTTTATCACCCTCAATTAGTCTAGTCAAAATACTACCAACAGTATATCATAATCTCCTCTTGATGAACTCGGAAATACACCTAGAAGGATATGATATACTAATTAAAGCGATTCATAGTCGTTCAAAATCCATATGAGTGCTTTATTTTAGCGTAAAAAAATGTATGAAGCAAAAAATGACAACGACAGAAAGGGGAAGTTATTTTGCACAATGAACCACTCGCTTTTCGAATGCGACCTTTAACCCTTGATGAGATTGTTGGTCATCAGGATTTCATTGGTCCCAACACAGCCCTTTATAAAATGATTCAAAATGAACATGTCCCTTCCATGTTGCTATATGGAGAACCTGGTATCGGTAAAACATCCATTGCCAATGCCATTGCAGGAAGTTCCAAGCTCCCTTTCTTCGCACTTAATGCTACACGAGCTGGCAAAAAAGATGTGGAAGATATTGTACAAGAAGCAAGAATTTCAGGGAAAGTAATACTTTTCCTAGATGAAATTCATCGTTTCAATAAATTACAGCAAGATACACTGTTACCACATGTAGAAAATGGATCAATTGTATTAATTGGTGCCACGACAGAAAATCCCTATCATGATGTTAATCCAGCGATTCGTTCACGCTGTGGCGAAATTTACCAGCTAAAACGCTTAACGAAGGAAAATTTAATCGAGCTAGTTGAAAAAGCACTTGCTGATGAAAGACGCGGACTAGGTAAATATCATTTTGCCTTAACACCATCACAAATTGAACAAATTGCAGCCGCAGCAAATGGAGATGCACGAAAGGCGTTAACTTTGCTAGAATCCATTTACTATGCCAGTGATGAGGTGGATGGACAAACGGTTGCTGCCGACCATGTCATTGAACATCTCATTAGTCGAATTGGTGTGTATGGCGATAAAAAAGGATCACATTTTTATAATTTACTATCAGCTCTGCAAAAGTCTGTGCGTGGCAGTGATACCAATGCTGCTCTGTATTATCTAGCGCATTTATTGGAAACAGGCGATTTAGTGGCTGTCAGCAGACGCCTACTTGTTATGGCCTATGAGGATATTGGTCTAGCTAATCCCGAAGTCGGACCTCATATATTAGCTGCTATTCAAGCAGCTGAACGACTAGGATTACCAGAGGCACGTATCCCACTTGCCAGTGCTGTCATTGAAATGTGCCTTGCCTCAAAATCCAACTCAGCCATTGTGGCAATTGATGCTGCCATTAAGGCTATTCATGAAGGCAAAACAGGTGATATACCTCATCATTTGCGAGATGCTCATTACGAGGGTGCAAAAGATTTAGGACACGTTGGCTATCAATATCCTCATAACACACCGATCGGTACTTTTGGTGGTTGGGTAGACCAGCAATATTTGCCAGACGAACTTGTAGGAACTGAATTCTACAAACCTGTTATTGCTGGTGAGGAAAAGCGCATGGCTGGCATCTACGACAAACTAAAATCATTTCAAGATAAGAAATAATAAAACAAAGCAAAGTCACTATCTTAAGTAATTGAAATGACTTTGCTTTTTATATAACAACAGGATAGGCTACTCTAGCAATCATCCTGTAAAGCTCGGGTTATTTGTTGTATATCGTTCTTGGTAAAACAAATTTAATGGTTCTGCCAAATGTCGAAGTGATGGCAAAATGGACTCTTTCACATCTCCTTCATTTGCCTTACTATGCAAAAAAACAATCAAATTATACGACTGATACAACAAGCTGGCGAACTCTTGATTGTTTTCTCTTACCTCAAAGCGAATTGCTTTTACAGCAATTGCTTGTGCAATTTTTTGTTCTCTTGTTTCACAGGAGGGCTCCTTACTTAATTCATCATCCGACACTCTGTATAACCGTTTTAATGCACCATATACCTCTTTATTTCCACTAAATCGATCTTTTAACCATTGCAAGACAAATTGCAAAAGAATAACTGCATAGATAAGGGAAAGACATTCATCGCCACGTGATTTTTTTGCTAAGCGTTGGAAATATTCTGCTTGTGTGACTAGTTCAAAAAGAATTAAACGTATTGGATAAAGCATGGCATGACCGCTATTGACGTAAAGCTTTTCTCGATCTCTATACATAGCCAACCAAATATCTTTGACCAATGAAATAGATTTCCTTGTTGAGAGCGCTAATTGACATTGAATAAGCTCCTGTTCAATTGTCGGTTGGATAAGCTGTAGAAATAAAAGTTCATCTTCCTCACTAACTAATAAAAGCGGCTTTTCCAAATTCGCCAAATCTATTTCTATTCCATTTACAATCATTGCTTAGCCCCCTTCCAATAAGTTCTTTTAGCTAAGTTCTTACAGCGTGAGCACATATATTACCAATTTTCTAACTATAATTCGACAAAAAAACATAAATACCTTTCAAGAAAATATGCCTTTTTACTTTCCTCACAATAAAAAAGAACCCACGCTACTAAAAGAGGCAAGTAAATCACTCTCTTTCCACATCGAACATTGTAGAAAAAAACTGATTTAAATCCCAATAAGTTACGTAGATTCTTGACGTATAGGCTATTTTCAGAAAATAGATAGTCTATTATTGTCTAAGGTTTATGCAGGAAGTTCTTGTTCCACAAATAATTTAAATTGTTGAAGACATTGCTTCACTTCACCTTTTTGTGACAGTACTTCGTTGCGTATGTTTGTTGCTTTTTCTTCATCCTCTAGCACTTCAGTTAAAAGAGCCATGATATCTTCTAATAATTGCTCATTCTCTTCCTGCTCAATACTCGGTAAGGAATAGGCTGCTATTTTTAATAAATGCTCTACTTTTTCAGGCGTTTTTTGCAAAGCATTCGAAGAATAATAAGTCGATGCAGCTAAAAAGTAGCATAATTTTGCACAACAATCGATAAATAAATGCCAATACGTATTTGCTTTCGGTAATTCCCCTGCCCGCTGATTAACATATTCCTTATAATAGGTAGTGACTTGTATATATAAAGGATTCAATTCTCTCATGGCTTTCGGATAGTTGTTGGATGTATCCAAATAGTCAAATACAATGGCATTCATTTTCTCTTGAAGTTTAACAATATCTAAATGATCACGAATTACTTGAATTTCCATTTTCTCACTCTCCCATATGTCATTTGCTGTTTAGCTTTCTGTCTATTCACTGAGTAGCACCAAGCATCCCAAACAAACTGATCGATTATCTAATGGATGATTCAAATTATAGCAATAAACCATATGAAGTAGTGTGGACATGAAAAAAATAAGACAATTTCGTGAATTAATAGCATTTTATGTACATAAGAGGAACTATTTTGGTAAAATTATACCCTTTGTACATAATCATCAAACAAGCATGGTTCGTTTGCTCGATCGATAATTTCAATAATACTTCCATGCACATATTTTTTAATGCGCTTTTGAGGTATATAAAAATAAGCATTGTTCATAATTAACCATTCACTTAATGTTAAATCACTACCTGCTTGTTGATTCGTTAAGATTTTTTTGTGTCGCAGAACATCAGCCATTTTATAAAAACCATCTGACAATTCGTAGGCTGATACATCAAAATTAAAAATGGGGCTGACAACCTGTCCAACATCAAAAATATGTATAGTTTGGTTTTCTTCATCTATAGCTAACTCTACTGTGCTAATCTCGTCGAAAAGATTTAAACCTCTATACTCCATTTGATAAATTTTTTCCATTTGTATAGGCCTCCTTTTTTACAACGGTCTAATTGTAACATAGAAAAAGTAGCTACCTCTAAATACAATTAAGGCAGCTACTTCTACGAAAATGAACATTTATGCTGTTTTTTGACTATTACCAAAGCACCGTATTTGGTATTAACCTTGTACGCGCGTAATTTTCACATCTTTTAGGATGGTATTGACTACCCAGCTTGCTGCAATTAAACCTGCTACTGACGGTACAAAAGCGTTAGATGAAGGTGGCATCTTTGCTTTTCGAATTGCTGCATCCGGCTTACCTACATGTTCGACAACATCTGGACGTACGACAATTGGACTTTCATCTGAAAATACAACCGTAACACCCTTATGAATACCTTCTTTACGTAGCTTAGTACGAATGATTTTAGCCAATGGGTCTGTATGTGTTTTTGAAATATCTGCAATTTGGAAGCGAGTAGGGTCCATCTTATTTGCTGCACCCATGCTTGAAATAATAGGAATATTACGCTTTAAACATTCCTTCATTATATGAATTTTATACATCACTGTATCACTTGCATCGATTACATAATCAATGCCTTGTGCAAAAAATTCTTCATAAGTTTCTTCCGTATAAAACATGTGCATGTCAATCACTTCACATGCTGGGTTAATATCTGCAATACGCTCTTTCATGACAGCTGATTTTGATTGACCAACTGTTGATAAGTATGCAACAAGTTGTCTGTTGACATTTGTGATATCTACATTGTCCTTATCGACTAGAATAATACGGCCGATTCCGCTTCGTGCACATGCCTCAGCCGCGAATGAACCGACACCACCCACACCAAGAATGGCAACCGTTGTATTTTTTAATTTCTCGAGACCCTCTGTTCCTATTGCGAGCTCGTTACGTGAAAATTGATGTAACATCCTGACACTCTCCATCTATGAAATTTTATTAGTAAACCTAGTTATATACTAAGATAAAATCAAAACCTATCTTACATTTTATCATGTTATTGTTCAAGATAAAAATATAAAGAAAAAGTCAAAATTGTCTACTTCAATCCTTTGAAATAATAATCCATAAAAACATTTCATCCAATTCTGCTATATATGGTAAAATAGTACATTAAAATTAGTTGATTAATCAGGTAAATCTTATATAACATTATGCTCAACCACATAAAGAAAAAGAGATTGATGACTCAATCTCTTTCTCACTCTTCTTTACTTTGTAAATCCAAATGATGCCCATGGTTGAATGTATGTTAATAAAAATAGTTCTTCCTCTACAATGCTAGCTACGACATTACTCGATCCTGTATTCGGAATGTCCTTTAGCACAATCTGTAGCTCTCCCTTATAACGAACATCTAAATTATTATCAATCGTGACATCTCCTCTTTTTAATGGCCGTATATCATGCACAGGAAAATCTCCATTTTTATATTTCACGCGGGATTGGGTGCTCCGAATCACGTATTCAGACACATCACCCCGATTAAAATGAGGCTCTTTATAAAGAATCGTCTCCTCTAAAATGCTTGTGTCTTCAGACTGGACAACCCTTAACTCAAGCTTATTACGATTTAATTGTCCTAATGCACGTAGTTCTTCCTCAGAAGCAAACATATTGCCAATAATACAATCGTCAATTAACCCTGTGTGCCATAAATCTTTCGCCTGTACAGTGATTGGGAGATAACGGTGTTCCTCTAATGTAGGTAACCCGTGCTCTGTTTGCTCCCAAGGTCCATATTGACCATGTTGTGAGGAGATCATTGCTGCTGTTCTCACATTGTGCGCTTTAAAGTGTTGTGACGTTTGTAAAAAATGCTGACGAGATAGCCCCGTAAATCGTTTTGGATAAAAATTATGACAGCCGATAATGTTCTCTTTATTGGGCTGATAAGAGATAATATTATCTACATACTTCGTACCATTACTAATGTTTAATTCTATTTTTAGATGACTTGCATCGAGTGACATCAACGCTTCTTCTTGACCTGAAAATCCCATATCTAAACGTAAGGCTGCCAAATAATAATGTTCTTTTAAATAGCCAATATCCCTATAAGTTAAGCCTAAATCATCAAAAACACCTGGTGCAATATCGGCGGATATGTCAAAGCCGAGGCGTTGCGCAAATTCGTTGATTTGTTGTAATTTTTGACGCTCCTCATCCTGTTTTAATGACATTAGGCATGTGAATATACGATCAAAGCCATTATCATGAGCCACCTGAACATAGCGCTTCATCTCCTCTAGCGTACTATGCTGCGGATATAGCGAGATTCCTAATCTTTTCACTTCAAACCCTCCGTTAATTGATGCTTATACTTCCACTTTTTGTCCTCTGGATTCCACTACAGATTCCTCACTCTGTGCCGCTAAAGCAGCTTTTTGCTCATTCTGCCTTGCCATACGGTTCGCCATCGAGATAAATGGCAGATAAATACAAACAGCGATGATAATTAAGACCATACTCAAAACAGCACCACGCCAAGATTGAGTTGCTAAAAAACCATTAATAATCGGCGGTGTTGTCCAAGGCGGTGAAACGGTAGCGGCTGGCACCCAGCCCCATTTCGTTGCAAAGAATGCAATTGTTACGTTTATCATTGGTGTCAAAATGAACGGAACAAATAAAACCGGATTTAATACAATTGGTAACCCAAAAAGTAATGGCTCATTGATATTGAAAATCCCAGGTGCTGCGGATAATTTCCCAACTGTATTATATTGCTTATTCTTTCTCGCAAATATGAAAATCGCAATAATAAGTGCTATTGTTGTACCAGAGCCTCCCATATTAATAAAAGCATCAAAGAATGGTTTATTGACAATGTAAGGCGCAACTTTACCAGCAGAGATTGCTGCAACATTTTCATTAATAGCTGGTAAATTAATCGTTTGCATGAATGGTTCGATGATATTTGCTCCATGTACGCCAAGTGTCCATAAAAATGTAGGTATAAATGCCAAAATTAAAGCAGCAAGCCATGTATTTGTAAGACCCATAAATGGCTCTTGAATCGCAGAGTAGAAGGACCCGACAATATCTGGTATATCAAAACCTGCTGAAATAATTGTACGTACTAAAGCAAATATTCCAATCGTAATAATGGCAGGAAGTAACGCAGCAAATGATTTGGCAACAGCTGGTGGTACACCAGTTGGCATTTTGATTAGTAGTTTAGGATTGCCAGACAATCTACAAAACAATTCTGTAGAAAGTAGTGCAACAATCAGAGCAATAAATATACCACCCGTGCCTGTTGTTAAGCCGGTTAATCCGCCTTCCCCGAAAGTCCCAAACGTCATGTAGCTTGATAAACTAATTACTCCAGCAGACAGACCATCTTTTTGATAACTTTTAGCAAGATGATAAGCAACAGTAAAGGCAAGTAGCAGTGAAATGATATTAAATGTAGCACTCCAAATATTACCGCCAAATTGAGTCCATGTCTCATGTTTCCAGATGGCATCGAGTGTATTTTGATAAAATTTGATAGGCAAATTGTTAATAAGTACAGCCAAAGATCCCACAATCGTTAAAGGCATAATCGTAATAAATCCGTCACGAATGGCAACTAAATGACGCTGATTCCCAACCCTAGCAGCAACCGGTACAAACTTTTCTTCTAAAAAACGGAACACTCACATACACTCCCTTTGCTTTTTATTGATAACATCAAAATTTGATGTTACTCCCCTTGAATTCGTTCATATAGCTCAATCATTTCCTGTGCTAAATCTCGAAAAGTAATAGCATTCATTAAATGATCCTGGGCATGAATTAATAACATCGAAACCTCTACCTTTTCTCCCCTTGCTTCTTGAGACAGTAACCCCGTTTGAGCATGATGCGCTTCAATTAATGACTCATTCGCTAATTTGATTTTTTCTTTTGCTGCCTCAATTTGCCCCTTTTTTGCTAGCTGAATAGCTTCCATACACTCACTTTTCGTATTTCCACTATGCACAATCAGTCCCATAATGGACGCCATTAATGCTGTATCTTCCATTCCCCATTGCCCCTTCTTTTATCCAATTAGTTGTAGAGCCTGTTTCAGGACATTTTCACCGTTCATCATGCCGTAATCCGCCATATTGATCACATCGATTGGAAAGCCTTTATCCTTATATTTTGTTTCAAATGAACCTTTCAAATAACGAACCTGTGGGCCTAATAAAAGAACATCAGCCTTCTTTGTCGCTAAGATCTTTTCCACCTCTCCTTCAGCAATGGCGTAAATATCGGCTTCAATATTTTGCTCTTGCGCTGCTTTTTGCATCTTCGACACTAATAAACTAGTACTCATACCTGCTACACACACTAACATGATGTTTTTCATTCGATACACTCCTTTTATTTTCTTCGATTGTGTAATCGCTTACTTATTTTGAGAATAGCACCTATTGGTATATACCACAATATAAATTTTACATTAAATTTATTTATATCAAGTTATTTACAAAATTGGGCTATATCAATTTTGTCGTGAAATTAATGATTATAATCAACTGGTATAGTCCAGAAAAAAAGCCAAAAAATTTTTAAATTTTCTTATTATTCAATACCTAGAAATACTCATAAAATGCTGGCTTTTCAGTAGGGATTGCCCATTCCCACTGTTTGATCACCTTTTCTACCGTAGGTTGATTAGCATAGACAACTGTTTCTTTGACAGAAAGATAACCTGCCATCATCGCAGAAAAAAGATTAATTGGTAGTGTTAACATATGCTTATCAGAAACTGAACTTGTCTCAATTATTGCGACCTGACCATTTTTATTTATTTGATAAATATGCTCATTCCAGAGACAAAATGGATCTTCAATACGAATCGTTAATGTTTCTTGAATATCCTTCCACGGATACTGCTGCATAAATGCATAAACATCTACTACTCTAATCATCACATCCTGTATGACTTCCCTTTTGAATTGTGGCTCCTTGAAATAAAAGCCAAAAGGATAATGATTACTAGTAACTCCCGTTATGCTACTGACACTTGCTGCATGAGATGTCATATAACGCCACATAGCTTGTTCAGCTAAGAGATTTGCTACAACAAAGTCTTGGATAGTAAATGCCCCATCTCGAATCGTATAACGAATATAGCCTTCTATGTTACTGCCTTGAAAATAGGCAGCAAAGTGACTATCTGGACTCCTTCTTTCAAGTCTTTTCCACCATCCTTCATCCCTTACCATACCACCATTTCGAATGATTGCCTGTGCATTATGAAAATCCTTAATCATCTGAAAGAGCGCAGGATCTAACCACTCAAAGCTCATCCTTTTCATGACGTCTACTTGTTTCCCTAAAGAGGGAAACATAGTTTGAGGGATTGTATAATGGAGCTTCTCAAAAAATAATTCCCAACCAAAATAACGATAGAAGGACACAGAAAATGGCGCTAAAACTGAAATCGTTTGTCCATTGTCTCGCATTTTTTGCAGCGCTTCTGTCATAAGCCTTTTGATAATACCCTGTTGTCGATACTCAGGATACGTTGCAACAAAGCCGATGCCTCCCATTTTAAATGAAACTCCATGCACTGTAATATTTAGCGGTAATATTAATAGCTGCCCAACAATTTTTTTGTCATCATAAGCACCTAAGGTCGTGCTTTGCTCAATCCAATAATGAAAATCCTCTCGACGAGCCCCTGAGTACTTATTTGGAAAGCAATAGTCTCTCAATCGATGAATCTGCCCATAATCATTAGGCGAGACGATGTGAATGTCCATTTAACCACCCCTAAAATTCCTAATATTCAGATAATTAGTCATAAGATTCTTTTACAGTGGCATAATCATAACCACTGCAAGAATCTTTTATCCCTCTTGCCATTCTTCTCCTATTGCTTTAGACAACATGACTTCAGTAATAGTTTGAAATAATGTTGCTACATCTGGTCCATCCGCTGAAATTTCCACTACACTTCCTGTTTTAACACCTAATGACATCACGCCCATAATAGACTTTAAATTAACGGATTTTTCTTCGTATGTTAATTTAATATCACTTTGAAATGGTGTCACTGAAGTTACGAGTAATGCAGCCGGTCTGGCATGGATACCTTCAGTAGATGTAATTTTATACATTTTCTTCATTTACATACCTCCACTCTTTCACGTGAAATTAATCCGATGTTGATATTTGGCAATCATTTTCTCATTATGTGACCAATCCGAATCAACATTATTGCTGACAAAAATCGGTAACTCTATTGAGGACTTTGCTAGTGTTTCTATGATTTCACTGAACAAAGCATTTAATAGTAATGAACCAATAACAGTAGATGCTGGCGCATACTGTATGTCATGTATAGTTAGTACACCATCACCAATCGGTATATGGGTATTAATTACAAAATCTACCACATCTTCTAGCCGCAGCCCACTGTGATGACGTGTAGTCTGTTCCTTATAGTGGAGCGATTGGAGGGATAGCACAAATATCCCTGAATCCTTTGCTAATAAAGCTGCGTCAATAGGTGCTGCATTTCTCCCTGAGGTTGAAATGACGATGCAAACATCATTTTCACGAAAGTCAAACTGTTCCTTATGCTGTTCAATAATAGTTGAATCTTTCTCATTGATTGAAGAAGCTAATGCTCCAGCATGTAAAGCTAATGGTTCAATAAATATAGGACGGACTGGTACTAAACCACCTGCTCGATAAAATGCCTCCTGTGCCAATAGCTGTGAATGACCACAACCAAATAATTGAATTATCCCACCTTTTTGGAGACGTTGGACAATGATTTGAGCCACATCACTTATATGTGATGCCTCCTTTTCCTTCACAACCTGGATAAGCTTTTCGATTTCAGAAAAATATGCATGCATAAAATCACCTTTTAATTTCACTTATGAATTTATAACGATCAGCTCGATACGTACTGCGTACAAGCTCAAAGGGCTTACCATCTGATAAATAACTTGTGCGTTTGATAATTAAAACTGGTGCTGTTTGATTAATTTGTAGAAACTTACTATCCTCTTTCGATACGATGGCTGCCTCCATCTGTTGTACCGCATTCCCAATTTTTTGATGGAACTTTGCTTCGATTAAGGCATAAAGCGAGCCCATTATTTGCTTCTCATCCAACTCCGGATAAATTTTAACTGGGATATATGTTCTTTCGATTGCCATTGGTTGCGCATCTGCATTTCTTATGCGCACTACAAAAAATACTTCTTCGCCAGACTCTATCATCAAATCTCTTGCAATATCCACTGGTGGTATGATTTTCTCAAATCGTAATACCTTACTGCTTGGTTCCATTCCTCTTGCCCGCATATCTTCCGTGAAACTCGTTAAGCCTTTTAACGGTTGCTCTAATTTTGGATTTGCAACATACGTTCCTCTCCCTTTTTCTCGATATAATAGACCACTATTTACTAGATTGGTAATGGATTGACGAACAGTCATTCTACTTACATCAAATTGTGCAGAAAGCTCTCGTTCTGATGGGATAGTCTCACCAATTCTGTATTCTTCTAAATAAATTCGTTGTTTAATAATCTCTTCTATTTGTATATAAATAGGTATATGAGAATTTTTCTCTAACAATTCTTGCACCTTCCTTATCGCCTTTATGATTTCTCCATACAACTTTACCTCGTTAGATCAGTTTTTGTATTTCGCATGATTAAACAAAGCTAAATGATATCCACGATAACAGTGTGAAAAGGACATATATACACGTCGCTTGATGTGGTAACTTTCTCACTATCATTGTAGCATCTGAGCTCAATCATTGTACCATTATATTCTCAACTGACTAATCATCGTCTCGTAATTTTGATCCAATTTGCCTTCTTTCAATAGGCTTTTCCCTCATGTGTTTTGTATCAACCACAATTAAAACGCTTTCAAAATCATTTAAATAAAGTGTTTTTCCTCGTAATCTCTGCCTAAAGATATAATGTATCTTTTCCTTTAGCGGATATAGCTTCTCAAAAGGTATAGTTGTCTATACCAATTATATGCTGCTTCATCAGAAATAAAAAGTAATTTTTCATATTTTCTGAACATTCACTTAAAACACTCTACTAGTTCTTGTTTAATTTTATGTAAAAAAAGGAGCTATTAATAAGCTCCTCTCAATCCTATGTATAGGACGAATCCCAATTGTGCCGTAATGCCAAGAAACATTCGTTTTGAACCCGCAATTTGCAGGTGGGTGCCCGCTTTGCAACTTTAAACGTCCCGCTTTGTTAGGGGCATGTTTGCGACTACAAAATGAAGGCTCCCGATTCTATAATGTTCGGTCAAAACTGTGAAGTAGAGTTAGCAGTTAGACAAACACATCAGGATTCGTATTACAGTTATCATAACACCACTTTTCTGATAATTCAAACGATTTTCTCTAATAATCTATAATTTCTTACGAAAACGCAAAAAATACCTAGATTCCCAACAGTATTTGCTAGGTAATCCAGGTATTTTGAATTATACATTATTTTCTAAATGGTTTGATAGCCAGGCTTAGTTCACTTAGTTGCTCAGGAGATACTTCGCTTGGTGCTTCTGTCATCAAGCAGCTTGCACTAGCTGTTTTTGGGAATGCGATTGTATCGCGTAAATTAGTACGACCTGCTAATAGCATAACAAAGCGATCAAGACCAAAGGCAAGACCTGCATGTGGTGGTACGCCGTATTCAAACGCTTCTAATAGGAAGCCAAATTGTGCTTGTGCTTCTTCTTCTGAGAAGCCAAGTAATTCAAACATTTTCTCTTGTAGGTCACGTTCGTAAATACGTAATGAACCACCACCAAGTTCATAGCCGTTTAAAACGATATCATATGCTTGTGCACGTACTGCTGCAGGGTCTGTGTCCATTAAAGCTATATCTTCATCAAACGGGCGTGTGAATGGATGGTGTGCTGCATAGTAGCGTCCATCTTCCTCAGAGTATTCGAATAATGGCCAATCAGTAATCCAAAGGAAAGCAAATTGTGATTCATCGATCAGATTTAAATCTTGTCCTAATTTTGTACGAAGAGCACCTAATGAAGCTGCTACAACATCGGCTTTATCTGCTACAAATACTAGAATATCGCCAACTTCTGCTCCCATACGCTCGATTAAAGCTGCTGCTAATGCCTCGTCAAAGAATTTCGCAATTGGTCCGTTTAAGCCTTCTTCTGTTACCTTTAACCAGGCAAGACCTTTTGCTCCGTAAATCCCAACGAATTTTGTTAACTCGTCCATGTCTTTACGAGAATATTTGTCAGCTGCACCTTTAATATTGATACTTTTCACTTGTTTTCCTTGTGCAACCGTATCAGCAAATACTTTGAAATTACAGCCTTCAAAAATATCATTTAACGCCACAAGCTCTAATCCAAAACGTACATCTGGCTTATCTGAACCATAACGATCCATTGCTTCTTGGTATTTCATGCGCTGGAATGGTGCAGGAATGTCGATTCCTTTTACTTCTTTCATAACCGCTTGAATTAATCGCTCGTTCATTTCTAATACTTCTTCTTGTGTTAAGAAGCTCGTTTCAATGTCCACCTGTGTAAACTCTGGTTGACGGTCAGCACGTAAATCTTCGTCACGGAAGCAACGCGCAATTTGGAAGTACTTTTCAAAACCAGCAACCATTAATAATTGCTTAAATAATTGAGGTGATTGTGGTAAGGCATAAAATTCACCTTCATGTACACGTGAAGGAACTAAATAGTCTCGAGCACCCTCTGGCGTTGATTTTGTTAAAATTGGTGTTTCAACTTCTAAGAATCCTTCATTTTGTAGGAAGTTACGAATTGTACGTGTCACATCAGAACGCATTTTGAAAGTATCGAACATTACGGGACGACGTAAGTCTAGATAACGATATTTTAAACGTAAATCTTCTGATACATCTGTACGATCTTCGATTTGGAATGGCGTTGTTTTTGCCGTATTAATTACGACTAATTTTGTTGCTTCCACTTCAATTTTACCGTTTGGTACATTCGGGTTGATTTGATCCTCTGTACGAAGGATGACTGTGCCTTCCACTTCGATCACATATTCACTACGCACTTTATCCGCTAATGCGTGTGCTTCTGCAACATCTGGACTAAACACAACTTGCGTAATACCTGTACGGTCACGCAAATCAATAAAAATTAAACCACCAAGGTCACGACGACGCTGTACCCAACCTTTTAATACGACTTTTTCGCCTTGTAACGCTTCTGACAGCTCGTTACTAGCATGTGTTCTTGTAGCCATTGTTAAATTCCTCCAAAATATCTTCAATTTATGTAGCATTTCCTAGAAATGCCCTCTGTCTATTTTTAAGCTTTTTGTGTTAAATAGTTCACTAGCTCTGAGAACGCCACTTTGTGCTGCTCCCCAGATTCCATATGTTTTACAGCCGCTGCTTGCTCTTCAAGTTCTGTTTCGCCAAGAACAAGCGTATATTTTGCACCTAGTCGATCCGCTGATTTCATTTGAGCTTTCATTTTACGGTCTAAATAATCCATCTCTGTCGCAAGTCCCTTCGCTCGGAAAGTGCTTGTCAGCTCAACAGCCTTTTGCTTCGCTTCATCGCCCATTGCAATAATGTAAACATCTAGCCCTGAAGCTGTGTCTAATTCAACACCCTCCGCTTCAAGTGCCAGCAACAAACGCTCAATACTTAATGCAAAACCTATACCTGGTACATCTGGACCGCCAATTTCTTGCACTAATCCATTGTAGCGTCCACCACCACATAATGTTGTAATAGCACCAAAGCCTGATGCTGTGGACATAATTTCAAAGGTTGTGTGATTATAATAATCAAGTCCTCGTACAAGATTTGGATCGACCTCATATGAAATACCCAATGTATCTAAGTACGATTTCACTTGATCGAAATAAGCAGCTGACTCTTCTGTTAAGAAATCAGTTAACGCTGGAGCCGTTTGCATTAATGGATGCTCACGATCTACCTTACAATCTAAAATTCGCAATGGATTCTTTTGTAAACGATTTTGACAGTCTGAGCAAAATTCATGAATATGTGGCTCAAAATGCTGTAATAAAGCAGTACGATGTGTATCACGTGTTTCTTTATCGCCAAGAGAATTAATCACTAATTTTAAATCCTTTAAACCCGCTGATTCGTAGACGTCCATAGCAAGAGCAATGACTTCTGCATCAATTGCAGGATCTGCTGAACCAATTGCTTCTACTCCAAACTGTACAAATTGACGATAACGACCAGCCTGTTGGCGCTCATAGCGGAACATTGGTCCTAAATAAGAAAGCTTAACTGGCTGATCAGGAGCACCAAACATTTTATGCTCCACATAGGCACGTACGACACCAGCCGTATTTTCTGGACGTAGTGTTAATGAACGCCCTCCACGATCTTCAAATGTATACATTTCCTTTTGTACAACATCAGTTGTTTCCCCAACACCACGTGCAAATAGATCCGTTTGCTCGAAAATTGGTGTGCGAATTTCGTTATAGCGATAAACACGACAAATATCACGAATAATTGCTTCAACTTTTTGCCATTTTTCAGATTGACCTGGCAAAATATCTTGTGTCCCTCGTGGCACTTTAAAACTCATGTAATTCCCTCCTATATTGATTGCTTATGATAGAGCAGCTGTAGTCCCACTTTGAGCGAATGCATGCTTTGGTTGAGCAAATTTTTGTCCGGTTGGAGCGGGTTACAGCCTTGATGAGCGCTTTTCATACTAATTAGAGCGCCTTCCCCTCTTTTCTGAGCAAAAACAACAATCCCTCTTAAAAAACTCATTACTTTTTGAACAACAAAAAAGCCCTCGTCCCTTGCAATAGCAAGGGACGAGAGCTGTATAAGCTTCCGCGGTTCCACCCTAGTTGACACAAATGATTACATGTGTCCTCCTCTTAATCGGATAACGGCCGATTCCGTTTTTTCCTACTAGGCACTGCTTTTCAGAAAAAAGCCTCTCAAGTGTTATTCACGTGATACATTTTTGTAGGAAAGATTGCAGCCTAAGTCTTTCCCTCTCTTTTCCAATAGTGGTATACGCTACTTGCTTGGTCATAAGCGATTAATCATTTTTCGATTACCCTTTATGTTAGTCACTAGCTAAAGCAATGTCAACTATTTTTGTATTTTTCATCAGTCTATGTTGAAAATAACTAATTCTGTTACCATTTTACCACGAATTTTATGATAAAAGCATGGTAAAATAGCACAAGGAATAGGAGGAATCTGATGAGGACAAAAATTTTACATAGTATAATCATCTTCGTACTAATGGTAACGATGGCGATGCCAAATAAGAACTTTGTTCAAAGAGCTTCCGCTGACACCAGTGATCTAAAAGTCGCTGGAACGATTCTTCATTTGCGAGAGGGTCCTGGATTGTCTTATCCCATTATTACGACTTTAGAAGAAGGTGACCCTTTAACCTCAATCGGTCGAGAAGGTGATTGGTACCAAGTCAAAGCAGGTAATTACGAAGGATGGGTTGCCTCTTGGCTGACAGCACCTACTAATGCTAAACAAGTGATCGACAAAACCGTCATTTCACAAGTTGACCGTTTAAATATTCGAACAGAACCAGATATCTCTTCAGCTGTTCTTGGTCAACTTTCTACTGGTAACCAAGCAAACCTTGTTGAAGAAAATGGAGAATGGGCAAAAATCGATTGGAATGGACTAACAGGATGGGTGTCGAAGGATTATGTCACGATCAACGATAACCCTAAAAAAGAAACAGAACCCAAAGAAGATGCTGTAGAAGTAACCACTACAACCACGGCACCCGCTAACAAAGATACAACCTTCACCATTTTAGTGGACACCCTTAATGTTCGTAAGAAGCCAGATTTGAATGCTAAAAAAATCGGCACAGCAACAAAAGGACAAGCCTTTAAAGTCCTCGCACATGAGCATAATTGGGTACAAATTCAGTACAATGATAAAAAAGTAGGTTGGGTCTATAGTTTTTACGGTACATTCTCCAATAAAGTAAAAAGTACCTCAAAAACATCAACTTCCAAAGAGTTAGAGTCTGTTACGATTATTTATAATGGGACAAACCTACGAACGGATGCCTCAACAGCAGCAGAAGTGGTTGAACGTGTAGATGCTGGTGTAAATTACCCGATAGTAGGCGTTAAAAATGATTTTTATGAAATACAAATAGACGACGAAAAAACAGCTTTTGTCGCGAACTGGGTGGTCACAACAAGTTCCAATAAAGCGACAAGTCCACAGAAAGAAAAGGAAGAGCCTCGCAAAAAAGGTACTTTAACTGGATTAACAATCGTTGTTGATGCTGGTCACGGTGGAAATGATCATGGCACAACTGGTCAACGAGGTACAGAGGAAAAGGGCATTACGTTAAAAACGGCTACTTTGCTTGCTTCCAAGTTAAGTGCTGCTGGCGCAAACGTTGTCATGACGAGAGAATCGGATGAATATGTGGCATTGCGTAAGCGTGTATCGATTGCCCATCAATATGAGGCAGATGCCTTTATTAGCCTTCATTATGATGCGACAGATGATAGCTCCATTAACGGCTTCACATCCTATTATATGAATAGCAATCAAAAAGGGCTTGCTGAAGCAATTCATGATGGTCTTTCCAGTAAACTAGATTTAAGAGACCGTGGTACACAACAAGGGAATTATTTAGTTTTACGAGAGAATCGTCAAAAGGCCGTCCTTATTGAGTTAGGCTTTTTAAGTAATTCCAGTGAGGAGCGCGTCATTACAACAGCTAAATTCCGTGAACAAGCGACTCTTGGTATTTATCAGGGAATTCTCAACTACTTTAATGAACAAGAAGAATAAGCAAAAAAAGCTGCGGATGATGATAACATCCACAGCTTTTTTATATTTAAGATATTCCTAATGCTACCGCAGCAATTAGCGCCAGACAGGCAATCAATGCCCACCCAAGAATCATCTTCCAGATAAACTTAATCCACTTTTCATATGGGATACCTGCAACAGCTAAATACGCCATTAATGCAGACGAAGTAGGAATAATAGAGTTCGTTAAGGAATCCCCATATTGGAAGGCTAAAACAGCCACTTGTCGCTCTAATCCTAGTAAATCAGTGATTGGAATCATAATCGGCATTGTTGCAGCTGCCTGTCCACTACCAGATGAAATAAATAAATTCAAAAGAGCTTGGATAAATAACATGCCGATTGCACTGATAGCATGTGGCAAATGTCCAATTGTTTCTGATGCTGCATAAACGATTGTATCAATAATTTTCCCCTGCTCTAAAACAACTGTAATAGCACGGGCAAAACCTACAATTAAAGCACCAAATGTTACGGCCTTGGCTCCCTCAATAAAGGAATCAAAGATAGTAGCAGGTTTTAAACCACCAATTAATCCTGCAATTAACCCCATTATTAAAAAGGATGCAGTTAGCTGCGTTAAGAACCAGCCCCAGTTAAAGACACCATAAATATTAAAGCCAATCCCACAAGCCATGACAATAAATACGAATTTATGCTTGCCTGTTAATGCAGGAATGTCAATCGCTGAAACATTGGATTTAGCTTTTTGCTCAATATCGTAAATAACGCTTGCTTGAGGATTCTTTTTCACCTTAAAAGCATAGCGAGATACATAAAAAATAGCAAAACTTAATACAAAAACATAGACAACAGCACGGAAGCCAATCCCTGAGAATAATGGTACATCCGCTAAGGATTGTGCTACACCTACCGTAAAGGGATTAAGCATTCCTCCAAAAAATCCACTGGCGGCACCAAGTGTAATCATGGCTGTTCCTGTTACAGCATCAAAGCCCATCGCGCGTGCAATGGCCACACCAATTGGTACGAAAATAATAGTTTCTTCCGCCATCCCCATTGTAAAACCACCAACAGAGAATAAAATCATCGATAAAGGAATCAGTAATTTCTCTCTGCCCTCTAAAGCTTTTACTCCTTTATAAACACCAGCCTCAATAGCACCTGTAGAACGAATAATACCAAATACACCACTGACTAAAAAAATGTAGAAAATAATTTGAGCCCCTTTTTCGAGACCCATTGGAACCGCTGTAAACATTTCAAAAAAGGAAACTGGCTCACTCTCAATATGATGATAGCTTCCATCTACAACGAGCATTCGCCCTTCTTCATCCTCTACACGTTCAAACTCACCCGCTGGTATAATATAGCTTGCAATACCTGCTAAAAAAATAATAGCAAAAATAATCGTATATGTATGAGGTACTTTCAACCAGCTTTTCTTCTTGACCCCCTGTTCATTTTCCATTAAATCACGCTCCTTTTTCTGATTTAGACATTAGCAGTATATTGTCGCTATTTGTCGCTAATTGAAAATAAATATACATGAGTTTAAATTTATTGTAAAGTATTAATTTTCTATTATTTCTGAAAGCACACGCTATCTTTCCTAATTAAACCTCTTGTTCCTCTTCTATAAACATGGAAAATTTTATACACATACTCAAATAATAATGGGCATTTTCAACCTTATTTTTTGTTTTCCAAAATAATAATTTTATCTTATATGACGAATTGTTTTTTATTAAGGCAGGAGCAATATGCGGCGGTGTTAGAATGATAAAGTTGTATACATTGTCCTTAAATGCTTTTTATTCATGAACTTCATAAAGATCCCCTTATTAGTGGGATGAAAGACATCAAAGGTTGTAAGTAGAATGGAAATCGTAGGTTAACTATCCATGAGGAATCAAATGGACTTTCTTACATATCGTTTATATTTTTTTAAAAAAATAATATTCAAAGAGTAGCAACTGTTTTAATAGTTTTTATCTCTTCGAAATAAATTTGCTATTTAGGTATTTTTATTTGCCCTAAACAAATAAAAAAACCTTCTATCATTTATTATGATTTGAAGGTTCATACTTTCTCATTTTTTTGTAGTTTCCAATGTCACCCATACAATTTCCTCCATCCGAATGAAGAAAGGCGTACGATTTATCTCAAGAACCATATGGTCAGGTAGTATGGATAATAAAATACCTTGTTGAATATTTTTTTCTGTTTGCACAACTACTGCCTGACCAATCATCATGTTAAGAGTTTCGTATAAATATGGATTTGTTATACTTCTCGTCTGCGTCATGTTTAAGACACTCCTTCCTATAAAACTAACCATACTCTTTAGTATATGAAGGAATTATAGGAAATGTTCCATTATTTGGACTCTAGAAGAATTGTGACTGGACCATCATTAATTAGTGCTACATCCATCATGGCACCAAAAATACCTGTTTCCACATGTAAGCCCTGCTCGCGTAAAGCTTGATTAAAAGCCTCCCACAGTGGCTCAGCTGCTTCCGGTCTAGCTGCAGTGATAAAACTTGGACGATTCCCTTTTTTTGCATCCCCATACAATGTAAATTGTGAGACGGATAAAATAGCGCCCCCATGCTCTAAGATCGAATGATTCATTTTTCCATCTGCATCTTCCCAGAGACGTAAATTGGCTACTTTTTTTGCTAAATAGGCAACATCCTCTTGTGTGTCTTCATGTGTGATTCCCACTAAAAGAACATAGCCATGATCAATTGCTCCTGTAACAGTTCCGTCCACTGTTACAGAGGCAGCTTTACTGCGCTGTAATACTACTTTCATGTACTAAACCCCAATTCTATATTGCCTATCAATTAGTTAATGACACGTTGCACCGAATATATATCAGGTGTTTGTTTAATTCGCTCAACTACTTTATGCAAATGTGAAATATTTGAAATAGAAATTGTTAAATGAATTGTTGCCATTTTATCACGGTCAGCACGACCACTTACTGCTAAAATATTCGTTTTCGTTTCACTAACAATTTGCATGATTTCATTTAAAATGCCAGGTCTATCAAAAGCTGAAACTTCAATATCAACAGGGTATTCCTTTTTCTCAGGAATGACACCATGCTCCCATTCTACTTCAATTAAGCGCTCCTGCTCATCCTCAATTTGAATATTTGGACAGTCCTCACGATGGACAGAAACACCTCTACCCTTCGTAATAAAACCTACAATATCATCACCAGGAACGGGCGTACAGCAACGAGAAAGTCGAATGAGCATATTATCAATACCCTTTACAATAACACCCGATTCCGTACGTTTTTGTGGAATTGGATTTTTCATTTTTTGTTCAATTTTCTCTAATGCTTCTTCCTGCTCACGTTCTTTACGACGTTTTTCAGCTAAACGATTTACGACCTGTTGCGCAGTAATACCATTCACACCAACTGCAGCATACAAATCTTCTTCATTCGTATAGTTAAATTTGTCGCATACCCGTTTTAGGTTTTCGGAGGACATCGTTTCCTTTAAATCGAAATCCTGAGCACGGATTTCTTTTTCTATCATTTCTTTACCTTTGACAATATTTTCTTCACGCAGGTGTCGTTTAAAGAATTGCTTTATCTTATTCTTCGCCTGCGAGGATTGAGCTATTTTTAGCCAATCGCGACTCGGACCAAAGGATTGTTTAGAAGTTAAAATTTCAATGATATCGCCCGTTTTTAATGGTGTATCAAGCGGTACCATCTTCCCATTGATTTTCGCTCCAATCGTACGATTTCCCACTTCGGAATGAACACGGTAGGCAAAATCAATAGGAACAGAACCTGCTGGCAATTCAATGACATCACCTTCAGGTGTAAAGACATAAACCATATCAGAAAATAAATCAAATTTTAAGGATTCCATAAATTCTTCTGCATTGGAAGATTCATTTTGAAATTCTAAAATTTCACGGAACCATGTTAATTTTTGGTCGACATTCTGCTTTTGATGATCAACGTTTTTGCCTTCTTTATATGCCCAGTGCGCCGCAATCCCGTACTCTGCAATTTTGTGCATTTCCTTTGTACGAATCTGTACCTCCAACGGATCACCATATGGTCCAATAACAGTCGTGTGTAGGGACTGGTACAGGTTTTGTTTTGGCATAGCAATATAGTCTTTAAAGCGTCCTGGCATTGGTTTCCAAAGTGTATGCACAATCCCTAATACGGCATAGCAATCTTTAATACTATCGACAAGAACACGAATGGCTAATAAATCATAAATTTCATTAAACTGTTTCTTTTGTAACACCATTTTTCGATAGATACTGTATATATGTTTTGGTCGACCATAGACATCTGCGTCAATTTCAACCTCATTCAGTTGCGATTTCATCTCAGCCATCACGTTTTCTAAATAAGCTTCACGTTCATCACGTTTTTTCTTCATCAGACTGACAATACGATAATATTGTTGTGGGTTTAAATAGCGCAGTGCTGTATCTTCAAGCTCCCATTTTACAGTCGAAATTCCAAGACGATGAGCAAGTGGTGCAAAAATCTCGAGCGTCTCTTTTGAAATGCGTCGTTGCTTTTCAGCAGGTAAATGCTTTAACGTACGCATATTATGAAGACGGTCTGCTAGCTTAATGAGGATGACACGAATATCTTGCGCCATAGCCACAAACATTTTCCGATGATTTTCTGCCTGCTGCGCCTCTTTAGATAAATATTTAATTTTCCCTAGTTTGGTAACACCATCAACAAGCACGGCCACCTCTTCGCCAAATTCACGTACCAAATCATCCCGTGTAAAATCCGTATCTTCGACAACATCATGTAAAAAACCTGCCGCTACAGTTTCTGGGTCCATTTGTAATTCAGCTAGAATACCTGCTACTTGTACTGGGTGAATAATATACGGTTCACCAGAGCTACGGAATTGCTCAATATGGGCATCCCTTGCTAATTCATATGCTTTTTTCACGAATGCGACATTTTCATCATTCATGTAGGATTTGACTAACTCAAAAACGTCCTCAGGAGTCAAAATTTGCTCTTTCGCCATAACATGTCCACCTTGCTCGTCAAATTTTTCAGATTAGATATAAACTTAATTGTATAAAATATTGTGGTCTATTGTAAAGAGACTGTATCATTTAGTTTAGTTAATCTCGTGAACAGTTCGAAAAATGGAAAAAATATTCTTCTTTTTAATAAAAAAGACCCTCTGCGACTTCACGTCACAAAGAGTCCTTGTTTCGACAAATTGATTAATGTAATTGATTGTAAGCTACAGCAATTTTCGCGCCGACTACTGCATTGTTTTTCACTAATGCAATGTTGGCATCAAGACTTTTACCTTCTGTTAATTCTTTAACTTTGCCAAGTAAGAATGGTGTAACATTTTTACCTTGAATGCCATTCTCTTCAGCTTCAACTAAAGCTTTTTCAATAATGTTTGTAATAAATGCATGCTCTAATGCTTCAGACTCAGGAATTGGATTTGCGATGACAGCGCCACCTTTTAAGCCTAATTGCCATTTCGCAGATAGCATTGCTGCAATTTCTTCTGGCGTATCTAATTGGAAGTTTACATCAAATCCACTTTGACGTGTGTAGAATGCTGGTAATTCATTCGTACCATAACCAACCACTGGCACACCTTTTGTTTCAAGATATTCTAATGTAAGACCGATGTCTAAAATAGATTTTGCACCCGCACAGATAACGGCAACATTTGTTTGTGCTAATTCTTCTAAATCAGCAGAGACATCCATTGTTGTTTCCGCACCACGGTGTACACCACCAATACCACCTGTAACAAAGATTTCAATACCTGCAAGCTCTGCACAGATCATTGTCGCTGCAACTGTTGTAGCACCTAATTTTTTCGTTGCTAGTAAGTAGCCTAAGTCACGACGTGAAGCTTTTGCAACACCTTGAGCATTACCGAACATTTCTAGTTCTTCATCTGATAGACCAATTTTAATTTTTCCATCAATTAATGCAATTGTTGCTGGGACTGCACCATTATCGCGAATAATTTGCTCAACTTCACGCGCAGTTTGCACGTTTTGTGGGTATGGCATACCGTGTGAAATAATTGTTGATTCTAACGCAACGATTGGTAGACCTTTTGCTTGTCCTGCTTTTACTTCTTCTGATAATACGATGAATTCTTTCATGTTGTTATTCCTCCATTTCATTTTTCAACAACTCTACTGATAATTCAGGTCTTACTGTATAAGGAGATGCCAATGTATTTTTTGCATTGGTTAATCCAGCATCAATACATGTCTCAAAAGATTGTCCAGTCAGCCAACTGTGAATAACAGCGCTAACAAAGGCATCTCCTGCTCCTGTCACATCTTCAATTTTGTCAATCACTTTAGCGGCAACATGACAAGGGGCAATTGTTGTAGATGCTGCATAAACGCCCTTGCTACCAGCCGTGATAATGACATGCTCCGCACCTAATTGTAGGAGCTGTTGTAAAGCTTTTTCATAATGGGTAGCGTTTTCAATTTTATGTCCAACAATCGTTTCCGCTTCATCTGTGTTACAAATAAACCAAGTTACGCCTTGTAATGTTTCAGGTAGTCGATTCATTTTTGGCGAAGATACTGGCACAATAACAAGTGGAATATCACGAGCAAGGGCTACTTGCTGGATATACGCCACTGTTTCTTTTGGACAGTTTAAATCCAAAATAAAACAGCCCGCGTTTACAAGCATTGTTTCATGTTTTTTCAACAAGCTCGGTAACAGAAGGTCGTAAACCTCCATATTTGCTACAGCTAGTGCTAGCTCACCCTGTTCATCCATGATGGCAGTATAAGAACCTGTGGAAGCCTCTGCAAGCTGCTCTACATAACGTAGATTCATAAAGGATTCCGAAGCCTCTTGGATCACTTGCCAATCAGCATCCTTACCTGCCGTTGTCAGTAACGTCACTTGGTGGTTTAATCTGCCTAAGTTTTCAGCAATATTTCGACCAACACCACCTACACTAAAGGAAGAACTGGCAGGGTTAGATGTTCCAAATTGAACATTGCCCTTGACATGGAATTTGCGGTCTAAATTAGCTCCACCGATGCAAATAATTTCATTTTCTTCGGGTAATATATAAGCACGACCTACAATTTTTCCTTGCTTCGTTAAACTAGACACTAAATTAGCAAGCACAGGACGCGACAGATTCATTGTATCTGCCATTTCTTGCTGAGACATAAACGGATTCTGGCGAATTAAAGCAAGCACCGCCTGTTCTCTTTCATTCATAGCATCACCTTTTATTATATTTGTTTATATTATAAACTTTTGTTTGCATTATGTCAAAAGATTCTTTATTAAAAAAGTTGAACCTCATCTTACTGAGGTTCAACTTTTTTTGTTTATGCTTGCTGAGGTGTTTGTTTTTTAACAATGATGACGAATAAACTGGCCATTGCACAAAACATTCCTGCAAGAAAAAAAGCCCATGTATAAGAGTTAAAAAATTTATAAATTAACCCTCCACCATACGCTGCAACCGCCGCTCCTGCTTGATGTGAAGCAAATATCCACCCATAGATAATACTGCTTTTTTGCATACCAAAAATTTGTCGTGTAATACTGATGGTTGGTGGCACTGTAGCAATCCAATCTAGTCCGTAAAAGATCGTGAAAATCGTTAATAAAACAAATGATCCTTGTGCAAGTGCATAAGGGAGCAATAATAGAGATGCGCCTCTTAACAGGTAATACCAAAACAATAACCACCGATTATCGAAGCGATCAGATAACCAGCCAGACGCAGTTGTACCTAATAAATTAAAAATGCCCATAAAAGAAAGGAATGATGCGGCAGTGACTAAAGGAACGCCAAAGCTAATACAATAAGAAACAAAATGAGTACCAATTAATCCGCTTGTCGATAGCCCACAAATAAAAAAGCTACCTGCTAAGAGCCAAAATGCTTTAACCTTAATCGCCTCAAATAAACCTTTAAAAGCCATAGCTATTGGATTCTTCTTTTGCTGTATTTGTTGTTCCTCTATAGCCTCCTCTTGTCCATAAGGAGTTAACCCCATATCCTGAGGTCTATTTTTTATAAAAAGCGCAATCATGAAAAACATTATGATACTAAGGAGTAGCATTAATGTGATAGCCCATCGCCAAGAATAGTGTTCAATAATGATAGCTAGAACTGGTAATAAAATTAACTGGCCCGTGGCTGTACTTGCCGTTAAAATACCAACCGCTAATCCTCTGCGTTTTACAAACCAATGATTCGCAACATATGGGCTAAGGACAGTTAAAAAAAGACTTGCTCCAAGACCAATAATGCCCCCCCAAATAACGATTAGCTGCCAGGATTCACTCATCAAAAATGTTAAAGTCATTCCTAATACTAAAGTTGCCATAGCACCTAGCATCATTTTCTTTAGGCCAATGACTTCAAGTAATGCAGCCATAAATGGTCCAGATATGCCATATAAAAACAAACTTACAGCAAAGGCTAAAGCAATGGTTGAACGATCCCAGTGAAATTCTTTTTCAAGAGGGTCGATAAACACGCCAGATGATGACATTGTAATTCCTGCGACAATTATCGAGAAAAATGTGACGATTAAAATAAACCAACTATAATGAACACGCTTCACCTCAACACCTTCTTTTCTTTGATAGACTACAAAACATGTATATACATGTTTAAGTCCGCTTATTTCATTTATATGTATATACATGTATAATCATAGTAATCGTTCATAAAGCTGTCAAGAAGTAATTTCTAGTTATTGGGTGTATACTTATAATTAGTAGAATCCCCTTAAAGGAGTACTGTCGATGAAGAATCAACTTAAAAATATTGATTATACACAAATTTGTGTTTGTGCAAACCTTAGAAAAAAAACAAGGGTTGTCACACAATTATATGATAAGCTGCTACAGCCTACAGGATTAAAAGTTACACAATATTCAATGCTTGCACATATCGACCTTCAACAAGCTGTCTCAATCAGCCGTTTAGGTGAAATTTTACAACTGGATCAAACCACTATAACACGTAATATTAATCTATTAAAGCAACATGGCTATGTTGAGTTAAAGCGAGATATCAATGATGCTCGTACCAAAAAAATAACGCTCACTGAAAAAGGTTTAGAAAAGCTGCATGAAGCAGCACCTATTTGGCAAGGCATTCAAGATAGAATTATCGAGGATATTGGAACCGAAAAATACGCAGATTTCTACGATACCTTGCGAACAATGCAAAAAATTATTCAAGCCTATGACGAAGTATAAAAAAAGCGCCCACAGTGTAGGGCGCTTTTTGCCATGCTCTTAATATTGAATAAGTGTTTTAATATTTAAATCGCCAAGCTTTTCGCGACCATTTAATTCTAGAAGTTCAATCAGGAATGCACAGCCTACTACCTGACCACCTAATTGTTCTACTAAACGAACCGTTGCTTCAACTGTACCACCAGTCGCTAGTAAATCATCACAGATTAAAACTTTTTGACCAGGCTTAATTGCATCATGATGCATTGTTAACGTATCTTTACCATATTCAAGACCGTAGTCTGCACTAATTACCTCACGTGGTAATTTACCAGGTTTACGAACAGGGGCAAAGCCGATTTCAAGTGCATAGGCAACTGGACAACCGATAATAAAACCACGTGCCTCAGGGCCAACAATAATTTCAGCGCCCACTTCTTTTGCATATTCTACGATTTGGTCTGTTGCATATTTGTATGCAGGACCATTATCCATAATTGTTGTAATATCTCTGAAGGTAATGCCCTCTTTCGGCCAATTTTCAACCGTTGTAACGTATTGCTTTAAATCCATGTTATTGCTCCTCCTACGAAACGTTATTCGTCCGCTGATGTTAAACGTTCATCAAACCATTGTTTTAATTCTATATAAGGAGCATAGACAAGCTTTTGCTCCATTTCAATCTGTTCTGAACGTTGTTTGTAAGACGGTGCCTCTGTTAGTGCTTGTTTTGGAGCATTCACGTTGACAGTCGTCAGTCCACTCTCCATTTTAACAAAATCAAGCTCAAAAAACACCTGTGTCATAAATTTTAGTGTATCTAATGGCCACCCCGTATGCTTCGCTAAATCTGCGATATGCATATCAAGCGGAAAGGCTGGTCGATTTTTCAAGAACTTATAATACCAAGCAAATTGCTCACGAGTAGGTAGACCACTGAAGTATTGCGAGTCAGGCATATAAAAATGAGCATAAATACGTGAAGGGGCTGTCTTCTGTAAAACGTCCTCTAGCTTTTGAACATTGTGTGGCAAGTCTAAGAGCACGATGTAATCACTTTGTTCAATATTTGAAAGGGCTGGGTCAACCAGTGTAATAGGTGCACCGATTAATGATTGATAATAGGTCATCGTTTCTGGACGAAAGGCGATAAACCGGGCCACGTCCTTCGGTACCGTATTCAGCCATCGAGCTGTTTGACGGATACCACGAATATCAAATAACTGCCATTCTGTAGTTTGGACATCCTCGATCATAAATTGGGCTTTTTTACGTCCCTGCCATTCGTTAATTTGCAAATCGCCTATAAAGGAAACTTTGATGCCATACGTTAATTCATCATGTAAATGCCCTTTGTTAAAACCAACACTATCCAATTTATCATAGCCGTTTGTTATTTCCATTTTAATATGATTCTCGCCCGCTCCAATTTTACGCATGGAGGCGATTTCTACATCCTCCAGCACATACACAGGCTTAGGGAAATCTGTGCCAAATGGTCCTAGTGTTGAAATTTCCTCAATAGCATCCGCTGAAATTTCGTCTATGCTGAGCGGTATATCAATATGCACTATAGGTGTTAATTGCTCCTCTGTTAAACAGGCTCTTGCCTGAGCATCTAAGCGAATACGTAGTTCATCCACATGCTCTAATGATAAGGTCATACCTGCAGCCATAGGATGTCCACCAAAATGCGGTAAAATATCTCGATTTTTAGCTAGTTCATTATATAGATGAAAACCTTCAATACTTCGAGCAGAACCTTTTGCTATGCCCTTTTCGGGATCGAGTGACAGCACAATCGTTGGACGGTAATACAGTTCAACAAGACGTGAGGCTACAATTCCTACAACACCTGCGTTCCAGCCCTCGCCAGCAACAACAAGAACTAAGGAATTGCCGATTTTTTCATCTGCTTCAATCAGTGCGATGGCTTCATCTGTAATACTTTTCACAATATCTTTGCGCTCGGTATTGCAGGCATTTAGCTTTTTTGCCAATGCGGTTGCTTTAGCATTATCCTCCGCCATTAATAATTCGACACCAGGAGCTGCTTCACCTAGACGACCAACAGCATTCAATCGTGGACCAAAATAAAAGCCAATCGTTTCTTCTGTAATTTTCGTCTGCTCTGTACTGGCTATGTCACACATCGCTTGTACCCATGGACTAAGGGAACGACGCATTTCTTGTATGCCCCTCTTCACGAGATAGCGATTTTCATCCACCAACGGAACCAAATCTGCTACAGTGCCAATCGCCACAAATTCTATTAGATGGCTTGGTAGTTCACCATAAAGAGCATGTGCCAGCTTAAAGGCTACCCCTACTCCTGCTAGCTCGCCAAATGGATATTGCCCTTCTGGTATTCGGGGATGAAGAATAATATCTGCTGGTGGTAGCTCCTCACCTGGCTCATGGTGATCTGTCACAATGACATCCATACCAAGCTCCTTTGCTACTCGAATAGGCTCAATACCAGATATACCATTATCCACTGTAATGATTAACTGTACACCATCTTCATAGGCCTCCCGAAATAGGGCTTCATGCGGACCATAGCCATGGATAAAACGATTCGGAATTTTAAAGGAGACGTCTGCTCCAAGATCTAGTAAAACATGTAACATAACGGTTGTGCTTGTCACACCATCCGCATCATAATCACCATACACTAAAATTTTCTCACCATTTTCTAGTGCTTGTTCAATTCGTGCTACCGCTTCAGCCATACCATGCATAAGAAATGGGTCATGGATATTTGCCTCAGTCATATTTAATAAGCTTTCTGCCTCAGCCGTTGTTTCGCAGCCTCGTGCTGCTAAAATTTTTGCTGCAATCGCAGAAAGTTGTAAGTCATTTTGTAATGCTTGTACAAGTGTTGCGTCAGGACGCTCCACCTGCCATCTTTTTTTTGATAGAATCATCTGCTCACTTCCTTACGAAAGCTATTATACCGAATTTCTATAGGTTGCGCACTATCCGTTAGATTGATAGTTTTATCCATCGATTTTTAATTTCTATTCGTCACTTTCCCATTTATTTCATCATCAAAAAAAGCCTACTCTTCTAAAGAGTAGACTTTTCTAACATACCTTTCGAGGCGGCTACTAATGCTTCCACCGTTGCCAAATCTCCTTGATGCAATGCCGTCACAATGGCACTACCGACAATTACACCATCTCCCAAAGCCCCCATCTTTTTCACTTGCTCAGGTGTTGAAATACCAAAGCCTGCAAGCACAGGGATTGGACTTGCTTGACGTAAGCTTGCAAAATGCTGTTCTAAATTATCGGCAAAACGCGATCTTGCTCCTGTGATCCCATTAACGGTCACTGCATAAACAAAACCTTGACTAGCTGCTGCGATGCGTGCTATACGCTCTGGAGGGCTTGTCAATGAGATAAGCTGTACCACATCAATGCCATATGGATTTAATGCATCACGTAACAACTCGCTCTCTTCCAATGGGACATCTGGTACAATTAAACCCTTAACTCCTCCAGCTACACAGGCTTGCGCAAAAGACTTTAAGCCATATGCTAATACTGGATTGAAATAAGTCATGACTACGAGGGGCACTGTTATTTCATCTCTAAATGACGCGAGTGTTTGCAACACGTTTCTTAATGTCACACCAGCTTTGAGTGCACGTTCTCCTGCTCGTTCGATTGTTGGACCATCGGCAACAGGATCTGTAAAAGGAATCCCTACTTCAATAGCTGTTACCTCTAATTGCTGCAGTTTTAAAATAGTTGGCTTAATGGTCTCTAGCCCTCCGTCACCTGCCATGATATAAGGTATAAAAGCTTTATGACCTTCAGCTTTTGCCTGATCGATCGCTTGCTGTAAAGTTGTCATTTTACATCCCCCCTAGTGCTGCTCGAACTGTGTGAACATCTTTATCTCCTCGACCAGATAAGCACACAACAATGATCTGATCTTTTGCCATGGTCTTTGCAAGTTTTGCCGTATAAGCAATAGCATGAGAACTTTCAAGTGCAGGCAGTATCCCTTCTGTTCGGCTTAATAATTTTAGTGCCTCCAGTGCTTCAGCATCTGTGATGGAGTCAAATTGAGCTCGACCAATATCATGTAAATAACAATGCTCTGGTCCTTTCCCTGGATAATCTAACCCAGCTGAAATAGAATGTGCTTCTTGGACAAAGCCGTTTTCATCCTGTAATAAATACATGTAGGCGCCATGTAATACACCTAATTTTCCACCTGCGATGGCAGCAGCATGCTTCCCAGTTTCAAGACCACTTCCTGCTGCTTCAACACCGTATAAGGCAACTGATTCATCATCAACGAATGGGTGAAACATACCGATTGCATTACTGCCACCTCCAATACAGGCAACAACTGCATCAGGTAAACGCCCCTCTTTTTGCACGATTTGCCTTCTTGTTTCTACTCCAATGACACGCTGAAAGTCCCGAACAATTTTTGGGAATGGGTGAGGACCTAAGGCAGAGCCTAAAATATAATGTGTATCCTCAACATTTGTCACCCAGTAACGTAGGGCAGCGTTCACAGCATCCTTTAATGTTTTAGAACCACTTTCCACCGATTGAACCTTTGTGCCAAGCAACTCCATACGAAAGACATTTAACTGCTGACGTTTTATATCTTCTGCTCCCATAAAAACAACACATTCTAGATTTAATAATGCACATGCAGTAGCTGTTGCCACACCATGCTGACCAGCTCCTGTTTCAGCAACGATTTTCTTTTTACCCATGCGTTTGGCTAGAAGTGCTTGCCCAATCGCATTATTAATTTTATGTGCACCTGTATGGTTTAAATCTTCACGCTTTAAATAAATCTTTGCTCCATCTAGCGCCTTCGTTAAATTTTCTGCGTAATAGAGCGGTGTTTCGCGGCCAACATAGTCTTCTAAATAATAGGACAGCTCCTCTGTAAATGCAGGGTCTAGTAATGCTTGCTCATAAGCAGCTTCTAATTCAAGCAAGGCTGTCATTAATGTTTCGGGCACAAACCGACCACCAAATTGTCCAAAACGCCCTTCTTTTGTCGGTACACTATTTGCTATTGATATTCCCATCATCTGCTCCCCCTCTTTACTGCCTGTAAAAAAGCTTGTATTTTGGTAGAATCCTTGCTTCCATTTGTTTCTACACCACTTGAAACATCCACCATAAAAGGCCCTACATCCGTAATAGCCGCTTCAATATTGTCTACATTGAGACCACCCGCTAATAGTAATTTTTCTTTGGGAATCCCTACTTGCTCAAGGAGTGTCCAATCAAAAGTGTGACCACTCCCGCCTTTAAACTCTGTACCAGGCGCGTCAAATAAATAATAATCTACCTGATAGTTGGCAGCCGCTTGAACATCCTCTTTTTCTCGTATCGATAATGCCTTTATGGCGGGATAACCTTGCTCCTGAATAAATGCTGGCGTTTCCTCCCCATGATATTGCACATAATCTAAGGGCACTCGCTCTACTGCTTCCTTTAATTCGGCTGACGTTGGATTCACAAAGACACCTATTTTTAAAACGCCTTGTGGTACATGCTTCGCTAACTGTTGGGCTTGCTCAATGGATACACGACGTTTACTCGGTGCAAAAACAAACCCTATAGCATCTGCACCAGCATGAACAGCTGTTTTGACATGTTCTTGCTCCTGTAGACCACAAATTTTGACCTTTGTCATACCGATGCCCCCTCTTTACTTACTTGCAAATCTCGTAGTGCTTGCCCCGCATCTCCACTCCTCATTAAAGCTTCACCTACTAGGACACCACTAGCCCCCATCGAAGCTACTAGCTTCGCATCGTCCTGCGTCCATATGCCACTCTCACTAATTAATACTCGATTCTCATCAAATGGAAACACATTAGCAATTTCTCTGGTGCGCTCTAGGCTTACTTCAAAGGTACGTAAATCACGATTATTAACGCCAATTAACTTTGCATCTACCGCAAGAGCGCGTTCAAGCTCTTCACAATCGTGTACTTCCACTAAAACCTCTAGGCCTAAGCCCGTTGCATAGCTATATAAATCACGTAAGGCATCGTCTGTTAAGGCTGCCACAATTAATAAAATAATGGATGCACCTGCCGCCTTGGCAAATCGAATCTGCACTCGATCAATCATAAAATCCTTACAAAGAAGTGGGGTATCTACAGCAGCAGCAACTGCTGCTAAATCTTCAAAGGAGCCTTTAAAAAATTCCTTGTCTGTTAAGACCGAAATAGCTGCTGCTCCTGCTAGTGCATAGACTTTTGCTTGAGAAACTGGGTCTGCTCCGCCAGCTATTAACCCTTTTGAAGGGGAAGCACGCTTCATTTCCGCGATGACTTGCAGTGTATGAGCTTGACACAATGATTCAATGAACGAGCGACGTGGCGTTTCTGTAAAGTTTGCTAAAGGATCTGGCTGCTCTAATAAAGCACCTACCTCAATCTTTTTTTGCAGTAATATTTTATTGAGTATATTCATTACCCTACCTCCACTTCTTTAATTTGCATGCTATATGTTACAACCGCCTCTAATTTTTGTTGTGCTCTACCGCTAAAAATACTTTCCTTTGCCATAGCAACACCCTCTTTGATGGTTTCCGCTTGACCATAGCCAAATAAGCCGATGCCAGCATTTAATACTACTGTATCTAAATAAGGACTCCGTTCCCCAGCCAATATTTTTTGCATAATCACCGCATTTTCATCTGCATTGCCACCACGGATGGCCTCTAAAGGGGCCATTTGAAGACCGACATCTTCTGCATTTAGGGAAAAGGGAATTAAATCTCCTTTATCTACTAAAACCAATGTATTTTGACCTGCTAATGAAGCCTCGTCTAAGCCTTGTGGTCCTGAGACGACAATGGCCCGCTCACGTCCAAGCATTTGTAAGACTGAGGCATATTCCATGACAAAATTCGGTCGATTAATGCCTGTAAATTGTGTGGATAATGGGACCGGATTTGTTAAAGGACCAACAAGATTAAAGATTGTCGGTTTTCCTAATGAACGGCGAACTTCACCAATTCTCTTTAATTTCGGATGAACATTCGGTGCATAAATAAAAGCGATTCCCTCTCGCTCTAGCAAATGGGCTGTTTGTGGGATGGAAATAGCTGTATGAATACCTAGTGCCTCTAGCACATCTGAGCTACCAGAGGAGGAAGAGATTTTACGGTTCCCATGCTTGGCAATTTTGACACCTGCCCCAGCTAACACGAAAGCAGAAGCTGTACTGATATTAAAAGTATGAAGACCATCTCCACCTGTACCGCAATTATCCATATAGCTACCTTCTTTTACGGCTATATCAAGAGCAAAAGATCGCATAATAGTTGCTAATGCGGCTACTTCATGTGCAGTTTCTCCCTTCGCAGCTAAAGCTGTTAAAAAGCTTGCTATTTCTTCTTTAGGAGTATCATCCTGAAATAACCATTGCGCTGCCTGTAGCATTTCTTCGTACATGAGATGTGTTCCCTGCAGTACTTTCCCTTGTAATCTTTCCATTAGTTTTGCCCCCCATTGTTCACCAGTAACTGTAAAAATGCCTGTTCTTCCTCTTGCACTTGATGTAAAACGTTTTGCACATTTGTATATTTGGTAACAGTTATTGTTGCTTGCAAATGCATGGTATCCTGTTTAACTACAATAGATTGACCTGTTAAGGCAAAATCCAAATGACCATTAAATCCAATAAAGCCGAGAGCACCAAAATAACCAGCTGCATACGGATGCTCCGTTGCTGAAAGTGGGGATATGGTTGCTGCTAAAACATCCAGGGCATGAAGCATTGGTAAAAGCTTTCCTTCCACCCTAGTCGTCATGTGCAGTGCCTTTTTGGACCGCTGGATACGCATAGCCTCCATGACCTGAACAGAATCTCGGAAACAAACCGACTGTAATTCTTGCTGAATAGCCCTAACAAGAAGTGCATGTGATTGCCTAATGCTTTCATGGTTGTATAATTTACGTTCATTTTCTAGTTCTTCATTTTTTGTTTCCCCTCGCGGATATGTTCCCTCTGTAGGAGTCGCAATAACGCTTTCACCTTTTACTCGGATTAGACTTTCAGGAGAAGTACCTAACACAACATGATCCTCAAATTCAATATAATACATATAGGCTGCAGGCTTTTTTTTACGTAGCTGTCGATACAAAGCCAACGTATCACCTTGAAAATTGGCTACATTGCGGTTCGGCAAAACTACCCTTGTTATGTCATCATGTAAGTTGGCTTGCATTGTCTGTAAAACCGTTGCAAATGATTGGTTTGTTGTAGTATCAAGCGGTTGATAACGATAAGATGCTTCGTCACTGATATGCCCGTTTACTATTTGTTGAGCCAATTCTTCCAAATCAGGTTCCTGCTTTTCTGCATCTATATTTGTATGAATCAATGTCACTTCATCTGTTTGATGATCGAAGACAATAATCGTTTCATAGACATGAAAATAAGCATCAGGCAGTTCTATTTTTTTATCTACGAACATCGTTGTACCGCCAAAGCCTATATATCCAACGGCACCTCCTGAAAATGGAAATTGCGTCGTATTGGAAATACGTGGCATGAGGCGTTTAAGAAGAACAATAAGTTCCCCTTGATGCACGTATGTTTTTCCTGTTTTATAGGAAACCTCTTGGATTTCTTGGCCCACACCTTTATATGTTTTTCGTGGATTAGCACCAATGAAGGAAAATCTTCCAGCTCCTTCGTGTTGGGTAGAACTTTCCAATAAAAATTTATGTTTTCCCTGTAAACGCCTAAAAATCAAAATAGGTGTTAAAGAATCGCCATTGATCGTTTTCATTTTTGTTCTTGAACTCGTTATTTGCATAGCTATTTTGCTCCTTTTTCAAAGATTCCTTTAGCTAATGTCTAGACGAATGCTGAATGAAAATAAAAAAGCCCTCTGCAAAAAGGATTATTCCTAATTGCAGAGGACGATTATGACCGCGTTGCCACCTCATATTAGAGCATATGCTCTCACTTTTGTGCTTTACATCATGGCTATGGTAAACCATACCTTGAAAGCACCCCTATAACGTGGGGAATCACGTTCGCTTTTTTATAAGCGACTCTCATAAGTCCATTCACATAAGCTGTAAATCAGTTTACACCAGCCACTGACTCTCTTTATTACACACTTAGGCTACTACTCTTATTCAACAATTTCTCAGCTATTCTCATCTAAACTCAGCTCATCTGTTCTGTGGCTGACCTCGCTCCCGAGATCTTCTACCTTGACCGAACAAAAAGTTAGCCTTAATTCTATGCCAATCCAATACTATTGTCAATCAATTCTGACGAAAAAAGTTGAAATTCCTATTTTATCAGAGGAATCAAAAGTAGGTATATTATCCTTCTATAAAAACTTATTGGAGAATAAGATTTCCTACGATTGAAAATTCCTTGACTATTGACCATGTAAATATATCAAGTTATAGTAATTTCAGAACATCAATTTTTTCCATATAATAAAAGAAAGTAGGAAGTTTATGTCCGTTCGCAAAAAATTAAATATAGGATTCATTTCCTTAACATGTTTACTTTTTATCTCAAGCATCGTATCATTTATTCAATTTAAAACAACTCAGAATGATTTAGAAGAAGTATTAAAGCATCGGATGGTGCAAATCCAATTAACAGATAAAATCCAACAACAACTTGCGTCTCAAGGTTTATTTTTACGCTCCTATATTTTAAATAAGAAGGACGAAACAGCTAAGGCCAATTTAGATCGCTATGAAAAGTTGTTACCTGAAACAGTTCATGAACTTTCTACTATTGTTCGATCAGATTATACAAAAAATATTATGCAGCAAATCACGGAATTGCAAAAAGAGTTACTGTCAAATTCACAGAAGGCTTTACAAGCGTTTAATAGTGGCAACACGGATCTAGCACTCTCAATCATCAATAATGATGTTACAAAATACAATAAGGACATTTTTAAGTTAACAACTGAATTATTAGCTTATCACGATGAACAGCTTCAAAATGTTGACCAATCTGTTAATCAAACCGTTTCACGCGCTATTATCATTGCTATTAGCCTTCTCCTTGCAAGTATTATTATTGGTTTATATTTTATGCATATGGTCAAAGCCTCCATTGTCCTGCCCCTACGCAAGGTTATTGGAGCAGCAGATACATTAGCACAAGGTGATTTAACAATTGCTGAGCTTGACCATCAATCAAAAGATGAGATCGGTACACTTGCCAATGCAGTCAATACATTAAAACAAAATCTAGCTGGTTTAATGACTAACATTCAAGATAGTGCATCCCATTTATCGGCTGTTTCAGAAGAGCTTTCTGCTAGCACTGAAGAAGTAACTGCAACTTCCGATAATATTGCTCAACGAATTCAAAATAATGTAACACATATCACTTCTTCTGCTAGTGCCTCTCAGCAAAGTGCTGTGGCAATGGATGAAACTGCATCAGGTGTCCAACGCATTGCGGAGGCGACTCAAAGTCTTCATCACAATGCAGAAAATCTGACGCAGCTTGCCCATACAGGTGGTGCAACGATTGCAACAGCAAAAGAACAGATGAATATGATCGCACTAGCAACTTCTGATATTGCAACATTAACGCAAAAACTAAGTAAGCAATCAGAAGAAATTGGGCAAATTACAACAGTGATTACAGCAATTTCAGAACAAACAAATTTACTGGCACTAAATGCAGCTATTGAAGCAGCAAGAGCAGGAGAACATGGGAAAGGCTTTGCAGTCGTAGCGGATGAGGTACGAAAACTTGCTGAGGAATCGAATCAATCTGCTAGCCAAATCGTTGCTATTACAAGAGAAATTCTAACAGATACACAAAATGTTGCAGCATCAGTAAATAATGGTTTAGCTTCTGTAAAGGATGGTGTAGCCAAAATTCATGAGGCTGGAGATGCTTTCTACTCCATCACCTCTGCTGTTGCTGCATTCACAGAGCAAATTAAAGAAATTTCTGCCACATCTGAAGAAATCTCTGCTAGTGCAGAGCAGGTTGCAGCTTCTGTCACGGAAATTGCCAATGTTTCTAACGAATCAGCAACGAATTCTCATATGATTGCAGAATCTGTTGACGAGCAAGTTGCGACCATGCAGCAGGTAAATACTGTCGCAGAAGAATTAAGTGAAAATGCGCAACAGCTACAAGGCTTAATCCAGCAATTTAAATTGTAAATACTATATGAAAAATCTGCTGCTTTTTATAAAAGGCAGCAGTTTTTTTTGCATGAAAAAAGCAGAGAATAGAAAACTATATGTTTTCCATTCTCTGCTCATTATATTATACAGTAGGCTCGTCTGTACCCCATTGTTTCTTCTCTTTTTTACGTAGCTTCCCATCTGATTTTTTCATTTCACGAATTTTTAATGAATACCAGATTTGAGCTGCGATACAGATTGAAGAATACATACCTGTAATCAAACCAATCAATAACGCGATAGAGAAGTTTTGAATAGATGGTGCACCAAAAATTAATAGGGCTACAACAACGATAATTACAGTTAATACTGTATTAACCGAACGACCCATTGTTTGGCGTAGCGATTTATTCACGATATTCGCCAATACTTCACGGTCATTAATGGTATCATAACGATCTAAGTTTTCCCGCATACGGTCAAAGGTAACAATCGTATCATTGATGGAATACCCAACAATTGTTAATACAGCCGCAATAAACGTAATATCTACTTCTAAACGCATGAAGCTAAAGACGGCAACAATTAAGAATACATCATGCAATAATGAAACAATTGCACCAATACCCATGCGCCATTCAAAACGAACTGCTACATAAATGATAATCCCTATTGCTGCAAGAGATAAAGCCTTAATCGCATTTTTTACAAGTTCCTTACCAACTGTAGGCGATACAGTACTTACAGCTGGTTCATGACCATATTTTTCGCCAGCTTCTTTTTTAAATTCTAAAATTTCTGCTTGTGTAAGGTCATCTTTATAGCGAATGACTGCTGTATTACTTTTCTCACCAGAGAGTATGATATCTTCTGATGAAAAATCAATGCTATCTAGATATTTGGACACTTCTTCTTTTGTTAATGTTTGATTCGATTCAATTTGGACACGAGTACCGCTTGAGAAATCGATACCTAGGTTAAGGCGGAAGATGCCAAGAACCACTAAACCAGCCACTAAAATGGCTAATGAGAACGTATAGAATTTCTTACGGTTGTGAACAAAGTCAAATCGATCGAATTTCGTTGATAAATCTAATGTACCAATATTTTCATCTAGACTATGCTGTTTAGATTTTGCAATACCAAACCATGCAGGACTGTTGAAATAGCCACTGTTTACAAGTAGTCCTAATAGGACACGTGAGCCCCAAACTGCTGTTAAGAAGCTCAATAAAATACTAATAATTAATGTTGTAGCAAATCCTTTAACAGAGCTTGTTCCCCATTGGAACAATACTGCTGCAGCTAATAAAGTTGTCAACTGCGCATCGACAATGGCTGATAAAGATTGTTTAGAACCAATTTGGAAGGCTTGTTTAGCGGAATAACCCACTCGTAGCTCTTCACGTATACGTTCTGCCGCTAAAATATTGGCATCTACTGCCATCCCTATACCCAGGACAATGGCCGCAATACCTGGGAGTGTTAATACCGCATTAATCCAGTCAAAGACCACTAATACTAGGAATGTAAACACAACCAGTGTAATGATGGAAATAAAGCCTGGTAAACGATAGTAGAATAGCATAAATAAGAAAATAACTATTACGCCGACAATACCAGCAAAAATAGTACTTTTCAGTGCTGCATCACCAAATTGAGCACCAACAGAAGTTGAATAAATTTCATCTAGCTTTACAGGCAATGCCCCAGCATTTAAAATATCTGCTAAATTTTTTGTTTCTTCAACAGAGAAATTACCGCTAATCATAACATCTGTTGTATTTAATGTTTGACTAACTGTTGCTGCAGATGCATAGCGAGGCTTTGCTTTTTGTGATTCCGCTTTATAGGAATCGACACCCTCTTCAAAGTCTAACCATACAACCAGTAAATTTTGACCTGCGGGTTTTGCCGCAATTTTACTTGTTATATCAGCAAATTTTTTCGCATCTTTTAAAGTTAAGGATACAATCGGACGATTTTGTTGGTCAAAAGAGCCTTTAGCACCGTTAGCTTTCAAATCGTCTCCATCTAATAATAAATTATCATCAACATCACGGAATGTTAAATTCGCAGAAGTAGACAATAACTTACGTGCCGATTCCTGATCCTCAACACCAGCTAATTGCACACGAATACGATTTTTGTCCTCAACCTGAATACTCGGTTCACTAACCCCCATCGTATTTACACGTTCACCAAGTGCAGTGGATGTTGCTGTGACAATTTCTGGTGTAATTTTTTGTCCTTCTTTTAATTCATTTACCTCGTAAAGCACTTCAAACCCGCCCTGTAAGTCAAGACCAAGCTTGATGTCCTTTAAGACGCCGTTTACAGTCGTACTAATACCTGCTGCCAATAGCACGATAATCAGTAGGAATGCAACTATACGACTTTTTAGTTTCATCAATAAATCCTCCTCGAATTGGTGTAAGGGCTGTCCTTACACGCCAAACAAGTAACTAGCAATACCTTTTGAAACGTTTAATCCTCCTTTTCATCTAGAATCGTGTTACCTGTGCTTCAAAAAGGTTGCTTTACTTATTTCAATCGTTCATAACGCGCAAGTTTATCTTAGTATTATTAGGTACTAGCCTTCTAAATGTCAATAAAAGCAATGAAGACTTATGTAAGTAAGAACTTATTCAAAATAAAAAAAGCGCAACACACTTATTATGAAACAGGTTGCGCTTGGTGTCAATTCAACACGTATAGGATTCTTAGAATTATTGTAAAATTTGACACATCATTGATTACGTTCTGACTGGACCAAGCAGTAATTGTAACTCGTCTGTATTGACTTCTTCAAACCAATTATTACTTTGTAAAAACTCTACTTGATTAAATGAGACGATATCAGATGGTGATACCGAAAAAATGGTAGAAATGACTTCATATAAACGTAGTTGCTCAACTTTCTTTTTACGCCATTTTTTTTCAATACAGTAGCGCCAGAGTTCTTCGGCTGTAATAGCATTATATTGATAATGCTGGAACTCTGCTATCTTACTATCAATTGCCGGACGAATCTTTTCAAATAGTTGCTCATATTGCATACTCATTTTGAATCATCTCCAATCAAAGTCGTAACGTAAGACATGCTTGCATACAAATAGTGTAAATGAATTTTTGCGGCTTGAGAAGGGACGGATGGCATGAGTTCTTTTGTACGAGGTACATTATTTTTAATGTTTGTGATTTTTTTATCTAAACTTTTTGGCTTCTTTTATAGAATGCAATTTATGCGGATTGCTGGTGAAGAGGCTGTCGGTATTTATATGACCGTCTATCCAGCGTTTATTTTCTTCATCTCACTCATTCAACTAGGACTACCTATCGCTGTGGCTAAAATAGTGGCTGAATTACTAGCAAAAAATAAACGTGAGAACATCTTTGGTGTCATGCGTACAGCCATTCTTTGGTCATTCATTGGCATGATCATTTTTATGCCACTCGTTGCACTAACAATACCATATATTTCAACAACCCTATTACATAATGAACAGACAACATTTACACTATGGATTGCACTCTTTGCTGTACCAGTATCAGTTGGATCTGGCTTATTACGTGCCTATTTACAAGGTGTTGCAAAGATTACACCGACAGCATGGGCACAAATGATCGAACAAATTGTACGTATTAGCTTCATTACTTTAATGCTACCCTATGTGGCTAATTACAATAATGCTGCTGTCACGGCTGCGGCGGCAATGGGCATTACACTGCTAGCCGAAGTTGTAGCATTCTTGTATTTATGGCTACACTATATCGTTTCCAAAAAGAAATTACTGACACGAAAAACTAAAATTGAAGGGTATCCTGCATCACCAATGTTACGTATTGCCCTTCCCTCTGCAGGCAGTAAGCTTTTTGGTTCTTTCACTTGGTTTTTAGAGCCGATTATCTTTTTAAAAGCTTTAACTGTGGCCGGTTTAACCGCTTCTGCTGCCACTATTTTATATGGTGTCATCTCCGGTGTTTTGGTGCCATTACTGTTATTTCCTGCGTTTGTATCAACAGCCTTATCGATTGTGCTCATTCCAGCTGTTAGTGATGCCGTCGCTCGTCAGCACACCCCGCTATTACAGGAACGAATTTCGGTATCCCTAAGATTGTCTTCGCTAGTGGGGTGCTTTGCTGCTACGTATTTCTTTGTGCATGGAGATGAATTAGCGATGAAGCTTTTCCATTTAGAAGAAAATCGTGGGTACGTTAAAATTTTAGCACCTATTTTTTATTTTTATTATATTCAAAGTCCTCTACACTCCATCTTACAGGCAATTGGTGAGGCAAGAGCTGCCATGATGAACTCCATCTATGGTGGGCTAGGTAAACTTTTCGTGATGTTTGTACTCGCCTCTCAACCAGGTATCCAAGAAAAAGGAGCCGTTGTAGCTATTGGCTTTGGGGTATTACTAACGTCATTCTTGCATATTGCAACAGTTAGACAACGTAAAAACCTGCGTGCGGGCTTCAGAATGTTTGTCGTGCCTTATAGTTGTTTTATTGCTGTTTGCGTCGCCCAGTATTTCCTTATTCCAATACTATCACTACCATTTATTTTAAGTAGTGGTGTGACATTATTTTTGCTATTTACCTTTTTATTATTTACCAATCAGTTGCGTATTACAGATTTCCGTTACATTAAAAAATTGGCGAAGAAAGTCTAGGATTCCTTTAATTGGATATGCAGCTTATTGTCTTCCCAAATACAAAAAAATACCGTTTCACTGTCAGTAATATTATTTTTTGCTAGCTCACCCATTAGCCAATCCACATCTTTATGCATGGTAAATAAATGTCTCTCTTGGATATCACCGTCGATAATCAATGGATACACAAAGGCTTTTTCATCTTTTTTATAGACAGAAAGATTGCCTGAAGGCTCTAAATACGCAAAGGCTACATCTGTCACAGATGCAATTCCGTTTTCTCGTAATTGCTGACATAAATCATCTAAATTATAGCGGTGTTTTCTCATCTCGCTCTCTAAAATAACACCGTCTTTTACTAATAAAGCAGGGTCACCATCCACTAGGTCACGTATTTTTTTGAACTTTAATGACAAAAAGGCACTTAATATTTGAATAAAGAGCAAAATAATGATAGGTAGTATGGCATTAAAGAGAGGATTTTTATAATCGTCTAGCGCAAAGGCTGCTACTTCTGCAATTAATACAAATACGACCAAATCGATGACTGATAATTCACCTACTTCTCGTTTACCCATTAAACGGAAAACGATGATGATAAACACATACAAAAAGCAAGTTCTAAAAATAATATGGTAATATTCTTCCATATAAACACCCCCATACTATCAAGGTGACCTTACTTATTGTTTTTTATACAGTTTTCAAGGAATAGTCCCTACTTGTTCGTACACACTAACATAGAGCTTAGATGCTTATCACAATAAACATGCAAACAAGGTGAGGACATGACAAAAAAAATAATCGTTTTCGTTTTTGTTTATATCCTTTTTCTTATTAGACCTTATCCTATTTACGGGTATCAAGAACAGGAAATACCTATTCTTATGTACCATCATTTAGAGGACAATATAAACAATACTACAGTTATTTCACCCAAAAGCTTCGAAAATCAAATGAAATTACTTAAAATGGAAGGCTATCAGGCCATTTCTGCTCAGCAATTATATGATTACTTAAACGACCAAGCGCCGTTACCTCAAAAGCCCGTGTTAATTACTTTTGACGATGGGTATTTTAGTAATTATAAAAAAGCTTACCCGATATTGAAAAAATATGATATGCATGCAGAAATCTTTGTGATTGCAAGCCGAATCCTAGAGATGAATGGAAACAATTACTATCCAAATGAAACAGCAAAGATGAGTTGGGATCAATTAAAGGAAATGAAGGATTATATTACAATCCAGAGTCATACTTGGGACTTACATTATAAATTACCTTCAAAAAATGGTAAACTAAATGGCGCAGTATTTGGTCCTAGTATTGTAAATGGGCAACTAGAGAGTCAGGTTGAATATGAAGAAAGGGTAAGAAATGATTTTATTCATTCAAGAAAAATAATCAAAGAAAAGTTAGGATATGAACCAATAGCAATAAGCTATCCTTATGGGATTTACTCACCCTCCACCATCAAATTAGCCAAGGAAGCTGGCTTTAAGATGGCCTTTGTCATACAAAATAAACATGTGAAAAAAGGCGATTCCCTATTTACGTTAAGCCGAATAACGATTAATGGCAATGATACTGGTGAGGCATTCATTCATAAATTAAAAACTACAACTGCAAAAAACATCTAAACACTGTCTTCTAATATTGTATAAAAAAGACTTACAATATAGCTATCGCCTATTGTAAGCCTTTTCTTCTTTGTTACTGATTGTCATTGACAATTCGTCCAATTGCTTGACGGTCAAATTTCACTCGTACATTGTCAGCAATTTTTAATGTCACTGCTGTGTCTTCAATTGCATCAATAACACCGTGTAAACCACCAATTGTAATGACTTTATCTCCACGTTGCAAACTACTTTGCATATTTTGTGTTTCCTGCTGTCTTTTTTTAGCTGGACGGATTAAGATAAACCACATTGCAACGAACATTAATAATATTGGTGCTAATCCTAATAATTGATCCATAATAGCATCTTGCCCCCTTTCCAAATCTCACTTTTTTAGTATAGACTATTCCACCATTAAAAAGCGATGGACAAGCCCAAAAATTTTCTCAATTACTAATATTTTTTCTATGATTGACAATATTTTGCTAGAAATATTCACTTTTTACAAAGTTTTGAATGATTTGCAAAACTATTGCTATTGAATATGGACATTAGGGGATGCCTAATGTCCTTTTTTAATTTAGCGCATGTAATAATCCTATTCGTCTAGTTTAAAAGTTTTTTGCATCTGGCCCATTAAAGCCGTATTTTTCAAAGAACTCTTCACGGAAATCACCAAGGCGATCTTGACGAATTGCCTCACGTACTTGCTCCATCAATTTTAATAGGAAGTGTAGATTATGATAGGATGTTAAACGAATACCGAACGTTTCTTCCGTGCGAATAAGGTGACGAACATAGGCACGAGAATAATTTTTACATGTATAGCAGTCACAGTTCGGATCAATCGGCCCAAAGTCACGTGCATATTTTGCATTTTTCACTACTAGACGTCCTTCTGATGTCATCAGGGTTCCATTACGTGCAATACGTGTTGGCAGTACACAGTCAAACATATCGATCCCACGAATTGCCCCATCAATTAAAGAATCGGGTGAACCAACACCCATTAAATAACGAGGTTTATTTTCAGGCATCATTGGCGTAGTAAATTCTAAAACGCGGTTCATCACATCTTTCGGTTCTCCAACGGATAATCCACCAATTGCATAGCCTGGGAAATCTAGTTCTACTAACGCTTCTGCTGAGCGGCGGCGTAAATCTTCGTACTCTCCACCTTGAATAATGCCAAATAAACCTTGCTCCTCTGGACGCTGATGTGCTTCCTTACAGCGTTTTGCCCAACGAGTTGTTCGATCAACTGATTTCAGCATATAGTCATGTGTCGCAGGATACGGTGGACATTCATCAAAGGCCATCATAATATCAGAGCCTAAATCATTTTGAATTTCCATTGCCTTTTCTGGGCTCAAAAATAATTTATCTCCATTGAGGTGATTACGGAAATGAACTCCTTCCTCCTCAATTTTTCGGAATTGACTAAGTGAAAATACTTGGAAACCACCTGAATCCGTTAAAATTGGACGATCCCAGTTCATAAATTTATGAAGTCCGCCTGCTTCTTTGACAATATCATTACCTGGACGAAGCCATAAATGGTACGTATTGGACAGAATAATACCGGCATTCATCTCTTTTAATTCTTCTGGTGACATGGTCTTCACCGTTGCTTGTGTACCAACAGGCATAAATGCTGGTGTTTCAAAGGAGCCGTGTGGTGTATGGACGATGCCAAGACGTGCTCCTGTTTGTTTACATGTATGAAGTAGTTCATATCGAATTGCTGGTTGTGTCATAAAATAAATAATCCTTTCTTATCTGAAGTAAAAACAGTACTCCGATTTTATCCACTATTATTTTTTGGGACGTATAAACATAGCATCACCAAAACTAAAGAAGCGATATCTTTCTTCTACAGCTTGCTGATAAGCACTTAAAATGGTCTCACGAGTAGCTAGCGTACTAACAAGCATGACTAGTGTTGATTTTGGTAAATGGAAGTTTGTGATTAACCCATCCACCACCGTAAAATTGTAGCCTGGATAGATGAAAATAGACGTCCAACCTTGTTCTGCTCGCACTTCTCCCTCATATTTAGAACCAATTGTCTCTAATGTACGAGTAGAGGTTGTCCCAACAGCTATTACCTTGCCACCGTTACGCTTTACGCGATTAATTGTATCTGCTGCTTGTTCTGTAACACTATAGAATTCTGCATGCATTTCATGGTTCTCAATCGAGTCTACACTAACGGGACGGAAAGTGCCAAGACCGACATGTAGGGTAATAAAGACAACCTCTACGCCTTTAGCCTTCACTTGAGCTAATAGCTCCTCTGTAAAATGCAGCCCAGCTGTAGGCGCTGCAGCAGAACCACGCTCTTTGGCATAAACGGTTTGATAACGATCCTTATCCTCTAGTTTTTCACGAATATAGGGAGGTAATGGCATTTCACCAAGTTGCTCTAATATTTCATAAAAAATACCATTATACTGAAATTCAAATGTACGTCCGCCATGTTCAAGCTCACCTGTACATGTAGCTGTTAATAAACCGTCACCAAATGTGATGACTGTTCCTACTTTTACACGCTTTGCTGGTTTTACAAGTGTTTCCCACTCATCTGTACCAGCCATTTGCTTCAGTAGCAATACTTCTATATGTGCACCTGTTTCTTCTTTTACACCCATTAAACGAGCAGGTAAAACTCTTGTATCATTTAGTACAAGACAGTCTCCAGCATGTAGCTCGTCTAATACATGGGCAAAATGGAGGTGCTCCACTTTATTTGAGCCCGGTGTCACGACCATTAATCGACTTGCTGTACGATCCACTAATGGTGTTTGGGCAATAAGCTCCTCTGGTAATTCAAAATCAAAATCTTCTACACGCATGAAAATAACTTCCTTCTTTATGTTTGTTGGGGATACTCATATCCAAAATGTTCGTAGGCTAAATGTGTGGCTACTCTTCCTCTCGGGGTACGTTGAATAAGGCCAATTTGCATCAAATAAGGCTCGTATACATCTTCTATCGTAACCCGTTCCTCACCAATTGATGCAGCAAGAGTATCTAAGCCTACTGGGCCTCCTCGGAATCGCTCAATCATATTGGTTACAAGTTTATGGTCAATATGATCAAGCCCTCTAGGATCTACTTGTAACAGCTCTAATGCTTGCTGTGCAAGACCCTCCGTTATCATACCATCTCCAAGCACTTGTGCATAATCTCGCACTCGTTTCAATAAACGATTGGCAATTCGAGGTGTTCCACGTGAGCGTCTCGCCATTTCCATTGCTGCTACTTGCTCTATTTCTACCTCAAATAAATGTGCACTTCTCACAACAATTTCAGCAAGCGATCGGTCATCATAATATTCTAGGCGCAGCAACACACCAAAGCGATCTCTTAGAGGAGCTGATAAAGCACCCGCTCTTGTTGTTGCACCTACAAGGGTAAAGGGAGGTAAATCAAGTCGTACAGAACGTGCTTCAGGACCTTTTCCTACCACAATATCTAAGCAGAAGTCTTCCATTGCTGGATATAATACTTCTTCAATAGCACGGGGCAGTCGATGAATTTCATCAATAAATAAAACGTCCCCAGGCTCTAGTGAACTTAAAATAGCTGCCAAATCTCCTGGACGCTCAATCGCAGGGCCACTTGTCATGCGTACGTTAACATTCATCTCATTTGCGATAACAGCCGCTAAGGTCGTTTTACCAAGTCCTGGAGGTCCATATAACAACACATGATCTAAACTTTCTTGGCGAAGCTTTGCCGCTTCAATGAATATTTGTAAGTTTTCCTTTACTTTATGTTGCCCAATATACTGTGCTAATTTTTGAGGACGTAAAGATAACTCAAACTGCTCATCATAGCTCCCTGCTTCACTTGCCATCATACGTTCAGACATGCACCTTTCCTCCTTTCCTTATTTTAATTTTAGCAGTAGTTGCAATGCTTGTTTCATAAAGGCATCTGTCGTTTCAAGTTTATCGTTATCCTCTAGCTGTGGTTTAATTTTTTCTAGCTCTTTTTCAGAATAGCCAAGAGCCATTAAGGCAAGTAGGGCTTCTTCTAATTCATGTTTATAGGCATGCACACCAAACAAAGGTAATTCATCTTCTGCACTAGGTAATTCAAGTGTATCTAATAATGAACCAAGTTTGCCCTTCAAGTCGAGGATCATTTGACGTGCTGTTTTTTTACCAACTCCAGGGAACTTCACTAAAAACGCTTCGTCCTCCCGCTCAATTGCGCTAATAACCTGTTGTGGATTACCTGTAGCTAAAATCGCTAAAGCGCCCTTTGGTCCTATTCCTGACACTAAAATAAGCTTACGGAATAACTCACGCTGATCTAGGTTAGGGAAGCCATATAAAACTTGCGCATCCTCTCGCACATGCAAATGAACATATATCTGTTGCTCAAGGGCAGATGTTCGAAAAGCAAATGGATTGGGCGTATTAAGTTGCCACCCAATCCCCTGTTGTTCCAGCACAATAAATTCAGGTGTAATACGAGTAATTTGTCCTTTTAAATAATCATACATCTATAATCCCTCACAATCATCGTCTTCGATTATAGCATATAGCGAACGAATGCTCGACAAAAAGTAGCGTCTAAACTCCGTTCGCAGACAAAAATGACCGCCAATTGACGGTCATTTCTTGACAAATCTATCAATATCGTACCACAGTTTTGGCCAATAGGTGAGGGCTCGTTTTGTAAATGGTACTAAATAATCTAAAAATACTAGCTGTTGCTCTAGTGGTAAATCTATAGCAAACAGCCATTCTCGTAATAACTCATTTGGGTATTTCAAGCGATGAAGCTTTCTTTTATCCAGTCGTTTCAGCTCAGGTAACTCTGCAAAAATCTTTCCAAGATCATAATCTACAGCAGGTAACACACGATGTAACCATAAAATATACTCGTCATCCGCTTCACCAAGGTGCGCTAAATCAAAATCAATTAAACGTAATTGTCCATCGGAGCACCATAAAAAATTATGATGAACTACATCCCCATGCAATAGCGTAATCTCTTTTTCAGGTGCATCTTCCAATGCAATCAATTGTAATGACTTATCACTATAATGCAATATTTGATCAATTTCTTCTTTCGTTAAAAATGTTCGAAACTCATTTCTTCTACTTTTAAAACGCATATGACGCATTTGCCATTTTAAAAGCTGTGAGTAGGTATGCAAGCCTGGCACGCGCTGCCACGCAATCTTTTTATGTGTGTCATGTAAAGCGATTAATAGTCTAAGAGATTCATTACGATCTTTTTTATGCGCAAAGTTAGCCCCGTGGCTTCCTTCTTGCCACATTTGCACAATTAACTGCTCATCATCGCTCTGAACTAATGGTAGGATCAAAGAAGGTTCCATACGTCCTAATTGGCGATGAATGGTTCTTACCTTCTCCGCAATTTCCACTTGCTTTGCACGTTTGACAAAATAATTTTTCGATCGATATTTATATTTCCAAATATTTGGCTTTACTTCTTCTACAATATACGCTTTTTCACCATCGATAAGGCGTCATCCCGCCTGGGAAATAATGCGGAGACATCCAAGGACCTGCTGCTGATGGGCATGGTGGTGGACAATGTGTCGGACATGGTGGTGGCGGGCAATGACAAGGGTCCATTTGCCAATTTGGCATCATCATTGGTTGTGTGCCACAGCCACAAGATTGACCCATGTTCATATCAGGCATCATCATTGGTTGTGTGCCACAACCACAGGATTGCCCCATATTCATATCGGGCATCATATCCATTTGTGGCTTTTGGTGATCTTGCGTATGGAAGAATGGTGATGTGGACTCTAAAAAGTCTTCCATTCCACCTACTTTATGATCTGGCATGTCATAGGACATTGGCTGCTGTGGCATCGTATAATGCTCGACCTGCGGCTGCATTGGCATCGGCCACCACATCTGATGATAGATTGGCTGATGGCAACTTGAACAATGTGGTACGGCAGGCATTTGTGGCATGATATGCATTGGTGGATGTGGTGCTGGTTGTGGCATTGGCATTGGCTTTGGTTTAGCTACAGGCGGTGGTGGCGGTGGTGGTGGCTGTATTTGTACAGGTGGTGTTGTAACATTTTGCTCCATTTGTGGCATCACCAATTGCTGGTGCCAATTCATTTCCACAGGCTGCGGTACCCACATCGGCTGTTGTGGCATCTGCATTGGCATTGGCATCGGTATTGGTATCGGTATCATTTGTGGTTCTGGCATTGGCATAGGAGCTGGTGGTGGCGGTACAATTGGCGGTGGTGGTGGCATTGGTCGCTGTACCTCTTTTTTAGGACTTTCCTTTGGTGTCTCCTTATGCACTTGTGTTTCCTTTTTCGGCATTTCTTTATGTGAATCTCTATGCGGCTCTTTGTTTATTTTTTCAGGCAATATAATTTCCATGCCTGGAACAATATAATCTGGGTTGGCAAGATGGACATTGAGCCGCTTCAAATCTTCAAACGAAATGCCGTACTCTTTCGCAATCTTCCACAATGTATCTCCCTTTTGAACAATATGAATACGCAATTTTTTCCTCCCTTCCTCTCTACGTATCATATGTTCAATGTTTCATTTGGATACAAAAATTTCAGCAAGTTAGAAAAGCTTCATGGTACACTAATTCATAAGGAACGCTGATTCCTTTATTACGAGCAGGGGTGATCTCTTATGAAAAAAATGTTAGGCGAAGAACGCCGACTGCAACTATTAGCGCAATTAAAAAAAAATAAAGCACCTATAACTGGGACAGACTTAGCAAAGTTCGCCAATGTTTCTAGACAAGTAATCGTCAATGATATGACTTTATTAAAGGCAAGAAATGAGCCCATTATTGCCACAAGCCAAGGTTATCTTTATATGCATCAAGAACAAATACAGCAAACCGTTGAACGAACATTCCCTTGCTTGCATACATCAGAGCAGACGGAAGATGAATTAATGACGATTGTAGACTGTGGCGGAACCGTCAAAAATGTCATTGTCGAACATCCAATATATGGTGAACTGACAGCCTCTATCATGGTATCCAACCGCCATGAGGTGAAACAATTTATCGAACGTGTGAATGCAACACAGGCCAACTATTTATCTGCTCTCACTGGCGGCATCCATCTACATGTCATCACAGCACCCTCTGTTGAAGTTTTAACATTAATTGAGGGAGCTTTACAAAAAAAGGGCTACTTAGTGTCAGATCAATGAATAGTAAAAGCACCGTCTGAAAAATTGATTTCAAACGGTGCTTTCTGTTTTTTAATGCTGGTATTGTCTCGTTAAGCGCGGGCTTCCGTCCGGAGCTATTGTTCTCTTAAAGGCAAGTATTTCCTTATCAGGAAAGAAATCTTTGACGTTGAGCAGGCGTAGGCAATAAGCATTCACTTTTTTTTCCAAACAAACGATAGCGTTGCTTTGCAAATAATCGATATAATGCATTGCGAATAAATGGTGGTACAAGAATGAAGGCGTAGAAACAAGGCCACAATCCATCAAATTTACGGCAAATGTTTAACGCAGCGGTAGATTCAACAGACACTTTCCCTTGTTCAATAAGAATTACACTATCTATATTCTTTGGTATATGATATTGAGTGAGAAGCGATTGACCAGCCTCGCTTTGCAGCGATGCAAATTGAAAATAGCCAGCTTGATCATGTTTGATGATAAATTGAACAGTGCTATCACAAAAATTACAGACACCATCGAATAAAATAATCCCACCCATCTTCTTTCCTCCTCCTTCACATTACTATGCTTCGTCTGATGTTACATAAGTAAAATAGGTACCCAGTGACTTTACTTTGCAGCCTAGCGCAGCTAATTCTTCCATTGCCCCACGCATCATCGGTTCCTTTTCATCTGCTAATACATCAATCATAAAGAAATAATCACCTAATCCAGTTTTTAATGGACGTGATTCGATTTTACTTAAATTTAGCTGACGCCATGCAAAAACAGAAAGCACCTGATGTAATGCACCTGAACGATCTGTTGGTAAGGTAATCATAAATGTTGTTTTCGCTTGCCCATCTGATAGCTCTTGTGGCAATCGTTTATTTTGCTTAGACAGTACAAAGAATCGTGTATGATTAAAATGAAAATCATGGATATTCTGCTCCACTATTTCAAGACCATATTTTTCAGCTGCGGCTGCATTACCGACTGCCGCTATACACTCTTGTGGATTCTCTGATACATATTTTGCTGCTGCTGCAGTTGAAGTTGTTTGATGTAATGGTACATGACTAAAACGATAAAATAAATATTTATGACATTGAGCTAGTGCATGCGGATGAGAATAAACACCTTCGATTGACTGCCAATCATCCTTCTGCGCTTTATTGACCATTAAATGCTGCTGAATTTTCAGCAATAACTCTCCAGTTACATAAAGTGTTGCCTCATGGAATAAGTAATCTAATGTTAATGATACAGAGCCCTCTAGAGCATTTTCTAGCGGCACGACAGCTAAATCTACCTTTCCCTCTGCAACAGCCTCTATACATTCTGGAATCGTGGCACACGGTACGAGCCACTCATTTGGAAAAGTAGCCTTTGTTGCTAAGTATGTAAATGATGCTTCTGGTCCTAGATAGGCGATTCGATTTTCCCATTGTTGCTTTGTCATTGCAAATACCTCCTTTATGGCACAATAAGGAGCAGTCCCTCGTGATGAAAAACGCTTGGGACAGCTCCTTATTTGAGCTTTGTTATCGTATCTTTACCCATTGGGGTTATTCAACACGATGTTTGTCATTTTGTCAAAAATTAAAGGATTGAACACTCTCTGTGCTTATAATGCTCCAGAACTAATCACTTCCGCTGATTCCACAAAATCTAAGCGTTTTAATTGCTGAATAAGATCATCAAGATCACAAGTCATGCTTGTTACATCTAATGACAATGTAACATTCGCACGTCCCTGAATAGGGATTGTTTGATGAATCGTTAAGACATTACAATGTGTAATTGTCACAGTTTCTAAAAGCTTGGCAAGTGTTCCTTTTCTATCTTGAAGCTGTAAAAAGACTGTTAAAATGCGTTCCTGCACAATTGAATGAAAAGGAAAAACCGCATCACGATATTTGTAAAACGCACTTCGCGATAAATCCACCTGCTTTACCGCATCCCAAATGGAAGATACTGAACCACTTGATAGTAAGTGTTTCGCCTCCAAAGTTTTTTGCATTGCATCCGTTAAAACATCCTCACGAACTAAATAATATCGCTGATTCGCAACATTCTTCATACGCTTCCCCCTAAAACTCATGTCTTAATCGACAAATTCAAATTCAAACTCTTGTAGGCGTACTGTATCGCCATCTTGCGCTCCACGCTCACGCAGAGCCTCGTCCACACCCATTGCACGCAATTGACGAGCAAAACGACGTATACCATCCTCACGGCTAAAGTCTGTCATTTTAAATAAACGCTCAATTGCATAACCACTAATAATAAATGTACCATCATCATCACGTGTGATTTCGAAATCTTCACCTTTTGCCTCATGCTTGTACATTACGGTTGCGTCTGATTGCTCCTCTAGATCATCATATAGTGGGAATTCAGGCGTTACTTCTAATAGATCGGCAATGGCAAAAAGTAGCTCTTTTAAACCTTGACGTGAAACAGCAGAAATTGGGAAAATTTGAACGTCTTCTCCAACCTTCTGACGGAATGCTGTTAAATTCTCTTCTGCATCTGGCATATCCATTTTATTGGCTACGATAATTTGTGGACGCTCTGTTAAACGAAGATTATATTGTTTTAGCTCTTCATTAATTGTTAAATAATCTTCATATGGATCGCGGCCTTCCATCCCTGACATATCAATGACATGAACGATAACGCGTGTACGTTCGATATGTCGTAAAAATTGATGACCTAATCCAACTCCTTGATGTGCTCCCTCAATAAGCCCTGGTAAATCAGCCATCGCAAAGCTTCGATGGTCATCCGTTTCAATCATGCCTAAGTTCGGTACAATTGTTGTGAAATGATAAGCACCAATTTTTGGCTTAGCCGCGGAAACAACAGATAAAAGTGTTGATTTACCAACACTTGGGAAACCAACTAACCCTACATCTGCTAAAACTTTTAACTCTAATATAACATTTAATTCTTGTCCTGGCTCACCTTTTTCAGAAAGTTCTGGCGCCGGGTTGGCAGGTGTAGCAAAGCGAGAATTACCTCGTCCACCTCTGCCTGCTTTCGCAATAACTGCTCTTTGCCCATGCTCGACTAAGTCAGCAATAACGGCATTTGTTTCTTCATTCATAACCACTGTGCCTGGTGGTACTTTAACAATTAAATCCTCCGCATTTTTACCATGCATGCCTTTACTCATCCCATGCTCGCCACGAGGTGCTTTAAAATGGCGTTTATAGCGGAAATCCATTAATGTTCGTAAGCCCTCTTCTACTTCAAATACAACGTTACCACCGTGTCCACCATCTCCACCAGCTGGACCACCATTTGGTACATATTTTTCACGGCGAAAGGCTACCATACCATCTCCGCCATCGCCACCTTTAACATAAATCTTTACGTGATCGACAAACATTTAGTTCACTCCCTATTTGCACTCAAGACATATTGCCAGCGTGTAGTTGTCTGCTCAATTGTTTGAATGTCGAATTGTTTCAAACCTTTTTCGGTGAATGCATCAGCACTCCATAACCCATTTAGCGTGAATGTCACGGCAAATGTATGATCGTCAACACGTACATCAAGCGTTAGGATCTGCTCTGTAAATGGATCTAATGTATCATAAACATGCATAACTGTTTTGTTTAAATAATCTACAACTTCCTGATCAATATCATTGGTCACAGGCTTTTTTATCTCACCGCTTAGCTTCCAAGCTAATGATGGGTAACGCCATCCTGCTGTTTGAAGCCATTCAATTGTTTGTGGTAATTGTAGTCGATTGAGGATAGAAAATACTCGTAATTGTTCTGAATAATGTTGAATAAGTTTTTTCGATTCCTCGATTCTACCTAAATCTAAATTCATGCGAATCAGTTGCAGTTGATTCACATAATCATGATTTGCAAAACGTAATACTTCACTAATGGTTAGTGATTGATTGTTCATCCCATTCACTCCAATAAAGTTATCCTTACTAGTATAACAAGTTTTGCTGTATTTTTCCCTTAATTCTTTAATCAATTATACCTTGGTGTCATTGCGTCCAATCGGCTTTTTTGAAATTTAGCCAAAAAAAGGACTGCAATAAATGCAGTCCTCCGCTTTATGTTATCTTATAAAAGATTAAGCTTCTTGTGTTGTTGGATAAACAGATACTTGTTTGCGATCGCGACCTAAACGTTCAAATTTAACAACGCCGTCAACTTTAGCAAATAGTGTATCGTCACCACCACGACCTACGTTTGTACCTGGGTAAATTTTTGTACCGCGTTGACGGTAAAGAATTGAACCACCTGTTACGAATTGGCCATCAGCACGTTTTGCACCAAGTCGTTTAGACTCAGAGTCACGTCCGTTTTTAGTAGAACCTACCCCTTTTTTCGATGCAAAAAGTTGAAGGTCTAATGCTAATAATAATTTCATCGAGTTCCACCTCCTACTTGGTTGTAGTTGATTTGGATGTATTGTCCGTAATTTTGCACCATAGAATACACTTGGGCAGTCATTACTTGAACAATTAACTGTAGTTTTGCATCTACTTCAGGCTCTATGTCTGATGGTAAATCTACCTTGAGATAGCCTCCACCTTCAGCAGCTTGTTCGATTTCTGGCTGAATTTGTAATAATGCATAAATAGCATTCACTGTACCAATGGCTATAGTTGATGCTCCTGCACATACTAAATCCTTACCAGATTCATCATAACCAGCATGTCCTGAAAATTCGAATGCTGACACATGTCTATTTTCATCGTGATGAATCGTAACTTGTATCATTCGCTATACCTCACAATTAAGCGTTGATTGCTTCAACAACTAATTTTGTGTAAGGTTGACGGTGACCTTGTTTACGACGGTAGTTCTTTTTAGCTTTCAATTTGAAAACAACGATTTTTTTCGCACGGCCTTCTTTAACAACTTTAGCTGTTACAGTAGCACCTTCTACGAATGGAGCGCCAACTTTAACGTTTTCGCCACCTACGAATAAAACTTTATCAAAAGTTACAACCTCATCAGCTTCTACGCCTAATTTTTCAACATAGATTTCTTGACCAGCTTCTACTTTGACTTGTTTACCACCAGTTTCAATAATTGCGTACATTTTACTGCACCTCCTCTTAGACTCAGACTCGCCTGTTTCATAAGGTGATCTTACTAGACACTTAAACCTTTACAGAGCGGTTGTAGTAGCACGGGTGCTACAAACAATAACATTAAAATATTACCACACGAATTTTTTCAAGTCAATCTATTCATAACATATTTTTCAAAAGCAACTCGATATTTTCGATAACGCCATTCTTTCAATACTTGCAACCAAATAAATAAATTTATGATGGCTAAAAAAATAGATTGTGGCAAGAACTTGAAAGTGACAAGTAATAGTATAGTAGCTACGATGAATGATAACCAATAATATAGCTCTATCACGTGAGCTCTTGGATATTTTAAAAATAGGCAGGCTAACAATATCCTTCCACCATCTAACGGTATGATGGGTACAATATTGACAGCCAATAACACGAGTTGTACATTTATAAGCTTAGTAGCGAGTAAATCAGGCATAAAAAAAGCGAGGCCAATCCCAATAATCGTAGCGATTGGCCCTCCTAATGCAATCCATAGGAGTGACGAAGCTTGCACAACCGCTGGATTTTCAAATTGAATTTCTCCCCCGTATGGTGTAATTACGCAGGATTTCACCTTCACTCCACACATTACTGCCGCAACTAAGTGACCAGCCTCATGCCACAGTAAGGAAAACAGAATGATCGCGTAATAGGCTAACTGGCCACTAAAAATCATGACAAATACGAGAGGGATACACAGAAGATGTAATTTAATCCTCATTTGTCTCCGTCGTTTCAAGCCATTGTACAATTTGCTCTAAATCATAATGGGCATCTCCCTTTTCGATGGACACATAAAGTTGACCCGCTTCTTTCATGCCAATTAAATCATTTGCTTGAATAGATGTGTATGGTAGTTGAGCTAAACTATCTAACATACCATAGGAAACGGTTGTACCATCTTCATAGCTGATGGTCATGGTCTTACCTGTGTACTTTGTATGGCCAGTAAAAACGACTAATCCATTTTGACCAGCATAGATAGGTAAGCCAACATCATACTGCAATAGATAGCCTTCTTTAAATACTTGGGCATTCGCAAATGTTAAAAGATCTGCTTGCCCTACATCACTAGAAACCATGATGGTCTCTTTTTCTTTTTCGAACCAGCTTTGCCCGAGCTCACTTAAATACGTTAAATCAGCAGAGGTTGTAACAAGCTTCCGAACAGGTGTATCCACTACACCCTGGTCCTCTAAACGAATTACAAGCATGATCGCCGCCACAAGAAGTATCGTGACAAACCATTTCCATTTTTTAAACAAGCCCTCATCCTTTTTTCCTCACTATATGTGATTGCATGTCCAAACATGCACAAGAAAAAACCTTCTCGTACAATTGCACGAAAAGGTTTTAATTTATTTTGAGAAAAGGGCTTTAAGTTTTGAAAACATCCCTCTTTGCTCATCTTGTATAGCCATTAATGGCACTGATTCACCAAGAATACGACGGGCAATATTTCGATAGCCTAATGACGCTTTATTTGAGGGGTCCATTACAATTGGTTCACCTTTATTAGAAGATGAAATGACACCTTCACTGTCTATAATAATACCTAATAAATCAATAGATAAATGAGTTGTAATTTCATTGACATCCAGTGTGTCACCGCTCTTCATCATATGTTGTCGAATACGATTAATGATGAGTTTAGGTGCTGTTATCTCTTCCTGCTCCAGTAAACCAATAATACGATCTGCATCACGAACAGCAGAAATTTCAGGTGTTGTGACAACAATCGCATGATCTGCACCAGCAACAGCGTTACGGTAGCCTTGCTCAATTCCCGCTGGGCAATCGATTAATACATAATCATAGTCTCTTTTCAATTCCTCTACTAAGCTCTTCATTTGCTCAGGGGTAACAGCATTTTTATCTGTTGTTTGAGCAGCAGGTAATAAAAATAGTTTCTCATCTACGCGTTTATCCTTAATCAATGCTTGATGAATTTTACAGCGTCCTTCCACCACATCGACTAGGTCATAAATAATACGATTTTCAAGGCCTAAAATCACATCTAAATTACGTAGGCCAATATCTGTATCCACTAAACATACTTTTTTACCTTGTAGAGCCAATGCAGTCCCAAGGTTAGCCGTTGTCGTTGTTTTACCGACACCGCCTTTACCTGAAGTTATGACGATCGCTTCTCCCACACTAGCTTCCTCCCTTAGACACATTTAACAATGGTCGAATATTTTTTAAGGCATGAATTTGATCGTACGTAATGCGTCCATCGTAGCCAATAAATGCACAAGTCATTTCTACTTGATTAATCGCTTTTACATGTTCATCTGACATTACCTGAACTTGATCGGCAATCATGATATGCGTGGCTTCAAATCGAGATGCTGCAATGATTGCTTCTTTATTGCCTTGCATACCAGCATGTGCAATCCCTTTAAGTCTACCTAGGACATATACATTACCTCCAGCCTCAACACGACCGTTTGGATTGACATTTCCTATGATGGTAATATCCCCGGATGAACGCAGAATTTGTCCTGATCTGACCACTCCTATATATGTATCTTGTTGGCTTTCAAACATCTTCTGGTTGCTTTCGTGGACAGTCAGTACTTCACTTTGCACCTTCGATACAATAAGCTGTTCTGTTTCTTCTATAATTTTTATAAGTTCATTTAATTGTTCTTCAGTACAGTATCGATAGCCTAAGTATAATTGTACATCAACTTTACCATCGATACCGCCCTCTAAAACCTTATTCTTTAATTCTTCCACTAGTTCACCATACGCACATTGGTCGTCTAGGCGTAGTACAAAACCGTCCTTCGTTCCCTTCATATTAACTAACTGTTTTTTCATGAATGCCTCACCTCACGTTGTTCTTTGTTAAGAAACCTCACGTGCTCTCTGTAAGACACGCGCATTAATTAGATACTTGAAGGCCCACCCAAGAATCATTAAAAATAAAGCATTCGCAATGATTGTTGGTAGTAGTCGTGAACGTAAGAAATCCGCTAAAGGAATTGCTGTAAAATCGATTAGGAAAAAGAATTGATAGAGAATAAATTCTAAAATCGCTACTAGTATAACTGAAATTGTAGTTGTTACAACTAAGTGCTGATGTATAACTTTCACGATAGACCCTGCCAAAAAACATATAAGTGGATAAAGTACTGAATATAATCCAATAATATCAATGTAAAACACATCATACAAGACACCAAAAAAAAGTCCATACATTACCGCACGTTGACGGCTGTAATAGATGGATATAAAAATAAGGTATAAGATTAAAAAACGCGGTACCAGAAAATAGACTTCCCCTTTAATTTCAATCGGGGAAAGCATAGCAAATTCTGGTTCTAACAGGAATAGTAAAACCGCTACAGAGGGGATGAGAAATCGAACCATCACTCCGCCTCCTCTTCACTTGCCTCTTGCGGATTCGATAAATCCTCATTCGTTGCATTGCCATCTGATCCATCAATACTTGTGGATGTTCGCTTGGCAATCACAACATGCTCTAAAATTGAAAAATCAGCAGATGGTTTGACATACGCCATTTTCGTTAAACCAAAGTCATCTGTACTAACTTCCGTAATTTCTCCTATCGGCACTCCCTTAGGGAAAATACCACCAAGACCTGAAGAAACTACTTGCTCGCCTTCTTTCACCTTCATGCTAGAATCGATTCGCTTCATAATGAGTTCATTACGTTCTTCATCAAAGCCCTCGATTAAACCGTATGCTTCTTTTTCTCCTAGCACCATCGCGGAAACACGATAGTTTGGATTATTTGTATTTAAAAGCTCTACCTCAGATGTGAAAGGTGTAACTAGGGTAATTTTCCCCACTAACCCTTTCGCGGTCATAACTGCCATATTTTTTTTGACTCCATGAGAAGACCCTTTATCTAAAATAATTTTCTCTTCCCACTGGTCAGGATTTCTAGCAATCACTGTTGCTTGAATTGGATTAAATGCCTTTAAGCTCTCAGTTTTATCCAAAAGCTCTCGAAGCTTGTTATTCTCTGATTTTAAATCCGTAGCCTCAGCTTGTACAACTGCAAAATCTTCTAAGCGTGCTTTTAAACGTTTATTTTCTTCGTACGTGTTTAAGAGGGAGTCAATACTATTAAAAACACCATTAATATAATTCGCCGGCTTCGCAACAAGCGATTGTGCGAAACCGACAGTATCTTTAATAATTTGCTCTGGTAAAGTTGCATTCGTCCGATCACGTAATGAGAAGCTAATCAATGCCACAAGAAAAACCATGCCTATGAGCAGCAAAATTACTTTCTTATTGAAAAAAAAGTGTGGCATTGCCTAAACCTCCTTACCCTTTAACTTGTTGTTGACGAATTAAGTCGATATGATCTAATGCCTTACCTGTACCAATCGCTACACAGTCTAAAGGATCTTCTGCAATGAATACTGGCATATTTGTCTCTTGACTGATTACTTTGTCTAAGTTTGTTAGCAGTGCCCCACCACCAGTTAATACAATACCGCGCTCCATTACATCAGCAGATAATTCTGGAGGTGTTTGTTCTAATGTTTTACGAACACCGTCAATAATAGAGGAAACCGCTTCACGTAATGATTCAGAAATTTCCTGTGAAGAAATTTCAATTGTTTTCGGTAAACCTGTTAACAGGTCACGTCCTCTAATATCCATTCGTGCTTCTGGTCCTTCTGCCAATGCCGTACCAATTTCCATTTTTACGGCTTCCGCTGTACGTTCACCAATTGTTAAATTATACGTTTTACGGATATACGAAATGATGGATTGATCCATTGCATCACCACCAACACGTACAGATTCACTCGTTACAATACCACCTAAAGAAATAACGGCAACTTCTGTTGTACCTCCACCGATATCAACAACCATTGACCCTGTAGGATCCCATACAGGAAGATTTGAACCGATTGCTGCTGCAAATGGCTCTTCGATTGTGAACGCCTCTTTTGCACCTGCTTGTCGTGCAGCATCAATAACAGCACGCTGCTCCACTGAAGTAATACCATAAGGTACACAAATCATAACATTTGGTTTTTTCCAGTTGCCTCCAGAGTTTTTACATGCTTCTTTTAAATAATACTCAATCATTGCTGTTGTAATATCGAAGTCAGCAATAACGCCATCTTTCATTGGACGAATCGCTACGATTGAGCCAGGTGTTCGACCAATCATATTTTTCGCATCATTACCAACGGCAACAATATCCCCTGTTTTTGTATTTTTTGCTACAACTGAAGGTTCACGTAATACGATTCCCTTTCCTTTAATAAACACTAATGTATTCGCTGTGCCGAGGTCAATCCCGACATCTTTGCTTCCTAGTCCAAACAAATTGTGTACTCCCTTTCTATATAAGCCATACTTTCGTTGACATCCAATATATTTGACGACAATGTATAGGAAATTGAATTGTGTAAATACACAATTGACTCCTTTCAACGTCCATAACACCTGTCAAATTTTTTTATCTCCATCAGTTGGTAGTTTACACCTATGAAAAAACTACACACTCATTCACCTCACCACCAATTTTGATGGGAGTCCTCCCTGAATAAAGATAAAATTCATACCGTTCATTATAACGGAAAAACGCAAGAATTTGTAGTATCACATACTTCATCTCACAGAAAAGATACTATTTTAATTCCCTCTTAAACTAAAAATAGTACGTATAGATTAGCATATAATTTTTATTCCCATAAGACAATGTGTATCAGGCTACCAATTTTTGTGAAGATAATTGCTTTTCTATGAATACATTAACGTTATGTAAGAAAAAAGGTTCGCCAATATACCACAAAAAAATACAAAAATTTTATGACTGGTTATAATTAAGGTCATTTATAGTAATAGAATCTTCTATACAACAAAATGGATTCATCATAAAAAACTCTGCATATTGTATGCAGAGTTAAAAATATCCTTTTTCCTTTAAACTAATATATTGATGGTCGCCGATGATGACGTGATCAATTAACTCTATCCCTATAATATAGCCTGCTTCAACAATTCGCTTTGTTACTTCAATGTCCTCCGTGCTCGGTGTTGGCACCCCACTTGGATGGTTGTGGGCACATATAATAGAAGCGGCAGACCTTTTGACAGCTTCTCGAAATATTTCTCTAGGATGAACGATGGATGCATTTAAACTGCCAATGAAAATCGTTTGCTTATGAATAATTTGATTTTTTATATTTAAAAAAAGCACAACAAAATGCTCCTGATTAAGCGAGGTCATATCAGGCATTAAGTAAGTTGCTGCATCTTGTGGAGAACGTATTGTGAATTTCTCATCATTATGTTTTTGAGCCAGTCTTCTACCAAGTTCAACAGCAGCCATTAATTGAATGGCTTTCACCTCGCCTATTCCTTTAATAGCCATCATTTCTTCGATGGTTGCATGCTTCAAATGATGGAGTCGTTCAAAAACATTTAACACCCTATTTGCAAGAACAAGCACAGATTCTTCCTTTGTGCCTGTCCTCAATAAAATAGCGAGTAGCTCTTGATTCGATAAACTCTCAGCTCCTTGTCGTAATAGCCGTTCACGGGGACGATCCTCTATATTGACATCTCGTATCATCAAAGTTGGTAAAGCGTCTTCTAGCAAAAATATTCACTCCTTCGCAAATTGGACTATCTGTAGATCCACCAATTGCGAAAACAAAGTTGCAAGTGGTAAACCTACAACATTGTTATAATCTCCTTCAATTCTTTTAACTAATAGTGTACCAATCGTTTGAATGCCATAACCACCCGCTTTATCAAAAGGATCTCCTGAATCTACATAAGCTTCGATTAATTCCTGCGATAGACGGTGGAAAACAACTGTAGTCTCTTCCACAAAGGTCGTTTCCTTTCCATTCGGTTCGATTATAGCGACCGCAGTCATCACACTATGTTTGTTATTTGACAAACGTAATAAGTGAGAAATAGCTTCCTCACGCGTTTTAGGTTTATGTAGTAGCTCTTGATTGTAAACAACGATTGTATCTGCACCAATAATCGTGGCATTAGCTGCTTTTTTGGCTACATCACGCGTCTTCAATAAAGCTACTCCTTTTACATAATCCTGCATTGTATGAGCTTGTACACTTGTTTCTTCCACTTCACTTGTCAAGACTTCAAACGGGAGTGCTAGCATGTTAAGCAATTCCTTGCGCCTAGGGGAAGCAGAAGCAAGGACAAGCTTATGATTTGTTTTTAACATTATCTGATCATTCCTCCTTATCCTTATGATACAGAAGAATGCACAATTTGAAAATTTTCAAAAAAACAAGATAATGAAGATTTCATTATTATTTATTGTTAAAACTTCACTTGAAGACACGTATTTTTAGATTGGTAATGTGCAAAAACATGCAGACGAATGATGTTGATATCGTTGGAAATAGTAGAGGCCGCTGCGCCAATGGACTGCCAATCCTCAGGTAGCGTTGAGTCCTTGCCATTTTCCTTAAAATTTAATTTTGCGGCATTTTTATCTGCTAATGCAGTTGGTAGTTCTGCCAAGGTAGGTTCTTTACAGCTTTCACCACTGACGCTAAATGCCTTTTTAAAGGTTGCGGGGTCCTGTAAAAATTTTAGCTGACTTTCCTCCGTCACCATGCTTGTCCACACATAAAACTTGTCATCAACTTGAACGATCGCGCTCTCTTTTAAGGCAGGATACTCAGCAACAAATGAACTTGCGCTCTCATAGTTTGAATACACGCCAGCTTGGCTTGCATAAAACATCGATGCATTAGATGTATTGGTTGTCTCCCCGGCAGTTGGAATCGTTTCTGTTTGTGATTGATTATTTGCCACTTCACTACCATTTTTCTTTAAAGGTAACTGTGTGCTGGCTTGTAAAACGCCCAGAAAAATTGCTACACCTAATAGACCAACAAATCCACCAATAATCATTGCTCGAAATATTTGTTTTTTCATCACATGACTTACAATTTTCATTCAACTATCACCTCATCCTTCCACCTATCTATGCCAACATCATATGATATTATATGTACATTCCAAAGGGTAAATGCGAATTTATTATTTTTTGATACGGAACTCATTGCAATCCTAAATTTGCAGCCATAAAAAAACTAGGACTCACTATTAAGAGCCCTAGTTATTTCATTGTTTTAATCTATGACGAACCTCTGTTAATAAATATAACGAGCCTGCTACAATGGTTCTCTGCTGTCTATGTGATTGTGCCTGTATAAAGGATGCATAGTCAAGCAAGGTTGTTTTCGATGTTGCATGAGAAAGTTTGACCATTTGATGTGCTGGCATTGCTCGTGAATTAGCAAAATCGACGAAGTAAAAGTCATCACTCACCTGCTCTAGAATTCCGAGAATCTGCTCAACATCTTTATCTGCTAGTATGCCAACGACAAATGTTATCTGCTCATTTGGATATTCACACTGAATCGTTTCTATTAATTTTTCAGCACTTGCAGGATTATGCGCACCATCCAATATAACGAAAGGCATTATTTCTTCAAAGCGTCCCAAAATAGAGGCCTTTTGCACAGCTTGACGAATAGCTGTTTGATCAATAGACACGTCTAATTCTGACGCCACTTCAAAAAATGCTGTAATGGCGAGAGCCATATTGTTTCCCTGATGTGTCCCCTTCATAGAACGATTCAGGTTCGCAATTTGGAACTGCTGTACGTCATTCATATAGCTTTCTCCATCAGTTGTTTGCTTAATGGCAAAATGCTGACCTAATGCAAATAGAGTGGCTTTTTTTCGAACGGCTGCTGCATCCACAACTCGCTTCGCCTCATCAGGCAAATCACCAATAATAACTGGACGTTGTTGTTTAATAATACCTGCTTTATGGTGTGCAATGCTTTCAAGCGTATCCCCTAAAAACTTTGTGTGCTCTAAAGCAATACTTGGGATAATAGAGACAATAGGTGTTACCACATTTGTACTATCCAATAAACCACCCATTCCCGCTTCAATCAGCGCAATATCCACCTGCCCATTGACAAAATGTAAAAATGCCGCCACCGTCAGCAATTCAAAATTGGTTAGTTTGCCACTCAGCCCAGCCTCATGCATCTGTTGGAAAACTTGATCCATTTCAGCCTCTGTTATAGGTTGACCAGCTATTTGAATTTGGTCATGAACATCAACGATACATGGTGACATAAATTTGCCCACGCGTAAGCCATGTTCTTGTGCAATTGCCTCTAGAAATGTTAACGTAGAGCCTTTGCCATTTGTGCCCGCTAAGTGGACAACACGCAAAGTTTGCTCAGGATTACCTAAATATGATAAAGCCTCTTCAATCGCTGTAAGACCTGGTTTAATGATATCCTCACTTTTAACCTGCCATTTCTCTTTATAATGATCAAAGTTTGGGATCATCGTCCTTCCTCCTGTAGCCACTGTCGAGCTTGTGCTATAAAATATAATGAGCCTGTAATGACAACAATATCCTCTTTTTGGCGTTCTTGTAATACTGTTTGAAGGCTTTTTAGCCATTCTATATGAACCGTTTTATTTGCATGAGTCGACAACATCGCTAAGCTTTCAGCAGGCATTGCATTTGGTAGGTCTATTTGTGTAAAAGTGATCGAGGTGGCAACAGCATCCATTAGTTCTATACTGTTACCATGATCCTTATCTGCTAATGCCGCGTAAATAAAGTGATAATTGTTTCTTGGATAGACATTTTTTAGTGTTTGGATCAGAGCAGCTGTCCCTTCTGAATTATGAGCACCATCTAGCACAATTTGATTCGGCCATTGCTCAAAGCGGCCTGCCCATTGCGCACATTGTAGACCTTGACAAATAGAATCATCAGTAATGACAATTGCCCCCTGCTCACGTAATGTTAGTATGGCTGTGATGGCCAAACTTGCATTATTTATTTGATGTTGACCAGCCATTTTTAATGGTACATCCTTCATCAAGACATGAGCCTTTTCATATGTAAAGTGCTGATAGTCAGTGCTCTGCCAACTATTTGTCACTGTGAAGTCTTGTCCTAAAACAAAGCATGATGCATGTCGTTCCTCTGCAGTAGCTTTAATGACAGCCAATGCCTCCTCATTATGAACACCTACAACAACTGGTATGCCTTCCTTGATGATGCCAGCTTTTTCTGCGGCAACCTTTGCGAAAGTGTCGCCTAAAAAGGCTGTATGCTCTAACGAGATCGTTGTAATAATAGCTAAAAGCGGTGTTACGACATTTGTCGCATCCAAACGCCCTCCAAGCCCTGTCTCAATAAGCGCTATATCTACACCTTCATGTGCAAAATACTGAAACATAATGAGTGTAACTACCTCAAAAAAGCTTGGAAATTCACCATTGTAGTGTTCTTCTATAATTTTCGCAAGTTTATTGAAATAGTAGAGAAATTGCTCATCCGAAATTTGGTGGCCGTTAATGGTCATACGTTCATTAACTCGCTCTAAATGTGGAGACGTAAATGCCCCTACAGTGTAGCCTGCATGTTGAAGCATTTCTCTTAATGCGTTCACCGTAGAACCTTTACCATTTGAACCTGCTACATGGATTACTCTTAGCTTATTGTGAGGTTCATCTAAATGTCCTAGTACTTCCCGCATAAGGACAAGTGGCGCACGTTTATGATCAACTGCTTTTAATGTAAAAATAAATTTTGTACATTCGTTCATTGTGTTAAACAAAAGAAACACTCCTTCTTACTGCAATATCTTTATTTTAGTACAAGTAACGTTTAATAACATAGCAAAATGACAAAATACAAAAAACACGCAGCTAGCAACTGCGTGTTCGTATTAATATTATTTTAGTGTACTTTGTGAGCACATAATAAAGCACCCATATTATTTAAAATGGTTTTTGCATCACTATTTAATAATGGATGAACATCTGGGCGTTGCACTAAGTCAAAAGCATTTTTTAACGTTCTTTTTAGCATCGATATATCAAAATCTGAGCAATATTCATTAATTTTTTGGATCGTTAATAAATCTGTTCGTGATAATTTAGTGCTATCCTGTTGGGGATTACTATTTGCTAATATGTGCTTAATCAGGACACGGCCACTTGTATTCAATAAACGATAATACTTTGCTTCGGATAATTTTAAGAGATTCGTTTCGATCAATACTCTCGCGCTTACAAAGTCTAATTCATCACATGCTTTGTTGACTTTTGTAATAATGGTTGCAATATTTCCTGACATTCTCAACACCTCCATTGGCTCTTATTTTCTTTACTAATAAAGACTGTCTATCTAAAAAACCATCTATTTAGATTTGGTTTTTCACGGCTAAATAACATGAAATTAGGTTTTGTTTCCTATTAGTTCAGCGCTGCACATCATCTATTAGACCAATTTATTTAAAATAATACTATATATTTTTTCCTAATTCAATGTATATCTTTAGCTCTACATAAAAAAAGCAATGGATGACTTTTTCGTCATCCATTGCTTCGTCTTTACATATTTTTTAATTCTTCTAAACGTTTTAACACAACTGCATGCTTGCTTTCGTAATCTGCTAATTTCTCACGTTCTGCGTTGACTAACGCTTCCGGTGCTTTCGATACAAACTTCTCATTCGATAATTTACCTGTAACAAGCTTTACTTCTTTTGCCCATTTCTCTAATTCTTTTTCAAGACGGGCAATTTCTTCCTCAAGATTGATCAGTCCAACAAGAGGCAGGAATACCTGTGCTCCTGTCACAACAGCAGTCATTGATTGTCCTGGGGCCTCTAAACCTTCACCAATTGTTAAAGTGTCAGGATTACAGAATTTTTCTAGATATGCTTGATTATCTTTAAGTACAGCTGCTGTTGCTGCATCTTTCGCTGAAATAAACAACGGTACTTTTTTGCTCATCGGTGTATTTACTTCCGCACGAATATTACGTACTGAACGTATAATATCCATTAGGAGCTTCATATTATCTGCTTCATCAGCAAAATGAAGATCTGTGCGTACTGTTGGCCATGCTGCCACTGTAATAGATTCACCTTCGTGTGGTAAGTGCTGCCAGATTTCTTCTGTAATGAAAGGCATAAATGGATGTAAAAGACGCATTGTTTGATCTAGTACGTAAGCTAAAATAGATCGAGTTGTCTTTTTAGCTGCTTCATCTTCACCGTAAAGTGGTAATTTTGCCATTTCAATATACCAAGAACAGAAATCATCCCAAATGAAATTGTATAATTCACGGCCAACTTCGCCGAATTCATAACGCTCTGCAAGAGAGGTTACACGTTCAATCGTTTCATTTAAGCGCGTTAAAATCCATTTGTCAGCTACAGATTTTTCACCAGTTAAATCGATCTCATCATATCTCATACCATCCATATTCATAAGCGCAAAACGTGATGCATTCCAAATCTTATTGGCAAAGTTCCATACTGCTTCAACTTTTTCAGTTGTATAGCGTAAATCTTGACCAGGTGATGAACCAGTAGCTAAGAAGTAGCGTAATGAATCTGCACCGTATTGTTCAATGACATCCATTGGATCAACACCATTGCCAAGTGATTTACTCATTTTACGCCCTTCACCATCACGTACTAAACCATGAATTAGCACATCTTTAAATGGACGTTGATCTGTAAACTCAAGGCCTTGGAAAATCATTCGAGAAACCCAGAAGAAAATAATATCATAGCCTGTTACTAATGTATTTGTTGGATAGTAACGTTTATATTCTTCATTTGCTTCATCTGGCCAACCCATAGTAGAAAACGGCCATAGTGCTGAAGAGAACCATGTATCTAGTACATCTTCATCTTGCGTCCAGTTTTCTGCATCTGCTGGGGCTTCTTTACCTACGTATATTTCGCCTGTTTCATTATGGTACCAGGCTGGGATTTGATGGCCCCACCATAATTGACGAGAAATACACCAATCGCGTATATTCTCCATCCAGCGGGAATATGTGTTTTCAAAACGAGCAGGAACAAAGTTTACTTTCCCTTCTTCGTCCTTTTGCAGCTCTAGGGAAGCATCAGCAAGTGGTTGCATTTTAACGAACCATTGTGCTGAAAGATATGGCTCAACAACAGCACCAGAACGTTCAGAGTGTCCTACTGAATGCATATGCTCTTCAATGCGAATTAACACACCTGCTTCTTGTAAATCAGCAACAATTTGCTTGCGGCATTCGAAGCGATCCATTCCTTTATATTTGCCAGCAAGATCATTCATTGTGCCGTCTTCATTCATTACTAGAATGCGCTCTAGATTATGACGATTACCAACTTCAAAGTCGTTCGGATCATGGGCTGGTGTCATTTTTACAACCCCAGTACCAAATTCCATATCAACGTACTCATCAGCAACAATTGGAATTTCGCGACCTACAATCGGTAAAATAACGTTTTTACCAATTAAGTGCTGATAACGCTCATCGTTCGGGTGAACAGCTACCCCAGAGTCACCAAGCATTGTTTCGGGACGTGTTGTAGCAACTTCTACATAGCCAGAGCCATCAGCTAATGGATATTTCATATGATAGAAGGCACCTTGCACATCCTGATAAATTACCTCGATATCAGATAATGCTGTTTTTGCTGCTGGGTCCCAGTTGATAATACGTTCACCACGATAAATTAAACCTTTTTCATATAACTGAACAAAAACTGTTTTTACGGCATCTGAAAGACCTTTGTCTAATGTGAAACGTTCACGTGTATAATCTAATCCAAGACCAAGCTTTGCCCATTGATCACGAATATGTCCAGCATACTCTTCTTTCCATTCCCATGTTTTTTCGAGGAATTTTTCACGTCCTAAATCATAACGTGTAATATTATCCTCACGCAGCTTGGCTTCTACTTTTGCCTGTGTTGCTATACCAGCATGGTCCATACCTGGCAACCATAGGGCATCATAGCCTTGCATGCGTTTCATACGAATGAGAATATCTTGTAATGTTGTATCCCAAGCATGACCAAGGTGTAATTTACCTGTTACGTTCGGTGGTGGAATAACGATTGAATAGGGCTTTTTCCCACTTTCAGGCTGTGCCTCGAAGAACTTCCCTTGTAACCACCATTCATAGCGACCAGCTTCAATGGACTGTGGGTCATATTTAGTTGGCATTGAAATGTTTTCTGTCATATTGACTCCTCCTATTGTTTGAAAACTGTTGGTAAAGAAATACTATTTATTTTTTACCCAATAAAAAAACTCCTCTCGTCTAAAAGGACGAAGGAGTTTTAGTTCGCGGTACCACCTTTAATTCCAGCAGGGTTAAGATAAATATTAAATAACATATTTTCTCAGCCTATTCTACTGGCTCTCAATTCGGTAACGGTGTTTAACCGGCTTTAACTACTATTATTTCACTAAAGCTGCTCAAGGGCTACCTTCAATTTCGTACAAATAGAAACTTCTCAGCTACCGTTTCCTCTCTGAAAATGTAGTCAAAATTTACTCTTCCCTATCATAGCATCTGTATTTGATTTTCCTTATTGTACCGCAGGATCGTGTCATTTTTCAAGTGATTTAGTCATCTTTTAGTAAGAGGAAAGTAAATAGAAAAGGAAGTGACAATTCAAATGCGACGACGCAAGTATAACCCTTGGCTTTTACCACCTTGGCTACGACAAGTTCGTTTTTATTGCAGAACCATCATCGTGCCGATTTGTGCTTTTCAGTTTATCCGTGTCATTATTGTGCCAACATCAGGTGATTTAGTCTTCTTATTACTCCTGCTACTTCTCTGCTATTTACTTTTGAAAGACATCATTTGAAACACGAACTTTAAGCGGTGTATATTCTTCTGTTAGATCCCAAATCATAGAAGGCACTTCATGCCAAGTACTGGATTCGCGTACAACAATATGGCTTGAGGATTCTCTTAATACAGCTTTTTGGTCAACTGTTGTAGAATTCTCTTGGCGTGAAGCTGCTGCTACTGCGGCAGGTTGTTTCACTTGAACACTTTCTTCAATTGCAGCCAATGTCTCCTCTTGTTCGAAAGCATGTGTTGATAGGTGCGGATTGTCTAACACATCTTTTTCAACAACAGGTTCATACTCATTGAAAGCGCTTGTGACTGTCCACTCAAGCTGACACATCTGATTTGTTAGACTAGGGCGAATATCCTTGACCATTAAATCTTTGACATCTGATTCTTTTGGTAAATCCACATGTAAAGGAACGGCATACTCAAAATAACCAGTATCTCCTTGAATATCAAGGGCATCAATTGTAATTAAATCTTCATTTTCCGCAAATGCTTGCATATCTTGAAAATCAAAGCGAACGTGTGCGGTGATATGATAGATGCCCATAAGTCGCAAAGAATCCTCTAACTGCATTGCCTGCCACTGTGGCTTAATTTGAACAGCTGCTATTTCAGTTGGGCAGCCATATCCAGGAAAACAAAATGTTTCGCGCATATTCCAAGTTTTGTGTTCGATAATAATCCCTCCCTTTGCATCATATGACGATTCGAAGGATAGTATGCTAGGATGTTGCCATTTGAACAGAGTTAAAAATAGATACTACTAAAAAAATGGCATGCTAGAAGTAATAGTCTAGCATGCCATTCCCATGGATGTTCGTATCATTAAACATTTACTAATTTAATTTTATTAGCTACACGATCTGTTAGCATTTGTGTTGCCTTTGGTACGATCGGTTTAAAAATCGGATTGAGAACAGGGCCAGCTAACCCGCCTGCAATGACTTCTAAGAATCCTGTCATTTTAGTATTTTCAGCGTCGATACTTTCTGCGAGGAAATAGCCATTTCCTGTGAAGTTATCAGAAAGCCCCTTTAATTCAAATGTAACTTTTGATGGTGCTATCCATTCTAAGATTGTAATTTCTACTTCAACTGTTTTTTTCAAAACGCCAACATTGCCTTTAAAAGTCCAAGTGGAGTGTTTCTCATCAATCATTTCATGTGCATTATAACCAGGGACAAGCTTTGCCCATTTTTCCATATCACTAACGAAATCCCATACATGTTCAATCCCTACGGGTACTTCGACCGTGTGTGTGCCTGTTGCCATATCAATTCACTACTTTCTTTTATGAATAGCTATATTATAAACGATATCGCCCACAATTTGGCTATGCTGAAAGATGTAATTTTGACAAAAGCAGGTCCTTCATCCAGTATAGTTGAGCGTACTTACTAGTAAATATATGCTATTGTTCCTTTTTACTCATGTATTCCTCAAGCACTATAATGCCTTCTGCTTAATCCATTAAAAAAGGTAATGTCAATGGGATATAAAGCAATTTTACAAAGCGAGGGTTTATTCCATTCCGCTAGCATCCTTTCCAGGGGGGCGTTCGTGAGTGACAACACCTCTAAATAAAATGAGTAGTGAACACTTTTACTTTATTTGAAAATCTTGCTATTAAGAAACATTTTTATGGGGTGGGGTGGAAGGTGCTTGAATCCCATGGGATAGCTAAAGAGGTGAGCCATAGGAAAGCAAGTAGCCTACAACGGAAACCATTTTCCCCTTTCGCAAAAATTCTAGTGATGGTTTTGTTTTTCAACAGCAGAAGAGCATGCTAGAAATAATTCTAGCATGCTCTATCAAATTTTATTGCGCTAATTGCGCAAATACTTTATGGAATGCTGCCACTGTTGTCGCAATGTGCTCTTCCGTGTGAGCTGTTGAGATGAATAGTCCCTCAAATTGAGAAGGAGGTAAGAAAATACCTTCCTCTGCCATTAGACGGAAATATTCAGCGAATAATTGTAAATCTGATGTTTTAGCAGAAGCAAAATCAATGACATCTTCATTCGTGAAGAAGAAGCCAATCATAGAGCCTGCACGATTAACAGTGTGCGGGATATTATATTTAGTTGCTGCTTCACGGAAACCAGCCTCAAGCTGATCCCCTAATTTTTTAAAGTAATCATACGTACCATGGTCTAAACGGGATAACGTTTCATAACCAGCTGTCATCGCTAACGGATTCCCCGATAATGTTCCTGCTTGATAAATTGGTCCAGCTGGTGCTACTTGCTCCATAATTTCTTTTTTCCCAGCGAATGCGCCTACAGGGAGACCACCTCCGATGACTTTACCTAAAGTAGTCATATCAGGCGTTACCCCAAAATACCCTTGTGCACAGCCATAATCTACGCGGAAACCTGTCATGACTTCGTCAAAGATTAATAATGCACGGTGCTCTGAAGTAAGTGCACGCAAACCTTCTAAGAAACCTGGTTGTGGAGGTACAACACCCATATTTCCTGCTACTGGCTCCACAATGACTGCAGCTAACTCTGTGCCAAATTTCTCAAAAATCACTTTTGCCCCTTCTAAATCATTATAGGCAACTGTCAACGTATTGCGGGCGATATCTGCAGGTACGCCAGGGCTATCAGGTAGGCCTAATGTGGCAACACCAGAACCAGCTTTAATCAATAAGGAGTCACCGTGACCATGATAAGACCCTTCAAACTTTAAGATCTTATCACGTCCTGTCACACCACGTGCTACACGTAATGCAGACATAGTAGCCTCTGTTCCAGAAGAAACAAAGCGAATCATTTCCATTCCTGGTAAACGGTCTAATACTAATTGAGCTAAGCGATTTTCTGTATAGCTTGGAGCACCGAAGGAAGAACCCTTCGCAGCTGTATCTGCAATTGCTTTCACTACCTCTGGATGTGTATGTCCTAAAATTAACGGACCCCAAGACAATACATAATCAATATATTCATTGCCATCAATGTCTTTAATGATTGCCCCATGGCCAGATTCCATGAAAATCGGGTCCATATTTACTGATTTAAATGCACGTACTGGGCTACTTACACCGCCCGGCATTAATTGAACAGCTTCAGCATAGGCTTGTTTTGATTTTTCGTAAGAACGTGTCATTTATTTCTCCTCCAACCAACGTGCAGCATCTTTTGCATGATACGTAATGATTAAATCAGAGCCTGCACGTTTCATGCCTAATAATGTTTCAAGCACAACTTTTTTCTCTTCAATCCAACCATTTATAGCAGCCGCTTTAATCATTGCATATTCACCTGAAACGTTATACGCAACAAGCGGTAATGGATAGTTATTTTTCATGTCTCGAATAATATCTAAATAGCTAAGGGCAGGCTTGACAATTAGGAAATCTGCGCCCTCTTCGATATCTGACTCCGCTTCACGGAATGCCTCTAGACGATTTGATGGATCCATTTGGTAGGATTTACGATCACCAAATTGCGGAGCACCATCTGCAGCATCACGGAAAGGTCCATAGTAACTGGATGCATATTTGACTGCATAGGACATAATCGGGATATGTTCAAAACCAGCTTCATCCAGACCAGCGCGAATTGCCGTTACAAAGCCATCCATCATATTTGATGGAGCAATGATATCAGCGCCAGCTTTTGCTTGTGATATCGCCGTGCGAGCTAAAACATCTAATGAAGGATCATTCAAAATTTGATCGCCCTCAATTAAGCCACAATGTCCATGATCCGTAAATTCACATAAGCATGTATCCGCGATGACTAACAACTCAGGATGACGTGTTTTAATGAGTCGAGTCGCTTCTTGCACAATGCCATGATCATGAAATGCACCTGTTCCAACCGCATCCTTTTCAGCTGGCAAGCCAAATAAAATAACTGCAGGAATACCTAATGCTACAACCTCATCCACCTCTGCCTCTAGTTTATCTAATGAAAATTGAAAAACGCCAGGCATTGAATGTACTTCATTTTTAATATTTTCGCCTTCTATTACAAAAATAGGATAGATCAGGTCCTCTTTATGTAAGTATGTTTCTTTTACCATTGATCTCATCGTTGCATTGGCACGCAAACGACGGTGTCTTTGAAATTGTAGTTTTGTCATGATTTGTCCCCTACTTTCATAATTTCTTCGATGACTGCTTGCATTGTATAAACGCTTGGCATAATATCCACAGTAGCACCGTATTGTTCAAGAGCTGCTTCCGTAATATGACCGATGGCTGCAATGCGAGCTGCTTCCCAGCCAATATGTGGAACAACTTCCATTGCATACACGTCAACTGCTGAAGGACTAGCAAAAATCACTGTAACATTTTGATGTTGCTGGATGTAACTGACAATAACAGATGTTTGATCATGTCGTTCTATCGTTTCATAGACTGTCCATTCTTTTAATTCAAAAGGCAATCCATCCTTCAGCGTACTTTTCGCCTTTTCTCCTCGAATAAACAGACATCTCGGTTGATCACCCGCTACACTCGGAAATTCTTTAACGAAAATATCAGCACTAAATATGGAAGGCATAAAGCTCACTTGAAATCCTAAATTTTCTAATGCTGTTGTTGTTTTAGATCCAATGGAAGCTATTTTTCCTTTGAAATGACTTGCATTAAATTGATGTCGAAGCATTTTACTAGCAAAAGCTTCTACAGCATTTTGACTAGTAAAAATCAACCAATCATATTGCTTAGCGCGGTTCAATAGTTCAGGATCCTTGCTATCTAATCGTTCACAAGTTTCAATTAATGGGGCTACGATGGCATGTCCACCTAAAGCTGTTATATTTTCGACAATGGTTGTTGTCTTAGATGTGCCTGTTAAAAGTATGGTTTTACCCTTTAGAGGTAAATTACTGGGCATCTTGCTCTGCCTTTACACGCTGAATTAAATCGAAAGCTCCCTGTTTTGTTAAACTAGCAGCTAGTTCTTCTCCAATTTTTTGTGCATCTGTGCCAACTACTGTTTCCTTATACACAACAGATGCATCTGGAGCAGCAACAAGGCCTGTTAATGTAATTTCTTCCCCATTTGAAGTGGCATAACCAGCAATCGGAACTTGACAACCACCATCCATTGCAGCTAAAAATGCACGTTCTGCATGTGCTTCTTGCCAAGTGAATGAATCAGTCAACTTACCTAATTCGGCTAAAAGCTCCGCATCATCGGCACGACATTCAATGCCAAGAGAACCTTGCGCTACAGCTGGTAGACATTGTTCGACAGGTAAAAACTCAGTGACTACATCATCACTCCACCCAAGGCGTTTCAAACCAGCCGCTGCTAAAATAATGGCATCATATTCTTCTGTTTCAAGCTTAGCTAAGCGTGTATCAACATTTCCACGAATCCATTTAATTTCGATATCAGGACGTACTGTTAAAAGCTGAGCACTACGACGTAAAGAACTTGTCCCAACGACTGCTCCCGCAGGAAGGTCAGCAAATTTAACATGCTCTTTCGAAATAAATGCATCACGAGCATCTTCACGTGGTGGAATACAACCAATCACTAGCCCATCTGGCAATACAGCAGGCATATCTTTCATAGAATGAACAGCAAAGTCAATTTCTTTATCGTAAAGGGCTTGTTCAATTTCTTTTACAAACAACCCTTTCCCACCTACTTTTGAAAGCTGTACATCTAAAATTTGGTCACCTTTTGTTACAATCTCTTTTACTTCAAATTCGAATGGTGCACCAGCCGCTTTTAATTCATTAATGAACCAATTTGTTTGCGTTAGCGCTAATTTACTTCTCCTAGAACCTACAATAATTTTTCTCAACAGTCTCCAACCTTTCTTCTAATACCATAAATGGAATCGCGATAAACTACTACCTAAGAAGAAGTTTACAACAACTAATAGATAGGCATAAATATGTACCCATGCATAAGTTGTACCTGTCAGCTTGCTTTTGCGATTCACATATAGGATAAAACAATACAAAATTAAAATAATGAAGGACCCTATGATTTTCGCATCGAAAATCGAAAGACTCTCTAATGTTAATAGTGCCCATTCAAACCCTAATATTAAACTTATAAATAACATCGGAATTCCAATGAAAAATGAAATATTCATCCAGCTGCTTGTCTGCTGCAAGGAAGGCAATCTAGTCCATAAATGCGACCACTTTTTCTTTTTCAGCAATCGATATAGAACGAGATACAAAATGGCAAACACAAATGTTAATGTAAAAGCTGCATAAGACAATATTGCAAATGATATATGAATAAAAAGCATCTCTGAAATTAAAGTATCCCCGACAGCTCCTGTAGGACGTTTCGGCATAAAAGTAAATATACTAGCGAATAAAAATCCTAGTATATTAATAATAAACACAGGTAAATCCACCCTTGCTATGCAATGAAGGATAATGGATAACGTCACGAGTAACCAGGAATAAAAAAGTATTCCCTCAGACAAGGATAAAATCGGAAAACGCTTCGTTTCCACAAACGTTAAAATGATAATGGCACTTTGAATCATCCATACAAATGAAACAAGCCAAAAAGCAATGCGTCTTGCACGTACTTGCTTATAAAAATAATCAGTAAAGTAAAAAACTAGACTGATCGCATACAAGACGATCATCACTTCATAGAGCCTCGTCATGGTCAAATCAGCCAATAGACATCCCTTCTTTGTCGTGAAATTAATAAACTATTTTAGCATAGAAAACAAAAAAACGTTTTCGTATCCTTAGTTTACCATACAGATACGAAAACGCCTCATGTAATATCAGTAGAAAATCCAATTGCGCGTAACACCCATGTACAATCACAGCTTTCTACGTGAGCGCAATAGATAATTTAGAAAGAGTACTTTGGTTCAGTAGAAGTCTGAGATACCTGTGCGCGTTCTTTGCGCTCAAGCTCTTGCTTTGTCATCTCATGAACTTCAGCTTCCACAGCATCCTCTATACCAAAAATTTGTTGGAATAAACGTAACTGTTCATTTGCTTTTGGAGAATTAGCCATTTCTTTAGCTTGCAAGATTGGCTCTTTTAACAATTGATTGATAATAGATTTTGTATGTTTGCTTAAAATTTTACGTTCACGTTCCGTTAAATCTGGCATTTTATTTTCGATACTTGTCATAGTCTCTTGTTGAATACGATTTGCTTTTTTACGTAATGCTGAGATGACTGGCACTACCCCAAGAGTAGCTACCCAGTCTTTAAATTGCACAACTTCTTCGCCAATCATATTAGTAATATCAGCAGCAGCACGTTCACGCTCTGCTAAGTTCGCTTCGACAATACCTTGTAAATCATCAATATCATATAGGAATACATTTGGTAGGTCGCCAACTCGTGGGTCAATATCACGAGGAACCGCTATATCTACCATGAATAATGGTTTTCCTTTACGTAAACGTTCCACAAATTGCATTAGCTCGTAATCAATAACATAATCAGTAGCACCTGTTGAAGTAATTAAAATATCCGCTTCTAACAAAGAACATTGTAATTCCTTCATTGATTTAGCTTCACCATGGAATTTAGCTGCTAAGCTTTCTGCTTTTTCAAATGTACGGTTAATGACAGTAACTTTCCCTACACCACTACCGTAAAGGTTCTCAATTGCAAGTTCCCCCATTTTTCCTGCACCTAAAATAGCTACATGCTTGCGTTGTAATGAGCCAAAAATTTTCTTTGCTAATTCTACGGCCGCATAGGAAACGGATACCGCATTCTCACCAATCGCTGTTTCATTATGAGCACGCTTTGCAAATGTTACTGCTTGTTTAAATAGCTGATTGTATACCGTTCCTGTTGTGCCAATCTCTTGTCCACTTAAAAAGCTTTTTTTTACTTGCCCTAAAATTTGTGTTTCACCTAGAACCATTGAATCGATTCCAGCTGTCACTTTAAATAAATGTTCGACTGCCTCATCTTCTTCACGAATCGTTAAATACGAAGAAAATGTCTCCACAGGCAAATCAAACCAGTTGGCTAAAAATTGTTTCACAAAATGACGTCCAGTATGCAATTGATCCACAACAGCATATATTTCTGTACGATTACATGTCGAAACAATTACGTTCTCTAATATACTTTTTTGCTTTTGCAGCGCTTCCATTGCTTGTGGCAGTTCACTCTCAATGAATGATAACTTCTCACGTATTTCAACAGGCGCTGTTTTATAATTCAAGCCTACTACGATGGTATGCATGAATAACACCTCACACGTTCTAATTCACAAATCTCATTATAGCACAGTTCGACAAGAGTTCATCAATAATTTGTGAACATGTCATGAAGAACTGCAATTCGTCATCTACATTAGAATTATTATAAACTAAGTGTAACAAATTATACGTGTTGTTTCAAATTAAAAAACTGCCCCCATTATCGGAGGCAGTTTTCTCATTAATTTGTTATTGTAACAGTCTTTATTGCAATCATATTTCCATCTTTATCGTATGCTATAAACTCAATCTCATCATTGACTTTAAAGTCCTGCATAGTTTGAACAGTTTTTGTTAACATATACACTTGATCACTACGCTTTTGCAAATCAAACTGGACATCTCCACTGATTGAATTAAAACGTACATTCATCTTCGCAACGTTTTGACAGTTACCATCAACTCGAGCACTCATTGTAATATAACCTTTTCGTAGCGAAACACTTGTCTCTTCAAATAAATCTTCTGGGTTGATACAGCTTGAAGCTTGCGTTTTACATAAAATTGTATCAATTAACTTCTGGAAGACTTGATGCAATTGCAAATTATCAATTGCATGGAAGTACGTTCCGCCCGTTTCTGAAGATAATTGCATTAAAGTAGCGTCATTTACTTGTGATTTTTTGCCCATACTTACTGTGTATACTTTGACACCTTGCTTTTTCGCTTCATTTATAACTTTTGTCATTTTTGATTTACTCGTTTTACCATCAGATACAACGACAATCGCTTTGGATGTTTTCGAATCGTTCGAGAATTTTGTTAAAGCAATATCGATGCCTGCAAAAATATCGGTTGCACCCTTATCTTTCGATGCTTTATAAAGATCTTTTTTCAACACATTTTCTGTTGTACCTTCTCCAAGTACTGTCGCTTTTGTATTGGTTTCAATGACTATGTTATTTTTAGCCTTTAATTGATTGATTAGTTCAATCATTTTCTTCCCACGATAATTTGTTGGATCAACAGCCTTCATGGAAGAAGAATAATCCACTACATAAGCAATTTCTGTTGCTAAAGAACAAGAGTTTTTACTGAAGTATGGATTCGTAAAAATATCTTTCGTCACTGTTTTATCTTTTAAACCCTTCAAGGACGTTGCATAGCGAGGGTCTATTGGATTGACAAGTCTTGCTTCCACTTTAGATTTGCCATATATAACTGAATCAAAGTAGGCTACAGCAGTACCTGGATTCCCTGTGTTATTTAATGGATCAGAAGTGTTCGTAATGAATGAAGCTGTTTTTTCTACTCCGTCATACTTAATTTTGACTGTTCCTTGATAATCTGTAATAGGCTCTCCACCAGGACGCACTAAAGTCACCATTACTTTTGTATAACGATCTTTTCCTGAAGGTCTTGATGCAGCATCCGCACTTTCCTTTAGGGCCTCTACTCGTTTTTTAAACGCCTCTACTTGTCCAAGTAATTTACCTCCTTGGTATTTTAATAATACCGTGCGGTCATAGTTACTTAAGTTAGTGAAGATCGAATAAATCTTCATAACACTGTCATAATGTTCTAATGTTAAATCTTTTTCGTCTGGCATTTCTTTCATAAGCTGAATAATGGCGCCTACTGGATTAATGTTTTCTACCTGTGAGGCAATATCATCATCAATGCCCTGAACGCGATAAATAGGACGACCATCGTCAGCAATTAAATACATTATTTCCGTTTTAGCTGGCGTTGTAACAGAGTTCTCAAAACGTGTCTTTAAAAGTTCCTCAAATAAGTGAACAGAAATATCATAGTTTTCAAATTGAAGAATAGCATTTTCATAACCTAATGCCGGATATTTAGGATCAGATCCACCGTAACGCAAATAGATGTTTTGCACATTCCCTAAAACGTCCTTCACATTTGTTTGCTGCCCAATACTAAATAATTTTTTATCTGAATTAGAATCTAGAGGAACTGGGCTATAAACATCAATTAAATTTTGCGTAAAGAACTCTGGAATATCTTCACTTTTTGGAAATTCAGGAATCACGCTCCCATTATCATCTGTATTTGCTGGGTCGTATACTTGGTAATCAATACGCAATTCAGGCTGTGGTGCATAACGAACTTCTGCGTTTAGTTTCTCTCCAACTAGACACTTCATTGCTGGGTCCGTATTATTAATCAGCTCAAAAGTTATTGTATCACGTACTGATTTAGTTAATTTTGGTGCTACCACTATAGCAGATACCGTTGAACCATCCGATTGGACAATGTCAACTGCTTCACCTGCAGTATCAACAATATTTCCGTAGGATGCCTTCACGCGGAATGAATAAGATTTATCATCAGCGATAGGATCACCATTACAAGCCTTTAAAGACACTGTAACTAGTGTGGTATCTACATTATTTGCAATTAAATCCGGTTTTTCCACCACGATACTCTGCAATGCATTATTAACATTATTTGGACCAGTAAAATCATTTGAATTATCCTTCGGCTCTTCAAAATCAGCACTACTAGATCCCATAAAACCAGGTGGTAATGTAATGCTATCATTATCACGACCAGCTGGACTACGTTTTAATCCTTGTACTGCGAAAGTACTATTTTGAACAGCACGATAGAAAAATACAGCAACATCACCCCTTGTTAATTTTGTGGATGGATTAAAGCTAGCGAATGTGTTTTTGCCTGTAGAGCTTGTAGATAAATCATTTGAATATAAATATTGAACTGCCTGTGGCTCATCTAAATCTAAGCCTTTAAAAGCCGCGTAAATTTGGGCAAATTGGCCACGTGTTACAGCTTTTGTTCGATTCGTATTTACATGTGTACCATTAAATGGTAAATAAAAATCACTATAGAAATTATAAGCAACACTATCAATATAAGATAAAGCATAGTTACGATCTAGTTTGGCAAACATCAGAACAAGATCGCGATCAGTCACTTGATCATTTGGTAAAAAATTACTTGCACTATTTAAGGACATCAGGTCATTATCAACCGCCCATGAAATAGCTTTATAATTATTGCTATTTGTTGGAACATCTCTAATTGTTGTAGCTGCTTGCGTAACAGTAGGTGTAGCTGTCATCAGTAGAAGCATGAAGCAAAGCATAGCAAGCAATGCTTTTTTTACATATGTCATTTTTGTTCCATCCTTTCTTTAGTTAAAGAACAATATGTCATCACGATAGTTTTGTTTTAAGTCATCCTCTAAATATTTCAAGAATCGTTCTAAAACAACTGACGCCTCTGCACGCGTTAGCGGTTTATTTGGATTAAAACGACCAGCAGCATCACCAATCATTAAGCCAAGTTCATTCGCTATATAGATGCCATCTCTCGCATAATTTGGAATCTGTTTGTCATCTGTAAATTTAGTTAAGTAACCAGGATCAGGTGCTCTATTTTCAAGTCCTAAGGCACGGACAAAGATAGTTGCAGCCTGCGCGCGATTAATAGCATTATCTGGCTTAAAGTAGTCAGCTGATACACCTTTGATTATCCCTTTATTTAACGCTGATTCAATATAACCGTAATCTTTGATAGAACGCTTCAAGTCTTTAAAAACACTTGTAGTAGGTGTCTTTTTTGATTTCTTTTCTTCAAACACACGTAAATCAACAGCTTTACCAATAGCCGTCGTAAAATCAATACGTTTCATTGGTGTATTAGGAGAAAAGAAGTTACTTGAATCTGAGTAAATACCTAGAGAATAAAGTTTTTCAATTGCTTCTTTCGCATAATGGGTTGTTAAATCTCTGAATTTAGGAATGATAAGACGTTCAATTGTCGGCATGTACTCTGTATCTAAATCAAGTGTACCTTTTTGTCCTGAAGATAGGTCGTATGTATATTCAGAAATAACATCCTTTTCACTTACGACTGCATATCCACCTTCAAAACTCCCTAAGCTACCGAGATTTTCCTCATAATTTAAAACACGTGATTTACTTGTAGATAAACGATTTTTCACATGACTTGTTTTACCATCACTATAAGAATAAACAGATTCCGTGATTTGAGTTTCTGTCGCACCCCAGAAGTTCTCATAGCCTGCATGTCGACTATCTGTTTCAATTGTTACTGTGTTTTGAACAGCATTTTTTCCTTTTCCTGTTTCAAAAGCATAGGTTTTTCTAGAAATAATATTTCCTGAGTAATAATCAGAGGCTGCACGATTATCAGTAACTGTTCCTTGTGAAAATTGATAATCGACTAAGGAATAAGTAATGGCGCCAATTGTGATTTTTTCAGTGTATTTCTTCACTTCACCATTGGATGTTTTTTGACCAAGAACTGCATAATCCACTACATCTGATTCATAGGCAATATTTCTTGTCAATGTTGCGCCATTGCTTGCTGTTAACTTCATGCTATACGTTTCAGTTAATTTACCTTTTGATTCTTTTTGAGCAATTTTAATATCTTTACTTGTCCCTTTAAAAATAACAGGTGTCCCTGAAAGGAACACAGCTTCTTCATATGTATATTCGTTTTTTACAGCACCTGTTGTTTCTAATGAAGCGGCTGATGCATTGAATGGAATAGTTGTTCCAATCAAAAAGACAGCAAGGACTAGAAACATTATTTTAGATAATTTTTTTTGCATTCGCTTTTCCTCTCTTTCACTGTGCATTTGCGTGCATAATGAAGCTTGTTTCTAATATAACTAAAAAATCCGCTCGTCTTGCGAATATATACACAATTTAGCCTATTCGAAGTAACTTCTTCATCTTTCGATTATGAAACATATTCGCATGAGACTCGCAGATTTTTTAGTTTAATATTTATGCTAATCTACCAAAATAAAATGAGCTTTAACAAATCGATCTGATAATACAACTAAACGATCAGATGGCTGTAAGTCAGAAGCTTGAATCACCTTACCTGCTTTAATCAGTGTCGCTTGGTCAATATTCATATTAACCATTTCACCCGCTTCATACCAACGACCATTTTGCCATTGACTAACACTCTTGACATTAATGACTGCAGGATACGTAGATTTTACTGACTGTAGTTTCCCTGCAAGCATTAGAGGGGCAACAGGTTTAGCCTTGTCTAAAATATGAAGAGCTTGTACATGGCCTTCCTTCACATAGAAATAACCATAATCTCCCTCAGATAAGTAAAGTTCAATATCTGGCATGACACTATATGTTTTATTGCCGTCATCTACCATGGCTTTCGTTGTATTACTAACTGACAGTACAGTACGATCTGCTTTCTTGAAAACATTTGATTCAATCTTCATCGCATCGTCAATTTCAATTACATATCCATCTGCTTGAGATAAGCGTCCATAATATAATTCATGACCTGCGAGATTAGGTGACATGAAGCTATCACTTGTAACTTGTATTACTTGGGCATAGTGATCACGAGTAGCACCATCAGCCACGACAAAAGCAGTACCATATGCCATAAGACCAGTAGGTTCAATTAATCGTCCATTTCGAATTAAAATAGTTCCATTATGGAAATACATTGTTCCTGCTGTTTTCAGTTTCAGTAGTTGGTAATCTGTATCAACAGACAGCATTGGTTCGTAATATGTTCTCTCATTATTTTTTAATACGACAATTTTCTCGATTACTTCCTTACCAAATTGTTTAACGGTCGCATAGTATGCTTCGCTACCTATATAATTTTTCAGCTGACCTTTCTCGACTTTTGTATTCCCAACATAGATTGGTACTTTGGATGTAAAAGGCATAGTTGAAAGATCATTTGTTGTTTGAGAGCCAAATTGCCAGTTTACAAAGGCATGCTGATTTTTCACGGTAAGCTTGTTGGCATTAGGATTGACCGCTTGTATCTCGCCTTTATATAAGTTTTCAACGAGCGTACCTGTTTCACTGATAGCTACCTTTGATATGATTGAGGAAGTTTTATTTTTGAAACTTAATTTAACTCGATCCCCAACGTATAATGCACTAATATCTGTTGCAGAAGAACCTTTTTGATAATTGGTTTCTTTGTTTAAATAGTATGTCGTTTCTGCGCCAACATCTGGTTTTACCATGATAAATAAACCATTTGGATCAATACTCGTGACGACACCAGCAGTTGTTTTACCGTTACTGCTTCCTGTTGATGGTACATTTGTTTCTGTTGGTGTATGAGAGGTACCGCGAAGTTCAACAACACTTCTAAGAGAAATTTCAGCCTCGACTTCCATCCCCATCTTAAAACCCTCAATCGTTGTAGACGTATTATTAATATATAATCTAGTATTTTTATTAATATTAAACGTTACTGTTCGTCCACGATCATTTTCCAATGTAATTTTACTAAGTTGCTTTTCTATCGTACCATCAGGCTTCGTATATTCTGAAAACGTTACATCAACAAATGTCCCTGTCACTAGTTGGGCTGCTTTAGCAGATTGATTAAAGGAAAAACCAACTATCATCAGTAACGTAATCATCAGTATGTATAAATATTTTTTCAAAAAACCTGCCTCCTTACTAATTATTAGTATATCGTATTATTGGTAGTTTTTCTTATTCGAAAAGTTACATTTTAGGCCTTCTTGAATTTATTTCTAAAAACAAAAGTTGAGGTAGCTTTTAACTTCAAGCTACCTTGCCTACTTCATACTTGAATATCAATTGTATGTCCGGCTGTTGGATGTGGAGCATCTAACATTTCAACTAACTGTTCTGTATTTTGCTGTTGCATTTCCATTGCCTGTTTCGTAACAGCTAAAGATACATTTTGCATAAGTGTTGCTTGGTTCATTGCCATCGATAAAGCTGCGATATCCATCTAGTCCACCTCCTATCTAATTTATCGGACAAATAGTTTCATCATCAAGTATTTTCCCTAATTTTCTACACCACTCGATTGAAAATACAAAAACATCTATTGTCCTAACGGTTTAGATACAATAGATGTTTTTTATTACATTTTATTTTCGATTGTTTTCCAAGCTTCCTCAAAGCCAAGACCCGTTTCTGATGAGAAGACAATAAGTGGATCACTTTTTTCCATCTCCAGTGTCTCTTTGACAATTTTCTTATGTTTATCCCATTTACCTTTTGGAATTTTATCTGCCTTCGTTGCAATGATAATGCAAGGAATATTGTAATGCTTTAAAAAATCATACATCATACGATCATCAGCTGTCGGAGGATGTCGCAAATCTATAATTTGTACGACTGCTTTTAACTCCTGGCGTCCTGTAAAATAGCGCTCGATCATTTTTCCCCATGCCTCACGCTCTGTTTTAGAAACCTTTGCATAACCATACCCTGGAACATCTACAAAAAATAGCTGTTCTTCAATCTTATAAAAGTTAAGGGTTTGTGTTTTACCAGGCTTAGATGAAATACGTGCTAAAGCTTTACGTCCGATCATTCGATTTATGAAGGAAGACTTTCCTACATTCGAACGACCTGCTAATGCAAATTCTGGCAGTCCATCTTCTGGATATTGGTCTGGTCGTACCGCACTAATGACCATTTCGACATTATGGACTTTCATTTTTTTAAAAACCTCCGTCCAGCGCATAGGCTAAAACTTCATCAGCCGATGTCACTAGTTTAAATGTTAGTTGCTCACGTACACTATCAGGAATATCCTCTATATCGCGTTCATTATCCTTAGGACAAATGATTGTCGTTAATCCTGCACGGTGAGCGCTTAATGTTTTTTCTTTTAAGCCGCCGATTGGCAATACACGGCCACGCAAGGTAATCTCACCTGTCATACCTACCTCGCGGCGAATCGGGCGATGTAAAATAGCCGAAACGATAGCTGTTGCCATTGTAATACCAGCTGAAGGTCCATCTTTAGGTACTGCACCCTCTGGCACATGGATATGAATATCATGTGTATCAAAAAATTCGGCATCCACATTAAGGTGTTCCATCTTCGTACGAACATAGGATAAGGCTGTTTGAGCAGATTCCTTCATTACCTCACCAAGCTTACCAGTTAGTTGTAACTTCCCTTTACCTGGTGTTAAAGAAACTTCAATTTGTAATGTATCTCCACCAACTGTTGTATAAGCAAGTCCAGTAGCGACACCCACTTGATTTTCCTTTTCAGCCTGTCCATAGCGGAAACGATGTTTACCAAGTAAATCTTGTAATGATTTTGAGCTAACCGTTACGCGTTTTTTCTCACCAGATACAATTACTTTGGCAATTTTACGGCAAAGCGTAGCGATTTGTCGTTCTAAACCGCGAACTCCTGCTTCCCGAGTATAATAACGTATAATATCAGTGACTGCTTCATCTTTGATTACCACTTGCGTTTTTTTCAAGCCATGCTCTTTAAGCTGCTTTGGTATAAGATGATTTTTTGTAATTTGAGCTTTCTCGATTTCAGTATAGCCTGCAATAGATATTACTTCCATACGATCTAATAATGGTCCTGGGATGCTACTTAAATCATTGGCAGTTGCAATAAATAACACATTAGATAGATCATATGGTTCCTCAATATAATGATCACTAAATGTATTATTTTGTGCAGGGTCTAAAACTTCAAGCATGGCTGCTGCAGGGTCACCTCTAAAATCATTCGACATTTTATCGATTTCATCTAATAAAAATACTGGATTAATGGTACCTGCTTTTTTCATTCCTTGAATAATACGTCCTGGCATTGCACCAACATACGTACGTCGATGTCCGCGAATTTCCGATTCATCTCGAACACCACCTAAAGAAATACGAATAAACTTTCGATCTAAACTTTCGGCAATGGAGCGAGCTAATGATGTTTTACCAACACCTGGAGGCCCTGCTAAGCATAAAATAGGTCCTCGCAGTGAATTTTTCAGCTGACGTACTGCTAAATATTCTAGAACACGTTCTTTGACTTTTTCTAATCCATCATGATCTCGGTTTAAAATATTTTCAGCATGGGCAATATTCATGCGATCCTCTGTAGCATTTGTCCACGGTAATGAAATAAGCCAATCAATATAATTGCGAATAACACCGCTCTCAGCACTAGCTCCAGGTATTTTTTCATAGCGATCTAATTCTTTCAGTGCTGCTTCCTTTGTTGTTTCTGGCATACCAGCTTCGTCGATACGCTTCCGTAATTCTGCAACTTCTCCAGTTTTCCCTTCGCGATCTCCCAGCTCCGTTTGGATAGCTTTCATTTGCTCACGTAAATAATATTCCTTTTGCGTACGCTCCATTGACTGCTTTACTTTGGAATTAATCTTCTTTTCTAGATCCAATACTTCCTGTTCATCATGCAAGCGAATAATTAAATGATCTAGTCGTTTTTTAACGCTTAGCATTTCCAAAACTTCTTGCTTGTCGGCAATTTTAAACGGCAAATGAGAAGCAATAATATCAGCTAAACGGCCAGGCTCTTCAATATCTGTTACAGTATTGATCGTCTCAGTTGTAATTTTATTGGAGGATTTTGCATATTTTTCAAAATACGTCAACAATGTCCGCATCAAGGCTTGTGTTTCTACATCTTTTTCCGTTGACTCCTCTTTAATTTCAATATCGACAACCGTATACTTCTCTAACGCACGGTAGTTTTTCCACGTTGCACGAGCAACTCCTTCTACAAGGATACGTAACGTGCCATTTGGTAATTTAAGCATTTGTTTGACATAAGCAATTGTACCAACTGAATACAAATCTTGCTCTTCAGGTTGTTCATCGTGCATTTCTTTTTGTGTTACCAATAAAATCATTTGGTCCTCTAACATTGCCTGCTCAAGCGCCGCTACAGAACGATTTCTACCCACATCAATATGTAACACCATCGATGGGAATACTAAAAGTCCACGCAAAGGCAATAATGGTACATTTGTTGTTTTTTGTATTGTCACCATGCGGGCATTCACCTCCGTCAAAATTTTCATGTTAACATCCCGCGCTACTAGTATGTGTTTAAAAAGTTGATTCACACTAGATATTGAAGCGAGCCAAAAATTTCTTCAAGTTACAGCTGGCTTTATGTAGGAATGAATAAAAAGCTGACTGTCGATATGTGCGAATATTGCACAATCGAAGTCAGCTAATTACTCTCTATCTCACAACGGTAGACAGCCACGTCTATTCATTATGCTGAAGTTTTAGTGTCGCTACCTTCATCGAGTTCAGTGCCATCTTCAAGAAGCAATTTCGGTTTTTCTTTATCCGTAATTGTTTTTGCTGTAATGATACATTTTTTCACGTCTTCACGTGAAGGTAATTCGTACATTACATCAAGCATTGTTGACTCAATAATTGAACGAAGACCACGCGCACCTGTTTTACGTTCAATTGCTTCCTTAGCAATTGCCACAAGAGCATCTTCATCAAATTCAAGCTCAACGCCATCTAATTCAAGCATTTTTTGATATTGCTTGGCTAGTGCATTTTTCGGCTCTGTTAAAATTTGTACTAGTGCTGCTTCGTTTAATTGCTCCAGACTCGCAAGTACAGGTAATCGACCAATGAACTCTGGTATTAAACCAAATTTCAATAAATCCTCAGGAATCAGCTTGGACATGATAGAACCTTCATCTACATCTACTTTATTCGGATCTGAACCGAATCCTATTACTTTTTCACCCTGACGTCGTTTAATGATGGTTTCAATACCATCAAATGCACCGCCAACAATGAAAAGAATATTGGTTGTATCGATCTGTAAGAATTCTTGATGAGGATGTTTTCGTCCTCCTTGTGGTGGAACACTTGCAACTGTTCCTTCAAGAATTTTTAGGAGTGCCTGCTGAACACCTTCGCCGGAAACATCTCGTGTAATAGATGGATTTTCCGACTTACGTGCAACCTTGTCAATTTCATCAATATAGATAATCCCTTTTTCAGCGCGTTCGATATCATAATCAGCTGATTGGATTAACTTTAATAAAATATTTTCAACGTCCTCACCAACATAACCTGCTTCAGTTAAGGAGGTAGCATCCGCAATAGCGAATGGAACATTTAAAATACGTGCTAACGTTTGAGCTAATAAAGTTTTACCGCTACCAGTTGGGCCGATTAACACAATGTTCGATTTTGCTAATTCAATATCATCAATTTTACTATTCGTATTGATACGTTTATAGTGATTGTAAACTGCGACTGCCAATGCTTTTTTAGCACGCTCTTGTCCAATTACATACTCATCTAAAATCGTTAAGATTTCTTTCGGTTTTGGGATATCTTGGAATTCGATCTCCTCTTCTACACCTAGTTCCTCTACAACGATCTCTGAACAAAGCTCGATACATTCATCACAAATATAAACACCTGGACCTGCAACTAATTTACGCACTTGTTCTTGTGGTTTTCCACAGAATGAGCATTTTAAATTGCCTTTTTCATCATTAAATTTGAACAATATGTTTCACCCCTATTCAAGCAACAATCTTACAAGATTATTGAACCTTTATCAAATAAATTGTCTGCATCATTTACGCCTCAGTAATTATGCATGTGTAGATTATAACGCATCGTCATGTACTTTACTTCATTTGTCTTTCGAAGCATGCTATAGGAACCTGCTTACTTCGCCACCTTATACTGCTATAAAGTTACATTTATTCACTTCCGACACACTACAAACTACTGATCTCTATTTATAAATCTACTACATTCATCAACCAAGGGTATATCACTCAAAAAATAAATTTTATTTAGTTAGAACCTTTCTGAATGAAGTTAAGTTTAGCATCGTATCAATTTCGCCTTGACTCTAATAGCGCCAGGACTTCATCTAAATCCTTGCCGCCTGCCAGCAGGCACTATCTTCATTCAGTCGTGGTTTAAACACACACTAAAAAGGTTAAAAGGCTTACAGCTCGCCATCTATGTGAGATGGGAGTTTTTTGTACCTGACATAATACTTTGGATACAAAACATCTGCTGAATGAAGATAAAAACTAAAACAATACTATGTATAAGTGAAGTATAAAGTGAATTAAATGTTAAGGGGACTGATTGCTAAGAGTTTATGTGATAAAACAAGGCACGGATGAATGCCGTACCTTGTTTTTTTTGGGCTATCTAATTACACAAAATCTTATTCAGTAATTTTAGCGTTTTCTACTAAAAATTCAACTGTTTTTTGGATTTTGATGTCATTTTCAAGTACTGCTGTTCCACCTAAAGCACTTGTGATTTGATCTTTTGTCATGTTAAATTGAGCAGCCATTTTTTCTAATTCTGCTTCAATATCAGCTTCAGATGCTTCAATTTTTTCAGCTTCAGCAATTGCTTCAAGTGTTAATGATACACGCACACGGCTTTCAGCTTCTTCTTTCATTTGGCCACGTAAGTCTTCTTCTGATTGACCAGAGAATTGGTAGTAAAGGTCTAGATTCATACCTTGCATTTGTAAACGTTGACCAAATTCTTGTAACATACGATCAGTTTCAGAGTTGATCATACCTGCTGGTACTTCAAAGTCCGCATTTTCAGCTGCTTTTTCTACAAGCTCATCACGAAGAGCTGCATCTGATTCTGTTTCTTTTTGAGCTGCAGTTTGTTCTTTAATTTTAGCGCGTAAAGCTTCAACGCCTTCAACTTCTGGATCTAATTCTTTTGCAAATTCATCATTTAACTCAGGAAGAACTTTTGTTTTAACTTCTTTCACAGTTACTTTGAAAGTAGCTTCTTTACCAGCTAATTCAGCTGCATGATATTCTTCTGGGAATGTAACAACAACATCTTTAGATTCGCCAGCTTTAACACCAACTAGTTGCTCTTCAAAACCTGGAATGAATGAGCCTGAACCAATTTCTAGTGGATAGTCTTCACCTTTACCACCTTCAAAAGCTTCTTCGCCAACGAAACCTTCGAAGTCGATCACAGCTGTATCACCTTCTACGATTGCTTCGTCTTCTTTGATTTCAAGCTCTGCTTTACGAGCTAATTGATCTTGAATTTGTGCATCTACTTCTTCATCCGTTACTTCTACTGGAAGTTTAGATACTTCTAGACCTTTATAGTCTCCTAGCTTTGGTTCTGGTTTCACTGTTACTTGTGCAGTGAATGTGAAATCTTGACCGTGTACAAAGTTTTCTGTACCAGCGATTTCTGGGTAATCAACTGGCATAATTCCAGCTTCATCAATTGCTTTTGCATAAGATTCAGGAACGATGATTTCTAATGCATCTTGGTATAGAGATTCGATACCAAAACGTTGTTCAAACATTTTACGAGGCATTTTACCTTTACGGAAACCTGGTACGTTAATTTGTTTTACAACTTTTTTGAACGCTTGGTCCATTGCTGCGTCGATTTCTGCAGCAGGTACTTCGATTGTAAGAGTACCGATATTACCTTCTTGTTTTTCCCATTTTGCTGACATGTATAAATACCTCCAAATAAATAATCAAGTTTAAGATGTTAGACAATTCATTCGTAACTACGATTTTGACAACCATTTTAGTATAACATAGATGTGTATAGTTTCAACTTATTTCATACCTAATGTAGTTCTGTTAGCTTTTCTAACATTTGTAAAAAGTCAATGATTTCATAGTCCATTTCTTGTACATTTCCAAGCATCGCTAAGACAAAATCAATATAACTATAGGCAACATCATCTGCTTCGAACGGGTGCCATTCAAATGGATACGTTACAATGGCATGCTTTGCCATTAAATATTGTACCATTTCCAAAGTCGATGGGTCTTGTTCTAGCTTCACTTCTAGTATATTTTTTATTTCTCCATACTGCGGTAGCTGGTTAGGCAATACTAATTCAGTAGGATTAACAACTTTGGTTTGATTAAATTTGGCTACTGTAACATTGATAGCTACTTCTTGTTCTACTAATAATATAAGTGCTAGACTCTGGACAAACGGATGGATCGTGGAACATTCAATAATCTCTTTCAACGGCTCTTTTAATTGTCTTACATTTGTATCCATAAGTCGATGTAAGCGAATGGATTGCTCATTTGGACTAAGTGCCCTAAATTTCTCAAGGTCATATTCTTGTTCTTCTATTAAACGTTGTGCATTTTCTTTTTTTTCTAGATTCTTAGACACTTCACTATTCAAATTTTTTAAGCGTTCAAATTTTTCAATTTGATCCTGAGGCAAAACATTTTCTTCAAGTAGTGTTGAAATTAATGACTCTACTTGATGGTATTCTTTTAACTGCATGCATACGGTAATGTACAATTCCATGATTTCTACATAAAATGACGTACCCATTGAAAATAATTGCTCACAAACATCCTTTGTCTTGCTATAGTCCTTTAATTCATACAAAGCGAAAGCATAAGCACTAAGAGCAAATTCATCTCCAGCTTCGTACACAAATGCCTTTTCAAAGCTTGCCACCGCTTTTTCATACTGAAAATTTTCAGCAAACATATGTCCTTCACGTATTAATGTTTGGACAGCGCCCGGAAAAACAACAACATTGTCATGTTTAATGACATGACGCTTTCTTTTTGTCATTTTTCTCACCTCATTGTTCTAATTTTTCATTTCTGCTATTTACTAAAAAATCCACAAGTTTCTTGTTTTTAACAAAAAATTATTGCTTTTGCATTCATATTTTGTAATAAATTGTATTATAATTAGAATAGTCTAAAATTTATCACAATTCGCAGACGCTTCCCGTTTGTTGTCTGCATCAAGAAAATCAAGTTCTTAACAAGGAGTGGAATCCATGCAATTACTTGATACAATTACAGAATTTGATCATTGTATCTCATCTGCATTCGAGGCATTATCGATTAAAGTCATTTCAATTTCTACAACGAACGGCCCTTTTCAAGATAAGCCGATAGAATTTGAACTTTTAACACGCACCAAAATAGATGTCTACACACAAGAAGCCAGCACCTATATTTTAAAAATTCAAGGGTGTATTCCTGGATCTATTGCACTTGGTCATCAAAACGAGTCTCTTTCCATTATTCCTCAAAAAGTAAACATTGAATGTAACTACAAGTTGCTACATGTTGATAAAAAAGATATGCAGCAGATTTTACAACATCCTGAACCAAATCGTCACTATAGTGAATGGCTCATTGATGCAATCAAAAATGCCAATATTCTTGTCGAGTTAAAGACAAATCAACACACGCTCACTGAATGGCCAATTGGCATTAAATCAGCAGTCATTATTTAGCTAGACAAAGACATACTTAAATAGGTATGTCTTTTTTATTGTTCACATTTTAGTTTTACCATTTTATTGCGTTTCTATCATAACAACTTTCTATAGTTTCTGGAAATAATATTGTAAAAATTATGTTTTAAAGAGGACATTCTAACTGTGCTTGATTAAAATGAAGGTTTCAAATTTATCCCTTCGAAATGAAATGGCGCTATAATATAAAATACAAAAATAAGTTGGGGGCTTTTTTACATGGATATTAAAGAAACATTACAGTCTTTTTCTACAATGACACTGTCTGAGCGTCAGACATTTATGTTCCAACATAGTGATTGGCTATTACAGGAGATGTTAGCCCATATTGGCTCAGTTGATGCCGAATTACGAGACCAGCTCATTTATCGCACCTTTGTTGATTTACTAAGTGATAATTTATTGAGTTCTCAACAACTTCAATATTTGTTTGATACAGTTACAGGTGAGGATTTTTTATATTTACATATCGGAGATAAAACAGAGGATAGTGTCTTTACTCGTTCTTTTTCTGCTTTACTAGTTGCAGGTCTTCTTGCAAAGGACGCTGAATTACTTGTTTTAAGAGATGAAGACCTACAAGTGTTCTTTAAAAAAATTGGCCGTTATTTGTTATTAGAACAGGATACGAGAGGATATGTTCAAGGAAAAGGATGGGCACACAGTATTGCACATGGTGCAGATTTAGCTACAACAACAATAAAACATCCAAAATTCGATTTACAGTATGCACCATCCATTTTACATGCATTAAAACTTGTCACTTGGAAAGAAACAGTCTTTGTTAACGATGAAGAGGAACGTTTAATTAATATAGTGGATGCATTATTGCTTCAAAATTACTCAGAGGAAGCACTGATCGAATTTGTTGAGCAGGCTTTTGATAAATTTGAAATGCATTTAATGACACAAGGTTATAATGAGCTCTTCTTTAGTGGAAGAACTTGTACCTTAAACTTTATGAAAACACTGTATTTTTCTTTGAAAATGAATAATAAAGCTCCACAGCTTCAAAATACGATTTATGGACAAGTAGCCAAATGGCTGAAGCTTGGTGATTGACAGGTAATTTTAAAAATGCTGAATTACACCGCTTAATTCTTGATAACATAAATTTTTTCTAAAATACTAGCAAACTAAGAACTGGCTTAGTTTGCTTTTTACTTTTCAAATAAAACAAACGAAGTAAAAATATGGATATTAAAGAAAACCTGTTATTATATTAACATAATTAATATTTCACTCCATTTATTCCCTCCTCGCTCATTCCTTTCATTGAAAATTCAACCTATTGTTTCCATAAAACGTCATTGCATCTACTCCTTTTTTGAATAAAAGGCAAATAAAAAATCCCAATAGGTCTGGTATGACAATGATTTTATTACAAAACAGCGTCTAAAATGTGAAATACCATTTTTCACATTTTAAATTATTTACTTAGGTAAACATCAGGAATGCAGTATTTTCAACGTTTCCACAGTGTTTAATAAATAAAACCTATAAATACCAATACTAAAATAACGATTTTTGTTCAAAAAATGTTCAAATTCAATACCGCTATACTATCATTTTCATAACAAAATTATGTTTTTTCTTAAAAACAGGGCGTATAATCCAATGTGCAAACAACGAGAGATTGTGACAATCGTAGTTAACCAAGTATGTATTTAAACGATTGCGCAAATCATTGATTTTGCTAACGCTTGCATCAGATCAATCAACACTAGATTTTATGTTTCATATTGAACCATGCCATTGTAATTTCTTATGTTGTTGATTGATACGCCAAGATAAAAGAGGTGACCTCAGTATCAACTATTTGTAAATGTGACACCGACAAAAAACACATGAATTTTATGAATAGCCGTTCTATAGAAAGGAGTCAAACATGAAGAAAAAATTAAGTTTAATGTTAGTAGCATTGAGTGCAATTGCTCTTCTTGCTGGATGTGAACCATTAACAGTGTTCAATCCAAAAGGACCTAATGCTGAAACATTATCAAACACAATTATCTTATCCATTATTACAATGGCCTTTATATTGCTAGTCGTGTATGTGCTTTTAGCCTTTATGCTTACAAAATATCGTGCATCAAAAGCAGCTGCAGATTATGAGCCTCCTCATGAAGAAGGAAGTCATCTGCTTGAAATTACATGGACAGTAATTCCAATTATTATCGTAGCATTTTTAGCTGTTGTGACAGTAAGAACAACATCTACAGTAGAAGCTCAACCAGCAGGTTATGACGATAAGGAGCCTTTAGTGATTTATGCATCATCATCAAACTGGAAATGGCACTTTAGTTATCCAGAAGAAGGTGTTGAAACAGTTAACTATGTAAACATTCCGGTGGATCGTCCAATCGAATTTAAGCTTTACTCATTTGGTCCAATTACAAGTTTCTGGATTCCTCAATTAGCAGGTCAAAAATATGCTATGAGTGATATGTTAACAACAATTCACCTTGCAGCAGATGAAGTTGGTTCATTTATGGGACGTAACTCTAACTTTAATGGACGTGGCTTTGCAGAAATGGAATTTGAAGCACAATCTATGACACAAGAAGACTTCGATAAATGGGTTGCTGATGTTAAAGCGAAAGAGGCACCATTAACAGAAGAAAAATTTGATGAGCTTTTAGAGGCAGAACATGTTGGGCGCCAAAGCTTCTCATCTACACACTTAGACTTTAGACCAGCTCCAATGGAACATGGTAAACACATGAATATGGATGAAATGGATCATGGGGACATGTCTGAAGAAGACATGAATAATGAACATTCTGGTCATTAATTTGATTTTATCGTTGAACGAATCGAGACATTAATTTTTAATTCTGAAAGGAGCGCATCCAATGAGTATGGAAGAATTATTCCATCCAATGCAAGAACCGATGATTTTAGCGGCAGCTATTAGTATCGTAGTTGGTGCAGTGGTTATCGTAGCAGGCCTTACTTATTTCAAAAAATGGGGCTATTTCTACAAAAACTGGCTATCAACTGTTGACCATAAAAAAATCGGGATTATGTATATCGCAGTAGCTTTATTAATGCTATTCCGCGGTGGTATCGATGCACTATTAATGCGTGCACAAACAGCCGTTCCAGATAACGGACTTCTTGATGCACAACACTATAATGAAATTTTCACAACACACGGTTTATTAATGATTCTATTTATGGCGATGCCATTTGTTATCGGCTTAATGAACATTGTCATTCCACTTCAAATCGGTGCACGTGACGTTGCTTTCCCACGTCTAAATGCTGTCAGCTTCTGGCTATTTGCAGCAGGTGCTGGTTTATTAAACTTATCATTCATTATCGGTGGTTCACCAGACGCTGGTTGGACAGCCTACTTCCCTCTTGCAAGTACGGATTTTAGTCCGACTGTAGGGAATAACTATTATTCTTTAGCCCTTCAATTATCAGGTATTGGTACTTTAATGACAGGTGTTAACTTTATCACGACGATCATTAAAATGCGTGCTCCTGGTATGACATTAATGAAAATGCCAATGTTTTCTTGGTCAATTTTAATTACAAACATTATTATCGTATTCGCGTTCCCAGTATTAACTGTAGCGCTTGCTCTTATGATGTTTGACCGTCAATTCGGCACAAAATTCTTTGCGATGCAAGACGGTGGTATGGATATGCTTTGGGCCAACCTTTTCTGGGTTTGGGGACATCCTGAGGTTTATATCGTTATCCTACCTGCTTTCGGTATTTTCTCAGAAATCATTGCAACATTCGCACGTAAAAACTTATACGGTTACAAATCAATGGTGATGAGTATGGTGGTCATTTCCCTACTATCATTCGTAGTTTGGGCCCACCACTTCTATACAATGGGTCATGGTGTAATGGTAAACAGTGTTTTCTCTATTACAACAATGGCAATCGCCGTTCCTACTGGGGTTAAAATATTCAACTGGCTACTCACAATGAGGCACGGGAAAATTCAATTTACAACACCGATGCTTTATGCACTTGGCTTTATTCCTATCTTCACAATTGGTGGGGTTACAGGGGTAATGCTAGCGATGGCAAGTGCTGACTACCAATATCATAATACGATGTTCTTAGTTGCCCACTTCCACTATGTATTAATTCCAGGTACAGTATTTGGTGTCCTTGCAGGCTACCACTACTGGTGGCCAAAAATGTTCGGTTTCCGTCTAAATGAAAAATTAGGGAAAGCTGGTTTCTGGTTCATTGCCATCAGCTTCAACGTAACGTTCTTCCCACTATTCATTTTAGGTTTAGATGGATATGCTCGTCGTATGTACACTTATTCTGAGTCTACTGGTTATGGTCCATTGAACATGTTATCGTTCGTTGGTGCTCTAGGACTTGCAGTCGGCTTTGCATTAATCGTCTACAATATTTACTATAGCTGGAAGCATATGCCTCGTAATGAAAAGGCAGATGTTTGGGATGGTCGTACACTTGAGTGGGCTACTCATTCTCCAGTACCAGAATATAACTTTGCCGTAGTGCCTACCGTTACTCGCTTAGATGAGTTCTGGTTCGCGAAAAAAGAAGGTCGCGATATTACGGCAGGTACAATCGAAAAAATTCACATGCCAAATAATACAGGCACACCATTCTGGATGAGTGGATTCTTCTTCCTTGCAGCATTCTTCGCTGTATTTAATTTATGGATTCCAGCCATCATCAGTATGCTTGGTGTATTTGGCTTCATGATCCATCGTTCATTTGAAAAAGATCATGGTCGTTACATTTCAGTTGAGGAAGTAATGGCAACTGAGAAAAGCTTGAGAGGTGATAAATAATATGAAAATCGATTCTTCACTTCCATTAGAATATAGTACAGAGGAAAACCGTCTAAAAATCTTTGGTTTTTGGATTTTCCTTGGCGCCGAAATCGTGTTATTTGCCACTTTATTTACTGTGTATTTCACACTTCATACACGTACAGGTAGTGGACCAGATGGTGCCGAGATTTTCGAATTAACGCCCGTTCTATGGGAAACATTCTTATTATTAACAAGTAGTTTCACAATTGGTCTTGGTGTTCATGCAATGCGTATTGGTCGTAAAAAAGCGATGATGACATTCTTTATCATCACTCTATTACTAGGCCTTGGCTTCTTAGCTATTGAGATTGATGAATTTGTCACATATGTACACGAAGGTGCGACGATTCAAACAAGCGCATTCTTATCGTCATTAATGACTTTACTTGGAACGCACGGTGCCCACGTAACATTTGGTTTCTTCTGGGGCGTAGCTATTTTAATCCAAGTAGCGAAACGTGGCTTAAACCCACAAACGGCTAATAAAGCGTTTATCTTCTCACTGTACTGGCATTTCCTAGACGTTGTTTGGATTTTCATCTTCAGCTTCGTCTACTTGAAAGGACTGATTAGCTGATGAAGGAATTATTCCCAAAACAACATGTGATGGGCTTCGGCTTCTCACTATTACTAACAATCGTAGCTTTAGCAGTTGTAAAATTTGATATGTCTCTTAATATGGCATTTGGAATTTTACTAGTAACTGCTCTTGCGCAGGCAACTGTACAATTAGTATTATTCATGCACATCGGTGAATCTGAAGATAAAAAAACGTTATATACAACAATTTTATACTCAGTATTCGTAGGTGTTGTGACAATCATTGGTACATTATTTGCTATGATCTGGGGTTATAATTGATCCATTACACTATGGTGTAAGCAAAAGGCTGTCTGTACTTATCGTCCTTGTACGATAAGTTCATGACAGCTTTTTTGTTTTATCCCTATTCATTTGGTAATTATCGCGTTTAAAGATTACAAAAGTAGGAGTAATGTTATTTTTTTAATAAAAAAGTAGTTCTTTTCTAACAATTTATGAAACTTTTCCTTTTTTAGTGCGTATAGTAGTAGATAGTGTTTTTTACCAAGAATAGGAGATGAAAGTAATGAAGAAAATTTTTAAAGTATTAGCAGTCGGAACACTAGCGTTGACACTTGCCGCTTGTAATTCAAGCGCTACGCCTACGAAAGACACAACTAATAAAAGCAAACTCACTTTAGAACAAGTGTATGACAAAGCAGTAGATCGCCAGGCTGATATTCAAAGTGCAAGTGCTAAAATGGATATGACACAGGTGACAAAGGTTGGGTCTGGTGAAGAAGCAATGGAGTTTTCAATCGACTCCAAAATGGAGATGGATATCATCGTTGATCCACTTGCAATGCATTTATCAGGATCTATGACAATGCCTGATATGATGAATGAAGGTAAAGAAACAATGGACATGCCAATTGAAATGTATATGAAAAAAGATGCAGGCTTATTTATGAAGGATTCGACAACAGATAGCTGGTTAAAGCTCCCTGATGAGAACTTTGATGCTATATTAGATCAAACGGCGGCTTCTGCTGATGCGAAGGAACAGCTAGAACAATTGAAAAAATTCATTAAGGACTTTACATTTGAACAAACGGATGATGAATACGTCCTTACATTAGATGCAAAAGGCGATAAATTCAAAGAACTAATCGATTCTGAGATTAATAAGTCTATGCAAGAAATGGGTCTAGAAGAAAATCCAATGGATCAACTATCAATTGAAAAAATTAACTACGTACTACACATCGATAAAGAGACTTTCGATACGAACAAAATGGATATGAATTTTGACTTAAAAATGGCCGTAGAAGGTGACGAATTGTTAATGAATACAAAATCAGTCGTTACGTATACTGAATTTAATCATCTAAAAACAATCGATATACCTCAAAGCATTATTGATAACGCTCAAACATTCCAATAAAAAAAGAGCCTGCTTGTCTACTAGCACAAGCAGGTTCTTTTACTCTAAACTATTTTAACAACTAACGAACAATCAACACATCACAAAGCGCATGACGTACGACTTTCTCTGCCACAGAGCCTAACATCATTTTCTCCATACGATTTAATCCAGTTGCACCGCAAACAATTAAATCAACCTGAGGTAACTGTGTTAAAATGCCTTTTGGTGAACCTGTTTCTACAATGGATTCGACCTCTTTGACTCCTGTCTGTAATGCCTCTTTTTCTAGCTTTTCCATTTTAAGAATGTTTTCCTTCTTCAATTCCTCGGCATATTTTAAGTCATATGCTGAAACTGCTCCAAACGATTTTGTATCAATGACATTCACCAATTGCAAAATAGCATTGTGTTCCTTTGCTAATTGACTAGCTCTATCCAATGCTTTTAATGATTGTTCTGAGAAATCAATTGCTACTGCGATCTTAAGATAGTTTGCCATGTTTGTCCTCCCCATTCATCCTACCATTCCATGTTTTCTCAAATATTATATCACAATGGCGTTCGATATAGTTTATCATCCTGAGGTTGCGGATTTCCACGACCATCTGTATTATTACTAATAAAATAAAGAAATTTTTCATCCACAAAGACATCACGAATTCTACCAAATTCTGATAGTAATTCATTGTGTTTGTTCTTATTTATATCAAAAGCTAGGACTGCTGTGCCTCTTAAGGCAGCGACATATAATTGATCATTTACAATAGCAATGCCTGATGGTGCCCATGTGTTAGAAGAACCGGATGTAAAAAGAGGTGTTATCATCCCCTGCTCTTTCTCCATTCCTTCAATAAGAGGCCAGCCATAATTCTTCCCCTTCTCAATGATATTAATTTCATCATTTCCTGCATTGCCATGCTCACTGGCATACATCGTACCATCATTAGACCATGTTAAGCCTTGTGGATTTCGATGTCCATAGCTGTATATATAGGATTGAGGAAAAGGATTATCATTCGGTATGGTGCCATCCAAATTGATGCGCAAAATTTTCCCTTCTAAAGCTTCCACATCCTGTGCTAAAGAAGGTTGTGTTGCATCTCCTACCGTTGCATACAGCTTGCCGTCAGGACCTATTTTCAAACGTCCCCCATGATGGTATGTACCACTCTTTATTCGATCCATAATAAGATTCTGTTCGAGCCATTTATTATCGTTAAACGTTAACGTAACAATTCGATTAAATTGTTCCTCTTCCTCGACATACGTATAATACGCATAAGCAACTTGACTAGTAGGAAAATTAGGTGCTAACACAAATCCCAACATACCAGCTTCTGGAGCAGTTGATAGCTCCTTTTTCAGGATAATCTGCTGCCTATCAACGCCCCCTTCCGCAATCTTTACAATACTTCCTGGCCTTTCTGCTATATAAAAGACATCTCCACTTTTTTGAATCGACCAAGGTGTCTGCAATTGATCTGCTATTATTTCGATAGAGGAATTCATGGCATCTATAGCGTGATTTTCCTCACTTTCTAACCTATTATCGTTATTATCCTTCGTTGACGTACAAGCAACACATAGAATCATCGTTAGCAGTATTAAAGGTATGTAACGTCCCATGATTAATCATCCTCTCATTTATGAAAAATAGAAAGAGACGCCACCTAGACGCCTCTCTTACTTTTTATACTTTCAAACAGGATTATTTCACCAAATGTTCTTGTTTTCTCTAACACCTCTAGAAAGGCTTCTTTACGATGGATGAGTCGTTCTTGGTGCAATTTCTGATAGGAATGCTGAAAATCATCTATAGCTATTTTATCCATAAACTCACCTCATATAGTAGTACGTGCTAATATCATTATAATGTTGGAAAATTCTTACGACAATTCTATTTATATTTTTGATTATATGTTCCCAAAATAATAAGGATAAAAGACATATAATTTCTTGTAGCAGCTATTTAAATTTATCTAACTAATGAATGAAAAATGGTAGTACTTTTTCTTCCACAGCTTGTTCACCTGCTTGAATCCATCTACTTTTATCATGAATGTATCCATCTTTATCAAGCGGAGTTTGAAATTGACTAGCACCAGTTGCATCTAGTAAGGAGCCCTCATCATAATCTAGACCAATATTCTCAACATGCTTAATGACAAATGGCTTTTGAAAACGAATTTGAGCATCTTCATTATCAAGCTCTCCTGATGTGACGATAAAAGGGACACGTAAATAAATAGTTTCTCCTGCCTCTTTCCATAATACCGAGTCAAAGCTACCTTTATAGTACTCCCAATTCCCGCCAATCGTGAAACCCCGATCGGCAATTTTATCTCGTAAATAGCCAAACCCTATCTCTTTTCCAACAATTTTTGAATCAAATTGTAACAATTTATCTTCTCCTCCTTTCACTCGATAAAAGTTTAACCTAAAAGACGATATTACAAACTAGCTAAAAGATCATTTTGCTGAACAAAAAAATCCCGAAACCTGAGTAGATTATGGTTTCGGGATTTTCGTAAATTTTTTATAAAGGCACTGAAATATTTCGATGTAACACATATTTAGCAGCTTCTACATACTCTGTGACAGCTCTTTGACTGACTGCGGCTGTAGGAACAATACTCTCAAAGCCATGATAGCAGCCTGGGTATAAGTGGAATTCAACATCTACTCCAGCCTGACATAGCTTGGTTACATATTGTAAAGTCTCATCACGAAATGGATCAAGTTGACCAACACATGTATAAGTAAATGGTAAACCTGATAAATCATCCGCTCTAGCTGCGGCAGCATATGGTGGTACATTGTCGCTACCATTTTCTCCATTCAAATACATTTCCCATCCCTTTTGATTGAGTGAGTGGTTCCAGATCATATGTCCCGTAATTTCTAATGAAGATGGGGTATTATTGCGATCATCAATCATTGGATAGAGCGGCATTTGGAAACTAAGCTTCGGATAATTTCGATCGCGTGTAAGTAGTGCAAGTGCAGCTGTGAGCCCACCACCAGCACTTGCTCCAGCAATCCCTAAACGGGTAGGATCTATCCCTAATTCATCCGCATGATCTGCTACCCATTTTAACGCTGTATAGCAATCTTCAAGCGGAGCTGGATAAGGATGTTCAGGCGCAAGTCGATAGTCTACAGATACTACAACACAATTCGCTTCATTGACAAAACACTGACAAAGCACATCATCACCCTCTGGTGCTCCTAAGACATAGCCTCCACCATGAATCCATAGCAGGCCTGGGTATATTTCCTTTTGCTCTTTTGACTTATAAATACGAAGACGAAGAGAATGATTATCATCAGGCCCTTGAATGACTTTATTTTCTACTATGATGTGCTCTTCAATTGGGGCTGGTACAGCAACGGCTGCCATTCCTTCTCTTGTAGCTTGTACATTATCCAAATCTAATGGGGGAAAAATTGCTAACGTTTCTTTTAGTTCTGAATCAATACGATGTTCCATTAAAATCCTTCCTCTCTTATTTAAAATGTTTTTACGATGTTAAACCGCCATCAATTGGGACGACAGCACCATTCACATAAGAAGCTTCCTGCGAAATTAAGAAAGCGATTACATTTGCGATTTCAGTAGGATCTGCTAATCTACGTAATGGTCCATTTTCTTCTGGACTCGATGCCAATCCCTTTGTCATGTTTGTCCTCACGCCACCGGGACAAATTGCATTCACTCGAATCCCTTTAGGTCCATATTCCATGGCCGCCGTTTTAGTTAATCCAATTACACCATGCTTACTTGCCGCATAACCACCTAGATAGGGTTGTCCCTGTATACCAGCTGCTGAGGATGTATTCACAATGACACCTGATTGCTGTTGCTCCATTTCTTTTAATACATACTTTAAGCCGAGAAACGCCCCTTTAAGATTGACCGAGATTATTCTATCAAACGTTTCCTCTTCTAAATCTCCCAGTAGTGTAGGTGGGCTTAAAACACCTGCATTATTGATAAAAGCATCAATCCTGCCAAATGTTTCTTTTGCAGCGTCCACATATTTTTTGACATCATTGCTTTGTGAAACATCAGCTTGGACAAAAATTGCTTGTTGGTGATATTCCTTAACAGCATGTAGTGTGTCTTGTCCACTTTTATCATCAAAATCCACTAAAACTAATGCTTTGCCCATAGTGGCAAGCAATTTTGCTGTCTCTCTTCCTATACCACTTCCAGCACCTGTAATAATGACTACTTGTTGCTCCATATTGATATATGCTCCCCTCTCACAAACTATGATATTGATTTTAATTTCATTAACTTAAAGCCTACATAATTGTTTTGAGCCACCTCATTACAATGTTTTGTGTAATAATCAAATCCTCCTAGATAGATTAAAAAACTTCGAGGTTTGCCCTCAATATTGGCTCCCGTATACCAGGAATCACCTTTGACGTAGAGTGTTGCATTAGCGACATCTCGACAATGTGTGCTCCAAGCTTCCTCTGCTTCTATTGTTGGTTCCACAAGATCAATGTCATGCTCACGCAAATAATGCATGCACTCGGCAATCCATTCGACATGCTGCTCAATAGCAATCGGCATGTTCACGAGAACAGAAGGGCTTTCTGGTCCCGTAATCATAAATAAATTAGGAAAACCTGCTGTTGTGAGTCCAAGATAGGTTTGAACAGCTGCCCCATCCTTCCACTTCTCTTTTAATGACACGCCATTCCTTCCTCGGATATCAATCTTAAATAATGGCCCTGTCATGCCATCATAGCCTGTCGCAAAAATGATGATCTCTAAATCAAAATGGTTATCCGCCGTTTGAATACCTTCTCCTGTTATTTTTTGAATAGGTGATTCTTTGACATCAACCAGTAAAACATTCTCCCTATTATAGGTTTCAAAATAATCGCTATCTAAAACCTGTCTTTTCGTGCCATACATATACTTAGGACATAGTTTTTCTGCAACCACAGGATCTTTCACAATCTGTCGTATTTTGGAGCGAATAAATTCTGCCGCTTTTTCATTGGACTGTTCATTCGTTAACAAGTCATGATAAGTAGCTGAGAAGGCAAAGCCACCTTGTGCCCAAGCTTTCTCAAAAACCGCCTGCCTCTTATCATCAGGTTCTTCCATTGCAGATTGCTGATTTTGTGCAAAAGGTGTACCTGAAACCGAATTTCTCATGGAACGTTTTATCGCTTCAAAATTTTTCTTCGTTTCTTTGATAAAGTCCTCTTCATATGCATGGTTACGAGCGGGAATCGTATATTGTGGAGTGCGTTGAAACACCGTTAACTGCTCTGCTTCTTTTGCAATAACAGGTATTGCCTGAATCCCGCTTGAGCCTGTCCCAATAATTCCTACACGCTTCCCAGTAAAATCAACCTTTTCATGTGGCCAATGCCCCGTGTGATACCATTTTCCGTTAAATTGTTGCAACCCTTGGATGTTAGGAACATTTGCTGCAGATAGACAGCCTATTCCTGTAATAAAGTACCTTGTTAAAATGTACTGCCCATCGTTTAGATGAATCATCCATTTATGTCGTTTTTCATCAAAATGAGCTGCAGTGACTCTTGTGTTAAATTGGATATCTGATCGCAATTGAAAACGATCGGCTACGTAATTTAAGTAGCGTAATATTTCCGCTTGCTCTGGAAATCTAGATGTCCAAGTCCATTCTTCATATAATTCTTTTGAAAATGTGTAGTTATAATAGATGCTTTCAATATCACATCTAGCACCAGGATAACGATTCCAATACCAAACACCACCTACACCATCTCCAGCCTCGTATACAATGGTTGAAAAGCCTTTACTTCTCAACTGATGTAGCATATATAGACCTGCAAACCCAGCACCTAGAACAACTGCATCCACCTCTTTAATTGTTTGACTACTCACCTGTTGCTCCTCCTTACGCCAAAATAGAGAAATATGGCTTTACTTAGCTTAAATACTACAACTTACAGAAAATATTGAAAATTCCTTATTTCAAGCGTAGTATATACTTAAAAAAGGGGATAGGTCATGTCCAATCTTTATACCATTCAAAAACGTTTCGACACAGTAAAAAGTTATGCCAACCATGAAGAGCTGTTGATACACATTTTGCAGGTATATTTAGATGCTTTTCCTATCAAGGATGCCTATTTATTGAGGTATTCTCCAATAGGCTTTGTAGCAGAAGGAATCATTTTTTTAAATGAATCGGGTGGTAGTCATATCGGTGAGATTCGTGAGGAGATTCGTAGCTTCCCTATTATTTATGCTGCTATTGAAGATAAGAAGGCTAAATTTTGCACAGGAATGGACTATTTAAAAAATATCAGTATGAAATATTCTATTCCCTCGCAAAATAATACATTTTTAATTGTCCCTATTTTCATTGGGTCATATGTTTTTGGCTATATTTGTAGTACTCAATTAGAAGAGGAAATCGATATAAATGATAAGCTGTTAGATGACATGACCACCTTTGGAAACATGATTGGACAGCTTATCATACAAGCTAGAAATAGCAAAAAAGAGGGCTTTCTGAGCAAGCGTGAATTAGAGGTAATGAGACAGGTAGCGCAGGGAGATAGTACAAAGGAAATAGCAGATGTTATGCAATTAAGTGAATTAACCATTACACAATATGTAAAATCTGCTATCAAAAAATTGCGTGCCAAAAATCGCTCTCATGCCATTAGCATTCTTTATCAAGAAGGAATCATTCTTTAAAAAATCAGGGGAGCACGCTACTCCCCTTTTTTAGTAACCCACAATTGTCTTCGCTTTAACAATTTTATTACGCCCAGTAGGCCTTCATTAAATCTATTGACCACGCTGGCTGTTTAACATCCTCTTTAGGTAAAAATTCTTTCATTACAGGCTTTATATCTAGTATAGGTGTGCCATCTATGGCGTCTAGCCCTTGAACGATTAATCCTCTTGATTTGACCTCTAACAAGGCAACGATTGTACTTCCTAATTTATTGGGTCTATTTTTACCTCTTTGTGCGAAAATGCCAACCTCTGGATAATCATGATTATTTCTCGGATGTCTTGCCTCATATTGAATTTGATCGTCTGTAACCTTATCAAAATAAAAAATAATCTCTAGATGAGAAAAATCTTCTATTCCTTTTAAGGACGCCTCTTGGATATAATCAGCAAGTTCAATAGTTGAAATAATCTCTCCCCAATGATCATCTTTTAACATTTGCCGATTATTACGAACGGTAGCGATTGATTGAATAGTATATTGCATGTCTTTTATCCCCCATCTTTTCGAATATCTACTATATGTCCTTTCATTTCAGTATAGACTAAATGGACAGAAAAAAAGATGATTAACGATGTTAATCACCTGACGTGCCATAATCCTTAATGGAAACATTCACTTCACATGTAATAGGAACCTCACTAAACGTTTGATCCCATTCTTTTTTTCTTTTTTGCCATACTTTCGGGTAATCGATTCTTAGTTTATTGCCAAACCCAGAAACATCTGTTTGAAATTCATGTTGCGTTTTATCTAGTGCTTTCCTCACTAATCGCTCTATCTCTTTTTCAAATACTTTCTCTGCTTTTTTCAAAAATTGATTGTCAAATGCTTTATCGGAGAGAACCCAATGTTCAGCAATTCTTCCCTCTGATTGAATTTTTATCGTAAAGGAGATTTGATCCCCTTTTACATGTGGAATAATTTTACTTTTAGCTGAAATAATTTCATACACAATAGGTGCTCCTGACTCCTCATCAAAGCCTTTGACAAGGCCACCTTTCGCATCGCCAGACATCCATGCAATTCCTTCTAGGTCACTCTCATTTAAAAATCCTCTTAGCTTTTTGGTTTTTCCTTCAATGATAGCAGCGCCTGCAAATTTTACTTCTCCATTTTCCGTACTCACATTTTGCAATAAAAAGCTAGAGTCTGAATACAGCTTCCCCTCTAGTTTGGCTACGGTCATCGGAGGTAAAATTTTAGTCGTCCTTTCATGTCCCTCCATCATTTCTACTAATTGAAAGGCAGGAATTTTAGTTGGTTCATTTGTTTCAAGTGCCTGACTTGCCTGATCCTGAGCAATAAAGAGCAGTCCACTCGGCCGTATTTCTAATTCTCTTAGAAAAAAATCCAACGTTTGTTGAAGATTGATAGTACTAGCTAATTCCTCACCGATAATAATTACTTTGGAATGTTCAGCAAAGGAACGTTTATCAACCTTTAACAGCATATTTCGTAAAGTTGGTAACACCGCATCACCTGTCTCAGAAACATTTTTATACGCTTTTTCTGGCAATGCTCCCTCTTTTGTTCCAGAAACCGTAGTCTCTGACGTAACAAATTGATTGGTAATTGTTAGCAACTGTCTGTTTGCATACCTAGCATCTTGTTGCTCTTCAGAGGAAACATCACCCGTTTCTAAATCCAATGATGTACCTACAATAAGGCCTAAATCCTCAATCTCTTTACTACTCCAACATCCAGTAAGAAGTAAGGTTACCGTTGCAACTAGAAGTAAACGTACACAACACTGTATTCGCTTCATGCTTTCTTTCCTTTCAATTTCGAAATAAGGAGTAAGGTTATCGGTACTACACCAAATAAAATTAATGCAGCATGACCAATCTTATCGCCAAATGTAAATAGATCGTTAATATTTTTAGGTGTCATCGCAATAATGTAAATAATCGGAAGTAGCCCATATAAGAAGGGATGCATATTTTTCTTAAACAGTTGGGCTAATCCTAAAGTAGCGGCATAATAAGTAATCGTAAAGGTAGCAAAGATTTGCATAATCCAAATTACAAGAAGAAATGACTCAAAGCGTTCAAAAATTAAACCAGGGATTTCAAAACTTCGCATTAATTCAATTGTTGGCCAAGTCCTTGTCAAAACCCCCTCAATGGATAGAGCACCAATGACCATCACAACCGTGATGACATAAAAGAGCAAAGGTATGGCTATACCCGCCAGTACAACCTTTACGGCCTTTGATTTATCTGAGGGGTACATAAATGCCACAAGTAGTAACATAATTTCAGGCCCTAAAAATGCCAGTGTCGCTGTTTTTATTCCCTTTAACATCGGAACAACGCCCAGACCGAGTACTGGTCTCAAATTATCGATTTCAAAAATCCCTAAACTTAAAAAGGCCACAAGTAAAAAAATAACAAAGGTAATAGGAAAAATGATTTCAAATAAACGAGCGATTGTGTTGATGCCACCGCTTATTAAGTAAAGTCCAACCCATAAAAAAGGCAAAATAATCGCCCAAGTGGGGGTTCCTTCTAATAAGAAGAGAGAAGTTACTTCAGCCATGATGCGAACTTCAAAGGCAGAAATGGTAAAAAAGTAGGCAATTACACACGCACTTATAAACCAGCCTAACCACTTCCCTATGATATCTTGATTATATTGATAAAATGTTTTGTCAGGGTATTGCTGGCTTAGCTTCACAATGATTACACCTGCAATCATTGCAACGACTCCACCTAAAAATACACTAATCCAAACATCTGGCGTTTTTACTTTTTCTACAGATGCACGAGGTAAAGTAAGAATCCCAGTGGCAAGAATATAGTTAATAATAATAACAACTGCTTGTGACGTCGTTATTTTATCTTTCATACTGCTGTTCATGGCTGTTTTGCTCCCTTTCTCTTATTCCCCTTTGCGGACCGAATCTTTTGGCTTTAACAATCTAGGACGATGCTTCATCATCTTTAAGGGCATTCGCACCATAAAATCTTTCCAATCACCTGCTCGATACGGAATAGTTGGGCTCAAATATGATACACCGAAGCTCTTTAGCTTTACCAAATGACTGCAAAGGAATAAGAAAAATAGAATGATGCCATATAGTCCAAATAAAGCTGCGGAAAACATCGCCACAAAACGTAGCATTCTTAGCGTGATACCAGCATTATATTGAGGGATAGCAAAAGAGGAAATTGCTGTTAATGCAACCACAATGACCATGATTGGACTAACAATTCCTGCCTGTACGGCGGCTTCTCCAATAACAAGCCCTCCAACGATCCCCATTGTCGGACCAATCGGCTTCGGTAGACGAAGTCCTGCTTCTCGTAATATCTCAATAGCGACTTCCATAATGAGGGCTTCAATCAATGCTGGAAACGGTACCCCCTGCCTTGTTGCCATCATGGACAGCGCTAGTTTAGTGGGAATTAAACCTTGATGAAACGATACAAAAGCAATGTACAGGGATGGGGCAAATAAAGAGATGCCTGCAGCAAAATAGCGAAGCAAGCGAATAAGTGAGCTCGATAACCAACGTTCATAGTAATCCTCTGGTGATTGCAGTAGCATATTAAACGTGACTGGCACAATTAATGCAAAGGGAGTTCCATCTAAAAGAATTGCGACTCGTCCCTCTAGTAAAGCAGCAATAACCCGATCAGGACGCTCGGTACTCTGCACTTGCGAAAATGGGCTGAGGTAATCATCCTCAATCAATTGCTCAATATATCCTGATTCAGCAACATCATCCAAATGGATTGTTTCAATTCGTTCCTTCACCTCTTTGACAAGATTAGGCTGCACAATTTCATCTATATAGGCTAAAACCAACTCTTTTTTCGTACGTTCGCCTACTTCCATCTCGATAATCGATAAATTTCGATTCTCACCATGCTGTCTTAATAAAGAGGTATTCACACTTAATTTTTCCGTGAAGCCCACTCTTGGTCCACGTACCATTGCTTCAGAAACAGGCTCCTCAAGATTTCGAGTTTTGCCATGTGCCGTACCAATGATAAATACATTCTGTATGCCATCCACAATTAATACAGTGGAACCAGTTAATACTTTCCCAACAGCTTTCATGACTTTCGATTCCTCTAGCAGTTCACTCACTGGTAGGATTTCATTTCTAATTGATTGTTGTAATTCATGACCTCTTAAAACAGACGACTTTTTTGTATGTCCATTCATTAATGATTTCAAAATATGTTTGTCAATTAATTCTTTATCGCATAATCCTTTAAGAAAAACGATCGCTGCACGATTATCCGTATTTCCTATTTGAAATTCTCTAAAATGAATATCCCAATTATGGCCAAGTTCTTTCCTCATTTGTAAAAGATCTTTATTAAAATCTCCTGTAAATTGCTCTAACGTTTTTTGAATAGGTATGTGTACCATCTCAACTTGTTCACTATTTTCTTTCATCTCAATTTTGCCATTGCTCTTATTAACAAATAAAAAAACATGGAACAATTTATAAATTAAATATGGAATAAAAAACGCTAAAAAGCCTTGTAAAAAAACTTGCCAATGTGGCATGTAGGAAATCACCTTTTCCCACATATTGATCACCCTCTTTAGTACACTTGTACAGAGTATCCCTACATGTTTTTATCTTTATCTAAGCAGCAGTATTTTAAACTTCCAATCCTCAACATTCTTTCATAATAAGACACTAACATTCGGTGACCATAACAAAACCAGCCTTAAATGAGTACTGGTACTTATAAAAGCAATCTTTAGCTTATGGTATACTAGCTACTATGAAAAATTAGAAGGTGAAATTTATGCTAGAAGTCAGTGAAAGTAAATTAACACAATATAGTCTGCATTTTTTGAGTGAGACGCTTATTTTAGGAGAAGAAGTTTTTACACAACCTGAGGTCATATTAGAAGCAGCCTTTACACAGCTCGCTTTTAGTAAAATTGATGTGGAACAGCAATATGAATTTTTCCATGAAAGCAATATTGCACTCAATGAAGTTTTTACGTATTCAAGAGCTATTTTCGAACAGGGAAGTAACTTCCTAGAACACTCACAAAATATTGCCAAACACTTACATAGTGTGTCACAGCATCCTAACATCAAAAGCGGAGAACTGTTTATTGGCCTTTTTGAAAATTGTTATCTATTAAATGAGGCTAAAAAGATTATCGCTATTGTCAAAATTGATGAAAAAGAAATGTTTTTAGATGTGAAAAATGAACACAATCAAATGATCGTGAACGGCGTGGATGGCATTAACGTTAAGAAAATTAATAATATGGCTATTATTGTTGATATGGGACCAGATCAATCTCCTGCCGTGTATATTAAAACAAAACGTAAAGAAGATATTGTTTATTGGCAAGAACGATTTTTAAAAATTAAGGCAGCGGATGAACATTATTATAAAACCAATTTAGCATTAACAGAATGTAAAAAATTCATTTTAAAGGAAGAAAATTATACAAGCACAGAAAAACTTGGGCTCTTGAATAAAACACTGGATTACTTTAGAAATGAAGAGGAGTTTCAAGTAAATCATTATATTGAAACTGTTTTTGAGCAAGCGGACACTACTCAAAAAGATATCATCATTAATTCGGTCAAACCCTATGAGACTATCATTTCTGATAGTGCGCTAGAAAAAGCTGAAAAGAAATACAAACGTAAAATCAAACTGGATTCCAATATTGAAATCCAAGTAAATATTCAACATATCGACCAAATAGATGAATTAATTGAAGTTGGCTATGATGAGGCAACGAATCGCAAATTTTATAAAATCTATTTCCAGGATGAACAGTAGAAGAGCTTGGATTAAACGGATGCAAGTTATCTTATGAGATTAAGCATTAGAATGACAGCGTCTCTCCTAAAATCTTCAATAAGGAGAAAAAGAGCTTAAAACAGTATCAGCTGCAATAATGCCTTAGTTCGTGCCCATGAATTTTCTCTGGAAGCGCACTAATCCTTGAAAATCTTTGCTTCGATAATCAACCCTTTGCATGGTCTGTGCTGTAAATAATAGCTATTTTTCAAAGACTACAGATACTAAAACAGTGAGTCTTATCATGAATCCTCCACTCTTTAATTTCTTAAAATTTTTTTCAAAAAGTTAAAACTTTTTCAATTGGTAAAACGTCTAATAATTGGTAACAGAAGTTAACCTAAAGGAGAATTGATAAATATGAAAAAACCTGCTAAAAAAACATGGCTATTAGCTTCAGCATTAACACTTGGGATGGCTGTATTAACACCGCTTCAAGCTGGTGCAACAGCTGTTGATACAACAAATAATGTAACGATTCAAATAGAACAAAAAATAACAGGTACCATTAAATATTTTGATGGTAGCAGCATTACCCTTAAAGGAACAGATGGAAAAAACTACTACATCGGTTTACACAATTTCTCAGATAAACAAATTGAGCAGTTAAAGCTAGCAGAGGGGCAAGAAATTTTAGTTGAGGGTAGTATTGTGAAAGATTACTCAGATTTCTTTACCTTTGCCGTCTATAAAAAAAGCTTACCTAAAGAAGTAACAAAAGAAGAATTAGTCCAACTAGAGAAACTCTTTTCTGACATGAAAAAGGCTGAAAAAGAAGAGAATTATGAGGAAATGGAACGAATCTATGAGGCGATGGATAACATCACAAGACCTTACGAATTAGCAAATTGGCAACCTGAGCCTTTTGAAGAATTTATTAATGAAGCTGCATTCGCTGAAAAAAATATTGTTATCAAAGCACAAGATAAAGAACAGCTAAAAACACTTTATAGTAACTGGATTAAGTATGTAAAAGAAAATAAAACGGATGAGGCATCAGAAAACATTGATAAAATTTTCACTATTCTTGAACCTTATTACCAAGAATTATATCCACCTTTAACTTTTGAAGAGTATATGGCGGATATGAACGTCGATTTAACAAAAGAGGAACTTGCAAAACTTAAAACAATCTATGAAGAGGCACAAAAAGCTGAAAAAGATAAAGACGAAGAATTGTCCATGAAGAAATGGGATGAATTCTATGAAATACTTCGCCCACACTTTAAACCAGTTCCCTTCGAGGAATATATGGCAGATATCGAATTCAGCATTAGTAATGCAGATTACGCAAAATTAAAACAACACTATGAAGAAGCAGTTGCCCTTGAACAAAAGGGTGAAGATGAAAAAGCTGGCGAGCAATGGGAAGCCTTTTATAAAGTTTTAGACCCTTACTACGAAGCGAACAGAGAAATTCTTATCTCACCATCTAAATTAACATTTAACGGTCAAGATTTTACGCCAGAGCCAGAAACAAATTAAATAAAATTTCAAGGGCCCTCCTATTGGTTTTAGGAGTGGCCCTTTTTGAAGTGACAATTTTGTCATGTTATCCCGGAAATAGTCATGTTAATCGATGGTTTACCCTTATTTTTCTTGTTACAGTAAACCATGTTGTCACAAGCACATTACGTTCTAAGGAGAAAAACAACATGACATTATTCATGAAGAAATCGGTGATGATGACAGTAATGTTACTATTTTTTACGTTCACACCCGGATTTGGACACGCAGCATCAAATAATACAATTAGTAAAATTGATCAGTTTATTAAGGAGCAGCAAACCATTAGTAAAATCCCAGGAATTTCAGTAATTATTGTTGATAAAGGGAAAACCGTCTATCAACGGGGCTTTGGCTTTGCAGATACGAAAACAAAAACGCCTGTTACCTCTGATACTCTTTTTGAGTTGGGCTCCACGTCTAAGGCATTTACAGGACTCGCTATTTTACAATTAGAAAAACAAGGTTTGTTAAAACGATCAGATGATGTCCGAAAGTATATCCCTTGGTTATCATTAACCTATAAAGGCGAGGATAAGGCTGTGACAATACAGCAGCTATTGTCTCATACTAGCGGAATTCCCTCAAATTCCATTACTCAAATCCCAGAAAGCACAGCGGATAATGCCCTTGAATTAACAGTTAAAACACTGCTGGATCAATCACTAAATCGTCAACCAGGGAGTTCTTTTGAATATGCAACCATCAACTATGATGTCTTAGGCCTCGTCATTGAACAAGTTACAAAACAGCCATTCGATCAGTATATTCAACAGAAAATTTTACAACCTGTTGGTATGCATCAATCTTTTGTAGGAATTCACCAAGTACATTCCACACATATGGCTTCTGGCTATAAAATAGGTCTAATGAGAGAGCAGCGATACATACCACCTATCTATCGTGGCAATATCCCCGCTGGTTATATCATCAGTAACGCTAATGATATAGCCAGATGGTTAAAATTACAGGTAGGAAACAGTGATATCTATTCAATCAGTAACAATTTAATTCAAGAATCGCATACTCCAGATCTAACAGTGGAGCCTTTTGATACGAATACTTACTATGCAAACGGTTGGGCAGTTGTGAAAAAGGACACAAAGTCATATATCTACCATGCTGGTGAGAATCCAACCTTTTCCTCGTATTTCATTTTGCAACCTGACGAACAAATCGGCGTGGCTATTTTAGCCAATATGAATACAAGCTCTACAACAGCGATTGGACAAGGTGTCATGGATTTATGGGAGGGCAAAACGATTGACATGCAACATATCAGCAGCTATCAAAAGCTAGATAAAATTGTAACAATCATATGTGCTATCATCATAGCAATCAGCATTATTTTCTGTTATCTATTCGTTCAAAATATACGCAACCTTTATAAAAAACAACGTAGTATGGCAAATCTAAATTACAAAAGAATATTGTTATTATCTGCCCATACTATACTTGTGGCGACAATGCTGACAGCACTATTTATCACGCCTAACATAGTACTTGGCGGCTTAAATTGGACATTTATTAAAGTTTGGGCACCAACTTCTATTACATTCCTGTTGTATAGCTCCATTTCGGCCAGTCTTCTATATTTATTATTAGGCTTTATGATGATTGGTACTAAAAGGAAGAATTAAAAATTTAATAGCTTAAAAGATATTTAGCTACAATTAATAGCTCTATTTTGACTGAACACTGCGTAATATGAGCTAATGGTAAAGATGCTGACCTATATCATTCATTGCTAACACATCCATCTTTGAAGGTAAGAATTGATTCCTTCAGCCCTTTGAAAACAAGTTGTAGGAACAGACCATATCATTTTAGAGAAATATTAATACTTGGGAGCGGAACAAGCTCTTTCCGCTCTAATGTTTTTTCGTCAACAATTCTTATAGTTGGCGTAATGATTAGCGTTCGAATATCAGAATCAGGTATAAAAACCTCAACATAACCATTTACTCGCCCAGAACCGCTTTTAATAGTTGTTGTTCCTACATTTTCATATACATTTCCAAGATTATCTTTTATGTCTACCATTAAAAATTCTGTCTCCCAATCAAGATTTCCCTCAAAATAAAGAGTGGTTATATATTTTCCCTCTGTTATTTGATTATAAAATAACTGGTATTGATCATTACCAAATGGTATATTTACTTTTCTTGAATAGGCTCGGGTTGGTGTAAGTTCTAACTGAAAGTCCCAAGCTCCTTCTACAAGAGTCGTATTTTCCATACCTATAAAATCTTGAGGACGCCATTGAACATTTACCTTTTCACCAATTACTTTGTCTGAAATTCTCGCTGTAAACATACCAATCCAAGTAGCCTCATTCTTTTTAACGATTTGATGACTAAGTACGTCTAACTTGTTTCCGTTGACTTCTAAATCGCCCTTCCAAAATAGAGGGGGTTCATCTATCGATTGTTCGTGTTTCATTTCATAACTAACCGATACAATCGTTCCATCGAAAAAAGCCTCAGCTAATTCAATGGAGGTTCCGTTACTTTCGTCTATTTGATTGATGGTTGATGCATTATCACTAAATACTTGTAATTGGGGATTATCATTGCTATTTAATAGTTGCTGTACAATTGGTACTCGATTAGCCACTACAGGTAGCCAAATGCTGCTACTAGCAAAAATAAATGTGAGCATGGCGACAATACTAACCCACTTCCATTTTTTAAATACATACTTCTTGGTTGAAGATGACCGTAAAACACTTTTTTCAATATTAATCTTTTCCCAATCAGATAATTCAATTGGTTCAATCTCTTCAATATCTATTTCGATGAAGTCCTTTTCGTTCATTTAGATACCTCCCAGCTCTTCTGTTAACTTTAACTTACCTCGATATAAACGATTTTCTACAGCTGATTTAGATAGACCAAATATCTCAGCGATTTCTCCGTTGGAATATCCTAAGTAGTATTTCAAGAGAAAAATTTCCTGATCGTTTTTACTTAAATTTAAAATACTGATAAATAGTTGCTCTTTTTGTACTTTTTGTTCGACGATTCTTTCTGGTAGATCCTTGCTATTTGAAATTGATGAAAGTAACTCGACTGTTTTAGGCTTATTTTGAAGGCTTCTATATGTATCAATCGCTTTATATTTTGCAATAACGCCAATCCATTTTTTAAAATCAATCTCATCGCCAGTAAATTGAATACTCTTTTGCCAAATGGTTAGAAAAACATCGTTGATACATTCTTCAATAGCTGTTTGATTGGGCTGTAACACTTTCACTACAATGGCTTTAACATAACCTCCATATTTGTTAATCACTTCTCTTAAAGCTTGTTCATCCTTTTTTTGTAGCTGATTAATTAATGAATACACGAAGTTAGAAAACCTCCTTTCCTTTCTTCTCTACAAGTAATAACGAGCAAATGAAAGAAAACTCTCACATTATTTAAATAAAAAAACAAATGATTCCTTTCCGCAACACATTGTAGCTAAAAATAGAAACGGAAAAACATAGACTTACTGTTTCAAACCCGCTCCATCATCATGCATCAAAAAATTATTTTTTATCTTATGGACTGGATTGACAACTAATCATCAGGCTGTAACAAGCGCCTTTGAGTTTCATCCTATCAAGGGTTTAGTGATACTCATCCTTCACCCAAAATTCTCTTTAAAATTACCTAAATACGATTCATTAGACGAATACCCTTTTCTCTTTCAACGGCATTCATACAATAAACTGAAGAAAGGAGAGATCTTGATGGGATACTTTGGAAACATGGGTAATTTCAATTGTTGTTATGGAGGCTATGGTAATGACTATAGCGGCGGTTATAGTATGGGTTGTTGTGGCATGGACTATGGCGGCAAAAACAATAGTTCAACATTTGTTTTAATTGTTGTGCTATTCATTCTTCTGATTATTGTCGGAGCAACATTCGTGCAAAAAGAATATTAATATTTATTGATAAACATGAAAAAGGGATGATCTTCATTAATAGCAGCTCACATTAATGTCGATACATCCACAGCAAAGAGGGTCACTTCCAGCCTAGTGACCCTTTTTAAACCTGCTTGTCTTTCACCTTATTTAATTTTAAATTCTCCATTTCCCACATTTGCGGTAATACACATCGCTAAAGAAATATAATAAGCCAACATTTTTACTTCCATTTACGCCCCATATCAGCTTTTACATCATAAAGTTTTTTAAAAATGAAACCACCTAAAACCATGAAACGTATACTTACTTAAGAAAAAGCCATTGTAAAAGGGGTCGAGTAATGTGAGAGAATGGTTGCAAGGAAGGAAAAACAAAAAGAGAAGAGATAAGAGACGTAAAGATCAATATTCATTAATTGACTTATTTCTTGATGTACTAATTTGGATACCAGAATTACTTTTCCTCCCATTTAGAATCATTTATTGGTTGTTGAGAGGAGTTGGAAGGTTTATTGGAGAAGGTTTTAATTAAAAAACTGCTCAAAAGGATGTCATTTGATTTTTTGTACCAATACGATTGAGGCAAAGGAAAATTTTGTTGGGCATTCAAAAGGGATAAAGTCATTTAGTTGAGGCGCTGACCCTATCCCTCTCCTTTAAATTAGATTAATTGGAGATAAACGGTGCTTTTTGTACATACTTTTGATTTTCTATTTGGTTAATGATGAATGTAGCTATATCCCTATTTGTTATTTTTGTACCTGGCATATCTCTAAGATTTTCCTTTATGAACCCTACTTCATTTCCCTCTACTATAAATGGAAGCCGAATTAGTGTCCATTTGATAACTTGATTATTGCTAAGGAGATGCCATTCTTTTTTCTTATCTACCATCATTTTTGAATAAATAATTTCAAATATCTTTGCACCCATTCTATTTATAATACTCTTTGTATCTCCAGCAATGGTTAGCGATCCACCCGTTACCCCAATATAACGATCCATATGTAAATCAGACATGACTCCCAATATATTTTCCGTTACTTTACTATAAATTGGTTTTTCTTTCATGGGTTGACCAAAAGTATTGATAACGATTTGACAATCTTTTAATAGCTTTTGAAGATCCTCGATATTTTGTACATTTCCTTCTATTACCTCAATCCTACTGTCTCTGAAAACTAACTTTTCTGGGTTTCTAACAAGCATCCGCACGTGATACCCTTTCTCTAATGCTTTAGAAGCAATGTAACGCCCCGCTTTACCTGTTCCACCGATAATTGCTATCTTTTTATAAACGTCCATGATGCCCCCTAATTATCATAATAATATGTATACGGACAAATCATAGTTTAGATTCAATAATTCTATTATTCACCTCTCTTTATCAAATGAGATAAAGAAATAGTAATTTTGTTTATTCTAGCTAGAGCTTTTGTCTAAGCAAAAGAAAAAGAACCACTCTCTTAAAAGAAAATGGCACTTCAACGCCTCATCGTACTAACTTGATAATTACACTTTTTAGGTGTATTCAGCTTAACTAGATCAGTGGTTTATATTATTTACTAAGTCTTTATTATAGGCAATCCACTTCTCCATTTCTCTCTCGACAGCTCGGTTTTGCCATTCAAACCAAATACCTGTACATTCACTGCAGTGACTATCGACACCCTTTTTTTCATGTGTATCTTGACATGTAAACACAGTCTTTTTACGACAACTATAACAATAAATGACTATGTCTTTATAAAACTCCATCCCGATCAACTCCTCAAATTTACACCTATTTCTTTCCTTTTTTCATCTAAATTATGCTTTAAAAAGAAATAAGTAAGGATGATGAGTGCCATCATGTTTGTTCTTTCCTCTCCTTACTAATAAAAGCGATTCAAACCCTTACTATTAAAGGATTTGAATCGCTTTTTCCGTTAGTCCAACTTTCTATTTGAACCTTAAGGAGAATATAAAACCTTGGTATTGCCATACTTATTCAAAAATGACCAATAAAAAAGCAATTCAAGGTAAGGGTATGATATCCTATAGACTTTGATATCGTACACAATTCCTTGAACTGCCTTAAATTATTTAGACTCTACATTTTCATCAGGAGAGTAATTATATTGAGAAGGATCAACTGGCGTATAACCTGTTGGCGTATAGAATCTCAATAAGTCACCATTCACGACTCTATCAGATAACGCCAATTTATGATCTACTTCATTTTTAATCGTCTTTGCTTCCTCTAATTGACTGTCGTCTAATGGTAAGCCTGTTTTATTATCATAATATTTTTCATTAATTGAATAAATAGTAGGACTGACAAAATCGCCATTTCTAAATGGTACAATTTCATCATGCTCTTCTGATAATAAGTCTGAACCAAATTGAACAAATTGTTGTGAATCAATTCCTAGTAAATGCAATAACGTTGGCAGTAGGTCTGTTTGGCCACCATAGCTATGGTTGGTCCCACCTTGTATGCCTGGAACATGTATAAATAATGGTACACGTTGTAAATTAGCACTTTCATATGGTGTAATCTCTTTTCCAATGACTTGTTCCATCGCTTTATTATGATTATCGGAAATACCGTAATGGTCACCATAAAGAACAATCATTGAATGATCATATAATCCTGATTCCTTTAATTGCTGGAAGACCTGTTGAATTGCTTCGTCTGCATAACGAGCTGTTTGGAAATAATTATCAACGCTTGCATCTCCCGTATTGGCTTTATCAATTGTCACTAAATCTTGATTCATTTTATATGGATAGTGATTCCCTACCGTAATTAATTTTGTATAAAAAGGTTGTGGTAAGGAGCTTAAAAGATTTTGAGATTGTTCAAAGAATGGTTTATCTAACAAACCATATTCAGCCATGTCCTCTGAAGTACCTGTGTTATAGTAACTAGCATCGAAGAATTTGTCGAAGCCAAATGATTTATAAATTACATTTCTATTCCAGAAGCTTCCGTTATTACCATGGAATACAGCTGATGTATAACCATAATCTTTTAAAATACTAGGAGCTGCCTGATACGTATTTTGTGCTTTTGTAATATAAGCAGATCCTTGTGGTAATCCAAATAAAGAATTTTCAAGCATAAATTCTGCATCAGACGTTTTCCCTTGACCTGTTTGATGGAAGAAATTATCAAAATACAATGTATTCTTATCTTTTGCTAATGAATTTAAAAATGGTGTTACTTCTTCACCGTTTAATTTATAGTCGATTAAAAAGTTTTGGAATGATTCTAAATGTAAATAGATAACGTTCATTCCCTTTGCTGCACCGAAATATTGAGCATTTGGTTTGGCATAGTTTGACTTTGTATAGTTAATTACTTCAGTAATATCACTACTATCCGCCAAAGCTCTCTGAGAAGAGGCTTTCATCGTTTCAACTGAGTCATAAATCGTATAGTTATACATCCCTAGATATTTCACAATATAGTTTCTATCAAAACCTCGTGTTAATAGTTGAGGACGATTAGTTTCAGCTAGTCCTAAATTAAGGATTGATACCGCTAATGCAAAGGCAATGATTGCCATTCCTTTTTTATAGCCAAAACGTTTGGTATCTTTTTGGATTTTTTTAGAGAATCGTAGATAAAACATAACCATTACATCCACAAAGAACAAGATATCATAAGGCTTTAATAAAGAAAGAACACTGCCGCCTAAATCTCCAAAGTTCTGCGTTTGAGAAAGTGTAGGTAATGTAATGAAATCACTAAAAAATCGGTAATAGACAATATTGGCATATAAAACAATAGACATCAAAGTGTAGACAACAACGAGTGATGTGTATTTTCTTTTTCCTTTAAATAAAAATGAAAATCCTAGAAATAGCATTGCTGAGCCCAGCGGATTTATTAGTAAAAGGAATTGTTGAATGATTCCTTCTACACCTAAGTCAAATTGTGATAGTTGAGAGATGTATGTTTTAATCCATAACATTAATACTGCTACTATATAAATTCCTAAAAAGTTTTGTAATAGGTTATCTTTTTTATTTGCTAGATTTTTCATTTTTGCACCTACCTTTTACTGATTAAATTAAAATCTAGATATATATGAACTTAACTGATAAGTACTGTATGGCACTTTAAAAAATGTTACGTTACAATAGCTTTTTTCGCGACCAATGTATAGTACTCCCCATTTAAACTTCTGTCAAGTTGTTAGCTATTCTTCATATAAATATTTCTAATTAACCTAAATATTGTCCAAAAAATACCCAGTAAACATTAGTTTTTAACTAATGTTTACTGGGTATTTTACGCCATAATAGAGATGGTTGGTTCTTTAAATATCTATATGAAATTTACCTCGCAATTTCTCTTATTTGGGCATCAAAAAATCTTCCATTTCAAATGAATTGGAAGATTTTCTGGAACACTATTTAGACGTTTCTATATTTATTTGAGCACCTACTGAATTTTTCAATGATGAAGAAAGACCTCGTCTGATTAGATTCACTGAAACAGGCGCTCTCCCCATCTCCCTTGCCCAAATTGATAGTTGTCCTATATGGTGAATTTCATGTGCAATGGTATGACGAATGATCTCACCCCATGTATGCGTTTCAATGCTACCATCGGCTAATGGATTATGAAGTATACGCTCTTCCATACTATCATCCCATTGATTTACAAAGCTTTCTACTTCTAAATGAAAAGCTGCTTCCAATTTACGAACCTTTTCCAAGCTATTATATTCATCAAAGCTCTCCTGAAAATCAGTTTTCCCTTGTAATAGACGAATCCAACTCCATTCAACATCAATGATATGGAAAAGTGTGTGCAAAATACTGCCCATCCCACCAGTTCTGTTTTGCAAAAGTTCTTCTTCAGTCAACTCTTCACACCAACGAAACCAGTCTTCCCTAACTAGCCAATTATATTTAAAAAATGTTTGCAAAAAAGCACCTCCGTAGTTGTGAAAAACATTATAACTCACTATTTCTTCATATAAAGTGAGGAATCCTTCTTTGCTCTTTTCACATATCCAAATAAGCACTAAAAGTAACATAAATATAGCAACATTTCTAAGGCTGAAGTCTGGTAATTACCATTTCTGGTTACCCTTATGGATTTTTCTATAAACGTAATCTGCATTATCTAGGTTTTTCCAACTACTAATAAAATTCAAAATCAGCATAAAAATTCCAAATAAAATAAATGCCACCATATATTTACCTACGAAAAATAAAACAAACGTTGCAACCAAAAGTAATATCATTAAAATTATTACGAGGATTTGTAATTTCCCCTTCTTCTTCTCATCCACCTGTTCAACCTCCAATCAAAGCGCCGGTACTTTTCTAAAATGTTTTCTTTGGTTTATTTTACCATAATATATATAAATGCTCCATAATTAACCTTATTGAATTCATTTATTTCTAAATAATCAATTATTTTATGTAAAATCCAAACATCAGAAATTTCCTACTAAATTTAACTTACATAGTCTTGGGGTGATCTGAAATATTTAAATATGAAGTAGAAATAAACAAGGGATCAAGGGATATTTTATTGGATAAGATAAATAATATCTTTAGGAGGTGTCGACATGAAACGAGACAAAAAAAATACAGAATTTGCTACAGACGAGCCAACAAAACAATCATTTGCTAGTGGAGCAGACCCAAAAAAACCTAATGGACGCAAAGAATATACTGAAGCCCCACGCCCACAACGTGAAGAAGACCTTATTATGGATGAGAAAAAAGGTAAGTCAACTTCATTATAATGTAAGACAAGTTAATATTTTTGACCACTCTATTAGAGATGGTCTTTTTTAATTTTCTCCACATCATGTAACCCTATATAAAGATTGAGACCACCCATCATGGAGTGGTGTTTCTACTATTATTAAATACAGATTATTTTAATTAACTTATCTCATCGCCAGTATATTATATATTAAAACAAAAAAGTAAATTTATGTTTTTAACTTTTCAGACCACTCATCACGGAGTGGTCTTTTTCATCTATATATAGCCTCACCTATTTGCTTTAAAATTTGTAAGAATAGTGGACTAAGGTTTATTAAGACAAATCCTAGCCCAGCATTCTTATCACGCTTTTCAGAATTACCAAACATAATGAAGAAACAACCACCAACCATGATGACGCTTGCTATAGGGAAAGTACTCGCTACAAGCATTTGCCCCAAGTGTATCTATTGCAGTTGCTAATATCTCTAATGGTTTTTCTGTTTATTTGGCGTTGATTAATTTAATATTGCCATATTTTTTAACATTTATTATTTTCCTTTCAATATGTATCAGTGAAATACATGTATCATTGCAATATAATGGTTAATAAAGCATGATTACCCAATGAATAACAAAAATAAAAACAATAATACACAATATCTTAAGGGTTTATTTGAAATTGCCATTTTAATGATGCTTCAGAAAAAAACGATGTATGGCTATGAATTGACTAAAGAATTGAAAGAGAGCAAGTTTTTTTCTATTTCTGATGGCTCAATTTATCCCATACTAAAACGTTTGACGGCGAATGATTATGTTGATATATTTTCCGAAGAATACGAGGGGAGAATTAGGAAGTATTATAGAATTACGGATTTAGGAAAATCATTAATAGAAATTAGACTGAAAGAATTAGAATTGATAATTAACTTTTTTGAAAAAATTAAGGGGATGAATTAGAAATGGATAATTCGAAGATAAATGAATACGTAAAGCAACTGGAAATCGAATTAGATGTATTACCCAAAAAAGATAGAGATAATCATATCATAGAAGTAAAAGATCATTTATTGCAGTCCGTAACTGATGGCAAATCAGTTGACGAGGTATTAAAGAGTTTTCTTCCACCTAATGAATTAGCTAAGGAAATTATAGCTGAATTTCATCAATTGTATAGTATGTCGTCTACTGAAAATAGACATCTAATCAAACAAAAGAGTAGCAAAATATGGATGATATTAACTGTTGTGGTAGCGATAATTATTTTCGCTATATTTTTAGCGATTGCTGTATTTATGGGGAATTTATCAGATACACCTACTGACAAAAACGGAATCATTGAGTATGAAAAAATAGAAGACTAATAAATATAAAAACGAATTATTTAACAATTGGAATCGTTAAATAGCTCGTTTTTTTTATGCATCAATACCTTAATTACAATATATTCTTGAATTACCAATAATTAAATGGTATATTTTTCAATTAAAGAAAATACATACCAAAAGGAGAACAGCATGAGAAAATTATTTTTAACTTTTTTTGCGGCTTTAACATTGTTTTTTGTAACAAATTCAACAACACATGCAACTACGAATACCGTAAATTATGAAGGTTATCCGGGGTTGAAAATGGTAGTTGAAGAATTAGAAGCTGATGGAAGTAAAGAAGCTATTGAAAACCTTGAAAAAATTGAAGCATTATCAGAGAAAGAATTAATTGATCTTAATAACATTTTAATCAACCCTGATAAATTAGCTGAAGAATTAAGTAAACCTGAAAACTCGATTGTAGAATCTGTTGAGGTAGATTATTCTAACAAAAATAGTTTATCAAACTTTAACATACAGCCTTTCGCAGTAGGCTATTCAGGACAAGTTACAGTGGTAACAGCTTTAAGTGCGTTAGGAATTGATCTTATTAAATATGAATTAACAGGTAAATTCACTGTAAATGAGGCAAAAACTAAATTTATAAGTGCGGATAGCATGGACGGAATTGTTATTCGTAAATGGTTACCACAAGTGTCAACTGAAAAAATTGGTACACCCTCTAAAAAAGTTACGGCTGATGAATTCAGAGGAGAGATGACTTTCAGTTATGATTTGGGAGTCGGTTCATGGGGTGTTGCTCGTGTAGGAGTAGTACGTACAGGATTTACAGGAAATACTAAACGAGTAACTAATTCGTGGGCTTATGGCGAAATCTAAATAAAGACAAGAACCATTACTTTCAATTGCTTATTGAGAGTGGTGGTTTTTTACATTTACTGGAACCCCTTGGATTTTCTTTTTGAATACCACATAATATCCCCTTGTTTTGAATATCGGTAATCTTAAACACTTTGCACTTTATCCCTCTGCATGGGTATTATAGCTGCTTACGTCTTTAATTCAGTAGTCGTAATCCATCTGTTTAACCAGACTATCCATGAGAATTCCGTATCGTTTAATCTTTTCACGAAAAGAGCATTACAAATAACCCTGAGCCTTGTTACAAAATGATTTGCATATGTCCCTTTTGATGCTCACAGGGTAATCAAATTCCTAGCTTGAAAAAGTCGATATTGGAATACCATTAAAACAGAACACATTCATTCAATTTCTAAATGATTAGGACATTCAGATATTCAAACAACACTTGATCACTATTCGCACGTATTAAAAGAAATGGAAGAACGAGATGAAGAAATAGCGATTAATGTTTATTCATCTTAATTTCTTTGTTCACCATGTTTACATTTTGTTTACCTAATTTAAATTTTATATGTTATTCTATGCGATTCTTAAAGAAATCAATATAAACAAAAAACGCTCAAAACCCAGTGTTCATAAGGTTTCAAGCGCTTTTCAATTTGGTTAAAAATTAACCTTTGATTTGCTATTGACGTCCCAGGAGGGATTCGAACCCCCGACCGACGGCTTAGAAGGCTGTGGGTGTAGCTTTTTGGCCTTTTATACATTTGTATATAACTTATAAATATCACTTGTTTATCAATCTATCTATTATGTTTCAATTATTTTTTTCTTCCTGTTTATATAGTTTTATATCTATTTGGGCACCTCTTGGGCACCTAACGATATATACATGAAGCTTAAATAAACCTAAAAAGTCACTCATTATTCTTTCTAATGAGTGACTGACTTTTTTATGCTGCTCGATTACGTGCATCGCGGAAAGTGATAGTTGTTACAATAGTGATCACTGTTATCACTATGCTTAAAATAAAGAATATTTTCCAATCATCTAAATCATTTACTAATGATTTATAATCAATTATATATTCGGATATCCCTAATATTGCAGTCACAACTAATATTACAGCTACTATATAAAGTGTTGGATGTTTTTTTGCTATAGGACAATTACATGAGGTATTTACTTCACATCCACAACTTCTAATGTTGAGTTCTGAAAGTTTGGATATCCCGTTTAATAATAAGAAAACTATTAATATGACTGTAAACATTACGAATGATCCAAGTAAAACCAGCTTTCCAGTCCCAGCATTATTAATATTATTAAAAATACTAGATAAAGAAGTTAAACCACCAAAAGTAGTGATAAGTATTGTCGCAAAAATACCTAATATGGTTACAAACTCTTTTTGAACCTTTTTTGCTTTTTTAACCGCATCTTTTTGTTGCTCTGTAAGATTTGATATTTCTGTAGATAAATCATTGAATTCTTTTTGGCTCTTTTTTATATTGATTTGTAATTCTTCAATATTGGCAGAAAGGCTTTCCTTATAAGTTTCAATTTGTTCTACACCTGAATCCATTCTATTTACTTGTATCCCTATGAGTTCGATATGATCTTTAATTTTTTCTATAAAACTGTTGAAGTTGTCGAGTTCTTCAATTTGTCTTTCTTTTGCTATATCTTTTAGCAAAGCAATATTTCTTAAAAAAATCTCAACATTTTCTCCAGCCTCATTCATTCCATATGGTTTTAAATAAAAAAAGTGGGCGCTTAATGTTGAATATACTCTTACTTTACTCAAAAAAGTTGAATACCAAATATCAAAAATACTGTCTAATTGATGTTTTTCAAAAGCACTGTGATACTGTATTAAATTATTAAAGGTATCTTTAAATTCATTCTTTATAATAATGTTTTGAGAATCGTTTGTTTCACTAATCGGTTCCAATATATCACCACTTTAATTCATTTATAGCTTCTTGATAATCATCAAATGTATATTCAATATTAGATACACCACTTCGAATATCTTCTTCTTTGCGTTTCCATGGTGAATGATCGTGAGTGATATCAACTAAATCAAAAGAATTCATTTCTCCATATTTACTTATCACTTTGTCTACTAAAGCTGATTCAGGTAAATCAAAATTCGCTACTTCATGTTTTCCAAATCTCATACCATCGTTATTTACGATTAAAGTTGTGGGTTGCTCAACAATTTGACTGTAGCCATTTGTACGATATTCTGAATAAACACTTCTAACAACTGGACCTAGCTTCCACATTTCCGTAGCTTGTTTATATGGATATTCCCCATACTCACGAACCCAATCTAAAGTAATAAAATACAGTATTTTCTGTAGTTTTAGATGATCAAGGTACATTCCTTTTTCATTAAATTTTTGCACGATATATGCAGCAACTTCTGACGCATTAAATCTGCCATTTTTATTTAATGTCATTAAAGAATCCTCCCCTCTCTAATATGTATTAATTGTCTATACAAATTGTCTAGACAATCTCTATTTACTCACATTATAAATTATTTGTATATAAAAAAGTAAATAAATGTGGTTAAATAACAAGTTTGTACTATTTTATTCATGACTCTCATTCTGTTCTCACTGTTATTTTGCCTGTTCATTCCCTATAACACTTTCTCTCCTTACTTTATTATAGAACAAATGTTTGCTTTTTGCAAATATAACGTATAATCTAATGAAGTTTGTCATGAATTTTAGTCATTTTTAGCAATGATTAAACCCAATACTGACAACACCTACCAGAATTGATACAATTTTATTGTATTACCAACAAGCTATAAGGAAGGAGGAAATATAAATATGTATGCAGTAGAACAAATAAAAGAATATATAAAACCTGAAGGTTGGGTACTTTTAAATAATTTCAAAAAAGAGATTAACCTTATTGGTGAACAAGTAGATGATGTTGAAATCGTAGAAGGTGTCGCTATTCTTGTGCGTGGTATTGGTGGACTCAAACAATATCTTGGAGTTCTAACTTCAAAGAGATTTTTAACTACTGATAAACAAAAGAAATTCATTAGCTTTAATTTCAATGATATCCATAAATTTACTACCAATAAAAAGATTACTTCTACTGAAATTAGCTTTGCATATAATACTGAAGCTATTTCAATCAACATCCTTTCAGATGATTTGGGTAAACGATTCTTAAAAGATCTACAAGATAAACTTGGCATAATTTCGGATACTCCAAGTGAAAAGAATGATACAGAAGCTAGAGAAATTGTTCGCGTTATGAAAACAATCAAGATGAACATAGAAATACTTAATGGAAAAGAACAATTAAAACAAAATGGTTCAGGCTATAAGTTAGTACAAGCCAAACCTGGTACTGTGGAGATATCAGTTGATTATCATGATGCTGAAACGTTTAAACTTGTGAAATGGGAACGAGTAGAAAATGTCCAAAAGAGTGCCTCTAGTATTGTAGGCTGGACAGTAATCGGCAGTAAATTTGGCAATGCTGGAGCTATAGCTGGAGCCATGGGGGCTAATATCGGGAAAGATAAATCAGTAGCCACACTTTTCTTAAAGCGTGAAAACGGAGAAAAAGTACCTCTAGTCATTAAGTGTGATAAGAAGGATCTTGAAAAGCTTTCATTATTAATTCTTGCTGAAGAGGAAGAGACTAACCAAGCAGCTGTCACTCCCCCTCCCACAACATCAATCCCTACAGAAGAATTGATTAAACTAAAAGAACTCTTAGATGTAGGAATCTTAACTCAAGAAGAATTTGATGCAAAGAAAAAGCAATTATTGGGTATCTAAATCCCTAAGTGATTTGCTAAGTTTAAACCATTTTCATTTTCTCATATATTTGGTTTACATATACTAATTCGCTAGGTATATGTACTTTATTAAATTGTTGTTCAGTACTTAAAGTGAGGAACGCTATTAAAAATTCATCTAAAGAGTCGTATCTTAATAGATCGATACCTTGATTGTTTTTAATTTCTTCAAACATTGATGTAAAAGATGTTAAAGAACGTGGTTTGTCTTGTGTTTCATTCATATGCTCCTCCTATTGGGAGCAACATCCACTTTTAATTACCACCGTTTTCGGTTATAATGCATTTAGTTGTAGGGTGGATGTCACTCAAATTTATGTCATGTTTTAAGTTGCAGCTTAAAGCATGATTTTTTTATTTTCATTTTTAACAACTCTTAAATAACGCGGTCTAGGTTTCTTAACCTCTGAAATCTCGCCTGTTTGGTTGTTTTCGATATACTGTTTATTATCAAGGTCTTCGTGCATTGTATAAGTTGGTACTCCCTGTTCTTCTAAGAATTCCTCCATAATGCCTTTACCAGTTTCTAAACGTCGTATATTACTCATAATTTTTAAAGTTTTTACCATGTAAAATCTAATTGTATGATTTTGATACTCCCAAAGATATTCTTCGATTTCGTCACCAATAACTCTATTTTCTCCGAATTCTTCGATGTACCTACGAGTATAGTAGTAATCTTTCATGCCCCATTTGTCACCATTAAATTCTTTATCAATCGGGAAGATTTTTTCAAATTCCTTTGGTGTTAACAATGCCATTAGACCATTAATAAATGTAAGTAATGGAAGTCTACTTTCTAACAGTACTTTTTCATCATTTGTTTGTTCAGAAACTGAAATTGTTTTAACACCTGTCCAGATTAGTTTTGTTAGTGTATCTCGATCATATTCTCTTGCTGTTTCATACTTTTTATTTGCTCTTTCAATTTCATTAATGAACGCATTTAAATAAAGCATAAAATAATCAGGCTTGTCCTTCTTGATACCATCAATTACTTTCAACTGAGCCTTAAAACTCATTTAATAACCTCCTCTATTAAACTACTAATAACCCATGTTCAGCTAAAATTTTATTGGTAATGTAAATTTGACCCTTACCTGTAATCTTTGGCGTACGAGTTTTTTTCATCTCACCATTATTACCTGTTCGCAAACCATGTTTTACAACAATGATGCCTAAATCTAAACTGCGTTGAGTTGGCATGTTCCACATCTCACCCTTTTGTTTGCAAAGATAACCGTTTTCACGTAACCATCTAAACAATCTAACCTCACCTATATTGACACCTTTTTGTCTTAAAACTGTGGCTAAATCTTTAACTAGTACCGTATCCTCAGATACTTCAACTGCATCTGCGTATACAACTTTAGGTCTTTGTTGTTCTAACTTTTCCTTTTGTTCTGCAATCAATTTATCTTTTCGTTCAATTGCTCTTTGAGCTGCTTGCATTCCCCTCGCCATTATCATCGTGTCATCGTCTTCTTCAGTTGCGTGAACATACGCTCCATCACGACGTATAGAAGGCAGAACCTCTGATGTTACCCAGCGTTTGAATTTCTTCGCCTTTTCTTTGATTTCAGGGTTGTGTCCTTGTTTAGCAGCTCCTAAAATCAATTCGTACAAACCAGATTCGTTCACAAACTTTTTTTGTTGTTTCCCACCATTCGTAAGGACTGGATGGATCGTCCACCCCTCATCCTCAACATGATTCTTTATTGCTTTGTGTGGATCTGAAAAACTTAGTGCTTTAGCTGCTTCAGTTGCACCAAACCACTCTATTTCATCAACTATTAAAACTGGTAGTTCACCAAACATCTGGTGATTAAATGTTTTCAGTTCGTTCATATCCATCTCTCCTTTTTATGAAATTAATTTTTCTAAAACGTCCTTTGGTATCTTCTCTCGATACGCAGCAACTTTTAACTCCAAAGCATCTACATTTAGAATGTCAGCTAATGCTTCATTGAGTTTATTACTAGCTGGTGGGATTCTACCATTTTGTAGTTTACTCAAATACGTCTTGTCCGCAGAAAACCCAAGTTCTCTTAGCTCACCAGATATTTCGCTAAGCGATAACCGCGATTTGACTATAGCTAATTTTAGCAATTCAGAATAAATCATTCTGGTCTCTCCTTTCTAAAAAATTAATAGCAACAAAGCCATTAAACTAATAATAACAACTTAAACTTTTTATTGCAACTATAATTAATATAAAAATAACAACTTATATATTGTTGCTATTCTTACAACAACAATTCATAATTAAAGGTTAGGATGGTGATGTTATGAAATACGCCGAATTACTACAAAGTTATATAGAACAATCGAGATTAACTCTTGATGAAATATCAGAAAAGATATCTAATAAAGGTTTGAGTGCCAGTAAACAATATTTAAGTAAATTACAAAATGGGAAAACGCCTCCAGCAAGCGAAAAATTGAATTCAGTATTGGCTGAAATTCTAAATGGCGATGCTGATAAACTAGATTTTTTTGCATATGTAGAAAAAGCTCCAGATTTAGTTAAATTCATTTTAAGTAACTTTGATGAAGATTTAATTGATTCATTTATAGTACTTTCACACAGATTTCCTGATAGGACCATAAATCTATTAGGTGAAAATGATTTAGATATAAGCGAATCTGATGAATTTAAGAAAATTAATCATTTTGCACAAAAAACCATTTTTAATTATTTAGGTAATGGTCAATCAAACTCATTGAACAATGAAATCACTCAATTAATGGATAAACAACTTGGTCATTTACCTTTTTATCAAAAAAACAAAGAAATGATAACAAATCACTTAAAAGAGTATGGTTTTAACTCAACATTATCTCTTATTAAAGATCTTTCAATACTTAACACTTTAAATATTGAAAATGAAGAGAACTTCACGATTTCAGACCCTGAATTATATCACTGGTACCAAACACTCCCTCTATCTGGCGAAAAAAAATTACGTAAACTGCGTGCTATTTGGGAAATGATGCAGGATGATGATAATGAATAAACTTCCTTCTTGATCATTATTTTTTTATTAATCCTAACAATTCTTTGTTGTAATTAAACAATCTTTTGTTAACTGCTTCCATTAAGGAAGCAGTTTTTTTAGAAGAAAAAACACACATGCCAAATTGACATTTAGGATAAAATTAAAAATTATACTTAAAACCAAGCTATTTTTTTAGTAGACACATTACAATTATTGCTTCCTTCATATAATTCCAAAACATAAAAATGGAAAATTTTTGATTTATATTCCAATAGAGTATTTTATTTGCTGCGTTTTGTTGTTTAATATTGTGTTCAATTGTTTAAAAATATTTAAACATGTTTATTAATTGTTGAATGAAACTCGTTAACAACTGGAAAAAACAAAGATATTCATGTCAAGTTTTTTTCCGAATCTTTTTCTCTATTAAACATATACACAAATATTTATAGTTTTATTCAATACAGTTCTTTCTTTTTGTTTTAGCTGCCATTTTAATCTTCTCTAAAGAGAACACCAAAAAAGAACATACGTTCTTTAGTAATGATAAAAAAATAGCCAAATAGGCAAATTGATTCTTTTACAAACTCTATTACTAATATTCTTTCATCTCACACTTTTCCTCGTTATGAAGTAAATGACTTATTCCAAGATAGATTTTCATAAGCACTTTTTTTCTAATAACATAAATCATCTGCTGGCTGTAATTCATTTCTTGGGCTACCTTAACTATTGTCCACCCATTTATGTACCTAAAGTTTATAAATTTAACTTCTTTTTCTGGTAATATACTTAACAATTCACTAATACATATTGCTATTCTTTGATCTATAGTCAATTCCCCTACTCTTTCTTTACTAATGTAAGGGTACATTTTTAGATGTTCTTCTACTAATTTATCAACTTCACGAGCGTTCGTTTTCATATCCAATTTCCCCTTGCCCTATATGTTTGCCCTTTTTGATTTAGCCTCTGTTTAGCCCTTACTCCTGGATCTTGAGTTCTTAAGTTCATTTGTTAAATTAACAATAGCAATTTCTATGTTTTTCATACTCTTGTCCAACTTAACAAGTAAAAATGTAGAAACAACCACTGGAAAGCCCAATTCCATTATTGATTTAGATAACTCTACATACTCCATGCAAACCACCTCCACGAGAACATAGGTTCTCTTTTACTCAACTTTATTATACTGTATACTTAATGTTGTTTTCAAATTTTTACATTTAAGGGAGAGATAATGTGAGCCCAGAACAAATAACACAGATTTATTCGTTTTACTTCTTAACCACACCAATTTTAGTAAGGTTAATAGTATTTAATTTTATTTTTAAAGAGCATAAACATTTAATGGTTATTTTATTAGATTCATTCGTTATAATATCAACAACTATTTGGTTAATACTGATTAGAGATGTAATATTACCTCTACCTTCAATAACTTTAAATGGTTCTATTGTACTTTTTATAATTTTGATTATTGACATAGCTTTTAATTTTAATCGATTAAAAAAAGCAAAAGCACTTAATTAATTATTAAGTGCTTTTCTTTTATTTATTTTGGATAAGTGATATATTTAGCAACTGTTGGCGCTGAAGTGTAAGTACCACCACTAAATGAATTACCAAATTTATCTTTATAAGGTTTTTGAACAAACTTGACTACTGTTTGTACCCCCCCTATAACAGGTGTATAGGTTGTCGTCAGAGTATCACCTACTCGTGGTTTAGGGAATGTAATTTTTGTTGATGCAGCTTGTCTTGTACCAAAGTATATAGAAATAACAGAACCCAACATCGCAGCATACATTCCAATACCTGTGATAACTCCTAATAGGAACATGTCACCATCTTCAACTTTTTTCACATCCGCTGCTTTGTATGTGTATTTCTTTTCCTTTACAGCTTTTAAGAATACATTACGATAAATAAAGTCGTATGTTTGACCATTGTTAGACTTAATATGAACTTTATATTCGCCAAAGTACGGAACTTCAAATGTAAAAGATCCCTTTTTAACATCTTGGTTATATGTCTTAGAATAAACAATTTGACCATCGCCAGGACGTTGGATGTCGATACGACCATTATAACCAATACCACCACTACGACTCCATGATACTTTTAAACTCTTCTCACCTGTTTGTGAAACGCTTAAATTAAAATCAGTATTTCCATTATTAATTGACATAAAAATTTCCTCCTTGTGTTGTTTAATTGGTACATCTTAATAATAGGCTGTCCACAATGCCTAAAACTCTGTAAAAAATACATAATTATTCCAGTGAATATCTATCAAAACTCTATATATAAGCAAAAAAATAACCAGGTACTCATTTGAGCGCCTGGCTATCAGCTTATTGTTTCTGGGACTTTATCAAAATTAAAGCCTTTAAAGGATACAATTCGTAGTGACCCAGTATTTGTTTTCTCTAGATACTGAACTTTGCAGCACAGTCTAGGTTCCAACCATGTCATATCTCTTTCTTCCTTTGTAACGATTTGTTTAGCTATTTCTCTGAATGCAGTTTTTTCTTCAGGTTTGAACCCAAACTCTACATTTGCGAGTGGTTTATACTTACCATTGCTTAACTGTTTACCAACCAGCATAGTAAATGGATTTTCTTTATACCCTAGAATTACAACATCTGCTATTTTGAAATGCTTATATTTTAACCAATCCTGTGATCGATAATTAGTTTTGTACGTTGAATTAATTCGCTTACCTACGACACCCTCCATATTACGGTCTTTAGTTAACTGAAAGATATTGCTACCGTTTCCCACAATAGATGGAGTAACAAGTAAATTATTTGAGGGCTCTACTATTGAAGATAAAACCTCTTTACGTTCTGACAATGGTTTATTTAAAAGAGGCTTATCAGTCGTTAGAATATCAAATGCAACAAATGTCGCTGGATGAGTAATAGTTGCTTGCTCAATCTTACCTTTATTTGAAAGTCTACCTCTGTAATTGAAGTCATCAAACACAGAAACACCATTCCTTAACACAACACCCTCACAATCAATGATTGCTGTATGTGATTGAATTGAACGGCCAACCTCTTGAAGTTCAGGAAACTTAGCTGTCACATTGTTACCATGTCGAGTAAAAGCCTCGACTCTATCCCCTTCTTTATGCAAAAGGATGCGCCAACCATCCCATTTTATATCGTAAATCCAATTTGGATCATCATCTATTTCTTCATTATTTCCCATGTGTAAAAGCATAGGTTTTATTGGAGTAAATAACATTGTATATCCCTCCTTAATCTACATTATCTCATGTTAGTTAAGACAAGAATACATGTAAATCAAGGGATTGATGGCAATTACAATTTCATCTTCTCATTAATATGATTGATTAATAATTTTTCTACTTGAGTCTTTAGTGCTTGGTTGGCATACCGTAGCACGACATCATTACCAGCAGTTGCTATTTGTACATCGCTGAAGTATTCATCTACATTAGTCCATCCAATAACTCGTATCTTTTGTTGCGCCAGTTGCCTTTTGAGATCAAAATATTCTTGGCGCAAATCTTTTAAAAGGGCATCCATAAGGGGAAGAAATACAACTTTCATTTTAAATTGTTCCGTTTTTTTATAATCAATCTGTAGGGACTTCACTGCTAGTTCAATTAGTAAGTATTTGTGTAACAACTGACGTTGTTCAGGTTTAATCATAATAATCAGCTTCTAATTGAGCTGACTGTATGTTTTGAATTGGAATTCGTTTTGTTTTAAGTAGTGTATCAAGTATGAGTTCATTAGTATTAAAATTAATTGTTTTGATAGTTCCAGTCCATTGTATGATTTTGTTGTCCTGCCACATTTCTAATTTAATGTCCAGTTGCCGACTATACGCTTGATCAATTGTTTGTTGTATTTCTTCTAGTTCCCATTCAGTCAATTCTCTCGGCTGCTCTGTGAAGCCTTTTTTGTATTCCTTAAGTCCATCCAAATGTTCAGGCATCATCATGGATGCCCATTTAATGTTTCCACGGTCTTTTATCATCCAATCACTCCTATGCTAAATGCCCACCAACTAGGCGATCACGTCCAATAGCTGTACCAGCACTTGTATATGAAACAGCTCGTAATAATGCAGTTGCTCCAAACTTATTACGAATCGCATCCATGGTAGGGCCAATCAGCTGTCTCTGAGGTTTTCGCTCATCAAATAAATCTAATTGGATACTGTGCTCACGATCTAGATTTGATATGCGGACAGATAACTGACGTGCTGGCTCTCCAGCAAAATGTTCGTCGAGTAATTCGATACAGACTTTATACATTTCAAGTGTCTCATTTGTAGGTGCAGAAATTGTTTTAGAACGATGAAATCCTTTCGTCATAGCATTACGGCTGTACGATAGACCTAAGCTAATCGTGCGGCCAACAAAGCCTGCATCCCGTGCTCGTTTCATCACATCCTCGCACATTTCAAGGAGTACTACCGATATTTCATTTCGTGTGTAATAATCTCTCATCAACATTTGACCTTTACCAAAGCTTAATGATGGATTCTTGACTAAAGGTTCACCGAGTTTGGACAAATCTATTCCCCATGCATGGTGATACAATTGATTGCCCATTACACCAAACTGCTTTTCTAATTCATCTAAATCAGCATTTGCTAATCCACCGACCGTTTGAATGCCCATCTTATTAAGATTAGCCTCCATTTGCTTGCCAATTCCCCACATTTCTGACAAAGGTCTCACAGGCCATAATTTTGTTGGTACGTCCTCATAAGTCCATTTAGCGAAGCCTGTTTTCTTAGCATCTAAATCCAATGCTAATTTAGCCATTAGCATATTTGGTCCCATTCCCACTGCACTTGGTACATTAAATTGATCAAGTATAGCTCGCTGTATTTCCTTGGCGGTTTCTTCAGCTGTACCCCACAATTTTTCAGTGCCAGTCAGATCAACGAAACTTTCATCCACACTATAAACATGGATAGCCTCTGGAGGAACATAGTTAGAAATCAACTTTGTAATTGACATCGACATCTGAATAAAGAAAGCCATTTTAGGTTCAAACAGCTTAATATCTGGATGCTTAGGAATTTCATAACGACGATTCCCAGTCTTAATTTTGAATCGTTCTTTCATGACTGGAGACGCAGCCAGCACCACACTACCTGGTTGACTAAAATTGCCGACAACTGCTATTGGGTCCTTCAGTATATCCAACCCTTCTAACATGGCGATACAGCTAGCATAGAAGCTTTTCATGTCTATACAAACAATTGGTTTGTCAGGCATTCCTTCATAATTCATACAACATCACGCTCTTTTCGGACAACAGGAGTAACAGCGAGTATACTTCCAATTAAGAAAGTACGTTTTGCTTGTTTGGTAAAACAGAACGCATGAAACGTATCACCAACAACTTTGATAATATTGATACGTCTTTTTGTGACTGTACCATCTTTAGCCATATACATCATATTCACAATTTGATTACGCTGCATAGCTTTAACCAGTTGTTCTCTCATCAATTTTTCCTCCTAATACGTACGTGAAATGTTCCTCTATAATTTATACAAGAACACTTGTTTGTATACATAATAGAACAAATGTTTGTGTTTTGACAAGATAAAATTTTTGGAAATTAAAAAGGCCCATTACCAATTAAGGTAACAGGCCATTGAATTACAAGAGGGTTGATATTATCATTTTACTTCATACAATTTTGTTGTCTTACTTTCGTTATTATAAACCAGCTTAAGTCCTAACAAATCAGCAATCTCACGCACTTGTACATACGTCCTACCTTCTAGAATCCTCGCAGATATAGCTTTAGTATCATTAAGCATGACTTTCGCTTCTGCATAATCATATGCCTGTTCTGTTTGTGCTTTTGTATATCCTAAATGTGCAGCTAAAACCTCTGCGATAGCCGCACAAACAGCATTAAAGTTGCTATAATACAACTCAACATCTGCTTTGCTATCTACAAAGCACACTTCTATTAAGATAGCTGGTTTACTCGTATTTTTAAGGAAGTATAATTCTTTCCGTTGTTTTGCTCCGCGGTCTTTCAAACCAGATGCTTTAGCAATAGCAGCACTCATCCTAGCTGATAAATCTTTTACATCATAATATAGAACCTCTACACCTCTGGGTCCATCGATAGCACTTGCTGCGTTAAAGTGAATGCTCCAATCCAAATCACGTTGTTGTCCATTATGATAGGTAACGATCGTTTGTAAATTTTGATTTTGAGTTATTGAACTATTGTCATGGAACACTGTGCCAGCACCGTTGTATTCACTAGTTAGAATTCGATGAACCTCATTAGTTACTTTCCGGGCTTCATCAACTTCATCGATAAAATGTTTGGCACCCCTGATTTTTAGCCCATGTCCACTTGACCCTACAAATTTTTTAGTCATTATTATCACCCTTTCGTTCATAACTCATTGCTCTGTCACTATCATTAGTACCTGGAGTAGTTGGATCAACAACCACACCAATCAGCACTAAAAAAGCGAGCACAGTGTTAAATAACTCTGTAACTCGCTCGTTATAAATTGTAGTGTCGTAGCCAAATAGTGCGCCAATTTGTTGAATGATTAGTAGCAACAATGCAAATGCTCCCACTAAGAATGGTTTGTGTTTTAAACGAACTTTCCAGTTAATTTTCATGAATTCATCCTCCAAAAATAGAATTTTGTAATGCAATAAATAAAACTCCAACGACACCACTAATTGCAGCAGCTAAAAAATAACCTTTGATTTTATCACTGTTCTGTTCCATTTTTTCAACAGATTTTTCGATTTGTTTAACACTTGAAGCTGTGTTGTACACGATTGGTTTAATTGTTGATACGTCTTTTTCTAGTTCCTGTAACCGTCTTTCATGGTCAGCTACAGTAACAGCTTGTTGAAAGGTTGTTTCTTGACTCATGCCCTATACCCTCTCCTTTGTCCCTTAAAATAAAAAGCCATGAGAAGCTTCGAGATTCAGTAACTTGTACCGTTGCCCATCTCGATTGCTCTCATAGCATAATAAAAAGCACTCTCTGGTTGAGAGTGCTTTTTATTAATATTTCTTACCATTTACCATCGCGTCTTTATGAATAGTCACAATTCCATCGAAATTAGTAATATTTCCTGTTACCATTCCATAAACATCAATTTCTCCGTTATTGTTTACATCGCCACTTACCATACCATTTACTTTAACATAAGCATTTTGTGAAATTGTTAGATTTCCCGAAATCAGTCCACTTACAAATAGTTCTGTACCTTCTATGACTTGTACATTACCACTGACTAATCCACTAATTTTTGTATCCGTATCAATGGTAAGATCACATTCTACTTTATCTTTCAGTATTTTCATAATGATCACCTCCCCATTCTATTACGGTTACAATAGGGTGAAAGTTTCATTAATAGAAAATAATGAAATAGCGCTCAGCCTATACTTGTGTTTCTGTTTCCGCAGCTGATACTGGCAGCACACTAATTATGATGTGTTTATTGATGATTGCTCCACCGATATTCACGAAATTAATCTTTTGATCATTGAGTGTGGCTGTAAATGCTGCTACATCAAACTCCGCATTCGTTAAGTTAATTGCTTGGCCGTTGTTTAGTTGTACTTGATAGTTCATAATATCAATCTCCTTTTTTTATGTTAATGCCACTGAGCCTTTTGTTGAACCGTCAACTTGCACATATAATCTTCCACTTGCGTAAGAAATGCCTATACCTGACGAATTAGCTCTTGCGACTCCTCGAACAGTTGCGTATGAAAAATCAACCGTCCCATTAAAATCAGTAATGCCACTACCCGTTCCGATTGTTATATCTGCAGAACTTAAATTGATTTCTTGAGCGTTTAATTCTAAGCCATAACCAGAGCTGTTGATACGGTTTGAATTATTGAATACTAGTGACTTAAAACCTCCACTTTTACCTAAATACAAATTGTTTCCTACTGTAGCATCAGTGCTAATATCAATTGTGGCACCTTCAATCCTTCCAGCATAAATCGTCCCTAAGTTACCACTGATATCAGAAAGAACACTGACAGCACCAACTAAATTGATTTTTGAAGCCTGAATAGTGACTGACGTTGATGTTTGGTTAATCAACGATGCTATTGTATTACCGTTGTAATCTGTTTGAGAAACCTTACTACTGATTTGACCAGCTTGTTGAACAATAGAACTCTCAGCTGTCCCTAACCTCGAATCGACATTAGACACCCTTGTTGATATCTGACCAACTTCAATAGATAAAGACGACACTTGTGTTTGAGTGCTATCAGCTTTACGTTCTACCCTTGTAACCTCTGCTGTTATGCTATCAGCTCGGATGTTGAGTTGAGCCACCTCGTTAGTAATACGGTTGTTCACGCTTAAATTAATGTTGTCAGCTTTAATATCAATAGCTGCAATACTGTGATTTATACGCTCTACTTCTAAACGGATATTTGAGTCCGTTTGTGTAAAGGATGAACGATATTCTTTAATTGACTCTTTCAAGATCTCTTGTGTTTCAGTCAATTCATCAGACAATGTTTGAGGTAATGCATTCCCAATAACTACGGCCACGGTCTTAAATTCATCTGTTTCTTCATCAATTACTTGTGAAACCTCTAGTATTCGAGTCTGCATTTCATAATCCCACGGCTCGTAAATTAGCCAGATACGTTCCCCAAGCTGTTTATCTAGTAACTCTATCGAATCTAATTCAATAGATATTTCTGGCTGATCTTTTAACGACTTTCGTGCTTTATCCATCAAATTCTCTGAATCTGAAAAACGTTCATCGCTCATGTCATCGGCATCACGAATACCCCATTTAGCAGCCTGTGGTGACGTGTATCGGACAACGAGATTATCTTTACCCTTGGCACTAATACGCGTCCTTAGATTGTCTGTATTAACTGATTTAGACAGTTCAACGATATTGTCACCATATTGGTAAACAAAGTCGTTATCTGGGCCAAGCATTTTGCTAAAATGAATGTTGCTGTTTGATGTGATCTCATACTCGCATTCAAATGCTTCACAGATTTGATTCACTAATTTAACGATATTGTCATTACCAAAAGCTTCGATAAAGCCATCTTCATTAAAATCACTTGTGAAGGTCCAGTTTGTATTCCGCAATGCAAAAGTAGCAAATTCATTTAAGGTTTTATGTCCTCCATTAGTGCCCTCTTGCCTGCGCCAGATATTATCGAAGAAAATATGCTGTGCAAAGACTGACTTCACATTTCCTCTCGATTTTCGTTGTAGTTGCTTAATACGAAATTGAAAACCGCCAGCATCGATGATACTTTCTTCTGCGATCAGTTGAAATGAATGTGGGTTATCACGTTCACTTGCATCCAAGGTCAGTTCAAATACACCATCGATATTTTTCCTTACGAATGGCTTTCCTCTGCATACCAAAGCCTCTGTTAGGGTACCTTCATAGTTAGTGATTGACAGCATCGCATCACCTTCTTTCATAATAAAAATACGCTACCCAAATGAGTAGCGCTTACTGAACAATATGGAACAATTATTTTATAAACACTCGCACAATGTTAGGAGCTACACGCTCAATTACTCGCATATCTGTACGATAATTAGAAGCCGTTAAAGTACCTTCTTCAGCACCAACTTTCGCATAGCTATTAACCTCACATGTGCCATCGTCACGCACTAACAGCTTACCTATTAGACCTACAGTGTCCCACTCCTTACGTTGCTCACGTGGAATGTATTCTTCATCATTGTTCCAATCAGGGTTAAGGATAGGAACGTAGTCTTGACGAGTTTTAATGACAGTTTCGTTATGAACTCCATCCTCTGTAGGAACAGTCATTAACTCCTCATATTCTACTTCTATCCAATGGTATTGAATGCGTCCCCACTCGTCAGCAACGTACTTATTGTTCCAATCGTCTTGGTGAGAGTCGCCAATAACAGACGGGTTAGCTGAAATAATACCTAAAAGGTAAGTGTCTTCTGCTGTAGCCTTGCGAATTTTATCTCCGTCTAGTGCTACAACAAAGCCTACTCTATCCTCGTTGTCTACATTACCATCTGACCATTCAAAGAATTCTGCGTAGTCAGCTCCTGTAGAGTTCCACGCCCCCATACCATAAGTACTACCGTTGAAACGTACACGGAGAGCATTACTTAGAGATGTAGGGCTTGTTCCGTTCCCTATTACAAAAGCATCATCGGTAGCAACTGCAATCGTTGGAGAACCGCTCATTACCTTATTGTATCTACCAATAGCTGTAGATGCGAACACATCTGCTGTTGTAGTATCACCACTAGAATGGGAATACTCTCCTTTAGCTTTGGTTCTATTACCTTCCGCATGAGAGTAGTTACCTGTCGCCTCTGTATAAGCCCCTTCTGCATGTGCAGAGTTTGCTGTAGCTTTAGTGTTACTCCCCTCTGTGTGAGAGTAATGCCCTTCGGCTCTAGTTTTGTAACCTTCTGCATGTGAAGCCTCGCCAATAGTGACAGATGTTTGCCCTTCGGCATGAGAGTATGCACCAGTAGCTTCAGTATAAGAGCCTTCCGCATGAGAATATGCTCCAGCAGCCTTAGAGCCTTGACCTTCAGCGTGTGAGTCATCACCAATAGCCTCTGTATAAGCTCCTTCAGCATGTGCACGATTACCTGTAGCTTTGGTGTTTAATCCTTCAGCGTGAGCAGCAAACCCTGTAGCTTTAGTAAACCTACCTTCAGCGTGAGATGCTGTACCAGATGTATAAGTTTCCATACCTTCAGCATGAGAGTTATCTCCAAAAGCTACGGTCGACATTCCTTCAGCATGAGAGTTACTACCACTCGATACAGTTTTTAACCCTTCTGCATTTTGGTTAGTCTTACTCCCACCTAGCTTAAATACATGCGTAATGGTTGTATCTAATGTTACTAAAGTACTTATCGTTATTACTTGTCCTGAAATAGCGATAATTGTTGCATCTTCTAAAATTACACTGTCATTTCTTTTCAGTTTAACAGCATCCGATACAGAAATACCTTCTGTATTCCATAAGGTGAGTTTGTTGTTAGCAGCGTCTACCGAATTTACAATAGATGCAAATAATGTTGATTTAGAAAAAGTGTTAGACCCAATAGCATTAGATGTTTCTTCTCGCATTACATTGTTTTGATACAGCTCTGCACCACCAGTTTCAACAGTAACCCATTGCCCTTGTTCATCTTCAACAGCTAACTCATTATTAAAATACCTTATCCCATGTGCTCCATTTTCAGAAAGTACGTCATGTCCCAAATGTTCAGTAACTTCCGTTTTATTATCAGTGACCGTTTGCTGTAAATTTGCTATTTCTTGATTAACTTCTGTGAGATCAGCATCCTGTCCTGGGGGACCTTGTTCACCTTGTGGTCCTTGAGGTCCGGTATCACCTTTTGGACCTTTAATGGTACCGACATTCGTCCAGTCAATTGTGGTATCCGACCAAACATATAGGTCGCCATTAATTAAATAAGCATCACCTGGTTCGCCAATGGATGGTAAAGCACTCTCATCTAGCAATGTCCCTAGAATTCGTACTCCAGTACCCTGCTCACCTTTCTCACCTTTTTGAACAAACATTGCCCAATCAGCATTTGAAAGCACAGGTAATGAAGGTGGTCTAACTCCTTTATTGTCACGTAACGCCATATAACCATTACCTTCTAAAGTGACAAAGTTGTTCTTTTTATACTGTGTTTCTATTGTCCATTCCTTTAGATTCACTAACCCTGTTACATTTGGTAAAACTACATAGATTGCGTCAGTAGCTGTCTGTGCTGCTTGTGTCGCTTGATTTGCGTTACCTGTTGCTGTATTTGCATCTTGTGTAGCTTGTACTACATCAATCTTTAACTGCGATAAATTTGAAGCCTCTTGATTGGCGTTATCTGCTGCATTTTGAGCTAACACTGCCTTTTCATTAGCATAATTAGCCTTTTCATCAGCAAGTAAAGCACTAGCATTCGCTAATTCTGTGGCTGTTGTAGCTAAAGCTGTAGCTTCTTCCGTTGCTGTTTTAGCTGTTCTAGCCTCTTGTGCAGCTGTTAATGCTTGTTGAATGGAATCATTTAGGCGCTCTAGTAATTCCCCAATGTTTTCACCAGTCAGCATATCAATTTGTTGCTGTAAATTATTAATATAATTCAGCATTTCTTGACGTAAAGCATCAGTCAAACCACTGGCTTCACCGATTAAGGCTTCTAACAGCCCGAAATTATAGTTTAAATCGTCACGGTATCCTTTATCAAAGGAAGCACCGATTTCACGCATACGCGCCATTGTAGCCCTCCTCACTTGTAATAAAATTTAAATTTAAAGGATAGTAGAAATTGAGTTGCACCAGTAATTTGAATTGTGTTCCAGCCAGGATTCAATACCAAGACTTTGCGGTTTGTATCTTTGAAAATACTGCTACCGTTTTTAGTAAATCTAGTAGGTGTTTCAAGCTTAATAACATCATTAGCGCCACTAGAACCGTTGTATTGCCATTGCATGCCGTTCGTGACATTCCTGATGCTTAGATTAGTGCTAGCACCGCGAAACTCAATTTCAAAGAGCATGTCTCGCAAGTTGGTTTTTAGTGGCACATCACCAGCGTTGTAAACCTGAAAAGACGTTTCGTTTTGGAATACATATTTTAATGTTGTTGGATCCGCAGCAACTAATCCTTGGCCTGTTTGCCATATCTCTTTATCAAAGGTTCGCGCATCTAGAGTGGTACCCGAGGACTCAGCATAAGGTAGTTGATATGTCTCGAACTCAACATCAACCTTCCCTAGCAACCCTCTTTGTTCTACTTCATTCATATTGGTACGAATCACTTTGTAGCGTTTGCCTTTAAGTATTTCGATATTGGTTGGTAGTTGAGGATTCTCGCCCCAAGTTTGCCCTGGTAATTCGAACTCATAAGTAATAGTCTTATAGGTCGGCCGTCCTTCGTAGATATAAAAAGGCTCCAAGTCGCTAAAAATTGAAAACAATTTATCGCGTCTTAGAGCAAAATCTATTTCATCAGAAGCTATGAACATAATAGATAAAATGATTACCCTTGTTCCATGATTAACTGCTTCTCGTACTACCCCTGGTCGCCCGTCCACATCAACACTAGATGCTTTCTGGTCAATCGGTCTAATCAACATATCTTGTGTGATGTATCCTTCTTTGACAAGGGAGAGTGTAGCCCCTGTACTGTATTCGATTAATGTGTCCATCGACTACACTCCTTTACCAATAGTTGTTCTTCGTGAAGAAACCCTGTTACTTTGGTTTCTATCAACATACTCACTGATTACATCTCCATCTAATTCCACAACAAAATCCAGTTTGCTAATTAATGCAGCAATCTGTTTTAATAATCCAATTTGATCTTGGCTTGATGTTAGCTCGTAGCTGTTTAATAAATGTGAATCCATTCCACCATTTAGAGCCGTAGACAGCCCGATAGAGGCTGCTGAAATATCAGTCTGCATTATATCCGTTAGGCTTCTAACAGTGTTTTCTAACATGCCTTTTGTGCTTGCTAGGCCTTGAATAATGCCTTGTCCGGAAAATACTCCTGATTTTTCAAGGACCCTTGATGGCGATTTGATTTGTAAAGCTTTACGAATCGTTTTATCGATGGTATTTGCTATCTCATTAGCTTGAGCTTGTAAAGCAGGCACTTGACTAGCTAGTCCATTACGTAAGCCTTCAATAGCATTGATACCAATCTCTTTCATGCTACTAATCATTGGGTTAAATTCATTTTTTGTACCTTCGCGAATTTGCTTGATTTGTTCAACCCATTCGGTTTGGTATTGCTCTAGCTTAGATTTTGTTTCTGTTTGGAGCTTTTCAATTTGATCAGCCATATCTTTTCGTTGACCTGTTAACTCAAATTGAGCACGTTCTCTAGCTATCTGTGTTTTTTCTTTCCAAAGATTTTCGTACTCATTCAATTCACCAAGACTTAGCTGATTTAATGCCGCAATTTCGGCTTGAGCACTTGGGCCAATTGCTTGTAGCTCTGCAATCAAGCCTTGGTCTACACCTTTAGCTGCAAGCATTTGAAGATCGTTTGCCCAATCACGCATTGCATCTACTTGACCGCGTAGGTTTTCTATTAGCTTAGAACCAAATACATCTGTTTTACGCTCAAATTCATCAAAGATACTGATCGCATTAGCAATCTCTTTAGTTCGAGCATCCTCGGCATCCTGATAAGCTTTTTTGAGCTCCTTGATACCATCAATTTCAGCCTGTTGTACATCTTTAATTTTGCCAATGTATTCTTCGTTTAATGCCATCAGTCGGTCGTGAATCGCTTGTTTTGTCTCAGCGATCTTATCCTCATAATAGATACGTTCCTCGCTACCAACTTTGTACGCTTTAACATACTTTTCGTATGCTGCGAGCTCTTGCGTCAATGACATCAAATTGTACTTCTTACGACGTTCAACGTAGTCTTTTTCCTTATTAAACTGCTCAGACGTTAACTCAGCCATCGATTTGTTGTACTCAATTTGAGCTTTGATCCGTTCCTCTGTGCCTTCTTTGAACAAACTAGTCGCATACTGCCAGTAAGCAGCTTGTTCTTTGGTAGACCACTTTTCCAACCCTACTTGATGTTCTGCATATTCTTTCAGCTTATCGTACTGCTCTTTTGCTGACTTAGCGCGAATAGCATCAATCTTTTTAGCTTTTTCTTTTTCGATCTTTTCGAGAGCCGATTTTTCATCATCATGCAATTTCAAGATTTGGCGCTGTTGAGCAGCCGTTAGCTTTTTCTTTTTGTCATTGGCTTTAGCATTGATCTCAGCTATCTTGTTGTCCGATTTCTTAGTAGCCTCTGCTCTTTTCTTCGCATACTCTGCTTCAACTGTTTTGATTTCCTTTTCAATTTCACTTGTCTTGGATGCAAGGATTTTCTTAGCAGTATCCATCATATTGGTTGTAGCTTTTACAGTTTGTTGGAAGTTAGGGATAGCTGCTCTAGACATTGCCTCAGCAGACTTCTTAATATAATCCAGACTGTTGTAAATACCAGTAGCAACACCTGCAGGAATCCACTTAGATACCTTAGCCATAACTCTTGATGGTGAGTGGATGCCTAATTTTTTCTTCAACCAATCAGGAATTAGATCAGCAATACCAGCAGCTGTTTTCTTCACATTTTCCCACATTGAGTTGATACCTTTAATCAACCCTTGGATAATGTTCTTACCAATTTCAAATAGGTTAATATTTCGGAAGAACGATTCAATGGAGTTCCAGACGCTTGATGCTGTTTGCTTAATAGTTTCCCAAGCACCTTTCCAGTCACCGTTAATTAACTGCATGACTGTCTGGATAATACCCATTACTAAATTAATGCCGATTTCAACAGCAGATTTAATAAGATTCCAAGCAATTTTTACTACTCCAGAAATAATCGGCCATGCTACTTGGAAGATAGCGATGATATTACTCATAGCCCAATTGATTATTACTCCAATCGATTTCCAAACTGTATCAACTATTTGTTTAATACTTTCTTGGTTATCCTGCCAGAACTTTGTGATTTTACCCCAAACAGAAACGATCGTTGATTGTATTTCTTTTAGAACCGAGGAAATAACACTTTTGATTGCTTTCCATATTTCGTCAACCTTAGCTCTAAATTCTTCGTTCGTTTTATAGGTTTTCACCAAGATAGCAATAAATGCTGTGATAGCTATAATGACAAGTCCTATTGGGGTGGTGATAAAACCCCATGCAACTCCTATCAATTTAGCGACACTTGTAATTTTCGCGCCAATCATAACCATGGTTCCGCCAAAATTAGTGAATAATCCTGTTATAAATGGTAGCGCCTTTCCGATACCACCTATAAGCGCTGGTCCTAAACCTTTGAAAAGCTCTCTGAATGCAATTACATTCGGAACGACAGCTAGCAATACTCCGCCTATGGAAATGAAACTAGCTAAGAGCACACCAATAACCCGGTTACTTTCCATACCACTGTTTATGAACTCTAGGATACTATTTACAATGTTCATCAGCCCTGCACCAACAGGAGCCATACCGATCCCTAAGTTCACTAGAAACTTAGTCAAGTTACCAATTAATTGCAGGACACTAGGCGCTGTCTGTTGCACATAGGATAAGAATGTTTGGAATCCTTGATTTTGAGATAGACTCGCTGACCATTCTTTAAAACGAGCCATCATATTAGCAAGGCCTGTCATCATGTCGCTTGATGAACCGCCAAATGCTGCAAAGAAGTAAATGAGCCCAGCTGTAGCATCACGGAAGATTGCTCGAATCTTCGGCATGTTGGTATTCACATAATCCACGAAAGATTGGAACTTCGAACTTCCTGAAAGGCCATTTGACCATTCAGCAAAACGTGCTGTCATTTCTTCGAAGCCTTTAGCTGTTGAAGCTGTTAACGGTGCAAATGCAGTCAGCATGGAGAATACGCCTTGAAGTAAATTCCCCATTGAACGAGTCACTGTTTTTAACATTGGTGCGCCTGTAGTGTTTAGATAATCCAAGAATTTTTGAATTGGTGGCGTACCAATGGCTGTGTTAAGTTGTGTCATCAAGCTAGATACAGCTTGAGCACTGGATATAAACAATGGTCTTAACTTTGTAAGTAATGTATTTGTAGCCTGCATTGCACTTGTAAAAGCATTTAACACTGGCTTTTCAGTTTCTTTTACAAGTCCCTGGTAAGTTGATTTCATGTTGTCAAAAGAGGCTTTAGCATTCTTTTGAGCTAAATTTAACTGTGCGTTTTCGTCAAATAACTTTTTAATCGTGGGTATTGCGACTGCTGCAAAGGCTCCTGCTGCTACACCAGCACTTGCGAACGCACCAGCTAAAGCAAAAGTGGAACCAGCTAATGTACCGATCATTGGACCAAGATTTGCGATAGCTACACCTACGTTAGCTAGTAGTGGTGCAATCATCGGTAGAACGGCAATTATTGAACCTTGTAACGTGTGTTGCATGAGCTCGCCAAAGGCACGAATATCTGTCGCAATGCGTTGTATTTTTCTTTGGAAATTTTCTATTCGCGCCTCAATTTTGACGACTACTTTATCTCGTACAAGCGCTGCTATACGAGCTCGAATTTCAGCCATTCGACGGTTAAATTCGGATATATCTGCACCAATTTCTACACGTACATCATTTGCCGAAGTGCGAATGGCCTCACGAACTTGCCTCATACGAGCCATAAACTGCGTTATGCGAGCCCCTATTTGAGCAGTGAAGTTTCCGTTCATAGCATTCTCCCTTCTATGGCTTCCAGTTTTTTAATGCTGCCATCGCTTTTGCATGTTTCTGTTTCTTAACTTCTGGATCTACTTGTTTTTGATTAATGGATTTTCTTACTTTATCCGCATCAAACAAGTCGCTCTTAGGATTGATACGCGACTTATTAGTCGCCACTCGATTGAACATGGCTGCGTCTGCTAATGTTTGATAATGGTCGATACGTGCATCTTGAGCCCCTTCCAAGAATGCTCTAAACTCACTCGGACGCCATGAAAGAATTAACTCTGGATCATAGACCTTTAGATATCTTGCTGCATCTCGATAGATTTGTCGGATTTCACTAACTCGATCTGTTTGTTCTCTAATAATTCGGCTCTCGCTGATTTCATCATTTCGATTCCAGCTGCTGCCTGTTCTTTTTCTTCCTCGGATGCTACTGATTCGAATAGCTCTAAGTTCTCCCAGAATGTCTTGACAGCTTTTTTGAAAAAACCCGATTCATCTATTTCGCGGAAGGCTTCTTTGAATAATGGTTCTACATCGCCATCTTCCTCGATTCGTTTTTCTAGAGCTGCTTCAATTTCTGCTTTACTAGGCTGTTTAGATAAATGAGCAAGTCCACACATCCAAAATGCGCGTAAAGCATCTAAATCAAATTGCAATAAGCCTTGATAGATTTGGTTAAAGCCACCTGGTCGGTTGCCATGTGCATCTAAATCATTAAATTCTTTATCTGCCTTATTTTTAAAAGCAAAAGTAAACTTCGCTGTAAGAGTGTTTTCACCAATTAATAATTGAGCCATTTATGATCATCCTTTTCTGTTTGTATTCAATAAAAAAGAGAGCTAATTAGCCCTCTCTCGTCCGTTTATACAGTTACTGTCACTGCTGTTGTTGCCGTAAATCCACCATCGACTGTTGTTGCTGTAATTGTAGCTGAACCTTCTGCAACACCTGTTACAACGCCTTGCGCATTCACAGTAGCAATTGCTTCATCGCTCGATGTATATGTCACTGATCTATTTGTCGCGTTCACTGGTACTACATTAGCGACGATACTACCTGTATCACCTACACCAACTGTCAGTGTTGTCGGATTCACTGATAAACCAGTAACTGCAACTGGAGTTGTTGTTTCTTCACCATTAAACTCACCAGTTTTTTCACCAGGAGCCTCGAAATCATAATCACCGAAGTTAAGTACATCATCTGGTAATGGGTTTAATTCACCATTCTTAGTTGTATTCAGAACCTGTAAAGTTGCTGAAATCTCCAAGAAATTATCTGTGGGCGCTGATTTTTCTAATGATTCTACGTATGTGTAAGCAAATAAAGAATTGTGCTTTCCATTCTTATTGAGATGCTTTTGAACTTCCCAAATTTTTAATTGTGTGCCCTTTTGAATTGATTCTAATACTGCTGTTTGTCCAGGATCATCAGGATTTCCATAAAAGGTAACATCTAGTGATTCTGATAATTGTCCCGGACCTAATATACGTCCGAATTTCGTTTGTTCATCCGTTAATTCACGCTCATAAGAATGTGTATGTTCGGTTTGATCTCCAATTAAAAAACCCTCTGTGCCTAATGCGTTATCAGTAGGTTGTACTAACAATAAGCTATCTTTACCGTTTAAACGTGCCATTTAACTTTTCCCTCCTAAAATAAAAGCAGCCCCCGAGGACTGTTAAATGTTTTGTATTATATATTGCATTGTTAAAATGCCATGCTTTACACCCGGCATATTATCATCTATCACTCTTGAATCACGCCTTTCGACTCTCAAGATTGACGCATTTGGAATAACATAATTACGAGTCATTAGAGCTCTTTGACAAGCAGATAACATCTCATAAGTTATACGCTTGCCACTATAATCATCATTATCCTTCCACCACGTATGAATGGTGAAAGTGATGCTTTCAATATTGCTTGTTTTAGTGTCATTCGGTGATGAATACGGCTCTGATATTGTCACATAAGGATATGGTGTGTTTTCGTCTACTGCATCATAAACACCTAAGTCCCATTCATCTTTTCTCGTAATGGCCGTTAGTGCTTCACAAGCAGTTAGCTTTTGAAAAATAGCCTTCTGTAATTCAAAATAAGGCAAGGCATAATAATTCGTCATAAGCCTAATCGCCTCATTTCTGTTTCAAAATAATCCCTTCCAGCGTCAACAGCAGGTCCCCAAAACGGTTGAGCTCTCATACCTTCAGTGGTTACATAACGCCCTAGCTTTGTACTGAAATAAGTCCATGGTGTTCTTCGGCCATTTCCCGAAACACTATAGACACCTGTACCAAATTCAACGTACCATTTGTTATCGTAAAGGCTTTTTATCCTTTACTTCTTACAGTCACCTGTAAGTTCGGCGTACATTTTCAACCATCAAAAAAAACAACCTATGACGGTTGTCGGACACTCTTGCTAGGATTATATTTATTCACCTAGTACGCTCTACGGTGCTTGATAGCCTTTCGTAATCTATCAAGTTACCTCGGTGTTATCTTTTCTTGAATTGTCTTTTTCCTAAAGGTCTTACAACATTCTCACCTGTATCACCTCTAGCAATTCGTGCATAAATAGTTTTGACTGGAATCTTGTACAACTCTTCAAGCTCTATAGGGGAGTATTTCTTCCCATCGATTATCACCCACTTATTAGTTGAACGGTTTTGAGCTTGTTCTTTATGAGTAATCCATGTACAGTTTTCTGGACAGTAGTTTTGGTTTAAATCTTTTCTTTCGATTGTTAAATGTTTTTCATAACCTGAAGCATGCGCCCACTCGGAAAAATTAGAGTAATCTTCTAACCACTCATCACAGACTTTAATACCTCGTGCGCCATAGTTTTCATAACGATCTGATTTAGGATTGTAGCATCGTTTTTTCATATTCTCCCAAATGTAATATAGTCGAGTATCAGCTTCACCATGTTTCTTTCTAGCTTTGCTTGTATTTGTTTTATGAAGACATCCACAACTTTTCGTGTGCCCACTGTAAACATCGTAAGCAGACTTAACAGTTTCGTTTCCGCAAGTACATCTCACTTTCCAATATGGTCTTCTATTACCAGAAGGGGAAGTGTAGATATGACTAAATTCTATAAAGGTAAGTTGATTTTTTTGAATCCCTGTATAGTCTTTGAAACCTTTAATGCCACCTTTTATAAACTGCCCTTTGTTATTTCTTTCCATATAATCATCTCCTTATGATGATTATAACCTATTTAAGCATAAATACGAGTTTTTAATTCTACACAAAAAGACTTCCTCCGATTTTGCCCGATTCTTAAACACTTATTGTTACCAATAAGGGCGGCATACGTTTACCGCGTAATGTACTCCTACCGTTACAACAGCATTATATTTGCCAAGCATCTTCATTTCGATTGAGTCTCGCAAGCTACCATCATCAACAGGAGCTAGAGCCTTGGCCTGCGTTTGTATAAGCCGTGCTGTCTCATAAACAATATCTGATATCTTATCCAATAAACCTTCTTCAAATCTACGTGCTGCCCTTAGTAACTCACGCCCTCCGAATGTAATTCTAGCCACTATTCAGTCACCAACTTTAATGCCACACGCATGATTTCGTGTTGACCACCCTGATCTTCAGGACGACCAGCGAATGCATATATCTCACCTTCATAGCGTAATCGCATGCTAGAAGTCAAATCAGTTCTGTAAGGATAATACATATATCTTTGTAACGGATTGCCTATCTGTTGTGCGTAATACTGCTCTTTACTTGTTGGCGTATCAACAAATGCCTCCATAGTATCTACTGGAGACCATTCTGTTTTAAATCCACCAGCACCATCGGATACCTTACGTTTCTGAACTACTTCAACCTCATGAGGAAATTCATCGTAATGCATGGAATCTCACCCTCTTATATGGCCTTAGATATGTCCAAATGGCTTTTGGGAACTCAGTGTCGTAACTATACGAGACAGTCCCCATTACACGCCCTTTTAGACCCGTTGATTGTGTATTAAACTGTATGGCTTTAGCAATGAACAATCTAACTCCTTGTGGCATTTCTGACGGTTCCCACCTACCATTACAATGGTCTTTTGCTACATCAAATAAAATAGGAGCCATTGCACGGTAAAATCCATCATGCTTAGCTCCTGTTATGTTATTCATTTGCTTTAGTTGATCTAATTCTTCTTGTGTTGGTTCCCACATAAGACCACCTACTTTTCTGTTTCGTCTGATTCCGTTTTCTTAGCTGGAGCACGTTTACTCTTAGATGCTTCCACCTCTTCAAATTCATCAGTACGTAAAAGACGGGCACCGTGTTCCTCAGTGACCGCCCATGTGATATCTGTTTTCAAATTTTTAACAAACACTTAAAATCCCTCCTTATTGTGGACGTTTAGCTGATAACACTGCTAGAGCTTCAGGACGTGTCACTTTGGCACCGTACAAGTGAAGTCCTTTCACAGCATCTGCAAAACGTTTCTCTGGGCGGTATCCTTCAACTTGAGCTGCTTGTTCAGCATACGTCCAGGCCATGTTATGACCTGCAATGATTTTAGAGTTTGCAACCACTCCAGTGTCTGCTGCAACAGTAGGAGCATTGTTAGATTTCATTAATAAGAAACCTGCTGCACGACCTACAACGCCATTTAATAAACGCTCATCAGCTGGTAAAGAACCTGAACCAACGAAACGATCATCCTTTAACAATAAACCTTCAAACCAAGGTGGTAGAACAGCAAAACGACCTTGAGTTGGCACATTTGATTCATCAAGCTTAGTTGAAAGGTCTACTAGGTATTCATAAGCATTATCCTTTGTCACTTCAATTGGTGTTGCATCAGTACCAATAGTATTCGTAGCATGTACATAATGTGATGCAATAAATTGATCAGCAACATTCGATAGTGCATAAGCAGCTTCAGCCATTGCAGCATCCATTAATTTAGGGTTTTGTTGAATTTTATCAAGATCATCAATCTGGAAATTGAAGAATTTTGATTCAGTAATTTGTAGTGAACGCGTATGATCTGTTAACTCTTCTGGATCTCCCATATTAGAGTTTTTTGTATAGTCACCGATTGTTACAGCACCAATGCCGTTGATTTTCACGGTGTCACCATAAGCTTTGATTTCCCCTTCATAATCACGATTGATTACACCTGTTTGTCCAAACACTAAAGATTTTTGTAAGTTGTGTAGTAGTCGAGCTGACCAGATTGTTGGAATAAAGTTTGTAATTGCCATATTGTAATTTCCTCCTTACCGATAATCGGTTATAGTAATTTGTTTTTCACGATTTCATCCCAATTCGCATTGATTTCATCAGGCGTCATTTTCAGTACTGCCTCTTTCGTCAATGTAGTAGGATGACCACCTTTTGGTGGCGGTGGCGTTCCACCATCTTTGAAGCGCTTGTCTACTTCTGCTTGTACAGCAGCATTAAATTCAGCTTCAAAGATGCCTAAATTAGCAGTTGTCTTTTCTGCATCCTCACCTACAAAGAACTCTACTAATTTTGCTGGTAAACTCTTTTCTGTTGCAGTAGACAACGCTTGATTAACTAACTTTTCGCGCGCGGCTTCTTTTTGAGACTGCTCAAATTGTGCTTTTAAGTCGCGTAACTGTTTTGCTTCCTCAGATTCTGGTGGGTAACGCTTGGAAATCTCATCCTCTAATTTCTTTGGAAGAGTTTTAGTTTCGTACGTTTTAATCGCATCAGTTACTCGAGTATCAGCAAATGATTGAAGCCATTTCTTACCCTCATCATTGTCGTTTAGAAATGATTGAACCGATTCAAGTGTCAATGTAGCCCCTTGACCGTTTCCTCCATCTCCTAGTGGTGGGTTATCCGTCGGGGGAGTTCCTTCGCCCCCGTCAGCAAGCATTTGAATATCTAAAGGTATTAAAGTTTTAAGATTGAATGGATTGTATTTCATGTTTTCCTCCTTGCCCAATTTAGTTGCCTCATCAAGCCCCTAAACCGTTCAAAAGTTTATTTTCTCTCGTTCTTTATAGCGTCTACAAGAGTAAAGACAAAAATAAAAAGCCGTATGACTACGACTAAAATTACTCCAAATTTCATCTGGACTTACATTATTTAGTTAACTATCATAAAAATGAGGTGATACTTTGTCAGTCATTTTTAAATACACAAAATATATTCTTATGTTTATATCTGCAATTCAGTTAGCAAGGTTTAGTCCAGAATATTTAGAGCCTATACTTCTTTATGAGTATCTAGTATTGATAGCGTTTTGTTTTTTTCTTGGCATTCTGGAAGATTTTTTAAAGCCAAGTAAAAAAACAAATATTTTAGTGCGTGTAGCTATTATCATTTGTTCTCTTGTGTTATTTTTTACATCAGTCTCTCTCAAATCAACTGCTACAATTATTTTTTCGATAATAATGTTTATTGCTATCAGTTTCTCAGTTTATTTAGAGATTAGGCAAAAGGATTAAATCACCTTTTGCTTTTACTCCTCTCCACTGAATTGTTTTCTCCACTCTTTATAACTCATGAACGGAATTGTAACACTAGGTGGTTTCACCAGTTTGTACGCTTTGTTAAAAGCCTGTCTGTAGGACAATCCTAAATCAGACATATAAGCATCAATACGAGCAGCCAATTTCTTTTGGTACGCATCATCCATGTAGTCTCGGCCTCTCCTGTATTCCGGTAACTTGCCATTGACCATGTAAATCGTGTGGCAACGACACTGGATATCCATTGAAGAAATGCCCCATAACCTCGGTGCTTTTGATTTCCACTTGCCGAAATGGTAGTAGCCCTCTTTATCAGCTTTCTGACCATCTAGCTTTCTATGAGACTTACGAACCCTTGTATCAAGTGATGACATCCACACCTTAGTAAGCCTTGCTGTTTTACTTGCTTGTTCCTCAATGGCTAAATCAACCTGAGATCTCACACGGCCACCTTCTGTACGTGCAACGAGAATAGCTTTCTTCCTTGTCCATCCCATAGCGTTTTCAATCCTGATAGCCATGTCAGTGTAACTCTCTCCTGCTTGTAGGCTCTGTGCTATCTCAATGTTTAACCGCCTGATAATGTCGTTTCTATGTGCCTCGAATATCTTTGGCAACGTCAAAAACTCAACAGGATTAGTTAACGCTGCTTGAATCACCTCAGCAGATGGTATTTTAAAGCCCATTTCCTCGCCTGTAGACTGTTGCAAGAGATAAGCCATCAATAAGTATCTCTCGATGTAAAGACGTTCCTCTGAAGCTTGTATGAGTTTAATAATCTCTTTGTAATCAGCATTAAGTTCTTTAGCAATCATTCGCATTTCTTGGTTGAATCTGTTGTACTTATTAACATCTGTCCAAGTAGCCTCACCGTTTCTGCCAAACTTCCGATGCATGTCTAACATTTGGGCAAGAATAGACTTTAAACGTCGTGCAAACACAACCTCAATGTCTTTTTCAGCCTTGGCTTCTAAATCATCTAAGATACGATTGATTTCCTGTTGATTCATGAGACATCAACTTCTTTTAGGTCAGCGTCATCCTCATTCAAAGGTTCAAGCCCATTACCAAACAGTTGTTCATCCTTCTGCATTTCTTCAAGTTCATACTCCACATCATCAACAACAGACAACTTAGAAAGGCGAGTACGCTCTGATACCAATCCTTTTAACGCTTGTGAAGCTTGTGCCTCGGACAGTAAATCAATAGGAATGTTGCGTTTGTATTCATACCAAACTTTCAAGTAGTCATCCTTTGAGCAAATACCTTTCTTGGCCCATGCACTACATAGCACTTTAAATTGGTACCGAAGAGCAGTCGTGAACTTTCGCTCCATCGTCTTACATTTGTTCTCAAGTGCCATTAATTTGTATTTCATAGCTACGCCACTTGCATTACCTGCAAACGATTCATCGCTGAAATTTACACTCTTAGCTAGGCGCATGATGTTCTCTTCTAAGCGATCCAGATGGTTCTCGATCATTTGGTCGTTAACATCTTTGGTTAGATATTTAATGTCGTCATTCTCACCCATCAGCTCAAAGATACCTGTTCGAGCAACCTTCTTTGCATCTTCGTCATCCATCCCCATACCTTTAAGTACTAGATAGGACAATCGGAACTGTTCGATTTCGTTTGAAGCATCAGATAAAGTTCTATCATAAGCGTCGATGAGGTTGTACACCTTATCTGCATCGCCCTGCAACTCCTCGTTATTTGGAACACCGAATAAAGGGCAATAGTCAAATAAGTGCTTCCGTTCATCTTTCAAAACAAAAGGTGAATCGGCATCAGTACGTGTGTAGAGTTTTTCAGTTGTAGCATCATAGAACACCAGCTGCTCAATCTCTACTTTCTCACCCTCAGCATCTAGTGCTGCGCTTTTAAAATATCGCATAGCATATTTAGGTTCACTAACGTCTGCTGTTTCCGATAGGATAATTGTTTCCCATGGATCAATGGTCGTAACCCGTTCATTTCCATCAGTATCAATGTAAAGTAGTCGTGCTGAATAGCCACAAATAGCTGTTTTCTTCCCTGACTCACTATCAAGATCATCAACAGAATTACGCAAATTAAAAAGCTCAATCGCCTCAGATAATTTATCAAGGCCTTGAGCTTGTTTGTCTACTACGTATGAAATTGGATTACCGAACATGTAGCCAACCTTGGTATCTACTATTTCAGCATCTAGTGGATTATTTAAAGTGTTATTCACCTTATCGTCAACACGAACAACATGGTCATTACCTTGAGCGTAATCAGTCGGTTTACGTGTTAAAATCGGGACTGCTGAAATTTCAGCTTTATACCGGTTGTAGTTTAGTAGTCGTTTGTTTCGTTCAGCCTTTGTCTCATCTACTAGCTTATTAAGTAATAAAGGAGTAACACCTTTCTCATTAATATAAGCAATGTATTCGTTCACTGCACCACCTCCTTATCGGTTCTTCCCTTTTAGAATTGCCTTCTGATAATGTGTATAGATTCCATAACGTATCACATCCAATACGTCATCCCATAACTTAATTGGTTCTCCAGTAGTACCATTCCATGCGTATTGGTGGATTTCACCCTTAAACCTTTTCACTTTATCTTCAACGATAAAAAGCCGCCCTATTTTAAACATCTTGGCGACTTCCTCAATTCCTGCTATTACTTTTTTAATTGCATTAATTGCCCTTAATCCTTCGCGTCTAAAGCGTTGAACATGCTCAGGTCGCGCTGAATCACAATAGAAATTGATATTGCCATAACGTTTTTTGATGTCCTTAGCGATGTCTACCCAGTAATCAATTTCTTGGTGCTGTTTGGCATGTTCTTCACATAAATAAACAATTCCATTCTCATCTTCTGCAAATACCCCGATTGCCCCAAAGTGCTCATAGCCCCAGTCAACAGCAGCAAAGTATTTAACAATGTTGATTTTTTCGAACTCTTTGCTAGAAATGTAGTTTCGGTCCTTATTAAAGTCTTTATATATAATTCCTTCTGCCGACACCCATAAACCGTGAATATCACGATCTGTAAACATTCCAGATGGTGTAGAAGCAATAATTGACTCCACGTATTCCGGATCCAGAAAGATGTTATCAAACAAAGTGAAATGAAATACCTTGATATTTAATCTTCCACTTTCAAGTAACTGACCATCTTTATCGATAATGTCTGTCTTAACTGGATGTGCTGGATTTTCTGGGTTAGTATCTAAGAGGATTTGAGCTCCTGGATATGAACATCGTGAGATTACCTCTTTAACAAACATGTCATGTAATGCGGTGCCTTCATTCAAAAATCCACCTGCTGCTGTAAAACCACGAGCCTTTTTCCATGCATCCGCATTAGTACCGTCAAAGCAATACACCTTATTACCAAACACACGGACTGCATTGGTTTTATCCAACTTTAATTCTTTGCCTAGAATAGCCTCCATATCATCAAGCACATTACGACGAATACTCGCTTGTGTGGACCCACCGATAATAAAAGATAGCCCTTGGTTTTCAAACTTAGCAATATGCATTAAAAAAAGCAGTATAAGAATAAATGTCTTACCTGCCCTCTTGGCACCACTAGCAGCCAATATTTTAGGTTTTTCATGAATAAAGCAGTCCATAACCTCTTTCTGTTTGGGTGTAAGCTCTGCCATTATTCCTCACCTGCCATTTTACGCAGCATCTTTGCAATTTCGCTTTCTTGAGTTGTTGTATCTCCAGATTGAATCTTTTCGATTTCTAGTTTTGTTTTATCGATACCTAACTGCATCTGCTCTAGCTTCAACCTACGCTCATCATCCTGATCAGCCATCTCAACAAACTGACGAATAGAAGAACGCAACTCCCCAATTGCTCTCGATTGAGCAGTGAGTAGTTGTGCCTGTCGTTCCCATGCGAATTGAAACTCATATTCTTCTTCTGTTACAGCCTTTTCGACGCCTCCGCCATCCTCTTTAGAACGTGGATAGTAATCGTATTTCGCTTTCTTGAGCTCTTTAATTATTTCATCTTTAGATTCGACGTGCATAATTCGTTGAGCCCTTATGATTGCAGCATACTGTATTTGTATTTGGTCCCAAATTAAATCGGCTGGAGAACGCTCATTCATTGCTTCCATTATTTCGAGCGTTTCTTCTGGTAAGAACTTTTGAAAGAATCCGTGAGTGAGAGCATTTGAGTTTTGTTTTGGAGCTGACGCGTTTTTATTACCTCGATTACCTTTTGCGTTAGCATTACCAATAGGAGCGCCTCTTTCTCTCTTAACACTTTTTATCGGAGTACTCCGTTCGTCTGTTTGGAGTACTCCATTTAATTTCTCGTTCCAATTGTCTTTAGATTTTGATTTCCATGAGCCAATTGTTTTTTCTGGAACACCTAACTTTTCAGCTATTGCTCGATTTGTAATATCACCGTTGTGTTCTTTGTAAATTTCAAATGCTTTATCTCGATTCGGGTCTCTCGCTCTAGCCATATCTCATAATCACCACCACCTATACCTGAAGCCTTGGAAGCCTCTTACTTGTTCTAAGCGTTCTTGCCTTAAATCATCCATAAAAATAAGACAACCATTCCATGTGCGATTAGTTACCTCACATGACGCAGTCGCCTTTGTTTCGATTTGTATTACTTTCATTGATGACTCAATATATCCGTTTTTTACGAAATACACTCTATCACCAATGTTTAGCTTTTTAGGTTGTCTGGATAGTTGCCAGAACTGTTCATATCCACCTTGTTCATAAACAGTAGTTTCTTTATTATCATTTACATATTCACTCTTAGGAATCGTTACTACGATGTCCAATGGCATCACCCCATTATGCTAATTGCTCTAAAAAATAAAAACCACCTACTAGGTGGTTTAGAGAATTATAAATGCTTATTACATTCCTTTGTTATTTCTTTTAATAAATTAATGAATTCATCTATACAACCAAGTATTTCCACAGGTTTACTATACTTACCTTTTGAAATTGTTATAGTCTGTCCTTGTTTTACAAAACCAGAAGTCATACTTAAAGGTGAGTGGTTATGTGTAAAACTATTTCTTACATCCTGTGCTGTTACATATCTATCATCTTTAATTGCATCTTTAAAACAATCAAACAAATCTTTGTTTTTACTTTCTAAAGCACTTAAAACATTCTTTCTAAATTGTAAATTTTCTTCTATTTCAAGTTGATATTTCACGTTGATAATATGAACTAAGTTATCTACCAAAGTGAATAATCTATATAATAAACTTTCTACTTCATAACTAAACCAGTAATGATAAGCTATTTTTTCTAGATCCTTCTTTTGATAAATATCATATCCATCAAGTTTTTTAAAATATACATATACATAACCATAGTTAATACTTATTGAGAGCATCTTTTGATTGAATTCGTTTTTCCAGTGATCAACTGACATTTTCCCGTTATTCATTTCTAAAAGATTGTATTTACTTTGCGATACCTCAAAAGACATTTCTTCTAAATTATTACCAATCTCTAAGTCGAGATCATTCCATTCTTCTTCACTTAGTAAAATTTGATAATTGTTTACATTAACCATATATATCCCTCCCACCCAATCATAACCTAGCAGATGAAATATATGTAATAACTTTTTGCTCTCAAAAGTAAGTGCCGTTGCCCTGGCAGTCAAAGGGGAGGAAACTGCTCGATACTCACTTTTCAGGGCAAAAGAAAAACACCCCGAAGGATGCGTTAAACGTTTTTTCTAAATTTTCTATACTCTTCTTCAAATATCCTTTTACTATTATCAAAAATTGCATAAATGTCACGAACATCACCAATAAGTATTTCAGCTGTATGTTTGTTTATTTTTTCAGTAACAATGTATCTTCCAATAGATTTTTTGTGGTATTCTACAATTTCAATAGCATCATAATCCATACTCTTATACATATATTCTCTGTCATTTATTAATTGTTGATGAAGTTCTTTTATAGTTTCTAAAACATTTTTGGTCATACTTTCTTCGCCAAGCTGTAATAAATTTTCGTATATATACATCTTATTAAGGTACTTACTATAAGTATCTATTAATACACTAAAAATCATTAGTTTTTCTGTGGCATTGCTAAAGAATATTTCTCTATCTCGATGTTTCAGAGTTCTATTAACTCCAATATAAGTAATTGCACCTCCAAATATTGCTCCAAAAAAAGCGATTATTGCAGCAACTATAGTATCCTTCCAGCCATAGAATTCCATCATTATCCAACCGGAAATTAGTAAAACCATTAAACTAGTCCAAATTAGAATAAACCATTCAAATATTCTTTTACTCACTTTTATCACCCATAAGTAATGATAAGCTAGATGTAGAAAACTATGTAACAACTTTTTGCTATCAAAACCACATCAAACTCTACCCTCTCAACTCGTAGCGTTTTGGCTGTTTGATGCAGTTTTCAAAGCAAAAGAAAAGCCCTGTGAAGGGCTCTTAATTACGTGCAATTGAAGCGTTGGCCCACATAACAGCAGTTTCAAGGTTAGTCATAGCAACTGACTTCTCACGGCTGTTAGGACATTCTTCATCGATAAGGTAAGCAAGCTCTTTCGCCTTCTCACGAATAGCCTCATACTTTGCTGGTTGTCCCTCTTTTGGTGCGTGGTACATAAAGTTGTTTTCAATTTGTGGTTTCATTTGTTTTCTCCTTTCGCATGCATAATTAAAAGCCTCCATCCGAAGATGAAAGCTTAGATATTGTGGTAAATTGTCGAGTGCTCTTTTCCGACTCGTGGTAGAGCGACACCACGTTATTTTGTAACGAATTATGTTCTAGTTTTATAGTGCATTTCCGTGCACTTTGAACCTGTAGTAAGTTTGTTTTAGTAAGTTTGACTGAATTAAATGGAAAGTGGACGAAGTTCACATATAAACCACTCCTTCAGTTTTTATTAGCCTTTTATATTAATTAAGATACCTAATCTCTTAAAAAATATGGGCCGGCCATGTATGTCTTGCTCCGAACAAATTTATGGAGCGCGGGTCGGTCGTCGGTCTGTCTTTCCCTAATATTTAGGTTTTTATAAATACCAAGAGAGGAAAAGCTTACCGCGCCGTCCTGCCTCCCAGTTTACAATGGATTTTTTATTTCACAAAACATGCTACATGTTTTACATTTGTTCCTTTTGTTACATCTGTTTCATTTGTTTCTTTCGTTCCACAATCGCGCCTGATTGTGGAAGATCGGTTTTTCAATTAAATGTCCTATAATTTTCTTCGTTTGTTTTTCAAATCATTTATTTTAATAACACCATAATAAACAATCCAAAATAAGAGAATTAAAAATACAGAATAATTCTTTTTACTTTCAGGCAATAAAATTAAAGTTACAATATATATAAGAACACTAGGAACAAGTAATACCCAATACAATTTTCGTCTATTCATTTAAAATCACTTCTCCTTCAAGACAATCTATTGACAGTATAGCTCTCGCGCAAACAACCCTAATAAAGGAATTTTAAATATATTATACCATTAACAAAAAAGCTCCTAAAGCGTCCTTTGGTGACCTTAATTGTTATTCAACAATCTGGCCCCGATTTTTGAATAAATGTTATTAAAAAGAAGTAGCCCATTGGCTACTTCATCATCTGACTTAAAATATTATTTCTCACTCTAAAAATGGTCGTGCTAGATAATCTCATATGCTTACCAATAGCACGCATACTATCACCATCCAGCAATCTATGAAGTACTTCCACCTCTCTGTCTCCAGTTACAAGAGGAATACGTTTTTGAACCTCTGCAATCTTTTGCTCATATTCCTTAATACGATAATTTAACGAATATACACGACGTTGTACTTCTGTATACACTGGATCACTTGTACCACCACTAGCCTTTGGTAATGTCGCCTCAATCCCATACATAGCCGTTTTAGCCCCAATGTAGCTATTGATATCAGCTTTCGCTACTGGCTGCCTTGCTTCCTCAATCGTTTCAACCATCCATCGATAATTCTCAATCCATTGTAGTAAATCCTCTTTTGTAACTGCTGTTTGCCCTTTTAACATAGGTTTGCCCTCCTAAGTTGTGATATACTACTTTTACTAGATTGTCTTAAAAGGGCATAAACCAATTCGAGCTGTAGCGTGTGACGACGCTGCGGCTTTTTTATATGCATAAATTTTATTTTTCTGTGAAAACTATCCTTAAATTTATATAAGGAGGTGTTTTCATTATGTCGATAGTAGGATGGGGTAGACTCCTAAATACCATTAGATTATTAAAAAATTACGAAGAATCAGGATATCTTGAACATTTTTGTAATGCACACGGTTTAGATTATCGCTTTTATAAACGTTTCATCAAAGCTAATTTAGCAATTATTTCAGACCAATCAGAATTACTAGATGCAATAAAAGAGGATAAGGAATTTGCCAAACGTTTAAATGATATTTTAGGTCCTATAGAATCTGTATGATCTTTATTGGCATCTGCAAAATTAATAATTTGCAGATGCCCTTTTTTAATTAAATTACTCATATTGTTTAGTGACTACATCGCTAATTTCTGCGAATGTTCTACTATGATTCTCTCGAATATCGCTTCTACTAGTTTCATAGGTATATTCGAACGTTCGTTATACTTTTTGCTATAGTTATTCCACTCGATTTCTCCTTGTGTACTTTCCTGTTTTAGGTTCAAATGCAGGTTACTTTTAAATTTCGTTGGCTTTTTTAGTGGATAATCATAATTGTTATAAAATGTTTTGTTATCGTAGGGAATGTTGAAACCTAGCACCCTATCAAAGTAATCCCAAATTCTACTCGTTGCAGGGTTTTCAATAATGTAGTATTTTGGCTGGTAACGCTTGATAATTTGAATTAAATTAAACGCACACAGTTCTCCATTTATTCGATTAATAAAAGACTTCTCAGGCTTGAACTGATAATCTTCATAGTCCTTGTAATCCCTCACTGTAAAACGTGACAACGGTATTTGTGGAGAAAATAACGAATCGCCTTGTTCTTGTTTCCAACAGGCATTTCCATTCGCCATTGCACTTGCCACTGACCAACTTTCACATGGCGGACTAGCAATAATTGCATCAGGTTTCGGTAACAAATCCAATGTTGACCAAAGTTTATTGTCACCAAATAAATAACTATAATCTGCTAAGTCCAGGTTAATAAAATGGTTGTTTTTTTGTTCAATATCCAATCCTATAGGAAATATTTCAATTTCCTTAAATCTTTTTGCGCCTTTTTCATAGGATCCATTTCCACTATCAAACAATGCCCAAATTACAATTTTATTTGTCATTTTAATCACCTCATTATCTTCACACTAATTTTCAACTAACCACTTTCCTCTTTCCTAACAATCCACCAGCTCTTGGCCCAATCCTTCCTGCCATTTCAAGGTCCATAGGAATTAAAGCCACACTCACCTTACTCGCATTAAGCTTCTGAGCTATCTCATTAATTGGATATCCTTGATTCCACATAGCTATGAAGCTTCCGATCTGTTGTATGGTGAAATCAAACTTAACCGATTCATGAACCTCACCAGTGAATAAGATGTATCGACTCTCTACTTTTGGTGCCATTCAATCGTCACCTCTGCCCTTGGGTTATCCGAATACCACTTACGAGCAACTAACTCTGTCACTTGGCTATCATCACGCCATATAACCTTACTTAGACCATCTTTAATGCCTTTTGCCAGATTGTCGATGTCTGGTTTAGTTGTTGGTCGTAACTCACCATTTAACGCCTGCTGTAGCTTTTTCTTGCTATTGCTGATAGCTTTTGGTATCTTACGATAAACATCGATAGTTAGCTTTATATCTTCTGTTATTAGGGTTTCTGGCGCTACTTGTGAAGCTACTAATCTTACAAATGATTTGTAGTCTTTGGATTCCTTCGGATCAAATGTGCCATTTTGTGTTACTCGTGGTCGTTGTTGTGCCTGCACATCTCCTGGTATTTCAAATGTGAGTATGTTCATGTTTGCCCTCCTGTCAGCACTCTTAGAAGTCTGCTGATAAAACAATCTAATGCCGTTCTACCAGCAGCGTGTATGAATTAACCGTTCTCTACTATATTTGTTACTGTTCCTGAACCACCTACATAAAGATTTTCGGAATCCCACACTTCACCACATACTGCGCAGCATCTTAATTCTTTGTTGCACTCTACCATGGTTAAGCTTTCACATTTATTGCAGCCATAAATTTCTACTTCTATTTCACCCATTACTTCACCAACCTTCACTCATTTTCTGCTCGATTAATGCTTGCCTCAGTACTAAATCCATCTGGATAGCGCTTTTTTAATTTCTCGATATTGGCTTCTGCAATTTCATCTAATGACAAACCTGCCAATCTAGCGATATTTGCTAGATACCACATAACATCACCTAATTCTTTCTTAACCTCCACATGATCAATAACATGACCATGGAACATAGCTTTTTTAATTAAATCTGCAACCTCTCCAGCCTCACCTGCGATACCTAGACCATAATTAACTAGTTCATTATCATGTTTAGCTGCTGTTCTCGTTGCTAACAATTGATACTCATTTAAGTTCATTTAGCTGCCCCTTTTCCGAATCGTAATAGCACTTGATATGGTCTTGCTTCATATTCAAAGAATTTAATATCACTGGTTGGATACCAATGGTTCTGTCTTTCAGCTTTAATTTGCTTTTCAAGCTTATCTCGCGTCTTAGCTCCAATGATTTTCTTCGTAGGTCGTTTTGTTATCATCAGTAATCACTCCTTCTTAGAAAGGCAGATCATCCGAGTTAACATCAATCGGTGCCTTTGAATTTGCAAACGGATCTTCATTACCCTGCATATAACTCGGTTGATTGTTATTACCGCCATATTGCCCCTGTGAACTGCCTTGATACTGTCCACCTGTATTTGTACTAGATTCGTAGTTTGATGCGCCCTGTGAGCCTCCTGTGCCGTTTTTCGGCTCTAAGAATTGGATACTGTCTGCTACAACGTTCGTAAAATAGATTCTTTGCCCGTCTCTCTCATACGAACCAGTGCGTATAGATCCTGTTATCCCTGTTAAACTACCTTTCTTTAAGTAGTTAGCAGCATTTTCAGCAGTTTTTCTCCATGCTTCAATCTGGATAAAGTCAGCTTCATTCTCGTTATTCTGATTTTTGAAAGTTCGATTAACAGCTAACGTAAAACGTGCTCTTGCAATACCTGATTGAGTGTACGAAATCTCGGGATCTTTAGTTAGCCTTCCGATAAGCTGCGTTTGATTCAACTTTTAATCCCTCCTTATATTCTCTTTTGTACCTCTTTACCGTTGTTGTACTGATGCTATATTTCTTAGCAATATCAATATTTCTCGAACCATTTTTGAATTCCGTTTCTAATACCTCATAAGGAACCTTGGTTCTAACATCTTTATTGCTTCGTATTTGTATTCCATGTTGTTCAAGCAGCCTTTTGATTGTTTTGCCATCACACCCTATTTGCTTCGCAATTGTATTGCAACCAATGTTTCTGTCTTCTAAATAGGTCTGAATTATCAACTCTTCTTTATTTTTAATAGACCAATCTCTTTCGCCTGAACGATATGCATGAACAAGATTTTCTGAATGTGTACACCATTCCAAGTTTTCTACATTGTTGTTAATAGGATTAGAGTCTATATGGTTAACCAAATTCTTTCCTTCAATGATTGGTATGAAAGCAAATGCTACTAACCGATGTACTTTAAGAGATTTACTTTTTTGTCCAGGTTTCACTAACTCCACTTTTTGATAACCCGTAGTTGTTTTAGATTGTTTTAATACTCGACCCTTCATATAACAATGAAATTTGTCACCTCTATAAACTGGCCTATCCAGGGATCGAACTTGCCCTCTATTACTAACTTCATACAGCCCTTCATAACCAACAACAGGTTTCCAAATCTCATCATCTTCAAAATGAAATGCCAGTTGTTCAGTTAATGTCATGCTGTTACCTCCAGTAGTTCAGGGTTTTCGTATATGTTGCCGACGACTTCGATATAATCGTTTTCACCATCCAATAAACATTCCTCACAATGTTTAACAACAGCTTGTAAATAAGAAACATCAGGACAATATTCATTTATTACAAATCGTTGAACATCGTCACAATCTGCCCAATTCGGAATGTATAGCTCCAGTATGTCACCTTCATATATCTCCTTGCCGTACTTATCTTTTAAGCCTGTCCATCGCCCTCTAAACTTAAATTTAGCCCGTCTGTAAGTCTTAGACATCAATTCTTTTAAGGTGTAAATTTGCACAATATTTTTATCTCGATCGTATAACCTGAATTTCATTTCACTGAAAATCTCTTCTTCAGCAACAAATTGGCCATTTGGATTTCTAGCTTTAAAATGCTCTTCAATGTAATGTTCGCTAGGTGTTGTTAATTTTAAATTTTGAATATTATTATTCGAACGGTCTCCATCTATATGATGAACAAGCTCTTTTCTAGGTGTTAAATAACGTCCCAGGTAATTCTCCATAACCAACCTATGCAAAGGAACGTAACCTCTTTTATTTGCGTATGGGTGATATGGTGCTTTTGCTAGTACATATCCATTTTGCTTATAAAACCCTTTACATCCTGCGCGAATTTTCATTTTCTTCGCATCCCACGCCCGAAACTTAATCTCTCTACTCATGCAGCCATCGCCCCTTCCATTCGTGAAATAAGATAATCCGTAGCCTCATCAGCATCTTTAAGCCCTACCAAGGCTCTCAATTGCTCCAAACGTTTATAAGCCATGGTTTCGTTTTGTTTGCCTCCGAAGCGCTGAAACTGCCCTAAATACAAAATGATTTGGTCTATTAAAAATTGTTCATTTATCATCCCTTCACCCTCCATCAAGGGGCTGTTGCCCCTCACTGATTTAAAATTGCATTGAATTTACTCAAGCGACCTTTAGCGATTTCTCTTCGAAAACTAGTAGCCTCATTTTTAACTGGTTGCGACATTTCGATTAATCTATCAGGTATCCTCTTGCCTATTTGCTCTGGTAAATCTTTTGGATTGAGATTTGATGTTGCTAGAATAGGTTTTTTTCTACGACTACGGCCATCAAATATTTGGAACATAGTTTCTAGCACCCAATCACTTATTTTTTCTGCCCCTAAGTCGTCGATAATCAACAAGTCACAAATCATTAATGCTTTCATGATTTGTTGTTCACTCTCGTTATTGTTGCGATTGAAGGTAGCTTTGATTTTGCTTAGTAACTCTGGCATTGATATGAAAACTATTACCTTACCTCGAGCAGTTAAATAATTGTGTACTGCTGCAGCTAAATGAGTTTTACCATTCCCTACATCGCCCCACAACAAGAGAGATTCAGCACCAAATTCTTCGAAATGTTCTGCATAGTATTTAGCAGCCTTGAAAGCTTTTTCAGAACCCTGCCGCATTAAGAAATTATCAAAACTAGCATTCAAGTATTTATCACCAATATTGCTGATAGAGAATAAAGTACGTACCTCATTTTCCTCTTTAGCTCGTATCAAACGTTCAACCTCTGCCTTTTTAATGTCCTGCTCACATTGGCATACAGGTTGCACCCAGCGAGTTCTACCAAGGACCTCAACTGGAATCGCCTTGATTTCATTTCCGCAATGGCTACATACTTCGCTAGAGTGAGAGGCCGTCATATTCTTCGTTACTATGTCGTTCATAGCTTTGGCTATTGGTTGCATCTCGTTGAACCTCCTTCATTTTCAACCGCAATTGCTGGTAAGTAGTGATCATGTCTTTACGCCAGTTGATCAATGTACCTTCTGCATATTTAATTTTGTTACGAGCGTTGTTTAATACCGCGTTTTGTAATGCTGCTAAGATTAAATCCACGTCTTTGTAATCATCCAAGATGTAACCAAGGTGTTCAGCGATTGTTGGAAGAACAGGTGTAATGTTTTGATTTGTAAATTCAACTAATCTAGCAAAATCAGATTGAGAAGAAACCGACTGACCGACTTCACTGTCTGTTGTTTGTTTTTCTTTTTTATTTTCTTTTTGTTTTTGTTTTTCTGTTTGTTTTTCTTTTTGTCCACGTATCGTATTTAAATAATTACGTAACGTATACGTATCGTAAATTTCGTTTTTGACAGCTACAGTTATCGAAACATTTGCCTCTGCTCGTTCGTATTCAAACTCTTTCAAAGTGTTTATTTTTGCAATTACAGTTTCATAATTGACTGGAATTTCAGGATGTTTTAAATTCCAGAAATCTACCACTTCCCTTAAATCTGTTGTTCCAGATTTTAAATTATTAAATTTGTTGTAAGAGACTACTAGGTTTGAAATCTCTGAACCCCCACCGTTTACTTGAGGATTGATATGATCCAGTTCAATATCTTTTAATTGAAGTTTTAACCCTGTGTAGAAGCATCTTTGACCATCACGCAAAATGATGTAATCACGTTTAGTAATGTTGTCCAAATCTTTTGGTTTAGATTGTTTAGATGGTTCAGCATAGTTACTAGCACCGTTCAACACATTGGTATACAGCTGCTTCAAACTTTCATGGGATACTGAACCAACAACAAACTCTAATAAAGAAGTATCTTTAACATCCTCTAATTCACGTCTAACGCAGTCCATTATTGGTTTACCTGCTTTTATGAGGTTGTAACGGCCCCAGTTCCGTATCGCAATTTCCCTTGTTTCTTCGTTGTAGCGAATCAATTTATGGTGATCCAAGAAACGCTGCATTAACGCATTTATTACTTCTGGCGAATAACCCAATTCGAATGCCATATGCTTTTTTGTAATTTGATAAACACCGATTTGCTTCGTGTGTTCATTTGTTAATAAATAAAGGAAAAATAATTTGTCTTCTGGTGTAAATTCTTCAATTACTTTGCCGTCTGTCCATAATGATGTATAAACATATCTAAATTTAGCCATTTGCCCTCGCCCCTCCTAGTACGTTTTCACTGGCTCCCAATCATTTGCATATGCTGCCTCATTGAACTTATCTACTGGCATATCAATATTGACTGGCTCATATGTTTCAAGCCATTTTGCGACATCGTAACTGATGGAAGCTCTATTACCGAATTTTTCAAGCATGTAAGCTTTGTATGCCTCTGAATGTGCTATTACTTCATCTATTTCTGGTTGCCCTGGCTTTTGACGATCATTCCGAACGATGATGAAAGCGTCTTGAATATCATCCATTGTGATATCACCATCTGGATCACTGAAATCTGCTACTTCAATATCTGCAGCTAGATAACGTTCATCTTTTTCTTTGTGCTTTAAAACAATGACAGGAACAGTAGAAATAATTTCATCCTCTCCACCAAAGATGTTTTGTTGAAATACTTTCATGGTTCGCCCTCCATATTTTCAATATTCAAATTTTTAATCACAGACATATTCACAAAATCCACAAGAAATAGAATTTAACATCACTAGGATTACGTTTTCGTTTCTCAATGGCCTCGAAAATCACCTCTGTTGCATTCTCCTTAAATGGCATTGATGGTATTTCTGGAACCTCACTAGGTTTAACCTCATGACCATGTTGTGAGTATGGCGTGTCTGTTGCTAAGAATTGTTGACTAATGCTATTTCCTGTTAGCATTACAGCATCTTTCGAGTGGATTGAAACGTGTCTATACTTACCACTCTGTTCAAGTTCCGATTTCTTTTGTCTGATGAATTGTTGTAGTTGAATACCCATACATTTGTCCCTCCACACTTTTTAAATTAGACCCCTATAAACCTTTAACTTCTGAATCAGCTCATAGCATTGTTCTTCATCCATCATGCCGATATGAGCCTTTTCAGGTGGTAAATTCATTAATTCTTGCATTACTTGATACGCCTTGCCCCTACCCATTTTTCGATATTTTCCTTTCCATAAAGGATCAAACATCGAATGAGCTGTTTTTCGCATTGAACGTAATCGTTTATTTGCTAATGTACCAAGTGGTGTTTTCCCTTTTCCATGCGTTCCTACATAAGCATCACAAGGTCTACACACGTACATATTCACACCATAATCTTGACCATAAAATTCTTTACTGGACATAAACTCAGCCTCGTTACCACAGTAGCCACAAATCATTTCTAAACCTCCTATAACAACCTCTGTTCACGCTCACAAACTGCAAAACTACCACCCACTTTGATAATTCGATAGTTTGGGTAACGTTGCATGTACTGCAGCACCAAACGTCTGATTTCATCGTTATCCTTCGCCTGCTCAAATATCCAAGCAGGCAGAAGGACTTTGTGAGGTATATTACTGTTCAATAATCATTTCCTCTTGAACTGGTTCTTCTTCAACAACCGAATAGTCAGTTACATCAATAACTTCACTCATATCCTTTGAAACCTCTGTTTTAATAGTTTCATCAGCCTCAACAACCTTTTGAAGCTCAATTGACTTAGGAGCAAACTTTAATACTTCTTTTAGTACTGTCTTTTTGGCCATTGCGTCATAATTGGTCTTCCAAGGACTTGTCCAACCCTTCTGAACTGCTTGAGAGAACTTGTGAGCATGTTTTTCAATTCGTTCTCTTGTCCAGTAAACAAAGTCGTATCCTCCGTTTTTCAAGTGGTATACAGCATAGTAGCCGATTGGCTCGCCCTCTGGGTTTTGTGAAGGAACATGTACTAAATCTTTGTGTAATCCGTAAGAGTATGAAAATTCATCTTCTTGGTACACTTCATGGGCATAAATAGCTTTGTATTGACCACTTCTAACAGCTAGGTCAATTAAGCCTTTATAACCTAACTGGAACTGAACCTGTTTTCCGTAAGGGATTAAGTACGCTTGCCCTAGCCCTGTATTTGGTTCAACACCTAGTTGAGCTGATTGCATAAGTGCTGCTACAAAACTGATTTGGTCGCACTCTAGTAATTTTGGTGTTGTTCGAACTGCTGTTAATGCAATTCGAGCGATACGATCAGAATCCATGTGTTTCGGTAAAGCGCGTTGGATTTCAGGACCCATCTTTTTTAACAATGCATTTAATGATGATTCAGGCGTTACTTGCTTTGATACTTGATTCTGTGACTTTGCTTTTAATTCATTTGTAGTAGCCATTTATTAAGCCTCCAATTTTTTAATAGTTAGTCGTCGTGAAGATGATGGTTTAATGAATTTTTCATATACATCTGGAACTTCAACTTTTAGTCGCTTACTATCAACATGATTCGAAACAACTGTTTTATATGTCACCTTATGACGTTGAGAGTGCCCCTCTGAAGCGTTTTCTAACTTTAGCTTTAGCTGATTCTCGTACTCTTTCTTTTGCTGCTCTAACGCTTTAATTTCGCATGAAATGGAATCAATAGCGTCCAACAATACATCATCATCTTTCGTGAGCATGATGGCCGTTCCATCGTCTTGAGGGTACATTTTTTTGATCAATTCATTGGTAGCATCCGAGCCGTCAATTGGTGGAGCTAAATCTTTTAGGACATGGTTTTCCCAAAAGTCTTTCTCTCGATCTATGAGAATTTGAATAAATTCCTCGTCACGTTCAATTTCCTTCCAGATGAATTTATTGCCACCAACAAGTACAGCGATATATGCCTTTTCAAAGCCTGTAACAGCTAGATAATGATGGACTTGGCATAAATAACTTGCTGGAATTTCTTCACCCTCCCAAGCATCTTTCACGTACTCACTAGCTGTTTTACACTCAAGCACTGCTCTTTCTCCAACAACAACCCTATCAAGGTTAGCAAGCATAAAATCATGTTCTGGATGGACTAACATCTTATTTAATCGACGAACCTTTTTTCCTGTTCGTTTGGCAAACTCTTGAGCTACAAAATCTTCTAATGCATTCCCGAAATATACAGCTTCGTTATCGACTTCCTCATGATATTGACCAGTCTTTTCTAAAAACACTTGATAAGCACTTTTATATTGATTGAATCCCATAATTGCACCAACATCTGACCCACCGATACCAGCGCGACGAGCGTCTAACCACTCGTCGCGACTCATATCAGCAGTTGTAATTTTTGCTAAAACCATGCAAATTACTTCCTTTCGTGATATGATGGTAAAAATGATTTGTTAAGCCACTATTACGAGTAGTGGTTTATTTTTTTGTGTAAAATTTCGCATTGTAGTTATCCTCTAAATACGTATGGATGTTGTCTAAATGAACGATATCGCCATTCGAAAACTCCATATAATCATCGTTATAAACGATTAAGCTACCGTAGATATCTCGAAAATCTCTCTCAATATACCGAAATGTAGGTACGCTATTTACGGATTCAATCGTTCCCAACACCATTGGATTTTCAACTTCCATAAGTTGTCGCATGTGCTCACCTTCTTTCTGATGGCATCCCATCAAGCAACTTACAGTGGCAAAGCATAACCGTAGGGAGACGGTGCTGTAAGCTGCTTGACGAGAGCGAGATAAATCTCGCAAACGTCGTAACTTGTGGTATAATAGATTTGTATATAAGTTGTCATGGCTGTTTAATCTTTCGCTCAGATTAAGCAGCTTTTTTATTGCCATTTAACTTCTCCAACACCCTCTTATCACAGAAGAAATGTACATAAATTAACCTCTGCTTTAGTGTCATGTGTCGCCACGCTCTAGGCTTGATGCGCAAGTTTCTTCACCACCTGAACTAGTATTCCTCGTTGGTTTAAATCAGCAACCGTTGCCCATAACTCTTTTCGCTTATGAAGTTTTTCTAGTTGATCCAGTGAATTATGTAGGTCTCGTTCTAGTTGTTTTGCTATGTTGATACGACCTGCTTTTACGTGTAGTTTGATTACATCTGTTAGATCATCTATGCAAGCTAGTTCTCTTTCAATTTGTTCATCTATATTCATTTAATAAATCCTACCTTTTGAAGATATTTATAATGGTCCATCCATACACCTGTGTAGCTTATGCCAAGGTGCTCAGTGGTTACTGCGATAAAGTTTGCCAGTGCTGTTGCTGCCTCGACTGCTTCCTCAATCATGTCCATGATGTTTTTCCTTTCGAAGTGCTCAATGGCATCACTCGGTTTTGCTAGGCTTGTACTAGTTATGGCATCCAAGGCTTCTTGGAGTTCTTCTATTGTTTTCTCACGCACACTACAGCGATGGAGGTCTACGTTTGGGCCGTTCAAGTAAATAGGGCCTGTTCCTGTATACTCATGCTGCACTGCTAAAGCAAGCTTCGGATTATCAAACCGATTAACCAGTGTTCTACTAATATCCGATGGCACTTTAGCACGGCCATTTTCATATCGAGAAAGCCGTTCCCTTCCAACACCAATGTCTAAGCCAAGACTTAGCTGTGTCTCACCACCCCTTAATTCTTTTATTACTCCCCCAACTGTATTTTCAGTGACATTCACATTTACCACCCTTTCTATTTAATTAAGGTCACATTTCAGTCTAAAGTTAACTTGGTTGCAACCATCAAGTTTCAGTAATTTGTGTATAATAATGGTTAAGAGGTAGATTTGCCCCTACCTCTTAGATTTCTACTAGATTGGTAGTTTGATTTATCTTGAGGCCATTTGCCCTGGCCTCTCCTATGCTCTTAATAATCTAAGCCTTTCATTTTCACTCACATAGATACCAAGACGTGAGTTCATGTATGACACATTATTGTTTTTCCATGCCAATACTTTGTCTCTTGGATAACGAGCACTTAATGCTAAACACTTTGGAAAGCCATCCATGCGAATTATTTTTTCTACTGTTGGTAATTCGCAATTGAATATTTTAGCTACATCTTCTTTTTTTAAGTTTGGTGGTAGAGAATTTTCGAATTTCGCTTTTTCTATCTCTCGGCCATCTTCTACACCCTGCTTATATGCTTTTTGAAACAAATCAGCTAATTCAGCGTTTAATAACGCTTCTTTTAGTTCATCTATTGTTAGATTCATAGTTTCGCCTCCAATCTCAAGCGCTGGTATAGCGCCTATCTTATTCGTTAGAAACTTTTTTTAAATACTCATTTGCAGCATGTAGGAAACCTTTCGAAGTATCGATGCCGTTTTCTTCTAAAATAACTAACAATTTTTCAATTCTTTTTTCATTCAAATCCGAAGTTAGACTTGTAACAGATTCTATTATTTCAAGCGATTTTTTCATCTCTTTGTTGAAATCAAACAGCGGATCATAGAAGCTGAACAGAGTTACACCTCCTACATCTTCTAAATACTCATCGAAAAGATTCGAGTTTGATCTGGTCACTTTTTCGAAATAAACGCCCATCGGATAAGAATCTGTTTCTTCTTCTCTAACGAATGAATAGTTGTAACAATCAACATTTAATTTTTCTGCTATTTTCAATACGTCGTCACTGATTTCTTTGGCAATTAAACAAACCCTTTTGATATTTTTGTCAAAAGAATATTCAAATGTTTGATAAACGTCCTTCCTCTTTGATTTGCCGATTTTCAATTCTAAAGCGAACTGGCCGTTTATCGAAATATCAGATCTTCCGAACCCTAAGTATTCTTGTCTTTTAATGCTTTTTTCATCACCGTAATAATCAATGAAATCTTTAAAAATCATGTTTTCTAAATCCTTTTCGAAACGGAAATTTTCTTTTTCAATTTGAATTCTTTCATCACAGATTAATAAATTTTTATAATTGCGACCAAACAAGATTTCTTTTTGATTCTCTTGATGCAACTTATATTCTTCATCTTGAACAACGACTCCGTTATACGCATCAATGAAAATTTCATAAGCATCGAAACTGGATTGTACGAGCAAATATTTTGCATAAGCATGGCAATATGAAACGAACGTTGAAAAATTTTGTTTTTTACCAAAAACTCTGAAATATTCACTCTTATAATGTGGGTGCATCATATTTATTACAGCTAAATACTTAATGTTGATTACATTAGACATTTTTAATCCTCCTATGCTAGTTGTTTATTACCTTCAATGAGCTTTAACTTCATTCGCTCCATCGTTGGTAAAATGCCTTTTGCTTTTAAAGTTTCGTAAAGGAATAAACGCCCTTTTTGCGTCCACTTTGTATGAAGTCTTACACCAGTGGAACCATCTGGCTTTTTGTATTCTTTCGTTTCAGATTTTGTGTAGCCTTGACCTTTGAACTTGCTATACAGTAACCATTGTTTATTCAAGCTGTATTGAATGCCATGCTCGTTTAATAATTTATTTAGTGCGTATGCACTCATTCCGTAATCCTCTGCAATCTGCGAAGTTAGGAGTAAATCAGTACATTTCAGTACTTCGTCAACGTAAGTTACGATTGGTTGCATATCATCTACTTGTTGCTGATACATTTGCTTTTCGATTTCAAGTTGTTCGTTCTTTTCAACTTCTTTGACTAACGCCAATAAGGCTTCTTTGTAATTAGTTGGTAATTGTGGTTGCGTTTGAACGATTTTCAATTCACCTTTACGCAAACTTTCTAATAAGTCGTATACGAAGTCGTAAAATTCATCTGCTTTTGGTTGTTGGCTTTTTCGGATGACTTCGTAAATACCTTTTTCGTTGTAGATGAACGTTTCGTATTGCTTACCATCAGTTCCGACCAGTTTGGTCTGTACTGAAAATTGGTCAAGACGTTCCTCGTGTCGCTTATGAATTTTACGAATAGCTGTTTCTGGTTCTGAATATTCAAGCGCTTCACCTATTTGTTTGCGCGTCATAAACACATCGCCATTTTCGTTTTGCCATAAATCACATACAACAGAATTGAATGCTCGGCTTTGAACTAAGATTAAATTCATTGTTATTCCTCCTTGTATCACGCTGTTTTCTCTTGTGCATTTTTTGCACAAAATTCAATAAAAAAAATCGTCCAGTCAATACCTAATACTTTAGCAATAGCTTGTGCAACTTTTACACTTGGTTTTAATCCATTCTCTATTTTGGTGTAATAAGAGCGTTCAATTCCCACCATATTTGATACTTGTTCATGGGATAATTTGAGAGCTTTTCGCTGTTCCTTTAAAATTTCTGGAAACATGTCACCACCTCCTTTGTGCATTTCTTACACATAGTATATCGTGCATTTTTTGCACAGTCAATACATTTTGTGTAGTTTTTTCACAAATTATTTATTGTGCAAAAAATTCACCTATAATAGAGAGAATAGAAAGGAGCGTACTGTATGAAATATGGCGAGATATTAAAAAAATTACGAACTGAAAAAGGTTTGTCTCAAAAAGAACTAACTGACCGCCTTACAATCAATAGATCAACATATGCTCGTTATGAAACTTCTTCAACACAACCTGACTTTGAAACCTTAAGTAAATTAGCTGACTTTTATGATGTATCTGTAGATTATCTACTAGGTAGAACTGATAACAAGAATGCTTTACATAAACAAGCTGGTATCTCGGACGATGACTATAACAATTTAAGTGCATATCAAAAAGAAGTTATTGATTTCTTCTTAACTAGAGAAAATTTGTTTTTTAAAAACCAACCCGAAAATTTGCTTGATGCTTTAGAGCAATTCGAAGTTTATTACGAGGTATGGAAAAAGCAACAAGAAAATAAGAAGTGATTTTACATTCTTATGTAGACTTTCCAGACATTTAAAAATTCGCCTTTCCACTGGTGAATTTTTTTGTTAACATCAAAAGAACATATGTTTGTAAAAGAGGGATGTTATGACGTTTGTTTATACTCATTTAGAAGATTACGTTCGCGATTTATACACTAGTATTGGGGTAACTAAACCTTCTCACTTAGATCCGCGGATAATTGGCCCGAAGCTTGGCTTCACAGTAATTTACTTACCAACAGATTCAGTAAGTTACGACAATATAATAATTATAGATTCAAGATTATCTAAGCAAGAACAATGGCAAGAATTTTGTCATGAATTAGGCCATGTAATCTCACATTCTGGCAATCAAACAAAAACTCACCCTTTATTTAGAGAGTACCAAGAATGGAAAGCGAATAATTTTGCTTTGCAAGCTTGTGTTCCTACTTTTATGTTAAATAAAATTAGACTTCCTATAGATGAAGAATTGGCGACTATTAAAATTTGTCTACTTTTCAAAGTTGAATATGACTTCGCTGAAAAGAGACTCAATCATTACTTTAACAATCATTTTTTTAAGAATTGTAATCTAGTTGAAAGGAGTTATTAACATGGGATATGTACAGAAAATCAGTAAGAACAAATTTAAACTTATCGCTGATTTAGGTTATCGGGGTAATCGTCGGATTCGTAAAACAAAAAATGTAGAAGCGAAAAATGAAAAAGAAGCGCTACGATTACTGATCCTGTTCGAAGAAGAAATGAAACAAAATAAAGATGTCTATTTTAGTGATATTGAATCTATCACTCTAAATAATCTATTTCCACGATGGAAAGAAAATTATGCAAAACAACATTATAGCGCACGATCATTTCATGATAACTGTACACATTTAGAAAAGCGTATTCTTCCTATTTTCGGCGATATGAAATTAAAAGATATTAAAAAAGTGGATGTAGTTTTTTTTGTTGGTGACTTACAAAAGAAAAAGCGTAGATTAGATGGTGATGAAAGTGAACTGGCCCCCTCAACCATCCATAACATATACAAAGCATTCGCTAGTATTATGAATGTAGCTGTTGAATGGAATTTAATCGAAGAAAGTCCATGTAAAAATATAAAACTACCCAAACTCAAATATGAAGAAGGAAAAGCCTACAATGAGGGACAAGTTAAATTGTTGTTTGAGCGATTAAATAATAGAGAGACTGCTGAAAAACGATTGTTAGTTGAACTGGCTGTAGTAAGCGCTGCTCGACAAGGTGAACTAGTAGCCATCGAAGAAAAACACTTAAACATAGAAAACAATACCTTATTAATTGAACAAGCTTTAGTTAATTTAACTGGAGAAGGAATCATTGTAAAAGAGACGAAAGGTAAAAGAAAACGAGTTGTGACTATCCCTTCAAATATCATGAATGATTTAGTTACACTTGCTGCAGTAAAAAAATATCAATTAGAAGAAGCTGATGACGAGCGAGAATGGGAAGGACATATTTTTCTTTTCTCAAATGAGTTTGGTAAACCCTATCGTCCAGATTCAATAAGTCAGTGGTGGGATCGTTTTATGAAAAGGAATCCAGATTTGCCTAGAATTCGTTTTCACGATTTAAGACATACTTCGGCTACCCTATTAATTCATGCTGGTGAACATCCTAAAGTTATTCAGTCGAGATTAGGTCATTCTAATATCACAACTACAATGAATACTTACGGACATCTTTTACAAGAAACAGATCAACGAGCTAGTTCTCATTTTGATAAACTTTTCGATGAAAAAGAATGATTTGGGCACCTCTTGGGCACCAAACAAAGAATTATACATTCTTGCATAAAAATAAAAAGCCTTACAACCGTTGTGGCTGTAAGGCTTTGCTTGACGTCCCAGGAGGGATTCGAACCCCCGACCGACGGCTTAGAAGGCCGTTGCTCTATCCAGCTGAGCTACTGAGACATGATGTCGTTTCTTATGTATTCCATAGGAAGGACAATATTTATTATATGTACTTTATAGCATAATGTCAACATTAATTTTACTATGCAGGCAAGGTTTCCCTCATATATTTTATCATATGTTGCTACAGCATCCATTATACCATTTCTTCACCCTCTTAACAGGACGGATAGCAAAATATTTGCTACACTATTGGCGATAAAAAAGTAGGAGGTTTGTGGATGTTTAAAGATTTAGTCGTTATTGTCACAGGTGGTGCACAAGGGATTGGTAAGGGTATTACGCTTGCATATGCACAACAAGGTGCAAAAGTGGTGATTGCTGATTTGAATGCAGGCTTAGGTCAACAGTTAGAACAGGATATGCTTGCTCAAGGCTACTCTGCATTATTTGTGCCAACGGATGTGACAAAGGAACAGGATATCATCCATTTAATGCAGCGAGCTGTTGAGCAATATGGGACCATTCATATTTTAATTAATAATGCTGGGAAGTTCCAGCATCAATCTCCCTATGAGGTGACGTTTGATGAGTGGCAGGATTTGTTGCAGACGAATTTAACGGGTACCTTTTTCTGTGCCAGAGAGGCTGCAAAAGTGATGCGGCATAATGCAAAGGGTGGTTCCATTGTTTCGCTGGCCTCAACGCGAGCTGAAATGTCAGAGCCTCATACAGAAGCTTATGCGGCTACAAAGGGTGGTATCATCGCGTTAACACATGCTTTAGCGCGATCTTTAGGGCCAGATCAAATTACAGTGAATTGTATTTCACCTGGGTGGATTGAAACAGGTGATTACGAGGCACTACGGCCAATCGATCATGCGCAGCATTTGTCAGGAAGGGTTGGTCTGCCTGAAGATATTGCACAGGCTTGTCTCTATTTAACAAACCCGATCAATAACTTTGTGACAGGTATTAATCTTACAGTTGATGGTGGCATGACGAAGAAAATGATGTATGAGGCGTAATTTTGTTGTCTCTTCTTTTCTTTCTTGTTCTTCATACTCCGAGATTCCTTAGAGTATGCTACTGTAGGAGAAAGAACAAGAAGGAGTGAAGCCTTGTACCCCTATTCAAATGGTTTTTCATTAAGCCAGCTGTATCATGCCCCCTATACGCAGTATACGGCTCCGATTCGTCACATTTTACAGTCAAATGATTACCGACGCTGTATTAGTAAAGACGAAGCAGACTTTATGGCTATGAACCGCTTACTTTGGATGGAGCATGTGAATTGGACACGGATGACTATTATTAGCATTGTGTTTAATTTGCCTGATTTACCCTTTGTGCAGCAGCGTTTGCTACGCAATGCAACCGATTTAGGGAATTGTTTACGCCCCTTTTATGGTGACTCCATGGCGGATCATTATGCAGCTTTAATTAAAGAGCATCTGGTAATTGCGGCTCAATTAGTGACAGCTGCTGCGAAAGGTGACGCTACCACAGCGGAAGCTAAAGAGAGGGAATGGTATCGTAATGCAGATGATATTGCTTTCTTTTTGCATACAATCAATCCATACCTAACTAGAGAGGCCGTACAAAAAATGTTTTATACGCATTTAGCTTTAACGAAAAATGAAGCTGTCACGATGATACAAAAAGATTATCAGGCAGATGTAGAGGTATTTGATGAAATTGAAGCAGAGGCACTTGCGATGTCAGATATGATAGCCAGCGCCATCGTTATGCAATTTTGTTACCTCTTTTAATGCAAAAATCTTGATGGATTTATGATCATTTTATGCTCAACTGCTGGAGGAAAAACTCTCGCTGTTTTGTTTTTAGCATAATGAGCACGAGGCTGCATGCCCTGAAGTTTCCCCTTCATAAAAGAGGCTAATGTATTGCTTTCAATCGTTACGTTGGCTCTTTTTAATTCCCATGGGGAGTGGTGAATATCAATGCGAAAAAGTGTATCCTTCCATTTCGCCCATGAATGGTAGCGCTCTACAATCCATCGGTCAAAATTAGTATTGGTCTTGTCTCCTATTGTATAAATAACCCTCAATCTTTCGTCACATGCTTTGTAATGGCTTGTGTATGAATAGTGATTCCCTCTTTGTTTTACTAGGATGTTGGAATGGCGATATGGCAAGCTACCTATTGCCGTAATTTTTGATAAGAAATAATTCGTCACATCTAAATGAAAAAAATAGATGCCTTTCATGCCGTTATACTCCACATATGTTCGGACATTCAATTGTAAATAGGTATTCATCCCAGGAAGAGGTGGTAGAAAGCGTAGCCGATGTCGATAAACTTTAAAAAGGACAGCACTAAGCCAGGCATTTTGTTCAAAGAGATCGAGCTTCAGTTCTTTAGGTACATGTTTTTCAAGTTCTTGAGGGGCTATCGGCCAATGTAAAAATAGAACATCTTGCCATGTTTGAGTCATCATCCACATAGTAAAACTCCTTTCTAATCACTAGTTTTTCCTAGAAAGGAGTTCTTCAAACAAACGGTCTATTGATTTTGCTCAGCAGACTCTATTTCGACATAACGATAATATAAGTTTCGTAATTCAGATTCTTTATATAAGCCTAAATGACTTTTAAATTGAGGATGAACCATTATTCCATGAGCACGTAAAACTTTGACAAACCAACCCTTTGAATACTTATGCACCGACCCTATTCTCCTTTATTTTTATTCATACATAGAATATGCGTTTGAATACGGTAGAGTGCCTTTATACAAATAAAAAACGAGAGAATAAATAACTCTCGTTTTTTACTTATGTGCCACAAAACGTACGATATGGTTGATTAGCGTGTTCAGGTAATGAAGCGTATTCTTGTTGTTCTTTCGCATGAGCATAAGGCTGAGCTAGGACTTTTAGTAGGTTGTTCATCACACTATAATCGCCTTGTTCTACAGCCGCTTCCAAAGCTTCTTCTACCCTGTGGTTACGCGGAATAACAGCTGGATTATGTTGGCGCATTAATTGTTGTGACATGTCTTTGTTTTGCTGCTGTCTTGCTAATCGAGCTTGCCATTTGTGATACCAGTCCTTAAAAGCTGGTGCGTTAAATAATGGGGAATCCTCCAATTGCTCAAACGATAAGGCGATAAATGTATTCGTATAATCTGCTTGATATTGCTGCATAAGCTGAAGAAGCTCTTCAACAAGCTGGATGTCTTCTTGCTCCTCATTAAAAATGCCTAGCTTTGCACGCATTCCTTTCAACCAATTTTCTACATATAATTTTGGATACTGTTGTAGCGTTTCTTGTGCCAGTTGAATGGCTTTTTCTTGATCATCATCAATTAAAGGTAGTAAGGACTCTGCTAAGCGCGTTAAATTCCAGCCACCGATATTGGGCTGATTTCCATAAGCATAGCGTCCTTGGTGATCAATCGAGCTAAACACAGTCGCAGGATCATAGATGTCCATGAATGCACAAGGACCATAATCAATGGTTTCACCGCTAATGGTCATATTATCGGTGTTCATGACGCCATGGATAAAGCCCACTAACTGCCACTTTGCTATAAGGGAGGCTTGTTTCTTTATGACTTCATTTAACAAATAAAGATAACGATTTTGATTGCCAATATTAGCTGAGTAATGTCGTTCTATTGCATAATCAGCTAAAAGCTGTAGCTCCTCATCTGTCCCCCATTGCGCAGCATATTGAAATGTCCCTACCCGCAAATGACTACTTGCAACTCTTGTGACAATAGCGCCTGGTAGTTCCGTTTCTCGAATAATCATTTCACCTGTAGTGACTACTGCTAGACTACGTGAAGTTGGAATCCCTAGTGCAAACATCGCTTCACTAATAATATACTCCCTTAGCATTGGACCTAATGCGGCTCGCCCATCTCCACCCCGAGAATAAGGTGTTCTACCTGATCCTTTTAGAGCAATATCATACCGTTCCTTTTGGGGTGTGATTTGCTCCCCATATAATAGAGCCCTACCATCACCTAGCATATTAAAATGACCAAATTGATGCCCTGCGTAAGCCTGTGCAATCGGTTCGCCACCTTCTGGGATTGTATTACCAGCTAAAACGGCTAATGCTTCCTCACTCTTTAAAGCCTGAATGTCTAACCCAAGTGAGGCTGCAACTGATTCATTTAATAAGATCAATTTTGGTGAACGAACAGGATTTAACGATATGTCGGAATAAAAAATACTTGGTAGTTGAAGGTAACTATTATCAAAATGCCAGCCAATTGTTTTTTTCATGTTTTCTCCTTTATTGCCTTTACGATTTATTTTTGCTATTTCAGCATGAATCATTCATAGGCAATTTTACCATTATCAGTAGCCCAAATAAAAATCCGCATACTTTACTAGTTATGCGGATTTTCTCTATTATTGTCGATCAAATGTATATGTAGCCATACATTGATTATCATCTGTCATGCAATCAACTTTAAAAGATGTCGCATTGATTTCCACAACAGCAAAGCTTTTCTCTTTACGACCACGTGGTTTTAATAAGCTGCCTGGATTTAAAAATAGGATATCATCCATCATTTCGGCACCAAGAATATGTGAATGACCAAAGCAAACGATCTGTGCACCTACTTCTTTAGCACGATAGGATAATGATAAGATGGAATTTTTCACATTGAATAAATGACCGTGTGTCACAAAAATCTTTACATCATGGACCATGAACATTTCTTCTTCAGGGAAAGCCTTCTCACGATCACAGTTTCCACGTACTTTTTTCAATCCTTCTAATGCCTCATGTGAATAGGGAAGTTCACTATCTCCACAATGAACCACAATATCTATTTCAGGATAAAAACCTTTAACCTTTTCGATGACATGGCTGTCACCATGTGTATCGCTCATAACAAGCATTTTCATGGATATCACCTCTTATTTGATAAGATTCGGTAATTGCTCCTTTAACTTGCGAATTGCATTGCCTCGGTGAGAAATAGAACCCTTTTCCTCTGGTGAAAGCTCAGCCATCATTCGATTTAAGCTTGGCACAAAAAAGATTGGATCATAGCCAAAGCCATTCGTTCCACGCTTTTCATGGGCAATGACGCCTTCACATGTACCAAATACCGTTGTTGTTGCGAAATCAGGTCCTGCAATTGCAATACAGCAGCAAAAACGTGCTGTACGTTTGTCATCTTCGACACCTTGTAAATTTTCTAACAGTTTAATCATGTTTGCTTCATCGTCATGGTCACCAGCATAGCGAGCGGAGTACACACCTGGCTCACCATTTAATGCATCTACTGCTAAACCACTGTCATCTGCAATAACAATGGTATTAAGCTCCTTCGCCAATGCTTCTGCTTTTAAGATGGCATTTTCTTCGAATGTTGTTCCTGTTTCTTCTATTTCCATATCTGGTGCCACTTCAAACATTGTTACGACTTCATAACCAAGTGGTCCAAATAATGCTTCAAAATCTTTTGCTTTTCCTTTATTTTTTGTGGCGATGACTACTTGTTTCATATTATTGATTCCCTCCAACTTTGTGTGCCAGTTCACCAAGCGTTATTTTTTGAAGCTCAACTAATTGTTGTATGCCTTTTTCACCTAATGCTAACAATTCATTTAGTTCTTCACGAGAAAAAGTAGCTTCCTCACCAGTACCTTGTAATTCAACAAATCGTCCTGCGCCTGTCATCACAATGTTCATATCAACAGCTGCAGCCACATCTTCTACATAATTTAAATCAAGAATAGCGCCTTGTTCTTCAACGATCCCAACACTTGTAGCTGCTAAAAAGTCTATTACTGGGAATTTTTCAAATGGCTTTTCTTCAGCAAATTTAGCAATGGCCTGTGTCATGGCAACAAATGCTCCCGTAATGGATGCTGTACGAGTACCGCCATCCGCTTGAATGACATCACAGTCAATCCATACAGTACGTTCGCCTAGCGCTTCTAAATCGACAACAGCACGCAATGCACGCCCAATCAAGCGCTGAATCTCCATTGTACGACCATTGACTTTCCCACGAGAGGATTCACGTGGTGTCCGTTGAGCGGTTGCACGAGGCAACATGGAATACTCGGCTGTAATCCACCCTTTCCCTTGCCCACGTAGAAAACCAGGTACCTTGTCTTCAATCGTTGCGGTGCAAATTACTTTTGTATTGCCTACTTGAATTAATACGGAGCCTTCAGGGTGTAATAGATACTCACTATCTATTTTCACAGGTCGTAGCCCATCTGCATTTCTACCATCATATCTTGTCATATATTTCGTTCCTCCTAAAAACTTTCGCGCCCTCATCTTATCATAATTTGTGCCATCAAAAAAGTACTCGGTGGCTTATGTACAATGCTGAAAACGGCAAAAATCAGCCTAGCCTGTTGCTAAGCTGATTTTTTATTTTAATGTGATACGTTTTATGTCGAGAGTACCTTGCTCTAACCAATTCTCAGCAATCGAACGGAAAATTGGGACAGAACCAGTTGCAAAAAATCTATGAGCAGGCACCGCATTTGCATTTGCTAAAGTGCCATTATACGCTAACATTTCCTGTACATCCTTTGCTGTTTCCTCCGCAGAAGATAAAACATTCACATCTTCTCCGACAACAGCTTCAATTTGTTTTTGTAAAATAGGATAATGTGTACACCCTAAAATAACCGTATCAAATTGTCGATTTTTCAACGGCTTTAAGCCTTCTGCTATTAAATTATTTGCAAAGTCACCTTTATATTCGCCACTTTCTACAAGTGGTACGAATGTGGGACAAGCTAGTGGAATAATATGTGTTGACGTATTGAGTGACAATAAGGCTTCTTCATACGCCCCACTTTTAATTGTTCCTTCTGTTGCAAGCACAACGACTTCATGTCGCTTCGTTTTTTTTACAGCTGCACGTGCGCCAGCATTGATAACACCTAGTACTGGAAAAGGCATATTTCTTTGTAAACTTTCGAGTGCTACTGCAGTCGCTGTATTACAAGCTATAACGAGCATCTTAACATTCATTTTTTCGAGTGCTTTTGCCATTTGCCAAGTAAAATTCCGTACTTCCTGACGACTTCTTGGACCATACGGACACCTTGCTGTATCGCCAATATAATAAATCGTTTCGTTTGGCAATCGCTTCATGATTTCTTTTGCTACGGTTAAACCGCCTACTCCTGAGTCAATAACGCCTATCGGGGCATTCATACTTTCCGCCTCAATCCTGTTTCATGTGTACATGTAGTTTTTCTAAATAGCTTGATAATTGCGCGACTTCTTGTTCATTAAAACCAACAAGCATCTCTTGCAAATATTGCTGTCTTTTTTCAATTACTTCTTGAATGATACGTTCGCCCTTTTCGAGAAGATGAACGACAACGACACGGCGATCATTTTCATCACGCACACGCTTGACTAATTCATTTTTCTCCATTCGGTCCACTAAATCTGTTGTCGTGCTAAAAGCTAAATATAAACGGTTTGATAATTCGCCAATTGTAATATCACCAAGCTCTTCTAACCACTGTAATGCAACAAATTGTGGCGGCGTAATCGCATAATCGGAAACAATTTCTCTTCCCTTTTGCTTCACGATGGCCGCTATATAGCGTAATTCCTTTTCAACCGTTGCAACGGTTTCAGGTGAGTGCTTTGTTACTTCATCCGACATATAACTATTTCACTCCTAAAAATACGTTGAATAGTTCTATTTTGTCGTTTTTTTCACGAAATAGCAAGTGTCCATTAGTCTAATTTAAATTCTTCCAAGCGTAACAGCTCAATTAACGCCTGAGATCGATTCGTTACACCTAGCTTTTGAATTGTATTGGAAATGTGATTTCGCACTGTTTTTTCACTAATACCAAGCTGCTCTGCAATATCTCTCGTTGTTTTTTCAGCTAATAAAAGCGCAAATATTTCACGTTCTCGGTTTGTTAAAAGAGAACGATGATGAGAGCCATTCATTCAGTTACACCCTCCTCCCCCGCACGTATTGTAACTTATGTTAAGGGGCAGGAAGCGGTGACGGCTATTTGCATGATTATTCCATGTTTCCTTAAAAATTTCGAAAATTACATTGTTACATTCATAAATTTTACGTAAAAAGCAAAACCTACTATTTCAATAAATTCACATATACTTATATGTTGAACTAGTGGGGCAGAATGGCCAACTGAATGAATTTCGTTTTTTCTTCCTCTGAAATCGGCACACTTTTACCTGTACGAGGATCCATTTGTACAATTGTCCCACGACCAGTGAAACAGATTTCGTCCTTTTGATTTTTTGCTAGATAGTGAATGTCCATCGACGAATTCCCAACTTGCGCGATTTTTGTATAGATTCGTAGTACATCATCAAAGAATACCTGCTTTACATAATCGCATTGTAAATCGGCTACAATAGGTATAGATTTCACATTCTCTTCTCCAACTGGGGGCATTAAAATTCCTAAATGTCGGAAGTAATCAATTCTTGCTTGCTCAAAATATGTAAAGCTAATCGTATTGTTCATATGACCATACATGTCTGTTTCTGAAAATCGCACTCGTACCTCGCTAAAAAATGAAAAACCCTTTTCCCACTCTTGAAAATTATCGATATAATTTGCCTTCATGATATACCATCCCCTGTCATGTAATTGCACGTCTTTTATCAATCAACGGCAAACAAAATGAATATATATTCATTATAAAAGAAAATGCTATATTATCATAGAAAAAATGTAAATAAACAACTTGATAAATTTCATTTCTATAACTATAAAAAACTCCCTTACACTTCGTGTAAGGGAGTTCAGCTTGTCCGTATATTAGTCTACGTAGTGGTCAGAACCGAAGAAGTTACGGAACATTTGCACTGTAGTTGCACGGTTTAATGAAGCGATGGATGTTGTTAAAGGAATACCTTTTGGACATGCAGCAACACAGTTTTGAGAGTTACCACAGTTTGCAAGGCCACCGTCACCCATAATCGCATTTAAACGTTCATCTTTAATCATAGCACCAGTTGGGTGAGTGTTGAAAAGACGTACTTGTGATAATGGAGCTGGTCCGATGAATGAAGCTTTTTCAGACACGTTTGGACATGCTTCCATACATACACCACAAGTCATACATTTAGATAGTTCATAAGCCCATTGACGTTTACCTTCTGGCATACGTGGACCTTCACCTAAATCATACGTACCATCGATTGGTACCCATGCTTTAACTTTTTTAAGCGCGTTGAACATACGTTCACGGTCAACTTGTAGGTCACGAATAACAGGGAATGTTTTCATTGGCTCCAATTTAATCGGCTCTGTCAATTGGTCTACTAGTGTAGAACATGATTGACGTGGACGGCCATTGATCACCATTGAACATGCACCACAAACTTCTTCTAAACAGTTCATATCCCATGATACTGGTGATGTGTTTACACCATCTTCAGTAACAGGATTTTTTTGAATTTCCATTAAAATTGAAATTACGTTCATACCATGACGGTAAGGCACTTGGAATTTTTGCCAGTAGCTATTGCCGCCTTGTGTATCTTGACGTAAGATTTCCACTTTGACCATTCTTCCAGTATTAGCTGCGATTTGCATAACTTTTAGTCTCCTTTCGCAGAGTAGTCGCGTTTACGTGGTGGGATTAATGAAACGTCGACTTCTTGGTACGTGATGATTGGATTACCAGTAGCTGGGTCAAACTTCGCCATTGTTGTTTTTAAGAAGTTCTCATCATCACGGTTAGGGAAATCAGGTTTATAGTGTGCACCACGAGATTCATTACGTAATAGTGCACCTTTTGTCATTACTTTTGCAAGCACTAACATATTTTTAAGCTGACGTGTAAAGTGTGCGCCTTGATTGCTCCATTTTTGCGTATCATTGATGTTGATGTTGTTCCAACGCTCAGTAAGCTCATCAAGTTTTTTCAATGTATCTTCAAGCTGATCATTGTAACGTACTACAGTCATTGTAGCAGTCATCATTTCACCAAGCTCTTTATGCAGTAAGTAAGCGTTTTCTGTGCCTTCCATTTTCATGATAGCATCCCATTTCGCTTGTTCCTCTTTTACACGAGCATCGTAAATCTCTTGTGGAAGATCTTCAGCATGCTTTTTAAGGTGTTTTACATAGTCTACTGCGTTTGGTCCTGCAACCATACCACCGTAGATAGCAGATAATAATGAGTTTGCACCAAGACGGTTTGCACCATGTTGAGAGTAATCACATTCACCTGCTGCAAATAGACCAGGAATTTCAGTCATTTGATTGTAGTCAACCCATAATCCACCCATTGAATAGTGAACTGCTGGGAAAATTTTCATTGGTAATTTACGTGGGTCATCCCCTACGAATTTTTCGTAGATTTCGATGATACCACCAAGTTTAACGTCCAATTCATGTGGATCTTTATGTGAAAGATCTAGGTATACCATGTTTTCGCCATTGATACCAAGTTTTTGGTTTACACAAACGTCGAAAATTTCACGTGTCGCAATATCACGTGGTACTAAGTTACCATAAGCTGGGTATTTCTCTTCTAGGAAGTACCAAGGTTTACCGTCTTTGTAAGTCCAAATACGACCACCTTCACCACGAGCTGATTCTGACATTAGACGGTTTTTGTCATCTCCAGGAATCGCTGTTGGGTGAATTTGAATGAACTCACCATTTGCATATGAAGCACCTTGTTGATAAACGATAGATGCAGCAGAACCTGTGTTAATAACAGAGTTTGTTGTTTTACCGAAGATAATACCAGGGCCACCAGTCGCCATAATAACAGCGTCTGCACGGAATGATTTAATTTCTTCTGTACGCATATCTTGCGCTACGATACCACGACAAACGCCGTCTTCATCGATAATAACACCAAGGAATTCCCAGTGTTCATATTTATTTACTAAACCAGCTACTTCATGAGAACGAACTTGCTCATCTAGCGCATAAAGTAATTGTTGACCTGTTGTTGCACCAGAGAAAGCTGTACGGTGCATTAAAGTACCACCAAAACGACGGAAATCTAAAAGTCCTTCTGGTGTACGGTTGAACATAACACCCATACGGTCCATTAAGTGGATAATGCCAGGTGCTGCATCACACATACCTTTAACTGGTGGTTGGTTCGCTAGGAAGTCCCCACCATAAACTGTATCATCAAAGTGGATCCATGGAGAATCCCCTTCACCTTTAGTATTTACCGCACCATTAATTCCGCCTTGCGCACAAACAGAGTGTGAGCGTTTTACAGGAACTAATGAGAATAAATCAACTTCAGTACCAACTTCAGCTGCTTTAATCGTTGCCATCAGACCGGCAAGACCACCGCCGACAACAATTATTTTGCTTTTCGCCATGATTATTTCTCACTCCTCTTAAAAAATTGCAATGATTGCATGTGCTCTATCGTAGCTTCTATTGAATTATACGAAAGCTAAAATAGCAGCCACACCAACTACACTTAGAATTACGAAAAGAATGTTTGTTACGTAAGTAGCGATCTTTTGAGACTGAGGAGATTGTGTAATACCCCAGCTTACTAGGAATGCCCATAAACCGTTAGATAAGTGGAAAGTTGCTGATAAAATACCAACAATGTAGAATCCAAGCATGAATGGATTAGCAACAATATTCGCCATCATGTCGTAATCAACGTGTGTGCCAAGTGCTTTTTGAATACGAGTTTGGAAAATATGCCATGCAATAAATATCACTAAGAATACACCAGTAAAACGTTGTAAAGAGAACATCCAGTTACGGTACGTGCTGAAACGTCCTGTGTTTGGTGTAGCAGTGAATGCAATGTAGACACCATAGAATGCGTGGAACATTAATGGAATATAGATGACAATCCATTCAACTAGGATAAGGAATGGAATCTTTTCCATTACTGCGGTAGCATCGTTGTAACTTTCTGCCCCGCCTGTTGCTGTAAAGTTAATGAACAGGTGCATCGTTAAAAACAGACCTACTGGAATGATCCCAAGTAGAGAATGTAAGCGACGCCATAAAAACTCTCGATCTTTCGACAAGACTGTTACCCCCCTTAGTACTTAAAATAGCACAACAAAAGAAGTCATCATTTTGTAAATGATACTTCATTGACTGTGTATTTCATCATGGTACAATATTATGACATGTTTATTGTACTCTCAAGAGCTACGAGCGTCAAGGCAACTCGGAGTTTTTCATAGAGCTTATTAAAGAACTAATCTAGTACATGATGCGTCGTTTTTTCTCGAAAAATCTATCATTACTTTATTACCGTTAAATTTTAAGAAAATTCTAAGAAAGAAGGATAACAATGTTAAACACTCCATCTCCTACAATCTCATCATTTGGCTATGAGATCATTCGTGATCATATTCTATCTTCTATACTCGGTAAACATGAAGATGACGTCCTTTATTGGGCAGGTAAAGAGCTTGCTCGCAAGTTCCCATGTAAAAGTCAAGATGAACTTATCGCATTTTTCGCAGATGCCTGCTGGGGTACATTAGAACTCATAAAGGAATCAAAAGATGGACGTATTTTCCAGTTGACAAATGACCCTGAAATTCTTCAAATAAAGCAGCGCAGCTTTAAACTTGAAGCAGGATTTATAGCAGAGCAAATTCAACTAGCTAAAGGCTATCTGACAGAATGCTATAATGAAAAACGGGAAAAGCAACAATACGTCATGTTTACAGTCAAATGGGACGTTAAAGAACGTATTATGAATACCATTCCCTCAGAATAATTAAAAAGGATTGTTTCCCATTAAAGAATGGGATGACAATCCTTCTTTTTTCTTCCTTTTATTTCGGTCAATTACATAAAATGCTGTTTCTTCTATTATTATATGTAAAGTGCTTGCTCTAAATTAAACTCATCATGGAGAGCATTAGCTGCTTGGATCATATCATCCTGTGGTACAACAACGGACACTTTTATTTCAGAAGTACTAACCATTTTTACAGGGATATTTTCACGACGTAACCGATCAAACATACGAGCAGCAACGCCTGGATTAGAAGCCATGCCTGAACCAATAATAGAAACTTTTGCTAGTCCAATTTCGAAGTCAGCAAAACTAAATCCAAGTGATAATTTACTATCCTCTAAAACACGTAATGCTTCCGCAAATTCCTCTTTTAAAATGGAAAACGATACAGTTGGCTTCAACCCATCAATAATGGCTTGGACAATAATATCTACATTAATACGGTTCTCTGCAAGAACCGTAAATATATCTGCTAATGAAGCATTGGAAAAAGCATCATACCCTACTGTTAAACGAATAATATCTGATTCAAATGCAACACCACGAACGACTAAATTTTTTTCCATTTCCACTTCCTCCTTCAATAAAGTGCCTACTGATTCTATTAAACTTGAACGTATAATAACAGGCATTTGAAATTTCTTCGCTAACTCCACCGCACGAGGATGTATGATATGAGACCCTAAATTCGATAATTCCAACATTTCATCATAGGAAATTTCTTGAAGCTTTTGGGCATTGGGAACATATCGTGGATCTGCTGTATAAACACCGTCCACATTTGTATACATATCTACTCTCTCCGCTTCCAACGCTATGGCAAGTGCAACAGCAGTTGTTTCAGCTCCACCTTTCCCAAGCGTGGTGATATTGTGCACTTCGTCAATCCCTTGTTCTCCAGCAATAACCACAATTTGTCCCTGTGCAAAATGTTCTTCCATACGACTAATATCTATATAGTCGATACGAGCCTGTCGATACATACCATCCGTATGTATACCAGCTTGCCATCCAGTTAGAGACACAGCCTCATAGCCTGCTTCCTGCAAAGCGATGGCAAATAAAGCACTAGATAATTGAGAGCCAGTTGACAAAACTGCATCTAATTCTCTTTTCGACACATCGTCAGTTAGTTGGTGTACCATCATTTTCATCTCTTTCGCAGTGTGTCCCATTGCTGCAACGACCACTACTACATCCAATCCTTTGTCCTTTTCAGCAATCGCTTTCCTAGCAGCCTCTTGGATTTGTTCAGAAGAAGCTAATGCAGCTCCTCCAAACTTCATCACGATTTTAGCCATTTCTTTCGTTCTCCCTTCCAGTTCATGTATTTCACCAAATTATGGGGGGTAAAACCGTTTCTAGAAAACTAAAAGGCAGCCTCCACATAACGTGAAAGCTGCCTATAACATGTACAATAATCGTAACTTGCGCATGTGTGATAGCTCTCCGAAACGTTTAGAATCGACAGTCTTACATTTCTTAAATGCAAAACCAGTACAGCAATGGAACAACAATACTGTACTTCGGCAAGCTCCCCTTTCACACAATATCTCTGGACTTGTCCATCCTCCATCGTGTTACTCTTGAATCTTGCACCTCTATCATCACTTTAAAGTGAATGTATTCAATTCATTAAGCCTTAGCGTAAACAAACTAGTCACGCAGTTGGCTCTCCATAACATTGAAAACAATGTTATTTATAACCATAGCACATGCCTATTCCTTTGACAATGATTGTTGCTGAAAATAGCTAAAAATTTGGCTTGCTAAATTAGCGGGCATCCCAGCCTCCTGTAATGCTAGCTCGCTCGCCTCTCGAATTTTTTTGACTGAACCGAAATGTTTAAGCAGCTGTTGCTTTCGTTTTGGTCCTACCCCTTCAATATGATCTAATACAGATTGAATGGCATGCTTCTCATGCTGTTGACGCAAGAAGGTAATAGCAAAGCGATGGACTTCGTCTTGAATTCGTTGTAATAAATAAAAGCCATCACTTGTACGTTTTAAGCTAATCACTTCTGGTGGATCACCAAACAAGAGCTGAGATGTATTATGCTTATCATCCTTGGCTAAACCAGCAATCGGTATAACAAGACCAAGCTCATCTTCTAGTACTTCACGGGCTACTTCCATTTGTCCCTTACCACCATCAATTAAGACTAAATCTGGTAATGGTAGTCCTTCCTTTAAAACACGTATATAGCGACGACGTATAACCTCCTGCATTGCACCGTAATCATCATGCTTGGCTGCTGTACGCGTTTTATATTTTCGGTACTCCTTTTTCGCAGGCTTCCCATCAATGAAAACAACCATAGCAGACACTGCATCCGTTCCATGCATATGACTATTATCAAAAGCTTCAATTCGTAAAGGTGAACTAATACCCATTGCTTCACCAAGTGCCTCACAAGCACCAATCGTACGTTCTTCCTGACGCTCTATTAGCTGGAATTTAGCTGCCACAGCAATTTCAGCATTTTTGGTAGCTAATTCAACCAATTCCTTCTTTTGACCTCTTTTCGGTGTGAGCACTTTAATTTCTAATAATTCTGTTAAGATAGCTGCATCAATGGCTTGTGGAATAAAAATTTCTTTTGGCTTAATATGCTCTGGCTTTTCATAAAAGCGCCCAACAAATGTTAAAAATTCTTCCTCTGCATCTTGATAGATGGGAAAAATTGAGACATCGCGCTCAATCAGCTTTCCTTGACGCACAAAGAAAACCTGAACACACATCCATCCTTTTTCAACAGCATAGCCAAATACATCTCGATTTGTAGTATCACTTGAAACTATTTTTTGTTTCTGCATAACCGTATCAATATGGGCAATTTGGTCTCGGAATTCCTTCGCTCGCTCAAATTCTAGGTTTTCTGCAGCTGCTAGCATTTTAACTTCAAGCTCTTTTTTGACTGCCTCCACACCACCATTTAGAAACTTCGTCATATCCTCAATCATTTCTTGATAAACCTGACCATCAATTTCCTTCACACAAGGTGCTAAGCATTGACCCATGTGATAGTACAAGCAAACCTTGGAAGGTAATTGTACACATTTGCGCAGCGGATACAATCGATCCAATAGCTTTTTCGTTTCACTTGCTGCATAGGCATTCGGATAAGGACCAAAATATTTTGCCTTATCCTTTTTTACCTTCCGTGTCGTAATCAGACGAGGATGTTTTTCATTCGTAATTTTTAAATATGGATAGGTCTTATCATCCGTTAACATGACATTATATTTTGGATCATGTAATTTGATGAGATTCAGCTCTAAAATAAGTGCTTCAATATTTGATGACGTTACAATATACTCAAAATCTTCTATTTCACCTACAAGCCTTTGCGTTTTCCCTTCATGTGTTCCCGTAAAATAAGAACGTACACGGTTTTTTAGAACTTTTGCTTTACCGACATAAATGATAGTCCCTTGTCGATCCTTCATCAAATAGCAGCCAGGTTGATCTGGTAAAATATCCAGTTTTCGCTTTATTAAATCGTTCATTACCTACCTGCCCCCCCTAAGTAAAAATTCCCCTCATTAGAATAATGTTAGTTATTTTCTTTATTATATAACGAAAAAAAGCCGAACACATCAATTGATGGCTCGGCTTTGTGAACTTCATTCATTACGCATGTTTTGCGATAAATGCTTCTAAAGCTTCTTTTGGTTGGAAGCCTACTGTTTTGTCAACTAATTCTCCATCTTTAAATAATAGTAAAGATGGGATTGACATAATTTGATACTGAGCTGCAGTACCTTGGTTATTGTCAACGTCAACTTTTACAATTTTAGCCGCACTACCTGCTGCGTCCATTTCTTCAAGAACTGGCCCAATCATTTTACATGGTCCGCACCAAGCAGCCCAAAAGTCTACTAGTACTAACCCTTCTTTAATATCGTCCTGGAACGTAGCATCTGTTGCATGTACAATTGCCATTTGAAATCCTCCTTAAACTTACTATGCTTGTAGTATAGCATGGATAAATTCACTTGAGCGAACAATCTGCCTACAATGTATTTTTTATGCAAATCTGTGTCGAAAAATCAATACACAGTCATTAATTGACTTGATAACGACCCTTCAATACATAGGTTAACGTAATAAAAAGGTAAATAGCTAACGTAATGCCTGTCACAATAATAGATGTGGTGAAAATAATTCCGATGAGAATCGCACTTAACGCCAATATAGCTATCCAAGTCGTATAAGGGAACCATTTTACTTCATAGGCACTTGTGTGCTCTGCTTGTTTTTTACGTGATTTTAAATGTGCAATCGCAATAATTAACCAAATAAATAACACAGTATAACCAAGTGATCCCATTAGAAAATCAAATGTTTTGCTTCCCGCATATAAAGATAAAATGACCCCTAAATACATCGCTAAAGTACACATTAAAATAGCATATACTGGTACTTTTCGTTTCGATAAATAAGCAAAGATTTTAGGCACACGTCCATCTACAGCCTGTGTATATAGTACGCGTGATGAACCATACAGTCCTGAATTCATTGATGAAATAATGGCAAGTAAAACAACAGCGTTCATAATATGGTCTGCCCCTGGAATACCAACCATTTTAAAAACCATGACAAACGGGCTTTCAGGAACCCCATTTACTTCATTCCAAGGAATCAAGCTTACGATAATAAAGAATGGCAGTAAGTAAAAAGTAACAATACGTACTAATGTACTGCGAACAGCTTTTGGCACTACTTTTTCAGGATTTTTCGTTTCAGCTAATGTAATCCCGATGATTTCTGTCCCACCATAGGAGTAGATAACTACAAGCATTGCAGCAATTAATCCCGTCGAGCCATTAGGGAAAAACCCACCATGCTCCGTTAAGTTAGCAAAACCAACAGCACTATGATTTCCAAACGTCACAAGCAATAAAATAAGTCCTGCAATGATAAAGACAATAATAACAGTAATTTTGATTAATGCTAGCCAATATTCTGTTTCTGCAAAGATTTTTACGGATAATAAATTAATCGCTGTTACTAACACAGAAACAGATAGTGCTAGTATCCAAATTGGATATTCTGGTAACCAATATTGAATAAAGATAGCAGCCACGACAGACTCTGCTGCAATATTTAAAACCCACATTTTCCAGTAGATCCAATCTAGGAAATACGCAGGGTATTTACCTAACACGGATTGCACTAAATCTCTAAAGGTTCTTGCTTCTTTATTACGCACGGCCATTTCTGCTAAGCCTTGCATAACAAATAATAAAATAATGCCGCCGATTAAATACGCAATCAGCACAGATGGTCCTGCCATATCAATGGCTGCACTACTTCCTTTAAATAATCCCGCGCCAATGGCACCACCTAACGCCATCATCGTGATATGACGCGAGGTCATTGTTCTTGTTAATTGTTGCTTGTTTTTTTCCACTTTCTTACCTCCTAAATATCAAAAAAGCATACCATCTATTCCTTCATCATCAAATGAAAGAAGAGACGATATGCTATCAGCAAACCGCGGTACCACTCTAATTGGCTCTTGAGAACCCAGCTTAAAAAACCTTGTAACGAAGGTTAACCGTCAAACAAATAGAATAATCTGATAATTCTATTTGTGTTACCACTCCTAGGCAAGTTCAAAGTCTTATTGGTCTGCGTTGCACCAACCCGCAGCTCTCTTCACCGAATAACGAGCTTTTACTACTCCTAATCTTTGCGTTTCAAATCATTAATGTATCCATCACTATAATGTCTATCGTTAATTATGTCAATATTTTATTTTGCAATAATTTTCAAATAGTACTTTTTAAAATGGAAAGCAATATAAAAAAACAGGAAGGGTTACCCCTTCCTGCATCTGTATTATGCATTCACTTTTAATGCTTTAAATTCTTCAATTAGAAGCGGAATAACTTCAAATAAATCTCCTACGATACCATAATCCGCTACTTTGAAAATATTTGCTTCAGGATCTTTATTGATAGCAACAATGACTTTTGAATTGGACATTCCAGCTAAATGCTGAATCGCGCCCGAAATACCTGCTGCAATATAAAGATCTGGTGTTACAACCTTACCTGTTTGTCCGATTTGAAGCGAGTAATCACAGTATTCAGCGTCACATGCACCACGTGATGCACCTACTGCACCGCCTAGTAAATCAGCTAGCTCTTTTAATGGCTCGAAGCCTTCTTCTGACTTCACGCCACGACCACCTGCAACAACTACTTTCGCTTCTGAAAGATCTACACCTTCTGAAGATTTACGAACAACTTCTTTAATAATTGTGCGCAGATTTGTAATCTCTACAGAGATGGCAGACACATCACCTGTTTTACCTTCTGCTTTTTCTAAAGGTGTAATGTTATTAGGACGAATAGAAGCTAAGACAACGCCTTCTTTAACTTTTACTTTTTCAAAGGCTTTACCAGAGTAAATTGGTCGGATGAATACCACATCATCGCCTGCACCTTCAATAGCAGTGACATCAGATACTAGACCTGCTTGCAATTTGCTTGCAATTTTTGGCGATAAATCTTTCCCATTTGCTGTATGACCAAAGACAATACCTGCTGGTTGTTCTTGCTCGATAATAGCTAATAGTGCTTGACTATAGCCATCAGATGTATATTGTTTTAAATGCGGGTGTTCCACTGTTACTACTCGATCAGCACCATATTCAAATAATGGACCTGTTAAACCTGCTACAGCATCCCCTAAAAGTACCCCAACAACTTCGCCACCATCAGCGATTTGTTTTGCAGCTGCAATTGCTTCGAAAGAAACATTACGTAAGCTTCCTTCACGAACTTCACTTAATACTAATACTTTTTTTGACATAGCATATTCCCTCCGTTACCCTTTAAGATTCGATTGACATCAAATAATTAAACAACTTTTGCTTCCGTGTGAAGTAGATTTACCAGTTCTTTTGCTTGGGCAGAAAGGTCGCCTTCTAAAATACGGCCTGCTGCTTTTTGAGCTGGTAAGAAGATGTCTACGGTTTCAATCTTCACTTCTACATCATCTTCATCGATATCTAAATCATCTAACTCAAGCTCTGCAAGCGGTTTCTTTTTCGCTTTCATAATACCTGGTAGAGATGGGTAACGAGGCTCATTTAAACCTTGCTGAGCAGTTACTAATAACGGTAAAGAAGTTTCAATTACCTCTGAATCACCTTCGATATCGCGAACAATTTTCGCAGATGTTCCGTCAATTTCAAGTTTTGTAATCGTAGTTACATAATTCATATCCAATAAATCAGCAACACGTGGACCAACTTGCCCTGAACCACCATCAATCGCAACATTTCCTGTTAAAATTAAATCTGCATCTTTATCTTTTAAGTATTCTGCTAGTAGATAAGCTGCTGCATGTGGGTCCAGCTCATCTAAATCATCTTCTGTATTAATAAGCACTGCTTCGTCTGCTCCCATAGCAAGTGCTGTACGTAATTGCTTCTCTGCATCCTCGCCACCAATTGTCACCACTGTTACCTTACCACCAGCAGCATCGCGAACTTGGATTGCCTCTTCAATGGCATATTCATCATAAGGGTTGATAATGAATTCTGCGCCGTCCTCTTGGATTTTACCACCCGACACAACGATTTTTTCTTCTGTATCAAATGTGCGTTTAATTAATGCAAAAATGTTCATATATCCATACCTCCTGGAACGTTTTATAATTCTAAGTAAACTTATAAATATTATATATTTTCAGTTTCGATAACGCCGATAACATACTGAACGTTGCTATCGACATTTGGAAAATTATTTGCCAGTAAACACAGGCTCACGCTTTTCAATGAATGCTTGAATTCCTTCTTTGGCATCTTCTGTGACAAATACTGTCCCAAAGGATTTAGCCTCTGCTTCAATGCCTTCATAGAATGATGCATGCTTTGCATATTGCAATGTTTGAATAGCTGCTTTTAAAGCAATTGGGCTTTTCTTAGCAATGCTCTTAGCAATCTTTAACGTTTCTTCTAGCAATGCTTCGTCTGAGAATGAACGGTTTGCTAAGCCCCACTGAACAGCTTCATTACCAGAGATTGGTTCACTCGTAAACATCATTTCAGCAGCCTTTGCTACTCCAACATAGCGTGGTAAGCGCTGTGTACCACCAAAACCAGGAATAAGCCCTAATTGTAATTCAGGTAAACCTAATTTTGCTGATTCAGTGACAAATCGCATATGACAGCTCATTGCTAACTCAAGCCCTCCGCCTAATGCCGCACCATGGATGGCTGCAATTACAGGCTTAGAAAACGATTCAACACGCTCAAAAACCTGCTGCCCGTTGCTAGCTAGCTTTGTAAATTCCTCACCAGATTCTACCCCAATAAATTCTTTAATATCTGCCCCTGCAGAGAAGAAACGGCCTTCACCATGAAGTACAAGGACTCTTACAGCATCATCGTGTTCTACAGCATCAAGCACAGCGTTAACTTCTGCAATAATACCGCGAGATAATGCATTTGCTGGTGGACGTGCAATTGTAATAATCGCTACTCCATCTTCTACTTTCCAACTTAGAAATTCCATTTCTCCACATCCTTTTAAGCTTTAATACCGTTCAGGATTAATGCCTGAACCTTTGGAACCTGTTCCATCAAATCATATCGATAGTCATTCATAACCCACGACGTAATAGTTTCATCAATTGTTCCAAAAACCATTTGTCGAGCCAAGCGTACATCCATCGTCTGATTGAACTCACCTGTAAGCATACCCTCGATTAAAATTTGATCAAGTAGCTGTAAATACTCGCGCAATACGGAATTAATTTTTAATCGTAAGTCTTTGTTTGACTGGCGAAGCTCTAATTGTGTGACAGTTGCTAGGTATCGATCTGTCGCTAGAACATTAAAATGATTTTCAATCATTCGTGAAAGTTTGTCTTTAGACGTACTCCCCTTTTCTATTATATCTTGTAATGACTCTACAAAAACAGCCATTTTTTCATTAAAGACAGAAATTAATATATCTTCTTTATTTTTAAAATATAAATAGATTGTTCCATCGGCCACCCCTGCCTGTTTGGCGATTTTCGATACTTGCGCTTGGTGATACCCATTTTCCGCAATAACGATGACAGCTGCATCAATAATTTGTTTATATTTTGGCTTATCTCGTTTCACTTTTATATCACCACCTAAAAAACATGCGCACGTCGATATGACGTGTAAACCTAAAAAAATATGAAAATATGAATGGTCATTCATTCATATTTTCATATTATATTTTACAGCATTGCTTGTCAATACTTTCACACGTATTTATTTCGCTTCTTTATTCGCTAATTTTGTTTTTTCTTCTTCAACTAACGTACGACGCAAAATTTTTCCTACAGCTGTTTTTGGCAGCTCTTCTCTAAATTCATAATAACGCGGAACTTTAAAAGCTGCTAGATGCTGACGGCAATATTTATTTAATTCGTCCTCAGTAATCGAATATCCTTCTTTTAATACAATATAAGCTTTAACTGTTTCACCACGATACGGATCAGGTATGCCTGCTACTACGCACTCTTGGATCTCTTCACGTTCATATAACACTTCTTCTACTTCACGTGGATAAATATTAAAGCCGCCTGCTATTATTAAATCTTTTTTACGATCTACTACATAGAAGAAGCCTTGCTCATCCATATAACCAAGATCACCTGTTAAAAACCAACCGTCAGCAAATGTCGCAGCTGTATCCTCTGGACGGTTCCAGTAGCCCTTCATTACTTGTGGTCCTTTAACAGCAATTTCACCAACTTCACCAATAGGTAGCTCTTCTGTATCACCTGTACGTAAAATAACCGCTTCTGTATTTGGCCAAGGTAAACCAATCGAGCCAATCACCCGCTTCCCCCAAATTGGCGTAGCATGTGTTACAGGTGAGGTTTCTGTTAACCCATATCCTTCTACTAGCTTTCCACCAGTCACTGCCTCAAACTTCTCTTGCACTTCAATCGGCAATGAAGCAGAGCCACTTAGGCATGCCTTAATGGATGATAAATCATAATTCGCAATGTCTGGGTGATTTAAAAGGCCGATGTATAAGGTTGGTGCGCCGGGGAACAGTGTTGGTTTTTGTTTATCAATCGTCTTTAATGCCGTTTCAGCATCAAACTTCGGTAAAAGCACCATTCTATTTTGAGTAAATACAGATAAAAGCATAACAGTTGTCATGCCATAGACGTGGAAGAATGGTAGAATGCCCATAATGGTTTCTTCACCATGAACACATTTATACATCCAAGCATCACACATTGTCGTATTGGCAATTAAATTTTTATGGGTCAGCATAACGCCTTTTGGAAAACCTGTTGTCCCTCCCGTATATTGAAGGAGTGCTAGGTCTTCTTCAAAATCAAATGGCATATTGTCAATTATCTTAATTGGTGCTGAACGCATAATTTCTGAAAACAGATGATTTTGGCCGCTATGTTCAACCTTGACACTAAAGCCATACTGCTTTTTTTGAATAAATGGATAGACTAAATTTTTTGGGAATGGTAAATAATCTTTAATAGCTGTCACAATGACATTTTCAAGAGCTGTCTCTTTCATAATTTTCATGACTCTCGGATATAAAATATCCATTACGAGAATCACCTTTGCTCCTGAATCAGCCATTTGATATTGAAGCTCACGTTCAGTATAAAGTGGATTTGTTTGTACTACAACAGCACCTGCATACATGGCACCATAGTAAGCGATTACACTTTGTGGCGTGTTAGGCAGCATAATTGCTACTCGATCTCCCTTTTCCACACCTAGTGCTTGTAAATAGTTTGCGAACCTTAAAGCTGACTCATATAGCTCGGTGTACGTCAAATCCTTTCCCATAAAATGAATCGCTACTTTGGATGGATTCTTTTTATAGGCACGTGTCAAAAACTCTTGCACTGGAATTTCCTCAAACGTTAAAGACGATGGTACTTCTTCAGGATAATTTGCTAGCCATGGTTTTGCTGTCATACGTCCTCTCCCCTTTGTCCCAAACTTTGTCAATTCTTATATTTATTATAATGAAAAAGAAATACAGTTTCAAACAGAAAATAGAAAATAAATGCTTTTTCGATTAATTATTATGCAATTAACAACATTAATATGATTGATATTTATCGGGATTTATTTGAATACACCTTATGAATGCTCGTTCATTATTGAGTTACTCCATAAAAAAATAATCAGCATATTCCTATATTATAAAAATAATTTTTCTACCCTTTAATAGAGTTATATGAAAGAAAGTTAATAGGTTGTAGTAGAAATTTATGCTATGTACAATTAACAAAAAACGCATCCTCATAAAGAGAATGCGTTTTTTATTTAAATCGTTAACATATAGTAGACACCTACTGCCAAAAATGCAATACAGACAACGATTAGTACTTTTGCTAATTTTTCCATGTCATGACACTCCTATGCAATACTTGCCCCAATTACAAACGAAAGACCGACTGAAATGGTAAAGGAAATGAAACCAACTGAGCGATTATCATTGGCAATCTCTTGATCAACGTTAAAACGAGGTGTCATAAATTCAAATAAGAAATACGCTACAATCAATAATGTAAAGCCAAAAAGGCCCCAACCGATCATTTCACTTAATGTACTATGACGTGCAATGGAAAAGCGGAAGATATTACAAATCCCTAGTATTTTCCCACCTGTTGCAAGAGCCACAGCGACATTACCTTTTTTAATTTCTTCCCAATTTTTATATTTCGTAACGACTTCGAACAATGCCATCGAGACGACTAAACATAATACTACAACACTAAAATATCCTGCCGTTTCGATAATTGGATATCGCCAAAAGCCAGAATTCAGCATTTTTCTCCGTCCCCTTTATAGCTTATTTCAATTCAACAATTGTGACGCCTAAGCCCCCTTCACCGGCTTCACCAAAACGGAAGGATTTTACGCGCTTATGCTTTTTCAAATAGCTTTGAATACCTTGACGTAAAGCCCCTGTACCAACTCCATGAATAATGGACACACGACCATAATTAGAGAGTAATGCATCATCAATATATTTCTCTGTTCTTACGATTGCATCCTCATAGCGTTCACCACGTAAATCTAATTCTAGTTTCACATGACTATTTCGATTTTTCACACCAGCTGTTCGTAATACAGGCTCTTTTTCAGGTTTAATATACTCCAAATCACTATCTGAGATTTTCATTTTTAAAATCCCCATTTGGACAACCCATTCGGTATTCGACACCTTTTCTAACAAAGTACCTCGTTGACCATAGCTTAACACCTTTACCTCGTCTCCGACAACTAAGTTTTGTGCACGAGCTTTGACTTGTGCCGCCTTTTTTAGCACTTTATTGTCTTCAAGTGGTGTTGCTTCTTCCAAGCGTTTACGTGCTTCAATCAATTCATGCTCCTTGACAACTTGATCAGCATTTTTACGCATTTCTCGAAGCTCTGCAATAATCACTTCTGCTTCACGTTTTGCTTCATCAACAATTTTACGCGCCTTTTCCTTCGCCTTCTTATCAAGCGCCTCTTTACGCTCCTCATAAGCTTGCAATTTATCTTGAAGCTCTTTACGTAATGTTTCTGATTCTAATAGCAATGCATGCGAACGCTCTGCATCATCTTCAGATTGGCGACGTGTTTCTTCCAATGAGGCAATCATCGATTCAACCTCATGTCGATCGGTTCCAGTAAAGCCTTTAGCACGATCAATAATGGATTCAGGTAAACCAAGACGACTGGAAATTTCAAATGCATTTGAGCGCCCAGGTACACCGATAAGTAGACGGTAGGTCGGGCTCAAAGTTTCAATATCAAATTCTACACTGGCATTGACTACACCTGGTCGATTATAGCCATAAGCTTTTAGCTCAGGATAGTGAGTTGTAGCCATTACACGAGCACCGCGCCCATGTACTTCGTCTAAGATTGAGATGGCTAAGGCTGCCCCTTCCTGTGGGTCAGTACCTGCCCCTAACTCATCAAAAAGAACAAGTGATTCGTGATCAAATTTTTGTAGGATGTCAACAATATTAACCATATGGGACGAGAACGTAGAAAGTGACTGCTCAATTGATTGCTCATCACCAATATCGGCAAATAATTGCTCAAATACAGCAAGTTCTGAGCCATCTAATGCTGGCACTGGTAATCCAGCTTGTGCCATTAATGTACACAGACCAACCGTTTTTAATGTCACCGTTTTACCACCTGTATTAGGACCTGTAATGACAATAGCTGTAATGTCTTTACCAAATTCAATATCATTTGGAATAGCTGATTCTATTGGTAGTAGTGGATGACGTGCACGTATTAGTCGGATATAGCCATCCTGATTCATTTTAGGCATTGTACATTTATTGGCTTGGCCATATTTGCCCTTTGCTAAAATGACATCGATATCACCTAATACCTTCACTAAGTTAAATAAATCTGATGCTACTTCTTGCACCATTGCACTTAATGCTAGTAAAATACGTTCAATTTCTGCCTGCTCTTTCATTTTCAAGCGATGAATTTCATTGTTTGCTTGGACAACAGAATCTGGCTCAATAAATAAGGTTTGACCAGAAGAAGATTGGTCATGGACAATCCCACCATAGTGGTGACGATATTCCTGCTTTACGGGAATAACAAAGCGATCATTACGAATTGTCACAAGTGTATCAGAAAGCATTTTCGCTGCATTACTTCCCCGAATTAAACTTTCCAGCTTAGAGCGGACTTTCCCTTCTTCAGCACGCAAAGATTGGCGAATAGAGCGCAATGTTTGACTAGCAGAATCTAAGACAGCTCCATTGTCGTCAATACAGTTATTAATTTCATGTTGCAACCCTGTTAGGACAGGCATTGCTTCCTTTTTGGAGATGAAATGGGGAATATCAATCACTTCATCGGCTTCTAAATCTTCAATAAAATTACGTAGAATTCGGCTTGCTCGAATCGTGCTCGAAATTTCCATTAGTTCTACTGCTGCTAACATGCCTCCTATTTGAGCACGTCTGGCAGAGGGACGGACATCAAAAATTCCGCCCATTGGTACATTGCCCTTCACACGCAAAATGGAAAGTCCCTCATCCATTTCCTCTAATAATTGTACTACTTTATCAAAATCTGTTTGTGGCACAAGCTCCTCAATGGCAGATTTACCAATGGAGGAAGTACAATAGGAAGCCACTTGTTGCCTAACTTTATCGTATTCTAGTGTTTTCAATGCGCGTTCTGCAATCACTGAGAACACCTCCTCAGCCTATTTATTTCGTTGTATGAACGCTTCAAACTGTTCACGCGTCCATGTATTCACAATCATATCTTTCGGTAACCATGCTCTATTTGCATAGCGAACCCCAATATCCATAAAACGTAAATGTGCAATATCATGCGCATCTGTGTTGATGGCTACTGGCACACCTGCAGCGCATGCCATTTCTAAATGTTCTACACATAAATCGAGACGATACGGATTTGCATTTAACTCTAAAATTTTACCATATTCCTTTGCCCAGGCAATTAACTGTTTCATATCAGGATTATAACCATCGCGATCTTCAATAATTCGACCAGTCGGATGGGCAATCATATGAACATAGGGATTTTGCATAGCTGTTAGTAAACGTGCCATAATTTTATCTTGTGATTGTGTAAAACTAGAATGAATGGAAGCAATAACAAAATCGAGCTCTTTTAACACCTGATCTTCGAAATCAAGGGAGCCGTCTGGTAAAATATCCATCTCCGTCCCTTTAAACAAATGAAAATCTGGATGTGCTGCATTAAATGCCTCAATTTCTCCACGCTGCTTTTCTAAACGCTCTGGCGTTAATCCATTTGCTACTTTTAGGAATTGCGAATGGTCTGTAATAACGCTATATTGATAGCCCCGTGCTAGTAACGCCTCGCCCATTTCTGCAACAGAGTATGCTCCATCCGACCATGTTGTATGCATATGCAAATCAGCTTTAATATCCTCTAGTCGAACTAAGTTTTGAATTATGTTTGTTTTGTCAAATTCTGCTGTTCCTGTCCGTAAGCTCGGTGGAATCCAAGGTAGATCAAAATGAGCGAAAAATGCTGCCTCGTCTTGGAACGTTAAAACGGTACCATCTTCCTGTTCCACTCCATATTCACTTATTTTTTCACCACGGGCTTTGGCAATTTGCCGCATACGAACATTATGATCTTTTGAACCTGTGAAATGATGCAACGCAGTCGCATATTCATTGTCTTTCACTAAACGGAAATCAACGCTAACTGGTTCATCTAAGTCTAAAATCACCGAAATTTTTGTATCCCCTGCCGCCACGACTTCTTGAATGGCCAAGCTATTTAACAAGTTTTCGCGTACTTCCTCAACTGCTTCTGTCACAACAATAAAATCAATATCTTTGCTAGTTTCTAATGCTCGACGGAAACTCCCAGCAACTGAAAACCGGTCTACTTCCTTCATACTACCTAGAAGCGCCTCAATTTGTAAAACCACAGGCTCAAGCTGCCAAATTGGTAGTCGTTCTGAACGATTTGCTAAATTGGCTAGCTCCTTTAAAATCTTCTCCTCAGTTTTTACAGCAAATCCAGCTAATTCACGTACTTTTCCTGCCTCACAAGCTGCCTTCAAGCTTTCTGCAGAGTCAATACCAAGCTCTTGGTGTAGTTTCGCAATTTTTTTTCCTCCCAAGCCAGGTAATTTTAGCAATGGCAGTAACCCTTTAGGTACAACCTCTTCTAACTCCTTTAACAAACTCGATTCACCTGTTAACATTAAGTCCTCTATTACAGCCGCAGTACCCTTGCCAATACCTTTGAGTTTTGTTACATCATCCATTTCGCTTAATGAACGCTCGTCCCCCTCTAGTGCTGCCGCAGCCTTTCGAAAGGCTGATACCTTGAATGGATTTTCTCCCTGTAGTTCCATATATAAAGCAATTTTTTCGAGTGTGCGAATAATTGTTTTTTTATTCATTGGTAATTCCTCCTATCGTAAAAACACTTCCCTCAAGACAGAGAGAAGTGCACAGTTACTATTGCATATAAATATACCACCAGTTTTGGAACATCTTTGTAATAATTGGTGTATGCTCCAACATCAGACCACTTAACAATGACTTCGACATTAAATTTTGTATGGCATCTACTGGTAATAAAGCGCACACATATAGCAAAATAAACATAATTAAATAGTTTTCAATCATGCCAAGTAACGCCCCAAGCCAACGATTCACTGTATTTAGCACAGGCAAATACGCGATAAAGTCAAATATCGATGCCACGATTTGCAACGTTATTTTTACTGCAAAGAAAATAACAGCAAAGGCAATTACCCGATAAAAGGTGCGGTCTAAATCTAGACTATCAATGACAACGCCAAGGCTACCTGTGTCAGTGACACCTGGATACGGAACCCAAAATACAAATTTTTGTGCTAATGGCTTATAATAAATATACGCAACAATTAGGGCTACTACAAAGCTGACAATATGCATCATCTGTACAATAAAACCTCGTTTTGCACCGACGCCTATACCAGCTAACAGTACCACTAATATGATTAAATCTAACATTCTCTTCAACCCTTTAACTTTTTCAATTCTTCTTCTAATTGCTCCATTCGTTCTTTTAATAGTAAATAATCATGAACTGTATTTACTGCTGTCAGAACAGCAAGTTTTGTGCTATCAAGTGAGGGATTATGTACGTTCATCTCGCGCATACGGTCATCAACAATCGAAGCAACAAGTCGCATATGGCCAATGGATTCAGAGCCGACCATTTTATATGTATGACCATATATTTCAACAGAAATTTTATTCTTTTCTTGTTTTTCCATAGTCGCACCCTCCTATAAATTCGATGCACACACGATTTTAGAGGCTTGTGAGCACCATCACACAAAAAAGCTATTTATTATCATACCATGAAAGGTATAAAATTGTGAACAACGAGGACAGAAAGGAACGATTAAATGGCAAATATTGTGCTTTCCATTTCAACAAATATTCAAAAAGAGGTGATGGCTTACTATGCATCGCACTTTATAGAACGAAAGGCTCCGGGAGTCGTTTTTGCGGCAAAACTACCAGATACAGCCATAACTATGTATAAATCAGGCAAATTAATGTTTCAGGGGGGCGGTGCTGAACGTGAGGCAGCACGTTGGGGAACTGTTGAAAAAACTGCTACTCCACTCTCCACTATCGGGGCAAAAGGGGATGTACTGCCTAACAATTTCGCAACCATGTCTGTCTTAGGCTCAGACGAAACAGGCACAGGTGATTATTTTGGTCCAATCACTGTAGCAGCAGTATATGTGCCTACTTCCAAAATCGAACTCATGAATGAGCTTGGCGTAAAAGATTCAAAAATGCTAACAGATGACTATATGAGGAAAATTGCACCTGATTTGCGTGCAGCCTGTGTCCATAGTGTTCTCGTCTTACGCAACGAGAAATATAACAACTTACAAGCGAAAGGCTATTCCCAAGGTAAAATGAAAGCCATGATGCATAACAAGGCACTACAAAACACACTATCAAAAATGGCACCTGAAAAACCTGAATTTATCTTAATCGACCAGTTTGCTGAACGTGGTGTCTATTACAATTATTTAAAAAATGAACGTGAACTTGTACAAGAGAATGTCTACTTTTCTACTAAAGCAGAACAATTACATGTAGCTGTGGCTACAGCATCTATTTTAGCTCGTGCTGCCTTTTTAAAGGAAATGGACCGTTTGAGTGACATTACAGGGCTTACATTAATGAAGGGCGCCTCTAACAAGGTAGATGTGCAAGCAGCCCGAATCTGGCGTAATCAGGGCGAAGAATTTCTACGCTCCATCACAAAATGGCATTTCGCCAACACTGATAAAGCACGGAAGATGAAGTAAATCATACTATTGGTTGCTTAAAAAAGCTTTTTTGGGGTTCCTGATGAGCGTGAGACGCATTAGGAACCTTTTTGAGCGCTTTCCTCATTTTTTGGATCATTCATTCTTCACCTTTTGGATCATCATCTTCACCATTCTCAAACAAAAAAAGACTGCCTCGTAAGACAGTCTTTTTTCATATATTAGCGTACTTCTGTGCCTGCAATCGTAGCAATGGCTTTTAACACTTTGTTATGTGCGGCCACTACTTCTTCGTCTGTTAAAGTACGTTCTGGATCAAAGTATGTGAGTGAGAAGGCAACCGATTTTTTACCTGCTTCCATTTTCTCCCCTTCGTAAACATCGAATACGCGGATATCTTTTAATAGTTTCACACCCGCTGCATCAATAGCTTCCATTACTTCGCCCGCTGTTGTTGTACGGTCCATTATAAGAGCGATATCGCGAGACATAGCTGGGAAACGAGGTACTGGTGTATAGGCAAGTGGTGCTTCTTGTGCCGTTGCACTTAATAGCGCCACTAAATTCATTTCCATTACATACGTGTCTTTTACACCCCATGCTTTTTGCTCTGCTGGGTGAAGTCCACCAATGATGCCGACTTGCTTGCCATCCAATAAAATGCTAGCCGTACGACCTGGATGTAAGCCATCCACTTGTGATTTCACAAATGTCATGCGATTTGCTAAGCCAAGTTTGCCAATGACACCTTCGATGATACCTTTTAGCACAAAGAAATCTACAGCTTTTTTCTCACCTTGCCAAGCATGGTCTAGCCATTTGCCAGTTAGTACTGCTGCCACATGCTCTTCCTCATATGGTTGCCCCTCATCTGATTGACCAAGGAACACGGAGCCAATTTCATATAAAGCCACGCCTTCAGCTTGACGTGCAACATTATAAGCCGCCGCTTCGATTAAATGTGGAATAAGGCTTTGACGTAATGTAGAACGCTCCTCACTCATTGGCATAAGCAAGCGAGTTACCGGCTCTGCTTTCAAAGCAAAACGTTGTGACAATGCATCCGACGTTAACGAATAAGTTACCGCTTGATATAGGCCAGCCCCTTCCATGTAATGACGAACAACACGTCGATTTGCTTGGTAAGGTGATAAATTACCTACTTGTGTTGCACCCTCTGGTAATGTCATTGGGATTTCATCATAACCATAAAGACGAGCAATTTCCTCCACGATATCCTCTTCAATTTTAATATCTTGGCGACGTGTTGGTGCATCAATAATTAATAAACCATTTGCTGCCTCTACACCAAATTTTAAACGCTCTAAAATAGAAAGCATATCTTCTAATGCAATCTTCATACCTAAACGTTCATTAATAAAATCTGGGGAAACGACTACTCGCGCTGGTGTTTTATCTAACTCATCTACTAAACATGTACCTTCTAATACTTCGCCTCCTGCTAATTCAGCAAGTAGAGCGGCAGCACGTTCAGCAGCTGGTAAGACACGATTTGGGTCTACCCCTTTTTCGAAACGAGCCGATGCATCTGAGCGTAGGCCAAGATGACGAGACGTTTGACGCACTGTTAAACCATCAAAATAGGCTGACTCAATGACAACAGTCGTTGTTGAATCTGTTACCTCTGAATTAGCACCACCCATTACACCAGCAATGGCTACTGGCTCTTTGCCATTTGTAATGACTAAATCTGAAGCTTTTAATGTACGTTCTTGGTCATCTAATGTTGTAATTTTTTCACCTTCTGTTGCTTTACGAACAACGATTTCACCCGTTGCTAGACTATCATAGTCAAAAGCATGTAAAGGTTGACCATATTCCATTAATACATAGTTCGTTACATCTACGACATTATTGTGTGGACGTACTCCCGCAGCCATTAGACGATTTTGTAGCCACATTGGTGATTCACCGATTTTTACGTTTTTCACAACTTTTGCTACATACATAGGATTTGCTTGTAAATCTTCTACATGAAGCTTCAGGTAATCCTGTGCTTTTTCACTAGCAGTTCGATAGGAAATTTCTGGATATTTAATTTCCTCTGAAAGAATGGCACCTACTTCATACGCTACACCTAGCATTGAAAGGGCATCTGAGCGGTTTGGTGTTAGTCCTAGTTCTAACACTGTATCACGTAGGCCCAATATAGCCAGTGCATCTGTGCCTACTTCTGCATCTGCTGGTAGGACAAAGATACCTTCTGAATACGCCTTAGGAACAAGCTTTCCTTCGATTCCAAGCTCTTGTAAGGAACAAATCATTCCGTTCGATTCATGACCGCGAAGTTTTGCTTTTTTGATTTTAATGCCACCTGGTAAATGTGCACCTGGACGAGCAACAATGACTTTCTGACCAGCATCAACATTCGGTGCACCACAAATTATTTGTTGAGGCTCTGCTTCGCCAACGTCAACTTGGCAAATATTTAACTTATCAGCCTCTGGATGTTTCTCCTTAGAAACTACATAACCAACTACAACTTTATCCATAGCATTAGCACGATCAATTACTGCATCTACTTCGATCCCAGAGCGTGTAATTTTTTCTGCTAATAGCTCAGGTGCTAAGTCCTGCGTATTGATATAATCTTTTAACCATTCTAATGATACTAACATGTTTTATCCCCCTTACGCTTCTGTTCGCTCGAATTGTGATAAGAAGCGAGTGTCACTTGTATAGAAATGACGAATATCGTCAACACCATATTTCAACATCGCAATACGTTCTGCACCAATACCAAATGCAAATCCAGAAACTTTCTTTGGATCATAGCCAGCCATTTCTAATACGTTTGGATGCACCATACCTGCTCCTAGAATCTCAATCCAGCCAGTGCCCTTACATACGTTACAGCCTGCTCCACCACATTTGAAACAAGAGATATCCATCTCTACAGATGGCTCAGTAAATGGGAAGAAGCTCGGACGTAGTCGAATTTCGCGGTCTGCACCAAACATTTTTTTCGCTAACGTATCTAATGTTCCTTTTAGGTCACTCATGCGAATATTTTCGCCAATGACTAAACCTTCAATTTGCATAAACTGATGTGAATGTGTTGCATCATCATTATCACGTCGGAATACTTTACCAGGACAAATTATGCGAATCGATTCACCTTTTTTGGCTTCCATCGTACGAGCCTGTACTGGTGAAGTATGGGTACGTAATAATATTTCCTCGGAAATATAGAACGAATCTTGCATATCACGAGCTGGATGACCTTTTGGTAAATTTAGTGCTTCAAAGTTATAGTAATCCTTCTCCACTTCTGGACCTTCAGCAATTTCATAGCCCATTCCAATAAATAAATCTTCAATTTCTTCAATGACACGTGTTAAAGGGTGACGGTTCCCCACTTTAATTTCACGACCTGGTAAAGTGACATCAATCGACTCACTCGCTAATTTTTCAGCAATGGCTGCCTCTTCCAACACGGTAATCTTTGTTTCTAATACTGCCGTTACATTTTCACGAACATTATTCACTAAAGCACCCATTTTCGGACGTTCTTCAGCTGATAATTTGCCCATCCCTTTTAGTAAATCAGTGATAGGTCCTTTTTTTCCTAAATACGCAACACGTACTTCATTCAATTCTTTTAAATTTGCAGCTGCTTCAATTTTAGCAAGTGCTTCTTGCTCTAATTGTTTTAATTGCTCTTCCATGTTATAACCTCCTCAGAAAATAAATGCCTGCTTTTTAGGCATAAAAAAACTCGCCCCTAAAAAGGGACGAGGACATTTTCGCGGTACCACCCTAGTTATTGCAAAGCAAAGCCTTACAATCACTTCATTGACATAACGACTTGATAAAGCCGGCTTACCTTTACAGCAGTACACTGGTCCCGGTAGCTGCTCGCGGGCTGAATTCAAAACTGCATTGATACGGCGTTGGCTCTCAATCTCTGGCCTACGCTCCCTGTCGTCCATTCACAATCTTTACTACTTCCCGGTCAAAGCATTTATTATTTAAACATACATTTTAGAATAAATTATACAATAATGGACTGTAGCAAATCAAGAGACAACTGCCTCAATCCCACAATGAACAATTAATTATTTGGCAAAGCCATATAAAACAATACCTGTTGCTACTGCGACGTTTAATGATTCGGCCTGTCCAAAAAGAGGAATGATCATATTTTGATCTGTCATCGCTAATAACTGAGGCTGAATGCCACTTCCTTCATTCCCCATAATAATCGCAAATGCACCCGTATGCTGAATATCACTATACGGCACCGCTTCCTCATCTAATGCAGTACCAAATACTGGTACACCTTGATCCTGTAATATATCTATCCATTCTGCTAAATCTCCACGCACTACCGGAATATGGAAATGCGAACCTTGAGCAGCACGTAGTGTTTTAGGGTTATAAAGATCGGCACAGCCTTTTCCTAAAATTACAGCATCTAAACCTGCAGCATCTGCTGTACGAATCATTGTTCCAATGTTACCAGGATCTTGGACAGCATCAATTAATAACACTTTTCGCCAAGTAGTCATCACATTATCCTCTAAAACGGGCTGTTTACATACAGCAAAAACACCTTGGGAAGTTTCTGTCTCCGCAAATTCCTTCGCTACCGCAGTCGATACCTCTACAATAGCTATATCATCGATTGGCCATAACATTGGCAAATCGATACCTTCACGCACTATAATTTGTAATACTTGGTTTTTATTTTTTAATGCTTCTTCAACAAGATGAAAGCCCTCTACTAGGAATTCACCCGAACGTTCACGCTCTTTTCTTGTTGTCGCTAACTTTTTCCAATATTTCACTAACGCATTTTGCGTAGATTCAATTCTCTTCATCGCTACCTCTTACCGCCTTTTTCCTATATATTGACCACTATTATACCCTACGAAATAGCAAATTTCATAGCTAAGTAAGAAAACTGTTATTTTCCTGTGGTGGCAAGTGGCGTACAACTTAAACATGCTATAATCATACATATCTAACGAAGACACAAAGTGAGGTATATAAATGAAAAAAACAATACATGTAGTAGGGGCTATAATTGAAAATGAGCAACAAGAAATTTTCTGTGCTTTAAGAAACCCCCAAATGGTATTAGCAAATTATTGGGAATTCCCTGGCGGTAAAATAGAGCAGGGTGAAACACCAAAACAGGCACTTTCTCGAGAAATTCTTGAGGAATTTAACTGTACGATTCAAGTAGGTAAACAAGTGGCTGTAACACTCCATGAATACGAACAATTTTTCGTTCATTTAGAAACATACAAAGCTTCAATTATTAAAGGCACACCCCAAATTCTAGAACATGCTGAAGCAAGATGGGTTCCCCGCAACCAATTGCTTGACCTTCCATTTGCTCCAGCAGATCTTCCTTCTATTCAAAAATTAATGGCGGAATTGTAAAGGCTAGTCACTTTATCTCATGAAAATGAGTGACTTTGTTTCGTCCGTGCTCTTTCGATCCATACAGTGCTTTATCTGCTTTTTTTATCAATGTCGTCTCTGTATCTTCTGAAGTTACTGTGGCAATTCCCATACTGATCATAAGACTGCCTGTTGGCCAACCATCCTGCTCCACGGTGTGTCTAATTTTTTCGCCGATTTCTTTTGCCGCAGGTATCTCGGTCTCAGGTAGGATGATAATAAACTCCTCCCCACCATAACGAGCGACGATATCTTCTAGACGTACTTGTATTTGTAATAGTTGTGCCAATTGTACGAGGACATCGTCTCCAACTTGATGACCATATGTATCATTGACCTTTTTGAAATGATCGATATCTAAAATGCATAACGAAAAAGTTTCTGCTGTCTCATGAAAATGATTAAAATGTTTTTCGAGTTGTTCCTGGAAAAATCTCCTGTTTTTCAAGCCGGTCAGTTTATCAGTCATTGATAATTCTACTAAAGCAGCATTCATTTCCAATAATTTCGCCTGCTGATGTTCTATTTCAACATGAATTTGCTCCAAATTAGCTAATGCACGATCCTTTTCTTGATAGGCAGCCTCAAGTAGTTTTTTGGCTGATCGTAATTCTTGTTCATAATCTATGCGCTTTTTCATCTTTACTAAAATACAATCAATGCGCTCTACCAAATCCTCTTTGTATAATTTGGCATTCATTAAAAACGGAACCGACATTCCGTCCTTCTGTTTAAGATGAATGAATAATTCCTCTACTTGCCCCTCTAGATTAATCATAGGATAAAAATAAGAGTGAAAAATCATCTTATTGGGCGTAGATAGAAGAATTTCTAGATGCATATGTAATAATTCCTCTTGCTCATAGCCGATCCAATCTAGCAGGGTTCGATTGATTTCTGAAATAAGCCCTTCATGTGTGATGGAAAGAAATCCACATGGTGCATTGTTGAGTCGTTTTTCCATTGTTGAAAATCCTTTCATTTTTCCCTACAAAAAATCTGCAATACATTGTATCGTTTCATTTGGGTGACTAATATGTGGATAATGACCTTTTGCTTCCATTAATTGTAACGTGCTATTTTTGAGATGCTGATGCAAATAATCTCCAACACTACTTGGCACAATACTATCTTCCGAGCATTGGATAATTAACGAAGGAACAGAGACCTTTGGTAATTCACTTCGATGATCAGATAAAAATGTGACCTCAGCAAATTCCTTTGCAATGATAGGGTCTGCTGCTATAAAGGTTTGCTTCAATTCCTGTGTTAATGCTGGCTGTTCAGGATTACTCATTGCAATAGGTGCCATATAGCTAGCCCAACCTGTAAAGTTCATTTCCATCATGTCTAGTAACTTTGCTATATCACTTCGCTCAAATCCCCCTCGATAACCATCATCATTTAAATAACAGGGAGAAGGACCAATCATAATCAATTTCTTAAAATAGTCAGGGTGCTGGATAGATGCGAGCAGTCCTATCATGGCACTAATGGAATGCCCTACAAAAATACTATTTTGTAATGATAGCGTTTCAATAATGTCCAATAAATCTTGTACATAGCCCTGTAACGATTGATATTTCTCTGATGAATAGGCATTTATATCTGAGTTACCTGAGCCTACATAATCGAATAATATAATCTTATATTTGTCCATAAATGCAGGCGTAATGAAACGCCACATATTTTGATCACAGCCAAATCCATGTGCAAAAATAAGCGGTTGGTCCCCTTGTCCGAGTATTGTTACATTATTACGAACAATAATATTTTCCATTCCAATCAATCCTTTTAGAAATATATGTAATAGTTTTATTGTGACCCCTTAAACAGTATTTATCAAGCTAAAACGTGAAAATCAAAAAGGAGCAGGAGTGCCGCTTCACCTGCTCCATTCTCCAGCTACAACCACTTCCTAATAGGTGGGATACTCTGCTGAAATTGAAATACATTATACGGATCATATTTTGTTTTCACTTCACGAAGCCTTCTAAAATTACGTCCGTAATAGGCTGTATGCCAGTCCTTAATATATCGATCTGGAAAATTCACATAATCACCAGACGTATAAGGTGATAAAGCTTGACGTAAATTTTCTACCCACTTAATATTTTGTTCTTCCTCTTTCGGTTTTTTCCAGGAAGTATTATATTCTTGAGCTATTATCGCATTGCGATAGTAATAGGCTGTATGCTGGGGAGCAATTTCACCTACTGCTCCTCTTAAAGACTGTTGCCATATTGTTGTATTTGAATTAGGTGCATGGGCTAAAAATTCTTTCATCCTCTGAATCGCCTTATATGGAAACGGTCTCTCCAAAAATGACCCTGATCTTTTTCGATAGGCAGGCTGATTACCGCTTGGTAAATCAAAAAATTCTATTGCCTTGCTATATGGCACTTCCTTTATCCAAATACTTGTTGGCAAGCCTGTTTTTCTAAGAGGGCGAAGCAATTTCTTTAATTCAGCTGCTGTTCCTATAAACTCACCTTGTGCGACTATCTCACCTACTTCCTTTGTTTTTAGCTCAATCTGTGAGGTTAGACGCTTATCTGTATAGGGAGCCCATTTTTGCCATGCATCAAAGGCCACTTCAAAGTCATCCCATCCCCATGTAATAGAGAACAGTGATACCTCATTAATCGCATGAAGCTTGAATGTCAAAGAAGTGACTATACCAAAATTGCCTCCTCCTCCACCACGACTTGCCCAAAACAAATCATGATGTTGTTGCTTATTCGCTCTGATTACCTGAGCACCCTCATGTTCACTAGCTACCACCGTTTCGATTTCAATAAGATTGTCACAAGTTAATCCAAATGGTCGTGATAGCATCCCAATCCCACCACCAAGGGTCAAACCGACCACCCCAACACTACTTTCTGTACCAGCAGGAATGGTAACACCATGCTCCCATAATGTACGGTATACGTTTCCCATATTAGCTCCAGCATCAATTCTAGCCGTCATTTCTGATAGATTTACCGAAATATCATTCATATCACTTACATCAATGACAAGCCCTTTATTTACTAAAGAAAAATTTTCATAGCTATGACGACCACTTCGAATTCTGAAAGGCTCATTGTTTTCTCTAGCCCATTTTAAGGCATTAACCACATCTTTCGTTTTTTGACAAAACACAATGACACTCGGATATTTGGGATTATTTAAATTATTATTCGTTCTCGCTTGTTCATAATCCGAATCTTCAGGCGTGACGATTCTTCCTGTGAGCTTCGCCTTTTTCAACATCAAGCCCCTTTCTCACAATGATACTTATCCTATGCAACTCATTGAGAAAGAATTTAAAATTTCAGCTTTTTTCTAGAATCACACTAAAATACTCTTTTTCACACTTGAAACATATGATGCACTAATAACAACAACGTGTTGGAGGTGTTCTATGCTTATCCATGTGGTAAGTGCTGGCGAAACACTGTGGCAAATCGCTAATCGTTATGCTGTACCCGTACAATCTATTAGCCAATTAAATGCATTAGCTACTCCTGATCAATTAGCCATCGGACAATCACTGGTTATCCCTTCTCCTTATACAATTTATACCGTTCAAAAAGGAGATACGTTATGGTCAATCGCACAGAAATTTAGCGTTCCCTTGCAATCTATCATATTAGAAAATCATCTAACGAATCCCGATCAATTAACACCAGGAACGAAATTAATTATTCCACCCATTGTTCATATCGTGCAGCCAGGAGAAACTTTATGGCAAATAGCACAGCGCTATGGTACGACCGTTCAAGCCATTACTATAGAAAATAAACTAAACACTCCCAATATGCTTTATGTTGGTTCACAATTGATGATTCCAAGAAAATTACCAACGATTGAAGTCAATGCTTATTCCTACCAACCTTCAGATGAAGCTGTAGACTCCATTAATGCTATTGGTCATCTACTAACTTATTTTAGTCCTTTTGCTTATAAGATGAAGGAAGATGGGACATTACAGCCCATTAATGATGAAAATATGATAGCGGCAGCAAAGGCTAAACATATTATCCCAATGTTAACGCTCACTAATTTTACTTCTACAGAAGAAGGCTCTAATTTAGTACATGTCGTCTTGTCCAGTCCAGAGTTAAGTAAAAAGGTCATGAATAATGTATTACAGGTGATGCAAGATAAAGGTTATCAAGTATTAAATATTGATTTTGAAAATGTTTTACCTGCTGATCGCGAAAATTTCAATGCCTTTATTCAATTGGCTGTGGATACCCTTCATCCAAAAGGCTATTTAGTTTCAACAGCGCTCGCACCTAAAACAAGTGCTTCACAAACTGGGACATTATATGAAGCGCATGATTACGAAGCACATGGGAGAATAGCAGATTTTGTTGTATTAATGACATATGAATGGGGCTATCGTCTTGGCCCTCCACAAGCTATTTCCCCGATTAATGAAATGCGAAGAGTCGTGGAGTATGCTTTAACTGAAATACCAGCTGATAAAATCTTATTGGGTTTTGAGTTGTATGCGCGTGATTGGCTCCTACCTCATGTCAAAGGCCAAGAAGCCGAAACGTTTAGCCCCCAGGAAGCGCTCAATAGGGCCATCAAGTACGGGGCAACAATCCAATATGATCCAACGGCCCAATCTCCTTTTTATCGATATGTTGATGAGCAAGGAAGGCAGCACGAGGTATGGTTTGAAGATGCGAGAAGTGCACAAGCCAAATTCGACATGACTAAACATTACAATTTACGTGGCATTAGTTATTGGGCATTAGGATTCCCGTTTCCTCAAAATTGGGTTTTATTAAACGATAATTTTTCTGTTAAAAAATCTTAATACTCATTATTGTTCGCAATAAACAAAGAGCTATGCGAATTTTTCCTTGTAAAGTGCGATCTGTGCTGACGGGATAAAAAGTTCATTTCAAAGCCATATTAATTTATATCAACAGGAAAGGAGCAACTCACATGGGAAGAGACAATAAACAAGGTCAAAGCAATAATAAAGGCTCATTACCTCAAACGCCAAAAAACCAAAAGATTGCACCAAACAAGGTGAGTGAGGAATTTTCTCAAGAGTTTATGGAGCTAATTAACACAGTCACGCAAAATAAGAATAAGCAGAAAAAATAAGGGGGGCTTCAGTTGGATTTTCAACGTGCACAAGAAATTGTCGCCTCACCTTTAGAATTTGAAGTGAGCTATAATGGTGTTTCCATCTGGATCGATCAGCTCCACGATGATGAAAAAACAGCGACAGTTCACCTACGCCGTTCTTTAGAAGAGCGATCTGAAGTAGCTATATCCGAATTAAAAGAAGAATATCTCGTTCACTAAACAGCAAGAACCTGCTTACTCAATAGCAATAAGCAGGTTCTTTTTTTAAATACTATAATCTTCAATATATTGAAGTTGTGTTAATACTTCCTCCACACGATGATGTAAATCTTTATAGGTTTCCGTAATTTGCTGTGGGGATATTGGCTTACTGAATAGATAGCCCTGAATATAATCACAGCCACCATCTATTAGAAAAGATAATTGCTCCACTTCTTCAATGCCCTCTGCCACAACCTTCAAACGTAAATGTTTAGCCATCGAAATAATCATGGAAACAAGTGCTTCATCATTCGGATTATGTGGCACGTTTCTCACAAATGTTCGGTCAATTTTTAAACAATCAATTGGGAATTCCTTTAAATAAGATAGAGAGGAATAACCTGTTCCAAAATCATCTACAGCAATTTGGATGCCTAATGCCTTTAACTCATGTAATAGCTGTGTCATTTGATCAATATTCATCGTCATACTTTCTGTAATTTCTAATTGTAAAAATGACGGATCTAAATTGGTACGATGTAAAATATCTTGTACCATTTCTACTAAATCCTGTTGAAATAACTGGCCAAGTGATAAATTCACTGCCACTTTCATCGGAGGTAAGCCTTGTTTCTCCCATATTTTCGCTTGAGTGCATGCGTTTTCTAAAATCCATTTACCTAGCGGGATAATAAGGCCACATTCTTCAGCAATAGGAATAAAGACATCAGGTGGAACAAATCCCCGAGTTGGATGACGCCAGCGAACCAAAGCTTCGACCGATTCAATGGTGCCTGTTTTTAAGTTGACCTGTGGTTGATAGTCTAAATAAAATTCATTATTGGCTAACGCATTATGTAAGTCTTGCTCTAACAATATTCGATCTGCAATACCTTTAGACATGTATGGTTTATAAAAAAGAAATCTTTGAGGTATTTGTCTAGCTTCTCGCATCGCTAACTGTGCATGCATTAATAGCTCTTCACCAGTCCATTGCTCCTCATAAAGAGCAATCCCAATATTTAGACTGCCATTCAATGAAAATAATTGGACCTGTAAAGGATCTGCCATGGCACTTTTAAGATTTAAGCAAAATTGTAGTAGTTCCTCAATCGTCTTTACATGGTCAATATAAATAACAAATTGTCCTTCACGCAGTTTAGTTGCAAAATAATGTGGAGGTACAATCGATTGAATTCGCTCTGCAACAAGTTTCATCATTTTATTAGAGTTACTAATCCCAATGGACGAACGAATCGCCGCAAAGCGATCAATTTCTATGGCAATGATAGCCTTTTGCGCTTTATGTTCATGTAAATTTTCTTTTAACGTCTTAAGTAAAAAATGTTCATTTGGCAACAATGTAATATCATCATGATAAGCTTGAAATCGAAGCTCTTTTTGAGATTGTTCAAGATCCTTTTTAATTTTCAACAGCTGCTGAAAGGGTTTTTCCACAGATGTATAATAAATCGCCTTTAGGAAAAAATAGAATGCTAAAAACTGATAGATCAGTGCTGAGAAATCCCATATCGCATTTTGATCTTGACTAACAATAAAGAAGACATCACTCACAATAAGGGAAATAGCTGCGCTAATTAGCCACATGGAACGCTTTGGTAATTTTTTTACATATGTACTAACAATAGCAATGGTTAAAATTTGAAGAATAATAGCAATTAAGTGTACCATATTATCAATCGTATCTAACCAATTTTTAGGCAATACTTTGGGCGAATAATAAGCCAGAAAAACGCTTCCTAGAACGAAAAGCATCGAACAACCATATGTCAGTATCCGATGATTCATGGTTAATCGCTTTTTAGGGTTTAAAATAATAAGTATAAATCCAATGGCTAAGTATAAACGTATTAATATATGTAGGGGCTCGTTCATAAAGTTCCATTCTCTAGATTGGCTAAAAAACAAGCTAACTAATTCTAATAAGGCAATAATGAAAAACATGTTTCCTATGTATAAAGTTTGATTGGATAATAAGTGTGAAAATACTAAATAGGATTGGATCGCAATTGCCATTGTAAAAACAATGATTAATATTTGTATCACCAATTTTATATCTTGATACATGTTACCTTGGAAAACACCATATATTTGATTGCTAAAGCTCAGTAATGGTATGACAAGTAATAAGGGTAATACCATATACCAAATTTCTTTTTTCTCTATCTGATTAAACCATCTCTCCACTCCAAACCCTCCATACTACTATATAAACATTCACTAGGAAATTTTATCTATCTATATCGATTATTTAAATTTGAATTGTATATTTCTTTGACTTCTTACAAATCATAACACTTTTATCGGAATTTGTATGCACCTATGTGAAGTATGCTAATATTCATTTTATTTCAATATTAGCATACTTTTGATATTTTTAGTTCTTTATTCCACCCTGGAAAGTTGATGTTTCAATCTCTGGATGATTCTACCTCTTCTTTTTTTAATAGCAACAGCGGATAAGCCTAATGCATTAGCTATTTCTTGATCACTGTAACCTTCTACATAATAAAGTAGTAATATTTCTCTTTCTATCTGCTTAAGCTGAGACAACTTAATTTCAAGTAAGCTAGGATTTTTTTGATTGTCCCATCCCTCCATATCACTAAGAATAAAATTGAGTGTTTCACCATCAACAACCGTTATTCGCTCTGAATAGTTTTTTTCCTTTGATAATTCATTTAGAATCTCACCTTTTATCGAGGAATAAAGATAAGCAGAAAATTGTCCCTTTGCTGGATCTGCTTTTAGCCATGCCCTCCATACCGCAATAGAAGCAATATGACGATAGTAATCAAAATCCTTGTAAATATGAAGCTGCGTAAAAATGGCTGTAATCATTGGTTGCACAGCCTCTAAAATTTCTTCAAAAGATTGTGTTAATGAAAGCTTGTGATTGTTGCGAATGGACATACCACTCTTCCTGTCAACTGTGCACAGTTTTATATTCCTAGGTAACACAATCTTAGACTGTCATGTTGCTTGAGAGCTAATGCCCATTTTCAACATTTCAGCGCGCAGAAAGAATAAAATGCCTGGCATATTTAGTCATAATTCCTCCAAAGTTATTGCAAAAATTATCTATTTTCTTTGGTATTTCATACATATTTAAACGATAGTTGGACAAATTACTACTAAGGAGGCGATATAGATGAATTTTCAAATAAGAGATGCAATTACAGCGAATGTACATGGTCAATCTGCCGCAGAATTCAAAGACATTGTGGAAGATGCTATTAATCGCGGAGAAGAGCATTTACTACCAGGGCTTGGGGTGTTTTTTGAAAAATGGTGGAAGCAATCCAGTCCATCAGAACAAGATGAATTTGTTCAAAAACTAGAAAAAGTATTTGCTAACTGATTTTTAATGAACTGTGCATTCCATTTCCAATAAATGCGTGATAAAGTTTTACTTATCAGAAAATTTTGGAGGGATTGGAATGACTGTTGCAGTAGAATTACTTGTCAATCAACTCAAACAGGTTTTATTAGAAGAACAAGTGTCAACAAACGAAACGGTACGACAGCTACATGGAAAGGATGAATCTCATCATATGATGAGATTACCTGATATCGTTGTCTTTCCCCGTTCCACAGCTGATGTCAGTGCCATCTTAAAAATTGCACATGCACAACGTGTACCAGTTGTACCATTCGGTGTTGGCTCCAGCTTAGAAGGAAACGCGATTCCTATTGCACATGGTATTTCTATTGATTTCTCTGAAATGAATAAGATTTTAGAAGTTCGACCTGACGACCTTCTTGTAAAAGTTCAGCCTGGCGTCACGCGCTCTCAACTGAATAAGGAGTTAAAAAAACACGGTCTACAATTCACAGTGGATCCAGGTGCAGATGCAACACTAGGTGGCATGGCTGCGACGAATGCTAGTGGTACGACTGCTGTGCGTTACGGTGTTATGCGTGATCAGGTTCGTGATTTAGAGGTTGTCCTTGCAGATGGCTCTGTCATCCATACAGGTAATTTAGCCGCGAAATCCTCTTCTGGTTACCATTTAAATGGTCTATTTGTCGGCTCTGAAGGAACACTTGGCTGCTTTACGGAGTTAACGTTAAAAGTGTATGGTATACCTGAATTTGTGACAGCGGGGCGAGCTGTTTTTGACACAGTTGGAGATGCTGTTAGTGCTGTTACCGCCTTATTACAGGCTGGTATTTCAATTGGTCGAGTGGAATTGGTCGATGAATCCTCTATGAAGCAGGCCAATGTCTATAACGATACATCCTTTAGCGAAAAACCAACATTGTTTTTAGAATTCCACGGAAACGAAGCGGGTATGCATGCGGACATCGCATTTGCTACAGAAATTTTTGAGGACTACAGCTGTCTATCCGTCGAATTCGAGCAAGATAATGCTGCTCGTAATAAGCTTTGGGAAGCACGACATTCTTTAGCCTATGCATATATTCATGCTTATCCTGGTAAGAAGCTCATGTCAACGGATGTCTGTGTACCAATCTCTGTGCTTGCTGAAACCATTTTATATGCACGAGAACAGCTTGATCATGTTGGACTCGCAGGTGGGCTTGTGGGCCACGTGGGCGATGGAAATTTCCATGCACTTTTAATGTTAAATCCAAATGACGCCGAGGAGCAGGCAAAAGCGGATCGCTTCAATGAACAAATTGTGCAATATGCATTACTTCGAGGTGGCACATGTACGGGCGAGCATGGTGTTGGCATTGGCAAAATGAAATACCAAGCCACTGAGCATGGTACCTCTTTAGTCGTCATGAAAAGCATAAAAGCAGCGCTTGATCCACTTAACATTATGAATCCAGGAAAGATTTTCACACTATAATTAACATTAAAACCCGCTGATTGACTAGAGCATCAGCGGGTTTATCATTATAAATCATAACGGAAGCTCTTGACTAATATATCTCCCTTGTAAAATTCCTTCGACTCATCTCGCACAAAACCTAATGATAAGTAAAGATTTATGGCAGCCTGCATCATATCACCTGAGTGTAAATAAAGTGCCTGATCCTGTCTCTTTCTAGCAAAGGCAAAACTTTCATTTAATAATTTCTTAGCAACCCCTTGCCCTCTGCCTTTTGGATGCACACCTAATAAGCGCACAATCGTCGATTGAATATTTAGCTCTGGCAAGCCATACGCTTTCCCTGCATCCGTAAATAGTTGTAATCCACCTAATATGTCATCTCCGCGTTTTGCAATTAGAATTGTTTCTGCATTCGGATTACCAACCGAAGCACGGATATCACTTAAATATGATTGCCAGCGCTCTGGGTCTTCATAGTCCTTTTCATATTGCGCATAGCTCTCAACTAAAACTTCAAGATAGTTTGCATAATCTTCCTCTTGTAAATGTTCAATCACAATGTTCGCTACTGTCATTCTAATTTCCCCTTTCTATGATGAAAAACCGCCTTTACTATAGGCTGTTACTCTTTTTTCAATTCGGTGTGAAACCCATTCTACTATGATTGAAATTCCCCAATAAATAAGACCAACAGCAATAAATGACTCTAAAAACTTTAAGTTCATGGAAGCAATAATATTTGCCACACCGGTCAATTCTTTAATGGATAGGAAAAATGCTAATGATGTAGCATGTAAAAAACCAATAAAAACATTCGTTAAGTTGGGAATAGATTGCCCAAATGCTTGTGGTAAAATATAACGTCGCATCGCTTGAGGAAATGTTAATCCAATCGCATATGCTGCTTCTAATTGTCCTTTAGGTACAGCTAATATCCCTGAACGAATAATTTCTGAGGCATAAGCCCCTGCACTAAGTGTTAAGGCTAGTATGACAAAAAATAAAATAGGAATAGAATTTGATTGTATCTTTAAATGAAGCAAATTAGCTACACTATCAACTAGCATTGGCAAGCCAAAATAAACGAGCATGATATGCATAATGATAGGTGTTCCTCTGAAAAATGAAACATAAAAATTAAGTACAGATGAGACTATTTTTATCTGTTGAATGCGCACGAAAGCTACAATTATGCCAATAACGATTCCTAATAAAACAGGTGTAATAGTCATGAATAAGGTTAACGGTATTACTTTACTAATTTCTCGTAATGCTTCTCCTATAAAAGCGATATCAATGGTCATAGCATATTCCCCCTATTGTGAAGCAAGCTCCTTTGGCATATAGCGATTAAAATAGCGTTCATTAAATTTAAATACTTTTTCAAGGATTATAACGATGACATAGTAAACAATTGACAAAGCTACATAGATTTCAAACGCTCGTGTCGTAGAAGCAATCAAGGTTTCTCCCCTCCCCACCATATCCATTACACCGATGGAGAATGCTAACGATGTATCTTTTAATGAACTAATCATTGTATTTGCTATATTTGGAAAAGCAACACGTATTGCCTGTGGAAAAACAATTCGCATAAAAGCCTGTGATCCACTTAAGCCTACTGAATAGGCCGCCTCCATTTGACCCCGATCAACGGTTAAAATTGCTGCACGAAATATTTCGGCAAAGGCTGCCGCATTGCTGAATGTGTACGTAATAATAACAAAATACATTGCATCCATTCGTGTCACATCAATATGAATGAGCTTTAACAATGCGGGTATACCGTAAAATACTAAGAACAACTGCACTAAAATGGGTGTACCACGAATAAAGGATATATAGATTGTAATAATTTGCTTCAATATTGGTATGTGAAGTAGCTTTGGTATGGCTAGCACAATCCCAAGCATCATACCAAAAAGTATGGAGAATACTAGAATCTCGAAAGTTATGGGTAAATACTGAAGCAATGTTGGAAGTACTTCCGCAATTAGCACGACATCAAAGTTATTTTCCATACTGCCATCTTCCTTTCCTATTCATTAGAAGTCTACTGTATAATCATCACCCAACCACTTTTTACTAAGCTCACTCACTACCCCCTCATTCTTTAATTCAACGATCGCTTCATCTAAGCGCTCCTGTAACTTCACTTCATCTTTATTGAGTAAAAAGTAGACCTTTGAATTTAATAATGCATCACCTACAACCTTTTGCTGTGCCTCATTGCTTTCGTTATAGTATCGAACAGCAAACGGTGTGGTAATAATGGCATCAATTCGTCCCGTTGCAAGTTGATTATTAACATCGACAGAGCCAGAAGAATAAACGATATTTGCTCCTAAATTATGCTCTTTATTATACTTTTCAATAAAAACAGCAGAATTACTTGTTGGTGAAACACTCACATTTTTCCCTTTTAAATCCTCAATGGATTGAATTGCATTATTTTTCTCGTTGACTGTCACCTTTAATGGGAAAACATTATACGGCTCTTTATTAAATAAAAACTTCTCTTCACGCTCACTATTAACTTCCATTTGATGGGCAATAAAATCTATTTTTCTTGTTTCTAAACTTAGTAATAAATTGGAGAATTCCAATGTTTTAAATTCAAACTCATATTCTGGTAGCTTCTCATCAATTGCACGAACAAGCTCTACATCATAACCAGTTAAATTTCCCTTGTCATCTAAAAAACAGATGTTTGGAAACTGAGTTCCCGTACCAACTATAATTTTTTGAACATCCTTGCCACTCTGTGCTGTTTTTTGAGCACTTGCGTCACCAACTGTTTTTTCTGAGTTTGCACACGCAGTTAATAGCGCTGCTAGCACAAGTAGCAAATAAAATGATATTTTTTTCATAAGATTCCTCTCTCCTTCTGTTATGCATATGAGGGTAGATTCACAGCAAGTGCCTTCTGTAGATGCTCTAAACCAATTGCCGTTACGGCTCTATAGATACCTGTTTCACTTGAACCAATTTCTACAACGGGTACATGTCGAACACCATACTTTATATCAAGGATGTCTCTAAAATTATCATTAGACGTGACATCAACTGTTTTGTAGGAAATATGTCGTTCTTGTAGATATGCTTTTATTTCCTCGCAATAACTACAACCTTGCTTCGACCAAATAATTATATCTAAACTTTTTGTCATATCATGACCTCCCTTAGATTACCTTCACCTTTTGCTGTAACTGCAAATGGACAGGACTTAAAAGTTCAAACGAACGTTGACGTTCAAATTCCTTCAAGATGGGCGTATGCAAAATAAATTCATCAATTTGGAATCGTACATGGTAGTCATCTAAATTGGCTCTAATGTCTTCTGCTGTACCGTATAAAATATCGGCTTCATACTGTTCCACTGTATATTCCTCTCCAGATTCCTGACCAAATTTCTCTGCTTGCTCTACTGATTGTAGCGTCAGGCTTCTGCCACTTGCTAAATGCACCTTTGTAATTTTTTGATCTCCTATTAGTTCTTTCGCTTCCTCTTTACTTGGAGCAGCAAGTGCAGCAATGGAAATCGCAAAAGTGCCGTTTGGATGATGACTGCGATAGATTCTAGCCGCTTGCGCCAAAACATCATTATCACTATTAATAAATCGAGCAAAGACAAATGCAATGCCTAGTTTTCCTGCAAGAGCAGCACTTTCAGGGCTAGCGCCAAGCAAAAATAATGTCGGCTTTGCCTTTGGAATCGGCGTTGCTTGTATGCCATATAATTCGTGCTCTTTTGGTATGGATTGCTCAATTAATTGCTGTAAAAATATTAGTCTCTCTTCAAAATCTTCCCCTTGATTGAGTGTGCCATATTGTAGAGCCTTCGTGGAAAGTGGCAAGCCACCAGGGGCTTTACCGATTCCTAAATCTACACGTCCTGGCTCCAATGATGCTAGAACATGGAAATTTTCTGCTACTTTATAGGGACTATAATGCTGTAGCATAACCCCACCTGATCCAATTTGAATGGATTTGGTTTTGGCAAGTAAATAAGAAACCAATACTTCTGGAGAAGAACCTGCTAATGACTCTGTATGATGATGCTCCGATACCCAAAAACGTGAATAGCCTAACTGCTCAGCTCGTTGTGCTAAAGTCACCGTTTTTTGTAATGTTTGTTCATTGCTTGCTCCTTCAATAATAGGGCTTTGATCTAATATGCCTAATGTATAACTCATACAACCCCTCCTAATTTCTTTTATTCAAATAAATTTACTAGGTTTTTAGACAGACTGTTTAACATAGCGACTTTCCTTGAATGGTAAACCTAAATTCCCACGCAAAGTATCTGCCTCATAATCTTTACGATATAGCCCTCTTGCTTGTAAAATTGGCACTACTTTATCAACAAAATCTTCAAGAGCACCAGGTACTGTCACGCCAATAATAAAACCATCTGCTGCTTCCTTTTCAAACCATTCTTGTACAAGATCTGCTACTTGCTCAGCTGTCCCAAAAAAGGCTGTTTTTGGTGTCGCCTCGCGTAAAGCGACTTGACGTAATGTCAGACCCTCCTGCTTAGCATAACGTTTAATATAATCGGTTGTGCTTCTAAAGCTATTGGCTCCAATATCCCCTAGATCAGGAAACGGTGCATCCACATCGTATTGGGTAAAATCATGATGGTCGAAGTAACGTCCAAGATAAGCAAGAGCACGGTCTATGGAAACTAACTCAACAATTTCTTGATATTTCGCCTCTGCTTCCTCCACCGTATCGCCAATAATTGGTGATATACCTGGAAAAATCTTTACTTCTTCGGGATTTCGTCCAAATGTTGCCACCTCTTTTTTTACTCTCGAGTAAAATTTCTGTGCCTCTTCAATAGATGCCCCATGTGTGAAAATGGCATCTGCATCTTTTGCAGCTAATCGAATGCCTGCATCAGACGACCCAGCCTGGAAAATAACGGGCTGGCCTTGCTTTGTTCGACCAATATTGAGTGGTCCTTGGACTGAAAAATATCGCCCTTTATGATGTAATGTGTGTAATTTTTCTGGATCAAAAAATTGATCTTTGTTGACATCTGCAATAAACGCATCATCATCCCACGAGTCCCATAAGCCTTTGACAACCTCTAAGTATTCTTCCGCAATGAGATAGCGTTCTGCATGGCTAGGATGTTGGTCGATTGTTTTGTTATAGTTCAAAGCAGTACTTTCTAATGGTGTCGTTACAACATTCCATCCAGCACGCCCAGCACTAATATGATCTAATGAAGCGAATTGGCGTGCTACTGTAAATGGTTCGCTATAGGAAGTTGAGACTGTTCCAACTAACCCAATGTTTTTCGTCGCTACTGCTAAAGCCGATAAGATTGTAATAGGTTCAAATCGATTTAAAAAATGAGGGATGGATTTTTCGTTAATAAATAAACCATCCGCAATAAATGCTACATCAAATTTTCCCTGCTCTGCTTTCTGAGCCTGCTGAATATAGAAAGGTAAGCTTACACTTTGATTGCTCGCCACCTTTGGATGACGCCAACCAGAAATATTTCCTCCTACCCCATGAATAATTGCTCCAAATCGAATTTTATCCTGTCTAGCCATGTCAATTCCTCCTCAATCTTTATTTTACTAAACATAGTGGTTAAGTATGTTTTGTTGGATTGAGAATGATATTACCGTTCCTTTAGACGATATGCAATAGGTACAGTAATAGAAAAAATTTTATGTGGTGATAAAATTTTTTATCAATACGTGTCTCCTATGCTTTCAAAATGCTTAGCTGTTTCACAAATTGTCTGCCAAAAGGATGATGGCAACGTCTCTTTCTCTTTATAGGTTAAAAATATATGTTGATTCATATCCAGCAAATGCTTAACGTCTATCTCCACAAATTCACCGCTTTCCAGTTCCTTTTTAATGCATAGATGTGGTAAAAAGCTTAGATAGTCTTTTGTCCGAATAAACTCTTTGGCAACTTCTAAATGATCTGTTCGTACCTCAATATTGGCTGCTACTCCCTCTACCTCGAACATTTTATGCACATAATTCCAATCAAACGCGCCACATTCAAAAAACACCATTTTCTGTTGAGCTAATTCTTTTGCTTGAATAAGTTCATCTAGTTGTAATGGGTGATCACGGTGTTTGACAAGTTTCACTGTATTGTTCAATAAAAGCTCGTTCTCAATGTCATCCCCATGTACATATTGAATAAAGCCTAGATGAATTTGGTGGCTTTGTAGCTTTTCTAAAATGTTTGTTGTGGAACCTGTAAATAATTGAAAACGCAAATAAGGAAATTGCTCTTTCCATTTAGGCAATGCATAGGCTAAAAAATACTGTGCTGTTACACCGTTTGCACCAATACATACCTCATCGGTCTCCTGCGTTTCTTCTAATTGCTTCTTTCCTTGCTGAAATGTTTGCACAATTTGCGTGGCAAATGGTAAAAAATCTTTCCCTTTCTCTGATACGCTCACACTTCTTCCATCTCGGTAAAATAACTCAACACCTAGCTCTCGTTCTAATGACTTAATACGTGCAGTTACAGTCGGCTGTGAAAGAAATAATGCATTGGCTGCTTTATGGATACTTTTGTAATGGACAACATATAAAAATGCCTCGATATGGTCTATATTCACGAGGAGTTCACTCCTTCATTACTTATTTAACCTATTATATAAATAATCCCTTATATTCTCTATAACTTATAAGAAAACTATGTTTTATATTTTTGACAAAGAAAAAAAGTAACCCAGCGTCTCCCAGGTTACTTTACTATGTAGCGATGTAGCCATCCATCTTGACAACAAACATCGCACGTGGTGAACATCCCTCTGTCTGCCTACCACTTTTATGTTATTCACATGAACACCCTCTGTTGTCCATGTAAACTCTATCTATCGTACTTCTCAACTCGAGAAAGCATATGTCTCAATTTAAGCTAAAATCGATGCTAATACAGCTTTTTGAGCATGCAATCTATTTTCGGCTTGCTCAAAGATGTAAGAATTAGGTCCGTCAATAACTGAAGTCGCAACCTCTTCCTCACGATGTGCTGGTAAGCAATGTAAGAACATATAATTTGGTTTTGCATAGGCTACTAGCTCATCATTAATTTGATAGCCAGCAAAATCTTGTAAACGTTTTGCTGTTTCTTCCTCTTGACCCATAGATGTCCAAACATCAGCATAGACGACATCTGCATTTAATACTGCTTCAACAGGATCATTCGTGATCATAATCGTACTGCCATTTGCTGCTGCAATGGCCTGTGCTTTAGCGATGACTTCCCCATCACATTCATACCCTACAGGTGTCGCAACAGCTACATTCATGCCAACGTGTGCTGAAGCTACTACGAGTGAGTGTGCTACATTGTTGCCATCACCTACATAGGCAATTTTAAGTCCTTTTAACATGCCTTTATTTTCTGCAATCGTCTCTAAATCAGCTAATGCCTGGCAAGGATGATAAATATCCGTTAATCCATTGATGACAGGGATTGCTGCATGCTCTGCAAGCTCTTTGACCATTTTATGAGAGTTTGCGCGAATCATAATGCCATCTAAATAGCCAGATAATACATGCGCTGTATCGTAAATTGATTCACCACGACCAATTTGCAAATCACGTGCATGCATAAACATGCTTTTCCCACCTAATTGATTCATACCAACTTCAAATGAAATACGTGTACGAGTTGAATGTTTTTCGAAAATCATGCCAAGCGTTTTACCTTCTAGTAATCTTGGACATTTCCCCTCTTTTGTAATCATCTTAAGCTGTGTTGCTAATTCAATAAGATCCTGGACCTCTTGACTTGTATAGTCTAGCAAAGTTAGTAAATCTTTTCCCTTTAAACTAGACACTAACTTTAACTGTACTTCTTCGAGTAATTTCATAGCCTTCGCTCCTTATATCGTTGCTGTTGAAATTAGTATAACATGCATAAATATAAAATCAACTGAATTTTTATAATTAATCTTAATTATTATTCATTTGTTATTAAATGTGTCAAAAATTCGTCAAAGAGAATATTTATACATATTTTCTTTTTTACTAAACATTCATATTCTTAAATAATTGCATTATAGTTTATATATATTTATAATTAATATGCATTAACTATTGAGGCGGTGAAAAAATGGAAAAAGAGCTGATACAGCTGGTCAAAGAGCTGAACCAAGTAGAATATGAAACAAATGTGATGCTAACAGAAGAATTCTCCACCCTATTAGATGAAACATTAACTACAAAGCAGGCACTATTTTTAAGTCTTCTTCAAACACATGGCCCTTTGCAAACCTTCGAATTAGCAAAGTTGATGGGGACATCTGCTAGTGCTGTAAGTCAATTAGTAGGAAGATTAGAACAGGAGAGCTTTATAAAAAGAACCATAAATCAAAAGGACCGTAGAGAGATCATCATCGAGTTAGATACGCGGGGCTTTGATTATTTTCAAAAACAGGAAGAAATTGAACTAGCCATTATCAATAAATACTATTCACAGCTCTCTAAAGAGGATTTACTGCAATTAAAAGAAATATACACGAAACTCCATGCTATCGTCTCTAGCGATCAAAAAAATTAGAGATTGAAAAGGAGGAATATTTGTGGATTTAAATGATTTAAAAAAGGATATTTTTAAAATTGCTTATCCTTACGTAAAGACTCGTCCGAATGTAATCCTATCCATTGGTGTTATTTGTCGTAATCTAGATGCTGCTTTTATATTCAACGGCTCAAATGTCACATATGATAAAAAACCCTATGTCTATGAAATTGGGTCAATCTCTAAAGTTTTAACAACATCCATGTTTGGGGAAATGATTCAAGAAGGAATCGTGAAGATAGAAGATTCTATCGCCAAATACTTTTCTGAAATTCCCGATAATCACCCTGTAACTTTGAGGCATTTTGCAAATCACACATCTGGTCTACCGGGAATTGGTGTACTGAAGAACATCTATAATCTTTTTGATAGCCAAACACCTCGTGACCCCTTTTGTCCCTACTCATTGAATGAGGCAATACAGTATTTTAAAACCCATACCCAGGAGCCTAAAGTTAAGTTTAGATATTCTAATGTAGGAATGGGCCTTTTAGGATATTTATTAGCAAATGAACTTCACACTGACTTTGAAACAGCCATTACTCGTAGAATCGTAGAACCTTTAAATTTAACGAATACCTTTATTTCTATCCCCCCCTCTAAAGAAAATACCGTATTGAAGGGATATTCTGTTCGGGGACATAACAAGCCCCCACTTGAAATGAATGAATTTATGGCAGCTGGCGCTCTACGATCCACTGTTGATGATTTATTAAAATTTTTAAAAATACACATTGGCAATCAAAATTCAGGCTATCTATTAACACATCAAGCTACTCATACTATTTCAAAAGATGTAAGCATCGGATTAGGATGGGTACTTGAAGACGATATTATTTGGCATAACGGATCAACGAAAGGCTTCTCTAGTTATCTAGGATTTAATAAAAAACAGCAAACAGGTGTCGTGATTCTATCCAATTATCGATCCTCTATACTAGCAACAAACCCTCTTGAAATGGGGAAAAATATTCTACAGCTCTTGCAAAATTCTTTATAGCGAAAATGGGGTGTTTCTTGAATGGTATAAACGGGAATACCCTATTCTTCACAAGAACTACTTGTAGCTCCTATACATAGCTTGAAACCTGTCAACCTTTACTCATTCTTAATAGTTCTATGCTTGTTAAACGCTTCTAGAAGCTAGCAATGATTCTTGTCATAAGCTAACTTAACATGGGCTGTTGCTCAGCACAGCAACAATCAATTTACTTGCAGCTATTTTCCATTAACCTACAAATTAATACTTCTCTATATTTTGATTTCTATAAGAGTCTTACTCACTAATAAGAATGGGACTTGTGTTTATAATTACTATTCATATTAGCAAGTCTAATTGTCTTGGAATGATAAAAAAGCCTCCTAACATTTTGTTAGAAGGCAAAATCATGCTATATCTTTTTAGCAGTATCAGTCAAAAGTAATTTTATTGACTGCATCACGGTCTAATTTTTTAATGACTTCTACCATTAATTTAACGGCATTATCATAATCATCACGATGTAGGATACCTGCATGTGAATGAATATAGCGTGTTGCAATACCGATTGATAGTGCTGGTACACCATTTGCTGTTACGTGGATGGAGCCAGCATCTGTACCACCGCCAGCCATCGCTTCAAATTGATATGGAATATTGTGCTCATCTGCTACATCTAATACGAATTCACGTAAGCCACGATGTGAAACCATAGATGCATCATACACAACGATTTGAGGGCCTGCACCCATCTTACTCGTTGATTCTTTTGCTGTAACTCCAGGAGTATCTCCTGCTACACCTACGTCCACTGCAAATCCAATATCTGGTTGGATTTTATGTGTAGCAGTTTTTGCACCGCGAAGTCCAACTTCTTCTTGTACATTCCCTACAGAATAAAGAATATTAGGGTGCTTTTCATTTTGTAACGCTTTCATAACATCAATCGCGATTGCACAGCCGATACGGTTATCCCAAGCTTTAGCTAATAGATACTTATCATTTTTCATTACATTAAATTCAAAGTACGGTGTTACCATATCGCCAGGACGTACGCCCCACTCAAGTACTTCATCTTTAGAAGCTGCACCAATATCAATAAACATATCTTTAATGTCTACTACCTTATTACGTACATCCGCAGGTAAAATATGAGGTGGCTTTGAACCAATAACCCCAATCACTTCATCGCCCTTACGTGTAGTAATCGTTACACGCTGTGCAAGCATAACTTGGCTCCACCAGCCACCCACTGTTTGGAATTTGATAAAGCCTTTGTCATCAATTTGTGTAACCATGAAGCCTACTTCATCTAAATGTCCTGCTACAACAATTTTAGGACCGTTTTCATCGCCAACTTTTTTAGCAATGACACTACCTAAGTTATCTGTTTCTACAGTATCTGCATATGGTGCGATGTATTTTTTCATGACCTCACGCGGTGCACGTTCATTACCTGCGATACCATTCGCATCTGTTAAATCTTTAAACATTTGTAATGTTGGATCTAGTTGTGTCATCCTTTTGCCTCCTACTTCTTGTATCTATTTTATTATACTTCGTTTACCGAAATATTCCTAGCTTAATCGTCTGAAAATTGGTGTATTTCTTAATTTAATAACCTGAACGCTGCCGATGATAATTTTCTTGATTTTTTTCAAGATAAGCACCAACTACATCCTCAAATGTAAAACCGAGATTATACGCTAGTAATCCATAGTATTGCCAAATAGCTAAATAACGCTCCTCTGTAGGTTGATGAATAAATGCTAAAATAACACTTTGTGTTTCTAAAAAAGTAGCTGTTAAATCTTTGTTTTCTTCTACGAAAGGCCACATTTCAATCGATGTATAGCCCTTTAATAAGCCAAGAGATAAGATAAAATGAATCGAATCTACATATTCTTCTAAAATGACTTCACGTGCTGATGGTCCCTTTGTGCTCCAAAATTTAAAGCAACGTGTTTCATTAGCAAGCTCAGCTAGTTCCACTAGTAAGGCTAAGCCCTTTTCCTGAAACACATCTTGCTGAATATTTTGTGTTTGCTCGATAAAATCATCAAGCTCTTTTTGCATGGTAAACAATTGTTGTAAATTCATTTTTTTCTCCTAAATTTCTAAAAAATTTTTTATAAAAAGTGAAACTATTTGACCCTTCTAATCGTATAGGAAAGAATAACCTTTCTTCAAGGGGGAAATTTAAACATGTTGCCGTTACTAATTCGACTTGCTGTAATAGCGCTTATTATCTATGTATTTTACAAAGCGATTCGTTATATAACTGATCCTAAACGCAAACTTGATGAAGCCTATGAAAAAGGCCAGTATTATTTCTATGATGACGTTAAAAATGTCCGAAAAAATTTCTTTATTTCCTATAAGGGTGCTCTTTTTGAAGGTGAAAAATACCTAGGCACAACAGAGGATGCATTTGAGGTTGTAACCATTTTCGTCGGTGCGCGCGATGCTGCAACATTACAAGGCTTCAGCAAAAGCGACTTTGAATATTTGCAGCAAGAAATATTATTGAACTATCCAAGCGCCAAAATCAATTGGAAGCAGCCCATTGAACAGCTTATGCGAAACACATCCTCATCATGAGGATGTGTTTTAATTATTCTCATTTATGTCCAAAGCTGCACAATGATAAAAATTTGTATGGCTGCAAGTAGGGGAAAACCAAATGCAAAACGATTATGACGTGTTTTGTGGCGGAATAAATACATACCCAATACACCTCCAGCTGCCCCTCCTGCTATGGCTAGTGTAAATAATGTACGCTCTGCTATACGCCATTCATGATTCTTTGCGCGTGATTTATCCATCCCCATTAATATGAGCAATACAATTGATACAATGCTCATATAAGCTAATAATGCTTGTCCCATTTCTTACTCCTTTAAAACCGTGATACTATTAATCTAACACAAAAAAGACTGATGGAAAAACCCATCAGTCTTTTTATTGCACTTATGATATTTTGCACCTGTCGCTACGCTTTCGGTGCAGAAATAATAGTGAATGTTGTCAGCTATTATTTAGCTACTGCTTTTTTAGCAGCGTCTGCTAATTGAGTGAATGCTGTAGCATCAGTTACTGCAAGGTCAGCTAACATTTTACGGTTAACTTCGATACCTGCAACTTTTAAACCGTGCATTAAACGGCTATAAGAAAGACCGTTCATACGAGCAGCTGCGTTGATACGAGTGATCCATAATTTACGGAAATCACGTTTTTTCTGACGACGGTCACGGTATGCATATTGACCTGATTTCATTACTGCTTGGTTAGCAACTTTGTATAATGTATGTTTTGAACCATAGTAACCTTTAGCTAATTTCAATACTTTTTTACGACGTTTGCGCGTCACTGTTCCGCCTTTTACGCGTGGCATATGAATTACCTCCTGCTTTTCATTAAAAAATGAATGTTAGTATTTTTTTGTAGTCAATTATTTCATGTAAACAAGTAAAGATTTGATGCGTTTGAAGTCACCAGATGATACGATGTTCGCTTTACGTAGGTGACGTTTTTGTTTCGTAGATTTGTTTGCGAATAAGTGGCTTCCATAAGCACGGTCGTATTTTAATTTACCTGAACCCGTTTTTTTGAAACGTTTCGCAGCTCCACGGTGAGTTTTCATTTTTGGCATGTCGAATTCCTCCTAAACTGTTCGTCTAATATTATTTCTCGTTCTTTGGTTGAAGAACTAAGAACATGCTTCGGCCTTCCATCTTCGGTTTTTGTTCTACCGTTGATACTTCAGCACAAGCTTCAGCAAAACGATCTAACACACGTTGACCAATCTCTTTGTGTGTGATCGCACGACCTTTGAAACGTAGGCTACATTTTACTTTATCGCCTTTTTCAAGGAATTTAATCGCATTACGTAACTTCGTTTGGAAATCATGCTCATCGATTGTTGGGCTCAAACGAACCTCTTTCATTACGATGACCTTTTGATTCTTACGAATTTCACGGTCTTTCTTTTGCTGTTCAAACTTAAATTTACCATAGTCCATGATACGAGCGACTGGCGGCTTGGCTTGAGGGGCCACAAGGACAAGATCCAAGTTTACACGAGCGGCGATTTCTAGCGCTTCATTACGTGTCTTTACACCAAGCTGGTCACCATTGTGATCGATTAATCGAAGTTCACGTGCGCGAATGCCTTCGTTTACATACATGTCTTTGCTAATAGTAATCCACCTCCAAGTAGTTGTCGCGAATACATGGTTTGGGCAAAGCCTTGCCCGGTTGAACGGTACATCCTCTCGTCATGTCCATAAAAAAAGGACGGACATTTTTGAAGATGTCCGCCCGCTATATGTGCATGCGCAAGTCTACGCAAAACAATTCAACGTGTCATACCTGTTCACAGCCTTTAAAGCGTTGTATCAGGTGAGAAGCGGGCAGCCTCTACTTCAACCACAAACTTTGTATTCATTAACCTTAATTATATTAGCATGTATATGATAAGCTGTCAAATATTTATTTTCTTATCTGTGCTAACATAACCAAAATGAAGCTATTCTATACAAATGCAAGATTTATTTTAACTAGAAACCCTCACTTTGGCAAGCGAGGGTTTCTAGTTAAAGCTTATTTTGTAATTTCTGTTTTTATAGCTGCTAGGAAATCCTCAAAGCTAATTGTTTCGGAATCTTTCGAGCCATAACGTCGAACATTTACGCCATTTGCCTCAACCTCTTTATCCCCGATAACAAGCATATAAGGAATCTTTTTCATTTGTGCCTCACGGATTTTATAGCCTAATTTCTCTTCACGATCATCCATTTCCACACGTAAACCAGCCGCTGTAAGTTGCTCTTCAATTTGCTTTGCATAGTCGAAGTGAGCTTCATTCGATACTGGAATAACTTCAACTTGTACCGGTGCTAACCAAGTTGGGAATGCTCCTTTGTATTCTTCAATTAAGAAGGCAACAAAACGTTCCATTGTTGATACAACACCACGGTGGATAACAACTGGACGATGAGGCTTACCATCTTCCCCAACATAAGTTAGGTCGAAGCGTTCTGGTAATAAGAAGTCTAATTGAACTGTAGATAAAGTCTCTTCTTTACCAATCGCTGTTTTTACTTGAACGTCAAGTTTAGGACCATAGAATGCAGCCTCACCTTCCGCTTCAAAGTAGTCTAAGCCAAGTTCATCCATTGCTTCTTTTAGCATACTTTGTGCTTTTTCCCACATTGCATCATCATCGAAGTATTTCTCAGTATCTGCTGGGTCGCGATAAGATAAACGGAATGAGTAATCATTAAGGTCGAAATCTTTATAAACCTCTAAAATTAACTGTACTACTTTTTGGAATTCCGCTTTAATTTGATCTGGGCGAACAAAAATATGGGCATCATTTAATGTCATCCCACGAACACGTTGTAAGCCTGAAACAGCCCCTGACATTTCGTAACGGTGCATAGTGCCAAGCTCTGCAATACGCAATGGTAGGTTACGATATGAATGCATGCTGTTTTTGTACACCATCATATGGTGAGGACAGTTCATTGGACGCATAATTAATGTTTCATTATCCATTTCCATTGGTGGGAAAATTGAATCTTGATAATGATCCCAGTGACCAGAAGTTTGATAAAGCTCTTTAGAACCTAATACTGGTGTATAAACGTGCTTATAGCCAAGTGATAATTCTTTATCGACAATATAACGTTCAATAACACGACGAATTGTTGCACCATTTGGTAACCAAAGTGGTAAACCTTGGCCAACTTTTTGGGAAGTTGTAAACAGTTCTAATTCTTTTCCGATTTTACGGTGATCACGTTCTTTTGCTTCTTCTAGCATTTGAAGGTGGTGTTTTAATTCCTCTTTTTTGAAGAACGCTGTACCATAAATACGTTGTAACATTTTGTTATCAGAGTTCCCTCTCCAGTAAGCACCCGCTAATGATAAAAGCTTAAATTCACGAAGTTTACCCGTAGATGGTACGTGGATACCACGGCAAAGATCAAAAAACTCGCCTTGATAATAAATAGATACTTGCTCATCTGCAGGAATTGCTTCAAGTAATTCTAATTTATACTCATCGCCAATTTCTTCATAAAGGGCTTGTGCTTCTGCACGGCTTACATTTTTGCGTTCTACCTCAAGGTTTTCAGCAATAATTTTCTTCATTTCTTTTTCAATGGCTGGTAGATCTTCAGCAGTGATTGGTGTTGGTGAGTCGATATCATAGTAGAAACCACCTTCAATTACTGGACCAATCCCAAGCTTTACATCTGGGAATAGACGTTTAATAGCTTGCGCTGTTAAATGGGCAGTTGAGTGACGTAAAATTTCAAGTGCTGCCTCATCATCTTGTGTAATGATTGCAATTGTTGCATCCTCTTCAATTGGTGTTTTTAAATCCACTAACACACCATTAATTTTACCTGCATACGCTTTTTTCCGTAAGCCAGGGCTAATAGATAATGCTACGTCATCAGTTGATGTGCCTTTTGCAAATTCCTTTACAGCGCCATCTGGGAAAGTTAATTTAATCATTTCTGACATATCCTTTGCACTCCTTTGTTTTTGATAAATACATAATGCTTGATGATTGGCTGGAGCAATGTTTGTGTGACTCTACGGCTTGGTTTGAGCGGAGTCATTGCTTTTTTAAGCATTTCTCTGTTCAATCGGAGCGGCATCTTCATGTTTCTGAGCGGTTTCTTACTCTCTATGAGCGAATTTACCACTTTCGCGAGCGACTTATCTCCCTATATGAGCGGAGCCACCACTATTTCAATGAAATCTGAGAAAAATAAAAAAAGCTCCGTCCCTCACAAAAGGGACGAAGCGTATGCTCGTGGTTCCACCCTTCTTCCTTCCGACTTACATAAAGTCAGACGAAGCTCAAGGCTAGCTAACGGGCTAGGGACCGGCGAAAGATTATCCCTTTCGCTGCTCAGTAGGTAGTAAATAATGTGCCCATACTAGGAAGTTTTCAGCCGATGACTTCCCTCTCTAAAAGCTGATACACAAAATTCATGTCCTCATCAATGCATATTGATATTAAGTATATGAGTCAGTATACGCTCGATTGTCGAAAAATGCAACTATCAATGTTACATCCGACGATTTTTGCCTCGCATTTCGATCGGCACTGTTAGGGCTTTAATTCGCTCCATAATTCGTCCCGCTTTAACAACCTCAATATCACCTTTTTGTGACTGAGCTAAGTGATGCTCTAATTCTTCATAGTTAAAATTAGACGTAATAAAAGTTGGCAATTGCTCTGCCATCCGATAATGGAAAATAGTCCCCAATATTTCATCACGTGTCCAGGCAGTCATTGTCTCCGCACCTAAATCATCTAGCATTAAGACAGGAGCCTTTTTAATATAATCAATTTTCTCATTCAATGTATTATCGCCAATGGCATTTTTCATTTCTCGTAAAAATTCTGGAACGAAAACTACCACAGAGCGGATTTTAATAGAGGCTAATTCATTGGCCAATGCCCCAAGTACAAAGGATTTCCCTACACCGAATTTACCATATAGGTAAAAACCTTTTGCAGGTAATTGACCAGTTTCTTTTGTTATTTTAACAAATTGAGCTGCTTTTTGTGCAATCGCCACACGTGATTCATCATCAATACTTAAATCATGAATTGTTGCTTGTAGCACATCTTTTGGCATATGCATACTTGCAATCATATTCGCAACATCTCGGCGTTCTTCTTCCCTAATCTTTTGCTCACAGCGCACATAGTCCATTTCAATAGAATTCCGAACAACCCTTAATGTCGGGATGAATCCTTTTAAATAGTTTGTACAATGTTCGGTATTATCACACCCACAGCACTCAGTAGATTGACTAATAAACTCATGCAGTTTAGGTAAATTTCGCTCAACATTGTCATAGTTTAATTCATCTGCATGCTGCGCTAAAAATCCCTGCACATGCGGGTGCTCTAAAATTTCACGTCGCATGGCTTCATAGCGTTCTTGGAACGAGGGTACATTAATTGCTCGCTTTAGTGGTCCATTTATAGGTTCGATTACTGCTCACCTTCTTTACTATTCGCTTTTTCCTAGCATCTCTAATATTTTTTGTCGCTCTTTTTCAAAATCTATAGTACTAGAAGTAGATTCCTCTTGATTGTCATTTCGTTTATAGAACCATTCAGGCACTTTTTCTTCACGTTGATATCTTGAACGTCCTTTAGTCTGTTGACTCGTTTTATTGGACGTTTGCGGCTTGTTTTTCCAAGCTGTATATTTATCATGCTCTTGGCGTGCAAGTTCCATTGCTTCCTTAGCGGTCTGGACATTTTTTCGTACCCAATGATCAGCAATCGTTTCCACATATTTTTTAGGGAGCTTCATATCTGTTGTTAGCATAACGTATTCTAACAATGCATTAACCACTCCAATTGGCATGCCATGTTGAACGATTAAATTTTCTGCAAGTTGGACTGAGGTTTGTAATGGTTCTTTACCATTATTTATATCTCTTAAAACTTGGACAGGTGCCGTTGTTTCTAAATAGTGTTGAAGTTCCTGATCCTTCGTTTTTTGTCCCGCTTCTGCTACTGGTAGAGGATCGGTGACACGGGCAAGTTTTGGCGGCTCCTTGGATACGGTTAATTTATAAAAATCAGCAGCAGCCTTTCGTAAACGTTCCTGAGAAATTCCTAAATCATCATCTAAAGCAAGTATGACTACTTTTTGCATATCAAGGGCTGTTAAATGATATAAAAATGCCAACTTGGCTATAGCTTCACGCACTTCAAATGTCAACAAATTGGAAGGTACCAATTGCTCAGACAAACCTGCTTGCAATAAATCAAAATCGAATTGCTCCAAATAAAAAGGATATACTTTTTGTTGTTTATCCTTATGACTCGTATCCACTTGTAAATCTGATGGGATATTGGCATGAACAGGCTTATAGACATCAATAAAAGCACGAGATACATCCTTAAACGCCGAGTCCTTTACAGGTGACATAAAGCGCTGACGTAAGTTGCGATAAGCCTGCTCTCCAATTTTACTAAACAAAAACATCGACAGCAGCGGGTCTTTCATAAAGCTATCTGCATCTAATGGGCGCTGTAGCTCATATAAAAAACTACGCTCACCAGCATTTTCTTTTTTCCATGTACGCAACAAACCAATAGCTTCTAAAGCAATACGAGCCTCAAACACTTTACCAATTGGTAGCCCTAGCACATTCATTAAATAATAATGTGTCATTTGCTGCTTTGGCATTTGCTCTGCTTCTGCCCATAATGTTAAATAGAGGCTAACTGGCTCTGATCCCGTTAATGGTTGATAAAATAATGTAACTAATTGACGCTCTTGTGTAGAAAATGCATGAGGTAGACGAATGTCGAAAGGATCGCCAGGCTGCAATTCCTTATATAAATGAATCAACGTCATTCATCCTCTCTGTTTGCTATGATTTCTTCTCCGTTTGACGTTGAATAATGTCCTTTATTTCTTCAATAAAGACATTGATATCTTTAAACTGACGGTAGACCGACGCAAAACGCACATAGGCAACCTCATCAATTTTGGCTAAGCGGTCCATGACCATTTCGCCAACATCTTCTGAGCGTACTTCCGAATTTCCAATACGACGAAGATCTTTTTCAATGGACAGAACAAGTTCCTCCAGCACATCAAGTGCCACTGGGCGTTTTTCACAAGCACGAATAAGCCCACGAAGTACCTTCTCACGGCTAAACTCTTCTCGTGAACCTTCCTTTTTCACAACGACTAATGGTGTCTCTTCAATTTTTTCAAACGTTGTAAAACGGAAGCCACATGACTCACATTCACGACGTCTACGAATTTCTTTATTATCATCTACTGGCCTCGAATCCACAACACGCGTTCCGTTAAATTGGCAAGATGGACATCTCATATAATTACTCTCCTGGTTTACAACAATTTAATATATCTATTATAACAAATTTCCTACATGTAAGAAAAGTGCATTCACGTTTGTGGGCTCATGATAAATCTAAAGCACCTGAAGTACAAGAATAGTTTCTGTAAAAAAAGAGCACATTGAAACCTTTTCGATTTCAATGTGCTATCTATAGAAATTATTACGCGTTTACCGTTTCCAAAGCATTTGCCACTTTTTTCACAAGGTCAACAACGCGTGCAGAGTAGCCCCACTCGTTATCATACCAAGCAAGTACTTTTACTTTGCGGTTGCCTAACACCATTGTAGAAAGTCCATCAACTGTTGAAGAATAAGTTGTTGTATTGTAATCAGAAGATACTAATGGCTCAACAGAGAAATTAAGGATACCCTTCATTGGACCTTCTGTTGCCGCTTTTACAAATGCTGCATTAACTGCATCAACTGTTACATCTGTATTTAAATCTACTACAAGGTCAACTAAAGATACGTTTGGTGTTGGAACACGAAGTGCCATACCATGAATTTTACCCTCTAATTCAGGTAACACTAATTTTAAGGCTTTCGCTGCACCTGTAGATGTTGGGATAATGGATTGGGCGCATCCACGTGCACGACGTAAATCTTTATGCGGATTGTCTAAGTTCTTTTGGTCATTTGTATAAGCATGAACTGTTGTCATTAAACCATTCTCAATACCAAATGTGTCATTCAATACTTTTGCTACTGGCGCTAAGCAGTTTGTTGTACAAGAAGCATTTGAAATAACATCATGTTTCGCAATATCCAATTTGTCATCATTTACACCTAAAACAATTGTGACATCCTCGTTTTTACCTGGTGCTGTTAAGATTACTTTTTTCGCTCCTGCTGCTAAGTGCATTGCTGCTTTATCACGTTCATTAAATTTTCCTGTAGCTTCAATAACGATATCTACACCCATTGTAGACCAAGGTAATTTTAAAGGATCACGTTCACTAATAATTTGAACTCGTTTACCATTTACAACTAAAGCATCGCCTGCTGGTTCTACCGTACCTTCAAATGTTCCGTGATTTGTGTCATACTTAATCAAATGTGCTAACGTTTCTGCAGGATAGCTAGCGTTAATTGCAACGATGTTTAAATCTTGTTGTACGATAGCCTGGCGGAAAACCATACGTCCGATACGCCCGAAACCATTAATAGCAATTGATACTGTCATTTATAATATCCTCCTGTGAGTACATACTCAGATTAATTAATTATATACTTTATGGTGATTAGTATAACACAATTTTAAAAAAGATGAACATTATATATTGAGAATATAAAAGTTCTTATTTTCTGAAAAATTATTCTTTATTATGGCGTTTCCCCATAAAAAAATGCGTAGCAAGGTCGGCTTGCTACGCATTATAAAAGAACTCATGAAATAACATCCCAATAATGCAGGATTTTTTTTAATTGTTCTTCTGTACTTTCTATATTTTCATTATTATAAATGACCGCATGTGCACCCTTTTCTTTGACAGACATCGGCAGTTGAGAGTGCATACGTGCCAATGCATCTTCTTTAGATAAATTATTTCGTTCCATTAAACGTCGAAGCTGAACTTCTTCACTGACCGATACCACAATGATACGTTCCACAAAATGTTGAAGCTTACTCTCAAATAACAAAGGAATGTCCATCACAACATGTTCATGTCCTGCTTCTAAATAAGCATCACGCTGACGTAACATTTCTTTTCTGATTGCTGGATGCATGATATCATTTAACGTTTTGCGTTTGGCAGGCTCATGAAATATGATATCTCCCAGCATAGTTCGATTTAAATTGCCGTCCTCAAGCAAGATAGCTTGTCCGAAGCTTTCAGCAATCAATGCTAATGTCTCAGTTCCAGGTTCTACGACATCTCGTGCTACAACATCTGCATCAACAATCGGTAAACCCAGTTCGCTCATCATTTTAGCTACTGTACTTTTTCCACTTGCAATACTTCCTGTTAGTCCGATAATCATTGCTAAATCCCCTTTAATGTTGACAATTTGGGCAATAGACAGAGGTACGCCCTCCAATTGTCATTTGACTTGTTGCCGTTTCACATGCTGGACATACCTTTTTCCCATACATTTTTAATCGATTCTGCATACTCCCTGCTTCCCCATTAATATTCCGATAATCAGAAATAGTTGAACCACCCGCTTCAATGCTTTGACGTAGGACAGCAACAATCTCCTCAAATAATGCTCGCTTCCGCTTTTCACTAATGCGGCTCATTTTGCGTGCAGGGTGAATTTTCTGAGCAAACAATGCCTCTGTTGCATAAATATTGCCACAGCCCGAAATGACTTGCCCATCCATAATTACTTCTTTTACGGCTTTATTTTCATATTTCGGTAGCTTAGATTTTGTTATAAAAAAATCACATGCATGCTCATCAAATGGCTCTGGTGCCATTTTTGTCAATGGCGCATGATCTTCAATTTTTGTCAGAAAACGAAGTTCACCGAATCGACGAATATCTGAATATATCAAGTATCCCCCATCTGCCATTTCAAATGTCGCATGGATATGCTTTTGAAATTTCGCCTCATTGATTTCTTCGGGTGAATTCACAACAAACCAAGCACCTGTCATCCCTAAGTGACTAACAAGAACATATGGAACATCATCCTTCAGCAAATGAAAGAAAATATATTTTGCTCTTCGTTCAATTTTGGTAATGGTCATCTGGGACAAAGTACTTTCAAATGCATCAGGCGTTGCTTGTTTGACAATACATTGTTTACCCTCACTAAAAGAGAAATGTACTCGTTCAGAAAGCTGAACCTGTTGAATGGTACGTCCTTCAACTGTTGGCTTCAATGCCTGGACGACACCCTCTACCTCTGGTAATTCAGGCATTTGAATCCCTCCTTATTTTGCCTCGTACCAAGTTGAGCCATGGTTAAAATCTACTTTAAGCGGTACAGCAAGCTCAATAGCGTTTTCCATGACTTCAGGTACAATTTTTTCGAGTAAGGCAATCTCTTCCTTTGGTGCCTCAAAGATTAGCTCATCATGCACTTGAAGTAGCAGTTTTGCCTGCATCTTTTCTTTTTTCAATCGAGCATCCATATCAATCATTGCCTTTTTAATGATATCAGCTGCACTACCTTGAATTGGCGTATTCATCGCCGTACGCTCAGCAAAGCTTCTTAAATTAAAGTTTGAGCTTGTTATATCCGGTAAATAACGGCGTCTATTTAATATCGTTGTCACATAACCATTAAATTTTGCATTTTGTACAATGTCATCCATGTACTGTTTTACACCAGGGAAACTTGCGAAATACTTTTCAATAAAATTAGCCGCTTCCTTACGCGTAATATCTAAGTTTTGTGATAGACCATAATCACTAATACCGTAGACTATTCCAAAGTTAACAGCTTTCGCTGCGCGACGCATATTACTATCAACCTCATCTTCTGACACATGAAATACATCCATAGCTGTACGTGTATGAACGTCCATTCCTTCACGGAAAGCCTCAACAAGGTTTTTATCTTCTGACATATGTGCAAGAACACGTAATTCAATTTGCGAATAGTCAGCAGAAAATAATATCCAATCCTCTTTTGAAGGTACAAAGGCTTGACGAATTTTGCGGCCCTCCTCCAAACGAATTGGGATGTTTTGTAAATTAGGATCTGTTGAGCTTAAACGCCCTGTTGCAGTTAAAGCTTGCTGGAAGCGCGTATGCACTTTACTATCTGATACATGAATCTCCTTTAGTAAGCCTTCAATATATGTGGATTGTAATTTTCCAAGTTGGCGATACAACAGAATATGTTCGATGATAGCATGCTCTGACTGTAATTTTTCTAGGACATCTGCAGCAGTTGAATAGCCTGTCTTAGTCTTTTTAATCACAGGTAGCCCTAGCTTATCGAATAGAATCACACCTAATTGTTTTGGTGAATTAATATTAAAGGTTTCTCCAGCTTCTGCATAAATTTCTTGCTCAATTACTACAAGTTTATCATTAAGCTCTTGCCCCATTTTCTCTAACGTAGCGCGGTTAACCGTAATCCCTTCGCTTTCCATTTCACCTAAAATTCCTGCCAATGGTAGCTCTAGGTTTTTATAAAGATCGAATTGTTCATTTTCCTTTAATAAGGCTTCCAGTTTCGGCTGTAATGACCATACTGCAAAAGCTTTACGGCTAACATGCTGTGCAAGTTGGTCCAAATCAGGTATTGCACGCTTGGCACCTTTTCCATATACCGCTTCATCTGCTTGGACATCATAGTAGCCTAATTCCCTTGCAAGTGTTGCGATATCATCGCCACTTAATGCTGGATTATTAATATAAGAGGCAAGTAGCAAATCAAAGTCAACGCCAGCTAATTGAATCCCAGCTCGCTTTAATGATGCTTGAGCTGCCTTAGAATCGGACATATATTTTATTTTTGTGGCATCTTCAAGCCAACGACAGAGAATATCTGATTTTGCTGCTTTATCAAATGGAATATATTGCGTCTTTACGCCATCTGATAAGGCAATTCCCAGCTGCTGACAAGTATGATAGTGCTCGTTTTCGAGCTCTACATGCACAGCCATCACGTCTTTTAAATCCTCAGGTCGAACTTCCTGGACAAGGTCATAATCGAGAGGCGCCTGTTCTTCTTCTTGCACTGTAAAGTCACTTTTATCAAGCAGCGATTTAAAGCCAAGCTCACGCCACACATTGATTAATTCATCTTCTTTTGGCCCATTATATGCAAGATCAGCCAGCGAAATGGTGATTGGAGCATCCGTATAAATCGTTGCCAGCTTCTTACTCATGATGGCTTGCTCTTCATTAGCTACAAGCTTTTCCTTCATTTTAGAAGCTTTCAATGTATCCATTGCTTCATAAAGTGCTTCAACGGAGCCATGCTCTTTTAATAATTTTACAGCCGTTTTTTCCCCGACGCCTGGTACACCAGGAATATTATCGGAGGAATCCCCCATCAAGCCTTTCATATCAATAATTTGGAGCGGCGTTAACCCATACTTTTCCGCAATAAAGGCTGGTGTATTTTTCTCTATTTCCGTAATACCTTTTTTCGTTATATAAACGGTTACTTGCTCTGTCGCCAGCTGAGTTAAATCACGGTCTCCAGAAACGATGATAACATCCATATCCTGCGACGAAGCCTCTTTAGCAAGCGTTCCGATAATATCATCCGCTTCATATAACTCCTGCTCATATTGCTTAATACCATACGCATCAATGAGCTTTCGTAAATAAGGAAATTGCTCTGATAATTCTGGTGGTGTCTTTTGCCGTCCTCCTTTATATTCTGTAAAGGTTTCATGGCGGAATGTTGTTTTCCCAGCATCAAAAGCAACCAATATTTTGGTTGGCTGTTCTTCCTCTAATATTCTTTGTAGCATTGTTGTAAAGCCGTATACAGCATTAGTATGAATGCCACTATCATTCGTTAGCAATGGCAACGCAAAAAACGCGCGATACGCTAAACTATTACCGTCCAATAATAGTAATTTTTCCTTGGTCATGATTTTATCCTCCTGCGTTGTCTTCTTCTTCTACTTTATCATAACAATACATTTCAAGTAAAAAAAGCAGGCGTCCACCCTCAAGGTTATCCATTATTTTTAATGGTTTATCCACCACTTTTAAGACTTTATCCGCTACTTTAGCATTCCTATTCATTCAAAAAAGCCAACCGCGCGCAGCGGTTGACTTGTTTAAAATATTTTAACTCCTTAACGCATATTACCTATAATAGATGAACGACTATCCTGCATTTTTTTTACAAAATTAGTCATTACATCAAAAGCCTCATTTCGTTTACTATTCATGCTTTGTAAACGGAGCATATCCATTTGACCTTGCTGTGCATTCAAATCAGCTAGCTGTTGATTTCGTTGTTGAACATCCTCTAGTTGATCCTTAAGCTGATTTTCTAACAGCTGTGCTCGCTGTGATTGGACTGCTTGTAATGCTGATTCTAGATCCATGCCTTGAATATCAATTGGTTGAATTAGGCTATTAGCAGAGGATTGCCCTGCCCCACTAAATAATAATCCGACTGCTAAAGCACTTCCAAACACGACCTTTTTCATCTTTATTACCTCCTATTAAAATGAATCTTTGCTTATCATACATACTAAAGGTTAAAACTAGGTTAAAAAATTCAATATGGTATGTATGCATCTGCCTATCAAGTTTAGTCATTGACTATTCTCAATAACTTGACTGTACTACAGATTAAATAAGGGCAATACTGACAAATGTTAATAATTTACGTATTTACAAGGCATAAGACGTATTACATCCATTACTAAAAAGCAAAAACTTTCATTCAAGGACAAGTCTCCTGTAAATGAAAGTTCTTAATAGTTGTTATTGATTTGAAGTACGATAAAAAACTTCTTCATAGATGACAGTTAATATAAATGCATTCATAAAAGCAAACACAAGAAATAACGGCATGCCGCCTAATTGTGGATATGTTAGCTCTTGATTAAATACCATTACTGTACTAATTTGTGCCAAAAAGAAGATTAAGCCAATTCCAACTTGCCAAATAGGACGCTTGACCTTTCTTTTTTCATACCAAAATAATTTCTTAAAAAGGTTTCTTACATCATCTGCAATAATGATACTGATTAAAAAGATACAAACAAAAAATACTGGTATATGATAAACACTTTTCGTCACCCACGAAAAATCGGATAGACGGTAGAAAAGTGTTAATATCGAAGCTATACTACAAGCAATCCCTAAATTTTGGAGCCATTTGCTAATTTGTAATTTCAAAGCCCTTACCCCCAACTATTCTTTTTTAAACATTATCATTCTATCAAATTATAGCTGATTCGGGAATACAAACTTATAAATTTCTATTATTTTCATACTATAATAATTCGATTTCACGGATAGTTATAATTTGTGCAACAAAAAAGTCGTCTCCTTCAAGACAGAGACGACTTTAAACTGCGTTTATTTAATATAACCAGACAAGATGTTGGCATATGGTGAAGTAGCTGGCAAGATAATAACCGTATCTTCCCCAATCGTTTTCTTATAGGATTCTAATGTGCGGTATAAAGAATAAAATTCAGGATCTTGAGAGAAAGATTTATTGTAAATCTTTGCAGCCTCTGCTTCTCCTTCAGCTTGAATTAAAGCAGCTTCTTTACTTGCTTTAGCAAGCATTTCTTGTACGTGTTGATCCGTTTGTGCCTCAATACGACGTTTCTGTGCATCTCCCTCTGAAAGATACTTTTGTGCAATTGATTCACGATCTGAAATCATATTCGTAAAAACGGATTGTTCATTTTCAGTTGGTAAATCAATGCGACGTATACGTACATCTACTACTTCAATACCATAGTTATCATTGGAAAGAAGTTCATTAACACGTTCAGTTACTTGATCATTTATGCTGCCTCGAGAAGAATCCTCATCATTTATAATCTCCGTATAGTTAATTCGGCCAAGTTCAGAGCGAATAACAGAATAAATGAACTCTTCCATACGTGATTCAACTTTTTCTATCGTACCAGCATTCGAAATCAATAGCTTAGGATCCGTAATACGCCATACAGCATAATTATCAATAATAATTCGTTTTTTATCCTTTGTATTAATTTCTTCTTCCGAAATCTCATATGTCATTTGGTTTTTTGGTAACTTTGTGACACTTTGAATAAAAGGAATTTTCATATTTAAACCTGGTTCACGCTCAAATTTAACAACCTCTCCAAACTGCCGAACAACAGCATACTCTGATTCTTTAACTATATAAATATTCGTTAATAAAGTAATCACTAGAGCGAATATGACCGTTAAGGTTACAGCTAGAGAGATATATTTTTTAGGATTCTTCGGTCCTTTCTTCGACATTTTAACTACATTGTCTCCTGAATCACCTTCTGAAGGAGCAGCTTTTTTACTTTTGCCAGATAAGAAATTGAGGAATTTTTCTAGATCCTTATTTTTTTGGTCCATTAGTTACCGCTCCCCTCTTTTTTCTCTGTTTGTGTCTGTTGCGACTGTTGAGGCTGTAGTTGCTGAAGTGGTAAATACTTCATCGTACTACCATCATCATTCATAATGTAAATTTGTGCTTTCGGTAGGACATTTTCAAGCGTCTCTATAATTAACCGCTCTCGTGTAATTTGCTGATTGCCCTTGTATTGCTCATACATTTTATTAAAGACCGCTACATCCCCTTGTGCTTGCTCGATACGGGCTGTTTTAGTTCCTTTTGCTTTCGACATAATAGCATCACGTTCGCCTTCAGCTTCACTAATGCGTTGGTTTTCATATTTTTCAGCTTCATTTATTTTTGTATTTTTCATTTCACGTGCATCTGTTACAGCAGTGAATGCTGCACGCACATCTTTATTTGGCAATTCTACATCTTGCAATTTCACACCTAACACGCTTATTCCAATATCGTATTTTTCAATAAGAGAAACTAATAATTGGCGAGTATTTGCTTCGATGTCAGCTTTACCTTCTGTTAACGCTGCATCGATAGAAGAGCTTCCGATTATAGAACGAATGGCACTCGATGTCGCGCTATGTAATATTCTTTCTGGATCCTGCGAATTAAATAAAAACTTGTTAGGCTCTGTAATTTTCCATTGAACAACAAGGTCTGTTAAGACAATATTTTCATCCCCCGTAATCATTTTTGTTTCGGCATCGTATGCCTCTAACTCACCTGCTTTATTTTGTTTATAACCAAATTGCAGACTAAACGTTTCTTTTGACAAAATTTCTACGGATTGGACGGGCCAAGGTAATTTAAAATGAAGACCTGGATTTGTTACTGTATCATCGGCACGACCAAATGTAATAACCACAGCTTGCTCTGATTCATCTACCGTGTACCATGAAGTAAAAACTGTAATAAGTGCAATAATTCCAAATATTCCAAGTCCAACAATCATTAGTGTCCTTTTCACACTCATGTCTGTTCCTCCTTTTGCTTAGTACTATTGTTTACGGTGAACCCTTATAAAAAGTTTCAAAATATTTTCATATAATGATTGTAAAGGACAGAATCCTCTGTATCTCACTCTTAACAAAAGCTTATCAATGCAAAAAAATCCTGTTACCTTTTAGGGCAACAGGATATTGATAACCAGATGTTCAAATACTGGGAAAATGGTAGTGGATAATACAATACTAATTAATGCAGCAACGATCATCGCTAGACTAGCAAATGTGCCTTCTAGCTCTCCAAATTCAAATGCTTTTGATGTACCCGTTCCATGAGCACCCATACCAAGCATTAATCCTCTAGATGAAGGTCTATGAAAACGACATACTTTGATAACGATTGGTGCTAACAAGCTTCCTAAAATACCAGTCGTCATAACGAAAACAGCTGTAAGCGTAGGAGAACCACCAATCATATTAGAAATATCCATCGCAATAGGTGTTGTTACAGAACGTGGCACTAAACTATGCACCAACTCATCATTTAAGCCCACCAATAGAGCCATCATAAAGGATGACACAATAGCAACCGCTGAACCAACAGCAATGCTGATGAAAATTTCAAATGCGTGTTTTTTTAATAGGTTGACATTTTTATATATAGGAACGGCAAACGCAACGGTTGCTGGTCCTAGTAAATTTGTTAAGACACTCGCTCCAGAATTGTAGGAATTATAAGATACACCTGTCAGTAGTAAAATACCTATAATGACTAAAGGTGTAATCAGCATAGGTGTCAGCCATTCTTTTTTATATTTTTTATAAAACATTTTACAAATATAAAAAATAGCAACGGTCCCAAGTAAGCTGACAATGGCGATTAATAAAGTCATATCGCATCACCCTTCTTTCGCCGCTCTAGCCATTGTGCTGTATACCCCGTTACAAACATTACCACAATGGCACTCACGACAATGACCAGCACAACCTTCATTCCCTGCACACCAAATAAGGCATGATAATCAATAACACCAATGGCAGATGGAATAAAGAATAATAAGAGTTCACTTAATAGTACGGCTGCTCCTAATTCAATCCATTCAAGCTTGATTATATGAAACTGTAACAGTAAAAATAATAGGACAAGTCCTATTATACTCCCTGGAATCGGCAAGTGAAGTAGGCGTGCAATAGTATTTCCGATTAATAATAGGATATAAAGATAGCCGATTTGCACGATACTTTTGACGATTTTCATGGTCATCCTTCTCTCATTTTTTTCTCTGCCTCAACAGTCAGGAAAACACGATTCGAATGATAAGAAGATTGATTCACTGACTGTCAAAGCGTTCGTCTAACAGACAATCGCGGGTAAGATGGTTGTTAAACTTTATGCTACTATACTTTACACCTATTTACGTTCCCTGTAAAACAGAAAAAGAACCTAGTGTCTAAAAAACACTAAATTCTTTCTGTGGGGAATATAAAGCAGTTAAAAATCTTCTATTAGATTTTTATGGTCATCGTCTTAACAATCATATTGGGGGTTTCTAGAAATAAGTATAGTGCCCAAATATGAATGTAACATGTTGTTCATGTAAAGGATTTGTTAATTTTTCGGAATCATGACAATCATTTTAGTTCCTATGCCGACTTCACTCTCTACTTGAATTCGGCCATGATGCGCCTCGACTAAATGCTTAACAATCGCTAAGCCTAAGCCTGTTCCACCAGAATTACGACTTCTCGCTCGATCCACCCGATAAAATCTTTCAAAAACGCGCGCTATTTCATGTTTTTCAATACCAATTCCTTGATCCTCTATTTCGATAATGCCATGTGTTTCATTTTCCTTTAATCGAATAGAAACAGTCGTGTTTTCAGGTGAATATGTAATCGCATTGGTAATTAAATTCGTCACAATCTGAATGATACGATTGGCATCCCCCATAACCTGGACATCTCGTTCGATATCCACCTGGAAGCTCATATTTTTTTCATCCAATCGCGGAGCTGTCAATTCTGCTCCACGAATTAGAACATCCTGTAAGCCCATCGGCATAATATTGACAGTAAAACCATGCTGCTCGATCTTTGAGAGCTCTAGTAAATCTTGAATCAGCATTTGAAGTCGATTACTTTCTTTATATATAATCTCCAAAAAGGAAATCAGCATTTTTTCGTCTTTATAGGCCCCATCCAATAAAGTTTCTGAAAAGCCTTTAATAGATGTAATAGGTGTGCGTAATTCATGTGATACATTCGCAACAAAGTCTTTCCGAATTTGTTCTAATCGAACTAGTTCCGTTATATCATGCATAACGATAACAACGCCTAGCCATCGTCCGTGGTCCCCGATGACCGGTGCCCCATAAACTTCTTTGTTATAAAGTTCTTGCTGTACTTCCATTTTAATTTGTTGTCGATAAGGCATTTCTGTCAGAAAAACATGATCGATAAATTGTTCTAATGATTTAGGTAAGCCTATTGTACGAAAAACCTTTCCTTGTACATCATCAAGCTGCATTCCAAAGCGCTCCAGAAATACTCGATTTACAATGGAAATATTCCCCTCACGACCAATCATCATAAGGGAGCTCCCCATATTTTCAATTAAGGTTTTCAGTCTTTCTTCCTCTACTTCACGTATCGTTGTAATATCTTGCAAATTCCGTGCCAATATGTTTATGGAATGACTCAGTGGTATCATCCGTTCATGCTCATTTTCTTGAGCACGTGCACGATAGTTACCCTTTGCAAGCTCAAGGGCAGTGTCTGTCACATTATCAATCGGTGCAGTAAAGTTACGTATCATATAACGACTTATAATTGCTATTAATATCAACGTGATGGTAAAGAGAATAGCCAGTACTCCGTAAAGGCGAGCACGCACATAGTTCAATAAGGATTCGTCTCGTTCCATAGCCTGAGCTGCGTACAAAGCTTCCTGATCTTCCTTCGTTAAATCCATTTTGCGTTCATCGATTACTTGGTCCATTGATGTCCGTATCTCAGTGGTTGCTTGCTCGTTATATTGCTCGATATAAACAGGAAAAAGCTGACCTATAACAATCATTAGGACAGCTAGTATCGTTCCAAGTAAAAGCATGAATGTCAAGAATAAGCGGTTGCTCATCGATTTCATGTCGTTTTCGGCTCCTCAAATTTATAACCAAGACCTCTAATTGTTTTTATAAACATCGGCTTACGGCTATTTTCTTCAATTTTATCGCGAAGGTGGCTAATGTGTACATCCACAATTCGAGTATCGCCAGCAAAATCATATTTCCATACAGCACTTAATAGCTGATCACGTGTTAATACACGATTTTTATTTTCAAGTAAATAGATGAGTAGCTCAAACTCTTTTGGTGTAAATTCCAGTGCCTCATCCTGTAAAAATACTTCAAATCGCTCTGGGTACACTCGCAATTGTCCAAACTCATACATTTTTTCCTGCGCCTCATCCTTATCATCTGCGACAACATTTTGCGTGAAACGTCTTAATACAGCCTTGACACGCGCTAAAACTTCACGAGGACTAAAAGGCTTTGTCATGTAATCATCTGCTCCCAACTCAAGACCAAGAACTTTATCAAATTCGTCATCTTTAGCAGTTAGCATAATAATTGGCGTATTCATACGTTGCTGTCGTATTTGTTTACAGACCTCCATGCCATCTAGTTTTGGAAGCATCAAATCTAAAAGAATTAAATTTGGCTGTAAGTCGATTGCTTTTTCAAGCCCTTCCTGACCATCAGCAGCCGTTTCCACTACATAGCCTGCCTGTTCTAAATTATATTTCAATAATGTTGCAATCGAAAATTCGTCTTCAATTACTAAAATCGTTTTTGTCATGTCTAATGCCTCCGTTAGTGATTTGAAACCCCCATTTCAAATCTCAAGACGTCTATAGCGCAAGTGGTGGAGTCACAAGCAATAAACCTTCAATTACAAGCTGCTTCTGCTCATTATATGAGTGGACAGATACAGTGATGGTATTGTCATATTTATTGATTGCTGTAACCTCTAATAGCGTATCGAACAATTCATAATGATAGAGAGGTCCTAAATATTTCAAATGTTGCTCAATAATTCGTGCACCTGGTCCTGGAATATACTTTGACACAGCTGATGTAATAATACCATTTAACATAATTGTCGGCACAATTGGCTTTTGAAAAGGTGTCATAGCCGCATAATCATGTTGAATATAAAGCGGGTTACTATCGTTTGTAAGGCCTAAATAAAGCAATAGATCCCTATCTTCAATTTTTTCAGTGATATGGATTTTCTCGCCAACTGTAATTTCATCGATTGTGAGACCAAGTTTACTATTTTTTTGAAGCAAAGATACGCCAACCCCTTTTCTATCATACTACATTCATAGTATCAATTTTATGCTAAAAGTACAATGAAAAGCAGAAGAACCTTACCTTTCTCAACCCTGGAAACATAAAAAAACGAGCAGGAACATTCCCTACTCGTTTTAAGACTTAGACTGATATTCTACACTAAAATTTTCATCACATTACGAACTGCTTCTGCCGATTGATCTAAAGCTGCTTTTTCTTTGTCCGTTAATTCTAACTCAAAGATTTTTTCAATACCGTTTTCGCCAAGTAATGTAGGAACACCTAAGTATAAATCATGATAGCCGTACTCGCCTTCTAAATAAGCAATAGATGGTAAAATACGTTTTTGGTCTTTTACAATAGCTTCAGCCATCTCTATTAGTGCCGCAGCAGGCGCATAATAGGCTGAGCCGTTACCAAGTAAGTTGACAATTTCTGCTCCACCATTACGCGTTCGGTCAACAATTTCTTCTAAACGTTCAGCAGAAATAAGTGATTCTAACGGAATACCACCAGCAAATGAATAACGTGTTAACGGTACCATTGTGTCACCGTGACCACCTAATACAAAACCCGTAATATCTTTCACTGAAATCTTAAGTTCTTCTGCCACAAATGCACAGAAACGAGCCGTATCAAGAACACCTGATTGACCAATTACACGGTTTTTAGGGAAGCCAGTTTCTTTGTATACTGTGTATGTCATGGCATCAACTGGGTTTGTCAGTACAAGGATTGTAGCATTTGGTGAATGCGTAGCAATCTCTTTTGAAACAGTTTTCATAACACTCTGATTGATTTGAACAAGGTCATCACGGCTCATACCTGGTTTACGTGCAACACCAGCGGTAATGATCACTACGTCAGAATTCGCCGTATCTGCATAATTGGAAGTACCTTGCACATAAGAGTCAAACCCTTGTATTGGTGCTGCCTCCCACATATCTAGCGCCTTACCCTTTGTAGGGTTTTCTGCTTGTGGAATATCCACTAATACGACGTCACCAAGTTCTTTCTGAGCTGCTAAAAATGCTGCAGTAGCGCCTGTAAAACCGCCACCGATAACTGAGATTTTTTTTCGTTTCAGAGACATTTGAATACGCTCCTTTAAAATTAGGTTATATATTTTAAAAGAGGGAGGAGACTTCCATCTCACTCCCTCAATTAAACAAGTTTATCGTAAATATTCAATTAAAATTTACTGTCACCCTAATTATATCGGCAGAAAAAAGCATCCGCTTTAGCGATAAATTCTATTGTAGAATAGAAAATTATAGGTTTTTGATTAACTCATTAGCGAATTCTGAACATTTCACTTCTGTAGCGCCGTCCATTAAACGTGCGAAGTCATAAGTAACAACTTTAGAAGAAATTGTTTTCTCAACAGATTGAGTGATCATGTCAGCAGCTTCTTGCCATCCTAAGTGTTCAAGCATTAATACACCTGAAAGTAATACTGAAGATGGGTTTACTTTATCTAAACCAGCATATTTTGGAGCTGTACCGTGAGTAGCTTCGAAGATCGCATGGCCAGTAACATAGTTAATGTTAGCTCCTGGAGCGATACCGATACCACCAACTTGTGCAGCTAAAGCATCAGAAATATAGTCACCATTTAAGTTCATTGTAGCTACTACATCGAACTCAGTTGGACGAGTTAAGATTTGTTGTAAGAAGATATCAGCGATAGAATCTTTCACTAAGATTTTGCCAGCTGCTAAAGCATCAGATTGAGCTTTGTTTGCTGCTTCTTCACCTTGTTCAGCTTTGATAGCATCGTATTGGTTCCAAGTGAAAGTTTGATCAGCAAATTCTTTTTCTGCTAATTCATAACCCCATTTTTTGAATCCACCTTCAGTGAATTTCATGATGTTACCTTTATGAACTAAAGTAACAGATGGGCGTTTATGTTTAATTGCGTATTCGATAGCAGAACGTACTAAACGTTCAGTACCTTCTTTAGATACAGGTTTAACACCGATACCAGAAGTTTCTGGGAAGCGGATTTGATTTACACCAAATTCAGATTGTAGGAAGTTGATGATTTTTTGAGCTTGTTCTGAACCAGATTCGAATTCAATACCAGCGTAGATGTCTTCTGTGTTCTCACGGAAGATAACCATATCAACGTCTTCTGGGCGTTTAACTGGAGAAGGCACTCCATCAAAGTGACGTACTGGGCGTAAGCATACATATAAGTCAAGTTGTTGACGTAATGCTACGTTAAGAGAGCGGATACCACCACCGATTGGTGTAGTAAGAGGACCTTTGATTGCAATTAAGTATTCATTAATTTTGTCTAAAGTTTCTTGTGGTAACCATTCACCAGTTTGGTTAAATGCTTTTTCACCAGCTAAAACTTCTAACCATTCAATTTTCTTTTCACCGTTATAAGCTTTTTCTACTGCTGCGTCAATTACGCGTGATGCTGCTGCCCAGATATCTGGACCAATTCCATCACCTTCGATGAAAGGAATTACTGGATTGTTTGGTACATTAAGTACGCCATTTTCAACTACAATTTTGTTTGACATTCTGTTGCCTCCTAAATTCATAATCATAGGACTGTGTTAGTGATAACACAGTCCCAAACATTCTAGCATATTTTCCAAATTAGCGCTCGCTGATTGGAACATATTTTTGCATGCCTGGTCCAACATACTCAGCACGTGGACGGATTAGGCGGTTATTAGCATATTGCTCAAGGATATGTGCCACCCAACCTGAAGTACGTGATACTGCGAAAATTGGTGTGAACAGGTCATGATCAATACCTAAAGAATCATACACTGACGCAGAGAAGAAATCTACGTTTGCAGGTAATTTCTTTTGTTCTACGATCATGTCATGGATTTTAACTGACATTTCGTAAAGCTCTGGTTTACCAGTTAGCTCAGTTAATTTTTTAGACATTACGCGTAAATGCGGAGCACGAGGGTCGCCTTTACGATATACACGGTGACCGAAGCCCATGATTTTTTCTTTGTTGTCTAATTTATTTTGAATATAAGATTCAACATTTTCAAGTGAGCCAATTTCAGTTAACATTTTCATAACTTGCTCATTTGCTCCACCGTGAAGTGGTCCTTTTAATGCACCGATCGCTGCAGTTACACCTGAATAAACGTCAGATAATGTAGCTACACATACACGTGCAGTGAATGTAGATGCATTTAACTCATGGTCAGCATGTAATACTAATGCTTTGTCGAATGCTTCAATTTCAATATCTGCTGGCTCTTCGCCTTTAAGCATGTATAAGAAGTTTGCCGCATATCCTAGTTCAGGTTTTGGTGAAACTGGTTCTAAACCTTTACGAACACGTGCAAAAGCAGTTACTACTGTAGCAATTTTAGCTTGAAGACGAATTGCTTTACGGTAGTTTGCTTCTGGATCCATAACATCCGCTTCTTCATCGAATACACCAAGTAAAGATACTGCAGTACGCAATGCAGCCATTGGATGTACAGTTGAAAGTGGGTATGTTTTAAATTGGTCGACAATCGCTTGCGGAATTGACATGTTGTCTGCCAATTGTTGTTTTAATTCAGCTAGCTCGTCCTCTTTTGGTAAACGAGTATGCCATAACAGGTAAATTACCTCTTCGAATGACGCATTTTCTGCTAAATCATCAATGTTGTAACCAACATATGTAAGTGTGTCATCGATAATTGAACTGATTTTAGATTCCGCTGCTACGATACCTTCTAAACCTTTAGTTGCTGACATAAATTATCGCTCCCTCATACTTATTTTTTTGTTGCAAATGCGTTTTTTATGTTGCATTTACGAATTTTGCTCATATGAACCATTAAGTAAATCGCTTACATTGCTATTATAATCATTTTTGACAGCTTTGTGAATGAAAATCCTCCAAATAAAGAAAAAGACGTCCGAACGACTATATAATTGTCCTAAAGAGATTTTTTTGTATATTTTGACATTAATTTATCAATTGGTTTGGGGTGAATTTGTAAAAATGAGGAATTTAAAGTATTTTTCATACGAAAGAACTACGAGCGTTTTGCTATTTATTTTTTATTTAGTCATACTTTGGTTTGTATTACCTGTGTCACTCGCAATTTTTTTATCATTTTCGACGTATCCTATCATAAATTTTTTACACAAATATTGTAGGATTGCGTATTGGATTGCAGCAATTATTGTGGAAGTATTAATATTAACCTGTATTTTTCTACTAGTTGTCATATCTATTAACAGTATTATCGTCATTTTCCCAGAAATTCGAGAGACTTTACAAAATTTCCCGCTTTTCAGTGAATATGAATCCATGTTTGTACAAGTTTTAAAAGAAAAATCACTGTCCATTTTCGATTCCATCATCGTATATACAGCAGATCTTTTCCAATTATTAATGAAGCATGTCATTGAGGTTTTCATCTTTTTAGTCGCTTATTACTTTGCGCTTCTAGAAACACGTAAATCACGCTATTGGTTCTTTCAATATGTGCCTAAAAAATATCGTCAAGAGTGGCAATCTCATTTTGCAAAAATCATGCAACTTTTTCATTATTTCTTATTTGTAGAGTTTCAATTATTTACGATTACCCTACTCATTCTTTGTGCTGGCTTTATGATCCTTCAATTTGAACAAGCCATTATTAAAGCATTTATTGTAGCATTTGCAGATGTACTACCGTTTTTCGGAATTGGCGTTTTTCTTGTGCCAATGAGCATTTATTTTTATTTCAATGGCAATACCTTTTTATGTGTGGCCATTTTACTACTCTATTTATTTGTACAATTAACAAGGCAGCTAGCCGATTCGATGCTTTGGTCCAATACGCTTCAGCTACGCACATTCCATACATTCTTTATCAGCGCTGCCTCTATTCTATTATTTGGCTTTTATGGTATATTACTGAGCCCCATCTTTTTATTTCTAGCTGTAAAACTGAAAGAAAACTCTATCTTTGAACGATGATGAATTGACCTTTTTTCATTTTTTTACGCATCCAGTAATAGACAATAGGTTGGAACATTTTTCGAGAAAATGGCATGAGTAGGAATAAACCTAGGACATCTGTTAAAAATCCAGGTAACGCTAAAAGCAAACCACCACCAAAAGTTAAGAAAGTATCCACTAATGCAGCTCCTGGCGCTTCTCCGCGTGCCAATGTATTTTTCACATTTTGAACAGAGTTCATACCTTTATTTTTCATGACATAAATCCCAATCACACTCGTAGCAATAATGAGCAATAATGTACTTAAAACACCAATATTTTGTCCAATGACTATTAATAACGTCAATTCGGCTAATGTGTAGACAATGAAACCAAGAAAAATTTTTCGCATATTTTTCTCCTTTCTACTTGAAAAGCTATACCTTTTATACGTTATTATAGCCCGTTTAGTTTCATAAAAAAATGAATAGACCTATTCTATGAGAAAGCAACTTCTGTTAAAGGAAGGAATTAATAGTTTCCATAAAGTGTGTGTACAACCTTTATGGAAAAGCTCTAGTACAACAAACCGCACTAGAGCTTTTTGTTAATTATTAAAGAACGCTTGCATGTCCTTTGTAAATCACACCTGTTTCAGCGTCCATTGTAATTTCTTGACCATGACGGATTAATGTAGTTGCTTCCTTTACACCAACGATTACTGGAATACCTAGGCTTAACCCTACAACTGCTGCATGGCTAGTAAGTCCACCTTCTTCAGTAATTAGGCCAATACAATTTTCTAAAGCAGGCATCATATCACGATCTGAACCGACTGTAACAAGAATGCATCCGTCTGTATCGTAGGCAAGTGCCTCAGCAGCATTTTTAGCAACCACTGTTTTACCAACAACTGATGCTTTTCCGATCCCTTGTCCGCGTGCAAGTAAATCTCCAATAATGTGAACTTTCATTAAGTTTGTTGTACCCGCTTCACCTACAGGTACACCTGCTGTAATGACAACTGCGTCTCCATGTGTAACAAAACCATGCTTCAAGCTTTCATCCACAGCTAGTTCTAAAATTTCATCTGTTGTTGTCACACGTTGACACACAATTGGGTATACGCCCCATACTAGTGTTAATGTATGAGCTGTATTTGTAGAGCCTGTTACGGCAACAATTGGCACTCCTGGTCGATATTTCGCAATCATTCTCGCTGTATTACCACTTTCAGTTGGAGCTAATACGGCTTTCACCCCTAAGTTGATAGAAGTATAAGCTACAGCTTGTGAAATTGCCTCTGTCATATTTGCTTCTTTCTCACGACTACGTGTAGAAACAATTGATCGATAATCTAATGAATTTTCAGTACGTTGTGCAATTTTATTCATCGTTTGTACCGATTCAACTGGATAAAGACCTGCGGCAGTTTCACCAGATAACATGATAGCATCTGTTCCATCAATAATTGCGTTGGCTACATCACTTGCTTCTGCACGTGTTGGTCGTGGGTTACGCTGCATGGAATCTAACATTTGAGTTGCCGTAATTACCGGTTTACCAACTTGATTACATTTTAGAATTAATTTCTTTTGTACAAGTGGTACTTCTTCTGCTGGAATTTCAACACCAAGATCTCCACGAGCAACCATTAAACCGTCAGATACCAGGATGATTTCATCGATGTTATCGACACCCTCTTGGTTTTCAATTTTGGGGATGATCTGAATATGACTACCACCATTTTGTTCAAGCAATTCACGAATTTCAAGAACATCTTTTGCACGACGAACAAATGAAGCAGCAATAAAATCAACACCTTGTTCGATACCAAATAAAATATCTTGTGCGTCTTTTTCTGTGATACCTGGTAGTTGTACAGAAACACCTGGTACGTTAACACCCTTTTTATTTTTTAGTACGCCAGCATTTTCAACAATTGTATGAATTAATCCTTTTTCCATATCCGTTGCTAATACACGTAGTTGAATTAGTCCATCATCAAGTAAAATAATTGAATTTTGCTCAACGTCTTCAATTAAGCGCTCATATGTGACAGAAAAGCTCGTCTCAGTACCTTCTACTTCTGTCATTGAAATATCAATTACTTGACCAGCTGACAAATGAAGCTCGCCATTTTTCATGTTATGTGTACGAATTTCCGGTCCCTTTGTATCAAGTAAAATTCCCACTGGTTTATTTAATTTTTGTGCCACTTCACGAATTAAATGGATACGCCCTGCATGTTCCTCATGTGATCCGTGTGAAAAATTCAAGCGGGCTACATTCATACCTGCTTCGATTAATTTTTCTAAAATTTCTGGTGACTCACTTGCAGGTCCAATTGTACATACGATTTTTGTTTTTCTCATTTTTGCCCACTCCGTTTTATAACAAATTATATTGATAGTTCTTTCATTAGTGTATATAGGCTTATATCAGCCTCATGATTCTTTTCAAAAGCCTCTGGCATATCATAATCAATGACTTGATGATTGCGAATACCTACTGCTCGACCAGCCTTGCCTTCCATAAGTAATTCAACTGCATGTGCGCCAAACTGACTCGCTAATACGCGATCTCTTGCTGTAGGTGATCCACCACGTTGGATATGACCTAATACTGAAACACGTGTTTCTTTTCCTGTTTTTTCTTTTAACAGTTTTGCCAGCTCACTTCCTGACATAACACCCTCTGCCACAATAATAATACTATGCTTTTTACCACGTGCAGCACCACGATCTAAGCGTGCGACAATATCATCTAAATTATAATCTTCTTCTGGAATTAAAACTGTTTCAGCACCAGCAGCAAGACCTGCCCATAAAGCGATATCTCCTGCATCACGTCCCATTACCTCTACAATGAAAGAATTTTCATGAGATGTAGCAGTATCTCGGATTTTATCAATGGATTCTACTACTGTATTTAGGGCTGTATCAAAGCCAATCGTATATTCAGTTCCAGGAATATCATTGTCAATTGTTCCAGGTACCCCTACAACTGGGAACCCTTTTTTCACCAAATCCATGGCACCTCGATAAGATCCATCACCACCAATGACAACAAGTCCTTCAATACCAGCAGCTCGTAAATTCTCAATACCTCGTTGCTGAACAGCATCTTCTTTAAATTCTGGGCATCTTGCCGAATTCAAATGCGTTCCACCACGTTGAATAATACCACCAACTGCACCTAAATCAAGTTCTTCCATAAATCCTTTTACTAAGCCTTCATAACCATGCTTAATTCCGACAACATCAATTCCATGAAATGCTGCCTTACGAACGACCGCTCGAATAGCAGCGTTCATTCCAGGCGCATCTCCACCACTAGTTAATACAGCAATTTTTTTCATTGTCGAACCTCCTGCAGTTACTATTATTATTCACATTAACATGAAAAAACAAACTATGTAAGGGTTCTGGGGATACAAAAACATAACTTTTACATAAAAAATGAAAAGAATGCGCTTTCACACACTCTTTCCACCTAAAAACATCCTAAATCTAACATTTTTTCAAGAAGTCTGGCGTTTATTATGCGCTATTATCTTCTTTAATTTTTATAGCTTTTTAATATGTTAAGAAACAAATTTTGTCTCTTATCGAGCAAATATATAACTTTTAAATTTTATATCCTATTAAAGTAAACAACATTCATCTTTTTACAAACAGATTTACACTTCTGTATACTGTCCAATTTTTTTAAATTTTTCATAGCGATCTTCAACTAATTGTTCTCCATTTAAAGAATTTAATGCATGAAGTGTGTCACTAATGCATTCTTTAATAGAAAGGGCCTGTTTTGCTACATTGCGATGTGCTCCACCAATAATTTCAGGAATAATGCCATCAATTACACCAAGTTCTTTCAAATCAGGTGCTGTGATACGCATGGCTTCTGCTGCCTGCTTAGCCAGACTACCATCACGCCATAAAATAGATGCCGCTCCCTCTGGCGAAATAACAGAGTAAGTCGAGTTCTCAAGCATAAAGACACGGTTTGCTACACCTAATGCTAATGCACCACCACTTCCTCCTTCACCAATAACGATACTAATTACAGGCACAGTTAAGCCAGCCATTTCTACAAGGTTTCTAGCGATTGCTTCACTTTGACCACGTTCCTCAGCAGCTTTCCCTGGGTAAGCACCTTTTGTATCAATAAAACAAATAATTGGTCGTTTGAATTTTTCAGCTTGCTTCATCAAGCGTAGTGCTTTTCGATATCCCTCTGGATGAGGCATACCAAAATTACGACGGATATTTTCCTTAGTAGACTTACCACGTTGATGTCCAATTATTGTTACTGGTTGCCCTTCGAAAATGGCAATCCCACCAAGAATGGCTGCATCATCACCAAATGTACGATCACCATGTAATTCAATAAAATCTTCACACATTGCTTCAATATATTGAAGCGTTGTAGGTCTTTCTGGATGCCTTGCTACTTGCACACGATCCCACGGCTTCATATTGGCATAAATCGATTGCTCTAATTGTGATAAACGTGTTTCAAGCTTCTCGATTTCACCAGACATATCAACTTCTGCTTCAGCAGCAATTGTTTTTAATTCATCAATTTTCTCACGTAATTGTACGACTGGTTCTTCAAATGCTAAATTTTTAGACATGTTGTACGCCGCCTTTCGTATGCATTTTTACAAGTAAAGAAACTTGGTTACGTAAATCTTTGCGATGGAAAATGGCATCAAGCTGACCATGCTCTAATAAAAATTCTGCTGTTTGGAAATCACTTGGTAGTTTTTCTCGTACAGTTTCTTCAATTACACGTCGCCCTGCAAAGCCAATCAATGCCTGTGGCTCTGCAATATTTATATCACCAACAGAAGCAAAGCTTGCTGAAACTCCGCCTGTTGTTGGATGCGTTAAGATGGAGATGAACAATAAGCCTTGATCACTGTGGCGTTTTAATGCGACACTAGTTTTCGCCATTTGCATTAATGATAATACGCCCTCTTGCATACGAGCACCACCACTAGCGGTAAAGATAATAAATGGTACACCTAGTTCAGTTGCCTTCTCTACTGCTCGCGTAATTTTTTCACCGACTACAGAGCCCATTGACCCCATACGGAAGTGCGAATCCATAATCGCTACGACAATTTCTTCCCCATCTATTGTACCAACGCCTGTTAGGACAGCCTCATTCAAGCCTGTTTTCTCTTGGTCTGCTGCAATTTTTTCAACATACGCTGGGAAATTAAGGGGATTACTTGTTTGTAAATGATCATCCATGGATTCGAATGAGCCTTCATCTAAGAAATAGTCCACACGTTCTTGAGCAGTCATTTTGAAATGATGACTACATTTTGTACATACTTTATGATTTTTTTCTAATTCTTTTGTTAATTGAATGTGACGACATTCAGGACATTTTGTCATTAACCCTTCTGGAAATGCCTTTTCTTGCCCGTCCTCTTTCTTTTTTCGATTACCACTAAATAAGCTACGTATTGCCATGTTCGACTCCCCCTTTGTTGTTGTCTAAATGCTCTGTACAGTACTCATCCACTGCTCATAAGCTTTTAATGCTTCTTTTTCGTAACCCAGCTGCATCGATTTCAACATCGTTTGAATCATTAATTTTTCATCTTCTGTTGAGTTTCGATTTAAACGGTCGCCATCATAAGCTGCTAATTGAAACCAGATTTTTAATGAAAGACGATTACCTGTCGTAATTAATAGTTCTCTTAAAATATCTCGACAATTAATTGTACCTTCTATTTCTAGTTTCACAAAAAAACTATCCCACACAGGTAGTGTGCGAAGAATCTCTGTACAACTTATTACGCGGATTGCTTCCATTTCATGAATTTGTCGCGTTAATTCGACATCTTTTTTTGATTTTTCATCTTCTAATATAAACATCGACAGTATTTCTACGAGCTGATGCTTATGTGTGGACGCAAGAAAAGTACCACCACCATGTCTCGTTTCAATAAGCCCTAGCAACTCTAAGCTTCGCAAAGCCTCTCTCACAGAGGATCGCCCGACACCTAGACGCTCTGATAGAACTCGTTCGGAAGGTAGCTTCTCACCTGCTTGAATTTTTTCCATTTTAATGAGTTGACGTAGTTGTTGGACGATTTCTAAAAACACTTTTTTTTGTTCGGTTTTTTTATCCATACGACTAACTCCCCTTATCAAAAAAGTGGTCTGACCACTTTTTAACGTTGACTCTAGCTTACAAAATAACTGTGCAAAAGTAAAGAAAAAACTGCATAAAATTTAATGCAGTTTCTAATTTCTTGTTTCATTTTATATCTTTTCCGTCGTTTGCGCATGTTTTACTTTGATTTGCGGCTTGCCAAAACGTCTTTCCAAAACACCTTCAATCCATAACATTTCCTCCTCTACCAGCAGGTCTTGGACTAACTGAAAGGTTTGTGGAAAAAATGTAGTGGAAACTGTTCCAAACTCATCCTGTAGCTGAACAAAAGCCATTTGTTCACCTTTTTTCGTACGGATTTTCTTCACTTCTTCAATCAGACCAATCATTTTTATGGAGGTACCATCACGCTTCTGCTTCAACTCTCGACAGGTACTATTGATATCCGCCCAGAAGAGTCTTTCCTGTGCAACTGGATGGGTAGAAATATAAAAGCCCAAGCTCTCTTTTTCATGCATCAATTTTTCCTTCTGGGACATTGCTTCTGCCTGCATATATTTTGGTTTACCAAAACTAAATGCCATTGCTGATGCTAAATCAATATCTTCAGTTGGCCTTAAAAGTTCTGCGTGTTTCAAAGCTGCCTCAACTGTCATGATGAGGACGGCTCTATCTTTTTCTAGATAATCAAGCGCCCCAGCATATATCAATGATTCCAACACTTTTGGCTTAAAATGCTGCGCACTTAAGGCAACAGCTAGATCAAATAGGTTATTTAATACCTCTGGATTTGTTTGACGGAATCCATGTATTTTTTCTATAAATGTATGAGGCACACCTTTAATTCCTAATAAGCTGTAGCGAATGCCTTCCTTTTCCACCGTAAAATATTTCGTACTACTTTTTAATGAAGGTGGATAAAATGGGATGCCCTTATCTTTTGCCTCATGGACAAATTGTTGAATCTTTTCTACATTTCCCGTGGCATTTGATAATAACGCTGCATAAAAGTTTTGAGGGAAATGCGCCTTTAAATAAGCCATTTGATAGGAAATAACACTATAGGCCACAGCATGACTTTTAGGGAAACCATAATCCGCAAAGCGTACAATCAGTTCGTATACTTCTTCAGCTAAACGCTGATCAAAGCCTTGGCGTAGCGCCCCCTGAACAAATGCTGTGCGTTGCTCCTCTAAAACTTGTCGATTTTTTTTACTCACTGCTCGGCGAAGCAAATCTGCCTGTCCCATTGTAAAGCCGGCCAGTACTGATGCAATTTTAATAATTTGTTCTTGATAAACGATCACACCAAAGGTCTCTTGTAAAATAGGCTCTAGCACTGGATGTGGCATCGTTACCATTTCTCTGCCAGCCTTCCGTTTTGCATAGACAGGAATAAAATCCATTGGACCTGGGCGATAAAGTGCATTTACAGCCACAATATCTAAAAAGGTTGTAGGGCAGATATCACGCAAGGCTTGCTTCATACCGTCTGATTCTAATTGAAAAATCCCCAGCGTATCCCCTCTTTGTAATAGTTGAAACGTCTTGTCATCATGCAGTGGGATTCGCTCAAATTCTATCCAAGGACCACCAGCTTTATAAATTGACCAACGTATTTGCTCTAAAATAGTGAGATTGCGCAAGCCTAAAAAATCCATTTTGACGAGACCACATGCTTCAATATCTCCCATTGGCCATTGCGTACTATAAATACCATCATGCCCTTCTTCAATCGGTACAGTATTCACTAAAGGCGATGGAGCGATGACAATACCAGCTGCATGTATAGACGAGTTTCTTGGTAGGCCCTCCAATTTTAACGCCACCTCGTACCAACGCAAATGCTTATCATTCTCCGCTAACCAGCCTTGAAAGTCCTGTGACTCTGCTACAGCTCTTTGTAATGTAATTCCCGGCTTATTTGGAATCATCTTCGAAATTTTTTCTAGCATTTCCGCATCAAAGCCAAATACCCGTGCAACATCCCTGGCAACTGCTTTTGCAGACAATGTACCAAATGTAATAATTTGTGCGACATTTGCTTTGCCATACTTTTGGGCAACATACTGAATGACTTGATGCCTTTTACTATCAACAAAATCGATATCAATATCAGGTAAGGTAATTCTTTCAGGATTTAAAAAACGTTCGAATAATAAACCATAGGCAAGTGGATCTACTTGGGTAATCGAAAGACTATATGCCACAAGCGAACCTGCTGAGGAACCACGTCCAGGTCCCGTCAAAATTCGATTTTCTTTTGCATATCGCATAAAATCCGCCACAACCAAAAAATAGTCAGCAAAGCCCATAGAGCAAATAATTTCTAGTTCATACTGTAATCGTTCATGGTAAGCACCGGGTATTGCCAGTTGCTTGAATCGCTCTTCTAATCCAGTAAATGCTTCTTTAACAAGCAAGCTTTCAGCTGTTTCACCTTCAGGTACAGGAAATTTAGGCATTTGCACAGGCATTTTTGGTAAATCAGCTTTACAGCAAGCAAGCATTTTCGTACTGGCATCAAGCCAATCTGGACGATCCGCAAACCAATTTTGCCATTCGAATGCTGTTGGGGCAAAATAGCCCTGTACATCAGCTGTTTGCATAGTATTACCAAGCTTTTCTCCTGTATCAATTGCTCTTGCTACTTCATAAGCAAAATGATCTTCTGGACGCAAGAAATAACAGCTTTGAGATGCTACAAGTGCAATAGCATGTTCTTCACACCAAGAAACGAAATCATCTTCTTGTTCAGCTTTTATCCCTCCAGGTCTAGCAATCCCCATATAGAGGTGATGGTTAAACAGTTGGACCAAAGCAGAAACCATTGCCTGCCAGTCATCTACATCTGTTAAATCGTCTGAAGAAAGTAGCGCTATACAACCTGCTGAATATCCCTCAAGCCATTTCCAAGGCAGCATATCATCTTGTCTAATTGAAATCGCACTACTAATCTTTAATAAATGTTGATAGCCCTCCTGTGTCTGCGCATACAGAACGAGGGGAAGCGTTTTATCATGCCACTGAACGTTAACCGAAAGCCCTATAACCGCATGGATATTTACTTGCTGCAATGCTTTACAAAAAGGCAAAAGCCCGTACAATTTCGTATTAACGATTGCACAGGCTTGTGTCTTTTGTTCTTGTAAAAAAGGAATCAATTGCTCAAGCCGAATTGTGCTTTTCAATAAATCCGCGCTCGTATGCATCTTTGTATATACATGTGTCAAATGAATCCCTTCCTTTTCTCTGTTAATGATACGCTTTACAAATCTCTTTTAATCTTGCAATAACGAGGTCTGCTTCTTCCCATGAATAGGCAGTAGCACCAGATGCAAGCGGATGTCCGCCACCGTTAAATTCTTTTGCTAATGTATTGATAACGGGACCCTTCGAACGTAATCGTACACGGATCTGATCCCCCTCTTCAATGAAAACAACCCATGAGCATATATCTTTAACACTGCCTAGGCAGCCTACTAATAAAGAAGCCTCAGATGGCACAGTGTCATGCTCTGCCAGTAATTCTTTTGTTAGCTTCACATAGGCAGCTCCATGCTCATCCATTGTAAAGTTTTGATAAATATATCCCTGTAAATTAAGTAATTTTTGCTCCATTTCGTACATGCCATCAAATAGTTGGTTTCGATCAAAATCATATGTAATCAGATCCGCAGCAACTTTAAATGTTTTAGCTGTTGTACTTGGGAATTGGAATCTGCCTGTATCGCCCACTATTCCTGCAAATAATAAGCGTGCAGCAGCATCTGAAAGTTTCCAGTTTGCTACTTCCTTGCCTTCTTCATATAATTCATAGATCATTTCACTACAAGAGCTTGCTGTCGTGTCCACCCATAAAAGATCACCATAAGCATCATCATTTGGATGATGATCAATTTTTATCACCATTTTTCCTTTTGTGTAGCGTTGGTCGTCAACACGTTCTGTATTAGCCGTGTCAGTGACAATAACTAAAGCATTTTCATACACTTCATCCGCTATTTCATCAGGCTGTGCCATAAAAGATAATGAAGCATCATGTTCCCCTACAGCAAAAACCTTTTTCTCAGGATAATTGGCTAAAATAATCTCTTTTAAGCCTTGCTGTGAGCCATAAGCATCAGGATCAGGACGTACATGACGATGGATAATAATGGTTTCATTGGCCTCAATTGTGTCGATGATTTGTCTTTTCACAATAATTTCCCCCAAAATGATAGTAAGAACCGTTAGCATTTTTACATAATTATCGTTACAATAATGTCTAGTTATGCTAGGAGGTTTACTATGCTCAATTTAATATTTGTGTTTGCGATTATCATATCTTTTGTTTTTTATTTTTATTTTAAAACAAAACAATTCCGTTCTCCATTACCTATTGCTAAAAACTGGTATAAAAGCAAAGCGAACATCGGCTTAGGTTCCTTAATATTGTCATTTGCTTTAAATCAAGCTTATTTATTCCCGAGCTTATTTACATTTATTATTGTAGCAATTCTTGCCGCGCTCGGCATCTTAGTTATTGTAGAAAATATAAAAAAAGCACGTCATTATGGACAATTTGTTGAGGAAGAATTCCGCATTAATCAATAATATATGTAACAAAGGGATGACCAAGCAATTGCGCTAGGCCATCCCTTTTCAATACTTAACGTTCTAATAGTTGGAACATCATCATTGCCTTACCAACAAGCATTTGTTGATTATACACTTCAAAATCCATCTTCACAAACTTACGACTCATATCTAAAATCCGAGGCTTAACAGTTAGCGTACTTTCCATTTGGACTGGTTTAATAAAGTAAATAGTCATATTCTCTGCCACTGCATCTCCACGTTTACGTCGTTTTAATGCGAATGAACCGACCTCAGCTAGTAAAGTTGTAAAAGCACCGTATGAAATTGCTCCATATTGATTAGTCATTTGTGGTGTGACTTTAAATTCAACGATGAGTTCTTCATCACCTAATACCTTCATTTCATTTTTCACTAAATCATCAATCGTTTCACCATGCTGTGGCTGTCTTTGTGCTAATTGCAACGCCTTCAGTACATCTTGACGGCTAATAACACCCTGTAAAATATTGTCGTCATCTACAATTGGTAAGAGATCAATCCCCTCCCAAATCATTCGATGCCCTGCCGAAGCGACACTCATTTTCATGGAGCCAGCAATTGGGTTTTTCGTCATTACTTTTTCAATAAGCTCGTTTTCTTCACGACCAATGACGTCTTTTACGGTAATCATACCGACCAATTTATTTTGGTGGGTAACTACAGGAAATGCACCATGGGTTGTACGTTCATTCAGCTTCTGGAAATGATGAATTGTTTCATCATTTTTTAATGCTGCAGTGTCAGTCATCGGTACATAAATGTCTTCGATAAAAAGAATATCTTTTTTAATCAATTGGTCATAGATTGCCCGGTTAATCATTGTTGCTACTGTAAACGTATCGTAGCTTGTTGAAATAATTGGTAAATCTAATGAATCTGCAAGCAACTTATTATCTTCCGTAGTATCAAAACCGCCGGTGATTAAAACAGCTGCCCCCGCTCGAAGGGCATTCTCATGTGCTTTAATACGGTTACCAACAATTAATAAGCTACCTGCATCAGTGTAACGCATCATGTCCTCTAATTGCATAGCTCCAATAACAAATTTTGTTAGTGTTTTATGTAGACCTGATTTACCACCTAAAACTTGGCCATCTACAATATTAACAATTTCTGCAAAAGTTAAGCGCTCAATATTTTCTTTCTTTTTTTTCTCAATACGAATTGTTCCAACACGTTCAATAGAACTTACTAAGCGACGATTTTCAGCTTCCTTAATTGCACGGTAAGCTGTTCCTTCACTCACTTGCATTTCCTTTGCTATTTGCCGTACTGAAATTTTATCGCCCACGGGTAGTGATTCGATGTATTGTAAAATTTTCTCATGTTTTGTAGACAAAATATCACCTATTTCCTAAGCTTCAATTCTGCTCTTAGTGTACCATATTTTTTATTAAAATATTTAATATAAAGTGATGAAATTGTTTAACTTTCCCCATCATTTCAACTACCAGCGTGGTGTCAATTCATATAGTACAGCATTACCAACGATTAGAAACAGTTTACTTTTTCGCCAGCTTTCAAAATTTGAACTTCTGTATTTTGTACTAAATCTGCAAAAATCTGTGGATCTTGCTCGATTGGTGGGAATGTATTGTAATGAATCGGTACGACAATTTTCGGCTTTAAAAACGAAACTGCACACGCTGCATCCTCTGGCCCCATTGTAAAATTATCACCAATTGGTAAGAATGCAATATCAATTGGATGTCGTTCACCAATTAGTTTCATATCACCAAAAAGAGCTGTATCGCCCGCATGATAAATTGTTAATCCTTCAATAAATAATAAAATTCCAGCAGGCATGCCCATATAAATTATTTCGTTATTTTCTGTTACATAAGAAGAGCCATGAAAGGCTTGTGTAAACTTTACTTTACCGAAGTCAAATTCCTTTGCACCACCTATATGCATTGGGTGTGTTTTTACACCTTGCCAAGAAATCCAATTAGCCAGTTCATTTGGCGCAATGACTAGCGCATCTTTTTTCTTCGCTAATTCTACTGTATCTCCAACATGATCATTATGGCCGTGTGTAAGTAAAATAATATCTGGCGCTTCGTCAGCCACTTTTAAGTCTGTTTGCCCATTGCCATTAATAAAAGGGTCAATTAATATCGTTTTTCCATTTGTTTGAATTTTGACAACTGAATGTCCATGATAACTTATTTTCATCTTAACATCCTCCTCGATTAACAAAGTACAGTCCAACATTTTAATTCGCTACCCATGCGCTTTTTCCCTTTTTTTGATATGCTTGTACAGAGAATAATGGTAGTATTCTCTAACAGCTTTATACCCTGTTAGAGCATAATTATTCAGTACTCGATAAGAAACCTCGCTACTTTTTTCGGCAGTCGAAGCTTTCTTACGTAAAAAATTTTCCATGCACTAAAAGGAGGACATATTAATGTCAAAGGTTGAAGAAATCCAACGTTACTTGCAGCAAAATCATATCGATGCAGCATTCGTAACAACACCTGACAATGTTTTTTACGTTTCAGGCTTTAAAAGTAATCCACATGAAAGATTACTAGGAGTCATGATTTTTAAAGATGCGGAGCCTTTTCTAATTTGTCCACAAATGGAGATTCCAGATGCAAAGGCTGCTGGTTGGTCTTATGAGGTAATTGGTCATCAAGATACAGAAAATTCGATGGAAGTTCTTGCTCAAGCGATTGTAGCACGCCAAATCACCCCAGCTACATTTGCTATTGAAAAAGCACAACTCATTGTTGAGCGCTTGGAAGCTTTACAGCAATCTTTCCCTCAAGCTAGCTTTGTGCGTCTTGACGAAAAAATTAATGCGATGCGCGTAATCAAAGATGAAAGTGAATTAGAAAAATTACGTAAAGCTGCTGAATTGGCCGATTATGCAATTGAAATCGGTTGCAAGGAAATTGCTGAAGGTAAAACAGAAATGGAAATCCTAACAGCAATCGAAAGTGCCATTCAAGATAAAGGCTGTAAAATGTCTTTTGAAACAATGGTATTGAGTGGTCCAAAAACTGCCTCTCCTCACGGGAAGCCAGGTGCACGTAAAATTGAAAAAGGTGATATGGTACTATTTGACCTTGGCGTTATTTACGATGGCTATTGCTCAGATATTACACGTACTGTAGCTTTTGGGGAGCCTAGTGAAGCACAAAAAGAAATTTATCAAACTGTTTTAGCTGCCAATACAAATGCTGTCGCAGCAGTAAAACCAGGTGTTCGTGCGATGGACTTAGACAAAATTGCGCGTGATACAATTACAGAGGCTGGTTATGGTGAATATTTCACGCACCGCCTTGGACATGGTCTTGGTATTTCTGTGCATGAATTCCCATCTGTTACAGGTGCCAATGAGATGACGATGGAAGAAGGTATGGTCTTTACGATTGAGCCTGGCATTTATAAATCAGATGTAACAGGCGTACGTATTGAGGATGATGTTGTCGTTACAAAAGATGGCGTTGAAGTATTAACAAAATTCCCGAAAGATTTAATCATTCTATAATGCAAAAAAGGAAGCAACTAGTGTGCTTCCTTTTTCTCTGTCTAGCAAAGTTTATTGAATTAACTCATCCACATTGACAAATGGTAGTCCTTGCGAATCTGCCACTGCTTTATAAACAAGTTGTCCATCTAATGTATTCACACCTTTTTTCAGTGCTGCATTATCAAGGCAAGCTTGTTTGTAGCCTTTGTTGGCAATTTGAAGTGCATATGGAATTGTATTATTTGTTAAAGCAATTGTAGAAGTACGTGGTACCGCACCAGGCATATTTGCAACTGCATAGTGTACAACGCCATGCTTCACATATGTTGGATCATCATGTGTTGTCACACGATCAGATGTTGCAAAAATACCACCTTGGTCAATTGCAATATCAACTACAACAGAGCCGGCTTGCATTGATTGAATCATTTCTTCCGATACAAGTTTCGGTGCTTTTGCGCCTGGAATTAATACAGCACCAATAACTAAATCTGAATCTTTCACTGATTCTGCAATATTATATGGATTAGACATTAATGTTTGAACATCGCGTCCAAACATATCTTCTAATTGACGTAAACGTTCTGGGCTTAAATCGATAACTGTCACATCAGCACCCATGCCAACAGCAATTTTTGCAGCATTTGTACCCGCAATACCACCGCCAATTACTGTCACTTTTCCACGTTGTACACCCGATACACCACCTAGTAAAATACCTTTACCAGCATGGTTTCTCTCTAAGAACTGTGCACCAATTTGTGTAGCCATTTTACCAGCGACTTCACTCATTGGTGTTAACAAAGGTAATGAACCATTTGCTAATTGTACTGTTTCGTAGGCAATTCCTACAACTTTTTTATTTAAAAGTGCCTGAGTTAATTCAACCTCTGGCGCTAAGTGTAAATAAGTGAATAAAATTTGACCCTCGTAGAAGTAATCATACTCAGAAGCTACAGGTTCTTTTACCTTCATAATCATTTCTTGGGACCAAGCTTCTTTAGCTGTTTGAACAATATGAGCACCTGCTGCAATGTAATCAGCATCCGTAAAGCTTGAACCTAGCCCCGCTCCTGTTTCAATGTACACTTCATGCCCTGCATGTGTTAAAGTGACAACTCCTGCTGGTGTCATTGCTACACGGTTTTCATTGTTTTTAATTTCCTTTGGAATACCAATCTTCATTGTTTCCTATCCCCTTCCATAACGTAAGAAATAAGCATCATTTATGTAACTAAACTTGATGCACCCCTTGCACTTCCATATTACCAAACAATTGCAAAAAAAGCTTTAACTAATGCAAATACAGATAAAATTTATAAGATTTCCAAAATAACAAATATTCAAACGTTGTATATCATTATAAATTACTATATTTAAAAACTAAAAAGGAGTATAGGTAGCAGTTAATGGAGCTGATTCATGTGTAGTTGAAACCAATCAAAAGACGTTTACACACTGCAAATAGTGGGAATTAGATATTTATAATTAATTAACATTTCTACATGAAATGCCTTCACATTTTCATAATTTTTCTTGCGGAAAGTATTTCCTTTAGAAAATCATTTGGTATAATCAACATATACAAATCAGGGAGGTTTTTCAAATGGCTAATCATTATAAAAGCATTGTTGTTGCAGTAGACGGTTCAAAAGAAGCTGAATACGCGTTTCGTAAATCAATTGATGTTGCAAAACGAAACGAAGGTGCAGTGTTAAATCTAGTAAATGTAATCGATACTCGTTCATTTGCTGCTATCGAAGCATATGACCGTTCCATTGCAGAGCGTGCTCAAGCATTTTCTGAAGAACTATTAAATGGTTACAAAAAGCAAGCTGAAGATGAAGGTTTAACGAATGTTAATCTTATCATCGAGTATGGCTCTCCAAAAAATATCATAACAAAAGAGCTTTCTAACATCGTAGACGCAGATTTAATCATTTGTGGTGCAACTGGTCTAAATGCAGTAGAACGCTTCCTAATCGGTTCTGTATCTGAGGCTATTGTACGTTCAGCTAAATGTGACGTACTAGTTATCCGTACGCCTGAAAACTAATTTGTAATACATAAAAAGGTATCCTTGTATAGGATACCTTTTTACTTGCACTCAAGAGCAATTACTTGCCCTCTTTCCACATCTTCACTTTTTCAAAGAATAGCGCAAGTGCCTGCTTATTCTGCATATTTGGTACTTTAGCTAATAGGACTTCTTTAGGTGCTTTCAATTCCTTCGATTGTTTTTGTAAAATCACAATGCTCTTCTCTAATGATTTATTTGCAAACATCGAGTCAGGTAATTGAATAATCGCTTGAATCCACGCATGTTTTTGAATGTATTTGTGTAATTGCTTAGACTGCTCTGACTCAAACAGATGAGATGGTGCAAGGAAAAATAAATAGCCGCCATCCTTTGTATAATTCATTGATTGCTCGATGAATAAATGATGGGCATAACTCATCCCCTCCGCTGGACATAATTCATAATCGAGCGCCACTTCTTCATTTGGATAATAACCTACAGGTAGATCACAAACAACGGCATCCACTGGATTGACCAATAAATCTTCTAAGGCATCTTGACGGTATAAAGAAATAGGTTGTTCTGTTAAGTCAGCAGTTGCCGCAGCAAGACGAATAAGTAGCTCATCCACCTCTACACCTGTTGCTTCCACTTTTCCATCTAATAAATTCATAACCGTCAGTAATAAATTGCCCGTGCCTACTGCTGGGTCCATGATCGAGATCTTTTCATTTTCAAGACGCTCTGCAAAAATCTGCTCCACAAAGTAGCCCACTAATAGCCCTAACGTGTCAGGAGTCATTTGATGATTCGGCTGTGAGCCTTTGCGCATCCCTTTTAAAATAGCAATTTGAATAGCTTTACGAATATCCTCTTTTGTTGCATCTTTTTGAGAAAAATCAACTTCGCCATCAAGCCATGCCTCTAACCCATCTAATAATCCTTCTAGTAACGTTATATTGTGTTCTTTTTCGATTTTTTCGGCATGCTCATTTAGCAAACCAAATAACTTTTCGATATTTTCCATATCTAACTTCCTTTCACGCAGAAAAGAGCCGTGACAAACACTTGTCACAGCCCCTTTGTCTAGTATTATCTTAGCCTAAAAGCAGCTTATTATGCTAGTGCTTTGACAGCTGCAATGGCCGCTTCATAGTTTGGATGATCTGTAGCTTCAGGTACATATTCAACATATGTTACTTTATTGTTTGCATCCACAACGAATACTGCACGTGTCAGAAGACGTAATTCTTGAATGTATACGCCATATGCCTCACCAAATGAAAGGTCGCGGTGATCTGATACAGTTTGGACAGCATCTATACCTGCTGCACCACACCAACGCTTTTGAGCGAATGGAAGATCCACAGATACTGTATAAATGACTACATTATCACCTAAGTTCGCTGCTTCCTCATTGAATCGACGTGTTTGCGCATCACATACACCAGTATCTAATGATGGTACAACACTAAATAAACGAATTTTTCCTTCTGAATCATTTAATGTTACAGGTGATAGGTCATTCGCTAATACCGTAAAATCTGGAGCTTGATCGCCCACCTTTACTTCATTTCCTACTAGTGTCACTGGACCATTTTTAAATGTTACTTGTGCCATCTAAACGCCTCCTAATCATCATATGTACATAATATTACTAAATGAAGGGAATTAATTGCAACTATGATAGCTTACATACATAGAAATAGATAAGACTGTCTCCTAATTTGAGACAGTCTTATGTTTATTGTTCATTTTTTTCCTCTAGCTTGGCTAAGTCTATTTTTTCTTCTTGCACAGTAATTTCTATATGTTCTTCTTGTTTTGGTAAAGTAGTCGGTGTTGAAGCCTTTTCAATAAAGATCTTTTCGTGCACCACTGTTGTATCGGCAAAATAATCATGTAAGCCTTGATTTTCTGGCAAAATCACTACCAAAATATACAGTGGCATAAAAATATTATTGATGATACGACCAATCCAATCACGGAATAACACATCTGACCAAGTTAGCTGATCGTGCTTTAATGAAATTACACGTAATCCGAACACCATTTTCCCTAGTGTTTGCCCAAAGAACTTGGTCATCAGCACAAAATAGCTATAGTAGAAAATTGCTGTAATAATAGAAATTGGCGCATACCAAACCGAATCAGATAAAGACCAATCCATTAAATAGAAGATAGGATTGACGAGTATTCCACCTACAGCAGAAATGATGAATCCATCTAATAAAAATGCCCAAAATCGTACCCAAAAACCAGCAGTTTTTAATGCATAGTTTTTTTCATGTGCCGATTCTCCTGAAGTGTTTATATAGAAGCCATTTTCCAATGAGGGTGAACCTTGCATAACAATTTCATTGTTTGTCATTGTGCTCCCCCCTTAGTATTCCCCATATAGATACATCATTTTCGGAGCGCTATAGTCCGTCATGATTTTCATTAGCATTTTTTCTTCGGCAGAGGGACCGAACATGGAGCCAATTTTCATACCTACGTACGATTGCCAGCCACCCATATCGTATGAATACTCAAATAAAGCTGCATCTTCAAGTCCATAATCCTCACGAAGAGCTGCAATGGCCGCTTCTTCATCACCAATTTCATCAATTAACCCTGCTTCAAGTGCTTTTGTACCGCCAAGAATACGACCATCTGCAACCTTCTTTACTTCTGCTTCAGACATATTACGTCCCTGCTCTACAATATCTACAAATTCTTCGTACGTTTCATTAATCATATCTTGCATCATTGCACGTTCCTCTGCTGTCACTTCACGCATTGGACTTAGCATATCTTTATGCTCTCCCGATTTAAACGTTTCAAATTTGACTCCTACTTTTTCAGCCAGCTCTTGATAGTTAATTGATTGCATGATGACACCAATAGAGCCTGTTATTGTATCACGATGGGCAAATATTTTATCTGCTGGTGCAGAAATATAATAACCACCTGAAGCTGCCATAGAATCCATTGATACATAAATTGGAATTTGTCGTTCTTCTTTTATTTTTAGTAGCTTTTTATAGATATCTGCAGATTCCTTTACACCACCACCTGGTGAATTAACGCTTAAAACAACACCCTGTATGGACTCATCATATAAAATATTATCCAATTGTTCTAAGAAAAATTGATGATCATAGGCAACTGGTTGCCACAATGTACTTGAGCCGATATCTTGAATCGTTCCATCTACCTTTAAATAAGCAATTCGCTTATCAAAATTCTCCCCTTCAATGACATTTTCATATACATCTAAGCTATTACCTGCCATTAAGCTATCAAAATTACCTAGGAAATCTGCTTTAAATAGCGCAAAAATGGTATTAATTCCTAACGAAAATAGTAAAAGAACACCAGCCACTACTAAAGCAACCCACCTTTTTACATTCATGTCTTTCCGCCTCCTCAACACGTAATACGTATGACTTGCCAATTTGTTTCATTTTTTTGCAATAATTAAACACAAAAAGCTTTAAGCTATGTATTTCCTCATATTACCTTACCTAAAAAAAATAAAAAAATCAAAGTCCATACCTTTGATGAACTTTGATTTTCGACATTATTTCCTAGGAAATATTATAATTGGAGGTGTTTGATTTCTTGTTGCCGTAATTCGACACGTCTAATTTTCCCAGAAGATGTTTTTGGTAGTTCCTCTACAAATTCAATAGCACGTGGATATTTATAAGGAGCAGTCAATGATTTAACATGACTTTGGAGTGTTTGAATAAGCGCTCCATCACCTTTTTCACCATTGCGCAGAACAATAAATGCTTTGACAATATTTCCTCTTACTTTATCAGGGCTCGCTATAACAGCAGCCTCTTTTACAGTTGGATGTTTCATTAAAGCATCCTCTACTTCAAAAGGGCCAATTGTATAGCCTGAGGAAATAATAACATCGTCTCCTCGTCCGTCAAACCAAAAGTAGCCATCTTCATCTTTATAAGCACGATCTCCTGTAATATACCAATCCCCACGAAATTGTAAATTTGTACGTTCAGGATCATTTAAATATTTTTTAAAGAGTGCTGGCGTTTCGCGATGAACAGCAATATCACCAACTTCTCCGATTGTAACAGGTTTGCCCAAATCATTAATAATTTCAACAGTGTTGCCAGGAGTAGGTTTTCCCATAGAACCAACTCTCGCTTCCATCCCTACCATTGTGCCTACCAATAATGTATTTTCCGTTTGTCCATAGCCATCTCGCACTTGTAATTTGAATGTTTCCAAGAATACTCTAATAACCTCACTATTTAATGGCTCACCAGCTGATACAGCTTGGCGAATTTCACTTAAATCATATTCATGTAAATTTTCAAGCGCTGCCATAAAACGATATTCAGTTGGTGTACAGCATAGTACATTGATTTTGAATCTCTCAAGCAATGCTAAATAAGAAGCTGCTTCAAATTTACCTTTGTAGACAAATGCAGTAGCACCACTGCCTAAAGTAGCTAGAAATGGACTCCAAATCCATTTTTGCCACCCTGGTGCTGCAGTCGCCCAAACAATATCATTTTCTTGTACACCCAACCAATGTGGTGCTGTTGTTCGTAAATGAGCATAGCCCCAACTATGCGTATGCACTGCTGCTTTTGGATTTCCTGTTGTTCCGCTTGTATAGGCTAAAAATGCATTGTCTGTGCTTTTTGTTGGGATAGGATTTATGTAGGTTGTAGGTTGATTATTCATTTTTTCAAGTATGTTCTGCCAAGGTTCATGTGCATTCCCTATGACAAATTGCAGTATGTCTTGTAAATTTCCCACTTTATCGAACTGTTCAATATAGGGTTCAAATGCAATAACTGCTTTAGCATTTGCATGATGAATTCGATACTCAATATCCTTTGTTCTTAACATCTCAGAACTTGGAATAATAGTTAAACCCGCTTTCAATGCAGCAATATACACAATATATGCTTCAACCGAACGTGGTACCATTACTAAAATGACATCACCTTTCTTTAAACCTTGCTTGGTGAATACATGTGCTGCTTGATTCGCTTTTTCCAATAAATGTGCATATGTAATACATTGGATGTCTTGGTTTTCTTCATAAATGATTAAAGCATTTTTGGCTGCATCCTGAGCATATTTTTCAATTTCCTCTACTATGTTATACCATTCTGGTGCAACTAAATCTTGTCTTTTCATGGCAATTGCCCCCTTTTGTTATGACACATTATAAAACTCTTTTTTCAGCATTTTCAATGGTTTGTGCTTAATTTCGGTAAAGTCATGACAACTATCATACCCTCCTATATGGCATCGGTCACATTTTATCTATAGGAAAACTTGCTATTGAATACAAATGAAAAGTATGGTACATTTTGGTCAACTAAAAGCAAGATTGCAGGGGGACTCGTAAGAGTTGAGAAGGTAAAACCTGACCCTTTGAACCTGTTAGTTAATACTGACGTAGGGAGCAATAAACATCGTTTTCAGATGAAAGGCTCTTTTCGTGCATTTTTACACAAAAAGAGCCTTTTTTGCATGCTTACGTCCATCCCTAAAGGAGGACTACAATGATTTTTCAAACAATTCGTCAACAGCAACCACTTATCCATTGTATAACCAATTATGTAGTGGCAAATTTTCAAGCAAATGGTTTATTAGCGATAGGTGCTTCACCAGTAATGGCCGATGACTACCAAGAGGTAGAGGAGATGGTGGCCATTGCTCAAGCATTATTAATTAATATTGGAACACTTAATGATCGCACAAAAAGTGCCATGTTATTAGCAGGTGAAAAAGCCAATAAACTTGGTATTCCTGTTATTTTAGATCCTGTCGGAGTTGGAGCCACAACTTATCGTAAGGAAACCGTAAAATACTTACTGGAAAACATACACTTTGCCGTGATTCGCTGTAATCTCGGCGAGCTAGCAGCAATAGTTGGTGTAAATTGGCAACAAAAAGGTGTTGATAGTGGTCATGGCACTATCGCTATGGAATTAGAAGCCACATCATTGGCTCAACGCTATCAATGCATTGTTATTGTCACAGGAGAACGCGATTTTATAACTGATGGCAAGCATAGCCAATGGATCGCTGGTGGTCATCCACAAATGACGGAAGTAACGGGTACAGGTTGTTTACTTAGCGCAATTTGTGGCGCAGCCTATAGTGTAAGCCATAATCCTTACCAACAATTAACAGAAACACTTACTTACTATAAAAAAGCAGGTGTACTGGCATCCGCATTTACTGCAGACATTGGTGATTTTCAAATAGCCTTACTCAATGCTATACATCGCTTATCAAAGGATGGTGCAGCTTCATGCATATTGTAACAACAATCGCTGGCTCAGATAGTGGTGGTGGCGCGGGTATACAGGCTGATTTAAAAACATTTCAGGAATTAGAAGTGTTCGGTACTTCTGTTATTACTGCTCTAACTGCTCAAAATACTTTGGGTGTAACAGGTGTTTGCCCTATTGACGTTTCCTTTATAAAAAAACAATTAGAGGCCTTAGTAGAAGATTTTCCAATCGCTGCGATTAAAACAGGAATGCTTTATTCCTCAGAAATTATCAAAGCAATTGCACACAAGATCAGGGAGCTAAACATTCCGCTGATTGTTGATCCGGTGATGATTGCAAAAGGTGGGGAAAGCCTATTACAGCAAGAAGCTATCGATGCCTTACGCTCAACTTTATTACCACTTGCTACGGTTGTTACGCCCAATATACCCGAGGCAGAGACACTTACTGGGAGATCTATTCATCATTTTGAAGATATGAAAGAAGTAGCTCAAAGCTTGTTACAGCTAGGTGTACAATGTGTCATCATTAAAGGTGGTCATTTAGCAGATCCACTTTATGCCATTGATTATGTATTTTGCAAAAATGGACGTTCTTTTTCTTTGCAGTCTCCACGAATCCAAACAAAAAATACGCATGGTACTGGATGTACATTTTCCGCAGCACTTACTGCTTTTCTTGGACAAGGATTTGCTCTGGAAAATGCCATTATAGAAGCTAAAAAATTTATCCAATTAGCTATTATGTTTAATTTATCGATTGGAAATGGTCATGGACCCACTAATCATTTTGCTTATCAACAGTATAAGGAAGGCTGTGAGGTGATTATTCATGAAACGTGAGGATTTGGAGCTTTATTTTATTATGGGTACGAGCAATGTTCCTCCTCAAGAACAACCTATCTATATCCTAGAAAAAGCCTTGCAAGCAGGCATTACAATGTTTCAATTTCGTGAAAAAGGTCCTCACGCGTTAACTGGACTTGCGTATGAACAATTTGCACGCCAATGTCAAAAACTATGTCATCACTATCATGTGCCCTTTATCATTAATGACGATGTTGATCTAGCGATACGACTAGGGGCTGATGGTGTTCATATCGGACAAGATGATTTACCTGTAAGTGTAGCACGTAAAAGAATCGGGGATATGATTCTTGGTGTATCTGTCCATTGCGAGGAAGAATTGCAAATAGCTATTAACCATCAAGCTGATTATGTTGGTATCGGTCCAATCTTTCCAACATCCTCTAAAAGTGATGCACAACCACCATGTGGTACATCTTTTTTACAGGAGGCACATTCATTACATCCTGAATTACCAATTGTAGCAATTGGTGGAATAAATTTCACAAATGCACATTCTGTATTTCAAACGGGGGTTGATGGTGTTGCTGTTATTTCAGCTATTTGTCAAAGCAAAGATGTTGATCATACAGTAGCTACATTTAGATCCTTATCTCGTATAAATAAATGATCAATAAACAAACTAAAACCAGTGCCTTTTACGGTCACTGGTTTAAGTTTATAAATGCTTAATCAGCATTTATTGGTTGTTGTTTGGCATACCTTTTAATTGAGATTCTGCCATTTGTACAAGACGTTTAGTGATTTCACCACCAACGGAACCGTTGGCACGAGCTGAAGCTTCAGCTCCTAATTGAACACCAAATTCTTGTGCAATTTCGTATTTCATTTGATCTAGTGCTTGTTGTACACCAGGTACTGCAAGCTGGTTTGAACTACGGTTGTTGTTTGAAGCCATGTTTCTCACCTCCTTGTGAATATAGAATGTGCGATATTAGATTTTTAATACAAAAAATTTAGAGGTAAATTGTACCTCTATTGGAATAACAATATCCATACAAAAAAGCCGTCTCAAAATGGGCTTTGAGACGGCTTTTGAATCCTTATAGTAGATCTGCAAATTTATCTTGTTGTTCTTCTTTCTTAGGGAAAATATAGACCTCGCGATTCTTCACTGCTCGCTCGATCAATTCATCAAAGTCAGAGAAGCTTTCATAATGCTCAACCTTTTCAAGCTTCGGTTTTGTTTTTGGACTTGCTGGTGTAAAAATCGTGCAGCAATCTTCAAATGGCTGAATAGATGTTTCGTATGTGCCGATTTTTTCTGCAATATCAATAATCTCTAATTTATCAGTTGAAATCAGCGGACGAAGGATAGGTGTATTTGTTACTGCGTTTATTGCTGTTAAACTTTCAAGCGTTTGACTCGCCACTTGTCCAAGACTTTCGCCCGTTACAATAGCAAGTGCACCAATTTCCTCACGCACCTGATCAGCAACCTTCAACATCATTCGGCGTGTTGTCGTCATCGATACATTAGAAGGTACTTTTTCTTTAATAAGAACTTGTATTTCAGTAAAAGGAATGACATGCAAACGAATACTAGCACCAAATTTTGTTAATTCATTGGCAAGCACTTTAACTTTTTCCAATGAATTTTGGCTTGTATAAGGTGGACTAAAGAAGTGAATTGCCTCTAATCGCACACCACGCTTCATCATTAAATAACCTGCGACAGGGCTATCAATACCGCCAGATAGCATTAATAAAGACTTGCCATTTGATCCTACAGGCATTCCACCTGCACCAGGAATGACTTGTGCCATCATATAAGTTGCATCATGACGAACTTCTACACGTAGCTCAATATCAGGCTGCTTCACTTTAACAGATAAATTTTGAAATTGTGGTAAAACATAGCCACCGATCTCACGTTGGATGGCATGAGATTCTAAAGGAAATGTTTTATCAGTACGTTTTACCTCTACTTTAAATGTATGTGGCTCATCTTTAAATGTCTCCATAATAGTGATAGCGAGCTTTTTCATACTGTCCATATCTTTTTCGCATGCAGCGACAGGGCTAAATGATTGAATACCAAAAATTTTAGGTAAACCTGTAATTAGCATTTGCATTTGTGCTTCGTCTTCTATGGCAATAAACATACGGTCACGTTCTGTGCGAATATGCAGTTGTCCTAAATCTGCAAAGGCATGACGAATATTTTCACGTAAACGGCGGATAAAATCCATTTTGTTGCGACCTTTTGTAGAAAGCTCACCATATCTAATTAAAATTTCTTTCCAAATCATTTACTTTTTTTCTCCTTTGAGTTCCAACATTACTTCTGCTAGTACTTGTTTAAAGTTTTCTATATCTTCTATTGTGTTATGTGCGCCAAAGCTAAGGCGAATCACGCCTTTTTTATAATGCTCATCAAGGTGAAGCGCCTCGACGACATGACTTGTTTTCGTTTGCTTGGAAGAACATGCACTTGATGTCGACACAATGACACCACGTTTTTGCATAGCATTAATAATGACTTCCCCTTTTAAATCACAAACACTAAATGACACAATATGCGCAGCTCCCTGTGGCGTTGATAAAACATGGACTGCTTCGCCATAACTTTCTAGCTGAGTTCGGATTTCATCGTGCCATTGACGGTATTTATTTGAGCGTTCGTTCATTGTTTCAACAGCAAGTCGAGCCGCTTTCGCTAAAGCAACAGCTTGCGGAACTGCTACAGTACCACTACGCATACCAAATTCCTGACCTCCACCAAGAGCAAAGGGCTGCCATCTTATGGGTTTACGGAATGCTAACACTCCTGAGCCTTTAAAGCCATGAATTTTATGACCAGAGATAGAAATTATGTCAGGTCCTTCTTCTTTAAAGGATATTGCTAATTTCCCAAAGCTTTGCACAGCATCAACATGAAAGGCAGCACGACTCATTTCATGAATCATTTTTGCTGCTTCCTTAATAGGCTGAATTGCACCCATTTCATTATTCACATGCATGATGCTAACTAAAATTGTTTCTTTTCGTATTTTAGTACGAAGCTCATCTAGAGAAATCACACCTCTTCGATCGACACGAAGATATTCAACATCAAAGCCCTCTTTTTCAAGTTGTTTCATTGTTTCTAGCACTGATGGATGTTCAATTTCAGTCGTTAAAATATGCTTTCCTATATGCGTATTACTACGTGCTATGCCAAAAATAGCTGCATTATTTGATTCTGTACCACCTGAAGTAAATAGCACATTTTTTGCCTCTGTCTGCAAAATATCTGCTACTTGCTCACGCGCACGTATTAATAAATCATTTGCTTCAACACCCATAGCATGGATGGAAGCAGGGTTGGCATAATACTGCTCATTTACAACCATAAAAGCCTGCATAACCTCTTTTAAAGGCTTCGTTGTTGCACTATTATCCAAATAAATTGTATTAACCATAACTTTTCACACACTTTCAAAACGTTGATTTAACGGTATTTATCATAACGCAATCTTTGGCGATTGACCACTAACTTTAACAATTATTTAAATTTTAATTGATATCCTACATTTTTTTCACCATCGTGACAAACTCTGTTGGTGTACTAAATTCAATTGCTTTAAGAAAACCAAATTTTTCATAAAGATGGATTGCTCTCTTATTAAATAGTGCAACTGTTAAACGTAATGGCAGCTGATATTCTTCTTGAACTGTTTGAACAATAAACGAAAAAAATGCCGTTCCTAATCCTTGACCCGTTAGATTTGGCTTCAACCCAATTCCAATATCTATACAGTACTCTTCATACGCCCCAAAACCTTGCCCTTTTGGCACTTGGGCTGCTTTACCTGTACAATAATAGCCAATTAGTTCACTATGATTATTAAAGATCGCAAAGTAAGGATTATCAAGCATTTCTTGTACATTTTCACCCGATAATTCATTATTGTAAAAATCGTAAGGTGCTACATATTGCCATTGTAAAATTTCACTTGCGAAATGTTCATTCATTTCTTTGATGGACAATTTCATACTGAATCACATCCTAATCTAAGCATAAATAGAAAGCTGTCTAAAAAGTAATCGCTATACTTTTTAGACAGCTCAAAATGTTATTTGAATTATTTTGCTATGAATTCTTCGGCAACCATTTCTTGAATACGCTTTAAGGCACCTGGCTCCATTTCTTCCACTGCTGTACCTGCTTCTTCTAAAGCCTTTGCATAACGGAATTGATGGAAAGCCTCTTCTGCTTCTCTTAAACGTCCGTTCAATTTTGGGTTCGATGCGCGATGACGATTACCGTACTGAATAATACGCTCAATGAGCATCACATTTTCTATTAACTCATGTGCCTTTACTTTAACATCCTCTACACAGAGTGTTGCTGCATTTAGATTATTATGAACAGTACCCATATTAAGTGGTACTTCTTGCAAGCTTTGCATGACAACATAGATGTGCTCTGCTGCCTCATCAAGTCGTGCATCCATCTCCTCAGGAATTCCTGGAATATTTGCCTTGTTCAATAAACGATCAGTATCCTGTAATATTTTCTTTAAGTTTTCGACTTGAGCGCGTGCCTTATTTTCATCTATTCGAAGTTTCTTCATTGTATTCGACAGATGACCTTGTTCTTCGTGAATTCGTTCAAGCTCTTCACTAATTTCGATTAACTCTTCCTGTAAGCTAGAATAAGCTGATTTTTCTTCCCTAACTCGCATAGCTAATAGATCATAGCGACGTTGCAGTGCTTCCAATTGTTTTAAAGCGGCTTTTGGAATTTCGGCATCTTTTTCATTTAAATGATAACTTTGCTGTACATACGTTGCCTCGTCATTCACTAATTTTGTTGAAGAAATGACATTGGTAATAGAACTTAATAAACGATCACAATTTTGATCTACATAATTTTTAGCAATAACCTCTTTTTCAAGTAAATCATAAAAATGGTCGATTTCTTCATTTATTTCTGTCACACGCGGTTTAACAACTTTTAAATTCAGCTCTGCAAGTTCGAGTTTTAATGCCTCGAATTCTTTTTCATATTTATTAAGTGCATCTGTCAATTCTAAATGCTGTAAATAGTAAGATTGGTCTTCCATTTCACGCTGACCATTACGCAATTCCTGAACCGCACCTGGTAGCTTCACTTGAATTTCCGTTAAGATGGTTGGAACATCATTAATATATTCGAATGTCTGCTGCGATTCTTGATTTAAGCTAATGACAATTTCTCGCGCTTGCAAATAATTACCTTCATTCGTTAGGACATCGAACTCTTCAAATTTTTGAACAAATGTCTCTAGCTTCTTCTCTAATGCAGGTAATGCTACACCGAATGAATGCTGATGAGCCAGCAATGTCTTTCTTGCAGAGCGATAGTATTCTTTTAATTGTTCGATTTCAATTCGATTTTTTTCTTCGCTGCCAATTAATTCATTCAGTTCTTCTAAAATTTTATTTTTATCTTGGTCGCATTTCTCAATGTAATCTTCAATTTCACGTTCTATTAAAGTTGCCCTTTTAAAACGAAGTCGATTAATTTGATCCTCAGCATCAAATAGAAGAGAATCGATTTTAGTCATATGTACGTCGATGACTTCATCCCAAGTATTGCGCCATCGTTCAAACATTTCTTCCGTTTCACCGTTCATGTTTAAAGATTTTACTTTTGAAATTTCTTCATTTATAGGATTATGTTGTATTTGTAATTTTTCATTTTCTAGTTTTGCAATAATTGCAACATGTTTTCTTCGCATCATAAATCCTACTATGGCTAAAATTAATAGTAGGATAATCGGAATGATGATATACTCCATCGTAAGCCTCCTATTCTACAATAAACGAATTGGCTAGTTGTATTTATTATATACTATGTTTTCGCCTTTTGTACTAAAATTTAAGTGTTTTTCAGAAAACTGTATTTTCGCTATTGTGAAATATTTAAATAGCGTATCTATAGAGCTAAAGGAGTGGTAAATTATGAAACGTGATGGGCATATACATAGTCCTTTTTGTCCACATGGCACTACGGACTCATTCAAGCAATATATTGAAAAAGCAATTTCTCAACATTTCACAGATATAACATTTACAGAACACGCCCCATTGCCCAAAAGTTTTGTCGATCCAACCCCGCAACAAGATAGTGGCATGAATCCTGATGATCTCATGTCTTACATTGAAGAATTGCAACATCTACAACAACAGTATGCACAAGATATTCGTATCCGCATCGGACTAGAAGTTGACTACATCCAAGGCTACGAACAAGAAACTCGTCAATTCCTTGATACCTATGGACATCTTTTAGATGACGCTATTTTATCAGTCCATTTTTTAAAATGGCAAGATACCTTTGTATGTATCGACTTTTCTTCTGAATGCTTTATTGATTTTTCAAAAAAAGTTGGCTCTGTTGAACTGGTATATGATTTATATTATGATACTGTCCTACAATCGATTAGTGCAGATCTTGGACCATACAAACCAAAACGGATTGGACATCCATCACTTATTCATAAATTCCAACTAGCGCACAACGAAAAAATCAATGACACCCCACGTATCAAAGAAGTATTAGACAGCATGAAATTCGCGGGCTATGAATTAGATTTAAATAGTGCAGGTTTAAGTAAACAATATTGTCAGGAGCCATATCCACCATTTGCCCTTATCAATTATAGTCAAACTATTAAACTACCATATGTATTTGGTTCAGATGCACATTGCGCAGAAGATTTACATCAACACTATAATGTTATATTACCAATTTAAATAACTTTTAAACGAGGTGCTTAGTATGTTTACACAAATTAATTACGAAGGATCAATTGCTGACCAGTATCTGACATTATCAAAACAATTAGATGCACTATTAACTGGCGAAACCAATCAAATCGCCAATTTAAGTAATGCCTCTGCTCTGTTAAATCAATTTTTAACGAACATTAACTGGGTTGGTTTTTATCTCTTGCAGGATAATGAGCTTGTGTTAGGACCATTCCAGGGTCTTCCTGCCTGTGTTAGAATTCCTATTGGGCGTGGTGTTTGTGGTACAGCTGTGGCAACAAGAGAAACAGTTGTTGTAAAAGATGTACATGATTTTCCAGGGCATATTGCCTGTGATGCTGCATCGCAGTCTGAAATTGTTATACCGCTAATGAAGCAAGGTGAAATTATTGGTGTGTTAGATATCGATAGTCCTATCGTGAATCGATTTTCAGTGGAAGATCGTAATGGCCTAGAGAAATTTGTTAAAACACTTCTTAACCATTTATAATACAATATTAAAAATTGCCCTGAAATGTTTTATATTGTCATTTCAGGGCGATTTATTTAAACAACCATTTACGTTTTGCTTTATAATCCTATGAATTCGTTTGGAACGATCCATTGTGAGTACAAAAGCGATTTTTCCCGCTGTTTTTCGCCTCATACAAGGCTGTATCTGCATGTAAAAACACAGATTGGAATGCTGGTCGATCTCGCTCATCCCATGTTATAAGACCCGCAGAAATGGTTACTTGTGGATCTGTGGTACTTGGGATGACTTCCACAATGGTTGATGCTAATTCTAAAGCTTCTTTTTCATCGATGTTAGGGACATAGACAGACATTTCTTCTCCACCCCATCTTGCACAAATTCCACGACTTCCAATAGTTTCTTTTAATTGAACCGCAATCTGAACAAGAATTTTATCTCCAACTTGGTGACCATACGTATCATTAATGCGTTTAAAATTATCAATATCAATTAACAAAAACATACCAGATTGATCATATTCAAGCGATTTTTCTACAAACTGATCGAGGTAACTACGAGCATACAGTTTCGTTAAATGATCCAAATCGACCATTTCCTGAAGCTGTGTTCGTAAAATTGAGTTTGCAATGGCTAATGATGAATGGTGAATTAAAGATTGCATTAATTTGAAACTATCGAATGAAAAGAAATATGGCTCTTTATGTAAGACAATACTAAAACCATTAATCTTTTCCTCCATAAGTATAGGAATCGCCATAATAGAGCGATACTCAATTTGATTAGGAGTTAGACGGCTGAAATCGGCAACAAATAGTGGATCATTCGTTTGAGCAAAGTGCTGTTCAACATGTTTTATATAACTTTGACCGTTTTCTGAATGGAACAGGGAGGTACTTGCACCTGTTATTTCAAATGTATCGTGTTTTTTAAATGCGAAACATACTTCCATTGGCTGAAAGGATTTCAGTAACTGCTTTTGTAGGAAAAGTAACATTTCATGAATGTCAATTCGCATATTTAAACGATGCGAAGTTTCATTGATGAGTTGTAAGTCACTTACGAGGCGATGCGATTGATGATATAACTTTGCATTTTCAAGAGCATTTCCTGAAGCTTGTGCCAGCATCCGTACAAAATCTTTTTCGGTTGTTGAAAAAAGATAAGTGGTGGGTGCACTTACTTGCAAGATGCCATAAATAGCTTGCCTGCCCTTAATCGGTGCATTTAACAACCGACAATTTAAATCGCTCGCTAGCTCTGTCGTCAACTCTCCTGATACAAAGGCTTCAATTGTAGCAGGTCTTTCTGATAAATAATCAAAAAGCTTAATATCGATGGTCGTGTGTCGATCTTGATCATTCGATAAAATAAGCTCCACATTAAACTCAGGAAAATTATCCCGTATATTTTTTAATACATTTTCTAAAATTAAATCAATATCCATTGTTGAATGAAATAAGTCAGTCATGTTATATAGTTTTCTATATTGGTCTTCATTTATTTTGACATCTAAATTGTCTCTAATCATTTGAAGAACCTTTGAAAGTGTTTCTATACACTCTTCACCATACTCCGAGGTCATAAAGTCTGTCCAAGACTCTGTTGCCTCCACAAGTAATATACCAATGGGATTTTTGCCCTCTGCTTGGAAAAGCACCATATCTGTCATCATTGAATAGGCCTGTCTTGCTTTCAATATATAAGGAATTTTCACTACTTTTTGTTGATAAAAACTAGCTTCAATCATCAGCCATGACACAGCATTTAGCTTTGTTTCAATTGTTAATGAAGCCATCTCTTCGATTGGGATTAAGGAATTACCTTCAAAACTAAGAAAAGCAGCATTATCAATTTTCAAGCGCTTCTTTAGAAACTGTTTCAATGAACAAAAATACCCATTAAAACTAGTTTGTTCTTCATAAGAACTCACCCAAAAGCTCAAAACATCAGATTTTATATATTTTAGCGTTTGTAAATGGTCTGTCATGAAATCACCTTTTCTATATAACGTCCAAATCAATTACTATTAACTTATAATATATTATACATAATTTGTGTCATTTTGACTATGTAATTATCCCTTACTTTTACAATTTACATAACACAGCGTATCATTAACTATTCCCATATTATTTTAAATAGGTAGTGAGGAATTTCCTACTATGTTCTTTTATATTTTTTTACTAGCTAATAATTGACGTCCTTGTCCGAAGCAGTTACAATGGAGGTTGTGTAAAATAAACGCAGCAGTGGTATAAGCTTATGATTGTATTTTATTCCTCTATTTTCTGATGTACAACCACTTAGATGATCAGCAATGAAAATTAGATGGTGTATTGTGTAACCTAACGGCTGCATAGGCGAAAGTACATGAAAATAAAATGCGTGTAAGAATGGGTACTACTGGTTTTTGTTTTACAACAAAAAAACCAAATTTAAAGGAGGAGACAACAATATGTCTCGTTATACAGGTCCATCTTGGAAATTATCACGTCGTCTTGGTATCTCACTAAGCGGTACAGGTAAAGAAATCGAAAAACGTCCTTACGCACCAGGACAACACGGTCCAAACCAACGTAAAAAATTATCAGAATACGGTTTACAACTTCAAGAAAAACAAAAACTTCGTCATATGTATGGTATGAACGAACGTCAATTCCGTACTCTATTTAACCGCGCTGGTAAAATGAAAGGTGTTCACGGTGAAAACTTCATGATCCTTCTTGAAACTCGCCTTGACAACTTAGTTTACCGTTTAGGTTTAGCTCGTACTCGTCGTGGAGCTCGTCAATTAGTTAACCACGGTCACATCTTAGTAGATGGCAAACGCGTTGATATCCCATCATACAGCGTAAAACCAGGTCAAACGATTTCTCTTCGTGAAAAATCTCAAAACCTTGCTGTAGTAGTAGAAGCAATCGAAGTAAACAACTTCGTACCTGACTACTTAACATTCGATGCTGACAAAAAAGAAGGTACATTCACTCGCCTTCCAGAGCGTTCTGAATTATCAGCTGAAATCAACGAAGCATTCATCGTAGAGTACTACTCTCGTTAATCAATTGATGCTAATAAAAGCCCTGAAATCCCTTGTATACCAAGGCTTCAGGGCTTTTTTTCTATGAACAATCAATTAGAACCTACGTTTTTTCCGCTTTTAATCATTAGCGCAAAAACTAATCCAGTACCGAGTATTGTAGCAAGTAGGAGGAAGGCTACAGTAAAGCTACCAAATTGTATGAAATAAGCAGATATGAACGGTGCAACACTTGTTCCAGCAAATAAAATTACTGTGTACATAGAAACTGCAATTCCTCCCATATTCCAACCTAACTGACTAACAAGCGTTACTAATGAAGGAACAGCAAGTGCAATCCCACCAACAAATAAAATACTACTGATTGTTAAACCGGCTATAGTTGAAATAAAGCTCATCGCGGTCAGTGCAATAATCGAAAGAGTTAAGGCCATTTTCAGTACAAACAGCACATTAAAACGCTTTGCTATTTTCCCCGCAAATGGTGACATAACCATCCCCACTATCCCAAAGATACGAATGTAAATAAGGTTCTGACTTTTCATACCAAAGAAATCACTCGTTAAATAAGCCCCTAAAATAATGTACATACTGACAAATGACATTATTAATACAAACGCAATGATATAACTAAAGATCAAATTTCTATTGGTGAAAATAATACCAATTCTCTTCAGAGGAGCCCATATATTTTTAGTTTCAATCTGAATTATTCCCTTCGGTAAGATCCACACGACTAACAAAGCAGTCATAACATACACTACAGCAAGTACATAAAAGATGACGTGCCAATGACTATGGTCGCTTACATATCCACTAAACACCTGACCAACTATACCCGCTACAAGAAATCCCGTACTGATAAAACCTACTGCCCCAACTTTTCGATCATTTGGAAAAACCTCAAGAGTATAGGCAAGTGCTACTGGTGAAAATGTTGCTGCCGCAAGCCCCTGTAATCCTCTCAATAGAAGGATAAAAGAAAAGTCATTAACTAAACCTAGAAGTAACGTTATTACGCTTAATAAAAAAAGCCCAAATACAATGATATTTTTACGACCATATTTTTCTGATATCGCACCATAGAAAAAACACCCTAGTGCAAATCCAAGTGAAAAAACACTAGATGTTTGGCATCTTCTCGATTTGTATCACTTGAAGAAGACATTTGAATCAGTTCAATATACGGCTCTACCCCTAATACAGGTAAATTATCTTCATGTGTTAATCCAAAGCAAGAATTTTTATTTTCACTGATTTCTTCAAAATGATGCACTACTTTTTTAGCGCAGACGCATTGCCCAGATTATTATAACCAACAATAATTTTCTCTCTTATATTGTGGCAATTTTATGTACTTTAAAATAACAATTACATAGTTTCAAAATAACATAATCACTACCTTTATAATAAAAACAAAATATCAGTTATTTACTATTCATTAGATCATCAAAATAGAACTGTTTTCCAAAAAATATATTTTACTTTCATAGTAAAATATTTTTAAAACCTTTTTAAATTCAATATTCTACAACAAAACAACATTCCAATGCTCCTATCATCACCTTAACTTTTTTGTAAAATAATAACATGAAGAAATTTAACAATTTTAATAAAAATACGAGTTGAACTTTTACAAAAAATAGAATACGATGAATTGCGAAAGGTGGTTCACCATCATTCAAGCAATAATAATTTTTTAAAAGGGGTTGGAAATATGTCAGACGTTCTAAAGCAATTTGTTATGCCGAAAACAAACTTATTTGGACCTGGAGCAATTCAAGAAGTTGGTAAACGCTTAAATGATTTAGAAGTGAAAAAGACATTAATCGTAACAGATGAGGGTCTACACAAATTAGGTCTCTCAGAACAAATTGCAAACATCATTACAGCTGCTGGAATTGATGTAGCAATTTTCCCTAAAGCAGAACCAAATCCAACAGATCAAAACATAGAAGATGGCATTTCCGTGTATCATGCGGAAAACTGTGATTCTATTGTTTCTCTTGGAGGAGGCAGCGCACACGATGCAGCAAAAGGTATCGGACTTATTGCTTCGAATGGTGGACGCATTCATGATTATGAAGGCGTTGATAAATCACAAAATCCACTTGTGCCATTAATTGCAATTAATACAACTGCTGGTACTGCCAGTGAAATGACTCGTTTCACTATTATCACGGATACAGCACGCAAAGTAAAAATGGCCATTGTTGATAAGCATGTGACACCGTTACTTTCTATAAACGATCCTGAATTAATGATTGGTTTACCTCCTGCTCTTACGGCAGCTACTGGGGTTGATGCGCTAACACATGCTATTGAATCATTCGTTTCTACGAATGCTACACCAATCACGGACGCATGTGCTGAAAAGGTCCTTCAGCTAATTCCTGAATATCTACCACGTGCCTATGCAAATGGAGCTGATATAGAAGCGCGTGAACAAATGGTATATGCACAATTTTTAGCGGGAATGGCCTTTAATAATGCATCACTTGGCTATGTTCATGCAATTGCTCATCAATTGGGTGGTTTCTATAACCTACCACATGGCGTGTGCAACGCTATTTTATTGCCACATGTTTGTCGATTTAATGTCACAGCACGTACAGAGCGCTTTGCTCGTATCGCTGAATTATTAGGAGAAAATGTAGAGGGTTTAAGTAAGCGAGATGCGGCTGAAAAGGCTATTACAGCTATTGAGAAGTTATCACAAGATTTAAATATTCCTAGCGGCTTCCGTGAATTAGGTGCAAAAGATGAGGATATTGAGATCTTAGCAAAAAATGCATTATTAGATGTGTGTGCTGAGACGAACCCTCGTAAAGCAACACTAGAGGATATCAAACAAATCATCACAAATGCAATGGGTCCTATTGTGAAAAAAGAAGAGTCACTCGAGGCAGTTGCCCTTTCTTAATCGACGGTTTCCTATAAGCCTATACAAAGGATGGAGAAAACAAATGTTTTCTCCACTTTTTTATGGACTCGATACACACACATTGTCTATCAAGGGAACTCTCGCTATACTTTTCTTAAAAAGAATAGGAGAAAATAATATGCGTTTAATTTCAATTTGTCCTAGCAATACAGAATTAGTCGCCTATTTAGGGCTGTCAGACCAGCTCGTTGGAGTTGATGATTATTCTGATTGGCCATCATCGGTTAAAGATCTACCACAGCTTGGGCCTGATTTATCAATTAACATGGAGGCATTAGAGGCATTACAGCCTGATCTTGTTCTGGCTTCCTTGAGTGTACCTGGTATGGAAAAAAACATTGAGGCACTAAAAGAAAGAAATATTCCTCATATTATTTTTAATGCAAACTCATTAGAAGAAATTGCGCAAGATCTTCTGACACTCGGGAAAGCTTGTCAAGTGGAGGAACAAGCAAAGACAATTGCTGAAGAGTACATGCATTCCATCGAAAAAATGTATTCCATTGCACAAACAATTCCGAAGAAACCTACCCTGTATTGGGAATGGTGGCCGAACCCTATTTTCACTCCTGGGAAAATAAATTGGCTAACAGAAATTAGCGCTCTTGCTGGTGGCATAAATCTATTTCAAGATGTTGAGCTTGCTAGTGTTCAAACAGATTGGACAGATGTTGTTAAACGCCAGCCTGACTATATCATGATGGCTTGGGTTGGTGTCGCATTTGAGCGTATCCAACCTGCTAATTTATTAAAACGTCCATATGCCAAAGAGTTACATGCCATTCAATCGGAACAGCTCCATGTAATGGAAGAATGGCTGTATTGTCGCCCTTCTCCACGACTTATTGAAGGTGCTATAAAGCTTGGAAAAATACTGCATCCTAAAGAATATGAACAAATAAAACCTCCAAGTTTCTTATGATTAAAAAACCACATCCAGTGTTTTTGGGGATGTGGTTTTGCAAATAGAAATTAGATAAATTTCACCATATGATATTTTTTCTTACCTCGACGGACAATGCTAAATGCATCCTCTAAACGATCCTTCGCATCGACTACATATTCTAAATCTGTTACCTTTTCACCGTTTACACTAATAGCACCATTTGATACATCTTCACGTGCTTGACGTTTGGAAGAGGAAATGCCAGCCTCCACAAGTAGATCCACAATGTTTTTATCATCTTTAGTCATTTCAATAGAAGGAACATCTTTAAAAGCGTCCTTCATTTCTTCGGCTGAAAGTGCTTTTAGATCTCCTGAGAATAAAGCAGCTGTAATACGGATGGCTTGCTCTAATGCCTCTTGACCATGTATTAAACGAGTCATTTCTTCAGCTAGCGCCTTTTGTGCCTTACGTAAATGTGGCTCCTCCTCTACAGAAACGGCTAAAGCTTCAATTTCTTCACGAGATAGGAACGTAAAGATTTTTAAGTATTTTATGACATCTGCATCAGCTGCATTGATCCAGAATTGGTAGAACTCATATGGAGAGGTTTTCTTACCATCTAGCCAAACAGCACCACCTGCTGTTTTACCAAACTTTGTGCCATCTGCCTTTGTTACTAATGGAATCGTAATACCAAAGGCTTTCGTTTCTTCCTCGTGTGTTTTACGAATAACCTCTAACCCTGTTGTAATATTACCCCATTGGTCAGAGCCACCTACTTGAATACGGCAATTGTAGTGATTGTATAAATGATTGTAATCAATACCTTGAATTAACGTATAGGCAAACTCTGTAAACGAGATTCCTGTGTCAAGACGAGAAGCAATCGTATCTTTTGCTAACATATAGTTTACGTTAATTAGTTTCCCGTAATCACGTAAAAATTCGATTGTGTTTATATTACCAATCCAGTCACGATTGTTCACAAGCTGAGCACCATTGCCATCTTCCGCAAATTCGAAAATACGTTCTAATTGACTACGGATTCCTTGAACGTTTTTATCGATTTGCTCTACTGTTTGTAATTGGCGCTCTTCTGAACGGCCAGATGGGTCACCGATCATCCCTGTCGCACCACCAACAAGTAAAATTGGACGGTGGCCCGCTTTTTGGAATCGACGAAGCGTTAACAATGGAACAATATGTCCAATATGCATGGAGTCAGCTGTTGGATCTACCCCACAGTATAAAGATACAGATTGTTCATCTAATAATTTTGCCATGCCTTCCGCATCTGTTTGTTGGTATAGCAAACCACGCCATTCTAAATCTTGTAATAATTCGTTTGTCATGTTCATTCCTCCTAAAATGGTTAAATTCATTACGTGCATGGACATGTTTAAATAAAAAAAGTCCCTACACGCAAACAATTGCATGCAGGGACGTTAAGTTGCAAACTAACGCGGTACCACCCAGCTTGAAGATGTCATCCACCTTCCACTTCATTCAGCCGCCTTTATCGCAGGCGCGCACGTCTAAGCTCCAAGCACGTAATTCGTCTCTACAATATGACCAGTTTTCACCAACCACTGGCTCTCTAAACAGGGAATATAGACACTACTGCAAGCTCTTCATCACCAGAAAACTATAAACATAATTTTATACGATTCTTTTTAAAAGTCAATAACTATGTTCGTGCTAAAACAATATGTGCTATAATAGACAAGATTTTAGGAGGTCGATACATTGAAAGATTGGATTGAAAAAATCAATGCAAAGATCGATGAATTACTTGAACAAAAATGGATGAAGAAATTACGTATTTCAGGTAGTGTTACCTGGAACTTATTTTTACTATTTTTAGTCTTTGCATTGGTTGGCACTGTATTTGTCGGTTCAGTTGGAGCTGGTTATTTTGCTTCTCTTGTAAAAGAAGAACCGTTACGCTCAAAACAAGAGTTAAGGGATCAAATTTTTAGCTATGAAGAAACCAGTGAGATTTATTTTGCCAACGATATTTATATTGGGAAATTAAGGACAGATTTAGATCGACGTGAAACTTCGCTTAGCAATGTTGCACCAGAGGTCGTGAATGCTGTTCTGGCAACAGAAGATGAATATTTCCGAGAGCATAACGGAATTGTTCCTAAAGCAGTTATTCGTGGGTTATTACAAGATGTCACAAACTCTGCAACGCAGACAGGTGGTTCTACACTTACCCAGCAGCTTATTAAAAACCAAGTACTAACTAATGAAGTATCATACGAGCGTAAAGCTAAGGAAATTTTACTAGCGATGCGTTTAGAACATTTTATGACGAAGGAAGAAATATTAGAGGCTTATTTAAATATCATTCCCTATGGTCGTAACTCTTCAGGACGAAATATTGCAGGTGTTGAAACAGCTGCGGAAGGAATTTTTGGCGTAAAAGCAAAAGAATTGTCTCTTCCTCAAGCTGCGTACATAGCTGGTATTCCACAGGCACCATTTGCTTATACACCATTTACAAATACAGGTGAACTGAAAAGTGAAGAAGCTTTGAAACCAGGTATTGATCGTATGAAAACAGTACTTTATCGTATGAAAGAAGCTGGTTATATTGATGATGCACAGTATAATGAAGCGTTAAACTATGATATTGCTGCCGATTTCCGTGGACCAGAAATGCGCGCGGAGGATCGTTATCCTTGGTTGACTTATGAGCTTGAAGCTCGTGCAAAAGATATTATTGCTGAAAAATTAGCAAAAGATGATGGGATTGACCCAGAGCGCTTAAAGTCAGAAAAAAAATTAAAGGATAAATATACGATTTTAGCAGATCGTGATGTTCGTTCAAAAGGCTATCGTATTTATTCAACCATTAATAAAGATATGTATGATGCGATGCAAAAAGCAGCAAAAGACTTCCAGTATTATGGTCATACGTATACTGGTAAAGGGAAAGATCCTGTTACTGGTGAAGAAATTGATATTGAGATGCCGGTACAAGTAGGTAGTATTTTAATAGAGAATACGACAGGTCGTATTTTAAGCTTTGTCGGTGGTCGAGACTTTAAAACCACTCAAGTAAACCATGCAACACAAGCTTATCGTTCTAACGGTTCTACAATGAAACCATTACTTGTTTATGGACCTGCCATTGAGTATGGCGTAATCGGTGCGGGTAGTCCATTAGTTGACGTGAAATTCTCAATCGGTTCTTGGAGTCCAAGTAACTATATTACGAGTGATGAGCGAGGTCTTATTCCAGCACGTGAAGCTTTAGCAGATTCTCAAAATATTTCAGCACTACGTTTATATAATGATATTATTAGTAGACGCCCTGCAGATTTGTTAGTAAAAATGGGATTCTCAAAATTACATCCAGATGATTTTACTAACCTAGCAACTGGGATCGGTGCTTTAAGCGAAGGAACTACTGTTGAAGAAAATACAAATGCATTTGCTACCTTTGCAAATGGTGGCCAATTCATTGACGCTTATATGATTGATCGAATTGAAGACCAAGAAGGAAATATTGTTTACCAACATGAAGTAGAACCTGTTCAAGTATTTAGCCCAGAAACATCTTATATCGTGACAGATATGCTACGTGATGTTCTCACTAAAGGAACAGGGACAATGGCACGAAATACATTAAAATTCTCTTCTGATTTCGCTGCAAAAACAGGGACTTCTCAAGAATATAAAGATGTTTGGTTAGTTGGTTATAACCCTAATGTATCTCTTGGTGTTTGGATGGGTTACGATCAACCTCGTACACTTTATGCATTTAACAACACCTATTTACAGCCAAGCGTTCGGGTGAATAAGCTATGGGGTACTTTAATGAATGCTGTTTACGATGCGGACCCTCAGCTAATTGACCCTCCAACAAGTTTTAAGGCGCCTAAAAATGTTGTGACAGCATCATTCTGTGGCATTTCCGGCATGGCCCCTTCTGCAGCTTGTGCTAGCGCAGGTCTTGTACGCTCAGATTTATTTAATGCGAAAGTATTTTTACCATCACAACCTGATGATAGCTTAGCCTCTTCAAGTGTTGTGACGATTAAAGGAAAAACTTATAATGCGTTGCCAAATACACCAGCAGAGTTTGTAAAAGCAGGTGGCGCAGGCATTAATCAAGACTTTATTAAACGAATGTTAGGTAGACTTGGCGGGAACCCTGCTAGTCTGTTACCAAAGAATTCTACATTGTCGAATTCATCTGTATCAGCAGTTGATTTCCCAGCGGATGGTAGCCCTCCAGCAGCTGTCTCAGCTTCAGTAAATGGCTCTACATTATCATGGTCAGAGTCATCGAATGATGTTGTTGGTTATCGTATCTACAACGTTACGAATGGCGGTAATACACTTGTAACGTCCGTACTAGAGTCAACACAAAGCATTACGGTTGCTAGTGGACAAGCTTATGTAGTGGTCGCTGTAGATATTACAGGTTTAACATCACCACATTCCAATGTTGTGTCTACTGGCGGTAGTGAAAATGAACCTGACCCAGAGGAAAACGACCAAGAACCAATACCACCTACAACGCCACCTACTAATGGCAATGGTAATGGTTCGGGTAGTAACGGCAATGGCTCCAATAACGGGAACGGGTCTGGTAATAACGGCAATGGCTCCAATAACGGGGATGGTTCTGGTAACAATGGCAATGGCTCCAATAACGGGGATGGCTCCGGAAGCAATGGCGATGGATCTGATAACCCCGGAGATGGCACAAACGGAGGAGACAATGGTAATACCACTACTCCAACTGAAACATCAAGACGCTAATCCATTATGCCTTAGCAAAAGCATTTGTATTAGATAATCAATTAAACAGACTTACTGCATATTCCTTATGAATTGTAGTAAGTCTGTTTTTTTGTCATTATTAAGAGGACTACTATTTTGAAGGGGTGAAAATATATGAACATATTGATTTTAGGAGGCACACGTTTTTTTGGAAAAAAGCTAGTTGATCTTTGTATTCAAAATGGACATAAGGTAACGATTTTAACACGTGGTCAAAGTGGCAACCCCTTTGGTACACATGTTAAGCAATTAGTAGTAAATCGTAATGATCGTGATGCTTTAGAACAGGCACTAGCCAATACAACATGGGACATTGTCTATGATAATATTTGCTATTCGCCCAACGAGGCACAAGCGATTTGCGAGATATTAAAGGGAAAAACGAAAAAGCTCGTCTTTACTTCTACTCTTTCAACATATGAGGTAGATGGTAAGATAAAAAAGGAAGAAGACTTTGATCCATACCAGTATCAAATTCGTATGGGACATCAAGAGGAATTTTCTTATGGAGAAGGAAAACGACAAGCGGAGGCAGTCTTATTCAAAGAAGCTTCATTCCCAGTCGTAGCTGTACGTTTCCCAATTGTGATGGGTGAAGATGATTATACTCGACGTTTACATTTCCACGTTGAACATATTTTACAGAATCAGCCGATTACTTTACCGAACATTGATGCAAAGATGAGTTATATTACAGATGGGGAAGCTGCTGAATTTTTATACTTTGCGGGCGTTACTCCTATTGAGGGACCATACAATGCTACCGCATCAGGGGCCATATCTCTCAAAGATCTAATTGCGCTAATTGAAGAAGCAAGTGGTCAGCGCGCAAAAATTTCCTTCATTGGTGGTGATGAGGAATCACAGTCTCCTTATGGGGTGCCTGCTGATTGGTATATGTCTAATGCTAAGGCTGAGAAGGCAGGATTTACGTTTAGTCAGCTTGAAGATTGGTTACCAAAATTAGTGGCAACATTAGTAAAACAGCTACAATAGCATTTATAGCGCAAAGAATCTGCTCATATCTAGCAGATTCTTTGTTCATCCTAATGTCTAGTCATTTTTGCCGCTAATGCCTCACTTTCTGCTGAACGAAAGTGTATTTTCACGGTAATATGTTCTTTAAAATAGCTACTGCTTTGTCAATCTCTTCCTTTGTGACCGTTAATGGAGGCAAAAGACGAATAACTGTTGGCCCTGCCCCTACTAATAAAAGACCACTTTCTTCCGCTGCCGCGATATAAGGCGCAACTTCCGTGTCCCCACAGCCAATCCCTAACAAGAGACCCTGGCCTTGAACAGTATAGCTAGAAGATAAATGAGCCCTTAGTTGTGCCACAAAATAGGCAGATATTTCTCGTACCTGCTGTAAAAAATCCGGCTCAAACACATGATTTAAAACAGCTTGTGCCACATTCATCGCAAGAGGGTTTCCACCGAATGTTGTACCATGTGTTCCTGGACTAAATGTAGCATGAAGCTCAGCAGTTCCGAGCATTGCACCAACAGGGAAACCACCACCTAAGCCTTTTGCCAAAGTTACGATATGTGGCTTTAATACCGTTTGTTCAAATGCATAGCGTGTTCCTGTTCTTCCAATGCCCGTTTGCACTTCATCAACAATTAGTAGTACACCTTGCTCCTCACAGACTTTTGCAATAGCTGCGGCAAATTCTGCTGATACACTATTGACGCCACCCTCTCCCTGAATCATTTCTAGCATTATAGCTGCAACTGAATCATCAACGGTTGCTTCAAGTGTAGCAGCATCATTAAATGGCAAAATCGAAAATTTTTCTACGAGTGGTCCAAAGCCATTATGTACTTTGCCTTGACCTGTTGCAGACATTGCTCCAAAAGTACGACCGTGGAATGATTTTTCAAATGTAATAATATGATGTTTGCCTGTATGCTTACGAGCTAATTTAATGGCCGCTTCATTAGCCTCAGCCCCGCTATTACAAAAAAAGGCATGTGAAAAGTGTGTATTAGCAATTAATTTTTCTGCCACCTTTTCCTGACCTGGTATTTCAAAAAGATTTGAAATATGCCATAGCTTTTGGCTTTGCTCTTGAAGTGCCTGTACAACGGCTGGATGGGCATGACCAAGACTCACCACAGCAATGCCACTAGTAAAATCCAAGTATTGCTTCCCTGTTGAATCCTCAACAATTGTCCCCTGACCTTTAACAATTTGTGCACGACGCTTGCCGTAATTCTCAAATAAAACACTCATGTTATCATCTCCACTATCATTTAAAATAGTTTCTTTCAACAACTATACTTCTCAAGCTATCCTATTTAGAACACTAGGAAGAAAGAAGTTCACTTGTGGCTACAATTGTTGTACCAATTAAAGTTGCGCCTACAATTTGTACAGAAGGAATCCCTGCCCGTAAACAGTCAATCGCTCCTTGCACTTTCGGAATCATTCCACCGTAAATATGGCCCTGCTCTGTCCATTGATCTATAAGACTAGGTGTAGCTATTGCTTGATATTCATCTTCAATACGGATACCACTCACATCTGTCACGAGTAGTAAGCTATCTGCTCCGACGGCTAAAGCAATTTCACTTGCTACCGTATCGCCATTAATATTAAGAGCCTGACCTGCTTCGGTCGTACCTACGCAGGCAATAACAGGTACAATCCCTACACCCATTAAAGCTTCCAATAAGGATGTATTGATATTTTTAATAGCTCCTACATACCCGTAAGTCTCTTGATCTAAAAAGTCTACGACTATCAACTGATTATCAAAGCCATTTAATCCGATGGCTGCTATACCAGCTGTTGTTAACTCATGAACTAATGCAGTGTTTACTTGCCCTATTAGGGTCGATTGGACAACTTTAATTGCAGCCTCGTTCGTGACACGTATTCCATTTAATGTATGTGATTGTAGGCCTTGAGCAGCTAGTTCTCGATTTATGGCTGGCCCACCCCCGTGGGTAATAATAAGCTCTACCCCACTCTCTTGTAATCTTTTAAAATTATCAAAGAAAGCCTCATTTAAACCTTCCAGTGTACTGCCCCCAAGCTTAATGACCACACGTTTATGAGCGGTATGATGCATTGATTTGGACATAGTCATATGTTAAGTCACATCCCCAAGCATGCCCCTTACCATCACCCACACCAAGGGACACATAGATTTTTACTTCATGCATTTTTAATATTTGAATTAACTCGTCCTCAGAAAAGGGAATTGGTTCACCGTTTTCTACCATAGTAGCACCACCGATTTGGATAGTAATTTTATCTGGATCAACTGTTGCGCCACTATACCCTACTGCTGCAATAATACGCCCCCAGTTGGCATCACAGCCGAAAACTGCAGTCTTTACAAGTGGTGAACCAACGACTGTTTTTGCAATTTTACGTGCCTCCTCGTCTGAAATTGCACCAACAACTTCCACTTCGATAAGCTTCGTTGCTCCTTCACCATCTTTGGCAATCATTTTTGCTAAATCTTCCGCTACTGTTTGCAAAGTGTTAAAGAAATTTTGCCAATCTGGATGCTCTGGAGTTAAAGAATTATTCCCTGCCAAGCCATTAGCCAATATTACCACTGTGTCATTAGTGGATGTATCCCCGTCAACTGTAATAGCGTTAAATGTTAAATTAGTAATAGTCGATAAAGCTGCTTGTAACACATCAGATTCAATGTTGGCATCTGTTGTAATAAAGCCTAGCATTGTTGCCATATTAGGTTCGATCATACCTGAACCTTTTGCTACACCAGCAATGATAACTTCCTTGCCATCCACAGTTGTACTATAGCTTGTGTTTTTCATGACGGTATCTGTTGTCAAAATAGCCTGCGCAAAGTCAATCGCACTTTCTAAATTGTCCTTTGGCTCTAACTGAAGAATACCATTTGCTACTGGCTCTAATTTCATCATTTCTCCAATAACACCTGTCGAGCAAACTCCCACCAAATTTGGTGCAATCCCTAATTTTTCAGCAGCTAGCGCTTGCATTGTTTGGGCATCTTTTACACCTTGTTTACCTGTACAAGCATTCGCATTGCCTGAATTCACGATCATCGCTTGCATTTTCTTAGTTGCATAAACAACTTCCTTCGTGACTTTTAATGGTGCTGCTTGCACAGCATTTGTAGTAAAAACACCCGCAACACTTGCTGGGACTTCACTTACTAAAAGGGCTAAATCCTTTTTCTTATGTTTTAAACCACAGTGTAATCCGGCTGCCTTAAAGCCTTTTGGTGAAACAATATTTTTACTTGATAATTTTTTCATTACATTCGTTGAAGTGGTAACTGTCATCCGAAATTCCTCCTTAGATTAATAAATAAGAGAAGCATACAGTTGCCTGCATGCTGTTAAATAAAGAACGGTACGACATCTAGCCCTGTCGTTTGTGGTAAGTCAAATTGCACATTCATATTTTGGATAGCTTGCCCTGCTGCTCCTTTGACAAGGTTATCAATTACACTAACAATTGTGGCGCGATTTGTACGGGAATCTACTTTCACTAGAATGTCACAATAATTTGATCCCTTGACACGATTTGTCCCTAAACTAGATGCATCCGTAACGATTCGAACAAATGGATGATTCTCATAGGTTGCCTGTAAGCAAGTGATCAATTGCGACTCTGTAATTCCCTGCATTACTGGTGCATAGGATGTCGCCAAAATTCCCCTGGTCATTGGAACCAGATGCGTATTAAAAGTAACCTTTGTATCTGCTTGAGCAAACATGGAAAGTGCCTGTTCAATTTCGGGAATATGTTGATGTGTATTTACTTTATAGATTGAAAAATTCTCATTTGTCTCACTAAAATGGGTAGTTTGTGAGGGCTTATTGCCTGCTCCTGAAATACCACTCTTTGCATCAATAACTAGAAAACTAGGATCAATTAAACGTTCTTTTACAAGTGGTAGTAAGGATAATAAAACTGCTGTTGGGTAGCAACCCGGATTAGCAACAAGTGTTGCTTGACGTATAAGCTCTTCATTCCATTCTGTTAAACCATATACACTTTGTTGAACACTATGGAACGGTGCAGCTTTTTTGCCATACCAGGTTTCATAGCTTGCTAGATCTTTTAACCGAAAATCACCAGATAAATCGATTAGCTTTGGTCCTTTCCCAACCAAAGGCGGTAATAGCTCACTTGTCACCCCAGATGGTGTACTCGTAAAAATAACATTGAATTTTTCTAAAGTGTCATACGCAATCTTTTGTAACGGTGTATCAGCTATCCTAACAAGATGGCCAAATTTCGAAGAAAATTGGACACCCTCTTCTGAAGAAGTAAATAAATCAATTCGTTCTACAGCTGGATGATTATGTAAAAATCGAATAAGTTCTAGACCACCATATCCAGTTGCTCCAATAATACCTACTTTCACTGCACTCACCTCTGAAATAAGTTAAAAATAGTATACGTCTGCATATTTATTAAGTCAACTGAATTTTTATTTAATTCATTGTTTTTTGAAATAGATAATATTTCACCTACTCTCACCTCTATACTATTGTAAATCCAGAAAAAAGAAGGCAAGAATCCTTTCGCCCATCGAATGAATCCCTGCCTTCTTTTTATGCACATGTTGTATAAATATCAATTGATGTTTTAGATAATTAATCTTCCATGGTTGATAAATCACCAGTTGGTAAATTTAATTCCCAAGCTTTCAAAACGCGACGCATAATTTTACCACTACGTGTTTTTGGCAATTTATCTTTAAATTCTATTTCACGTGGTGCTGCATGTGCAGATAAACCTTTTTTAACAAAATCACGTATATCTTCAATTAATGCATCAGAAGGTTCTACCCCTTCTCGTAAGGATACAAAGGCTTTAATGATTTCACCTCGCACCGGATCTGGTTTCCCGATAACACCCGCTTCAATCACATCTGGATGCTCAAGTAGCTTACTTTCTACTTCAAAAGGTCCTACACGTTCACCAGCCGTCATAATGACATCATCCACACGCCCCTGGAACCAGAAGTAACCTTCATCATCCATATAGGCTGAATCTCCAGACACGTACCATTCTCCTTTTAGGAAATAAGATTCATAGCGCTCTGGATTGCCCCAAATTTGGCGCATCATGGCAGGCCAACCACGACGAATAGCTAGATTCCCCATTGTAAATGGTGGAACCTCATTGCCTGCATCATCTACAATCGTCGCATGAATACCAGGAAGAGGTTTCCCCATTGAACCTGGCTTAATATCCATCGATGGATAATTACAAATCATATGCGCTCCCGTCTCTGTCATCCACCATGTATCATGTATACGATGACCTAGTTCCTCTACTCCCCAGCGAATAACTTCTGGATTCAAAGGCTCACCAACAGACAGCACATGGCGTAAAGATGTGAGATCATAGCTTTCAAGCAAGCCACTACCTGCACCCATCAGCATTCGGAACGCTGTTGGTGCACTATACCACACTGTCACACTATAATCTTCAATAGCCTGATACCATGCTTGTGGTGAAAATCTTCCTCCGACGATTAGCATTGTTACACCGTTTAACCACGGACCAAAAATGCCATAGGCTGTTCCTGTAACCCATCCAGGATCAGCTGTACACCAATAAATATCATCTTCACGTAAATCAAGTACCCATTGTGTCGATTGATATTGCTGAATCATAGCATTATGGACATGCAATACACCCTTTGGAGCACCTGTTGATCCAGAGGTATAGTGAAGAATCATCCCATCTTCTCTGTCTACCCACTCTATATCAAAATGAGCTGAAGCTTCTTTTAAATGTTTAGTAAAGTCTAGTATTTGAGCTGTTTCCTCAACGCCCTCCCCTACTAAAAAGATATGCTCCAATTTAGGTAATTTAGCTAAAGGTACACGTTCAAGTAAAGCAGGTGTCGTGACTAATACTTTCGCCTCACTATCAGCAAGTCGATCATACACAGCACCTTCCATAAAAGCTTCAAACAATGGTCCAACAATAACCCCCATTTTCAACGCACCTAATAATGAAAAATAAAGCTCAGGTGAACGAGGCATAAAAATAAATAAACGATCACCTTTCTGCAGATTAGTAGTCGCTTTAAAAACATTTGCTGCTTTGTTTGTTAACCTTTTCATTTCATTAAATGAATATGCCTCTTTCCGTTTACCATCATTAAAATACAATGCCACCTTATTTTTGCGATGTGTTTCTGTATGGCGATCAATAGCCTCATATGCCATATTCACTAAACCTGTTTCGCTCCAACTAAATGCCTTTTCCGTATCTGCCCAATTATGAGATTCTGCCACTTCTTCATAATTCGTTAAATGGTGTTGACCAGGTAAAGCCATTAACTTCTCCTTCATTTTCATCCCCATGAAAATACCCCTTTCTTTGCTTTTGTTTTTGACTAAATTTCAACAATCCCCCCTGTTGAAATTCAGAGAATTTCCCAAAAGCAAAATTGATATGTAGCAATTGTTATATAACAGTTATCCATAGTATTAATGTCCGAATCCCTAATAGCACTACTTTTATCTGTTAAATAACAGAAGCAATATAATCTTATTTTACACGAATTCAGATAGATTGTCTCAATATTTTTATTTTTCCAAAAATACAGGTATATTTTGCAAAAATAAGCGTTTTTACGCAAGAAATCAGCTATAATGGAATTATTAAACTCAGGTGGTGTAATTATGGAACATAAAAAAACTTTTTTTTCTGTCACAAAGGAAACAAAGCATGGTACTGTGTATGTGGAAGGACCTGTGCCTCCAGAAAAATTAGCTACATATTCATTCCATGAAGGCTTGGTTGCCTTCAGACCTCCAAAACAGCAACAGCAGGCCATTATAGAAATTGCTGGACTACCCGAAGGCCGTATTATTATTATTCGAAACGAAGATATTATTGTAGGCTATGTTACCTATCTTTACCCTGATCCACTTGAACGATGGGCAGAAGATCGTATCGATGACATGATTGAATTAGGTGCCATTGAAGTCATTCCAGACTACCGTGGTACTGGTGCTGGGAAGGCACTACTAGCCGTTTCATTTATGGGGGATGAAATGGAAGATTATCTTGTGATTACTACCGAGTACTATTGGCATTGGGATTTAAAAGGAACTGGTTTAAATGTTTGGGATTACCGCAAAATGATGGAGAAAATGATGAGCTCTGCTGGTTTCGAATATTTTGCAACAGATGATCCTGAAATTACATCACATCCAGCCAATTGCCTGATGGCGCGCGAAGGAAAACGGGTGCCTCCTGAGACAATGGAAAGATTTGATAGACTTCGTTTTAGAAATCGTTTCATGTATTAAAACTAATACAAAGGGGATGCATATATGATTGTAGAAGAAATTATGAATGATAAGCCTTATACATTAGCTCCTACCAATACAGTGCAGGAGGCACTAAAGTTAATGCGTGAAAAGAAAGTTCGTCATTTACCAGTTGTAGATGATGAACACCACGTTTTAGGTGTAATTACTGAACGAGATATTAAAGAGGTCTTGCCCTCATCTTTGCAGGATGAACCAAACTCTCCTATTTTTAATGCAAAAGTAGAGGATATTATGGTGAAAGACCCCCTTATAGGTCATCCATTAGATTTTGTTGAAGAGGTGGCACTTACGTTTTACGAATCAAAAATAGGCTGTTTACCTATTGTCTCTGGTGGAAAATTGGTAGGCATTGTTACGACAACAGATTTACTCTATACATATATAGAGCTGACTGGTGCTACAGAGCCTGGGTCAAAAATCGAGATTCGGGTATCCGATACCCCGGGAGTTTTATTTGAAATTACAAAAATATTTCATCAACATCATGCCAATGTCCAAAGCGTCTTAGTTTATCCTGACTCTGAAAATACACAAAACAAAATTTTAAGCGTCCGAGTAAAAACACTAAATCCTTTAGCAATGATTGAAGATCTACGCAAAGAGGGCTTTGATGTCCTATGGCCAAATTTACCGGGTGTTTCGCTATAATGAAAAAGGCCGTATTCGTATACTCGCCAGAACAACTCGGATATAAATTTTCAGATACACATCCTTTCAATCATAAACGCTTGACGCTAACTATGGATCTACTAAAAAATATTAATGCACTCGATGATGTAGATATTGTACCAGCACGTGTTGCAACGGAAGAAGAGCTATTGCTTGCACATGATTCAAAATATATAGATATTGTAAAAAAAGCAGGACATGGTGAATTATCAGAAGCACAATGTGAAAGCTATGGGATTGGCACTGAAGATACCCCTATTTTTGAAAATATGCATGAAGCAAGTGCACAGCTAGTTGGTGGAACTTTAACCGCTGTTGATTATGTAATGGAAGGAAAAGCCGAACACGCCCTTAACCTTGGAGGAGGACTCCATCATGGTTTCCGTGGTCGTGCATCAGGTTTTTGTATTTACAATGATAGCACAGTGGCTATTCGTTACTTGCAGGAAAAGTACAACGCTCGTGTACTTTATGTAGATACAGATGCTCATCATGGGGATGGTGTCCAATGGAGCTTTTATGAGGATCCTAATGTTTGTACACTGTCCATACATGAAACTGGTCGTTATCTATTCCCTGGAACCGGAAATATTACTGAGCGCGGCAATGGGCAAGGCTATGGAACCTCCTTTAATTTTCCAATGGATGCGTTTACTGAGGATGAAAGTTTCCTAGAGATCTATGAACAGTCAATGCGAGAGATTTTTGAATTTTTCAAGCCAGATGTTGTATTAACACAAAATGGGGCAGATGCACATTATTTTGATCCATTAACACATTTACATGGAACAATGAATATTTATCGCGAAATTCCTAAGCTAGCTCATCAATTAGCACATGAGTATTGTGATGGTCGATGGATTGCAGTGGGGGGCGGTGGCTACGATATTTGGCGAGTGGTGCCCCGTGCCTGGTCCATGTTATGGTTGGAAATGACTGACCAAGCGTTACCAATGGGGCCACTCCCTCAAGCATGGCTGGATCGCTGGCAACCAGAAGCACCTGTTCCTTTTATTCCAACATGGGAGGATCCGATTCCTTTATATGAGCCAATTCCTCGTAAAGCGGAAATAGAGGAAAAGAATGCTCAAATGTTAGCCAAATCGCTACATATTATTCGGAATGAAAGACGGGATTAATTTCTTGGCCTCACGATATTCGTGGGGCTTTTTAAATTAGATGAATGCTTTTGGTGGTATATCCATCAATTCTTTTGTTCTATCCCTCACTTTTGAAACGCTATCCTCTATTTTTGACGTTCCATCCAGCAAATAAAAACACGCAAATCCTTCATAAGCGATTTACGTGTTAGTATCATTATTTACTTTTGACAGATTGTCGATGCTCAATACGGTGTGGTAAAATAACCGCTTCGTCCTCGACAGTTTCCTTGCTCATTAATTTTGTCAGCAGGCGCATTGCAACAGCTCCAATATCGTAAAGCGGTAGCGCGACACTTGTTAACTGTGGGCGAACCATTCGTGCTAACTTTGAGTTCTCAAAGCTGATAACTTCAATATCTTCTGGAACATTTTTGCCCGCATCTTGTGCGCCATGAATTAAACCGATGGCCAATTCATCACTTCCTGCAAAATAAGCTGTTGGTGGCTGTTCAAGAGCAGATAAAATCTCCCAAGCCTCTAAGCCCATATCATAGCTGGACTCTTCTGCAGCAATTAATGCTTCATCTATTGGTAAACCAGCATCCTGCAATGCTTTCTTATAGGCTGCTAGCTTGAATTTTCCGTTAATTGTATACGAAAGTGGGCCAGTTACAAAACCAATCCGTGTATGGCCATTTTGAATAAGTAATGAAATAGCTTCATAAGCCGCCTGGAAATAATCGATATTCACAGTTGCAATTGTTTGGGATTCATCCACAGAGCCTGCAAGCACAATTGGTACTGGCGAATGATCCATCGTTTGCTGCATCTTTTCTGTAACCTCATCACTCATCATGACAATACCATCAACCTGTTTTCCAAGCATTGTATCCAGTAGCTGTAACTCTTTATCTTCATGTTGATCTGAGTTGGCTAAAATAATATTGTAACGATACATTGTGGCAATATCCTCTACACCACGAGCCAGCTCCGCATAAACATTGTTTGCAATATCTGGGATAATCACGCCAACTGTTGTTGTTTTCTTACTTGCTAAACCTCGCGCTACTGCGTTTGGACGGTATTCTAATCGTTCAATTACTTCTAGTACTTTTTTTCGTGTTGCTGGTTTTACGTTTTGATTACCATTGACTACACGAGAGACCGTTGCCATGGAAACATTTGCTTCTCTTGCAACATCATAAATTGTAACAGTCATCGTACGTGCCTCCCTTTTTTCCTATTATAGCCTTATCATACGATAATTTTCATATTATTTTCAAGAAGAACTACGTAAAAACCAAGTACTAATAGTCCTATTCTAGACATTATTTTGTCACGATATAATAAACACCGCCTGCCGAAGTAAGCAAGCGGTGTTCGCTGTTAACAATTAAGCATGAATTTCATGGTTTTTCATGAATTTTTGTAGCGTTTCATAGAATGCGTCAAATGTTGGGATGTCCATTTGTTGTTGTGAGTCAGACAATGCCACAGATGGATCTGGATGCACCTCTGCCATGACGCCATCAGCACCAATTGCAATAGCTGCTTTTGCACAAGGTAATAATAAATCACGACGCCCTGTTGAATGTGTAACATCTACGAATACTGGCAAATGCGTTTCTTGTTTTAAAACTGGTACGGCTGAAATATCTAATGTATTACGAGTTGCTTTTTCATAAGTACGAATACCACGTTCACAAAGGATAATGTTTTCATTTCCTTTAGACATAATGTATTCTGCAGCATGAATGAATTCATCAATTGTTGCAGCTAAACCTCGTTTTAATAAGACAGGTTTATTTGTTGCACCTGCTGCTTTTAATAATTCAAAGTTCTGCATATTACGTGCACCAATTTGGATGACATCAATATAATCCAATGCTTCCTCTAAATGACCTGGTGTCACGATTTCTGTAATAACACCTAAACCATATTCCTCGGACACACGTTTTAAGATTTTCAGACCTTCTAATCCAAGACCTTGGAAGTCATAAGGAGAAGTACGTGGCTTATAAGCACCACCACGAATTAACTTTTCGCCTTTTGCTTTAATAGAAGCAGCAACTGCTGCTACTTGCTCATAAGACTCAACCGCACAAGGACCAAATACGAAAGATGGTTTTCCTTGCCCAATTAATTCACCATTGATATTAATAATTGTATCTTCTGACTTCTTCTTACGAGATACAAGCAACTCTTTCTTTTTATCAGCCTCAAGTTGTTTTAAAGCTGTTTTAAAGATTTGCTTAAATATATAATCAACCGTCATTTGGTTTAATGGACCTTGATTGTGTTCTTTAATAAGATCAAGCATGTGTCTTTCACGCAGCGGATCATAGCGATTCACACCTTGTTTTTCTTTAATTTTACCGATTTCATCAACTACAGCTGCACGTTCATTAATTAGACGAAGAATTTCTAAGTTTAAACCGTCTATTTGACTACGTAAGCTTTCTAAATCTTTTTGGCTCATGCTTTCTTGCTCCTCTCCTCATGACAGACACTTTCAGAACTCTGAAATGTATGTTACATTTTTAGATAATAGCATTATTATAATCAATGTTGTTCAGAATGTCACGCATTTTTAATTTAGCGCTTCAACTCGCTAAATTATTTTCAAGTATGACGCGAAAGGAAGCGATTACATTGAGTTCTAAACTATTCGCACTTGATATTGGCACTCGCTCAGTGGTCGGGATTATTCTCCAAGAAGAAAATGATCATTTTCATGTGGAAGATATTTTAGTAAAAGAGCATAAAGAACGTGCCATGGTAGATGGACAAATACATAATGTCATGTATGTGGCAGAATTAATTAATGAAATAAAACGTGAACTTGAAGAGAAACATGGGCCTCTCACAAAGGTAAGTGTCGCTGCAGCAGGTCGATCTTTGAAAACTGAACAAGCTAGTGTGACCATCAATATTCGTAATCGACCAATTTTTACTGAAGAAGATATTAGTCGCTTGGAACTTCAGGCTGTTCAACAAGCACAGCAGCAACTCTTGCAACAAAAAGAGGATGCAAAAATTAGCCACTATTATTGTGTAGGTTACTCAGTCCTGTATTATCGCTTGGATGGCGAGGAGATCGGAAGCTTGTTGGATCAACAAGGGGATGAAGCCCAAATCGAAGTGATAGCAACGTTTCTACCTCGTGTAGTTGTGGAATCATTGATTGCCGCTCTTAAACGAGCTGATTTAGAGATGGAAGCATTGACGTTAGAACCGATTGCTGCCATTAATGTGCTGATTCCTCCAACGATGCGTCGCCTAAATGTGGCACTTGTTGATATAGGAGCAGGTACATCAGATATTGCCATTACGGATAAAAGTACAGTTGTAGCTTATGGCATGGTCCCTACAGCTGGCGATGAAATAACAGAAGCTTTAAGCGACCACTATTTGCTAGACTTCCCTGTAGCTGAAGAGGCTAAACGTCAGCTACAAACCTCTGAAGAGATATTGATTCAAGATATTCTAGGCTTTGATCAGTTCTATCCAAAGGAAGAGGTTTTTTTAGCAATTGAGCCTGCAGTGAAACAGTTGGCGAAGTCTATCGGAGAAGAAATTCTACGACTCAATAACCGAGTAGCACCCAAAGCCGTTATGCTGGTTGGTGGCGGTAGTTTAACACCCAACCTTACTACAGAACTAGGTCAAGTTCTAGATTTACCAGCTAATCGTATTGCTGTTCGAGGCATTGATGCTATTCAAAACTTAACAAAAGAAGATCATATAAAAGCCTCACCTGAATTAGTCACACCTATTGGTATTGCCATTGCTGCTAAAAAGATGCCGATTCAATATATGAGTTTAACAGTCAATAACCAAGTGGTACGCCTTTTTGAACTAAAAGAAATGACTGTTGCAGATGCCTTTCTAGCTGCAAATATTCGCGCAAAGCAATTATATGGAAAACCAGGACATGGACTATCTATCAGTGTCAACGGACAGGACATATTTATACCAGGTGGACATGGTCAGCCTGCTGAAATATTGGTAAACGGGCAACAGGCATCAACAAAAAGCCTGATTAAAACTGGAGATGCCATTCAGTTAATAGAAGGCCAAGATGGGCAACAGGCGACGGCTACAGTAAGAGATCTTATAGATGATGCAGCAATAAAGACTGTGACAATCCAAAACACCAAATATGTGATTGAGCCCAAAATTTCTGTCAATAACTCTTCTGCATCACTCGATACCGTTTTAAATGATCGTGATATCGTCGTTTTTGATATTGCCGAAACAATTGAGGATGTATTCAAAATCACTAATAATTGGCATTTGTTAAAGCAATTTGAGTCCTATACGATTCAAGTAGATGGACAACCTTTATATTTACCAGAGTTCTCTTCTCAGCTAATGATTAATGGAAAAGTAGCCAAATTGAGCTATGCTGTACAAAATGGAGATGTGATAAGCTTCCAACAACCATCTCTACCAACAGTACAGCATATCGCAGACCAAATGAATCTTTTGCTAGAGGATAAAATCATTATTCATTTCCAACAGGAAGTTTTGGAACTAAAGAAGACTGCAAATGAAGCGATTGTTAATAAAATGGTTGTGTCACCACAATCCACTGTACCCAATGGAGCGACTTTAGTATTTAAAGAAAAGGATCGTAGTCGTTGGATTTATCAAGATGTTTTCCGATTCTCTAATTGGCAGCTGCCAAGTGCCTTTAAGGGGAATTTTACGATTTTAAGAAATGGTCAGCCAGCGAGCTTTGATACAGAGATATTTGGTGGTGATCAATTAGAAATAATATTAGAAGCTACACCTATCATTTAAAAAAAGGGATACGTTACAACTTTATCTTGTAACGTATCCCTTTATATTATGCATTATGCACGAACTTCTTCATTTGTTTCTTCTTTTTGATCTGCTTTTTCTGTCGTTTCTTCGGCTTTTGGTTCCTCACTTGGAATATAATCCTCTAATGGTTCTTCCCCTTCAAAGGAAACCGTACCATCATCAAAAACAGTTGGTGCTTTTGCTGTTTTTAGTGTTTTTACTTTCTCTACTAATTGTGTAGATTGCTCTTGAATTTGTTTAGAAAGTTGAACTGTTTTATCTTTTGCAGTTGTCGAGAAGTCTGCACTCTTATCTTTTAGCTGAACAGCTTGTACAGCCACATCACTGCGTAAATCTTTTCCTGATTTTGGAGCTAACAGTAGACCTGCAGCAGCCCCTACGATTCCACCAACTAATGCGCCAATCACAAAATCTTTCATGTTTACACGCTCCTCTTCATAAATCGAGTCTTGCGGATGATAAAGCTGAGGCAAAGAACTTTCAAGCTGCTGTTCCTTTACTTCGTTAAAATTTGGCTTTTGAGTTGTCATGCAACAATTCCTCCCCATCTAATTATCAAATTTGTCTAGACTGGTTGTCCATCTATTTTCACAGATGCATCTTCAACTTATATGTCTAAGACTTTATTTTTATTCAGCCAGCATAGAATACTCACTGAATAATTATCATTTTTTACGACCCCATTTTCTTTTTGGTGTTTCTTCTACTTGCACAGTTTCAAATGCATAAGCATCAGGTGATACCGTTTCCTGCTCGATGATTTTTCGCTTTTTCCATTTATCAGCAATACCCATCGCAACATTACTCCATTGTACAACTTGTGCAATTTTTTCTTCATTTTGTTCTACGCTTTTAGAGACAGAAGTAGTAATCTGCTGAACAGAATTATTTAAACCATTAACGGAGTCACCAATACCTTTAACAGCTTGAACAACTGAATTTAATTGTTCAGATTTATGTTGAATATCCTCTGCTAAGCTATTTGTTTTTGATAATAAAGAAGTTGTTTCGCGTGTAATGCCTTCCATTTGGCCTTCAATCCCAGATAATGTCCCTGCTAAGCTGTTTAAGATGGATTTAAGCGAGAATAATGTCATGCCCACGCTCACACATAAAATTAAAAAACCGATTGCAGCAATAATGGCTGCAATATACAAAATCACTTCCATAAGTTGACCTCCTGCTAGTAAATTGTCTTTACTATTACTTTCCCTATCTTCGACAAAAAAAACGGAATTCCTGCTTAAATTTGAGAAAAAACAGCTTAACCCCTACGGACTAAGCTGTTTCATTGTTTTTAAGCACGTCCTCAAAAGCATCTTGGAACTTGTGAACATCACCAGCGCCCATAAATAAAAATACTGCGCCATTATGTTTTGTTAATATATCAATTCCTTCAGTGGTAATCACTGCACTGCCTTCAATAAGTGACGCTAAATCATGAATAGAAAGCGCGCCTTGCGTTTCTCTCGCAGAGCCAAATATATCACATAAATAGGCTGTATCTGCAAGGCTCAAACTATCCGCAAAATCTTGTAAAAAAGCTTGTGTACGTGTAAATGTATGTGGTTGGAAAATCGCAACTAGCTCACGTTCAGGAAATTTTTGTCGTGCTGATTGAATTGTCGCGCGAATTTCCGTTGGATGGTGTGCATAGTCATCTATTAAAACATTATCCCCTATATCCGTCTCAGTAAAACGTCTTTTTACACCTTTATACGTGTGTAAACGCTCCTGAATAATATCTGGAGAAATGCCTTCATATTCACATAGCGTAATAACCGCCAATGTATTTAAAACAGCATGATCCCCAAATAATGGGATAAAGAAAGTGCTATAAAATTCATTACGTACAAAAACATCAAATTTTGTACCCTCAGTTGTTTTTTCAACATTACGAGCTTCAAAGTCATTTTCAGCACCAAATCCATAATACACAACTGGTACTTTTGCTTGAATACGTTGAAGCTGTTCATCATCACCACATGCTATAATTGCTTTTTTCACTTGTAATGCTAATGATTGAAATGCAGAATATACGTCCTCTATATTAGCGAAGTAATCTGGATGATCAAAATCGATGTTCGTCATCACAGCATAATCAGGATTATATGCTAAAAAGTGACGGCGGTATTCACACGCCTCCATTACAAAGAAATCAGCATTTTCATGACCTGCCCCAGTACCATCACCAATTAAATAAGATGTCGGTTTATAGCCACCTACCACATGTGCCATTAAACCAGTCGTAGATGTTTTACCATGTGCACCTGTGATGGCAATAGATGTATAGTTGCCAATATATTCACCTAAAAATTTATGGTAACGAATGACTTCTACACCTATTTCTCGAGCACGTACTAATTCAGGGTGATCATCGGAAAATGCATTACCTGCGATCACTGTCATACCTTCTTTAATATTATCTGCATTAAATGTAAAAATTGGAATATTACGTTCACGTAACGGTTGCTCCGTGAAGAAATATTTATCGACATCTGAGCCCTGTACTTGTTCACCAGCATCAAATAAGATTTGTGCAAGCGAACTCATGCCAGAACCTTTAATGCCTGTGAAATGAAAAACTGTCATTAATTAAACCCCCCGGGAATTTCAATATCCCATCTATCATCTATTAGGTGTATCGTATTATTTCACGAATGGTTAGGTATTAATACCTTCACAAGTGTTAAAAAATACGTACTATTCAACACATCTTGTCTATTATAGCACTTTTTATGCATAAGGATAGATGTGTAACTTTTCTAAAAAAACTAAATTCGACGTAAATTAGATAATCTAGACGAAAACAATGCAATTCTTATTCAAACATAGTAATTAAATCTTCTTCTGTAATGTAACTTTCACGTGGCTTACTTCCTCTTGCTTCCGAAACAAAACCATGTGATTCTAACATGTCAATTAAACGAGCAGCACGATTATAGCCAATATGATACTTTCGTTGAATCAATGAGGTAGAAGCGCCACCTTGCTCATAGACAAATCGACAAACATCTTCAAATAAATCGTCCTGTTCTGCGGACACCTCTGTTTTCTTTAATAATTCCTCTTGATCGAAAATATAATCAGGCTCACCCTGTTCACGAACATGCTCAATAATCGATTCAATTTCATCATCTGTAACAAAAGTTCCCTGTAAACGCACGGGCGCTGACATACCATTACCTAAATATAGCATATCCCCTCGACCAAGTAACCTTTCAGCTCCCTGCCCATCTAAAATGGTACGAGAATCAATTTGAGAGGAAACTGCAAAGGCAATACGTGTAGGGATATTTGATTTGATTAACCCTGTAATAACATCCACTGAAGGTCTTTGCGTTGCAACAATTAAATGAATACCACATGCACGTGCCTTTTGAGCAATACGGCAAATGGCCTCCTCTACATCTGCTGGAGACATCATCATTAAATCTGCTAACTCATCAATAACAATTAAAATGTAAGGCAACTTCAGGCTATGTTCATTATTTTTATCCGCTATGGCATTAAAACGTGTAATATCACGTGCACCTGCATGAGCAAATAGTTGATAGCGACGCTCCATTTCCTCAACTGCCCATTTTAGTGCAGCCGTTGCCGCCTTTACATCTGTAATGACAGGACTAACTAAATGCGGAATATGGTTAAATGGCGCCAGCTCTACCATTTTAGGGTCGATCAGCATGAGTTTTAGCTCGTGTGGTGCAGCTTTATATAATAAACTAACCAAAATAGAATTAATACAAACGGATTTACCCGAACCCGTTGCACCAGCGATTAAGCCATGTGGCATTTTACGCAGATCTAACGTAACAGGTTTTCCAGTCAAATCAAGTCCTAATGCTGCCTCTAATGGTGAATCTGACTCAACGAAGGAGGCACTATTTGTTACCTCAGATAAGCGAACAGCTCGTGATACTCGATTTGGGATCTCAATACCGATCGAACTTTTCCCAGGAATTGGTGCTTGAATACGAATATCTTTTGCTGCTAGGGCAAGTTTTAAATCATCTGCTAAGTTTCGAATTTTACTCACCTTTGTACCATGGCTCACTGTTATTTCAAATTGAGTAACAGCAGGACCTTGCATAATCGATTCAATTTGCGCAGAAACTTGGAAATAAGATAGTGCTTCGACTAATGTGTCGCCCTGTTGCTCCATCCAATCCGTATCCTGTGTTTTTTCCTCTGGTGGCTCTAGATATTCATCCGTTGGCTTTTGATAGACGTGTATAGGCTTTGCTGGTATCTCAGCTTCTACTTCTACTTCTACTTCTTGTGGTGCTACTTGATTCTCAACAGATTCTACCGGAGCATACTCTACAATTTCTGAAACTACTTCAGGTTCGATAGCTAGTTCTGGTTCTGACACTTGGTCCCGTTCTGAAGATAGTTCAAGTTCTGGTTCTAACTCAAGCTCTGGCTCAATAGTTGCAGAAATTTCATCAGCAGCTGCTTTTTCAATTTCTATTCTTTCATTTGTTGAGATACTTGACATTGATGTAACAGGAGCCATTGTAATTACAGCAATAGGCTCTTCAGCACTACTTTTTGTAGGGACACTTTCTACTTCATCTTTTACCTCAAGTTGCACTGGACCATCTACTTGCAATTGAACAGTCTCTGACATATGGAAATCGTTGTCATCTTCTGGTGGTGAAACGGACATTTCATTTGTTGTCATGCTGTCTAAGGACGATGATTTTTCTGGCATCACATCCACTAGTTTGTTTTTCTCTGTTTCTGGCATGCTCTCTACACGTATAGGCTGCTGAGCCATCTTCAATTGCTGTTGGATTCTCCATTTTTCTTTATCTGTTTTTAACATTAGTACATTAAATGGAATTCGACTTTTTTCTTCCCTCGATGCAGTATCAGGAGATTGGTCATCCATTGACGGTTGAACGACAGTAACTTCTCCAATATGGATCGTAGAATTTTCTATTTGTACTTGTTCCACAATCATTTCTTTGACATGGATTTCCGATTGATCTGCTGAAAGTTGTTGAACTGTTTGATCTTGAACAACAGCTTCCTTCTCTTGCCCTTCAAAATCCATAGCAAAAGAAGTCGTTTGAGGCACAGCTACATTTGATGACAAATTTTCCTTATCATCGTTCTCTTCAACCAACAGTTCTTCCTCAAAAATAATTGGTTCACTTACTGTCGAAAGTTCTTTCGATTGAATAATCTCATGGTGTTCCGTTAAAACCGTTTGGTTTGTGCTAGCCGGCTCTTTTTCTTCTAGTATATTTTCATTGACCTCATTTGTTGTCGCTTCTTTTAAAGGCTTTGCAACAGTAACCCTTTCAACTGCCTGTACATCGGTTTCTTGCTTCTCATATTCCTCTTTTCTTTTATCTAATAAATCTTTGATGGGACTTGGTTTTGCAAAACCATAGACAGGTGAAGGCACATCTGTTGGAACAAATCGTTTGCGATTCTCAGGCATAATATTTTCAACTTTTTGTTCTTTTCGCTGACTCTTTTCTTTTGGTGCAGGTGCAGTCATAGGACTTATAGTAGCTGTTTCATTTTGTGCATCTCGAAACACTAAGCTTGCTCTTGAACGAAATTCTTGTTCTGAAGGGTGACTTTTCATCATTGTTTTTCTACCTGTACGTTTAGAGCGATTTGCTAGTAAATCTCGAATTCCTGAAACCTCAACATCATAAACACTAGAATCGACAATATGATGATTTAAATGTTTTGGTAACGATAAATCCCCAATTTGTCCATAATCATCATCTTCCATTTGATCAAACATTTCTTTTGAGTGCGTATAGGATGCTTCACCTTCATCATCGTCAATCAAAGGGAAACGGAAAGTCTTTTGCTTAGCGATTGGTGGTTCTTTTTGTGTATGTAATTGCTCCGACTGAACTTCTCCATAATCCTCATAATATTCTTCATACTCATAGTCTTCATCTTCTTTATTAATAAATTTACTAATTTGTTTTTTAAACCAGTTCACTTCGTTTCACTCATTTCTCTTACACTTCATTTATAGCATTGTCTAGTTTTAAATTTATCAATAGCTCAATGTCTACATCAAAAAGCATACCATAAAAACGGTCTTGAAACTTGCATTTAGAGGCTCATTCTAAACAAAAAAATCGTTATGCTACTAGCATATTAGTAACATAACGATTTAGGGCATTTCACCTTGACACAAGGAATAATATCATGATAAAACATTTAAATTTTAATAATTTCTTTTTTAAATAGGGGAATTTTTATTTAGTTGGTGATTCAAAAGCACTACCAACTATAGCATCCTCTGGTAATACTAAAATTCCTTTTTCAGATGGTGCATTAGGAATCGCTAATTCACGCGCTGAACAAAGCATGCCGTAAGACTCAACACCACGTAAATTTCCTTCTTTAATAAGCATTCCCGAAGGCATTACGGCACCAATTTTCGCAACAACTACCTTCTGACCTGCTTCTACATTAGGAGCTCCACATACAATTTGTAGTATCTCATCTCCTACATTGACTGAACAGATACTCAATTTGTCAGCATTTGGATGCTTGTCCTTTGTTTCTACATAACCAACCACAAATTTTGGTGAAAAATCAACATCAAGATTAATATTAGCTCCATTTTTTTCGATTGCCACCGCTAGCTGTGCTACTAATTCTGGTGTCACTTCTACTAAGCCTTTAGCATCTGTTTGGATGTAACTGCTCGCATTAAATAAATTGAAGGCTTTAATTTCTCCCGTTTGAGCTTCCCTTAAAATAGCAATATCACCAGCACGTTCTACTTCTGTTTTCACAATAGCCTCCGTTGATAGTTGAACTAGTAAGACATCTCCTACATGCTCTTTGTTGTAAAATACGTTCATTGTTATTCTTGCTCCTTTTTCACTCTGTTTTTTGCTAAGATAAAGATTGGTTCTAGTTCTCCATCTTCATAAATAAAAGATAATGACGTAATCGGTACAGTACCGACTGCAAAGAAATGCATCGTCATCTGTGCTAATACATCATACCCTGTTTCATTACGAATATCACCTATAATTAATACATCTTGATGAGGCACGGATAATGTCATATCGCCCTCCACTTGTGCCTGCATTTCTTTTAAAAAGCTCTCATTTAAAATACGGCTAGCATCATAGCCATCATTCACATTGACAAAATAAAAAATATTACCTGCTACCTCATCTTTTTTATAGGCGGTTGGTAGTTGTTTCACCGAAAAGCGTGCCATTTCTCGAATTTGTTCTACCGTTAATTGTAAGGCTTCTAGCATGGATTCATCAATAAAGCGATAGGTTTTACCTAAATCGAGTGCATAAAAAACGCGCGTTTCAGCTGTATGCTCAGTTGTAATAAAGGCATGCCCTTCTTTCGATGCCTGTGGATAAGAAGCGGCACGAATCACGGGATAAATCTGTGTAGTCGTTTGGAAACCCTGTTCTTTTTCTTGTACCATTGCATTAAAGGTTTGCTCAATTGTATATACAACTTCTTCAATCGCTGACTCTTGCTTGTCATTATATTTTGCTAAGATCCCAGGTAAGGAGAGCTCCATCCCTTTTTCAATTGTCTTATGATTCAAGCGTAATTTATCGTACTTTTTATCAAAATGAAATTCATATTTCTCTTCAGTTAATTGCTTTTTTAATAGCTCGACTAGTTGTTCAGACTTCATTCGCTTCATCTTTTTCACATCCTAACTTCAAAATGAAACGGCTCACATGTTTGTGAACCGTTCTGTTCATTCCTTCTATTTACTTCATCTTAACCGAATGAACGATTTTCGTCATCTCACGCAAATTATTTTCAATTTGTTTTGCTTTTGAAATGGTTGTCATCTTCACACCACCACTACTAACAATGAGCTCCAATTCATTTTCTTCGTCCGTTTTTAGAACCGCTGTGAAGCCAAAACGACCATCCTTATCAAAAGTCGATTCCTCGATAATTTTGTCCGCTTCATTTTCTTTTAAAAGATTATAATAAAGTTTACTGTCTTGTGCTTCACGATCATTGATAAAAAGAATGTAGCTTTCTTTGCCTTTTGAAATCACAATATTATAAGCATCTGAACTGTCTTCAATTTTAAAGTTTGAAGGTAAGTATAATTTGATATCCCCAATTTCTACTGTATGTTCTTCTGGCTCTTCAGCAAAAACCTTCTCCGTTAATTGGAGCCCATTAGCAATTTGATCATCAATAGATTGATTGCAGCCAGAAAGGACAAGAAGTATAAGCATTAGGCCAATTGCTCTTAGCCATGAAAATAACATGTCTCTCTTCCTTTCACTACTAACTTTTTTCTATTTTAAAAAAATTAATCATAAGATGCAACCTAACTATCCTCTCACCACTAATTCTTTTTAACTATTTTTGTGAAAATGTGAACAAATATTGACCAACTAAAAGCGAGACAATATGCTCAAACATCATCTGTCTACTAACTAAACCTTGCGTAAAAATACCTACAGCACCTGCGCCTTGACGAATATCTCGACGCTTTGTATATTGCTCCATAATCGGTCCAAGTTCTCCACCAGTTCTTATTTCCTGGGCAATTTCTTTTGGCAGAATAATTTGTGCGCCAGCAGCTGTAAACATTGTTCCATCTGACACAGTTAATGCACCCCAGTTACAAACATACATGTCATCATCGATTTCAGTTACGCCACCTTCTAAGCCAAATGATAATTCTGCATCCGTTAAAATCAAGGCGTTTTTAGCACGATTCATTGCCCCTAATCTAGTTTCTTCATTACTTATCGGTTGATCTGATACTTCAGAAGCAGCTTTGACATGAGTAAAGAGAGAATCCTCAAAGTATTTGCGAACAATTACTTCAACTGCTTCTGTTTTGGCCTTATTGGTTGTGCCAATGGCTATTTTCATTTAATCCCCACTTTCTTTCCATAGAAAAAGATGCCTTTAAAAGGCATCTTCCTAGCTTCTTATACATTAGCGTGAATTGACTCTAATGTCGAACGATCTGCTTTTTTCACTAATTCAACAATTAAAGCTTTGGCAGCTGCATAATCATCAATGTGAATAATTGATGCTGATGTATGAATATAACGTGAGCATACACCAATAACTGCACTTGGAACGCCATCGTTTGCCGTATGCACTCGACCAGCATCTGTTCCACCTTGGGAGACAAAGTATTGATAAGGGATATGATTGGATTCAGCCGTATCTAAAATGAATTCACGCATACCACGATGTGTTACCATTGTACGATCTAAAATACGAAGTAAAGTACCTTTGCCGAGCTGTCCAAATTGACTTTTTTCACCTGACATATCATTGGCAGGAGAAGCATCTAGTGCAAAGAATAAATCTGGTTTAATCATGTTTGCTGATACTTGTGCACCGCGCAAGCCAACTTCCTCCATTACATTTGCACCTGAGTATAAATGTGAACCTAATTTTTCGTGCTGTACTTCTTTCATTAGTTCAATCGCTAGACCACAGCCATAGCGGTTATCCCAAGCTTTAGCCATAATTTTCTTCGGATTAGCCATTGGTGTGAATGGACAAATTGGTATGATGGATTGTCCAGGACGAACACCCATAGACATAGCATCTTCTTTATTATCAGCACCAACATCGATAAGCATATTTTTTATATCCATTGGCTTCGCTCGTTCTGCATCTGTTAATAAATGGGGTGGGATGGATGAAACTACACCAGGAATTGCCCCATTTTTCGTATATACTTCTACACGCTGTGCAAGCATAACTTGGTTCCACCAGCCGCCCAATGTTTGAAAACGGATCATTCCATTATCTGTGATAGAAGTAACCATAAATGCTACCTCATCCATATGACCAGCAACTAATATTTTCGGTGCATCCGTAACATCACTGTGCTTAACACCAAAAATACCCCCCAAATTATCTTGAACGATTTCATCCGAGTACTTTTCTAACTCAGAACGCATGAACGCGCGTACTGCGTGTTCATTACCCGGAGCGCCTGGTAATTCTGTTAATGTTTTAAATAATTGTAATGTTTCCTCATTCATGATGACTCTCTCCCCACGAAGTAGAATATTCTTCCTTGCCTATTGTAACACAATTATTTCCGAATTCGAAATATTGATACATTTCCTCAATCCGCTTAATTGTGAACGTGCATTCACTCTATAGGCTATGCTAAAATAAAGGTATAGAAAAAGGAGGAAAAAAGTATGAAATTACGTGATTTTTTAATTGGTGTCGCAACTGGCTTAGCTGCCGCAGTCATTATTAAAGAAGCTAGTGAAAAAGTTTCTCCGTTCGTACCTGCAGGACAAGTACTTGAAAACATAAAAAGAGAATTTAAAAAGGATTCACCGATTGATGGTTCTTGGATTTTTATGAAAACTGAAGATTTTACAAACGGTATTATTACCATCCCAGTATATCGTGGGGGGATCTCGCGTATGCATGAAGGTGAGATGCAGACATTCGAATTTGCTGCCGATGCACGCTCTGGTGTTGTCGTGGAACTAACAGAAGTTTAATTATGTATATACAATAGAAGCCATCTCATAAATTGAAGATGGCTTCTTATAATATTAAAAACAAAACATTTTTGTGAAAGGTGAAAAGAGATTTCCAATGCGCTGGCGGAACGGAAATCAACCCCTCACCTTGCTAAAGGGCCTTTTCTGCTACTCATAATATCTAATTCAACAACATAAGAAGCCATCTCATAAAATGAAGATGGCTTCTCTATGTTATTCGGATAAACCTTTATTATTAAAGTACTTTTTATACTTACGGTAATAATTTAAATTATTGAGTGTTAGTTTCACCCAACGCTTCGCATTCATATCCTCGTTAAAGTAAAGAGAATTTGTGTATTTACCCTCACTAATTAATTTTTTTGCTTCTAGTTTGAGCTTTTCATTCGATGCATATTTGAATAATACACCTTTAGGAATAATCATCCATAAATGCTTGTCCTGCACATATGTGACTTCTTGCTCGATATTTAACATATGGTCATCCGCAACATACTTCATTAAATTATGCCCACTTGCTGTTACATAATAGCTAGAACGCCCATTACGTAAATTGATTTCAAAAAGTTTATATTGCTTGTCTCGAATATCATATTTCATATCAAAATTCGCAAAACCTGTATAGCCAATGTCCTCTAGGAAGAAACGTACTTGATCCATTAATTCTTTATCATAGGTTGTCACGATGGCTGCATAACTTCCGATTCCTTCAGGAGAGTGTTCTTCTAGAATAGGATTACCTAGACACATCAGCTTCACTTTTCCATCCTTTCCTACATAGGCATTTAACACACGCATATAGGAATCGTCCCCAGGAATAAATTCTTGAATAATCATTGTATCCTGATAAGTAGAGCTATAAATAGCTTTTAATATAGCCGTTTTTTCCGCTTCATCATGTGCAACAAATACTTTTTTCTTCCCAGGGAATTTACAAGCCCAATATTCTACAGAGTTGGAAGCCTTTAAAATGATAGGGTAAGCAAATGGTGGTGTAAAGTTTTCATAGTTGTCAGCTGTCACCGTTGTTGTACCTGGATATTTAAAATTATATTGATCACACATTTTATAGAAATTTTCTTTCAATAAAATTTCATCCATCAACGATTCGTCGATATAAGGTACGGTAAAATGCTCTTGTAATGCTGGCTTATTTTTGATGATCAGCTTGGCATAATCGTCCCCACATGCTAAAAGTAATAGTTTTTTATCAGCATATTTTTTTGCAACTTCTGCAAGGGCAGGTGCAAAAACATCTTGTTCATTTAAACGGTCTATTTCTTGAAATTGTAGGATATGGCTATCTTGTGTTGCTGTTAAATGAGAACGTCCTAAAACAAGTGGTTTAATACCATATGCTTCATAAAACGCACGTGCCATACCATATGCATTCATATCTGATCCAAGTAAAACGGGTAAAAATGGTTGTTCAGTTGCCATGTTTATTTCAACTCTCTTTTGTATTTTAGTATCGTGTTAAGTGTATCATATTTTCTATCCTGTTCACGAACAAAAACGCGAGGTATTGACATTTTATATGCCAAATACCTCGCCTTTGCTTGCTCGATTAAAATGTAATAACAGCTTGTCTACTACGCTCTAGTTTATCCACAATCTCTTTGCCTGACTCATCCCATCGAATCATACGGTAATAAGCATCGTGATAGAAAATAAAGCCATAGTTATTTGCAAGGGCTTCTTTCATCAGTCGCTCTTTTGCAAATACACTTGTCATTGGATAATCGTCATAGGCTAATACCCATAATGGATTTTGATGAGCATGAGTCGGCATAATATCTGCCATATGCAATAACACTTCATCATTTTGCGTTAGCTTGATGACAGCATGTCCCTCACTATGACCACCAGTATGAAGCATTTCGATTCCAGGTACTACTTCCAATGACTCTTCGTAGGTTTCAACTAAATGCTGAACTGGCTCCCAATTTTCTTTCCAATAAGTATTTTTAGAACGGATATTGGGGTTACGCATTTCATCCCATTCAATTTTCGTTACAAAAATCTTGGCATTTGGGAAAGTTGGTACAAGTACATCCCCTTCCCACTGCGTTAACCCCCCAGCGTGATCAAAATGTAAATGCGTCATTAACACTGCATCAATATCTGCTGTCGTTAATCCTAACTCTTGTAAGCTATCAGCTAACGAAGATTCTTCTGTTACACCAAAGTTTCGTAGCTGCTTTTCATTTAATTTGTTAAAGCCAACCCCCGTATCAATAAGGTAGTTTTTGCCCCCAAATTGAATAAGGATAGGTTCTGTTGGTAATTCAATTTGGTTTTTTTCATTGACTGGATATTTGCGGGACCAAAGAGGCTTTGGTACAACACCAAACATCGTACCACCATCTAGGCACGTAACACCCCCGTTTAGCCATGATAATGACATATTGTGAAACTGTAACTGATCCATCCATATTCCCCCTACAATTTAGTGATAAATTGCGATTCTAAGCGATAAATCGGCTGCCCCTTCGCAGAAAACTTCTCTTCATATTCTGTCATCACATTATCCTCTGGCATATTTGCATGCAGGTCGAGAGATACATACTTTAATAACATCCCATATTCAGACATACTGATTAAAGAATACTCGAAAAGACCTCGGTTATCCGTTTTAAAATGGACTTCCCCATTATCCACTAAAATCGACTCATATAATTTCAAAAAATCCCCGTGCGTTAAACGTCTTTTTGCATGTCGTGTTTTTGGCCAAGGATCTGAGAAATTCAGGTATACACGTGATACATCGTTTTTGTCAAAGAATTTATATAAATCTGCGCCATTTACTTTTAGTAAACGTAAATTCGCTGGAGATTTTGCCTCTAGCACTTTTTCTAGTGCACAAACAATCACACTATCGTAAAGTTCAATGCCAATATAATTGATTGTTGGATTTTGCAAAGCCATACCGGTCACAAATTGTCCTTTTCCAGACCCTACTTCAATATGAATAGGGTTGTCATTGCCGAAAACAGCCTGCCAATTTCCTTTAAAGTCTTCAGGATTTGGAATAATCACCTCTGGGTGATCTGTAATCATTTCCTCTGCCCAAGGCTTATTTCTTAATCTCAATGTTGTTCCTCATTTCTTTCTTGTGAAATTATTGATTTTTTTATAGTATAACGTATTCCCTTATAATTCGCATGAAATTATTGCACAATGATATTTTTATGAATCCTTAACAATAACCTGCCAAGCATTTTGTTGTATTGTACAGTGGATATTGGTCTCTTGATTGACAATGCCAATATAATTACCATCCGTATGGCAGTCAACCTTATCTGCTACGATAAGATCAAAGACCTGCCCCTGTAAAAAAGTAACTTCCTTAAATTTTGTATGTTTTTCAAAAAACACAGTGACAAATACCAGTAATAATTTGATACGAGAAATACCATGTACAATTGTGATATCCACTTGCCCATCATCTGCTTTTGCGGCAGGTGATATTTTCATGCCGCCTCCAAAATAAGGTTGATTACTCATCGCCACAAACCACGTCTGCTGAAATTGCCATTCCTGTCCCTCTGAACGTATCGTTATGTCAAAGCGTTCAAAGCGAAATAACCCTCTAATTACAGCGACAGCATACGAAAGTTTCCCTAGTCCAATCTTATTGAGATAAAACTTAAGACGAGAAGTGTTAATTGATTTTGTCACAAAGGCATCGAAGCCTATGCCAGCATTATTAACAAATATTTCTTTTCGTTGATTATCAATCTGAACGATCCCTGCATCCATTCTTACATTAGCCAAGGTAGTCTTTACATAATCCTCGATTTGCTGGGCATTGGAAAAGGTATGAAAATAACGTGCAAAGTCATTACCAGAGCCAGCACGAACTACACCAATTATGATGTGTTTATTATGTATAACACCACTAACTACTTCATGAATGGTGCCATCACCACCAACAATGACAAGCAATTTCTTCTCTTGTTGCTGGTGTGCCCATTGTTGAGCGATTTCCTGTCCATGTCCTGCATATTCAGTAAAAGCCACTTGATAGGAAATCGTTAGATGCTCTTGAAGTTGGAGCCAAACTTTTTTTCCTTTTCCATTCCCAGCGGCCTCATTGACAATAAATAGAACGTTCATACATCATTCCTCTGTTGGCTGAGATGCTTGCTGCCATATATCTCGGTTAAAGGAGGTGGTTTGGACCGTATTTAAAATTGTCTGTGCAGCTCGGATTTGCATATGCTTCATAGGAGAGGAAACTTTTCTTAAATGCTCTATCCATTCATGGTAATTTCGACGATCAACAAAGCGTACCCCAAATGGTGAACCAGGATAATCAAAATACCCATTACGAGATAGCACAACCTTACGGATGGGCATATCAATATCCTCTTGTTTAAATAATTGCGACAGTACCGATTCCATCCGCCCTAAGTTAATCGTTGGATTCAAAACTTTAGAATCCTTCGTCCCTACTTTTTTAATCCAGAAGCGATCGCTGCCACCTACATATACAGCTTGATTTTCAGCCTCTAAGACCGTAATACAAATACACTCTGTCGGCGACATTAACACTACATCTAGCTCTATAGGTGCTTTTCTAATTTGTAGTATTGGATAATAAAACAATAGATAATTATCTGGCAATGTTTGCAATAGCATACGGAGCAATGAGTCACGCATGAAGCGAGGATCTACATATGATTTTTCCCGTAATGTTGAACTAGCCCATTTCATTTGAAAATGAAAGAACTGATCAATAAACATTCGTTTCAACTCATGGATGGATTGTGGTGCATACACAATTTTAGGTTCAAATGTGAGTGTCGTTTCTTCTTCAGGAATTATATCCTCATCGCTGACAAGCTCATTTGATATTTCTACTTCTTCAACATCATCTGTTGTTTCCTTTTGCCGCCCAGCAAACCATTTTTTTATGAAGGTAAAACGTTCTTTTTCCTCGTAAGCCTCCGCTTCCACCTCATTGTCGACATGTTGCCACTCGCTAATATCTTCTCCCAATTCCCACTGTCGCTTAATGCGCTCCCATTGGTTTTTCTTCAAGCGCACAAATTGTGTTGGGTATCTCGCTAAATCAATTTGATAGCGTGAAATGTAATCTTGTAATTTCACCAATTGTGCCATGTAAAGGTCACTCCATTCTTACTCACCATATCTATAGTTCTCTTTTTATCTAGATTGCTTTGGAGAAAAGAGGCATTGTATTCAATACATCGACAATTATTCTACAAATTTCAATCTGTAAAATTATTCATTACTATCCTTTTTATTTTACATGACGATACCAAACATTACATCCATAAAAAAGAGAACTACCCTTATCGATAGTTCTCTTAAACGGTTCTTTTATTTTGAATTCAAAGAAAGTGGTAATTTCGCCTCAAAAGCTTGTTGCAATTTACGCGTCCATTCACCTGGCACTCCAGTACCGATTTGGTTTCCATCCACATCAATAACAGGAGTAACTTCTGAAGATACAGAGGATACAATAATTTCATCCATTGTTAATAAATCAGCTTTTGTCATTGGTTCTTCAACTACAGGTAAACTAATCTCTTCTGCACATTTTAAAATGACCTGACGAGTAATACCGTTTAAAATGAAATTATTTGCTGGGTGTGTATAAAGCTTACCGTCTTTAATCCCATAAACATTTGCTGATGAACATTCTGTTACGATATCCCCGCGATGTAAAATTGCTTCGTAGCAGCCCTTTTCAGCTGCCTCTTGTTTTGCTAATACTGCACCAAGTAAGTTTAAAGATTTGATATCACAGCGCAACCAACGAATATCCTCTACAAACGTAGCCTTAACCCCTTTTTCAAAGTTTTCATATGCACGTTCACCAGCTTTCACATTACCAGTTAATACAGCTGGAACACTTGCATCTGGGAAAACGTGATTACGTGAATTGGCACCACGTGTAATTTGGAAATAAACATGCCCTGTATCAAGATTATTTTTTTCAATCAGCTCATGTAATAATTTGTGTAAGACGTCTTTTGTATAAGGAATAACAAGACGAATTTTTTCGGCGCTTGCATAGAAACGATCAATATGCTCTTGTGCTGTAAACATATTTCCGTTATAAACTTTGATTACTTCATAAATACCGTCACCAAATTGATAGCCTCTATCTTCTGGTGATACTGCAATGGATCCTTCTTCAACAATTTGATCATTCCATAATGAATATGCCATGTTTTGTTCATCCTTTTCGTCTTTGAGTTATTTTTTTCCTGCAAGTTCAACAATTGCTTCAGCATAAATTGCCGCTGCTTTTACAAGGTTTTCAACGACAACAAACTCATCCGCTCGATGCGCTACATCTGGCTCCCCTGGGAAGAGCATGCCAAATGCCACGCCTTTTTTCATCACACGTGCATACGTCCCACCACCAGTTGATAATAAAGGTGTTTCTGTATCTCCCGTTTGACGTCTATAGATAGCTGCTAATGTCTGGATGAATGGATCATCTTCGCTGACATAATGTGGCTTGGAGTCGTCTTGTATGTCTAGAGAAAACCCTTTTTCTACCGCTAAGCGTTGTGCTGCTGTTATTTTTTCATCGAATGGATAGGAAACTGAATAGCGCATACTAATTACTAAACTGCCGCCTTTATGGACATCATAGCTTACGATCCCTGGATTTAATGTTGTTTGTCCTGACATTGTATCCTCAAACTGCAGATCGAGCTGACTACCATAATGATCCTGATAAAAAACATCTGCAATAAAGTCGACAAATTGTTTACTTGCTTCTGTCGTCAACTCTTGTTGTAAAAATGCTGCAAGATAAACAGCTGCATTGATACCTTTATCTGGTTCCATTGCATGGGCTGCTTTACCTTTGATAGTTATTATATAGCGAGACTCCTCCATTAATAAAGAGCCTTCTAGCTGATTTTTACTTAAAAATGTTTGAAAATTCTGTTCGAATGATGCTGTTACGTGCTGAATTATTGCTTTTGCAAAATCAGGTACCATATTTGGGCGCTTTCCTGCATTAAATAGTAGTAGTTGTTCTTTCGTTGCATCACCCACTTTATTTTGAGAGAACACAAGCTCTGCAATGCCTTTTTCTGCATTGATGAGCGGGAAATCCGCATCTGGTGCAAAACCAATTGTCGGCATTTCCTCCTGTTTAAAATAGTGGTCGACACAGCGGAATCCTGTTTCTTCGTCTGTACCAATAATCATTCGTACTCTTTTTTCTAACGGAATACCTGCATCTTTCACAAGTTTCATGGCCATCCATGCCGCAATCGTAGGCCCTTTATCGTCAATCGCACCACGTGCAAATAATTTACCATCAGCTACTGTGCCGCTGAAAGGAGGGTAAGTCCAATCTGCTTCTTCTCCAATTGGGACAACATCAACATGACATAAAATACCAAGTAAATCTTCACCAGTTCCCATTTCAATATGTCCAGCATAATTATTAACATTTTTCGTGAGCAGGCCTTCACTTTGACCTTTTGCTAGTAACCATTCAAGCGCTTGAAGTGGACCATCTCCAAAAGGTACTTCAGTAGTTATTGTATCCTCATCGAGCACACTATTTATTTGCACAAGCTCCTGTAACTCTTGTATTAATTCGTCTTGCCTTTCTTTTGCAGCTTGTAACCAATCCATACCATGTACCTCCTTCAAAGTATTAACATTATTCTACACCTTACAACATATATGACAATCAGCTTTCTGACAACTATTTTCAGTAACTTCTACTGTCACTACCATATATAGCACGTTTTTCACGTATTCCCACAAAATACAGTATAAATTTTATATATTAATTGTAAATTTCTCTTGCATTCACTAGAAAATTAAGTAGTTTTTCTATATAATAAAGTTATCAGAATAATTGTTCTGACTATAAAATTAGAAAAGGGGATGTCTAAGGCAGCTACTTATTAGCCTAAGTGCACTCCGCACATATTGTCGTCCGCTAGTCTTTGCCAAGAGAATTAAGATGAAGGAGTGGTTCATTTAATGAAACCAACTACTGATCGAATGCTTAATCGTATTAAAGACGTGTACATGTTTATTTTAGACAAAGGAACCGTGTCTACACAGGATTTAGTCGAAGAGTTTAGTATCACTCCTCGCACCGTTCAAAGAGATTTGAACGTGTTAGCCTTTAACGATTTGGTGACGAGTCCAAGTCGAGGCAGATGGACAACGACGAAGAAAAAAGTAAAATTAACGTCTTAGTTTTACGTTTTGTACGTAAAGCATTGTGTATGGAAAAAGAATGACCTTTCGTCGGGGTCATTCTTTTTTGTCGTTAGAAGATTATTAGATTTTTTTCCCACTTTGCTTACTGACTTCTCCAGCTTGCTTTCTGTGTAAAGTAATTATTTTCATCACTTTTTCAGTCATCTATCTATGCAAGCAATGATTTTTATCTTACTTCCATTCATCTATATAAAACGATTATTTACATTGCTCCTTTACCCTTCAATCTGAGCCTCACATCTTAGCATAGCAACATAAATCTGCGCGCCATTATCTGCTTTGTGCTCTTTCAAGATTATTTTAACTATTTACAGTTGCTTAACAATCCGTTAAACTCGAAACATTCTAAATGTTGAGAGGAGGATTTTATATGACTTTGTCAAAGTTGTTTCATCCATTAGTTTGGATTATTTTAGGTGGAACAATTTTTACACGTATTGCAAGCTTTATGGCAATGCCTTTTTTAGCTATTTATTTACATAATGAAATTCAAGCCTCTCCCTTACAAATTGGATTGACAATTGGTATCGCGCCGCTCATTTCCACAGTAGGTGGATTTTTCGGGGGTTATTTAACAGATCGCTTTGGTAGAAAAAGCGTTATTCTATTAACAATTATCGTTTGGAGTCTTGTGTTCTTTGGCTTCGCAACAGTTCATGCTGTTTGGCTTTTTATTCTATTCAATGCTTTGAATGGACTTTGTCGATCATTTTTTGAACCTTCCACACAGGCATTGATGATTGATTTTACACCTGCCGATAAAAGAAAAAGACTATTTTCCTTACGTTATACAGCCATTAATATTGCAGCGGTTATTGGTCCAATTATTGGCGTGTATATCTCACAGCTCTCCAGTCCAAGTATCCCTTTTATGCTGACAGGGATGATGTATATTATTTACGCAGTCTTTTTATTTTTTGTGTTAAATCGCTATCAAATGCAGCAACCCAAAGCGGTTACACAAACAAAAATACTCAGTACATTCACAATTCTTTTGACAAATCGTGTGCTGCTTAGCTTTATATTGGGTGCCATTTTAATCAATATTGGTTACTCGCAATTTGACTCAACGCTACCACAAATTATCGAATTAAAAATTGATGAAGGTGCGAAACTTTATTCGTTATTAATCTCTCTCAATGCAGCAGTTGTGTTATTACTACAATTACCTATTAGTATAGTATCAGAGCGCTTTTCATCTACAGCAACATTATTAGTAGGTGTACTGTTCTTTGCTATTGGATTATGTATGTTTGGATTCTCCAATAATTATACGCTCTATATCATTGCCATGATTATTTTTACCATAGGTGAAATCTTTGCCTTCCCTACAATGAATGTTATGATTGATGAAATTGCGCCAGATACTCAAAAGGCAACCTATTTAGGTGCTGCACAATTTAAAAATTTAGGTGGCTTTATTGGCCCAATAATAGGCGGTTGGCTCTTGACTCATTATATGAACGCTATGTTTCCAGTCATCGCTGTTCTTGTATTATGTAGTTGTATCTTTTATAGAACAAAAATAGCTGCTCATTAATAAACGCCCCATTGCTATCAAAATAGCTAATTATGCTATCGATAGAATGGGGCGTTTTTTAACTAATAAAATCCTCGTCAGCAGCGACCTCTGCAAAACTAGAATATTGATCCTTACCAGCATTTTTGGATTGATAAAGCGCTTTATCGGCCCGTTCAAATAAGCTCATTTCTGTATCCTCAGCATGATTATAAATGGCTCCGCCCATGCTCACAGACAACACAGACCATTTCTCGCTAGCTTGGCCATCATATCTAACTGACCTTATTTGAGTCAAAATGTCCTCTGCTATGTGCTGCATCTGTTCCTCTGTTGTATCGTATAAAACAATGGCAAATTCATCCCCACCGAAGCGTACAACAAAGCCACTTTGTTTCACAACATGCTTTAAAATTTTCGCTGTTTCAATGAGGATATGATCTCCTTCTACATGACCAAATTGATCGTTTACTTGTTTAAAGTTATCTAAATCAATTAACAATAAACCTGGCACATTCATTTTTCTTTTTCTTAATAAATTATCAATTTTCCTAATATATGTAGCACGGTTGTAGACACCAGTTAGCGGATCGAAGGTAGCTAGGTGTATTGTTTTAGATAAAATTTTATTAATAACTAACAGCATAATAAAGGATGTTAGTAGGGCAATAGACAGTAAGATCCAAAATTGCTTTGTATTTTTTTGGAGAGCTTCCATTTTAGTGAAATTGATAAATTTCACATAGACAATTCTTTTGGATGACTCCCCTCTCACTGTCTCTGCTTCATAGGGCAGAAAACGATGTGTTTCTATATAACCATTGTCTAATGCCTTTTCATACTCAACTGGCTCCATTGTTTTCTTAGCTAGCTCGAAGTATTTTTGAAATTTCTTAGATTGCTCCTGTACAGTGATTCTCTTCGATCTCGAATCATTAAAGAAAACGCCACCTGCATTAATAGCTTGCACATCCACTAAATCAATATACTTACCTATTAAGTACTGTGCAGTTTTCTCAAAATTAAAGGTTTGGAAGACAGGATCATTTAGTAGGTCTATACCTAACTCGAGCAAATATTTCTTATCATGTGTTGCCAGATAGCCAAATTTTCGATATTCACCTGTTGATGTTGAAATATCGAGTCCATCTGTAAAAAATTCGCCACTAGCGCGCCGTTCATCTAATAAAGCAGAAAAACGTTGACAGCAAAGCGAGAAATCCAAGCCAATATCTTTGGCAAAAGTTGTGTAAACTACTGTATTTGATTGATCCACTATGTAAATATCCACACCATGTTTCTTTTTCATTTGCTGCAAATCCCAAGTAGCTACATTAGGGTTTTCATGGTAATAGTTTTTTAGCTGTCTAAGCTCCTGTTCCATTTTGTCTGAAATATTATTATCAAAATAAAAATGGGCATCATCGACAGTTTGCATATCTGTCAAAATATGATTTTCAATTAATAGTTTATTCATGCTCACTTGCTTTTCTATCTCTGTTACCAGTATTTGTCGGTTCACATATGAAATAACAGCAACAAGTATGACTGCAAATGCTATTAGAGATAGTAATAATTTAATACGCAGGTTCTTCATTTAATTGTCCTCTACTTATTTTATACCATCGTCTTTTGGGGAATATTTCAAAATATGATACATTCTATGACTATATCACAATAACTCATTTCATATTATACAGTTACAGTCATATTACTGTATATAAAAATCCCCGATGCTATGTGATGCATCGAGGAATAATATGTTTTAATGATTGTTTTGTAGACCGTTTAGCTCTTCAGCAGTGAGCTCACGATATTCACCTAACGCTAGATTTTCATCTAATTTCAGGCTTCCCATGGAAATACGCTTTAAATATGTTACACGTTTTCCTACAGCCTCAAACATTCGCTTTACCTGATGAAACTTGCCTTCTTGAATCGTTAGCTCTATTTCAGATTGCTGTGCAGACTTTAAGATCACAAGCTTTCCAGGTTTTGTAACATAGCCATCATCTAGCTCAACACCATTTGCAAATTTCTCGGCGTCTTCTTCTGTCACAACGCCTTCAATCTGTGCGTAATAAACTTTTGGCACATGCTTTTTGGGAGACAATAAATTATGAGCTAATTGACCATCGTTTGTTAATAAGAGCAACCCTTCTGTGTCTTTATCTAATCGACCAACAGGAAACGGTTGAAAATGCTGGTGTAATGGCTCTAATAAATCAATGACTGTTTCATCTCTTAAATCTTCAGTGGCAGAAATAACACCAGGCGGTTTATTCATTATAAAATAAACAAATTCTGTATAAACAACGCGCTCTCCAAACACTGATACAATTTGCTTTTCTGGGTCTACGTGTAAAGCTGCATCCTTGACATAATCACCGTCTACTGTGACAGCTTTTTGCTTTAATAGCTGCTTCACTTCCTTACGAGAGCCGTACCCCATATTTGCTAGTAATTTATCTAAACGCATCGTTCCACTCCTATTTCAATCCCAGTTTACTCATAATACGGGTTAATCGTTCACCTAATAGCTTTTGGGCTAAACCTAGGCGTAATGATAAAAAGCCATAAACAGCCGCACCAACACCCGCACAAATAATTGAGAATAGTAATGCTGAGAATTTACTATCAACTGGTCCCATTAGTAATTCCAATAATTTATGCACAATCAGCACGCTAATGGCCATCGCCATTGTCAATAAAGCAATTAGCATGACACGACGCACAACCATTTCTGATCGATAATTCAACGTTTTTCGTAACACAAGCATATTAATGATAATCGAAACACTGTAGCCAATAGCTGTAGCTACTATAGCACCATCAGCCTCTAACCAGCGAATTAAAGGAATATTTAATGCTAGCTTTACGAAAATTCCAGATAATAAGCTAAAAACAATCCACTTTTGAAAATCAATTCCTTGAAGTAAGGCTGCTGTGACTTGAAATAACGCAAATAAAATCGCGACAGGTGCATAATGCGCTAAAATGGTTGCCCCCATTTCGCTTTCTGAATAAAGCATAAAATAAATTTCATTGGCTAATAAAGAAATACCAACCACAGCTGGCAATGTAATAAAGATTAAAATTTGATAGGTCTTATCCATTGCATGGCGGAGCGCTAAATACTCCCCCTGTGTAAAATACTTTGTAATTGTTGGTACAAGCGCCATCGAAAATCCAGTCGCTAGCATAACAGGGATGATAACAACTTTATGTGTCATAAAGTTAATCATTGATAAATAAGTATCTGTTACTTCTGCTAAACCAATGGACGTCATTGCTCCATTAAACGTAAGCATGTCGACTAATTGGAACAATGGATTCGCCACCCCTACAAACACCATTGGGATGGAATAGGTAATCACTTCTTTATAAATATTGGACATTGGTAGCTGTGTGGAAGTCACACTTTGGCTACGTAGTAGATTAAATTCAGGCTGATATTTTTTCCAGTAGTAATAAAGAACACCTAATCCACCGATTGCTCCGATAAATGCAGCAAACACAGCAAAGGAGATGGCTGTCTCTGGTTTTCCTTTAAACACAATCACCACTAGGAAAGATCCACCAAGTAACACAACAATTCGCACAATTTGTTCCACCAATTGTGAAACGGCAGTAGGCTCCATTTTGTCGTAGCCTTGGAAGAAGCCCCGCCATAGACTCATAAATGGCACTACGATTAAGGCAAAACTAACCCATCGTATTACTGAAGCAATTTGTTCAACTGTAAAGACCTGTTCCTCACTCTTAATAACTAGCCCTGCAATTGGCGTAGCAAGTAGAAAGAGGGCAATAAATGCTGCAAAGCCAGTCATCATCATAATAAGAATGCCAGATTTCATCAGCTTGCGACCCGATTGATAATCTCCCATTGCGTTATATTTGGATACAAATTTAGAGACGGCTATTGGCGCACCTGAAATGGCGATTGCCAGCATAATTGAATAGGGAATATATGCATATTGGTAAAGCGCAATGTTCTTCTCGCCAACAATTGCATAAAACGGAAAAATATAAATTAATCCGAGTACCTTCGATAAAAACATCCCCATTGTTAATATCGCAGTACCTTTCATTAAATTGGACATCATACCCATCCATTCATTGTAAAATCAATATTATTATCGTAACACTTCAAAGCATACTTATAAAACTTTTTCGTTTTAAAACAAACGATATGCAAGCGCTGTCACTCTAAGAGCAATAAAGTAAACCAACTGTAATCTTAACATATTTATAGGAAATGAGACGCATAAAAACACCAAAAAGTTCATTCATAAAGAAACTTGATGAAAAAAGGCCTTAAAATAATCGGTGAGGAATTGAACATCCCCACCGATTAGGTATTTCTTATACCATGTCCACAAAGAACTTTTTATACCATACTAGGAATACATAAACTGTCCAAATATAACGACCGCGATTTGCTTTCCCTTCGTAGTGCTCATCTAGATAGCCAACTAATTGTTTTGTATCAAAAAATTCATTTGCAAAGTCAGTTGTAAACATTTCTTTTACCATACTGTAATACTTTTCTTCACGTAACCAGTGGCGAATTGGCACTGGGAATCCGAGTTTCGGACGCTTTGCCCATTCTTCTGGCAATTCCTGATGCGCAGCTTGACGTAGAACATATTTTGTATCGATATCATTCACACGGTATCTTGAAGGAATATTTTTCGCTAATTCCATTACTTCTTTATCTAAAAATGGTACACGTAATTCAATTGAGTGTGCCATACTCATTTTATCTGCCTTTAATAAAATATCACCAGGCATCCAAAGATTTAGATCTAGATACTGCATTTTTGTCACATCATCATCGCCAGGTACTTCATCATAAATACGTTTTGTAATCGATTTTACAGATGGGGCATTTTTATAAGCTGGCTTTAAAACATTAATAGCATCCACTTCATCCCAAACTACCGCTTCCCCAATAAAACGCTCTTCTACTGTTTGAGCACCTTTAATAAGGAAATTCGTGTATTGATTTTTCGGTAGGGCTTCTGCCATTCCACGTAATGTTTTACGAAGACCTAATGGTAATTTTTCGTATTTTTGCATTCTTCCTGAGTTTTGATACCAAGCATACCCACCAAAAATTTCATCAGCACCTTCACCTGATAAAACAACCGTTACATCTTTTGAAGCAAGCTCCGAAAGGAAGTAAAGTGGCACTGAAGATGGATTGGATTGTGGTTCATCCATATGCCATTGAATTTTAGGTAGCGCTTCAAAGCACTCATCTGCGGTAATGTATCTACGTTCATTTTGAATATTCAACGTATCTGATAAATCTTTTGCAAGATTTGTCTCATTGAACATATCTTCATAGTCCGCAAACCCGACTGAGAAGGATTTATCTGGGCGTAATAAAGACGTAATATAACTAGAGTCAATACCACCCGATAAGAATGAACCAACTTTTACATCACTGATTTGATGAGCCTCTACAGATTCTTTAACAGTTGAACGAATTTCTTCAATATATTTTTCGATTGGTGCTTCTTTTGCATGGAATTTTTTATCCCAATATTGCACGATTTGCTTTTGTCCATTTTGTATCAGCATATAGTGAGCTGGTGGTAATTTAAAGACACCTTTAAAGAATGTTTCATCCATAGATGAATACTGGAATGTTAAATAGGGGCGAAGTGCCTGTTTATTTAACTCTTTAATAAATGATGGGTGTGGTAAAAACGATTTAATCTCAGAGCCAAAAATAAACGTACCGTCTGTTGTATGCTCAGAGTAATACAATGGTTTGATTCCAAAGCCATCGCGCGCAATGAACTGTAAATCATTCTTTTTATCCCAAATACAGAAGGCAAACATCCCACGCAGTTTCTTCACAAAATCTACGCCATATTCTACATAGCCATAAATAATGACTTCACTATCTGACTGCGTTTTAAACGTATGACCTTTTTCAATTAAATCTGCACGCAGCTCTTGGAAGTTAAAAATCTCTCCATTAAATACAAGCACGATATTGCCGTCTTCACTATATAATGGTTGATTCGCTACGTCTGATAAGTCAATAATACTTAATCGACGGAAACCTAACGTTACTTTATCGTCACTATGAATACCGCCGCTATCCGGTCCGCGGTGAATAATTGTATTCATCATATTTTCTATCGTCTGATGATGATCAATCACATTTGTTCCATTAATATAACCTATAAATCCGCACATTCTATTTTTCACCTCATAATTTAGTGCATAACCTTTACCATAATAGCACGAAAAGACATTCATTTCATGCTGACAATGCTAATAAAGGAAAACTTTCATTCATCCAATTGTATAACAAAGAATATTGTGTTTCATTCTACTGTATAAGCTCTTCATCCCAAAAGAAGAGATAAAGAATTATAAAACACTTTTCTATTATTTTCAATGTCAAAGAAAGTCCCTCTCTATATAGACTTCATGTATAATAGGAAAGATTCCTAATTTGAACAGAAAGTGAGTTTCTAACTATGTATGATGTAATCGTGATTGGTGGTGGCCCATCTGGTTTAATGGCGGCGATTGCTGCTGGAGAGCGCAAAAAGAAGGTGTTATTGTTAGAAAAAGGCACAAAACTAGGCAAGAAATTGGCCATTTCTGGCGGAGGACGCTGTAATGTTACAAATCGTTTGCCTGTTGAAGAAATTGTGAAACATATACCCGGTAATGGCCGTTTTCTCTATAGTCCATTTACCGTTTATAATAATGAAGATATAATTGCATTTTTTGAAGGGCTTGGTGTCGCCCTAAAGGAAGAGGACCACGGTAGAATGTTCCCTGTATCCAATCGCGCACAAGATGTCGTTGATGCGCTGATTAGACAGCTACAACGTCTTCATATTGAAGTTCGTTTACACACAGCTGTCAGTAAGCTTCTAATGGATGAAGATAAAATTTTGGGTGTACGTCTTGCTGATGGCACCGAAGTCCGTAGTCAAGCAGTCGTTGTAGCTGTTGGGGGCAAGGCGGTTCCACAAACAGGCTCAACAGGTGATGGCTATCCTTGGGCTGAACGTGCGGGTCATACAATCACTACCTTATTCCCAACAGAAGTCCCTGTTATTTCAAAAGAAGATTTTATTCAAGCACGTGAACTACAAGGACTAGCATTGCGTGATGTTGCTGTCTCCGTGCTCAATAAAAAAGGTAAGACACTCGTCACCCATCAAATGGATATGCTCTTTACCCATTTTGGTTTAAGTGGTCCTGCTATTTTGCGTTGTAGTCAATTCGTTGTGAAAGAATTAATGAAGACAGGCTATGAGCCCGTGACAATGCGTATTCAAACACTGGTACATTATAATGAAGAAACATGTCTACAATATTTAAATAAATTAATAAAAGAAGATCCGAAAAAGGCTGTGAAAAATGTTTGGAAAGGCATAGCACCTGAACGATGGCTCTTGTTCTTATGTGAGCGAGCACATATTGATGTTCAATTGACGGGCGCTGAATTATCCCAAGAGAAAATTCGTCAGCTAGCACGTTTACTAGTAAACTTCACGTTAACAGTGAGTGGCACACAGTCACTTGATAAGGCGTTTGTAACAGGTGGCGGTGTCTCTGTAAAAGAAATCGAGCCAAAAACAATGGCCTCAAAGAAAAAAGAAGGACTGTTCTTTTGTGGAGAAATTCTTGATATTCATGGCTATACAGGCGGCTATAACATCACTTCAGCCCTCGTAACGGGACGTATTGCAGGAATGCATGCGGCATTATAATAGGAGAAAAAGCGTGTCCGTGGAACAACGGACACGCTTTTTTAGCTTTCACTAGACATATAAACTTCTTCAAATGGTTGGATAATGACAAAGCCCTCACCAGAAAACGCCATCTGGATGGATTCTCCACTGCCTCGGCCGATAAATGTACGGAAGCTAATATCTGTTTTAAATTCAGGTGTTAAGTTGCCTGACCATGCAACAGTAGCATGCGGATCAGTATATACTGTTTCACCTGGTTTCACTAATAATGTCAGTGGTTCAAAATGAGTTGTAATCGCAACCTTCCCTGTTCCTTGAAGGGTTACATTAAATAAACCACCTGACATGATGCCAGCCATTTTACGCATCAAACGTATATCCCATTCGATGCTAGGCTCAAAGGCAAGTAAATCATTGCCATTGACACAAATACTGTCGTTTTTCAAATCAAAAACAGTTACTTTCTTTCCTTGATCCGCTAAGTAGAGTCTGCCCTTTCCGCTAGCTTTCATCAATTGCGTACCTTCACCCGTTAAAGCCTTTTTAAACATTTTGCCAAGACCATGCTCCAAGACGCGCTCACGTTCAAATTTAATATCACCTGTATAGGAAATCATAGCGCCCATTTTTGACCACACTTCACCGTTTAGATTAACCTCTAATACACGTTCAGTTTCCAATTCAAAATAATCATTCTCATTATCGTCCTGCTGTGTTTTATGAACAAATTCATCTAAAGAAAATTTCCCCATGATTGATCCCTCCCTAATTACTTTATATACGTTGTTCTTTGAGAAAAGATTCAATTTTTAATAGTTTGTTCCTCATCATGAATTTCGTTACAAAATTTCTCTTTTAATTACGAAATCACTTTATTTCCAGTAATGTTATTGACATCAGACATGCGCTGTTATACATTAAACAAAGAAATTACAATTGTTATATAACAATCACTTCAAAAAAATAACTATATAAGTGCCATCCACGAAATGACACCTATATAGTAAATTGAAAGTTCATATTATTGTGTAGCAGATACATCTCCAACATTTTGCGCTGCTTTTAAAGCTGTTTGCTTACGTACATCTGCACGTAACGTTAAGGAAATAATCAACGAAGCTGCGATTAAACCTGCGAATACATAGAATACAGGAATATAGCTTCCGTACGCATTTTTGATTGCACTTACTAACAATGGTCCAAAAACTCCACCCAATGACCACGTTGTTAATAAATAACCATGAATCACACCAAGTTGCTTTGTGCCAAATAAATCACTTGCAAATGCAGGTAGATTTGAGAACCCACCACCATAGCAACTAACAACTAAGAAGATAAGTGCTTGGAAAATAATTACGTTAGTTGTATGTGGTAAAACGATAAATGTGATTAGCTGTGCAGTAAAGAAAATAACGAAAACGTTAGAACGACCGATATAATCAGACACAGCGGCCCAGATTAAACGACCACCACCATTAAATAACCCCATAATTCCTACCATTGCGGCAGCACCTGCTACTGATAGACCGACAATTTCCTGTGCCATTGGTGAAGCAACAGAAATCATCATAATCCCTGCTGTTACATTAACTAAATGCATGGACCAAAGCATCCAGAAGTGCTTTGTTTTAACAGCTTCTCGTGCTGACATAACAGCTAAATCTTTCTTAACTACGTCCTTACCATTATTGGCAGCTGCTTTCATATTAGCAGGCATATAACCTGGCTTAGGTGGTGCTATATATGAAGCCCCTAAAATCATTAACGTGAAGTAACTTGCCCCTAGAATAAAGTATGTTGTAGAAATGCCAACTGCCTCCATTAAGTTGGCTGCGACTGGTGCTGTAATAAGTGCACCCGATCCAAAACCAAGTACGGCCATACCTGTTGCTAGACCACGACGGTCTGGGAACCATTTTACAAGTGTTGATACAGGTGCAATATAGCCAATCCCCATTCCTAATCCACTAAGAACACCATATGTTAACCAATACATAACAACAGAATCCATTGAAATGGCTACACCAGCACCAGCTTGTCCTGCTCCAAATAAGACAGCTGCTACCATCGCCGATTTACGTGGTCCCATTTTTTCTACTAAACTACCAAATAATGCAGCTGAGAAACCAGCTAATCCCATCATAATGGTAAAGGCAATCGTTACCTTTGTTTCACTCCATCCCATTTCTGTGACAATCGGTAGCTTGTATACACTGTATGCATAGGCTCCACCGATTGAAAGGTGAATAGCGATTGCAGATAATGCAATTAACCATCTATTTTTATTCATAAATTCTCATTTCTCCCCTCTTTTGCTACCTGTGAAAATTCTATGAACGTCCATGTAAAACAATTTACCACTTAGAATTATTCAAATGCAAGATGTTTTTCTAAAAAATATTATTTCTCCAAAAAGTTTTTCATTCTTTTCTTAAAAATTAAAATCAAACAAATCTTACAGCCTCTAAGAAAAATGAAGTTTTACAAACTAAAAAATCCGCATATACTAGATTTTATTATTTTTCTACTCTACTTTATCGTTATATATTAATTATTCTTAAATAATTATTTTTGTGTATATATTCACATACTGTTTATGAATAAAATCTTAATTAGAATATCAATTCTATTATTTATCTACAGAAAGAACGTTTTCTTTAGTTTATTTACGCTAGAATTTTTAAGAACAGAAGAGAAATTCGAAACTATTTTCTACAAGATTTTCACTTTTATATGTATGAATAAAAAGCTGATTCCCGTCTTTTATTTCCATATTTTTTATTTTATTTAAAAAATCAATAATACAATCAATGTATATTTCAAATTATTTATTGAAAGTGAAATATTTTTTATTATTCAAATATATATATTAGAGTGCAATTTTCTGGCATATGTACGCCACTACAACAATATAAATCATATTTATCATTTGTTTTGTTATACTACACAATAAAAAAAATACTCTTCAACAAATCTTGTATTACAACAGCTTTGTTATTTATGGTAATTTAGTATAAACTAAGAATTTTTAGCAGGTTTTAAGGTAAACATGCTTATTTTGTAGAATTGGGGTGATGAATGTATAAAAGAAAGCTAATAGCTATCGCTCTTTTATATGTCTATGAAAAATATATCTTTACGTCTAAAAATGTTTATTTTTTCATTTATTATTGTCCTTTTTTCTATAGCAACAAGTGGTGCTATCATGATCCATAACCTTTCGGGTGCATTTGAGAAAGAATTTGGAGCACGAGCCATTGCTATTGCGAGAACCGTTTCACAACTGACAGATGTACAAAATAATGTTGGGAAACCGAATGGATTTGAAGTTATTCAACCCATTGCAGAGAGAATTCGTTTAACAACTGATGTTGATTATATCGTGATTATTGATATGAAGAAAATCCGCTATTCTCACCCTTCTGAGAGCAAACTTGGCACAGTTTTTGAGGGTGGAGACGAAATAGAAGCTTTTTCACAGCATGAATACATATCAAAAGCTCAGGGAGTGCTTGGCTATTCCATCCGTGCATTCGTTCCTATAATGAATGAAGAAGGTACACAACAAGTTGGTGTTATTACAGTTGGGTTACTCACCCCAAAATGGTACAACCTACTAGATGAATATCAATTTGATATATTGATTTCTCTTTTTTGGGGACTAGCTATTGGATTAGGTGGTTCAGTCTGGGTGGCTAATCACCTAAAGCGTCAAACATTTAATTTAGAGCCATACGAAATCGCTCGCTTAGTGGAAGAGCGATCTGGCATTATACAGGCAATGGATATTGGTATATTAGCAACCGACGAAAGAGGTAATGTATCATTTATTAACCGCCTCGCAAGGCAATATACTCATTTCTTTGAACAGAGTATTTCTCGCAAAGAATTATTTAATGGGACATGGCTTGCGGAAGACATTTTACAGCAGCATGAAATATATAGACCTCTACTTATACATGACCAGATGTATTTAGTACGCACCTTCCCTATTCGAATTTTAGATCAAAATGCCGGATATCTTATAATGTTAACGGATCGTAAAGAGGCAAATATGTTAGCTGAAGAATTAACAGGGATTAAAATGCTTGTGGATTCCTTACGAGCTCAACAACATGAATATATGAACCGTTTACATAGTATTGCAGGATTAATTCAACTAGATCGTAATGATGAAGCTCTGAGTCTTATTATTGATGAAATTACGGATGAAGAGGAAATTATACAAATTTTACATGATAAAATACTTGATTACTCGATTCAAGGTTTACTACTTGGGAAGTACTCGCGAGCAAAAGAACTCGGCGTGGAACTGACCATTGATGATGATTCAAAGCTAGCCGATATTATGAGCGGTTTTTCTAGTGGTGATTTGGTAACTATAATTGGAAATTTGCTTGATAACGCGATGGAAGCATGCTTTGAATGTACGTATAAAGATGTACGATTAACGTTAATTGGCGATAAGCATTATCTATATATAGAAGTACAGGATAGTGGCTTGGGGATAATAGGTTTACCGCAACGAATTTTCGAATATGGTTTTACTACCAAACAAAAGGAAGGACATGGTATTGGCCTTGCACTTGTTAAACAAATTGTAGAATCTAATAACGGAAATATACAAGTTGAATCAACGGTCAATATCGGTACAAATATTACTATTGAGGTAGGGGTGATAGAAGAACAATGAGCAAACTTTCAGTTTTTATTGTAGAAGATGATCCAATGGTGCTTGAAATAAATAAAGGTTTTTTAAATAAAATGATTGGTTTTCAGCTTGTAGGCGAATCTATCACTGGTCGTGATGCTTACGAAAAAATTAAAGTGAAAAAACCAGATTTAATTTTACTAGACATGTTTTTACCAGATATGACCGGTATGGATTTATTTTTAAAACTCCGTTCAGAAAGGATTCCCTCAGATATTATTCTGATAACTGCTGCGCGAGATGCACCGACTGTTCAAGAGGCTTTACGATTTGGTGCAAGCGATTATCTCATTAAGCCCTTTCGCTTCGAACGTTTTGAAAAAGCTTTACAGCAATATAAAAATAGCTCTAAATTGTTTACTAATTGCACAGCCTTCAATCAAGAGGATATTGATAGTTGGCTAGGTATACAACAAGAGTCAAATGAATTACCTAAAGGCTTAAACAATTTAACGATGAAACAAATATTAGATTATTTAACAACATATCGAGTAGCTATAACCTCCGAGCAGCTGGCTCAAAATGTTGGAATGGCAAGGGTCACAGTTAGGAAATATTTAGATTTTTTAGCAACTAAAGGAACCGTTAGCATTGAACTACAATATGGAACAGTTGGACGACCAACGAAATATTATTCCATAAAATAGTTAAGCATAAATAGTTATAAAAATAAAAACTCATATAGAATCTGCTATTTTTCTTATTATGCATAGGTTTATGATGCTTTACTATGCACATTAATAAAAGAAAAGTAAGCAGATTCTTTTTTCTCTAGCAATTATCTTGTATTATAACAATTTATCAATATAACTAATTGTTATATATCATAAATACCAAAATGTTCATTATAACCATAATATTGAATATTTATTCGTATAAAATACAATAGAAAGCGTTCACATCTTATACAGTTAGGAGTGAATTAACATGTGGCGTAACCCTATAAAAGTACTTTTCTTAAACTTATGTTTTTTAACCATCCTCATAGGTTGTCAACAGCAGACCTATCCAACTGACAATGAGCAATTAAGTCATGAAGAACAAATTGTCATTCGCTTTTCACATGTTGTTGGTGAAAACACCCCTAAAGGAATGGCAGCAATTAAATTTGCAGAGCTTATTAAGGAACGAAGTAATGGTCATGTAGAAATTCAAGTTTTCCCGAATGGTGTACTGTACAAGGATGGTGAGGAGATGAATGCTCTTTTAAGAGGAGATATTCAGATGATTGCCCCTGCCATTTCAAAAATTACTACGTTTGTACCCGAATGGTCTGTCATGGATTTACCTTATGCATTTAAAAATGCACAAGAAGTTCATACATATGTTGAAAGCGAAGTTGGACAATCATTAATGAAGAGATTAAATAAACACAATCTAATCTCGATGGGCGTATGGGATAGTGGCTTTAAACAGTTAAGTAATAGTATTCGTCCCATCCAAAACTTAACTGATCTACAAGGTTTACGCATGAGAATAATGCCAAGTGATATTTTAGCAGAGCAATTTTCCATTGCCGGTGCCTATCCTAGACGAATTGATTTTAATACGGTCTTCCATCAACTACAAAAAGGCAATGTTGATGGGCAAGAAAATACGCTCACTAATATTACAAGCAAAAATCTACATTCACTTCAAGATTACTTAACTATTAGTAATCATGGTTATCTAGGCTATTTGTTATTAATGAATAATGAATTTTGGAATTCCCTCCCTAAAAATGTACAGGAGCTTTTGATTGATACTCTTGAGGAAGTACAAAAATGGGAGTGGCAACAAGCAGAGAATTTAAGTACGGAAAGACTTCAGGAAATGGAAGCATGTCAATGCATACAAATTCATTATTTAACGGAGGAAGAAATAGAGGATTGGGAGAACGCCTTTAAACCTGTATACGACTATTATGCAGAAAATTATGGTTTTAAATATATTGAGGCACTTCCTAAAAATCAATTTCATTAACTAGGGTTTAAAAGGTTGCCCTTTTAACTATAAATATAAATTTTAGGGGGATATAGAATGAAAAAATGGCTTTTCATGTCATTCATGGCTTTGCTTTTACTAGTACTTGCGGCTTGTGGTGGCGACAAAAAAGAAGCAGCTTCTGCTCCAGCAGCTGAGGGAGATGGTGGCTACACCAAAGAAAAACCTCTTGTTATTAAATTCTCTCATGTAACTTCAATTGATAGTGTTAAAGGTAAAGCAGCTGAGGCATTTGCAAAACTAGTGGATGAAAAAACAGAAGGTAAAGTGAACGTTGAGGTTTATCCATCCTCACAACTATATGGAGATAATGATGAATTAGATGCCTTAGTATCAGGAAATGTGCATATGATTGCGCCTTCTGTAACGAAAATGGTAAAAATCGATCCTCGTTGGCAATATGTTGATATGCCATACCTTTTTGAAAATCAAGAGCATGCTCGTAAGTTCTTTAATTCAGATGTTGCAAAACTGATTCTAGAATCTGACCAACTAGCAGCTAACGATATTAAAGGTCTCGTGTTCTGGGAAAATGGCTTTAAACACTTTTCCAATAACAAACATCCACTTGTGACAGTGGACGATTTTAAAGGACTAAAATTCAGAGCACAAGCAGGTAAAGTTTTAGAATCGCAGTTTAAAGCTTTGAATGCTGGTTCTGCGACCATTGCATTTGGTGAAACGTACGCTGCCTTACAACAAGGAACAGTAGATGGACAAGAAAACACATTTAATAACTTTGATACTCAAAAATATCAAGAAGTTCAAAAATACTTCTCCGTATCTGAACATGGTCGTCTAGACTATGCTATCTTTGTAAACAAAACATTCTGGGAAAAAATACCTTCAGAGCTATTGACAGCAGTTGAAGAATCATTAAATGAGGCAACAACGTTAGCTTGGGATTTAGCTGCGGAAGAAAACGAAAAATCATTCGAAAACATTAAAAACTCTGGTATTGAAGTCCTTGAGCTATCAGATGCTGAAAAAGAAGCCATCAAAAAACAACTGGAACCAGTTTATGAAGAGTTTACTGATGTTATCACAGAAGAACTAATTAATGGTATTCGTGATTTAAAATAAACATGGTTCTTAAAAAAACTTACTATTCCAACAATTAGTTGATGTAAGGAATAGGAAATCGCAACAATTTCTTGGGTATTCTTTGTTAGGAAGTTGCCCGTAGTAGTGAGTTATCGTCAATATCAATAATTTTATTAGTATATCGCTTACTTACAAACGGGTGCTAAGAAGCTCACTTCAAACAGCAACATTTACAGTGGGAATAAAAGCATCCGTTTTTAACTTTAAATAAAGGAGGCTACAACATGAAGGCCGTTTATAAAATATGGGGCTACTTAGAAGAAATTCTTGCTGGAATTTTTTTCGTAGCAGGTGTCGTGCTCATTTTTTATGGGGTTATTATGCGCTACATATTTAATGAACCACAAGCATGGGTAGAGGAATTAGCACGCTATTCTATAATTTGGGGTACATTTTTGGGGTTTGGCTTAGCTCTTCGCCACAATCAGCATATACAGGTGGATATTCTATATGACAAATTAAAGCCATCGAAAAAACGTCTATTAGATTTAGTAGCAACAGGCTTGAGCATCGCCTTTTGCTTAATTTACACGTACTATGGTTTTGTTTTAGTGGAAAATCGCTATACATCTGGTATGGTTTCACTTGATATCGGGATTCCAATGTGGATTGTATATTTAGTCCTACCTCTTTCAGGTATTTTATTTTTACTAAGATTCGTAGAACGATTAGTTAATATTCTACGAGGAAAGGATGAAGAATATGCTAATCCTCTTACTTAGTTTCTTTTTGCTATTATTTCTACGCGTACCTGTTGCTATTAGCTTAGCACTTTCGACAATTCTAGTGTTCTTCCAAATAGATTTTAATATGAATATGATTCCACAGCGCATTTTTACTGCATTAGATTCCTTCCCTATGATGGCCATCCCAGGATTCGTGCTGGCTGGCGTATTAATGGCGCGCGGTGGGATATCCAAATATTTAATTGAAGCTTTACGTGCATGGATTGGGCACCTTCCAGGTGGTCTTGCAGTTGTTACAATTGTTGCCTGTGCTATTTTTGCCGCTATTTCAGGCTCTTCACCTGCCACAGCAGCAGCAATCGGCTCTATTATGATCCCTGCAATGATTTCAGCAGGCTATAAAAAACGTTATTCCATGGGACTTGTGGCAGCAGGTGGTACATTAGGAATTTTAATACCACCGAGTGTTCCACTAATTATTTATGGTATCACCTCGGAGCAATCAATTGGTGAGTTATTTATGGCTGGGGTTCTTCCTGGATTAGCTTTAACAGGAATTTTAATTATTGCTGCTATCGTTTATGCGAAACGCAATGGATTTAATGGAGATCAACCAGCTTCTTGGGAAGAACGTGGGCGTAAATCTTTAAAAGCCATTTGGGGAGCATTTTTACCTTTTTTAATTTTAGGAACAATCTATTCAGGAGTTGTGACACCAACTGAATCAGCGGTGATAGCTGTTTTCTATGGTCTTATTGTATCCTTGTTTATCTATCGTGAAATGAAGCTAAAGGATTTCCGCGAAGTATTAGTAGAATCTATTAATATTACCGCTATGATTTTCTTAATAATAGGTGCCGCTTCGTTATTTGGACTCTATTTAACAAATGCACAAGTACCACAGCAAGTGGGTGCATGGATTGCAGAAAGTGATTTAAATAAGTGGATTTTTATGATAGTTGTCAATATTTTGTTCTTTATCATGGGTATGTTCTTAGAAGCCGTCTCCATTATTCTAATTACTTTACCAATTTTATTACCAATCCTTGCACACTTCGATATAAATTTAATCCACTTTGCCATTATTATGACGATTAATATGGAATTAGGAATGATCACTCCACCAGTTGGATTGAATCTCTTCGTGGTTAGCGGTATTGCAAAAGAAAAACTTGGGGAAGTGGTAAAAGGCGTTATACCGTTTATCATTTTAATGATTATCTTCTTAGCACTTGTTGTCTTAATCCCACAACTTTCTCTCTGGTTACCAGAGCAAATGAAATAAGGTTTTAAGATGGGCATAAATACAAAGGGTTATTCAATAAGAGATCGCTCTTTTTGGACAATTGTCATTAGTTTGGGCGGGGCTTCTGTTTTTGTCTTTGCAGCAATGTATTCTGTTCAGCCCCTGCTCCCCTTCTTTACAGAGCAATTTCATATTTCTGTATCCGTTGCAAGTCTATCCGTATCTATGACTACTCTATCAGTAATTCTTGGATTAATCGTACTAGGTTTTTTATCAGATCGTTATGGAAGAGTTTTGTTCATTCATTTATCCATAGTTTTTACTATCATACCTTTTTTTTTCATGCCACTAACTGATTCTTTTTCTACTATTATTTTATTACGCTTTATTCAGGGCTTTGCTATTGCAGGTGTACCTGCAGCAGCACTTGCCTATCTTAGCGAAGAAATTGATCAACAATCAATGGGCTTTGCCACTGCATTGTATATTTCTTGTAATGCACTAGGCGGAACAATTGGTAGACTCATGATGGGGTATGTCACTGAATATTTTTCATGGAAAATGGCATTTGTTTCATTAGCCATTATGGGGTGCATCGTTATGGTAATTGTCTGGTGGATGCTACCTAAATCCAAAAATTTTTCGGTACAACAGCGTACGATTCAACAGGATTTACAAGGCTTTTGGTTTCATTTGAAAAACCCTCAATTATTGATGCTTTTTGGATTAGGAGTTATTTTACAATTATCCTTTACTGGAGTTTGGTCATTTATTCCCTATTACTTAACAGCGCCTCCTTTTTTATTATCTTTACAAAGTATTTCTTTTATTTTTTTAGCCTATGGTTTAGGTATTATTGGTTCGCCTATTGCTAATTCACTTGCAGGAAAAGTAGGATTACATACCATTCGAACATTTGGTGTTTGTTTATTAACTGTGGGAATACTTTTTACATTAAGCAAGTCACTTTTCATTATTGTAATTGGACTTTGTCTAGCATGTTTAGGTTTTTTTACTGCTCATGCATTAACTTCCTCATTGGTAAGTCGGCTAGCTCTTTATCAAAAAGGAAGCGCCTCTAGTCTATATTTGGTCGCTTATTACCTTGGGGTGGCCTCTGGAAGTACAATACTAAGCCCTGTTTGGTCATTATTTCAGTGGCATGGTATCGTAATCATTACTGCTTTTCTGCCAATAACATACCTATTTATTTTAAATTCGCTACAGAAACAGCAAAAAAGAGATGTACTCAAAAAATGAGCATCTCTTTTTTTGCTAATTCATTGTTTTTTTTACAAGGACAATTGCTTTAATTTCTTTATAATAAATACACAACAAAATTCCTACTAAAATAAATAAAGAGCCATATATTTGAACACTTGTAGGGAATTGTTTTAAAAATACAGCACTCAATAGCATGGCTATAGCTGGCTCAAAGTTTAACAACAACGACGCATTTGTTGAGCCGACCTCCTTCATTTTTTGATTCCACATTAAATTGCTTACCCCATGAATAATAATCGCTGATAAAATGAGCAAAAACCAGTAGGGTATTGCAACTTGCCAATTCGTCTGCGGCAAAATAGTAAATGAAAACGGTACAAGCACCAGTAAACCTATTAAATTTGTATAGAACGTAATCGACTGGGCTGACATTTTCAGACTAAGATGATTGACAATAATGAGGAACAAAGCAAAGCTTAGCATTGTAATTAAGCTCAGCACCTCACCCTTACCGATTGAAATGGTGATAAGTGCCCCTTTTGTAATGATGAGGCCAACACCAACAAATGAAAGTATTGCACCTAGCCAAAATATGCCGTTACGTGATTCATGATAGATCATTTTATTCAGCAGAGATGTGACAATCGGTGCACAGGCTAATATTAAAGCCGCAGTGATAGGAGAAGTGTGCTGGAGACTAGCATAAAAGCTATAGTGATTAATGGAAACGCCCAGTATTCCTGCAAGAATCAATAACAATAAATCATTTCTTGTAAATGTTGTTCGGTAGATTGCTTTCCAACTAATCCCCCCTAAAAAGAGAACAATGACAATCAATCTAAAAATGGCAACCGTTAAAGGATCCCAATGTTCAATTAAAATAGAGCCAATAATGAAGTTACTGGCCCAAAAAAATACACAGCTAAATAAAATCATATAGATTGTTAGTTGTTTCATATTTTATCGCACCCGCAAATAAAGAGATTTCTACATAAGTAATGGCAAATCTACTTCCCTTTCCTTTATTCATCTTTTCTATTAAAACATAAGTATAGCAAACTAGAAAATTTCTAGTTTGCTATGTTATCTAAATAAGGGGGATTTAGATTTATGCTTAATTGATAAACTTTCCTTTAGACATAACCACTCGGTTGGGTGGTTTACGTGCAATAACTTCCGCGCTTGATACTGCGTCAAAGAATACAAAACTTGCTTCGTCCTTCACATTCGGCCAAACCTTCTGACCATTTGCATCTAATGGCGTGACACCACTTGTAATATATTTTAATGTTTGTCGAATAGAGCGTTCGTCAAGTTTACGAGAAATATCTGCAAAAGTAGTCGCTTTTTCTAAAATATCTCCTGAGCCATTAGGACTCCAAGAATCATAAAAGCCGTCACAACCAAAATGGACATCCACGCCGTGCTCTGTTAGTAATTCAATCGGTGGAATTAATCGTCGCAAATCAAATGGCACCGTTGACATTATTTTTACTTGTTGTTGTGCTAAACGATCTGCAATTTTATGTTGCTCCATGATAGATACATCACCAAGTGAAAAGGCATGACTTATTGCCGTTCTCCCCTGATATTTGGCATCCTCCACGATGTCTATCCATTTATCGATTGTATAATACCCAACATGCCCACCATCATGTAAATGAATATCGACATCAACATTAAATTCCTGTGCAATATCCATCACTTCATAAAGAGAAGGCTCGATCGAGTTATCGATGCCCGCTGGATCTAGGCCGCCAATCATCGTCGCTCCATTGCGTAAAGCTTCACGCAATAATTTAGGGACATCATCTCTTAGTAGACCATGCTGTGGAAAGGCAATGACTTCGGATGTCACGACATCTTTATAATCGTCCAATGCCGCTAGTACACCTTCTAAATTTTTTAATCCAATGTATGGATCGATATTGACATGTGTACGAATATGATTCGCACCATTCTTAAGGATTTTTTCAATCATTGCAGCCGCACGTTGTTTACCTGTTGTAGCAAGAACGGATAACTCTTGTGCTTCACGATCTAGTCGTTCCTTTAAATTCTTTACGGGCACACAAGCCTTCCACGGTAAAGATAAGTATGTTTTATCTAAATGATTATGCATTTCCTTAAAGGCAGGTAATAGCAGCTTCCCTTTCATATCTGTGACTTCGTTTTGAGAATCGATTGCGTCTGTTGCGGGTACAATTTGCGAAATGAAGCCATCTGTAATTTCAAGATGAAAAAGCTCCACTTTCGTTCCAACTGTATCATTTTCCTTTAGATATTCTCCTGTTTCAAGTAGAACATTTGTAAGCCAGTGCTTCATCTGAATTCTCCTTTCAACTCTCCTACATCCTGTTGGTGAATCATTTTGCCTTGTGAAATGACCGTAGTAATTGGGCATCTTCTTGCTATCACATGGGCAGTGCTCACGCCATCCACTAACAGCATATTCGCTTTATCACCAACTTGTGGCCAAACACGTTCTCCTACATCATTCAATGGTGTGATACCACCAGAGGCGTATTTCCAAGCTCGACTTAATGAATATTCATCAATAAAACGGAATCTCTCCGCCATGACATTTAATTTCATAATCGTATTACCAGTACCATATGGTGACCAATGATCTGTTAAGCTATCATGTCCCACAGATACCTTTACACCATTGTTATAAAGATAAGGAATTGGTATTGTCGAACGGTTCAAATCGATTGGTACAGTTGTTGTTACATCCATTTGTACCTCAGCCATGGCTTGAACTAAATTTTCTAAACGTGACTGTTCTAAATCAGCAAGTGCCATCGCATGGCTAATTGTGACTTGACCTTCTTTTTTCGCCTGTTTCGTTAACTCAATCAGTTTATAAAATTCAAATTCGCCTAGCGTGTTCGCTGTGTGAATATGAATATCGATCCCTGCATTATAGTCTTGTGCAATACCCATCGTTGTTTGCAATGACTTTTCGATATTGCGATCTACAATGGATGGGTCAACGCCTCCAACAAGCGTTGCTCCCATCGCCATTGCCTCACGGATTAGTCCCTCTACATTGGAGCGTAATAAGCCATGCTGTGGAAAGGCTACAATATCATAGGTGATTTGATCTTGATAGTTTGCTAAAACCTGTTTTGTAATTTCAATATGCTTTGTCCCAATTTGTGGGTCAACATTACAATGTGAACGAATATGTGTGTGTCCTTGGGAAATGAGCCACTTCACCATTTCCTCAGCTCGATAAGCAGCTGTCGGCAATTGTTTAGGTAGTAGTGTTCTTTCTTCTTCAATGCGTGTTAAAATCCCTTTAGTAATGGGTCTTGGTGCCTGCCATTCTCCGCCGAAATACGTTTTATCAATATGAATATGCATTTCTCGGAATGAAGGGACTAATAGTTGCTGTTGTGCATCTATTACTTCTACATCTTCATCAGCCACTATATCCTTATCTACTTGTTGAACATGTCCATCTTCGATTAGAACATCATAAATACCTGTACGAGTAGCAACAATGTGTTCATTTTCGCGCTCATATGCTTCTTCTAATCTCACATTTTTCAGCAATAGTTTACTCATAGTTTCCTCCCAATTGGTATTTTTTCGTCTATCACCAAATTTGATTACTCTACAATTTCAACGCCACTGATCATCGTGTAGTTAGATGCATCTAACCAGAAACCTTTTACAGCATTGCTGTAAACTGCTAAATGCTCATAGTTACGCACTGGAATATACACAGCTTCGTCTAACTCGATTTGCATTGCTTTTTTGTAGATTTCATTACGTGCCTCTTGGTTTGCTTCAGAACGCCCTTGCTCAATTAGCTTGTCTACTTCTGGATTTGAATAGTAGAAATGGTTTCCTGGAGGCCCCATAGATGCAGTGTGGAATAGATTGTATTGGTTATAATCAGCATCACCCGTTGCATTACCCCAACCACTAATAAAGATTTGATGCTGTTCTTTCGTAATTTCAGAAATAAAGGCACCATACTCCATTACTTGAATATCAACATCTAATCCGATTCCTTTTAATTGAGATTGAATAACCTCCGCCATGTTGATACGCTCTTTACGGTCACTTGTCAGTAATTTAACTTTTGTTCCCTCTTGAACGCCAGCTTCTTTTAACAATTCTTTAGCCTTCACTACATCATAGTCATACGGTTTCGTTTCACTAGAATATCCAATAATTTTTGGACTCATTGCAGAATTTGCAAGTGTTCCTACATTATCATAAATACCGCTAATAATTGCTTCACGGTCAACAGCATAGCTAATAGCTTGACGTACTTTTACATCAGATAATAACGTATCTTTCACGTTGAATCCGATAAATTCTACTGCTAGTCCTTCTGCACGGAATAAATTCATCGTTGAAGAATTTTCAATACGATCAATCTCTGTTACAGGTACTTGTTCAGCAATATGTGCTTCTCCACTTTCAATCATTGCTAGACGAGTAGAATCCTCTGGTACAACTTTAAATGTTACTTTATCTACTTTCGGTACAGTCCCCCAATAATCTTTATTCGAAATTAAAGTGATTTCTTGACCAGATTTCCAAGTTTCAAATACAAATGGGCCTGTCCCTACTGGATGAGTTGCTAATTCGTCCGCTGCTTCATCAATCGCTTTCGGGCTCATCATGCTACCCTCTTGACTGGCTAAAATAGATAGAAGCGGAGCATATGGTTCTTTTAATTTCAACGTTACAACATATTCATCATCTACCACTACTTCACTAATCATAGATAATTTATCACGCTGTGGTGATCCAGTTGCAGGATCTAGAATTCGGTCAAATGTCGCTTTTACAGCCTCTGCATTAAAATCTGCTCCATCATGGAATTTAATGCCTTCATTTAATGTAAATGTCCAAGTGACTTCATCTTTTTGCTCCCACTCTTTTGCAAGTAATGGAACAATTTTACGATCTCTATCAAAAGCGACAAGTGTTTCATATACCTTGCCATGAATAATATTTGCTGATGGAATATCTGTAATAAAGTGAGGATCAAGACTTGTTGCATCTGCTGCTCTTAGAACAACTAATTCTCCTCCTACGCTTTTTGATCCCTCTTTGGAACCTTCTGTACTATTATTGCTAGCAGTAGAGCAGGCTTGCAGAATAAGTACAGTTATTAGTGCCATGAATAAAAACAACTTCATTTTCTTCATCAACATTTCCTCCTTGTGTGATTTGTTCCTTACATTTCGAATTATAAAGAAATAAAATTCACTTGTTTTTTAAAATTTTTACGTGTTTTTTAAATTTTCTGACTAATAAGCCATAAAATATTTACATTCTTTACGCTTTTCACTAAATTGAAATCAAATCAAATAGAAAAGGAGTATTCGATATGAATAAAGTAACAACTACTATTGATCATTCTGTTTTAGTAAATGCACGCAAGGCATCTAGAAAAAAGAATCTTGTTTCTTTCCTAAACAAAATCAAAAAGAATAAAGCAGCTGTCGTAGGAGGCATCATCATTCTTCTATATATATTGATGTTTCTTATCGGGCCCATTTTAGCCCCTTACGATCCCTACGACGTACAATTAGATCAAAAATTACAAGGACCAAGCGTTGAACATCTAATGGGAACGGATGACAAAGGGCGAGATATTTTAAGTCGAATTTTATATGGATCACGTTTATCAATTGGTGTTGGTATTTCAGCTGTTTTATTCGGTGGTACAATTGGCACTTTCTTAGGTCTTATTGCTGGCTATTATGGCAGATGGGTTGATTCTATTATTAGTCGAATTTTAGATATCATGCTTGCGTTCCCAGGTATTTTGCTAGCTTTAGCGATTGTTAGTGCATTGGGGCCGAGCCTTATCAATGTCACAATTGCTGTTGGTTTTTTCTCTATTCCTATGTTTGCTCGTATTGTACGTGGCTCAACAATGGAGGTTAAAAAATTAGAATATATCGATGCTGTCAAAACACTTGGAGCAAATGATATGACGATTTTAATTAAGCATATTTTTCCAAATATTTTATCACCCATTATTGTACAAGCATCTATGCGCTTAGCAACCGCTATTCTATCTGCAGCAGGACTATCATTCTTAGGTTTAGGTGCTCAGCCACCATCTCCTGAATGGGGTGCCATGCTTTCTAACGGACGAGATTTCCTATTTACCGCTCCTTATATGGCGCTATTCCCAGGTATTATGATTTCTATACTTGTATTAGGTTTTAACTTATTTGGTGACGGTTTACGCGATGCGCTAGACCCAAGAATGAAAAATTAAAGGAGAGAAGACACATGACATTATTTATCTTAAAACGACTAGCTCAAATTATTCCAGTAACACTTGGTGTAACGCTTGTTGTTTTTCTAATTATGCAGATGATTCCCGGAGACCCAGCGATTATTTTAGCAGGAGAAGGAGCTTCTCAAGAAACGGTTGCAGAATTACGTGAAAATTTAGGGCTCAATAAACCATTAGCAGTTCAATATACAGACTATATTAAAAATCTTCTACAAGGAGATATGGGTAACTCTTTAAAAAATAATCAACCAGTATTCGAGGAAATTACCTCCCGATTACCGATTACCATAGAGCTAGCCTTTTATAGTATTTTAATCACCATTGTTCTGGGGCTTATTGCGGGTATTATCTCCGCTATCCGTCCTTATTCTTTGATGGATGTAGGATTAATGGTAGTCGCTTTATTAGGGATTTCCCTTCCAAGCTTCTGGTTAGGAATTTTATTAATGTATGTATTCTCTGTACAGTTACACTGGCTTCCTGTAGCAGGCTGGGATAGTGCCAAACATATTATTCTACCAGCTGTCACACTTGGTGCTGGTGGAGCTGCCATCGTCGCTCGTATGACTCGCTCTAGTATGTTAGAGGTTGTAAACCAAGACTATATACGAACAGCGATAGCAAAAGGCTTAAAAGGATACATCATCATTTTAAAGCACGCATTACGCAATGCCTTGATTCCAGTTATTACAGTAGTAGGCTTACAGTTTGGTAGTTTACTTGGCGGAACAGTTTTAGTTGAATCTGTTTTCGCTGTAAACGGATTAGGACGAATGATTGTAGATGCCATTCGAACACGTGATATACCAGTCGTACAAGGTGGCGTTCTTGTTGCCTCATTAATATTTGTTTTCATTAATCTTTTTGTAGACATATTGTATCGATTCTTTAATAAACGAATGGATTTAAACTAAGGAGGGGAAAAACGGATGAAACAAGAAACCGTGTTGGAAGTAAAAAATTTACAAACCTATTTTTATTCGAGTGAAGGGGTTGCCAAAGCTGTCGATGGGGTATCATTTACTCTTCAAAAAGGAGAAACACTGGGCATTGTTGGTGAATCTGGTTGTGGAAAATCCATGACTTCCCTGTCATTACTTCGTTTAGTACCATCGCCTCCTGGTAAAATCATCAATGGCGAAATTTTATTAAATAATACAGACATATTGAAGCTCTCAGATGAAGAGCTACGTAAAATTCGGGGCAATAAAATTTCGATGATTTTCCAAGAGCCTATGACAAGCTTAAATCCTGTATTATCCGTTGGAGAGCAAATTGCTGAATCCATTCGATTGCACCAAGGCTTATCACGTAAAGAAGCATGGCAAAAGGCTGTCGATATGATTCGCCTAGTTGGGATTCCTGCACCCGAAAAAAGAGCGAAGCAGGAGCCTTATCAGTTAAGTGGTGGGATGCGACAGCGCATTATGATTGCCATGGCACTAGCGTGTACACCAGATGTGTTAATTGCTGACGAACCGACAACTGCCCTTGATGTAACTATTCAAGCTCAAATTATTGATATTATTCAAAACCTGCAAAAACAACTAGGCATGAGCATTATCTTCATTACCCATGACCTTGGTGTTGTAGCAGAAATCTGCGATAAGATTGCTGTTATGTATGCGGGACAGGTTGTAGAAGAAGGCACAACAGAAAGTCTTTTTGAAAAACCGCTACACCCTTATACAAATGGATTAATTCAATCATTACCAAAGCTATATGAAGACCAAGAAGAATTATCTACTATTCACGGAACTGTCCCAAGTCCCTATAATTATCCAATTGGCTGCCGTTATGCAGAACGTTGCCCATTTGCTACAGATTTATGTCGTGAACAACAGCCTGAGCTTTTGACTGTTGAGCAAGGAAAAAAGGTAAGATGCTGGATGTACAGTAATGAATGGCAAGGAGAAACACTTATGAAGGAGCTGACAGTATGACAACAGCGCAACATACACAACCACTATTACAAGTAAATGATTTAAAGCAGCATTTTTTCTTAAAAAAAGAAAAGCTCTTCGGTCCACAGCAGGTTGTAAAAGCTGTGGATGGGGTGTCTTTCGACATCATGCCTGGTGAGACGCTCAGTATTGTTGGAGAATCTGGCTGCGGAAAATCAACTACTGGTCGTTCTATTTTAAGATTAGATGAGCCTACTGCTGGAGAGGTATTATTATTCGGTAAAAATTTAGTGAATATGAACAAAAAAGAGCTTCGTGCTGCACGCAAGGACATTCAAATTATTTTCCAAGATCCCTATGCGTCCCTTAACCCACGAAGAACCATTCGTAAAATGTTAACAGAGGCCATGTCTATTCAAAAAATTGTACCACCTGAGCATCAAGAAGCACGCATGATTGAATTAATGTCTCTTGTTGGGTTACGTCCTGAATACTTAGAGCGTTATCCACATGAATTTTCGGGTGGTCAGCGTCAGCGGATTGGTATTGCCAGAGCCCTTGCTGTTAATCCTAAAATTATTATTTGTGATGAGTCTGTTTCTGCCCTAGATGTTTCCATTCAAGCTCAAATACTAAATTTACTAAAACAACTACAAAGAGATTTAGATTTAACCTTTTTATTTATCTCACACGATTTAAGTGTTGTTCGACATATTTCAGACCGAATTATGGTGATGTATCTTGGAAAGGTCGTAGAAATTGCTGATAAGCATTCCCTTTTTACTCAGCCACATCATCCTTATACAAAAGCACTGTTTTCTTCTATACCTGTTATTGATAAGCAGTATCGTAAGGAGCGTATTATTTTAAAAGGTGACCTACCATCACCTCTTAGTCCCCCTACTGGCTGTAGCTTTCACACACGTTGCCCATTCGCAACGGATAAATGTAAAGCAGAAGTGCCAGCACTACGAGCGATCACTGCAACACATAAGGTAGCTTGCCATTTCGCAGAAAATTTAGTTTAATGTATCTTACACTTACAAAATAAACGGAGAGGTCATTATGTTACAACCAGAAACCTTCAACATATATATTCTCCTATGTGTAATTGCTCCAATTATTGGAGCTTTTCTGCTTACTTTTATATTTATTTTCGAAAAGCAAATCGATAGCCTTGAGGAGGAAAAAAGAAATTTAGAGCTTGAGCAGGATTTACAAAGAGCAAATATTCTCCAGTTGAATCAGCAAATACAGCCACATTTCTTTTTTAATGCATTAAATTCATTATTAAGCCTAGCTCGCATCAATCGTAAGGAAGATTTGGTTGCGGGCATTGAGGCTTTGGCAACATTTTTTAAATTTAAATACAATAATCATGAGGTGTTAATTGCGTTAAAGAACGAGATACAATTTGTCGATAGTTATTTAAATATTCAACAATTGCGATTTGGCCATCGTTTGACTGTAAATAAATATGTTGATGATGAAGCACTATCCGTCCAAATACCACCTTTTATTCTGCAGACTATTATTGAAAATGCCTATAAACATAGCTTTGAAAAACATATAGGACCTGCAGAGCTATCCATTACAATCAAAAAAATGGATAATAGCTTATTAATTGAAATTAAAAATACACAGCCTTTAGAAAAAATAGAAATGACTACTGAACAGGTAGTAGACGAACTGCAGCAAGGTTATGGGCTCGAAAATATTAGAAAACGGCTTGAGCTCATTTATGGGCTCGAAAATATTTTATTCTCGATTCAAAACAATGAACAGCATTACACTGTTACCATCCATGTTCCCGCTTAGGCATTCTATCAACTGGAAGGAGAAAGGAGTATCTCGCCATGAATATTTTAATCGCAGATGATGAGCCATTAGAGCTTGAGCAAATGATTTATTTATTAAAGCCACATTTTCCGAATTGGACCTTCCATACTGCCCAAGATGCCTCACAAGCTCTGCAATTAGCTAAGAAGCACCGTATGACTATCGCCTTTTTGGATATTCAAATGCCTGGGAAAGATGGAATCACGTTGAGCAAGGAATTAAAAGCGCTTTATGAGGTAGACATCATCATGGTAACAGCTTATCAAACCTTTGAATATGCCCAACAAGCATTGCGTATCGGGGTAAAGGATTATCTTACAAAACCAGTCATTGCAAGTGAATTAGATGCTATTGTGGAAAAATATAAGGTGTGGAGTTCTAACCATGATGCGATTCAAAGCGCACTTTCCTATATTCATGAAAACTATTATGAAAAACTGAGTCTCAATATTATTGCTGAAAAAATTCATTTGAATCCGAGCTATTTAAGTCGTAAATTTTTGGAGGAGCAGTCTATTGGCATTAATGAATATATTAATAATTATCGCCTAGAAATGGCTGTAAAGAAAATCAATGAAAATCTAGACACAAGTATGTCTGCAATTGCTGAGAGCTGTGGTTTTAATAGTCAGCACTATTTTAGTGTTGCGTTTAAGAAAAAATATAATCAATCACCACGTCAATATAAATCCTCTAAAATGAGTAAAGGTCTTTAATAGTATGCTAAGGAAGTTTTCATTGCTTGTTCCATTTGCAAGTTTAAGCACAGCAGCAGGAGTCATTATTCTTTTAGCGAGATGGATTAATGGTAATTTATTATTGTCCTCTCCTTCAGCCCTTATTTCTTTTGGTTTTATGGCGGGCATTTGTTATACATTAGCAACAGCTATTTCGTTTATCATACTTGGCTCATTGCTGAATAAGAGCGATTACACACAAAATCAGCATACACAAAGCTTTTTGCTCTTTACCATACAGCGTAAATTGTCTGGAATGAATTTAAAGGTTATACGTCTATTTTACTTGTTAACAGGTATTGAACTTTGGCTTATTCAATTAATAAGCATTAGTGTATTGTCTGAAATTATGTTAAATATTCCAGTCCCTATTACACTTTTTTTCTTTTTAATCGGCATCTTACTTCTTGACCGCATCATGTCAGTGAAAAGTATACTATGGTTGGAAATTTTATTTATTATTGCTCTTTTTTCATTACTTATTTTTATCCCTATTTATTACTTTGTACTAAATGGGGCAAGCACAGTATATGAGGGTATTCGCTTATATCACCCTTATTTATTTTATTTTAAAAATAGCGAAATTTTGCTGTTCTATGTCATTATTCAACTAGCCGTTTTAGGACAAGTATTTTTTGATAAATCAACATGGTATTTAATTGCCTTTATAAAACCTAAAAAAGTACGTAGCAGTCTGTTTTCCTCTGGTGTAATTTTAGCGTTATTAACGCTATCATTTACGGCAATTTTAATGATTGCCCTATATAGCGGATCATTTGGCCAATTCCAAATACTGATTTTTACGTTTTTATATGAAGTACAACCAGGCTTTCTGACATTTGCTTTTCTCGTCATTGTCCTATTAGCCATTGTCACAACCTTGCTTGTAGACATGCGGGCAACGAAACGTTTTTTTGTGACGAAAAGACCCTATTATGTCTATTTGATTGGCCTGATGATTATTTTATTCACCTGTTTCTTATCTATCGATTTAACGATTTTAGGTGTTATTTATTCTTTTGCCTTTCTGCACATTACCATGCTACCGTTTGTGTTAATCCTTTTATTTACGAATCGACATATTCATAAGCATAGCTGGCTTGTCATCCTGCTATCCATCATCATTGGCATTGGTGTTGGTTTAAGCTTTAATACGCTTTACGGATTAGCTACCAGCTTTATGATCTCGAGTATTTATCAATTAATGCTTCAGACTGAAACGATAGAAAAAAATACCTGAACTCGAGATTATTCGGGTTCAGGTTTATAAGTTATTTAACTGATATAAAATAAAAATAGGATTAGTGATAGCAAGCCAACAATGGCCGAACTAATGGAAAGATAATGTCTTTTTTCCTCTCGACCATAGTAATAGTCAATGAAAATAGAGCTCAAAAGGCTGACAACTAAATATCCTCCAATGATAACAGTAAATAAAATCCACCCTTTAATTATGATCACCATGAGCATCATGGTATTCAAAATTTTAATAGCCCAAACAGCACGTCTATGATGACTATTGACATACTCCTTTGGTATATTAAACATTTTCCTCATTAGTTTATCGCCAAGCATTTGGATAGCTAGAAAAATAACTAGCATAACGATTAAACCTGACATTTCAAATTTAGCATCATCATTGAGAATAAGCTCTAAATAAGCCTTGGCCAAATCTTTATTTTCTACTTTATAAAATGAATTGTTATCATAATCAACAATTCCGATATCCTCGTCGTTTATGAACATTTTCAGCTTCATAACCTGACCTTTTTTAAATTCTACCCAGACATCACGTTGTAATCTAAAAAAAGTTTGCTCATTCATTTGAGTCACTGTAGCTTGCTGTAATAGTTGTTGTAATAACACTTTTTCTGAACTTTGCTCCATTACTCGTTGTCCAATGACCCACCCAGGTCTTCCAGCCTTAAAGATCTCCTCATCCGAATTGTAAATCATTGTATATTTTTTTATTGATTGCTGCTGTGCTAATTGAACAATTGAAGCATGTTGCGTTTGCTCTATCTGCCCTAATGGACCGATTTCTATTATCAATAGAAACATAACTATCGCGCCTATGATAATCAATGGATATGACCAGCGTCTTGTCTTTTTTGTTTGCCGCACTTGCCGTAAAATATCCTCCTGTAAGGATTTCGTAAATCGTGGTGCTTCGCCAAGTTCTTGATCCAATTTCTCTTTAAAAGTTGTCATTCATTAACACCTCCCACTTATTATTCGCTAATTTTTCCTGTAACATTTTTCTTGCTCGATGCAATCTGGTTTTAACTGTATTTTCTGCACATGTAAGAATATCTGCAATTTCTCTAACCTTTAATTCCTGATAATAATAAAGGATGACGACTTCTCTATAAGTAATAGGTAACTCAAATAAAGCATTTGTTAATGTTGTCCGTTCATCCTGTGCTAATAGCATCGTTTCTGGTGTTCGTTTACTTGTACCAATATGCAATTTTTCCAACAGTTGATGGCGTTTATTTTTCCAGCTTCGCAAATAATCATGACTTTTATGTACAGTTATTTTAACTAAATAGGTCTTTAGAGATGCTCTTTGTTCAAAGCGATCCTGCTGCAGATAATAAGAAAAAAAGACATCCTGGACTATTTCTTCTGCCATCGCCCAATCCTTTACATAAAGATAAGCCACTCGTAAGCAATATTCTCCGTGTTCTTCCATAATGGCCACTAAATGCTCACTCATCCAAACACCTCCTATAAACATTCACCCTATAGTCGTAATCCGAACTTAGTTGGTTTCAAAAAAAATCGAAAAGTTTCGTTAACATGAGGGTCATAAAAAGAAAAAATCCTCACACAATAAGAGGGTATTTTTATGAATAGTAACTCCTAAAGAAATAACCTACATTTTTAAGAGTGAATTTATTTGTATGCCATGTTGCATACTTTTTTTCTTTTATCTATTGAATAACTAGCAAAAAAACTGTTATAGTGAGATTGTTTGTCTGACGTCTGACTAATTAAGATCTTTAGCTGTTCTTCTGAAATTGGAACATCAGGACAAAATATCACAGATACTTATGGAGGAACTTATGAGATACTTAATATCCTTTTGTGGATTGTTACTTGTTTTTGCCTTAGCTTTATTAATGAGTAAAAACAAAAAAGAAATAAAATATAAATATATAGTGATTATGTTGATCATCCAATTTTTATTGGCAGCTTTACTACTTAATACAACGGTCGGCTATGTGCTAATCAAAGGAATCACCAAAGTGTTTGATCACTTATTGTCCTATGCAAATGCAGGTATATCATTTGTTTTTGGTGGCTTAGCAAATGAAGGCGAATCACCCTTCTTTTTAACAGTTTTATTACCGATCGTCTTTATATCTGTTCTGATTGGGATCTTGCAGCATTTTAAAATTCTTCCTTTTCTGATGAAATGGGTAGGTTTATTTTTAAGTAAAGTAAGTGGCATGGGGAAATTGGAATCCTATAATGCTGTTGCTTCTGCTATGGTAGGCCAATCCGAAGTGTTCATAACTGTTAAAAAGCAATTAGATAAGATTGCACCACAACGTATGTATACATTATGCGCTTCTGCTATGTCGACTGTTTCGATGTCAGTAGTTGGAGCTTATATGACGATGATTGAGCCAAAGTATGTTGTTACGGCCATTGTATTAAACCTGTTTGGTGGATTTATTATTGTTTCCATCATTAATCCATATACTGTGGATGAAAAAGAAGATATCTTAACAATTGAAGATGAACAGAAGCAAGCGTTCTTTCAAATGATTGGCGAATATATTATGGATGGCTTTAAAGTAGCCATCATTGTTGGGGCAATGCTTATTGGTTTCGTAGCATTAATGGATTTAATCAATTCATTATTCGATATGATTATCGGTATATCTTTCCAAGAAATATTAGGCTATATCTTTGCGCCAATCGCTTTCCTAATGGGTATCCCATGGGCAGATGCTGTGGCTGCTGGCGGTATTATGGCAACCAAATTAGTAACAAACGAATTTGTTGCTATGATTAACCTTGGCGATGTTGCCGAGTCCATGAGTGAACGTACATTAGGTATTATTTCTGTATTCCTCGTATCTTTTGCCAACTTTTCATCAATCGGGATTATTTCGGGAGCTGTAAAAGGTTTGAATGAAAGGCAAGGGAATGTCGTTGCTCGATTTGGACTAAAGTTGTTGTACGGTGCTACACTCGTAAGTATCCTAACAGCTATTATTGTGGGATTGATTATTTAATTGTATCAGGAGCTATTTATTGAACTGCACTCAGTTAGATGGGTGCAGTCCTTATTTTATTGCTTAAGCTCTAAATTAAAAAATGTACATTACTAAAATTGAATTTAGTAATGTACATTTTTACTTTATATCTCTTTATTTTACGACAATATTGACAAGTTTGCCTGGAATAACGATGATTTTCACTAAGCTCTTTCCTGCCATGTATTCTTGAACCTTTTCATCAGCAAGTGCTACTTTTTCAATATCCTCTTTTGAAGCATCTTTTGCTACGACGATCTTAGCACGAACTTTACCAGCAACTTGTACAGCAATTTCTACTTCATCATCCACAAGCTTTGCTTCATCATATGTTGGCCATTGCTCATATGAAAGAGTTGAATCGTGTCCTAATAGTTGCCATAGTTCTTCTGCAATATGTGGAGCGATTGGAGCTAGCATTTTCACAAAGCCTTCAGCATAAGTCGTTGGAATCACATCAGCTTTATAGCAATCATTAATAAAGACCATCATTTGTGAAATAGCTGTGTTAAAGCGGATGCCTTCATAATCCTCTGTCACTTTTTTCACTGTTTGGTGGTATGATTTTTCAAGTGATTGATCGTTAGACACTTGAATTTTTGCTGAAATTGCGCCATCTTCTTCACTGACAAATAGACGCCAGATACGGTCTAAGAAGCGACGTGCTCCATCTAAACCATTTGTAGACCATGCAACAGAAGCCTCTAGTGGGCCCATGAACATTTCATATAAACGTAATGTATCGGCACCATGTGACGTAATGATTTCATCTGGGTTGACAACATTGCCCTTAGATTTAGACATTTTCTCGTTACCTTCACCTAGAATCATTCCCTGGTTAAATAATTTTTGGAATGGCTCTTTTGTATGGACAACGCCTAAATCATAGAGAACTTTATGCCAGAAGCGAGCGTATAGTAAATGTAATACAGCATGCTCCGCACCACCAATATAAATATCAACAGGTAACCAACGTTTTAGTAACTCTGGGTCTGCAATCGCCTCTGTATTTGTAGGGTCGATATAGCGTAGGAAGTACCAGCTCGAACCTGCCCACTGCGGCATTGTATTTGTTTCACGACGTCCTTTTTTACCTGTCTCTGGATCGACAACATTTACCCATTCTTCAATATTTGCTAATGGTGATTCACCAGTACCTGATGGACGGATATTATCTGTTTTTGGTAGCATTAAAGGTAATTCTGATTCTGGAACTGGCGTAATCGTGCCATCTTCCCAATGAATCATTGGAATTGGTTCACCCCAATAACGCTGACGGGAGAATAACCAGTCACGTAGACGATAAGAAATTTTCTTCTCCCCTACACCTTTTTCCGCTAACCATTCAATGGCTTTTGCAATGCCATCTGCTTTATTTAAGCCATTCAGGAATTCAGAGTTAATATGTTGACCATCACCTGTAAATGCTTCTTTGCTAATGTCTCCACCTTCAAGTACAGGAACGATGTCTAAGCCAAATTCAGTTGCGAATTCATAGTCACGTTCATCATGTGCTGGCACCGCCATAATAGCACCTGTACCATAAGACACTAACACATAGTCAGCAATCCAAATCGGCACTTTTTTACCGTTAATCGGATTCACTGCATAAGCACCTGTAAATACACCTGTTTTTTCTTTCGCTAAATCTGTACGCTCTAAGTCAGATTTCATTTTAACTTTCTCTAAATAAGCCTCAACAGCTTGGCGTTGGTCAGCTGTTGTAATTTGTTCCACTAATTTATGCTCTGGTGCAAGCACACAGTATGTAGCACCAAACAATGTATCAGGACGTGTTGTGAAAACTGTGAAGTTTTGATCTGAACCGTCAATGGCAAATGTCACTTCTGCCCCTTCTGAACGGCCAATCCAATTGCGTTGCATATCTTTAATAGATTCAGGCCAATCAACTTCTTCTAAGTCATCGATTAAACGATCAGCATAGGCTGTAATTTTAAGCATCCACTGCTTCATTGGTCTGCGTTCTACTGGATGACCACCACGCTCTGATTTCCCATCAATTACTTCTTCGTTAGCTAATACCGTGCCAAGTGCTGGACACCAGTTAACAGCTACTTCATCCACATAAGCTAAACCTTTCTTATAAAGCTGGATAAAAATCCATTGTGTCCATTTATAATACTCTGGATCAGTTGTGTTAATTTCGCGATCCCAATCATAGCTGAAGCCTAGCTCTTGAATTTGACGTTTAAATGTCGCAATATTTTTAGCTGTAAATTCAGCTGGATCATTCCCTGTATCAAGTGCATATTGCTCAGCTGGTAAACCAAAAGCATCCCAGCCCATTGGATGAAGTACATTATAGCCTTGCATACGTTTAAAGCGTGATAGAATATCAGTTGCCGTATATCCCTCTGGATGGCCTACATGTAGTCCTGCGCCAGATGGATAAGGGAACATATCTAAAGCAAAGAATTTAGGCTTCGCTGTTTCATTTTCAGTTTTAAATGTTTTGTTATCAGCCCAATATTGCTGCCACTTTTTTTCAATTTGTTCATGATTAAAACTCATTTTTTTTCCTCCTTCGATTGATCGTGCTGCTCTCCATCATAATTGACAAAATATTTAAAAAATAAAAAAAACTCGCCCCTTTCTTATAGAAGGGACGAGAGAATTTGTACTCCCGCGGTACCACCCAAATTAGTGATTACACTCGGCTCAAGCTTCCTTAACGCGGAAGAAACGACACACGCTGTTTCACGCGGGCAGACTCAGAAGGCGAGTTCAACTTGCATTCTTACTAGCTCCCACCAACCGCTAGCTCTCTAAAAAGAACCACAAATCTACTATTCCTCATCACAGTCTTTACATGATATTGCATTTATTCTAATGGAAAGTATTGAAAAGCACAAGCCTTTGTTTACAGCTTACCCATTACTGAACAATTAAATCCTTTTCTTCCTTAGACTTTGATAAATCCTGACATTCATGAAAAGCAAAGTGCTGACAACCAATACATTGATTGACGTTTAAATAATGGAAAGCTTTTGTAATCGCTTCTCCAGTATGCTGAAAAAAATGCTGCGCGCCTATTTTATCGTAAAGTCCATTGTGCTGAAGAGCATCCTTTAAATCTCCTTGCACACCCGTTACCAAAATAGTACCGCCCTGTGCTGTATAATTTTCAATGATATTACTAAAATATGCTTCTCCAGTAGAATCCATAAAGGGCACTTTCCCCATCCGTAATATCAAAACTCTTGGTTGCTGATGCAAAGTACTTTCAATCGTTTGTTCAAACATTTGTGCAGCACCAAAAAACAACGGCCCTTCAATTGTGTACATACTAATTTGCGGGCAATCATGCTGCTGATGCACTACATGTGGCTGTACCTTTTCACTTTTATTTGAATGATCTGGAAGTACTTTTGTAACAACAAGCTTTTCACTCATGCGTTTCGCAAATAATAGCACAGCCAGCACAAGCCCTACCTCAACTGCTAATGTAAGACTAGTGAATACCGTTAATAAAAAGGTAATCAATAATACCAGTGAGTCGCCTGATTTTAATTTTGCGATATGTGAAAAATGATGTCGCTCACTCATATTCCAAGCTACGACCATCAATACCGGAGCCATGCTTGCTAACGGAATATGAGATGCATATGGAGCTAATAACAATAATGTGATTAAAACAAACACACCATGAATGATACCAGACATAGGAGATACTGCGCCTGTTTTGATATTGGTCGCTGTGCGTGCAATGGCGCCTGTTGCTGGAATACCACCGAATAAAGGCGTCACAATATTAGCAATCCCCTGACCAATTAACTCACGATTACTGTTATGCTTACTATTTGTCATCCCATCCGCCACAACTGCCGATAATAGAGACTCAATACCACCTAGCATTGCAATGACAAACGCTGGGCCAATAAGTTGTTGTAATCGTTCGAGCGTGATGTTCGGTAAGGCGAAATGAGGTAATGTATTAGGAATTTGCCCATAAGCCGTTGCAATGGTAGCAACTTGTCCTGAAAAGAAGAAAGTTGCCAAAAGTGTAGAGACAACGATACCCGCTAATGCTCCTGGAACCTTTGGAAAAAACTTTGGAGTTATCATTATTGTCGCCAAGCATACGACAGCAGTAAGAATACTATACGTATTTGTCGTACCAAGCTGCTTAATGATTTCCTGTATGTTGGCGATAAAATATTCATGCCTTTTAACATTTGTGAGCCCTAGAAAGTTAGCGATTTGACCTGTAAAAATAATCACTGCTATCCCTGCTGTAAAACCAACTGTTACAGGACGTGGAATAAACTTAATTAAAGTCCCTAACTTAAAAAAGCCCATGACACAAAGCAATACCCCTGCCATTAAACCCGCAAGTAATAAATCTTCATAGCCATAGGTAAGAACAATCCCCAATAGAATTGGCACAAACGCCCCCGTAGGCCCACCTATTTGATATTTAGAACCTCCAAAGAGAGAAATAAGAATACCTGCAATGCAAGCCGTATAAATCCCATATTCAGGTTTCACACCCGATGCTATGGCAAAGGACATGGCAAGTGGAATAGCAACGATTCCCACAATAACCCCTGACAATAAATCCTTCTTTACATGTTGAACTGAATATCCTTCAAAGCGTCCTGTAAACAGTGACTTCATAGATAAATCTTCCCTTCGAAATAATAAGCAAAGCCCAATTTTTCATCATCATTGATTTACTTATTCTCTTCGTCACCTTCATTACTTGTCATTTCCTCTAATCTCGAAATGGTATTAACCAAATGGTTATTAAAAATATCCTTTGCCACCCCAAGTAATGCACCAATCATTGGGTCACTTAAAGAATAATAAACTTTTTTTCCTTCCTTCACGCCATAAACAATATTTTTAGCACGCAATACACTTAATTGCTGAGAAACGGCAGAACCCTCTTTCTCTAAGCAATCTTGAATCTCATTGACACTTTTCTGTCCATCTACAAGGAGTTCAAGTATTCTGATGCGTAACGGATGTGCTAATGCTTTGAAAAAATCCGCTTTAAACTGTTGTAAGCCCTCGTCCATAAAAAACCCCTCCATATAACTACATATTCAAATATTTGAATATGTATGATTGTAATCCTGTTACAACATTTTTTCAATATCTACTATTAAAAAAAGAACAAAAACAAGTGCTTAACACTCGTTTTTGCTCTTTTCAGTGCGACATTATTAATCTGCTACTATTTTGTTCTTCTTTAAAGGATAATCGTATGTTAAACATGGAATAATCGCCAATAGTACGATGACCACCAATGTTAAAACGAGAGGAATCATGCCAAATTGATCTACCATAATACCACCAAATAGTGGACCAATCATCCGTCCTCCAGTAGCAGCACTATTGATAATCCCTTGATAGAATCCTTGACGACCTTTTGGTGCCAGTTGATTAGCAATCGTTGGTAATGCAGGCGTATAAAACATTTCACCAAATGTTAAGACAAGCATCGCTGCTCCAAACATTTTAAAATCGTTTGCAAAGGCAATAATACCAAAGGAAAGTGCAATCAGCGTTACACCAAATACTAACTGACGCTTTAAATTGTGTTCCCACCGCTTTACGAGCGGTGCAATGAGTGGTTGCCCAATGACAATTAGAAGACCGTTGATTGTCCAAAGTAAGCTATATTGCTTTAATCCCAATCCTAAATCTTGTGTATAAGATGAAATGGTTGCACTCCATTGTGAATATGCTAGCCAGCATAAAACGGAGGATGCACTAATTATTAACAAAGCATAGAAAGGTGCCTTGTTTACGATTCGCTTACTTTCGCTCAAGACATTTTTAGGTGCAATACTGCCCGCCTCCAAACGCTTAAATGTAAATAAGGCAATGAAAAAGAATAAAATATACATACCTAAATTCACTTTAAACACATAGTCAAATTGATAATCTGCCACTATACCTGCAAGGGCAGGACCTACGGCAACACCGACATTTTGTGCTAAATAGATAGTATTAAAAGCCTTACGTCCACCTTCTGGCCAGGCAGCCCCAGCTAAGGCAAACATACCTGGGAAAACAATGCCCCCACTAAAGCCTAGTATCGTTAAAAACCACACATAATGTGGCCAACCGTGCCAAATTGTTAAGCCAATTAATGAAGCAATCGTTAAAAGGATACCAAGCATAATAGCTTTATAGCCACCAATTCTATCAAATAAGTAACCACCTAATAGATTACCTAATACTCCAGCAGCAGAATTCAGCATTAAGACAAAACCAGCCATAGCTAAAGATTTGCCTAAATAATCATGCATATAAATGGCATTCAAAGGCCATAAAAAAGAGTTGCCTGTTGTGTTCACAAGCATTCCGATAATTAAAAACCAAACACGTTTTGGCATAGGATGACCTCCATTATTTCGCTTCTCTAAATAGTTAGTGTATGCTGAAATACTTAAAAGTACAAGGAAAATAATTTTACCTTTTTTACAAGACTTCTATCCTATTTTCAATCGTATTTAGTTTTGTTCCTTTCCATTTTTCTTTATCCAAATCATGATATTACCCTTACCCCATGACGGAACGAAATGCACATGATAGAATAGAGCGTTAGAGGAGTGAAATAAATGACAGAGACGAATTTTCCTTTTCCTTCAGAGGGGAAAAGATACTATACATGGAATCGCTATTTACGTGACCAATTTGGTCATAAAGTATTTAAAGTGGCATTAGATGCAGGATTTGATTGCCCTAACCGCGACGGCACAGTTGCTTTCGGTGGCTGTACATTTTGCAGTGCTGCAGGTTCTGGTGATTTTGCTGGTAATAAGGTAGATCCAATTGATGTTCAATTTGCTGAAATCCGAGACAAAATGCACCAGAAATGGAAGGATGGCAAATACATGGCCTATTTCCAAGCCTACACAAATACACATGCCCCTTTGCCAGTTTTAAAAGAAAAATTTGAAGCAGCTTTAGCGCAAGAAGGTGTAGTAGGTCTTTCTATTGCTACTCGTCCTGACTGTTTACCCGATGATGTTGTCGAATATTTAGCAGAGCTAAATGAGCGGACGTATTTATGGATTGAGCTCGGTCTACAAACGGTGCATGAGAAAACGGCTAATCTTATTAATCGTGCCCATGATTATGCAACGTATGTGGAAGGCGTTGAAAAATTGCGTAAGCATGGCATTCGTGTTTGCTCACATATCATTAACGGATTGCCTCTCGAAGACTATGACATGATGATGGAAACGGCACGAGCAGTTGCACAATTAGATGTCCAAGGCATTAAAATCCACTTACTTCATCTATTAAAAGGAACGCCTATGGTGAAGCAATATGAAAAAGGTATGCTAGAATTTTTAGATCAAGATGTATATACAAAACTAGTAGCAGACCAATTAGAAATTTTACCACCAGAGATGGTCATTCATCGTATTACAGGTGATGGACCGATTGATTTAATGATTGGACCCATGTGGAGTGTAAATAAATGGGAAGTACTGAATGGCATTGATGCTGAGCTTGAACGTCGTGGTAGTTGGCAAGGGAAGTTGTATAAGGCAGAGGTTATGAAATGATACTACAACGCGTTTTACAATATGCCCAGCAGTTATTAAAAGATAATATAAAAGAGGGAGATACAGTTGTTGATGCAACTGCTGGAAACGGCCATGACACATTGTTTCTGGCACAGCTTGTTGGGGATGAAGGGCAAGTTTATGCCTTTGATGTCCAAAAAGAGGCGGTTGACGCGACACTCCTCCGACTTTTAGATCATGGTTTAGAACATCGAGCACTCGTTTTAAATAAAGGGCATGAAGAAGTTACACAGTTTGTACACAAGCCTGTAACTGCGGCAATCTTCAATCTCGGCTATTTACCTGGTAGCAACCATGATATTATTACAAGACCTAATACAACAATCCAAGCCATTGAGAATATATTAAAGCTCTTAAAAGTGGGCGGTTTGATTGTTCTTGTTATTTATCATGGTCATCCAGGTGGAAAAGAAGAGCGTGATAAGGTCATTGATTATGTAAGCCAACTGCCACAAAAATATGTTCATGTCTTAAAATATGCATTTCTGAATCAACAAAATGATCCACCCTTCGTCATTGCATTAGAGAAAATGAAAGAACATCCTATTCAATAATTACATGCTAAAAGGCGATCAGCTAGTTTCTATCAAACTAGCTGATCGCCCTTGCTCTTTATCTACTTGTTATTGCGTTTTTCATTATAGTCAACCCAGAAATCTGCACCTTTAATTCCTAGTTTACGAGGATCAAAGACTGGGTCTTTTCCTTCTTTTTTCTGTTTCTCGTAATCTTTTAATGCGACAATAGCTGGTTTCATGATAATTAAAATAGCTATAACGTTAATCCAAACCATCAAACCAAGACCTACATCTCCCATTGCCCATGCTAGACCAGACGTACGGATTGTACCATAAAAGGCTGCAACTAAAATGGCAATTTTCGCAATCCAAATGAATACCTTTTCTGTGCTACCTCTAAATAAGTAAGCGACATTTGTCTCTGCAATATAGTAGTAAGCCATGATTGTTGTAAAGGCAAAGAAGAATAACGCAATGGCTACAAATGGAGCACCAAAGCCAGGTAATGATGAGTCAACTGCATATTGTGTATAGGCTGCACCTGCTTCAATACTTTTCGCAAAAGTCATTTGCTCATCGCCTGCTAATCCACCACTATTAAATTCTCCAATATGGATAAATGGATCTGCTCCCTCAGCTGCCTTTTCATCTTGTACATTGTACATGCCTGTAAATAAAATCATAAATGCCGTAGCAGAACAAATTAATAATGTATCAATATAAACAGACGCCGCTTGTACAATTCCTTGCTTAGCAGGATGTGATACTTCCGCAGCTGCCGCAGGGTGAGCACCAGTTCCTTGACCAGCCTCATTAGAGTAAATTCCACGTTTAACACCCCAAGCAATCGCTGAACCAATAATGCCGCCAAAAATTTCTTGAGCCCCAAATGCACTAGAAAAAATTAATCCGATAACCGTTGGTACTTGTGAAATATTCATAAAAATAATGATAATGGCCATAATGATATAGGCTAATGCCATAAACGGTACAATAATCTGGGCAGCATTTGCGATTGATTTAACACCCCCGATGATAATAGCACCTAATAAAACAACAATAATAAGTCCTGTGATCCATGTTTCCAAACCGAAAGCGTTTTCAACAGCACCTGCGATGGCATTCGACTGCACACCAGGCATCAAAATTAACATTGCTATTAAAGCCGCCACAGCAAAAATAACTGCAAACCATTTTTGGCCCATTCCTTTTTCTATGTAAAAGGCCGGTCCACCACGATATTCTGTATCTTTCTCTTCTTTATAGATTTGAGCTAATGTTGACTCTACATACGCGGTAGCCGCACCTATGAAAGCGATTGCCCACATCCAAAAGACAGCACCAGGTCCTCCCATTCCAATCGCTGTCGCAGTACCAGCAATATTACCTGTACCTACACGTCCTGATAATGCGATAGACATTGCTTGGAATGAAGATATTCCCTTTTCTGACTTCTCCCCTTTAAACATTAAAACAAACATATCTTTAATGTGCCTTACTTGTAGGAACCTTGTAATAATTGAGAAAAATAACCCAATTAATAAGATGCCATAAATAAACCATGGTCCCCATAAAATACCATTCAACTTCTCTACAATTACATCCATTTTACCCCTCCAATTTGAATTACCTTACTTTAAGTCATTATAGTATTACACTTTTCTGAAAATTGCAATATTATTTTTAAGTAACAATATTTAAGTAAGTAACCTAGTAAATGGAAGGGTATAAACCTATTTAATTATATAACCAATTCTTCGAAGAGCATTATTAATAAAATCTCGTATATACATAAAAATCTCTTCGCGCTCTCCCTCATGAAATAAATTATGATAACAATTTGCCCATTCTTTAAACTGAAATTCCGTGAATTCCTGTTGATGAAGCCAATTTCGAGTTTGGCGAGTGTCCGTAATTTTATCCTTCTCAGCTGTCATAATTAGCATAGGCATATTAGGCATTTCACCTTTAGGCAGCATCACTAAATTTTTCATCATCTGCTGAAGTTCTCGATACCATTTCACAGAAACTACAGTCATGAGCGGTACATCATCTTTCATTTCTTCTCTGCCTTCAACACTACGCGTTAATTTCTCTAATGTAATATCATGTGTCAATTTAACATTGGCCGTTAACGCACTTAGACTTGTTAAAGCATTTGTTAATTTACCTGGTAATAGCTTTAGTTGCAACCAAGGTGATGTTAAAATAATGCCTGCACATTCATATTGTCTCTTTTGCAGTGTATGGAGGATTAATGTTGCACCTAGTCCATGCCCTATTACAAAGGTTGGTAAATTATATGAAAAAGCATTTTCAATCAGGTTTCTTGTATACTTATTGTACAATTTGAAGTCTTCATCATGGACTCGAGCAAACCTTGCATTACCCCCATGATTCGGTAAATCTCCCATGACTATGTGGAAGCCTTCTAATCTTAATTTCTCTATCAGCCATGCATACCAACGGTGATTTTCATAAGCACCATGAAAAATAGCAATCACAGCTTTTGCTTGTCCATCAGCTTCCCATTTCCACATTACATAGTCCTCCTAAAAAATAATTACACTTTGATTATATCGAAATAAATAGCACATTTTAATTTTATATTTCCATAAAGTTGCGTATTTGATACGATAATACTACATTATAGAAAGAAAAGAGGCGATTTTCATGATTTATCCATTTAAAGATAAAACGCCAAAGATCGATCCGTCTGTTTTCATTGCTGACTACGCAACTGTTACGGGCGACGTAACAATTGGCGCCGAAACAACCATTTGGTTTAATACGGTTATTCGTGGTGATGTTTCCCCAACGATTATTGGTAAACGTGTCAGTATCCAAGATCTTTGCTGTTTACACCAAAGCCCAAAATATCCGCTCATTATTGAAGATGAGGTAACAGTTGGACACCAAGTCACTTTACATAGTTGTACAATTCGCAAAAATGCCTTAATCGGTATGGGATCCATTATTTTAGACGGAGCTGAGATTGGAGAAGGTGCATTTATTGGAGCTGGAAGCCTAGTACCTCCTGGTAAAGTCATTCCTCCAAATAGTTTAGCATTAGGTCGTCCAGCAAAAGTTGTCCGAGAATTAAATGCTGAAGATAAAGAGGATATGGAACGCATCGTACGAGAATACGCAGAAAAAGGTCAATATTATAAATCACTTCAGAAATAAATAACCTACACAAAAAATCAATACTAACGAAAAAATCCCTCGCGTTTTCGTGTACCGAATATGTTCACGAATCCTAGCGAGGTATTTTTGTAAAAAAAACAAAAGGAGCAATGTTGCCCCTTTGCTTATTAATACATCAGAATAATTTTCTAATGACTTCATTACTTTAGTTCAATAGTTTATAAACGTGCTTTTTCTCGTAGCGCGTCTGCTTTATCAATTTGCTCCCATGGTACATTTAAATCTGTACGACCAAAATGTCCATACGCAGCAGTTTGTTTATAAATTGGACGACGAAGATCAAGCATTTTAATGATACCTGCTGGGCGTAAATCGAATAGCTCGCGTACCCATTCAACGATCTCGCTTTCTTTCACTCTACCTGTGCCAAATGTATCGACAGCAATGGAAACAGGCTGAGCAACGCCAATCGCATAGGCAAGTTGCACTTCAGCACGCTCTGCTAAGCCAGCTGCTACGATGTTTTTCGCTACATAACGTGCTGCATATGCCGCCGAACGGTCTACCTTGGTTGCATCCTTACCTGAGAAGGCACCACCACCGTGACGTGCATAACCACCGTATGTATCAACAATGATTTTACGTCCTGTTAATCCAGCATCACCTTTTGGCCCACCAATTACAAAACGGCCAGTTGGATTGATGAAGTATTTCGTATTAGCATCTAATAATTCACTCGGTACAACTGGTGCAATAACAAATTCTTTTAAATCTGCTTGAATTTGTTCAAGTGTTGCTTCTTCATCATGCTGTGTTGAAATAACAATTGTATCCACGCGAACCGGTACATTATTGTCATCATATTCAATCGTTACTTGCGTTTTACCATCAGGACGTAAATAGGCAAGTTCACCTGATTTACGTACTTCTGTTAAACGGCGTGCTAATTTGTGTGCCAAGCTAATTGGTAATGGCATTAGCTCTGGTGTTTCATTACATGCATAGCCAAACATTAAGCCTTGGTCACCAGCACCAATTGCTTCTATATCAGCATCTGTCATAGAGCCTTCACGTGCCTCTAATGCCTGATCAACACCTTGAGCAATATCAGGTGATTGTTCGCCAATTGCCACAAGCACCGCTAAGTTCTCAGCATCAAAGCCATATTTACCTCGTGTATAGCCAATTTCAGCTACAGTGTCACGAACAATACCTTTAATATCCACATAAGTAGAAGTAGTAATTTCTCCTGCTACTAATACTAATCCTGTTGTTACAGTTGTTTCACACGCTACACGTGCATTTGGATCTTCTGCTAAAATAGCATCTAAAATGGCATCCGAGATTTGGTCACAAATCTTATCTGGATGTCCTTCTGTTACACTCTCTGATGTAAACAGTCGACGGTTTGTCATTTGGTTTTCCTCCTAAATACTCTTACAATAAGTAGTTGTGTATGAATACGGTACTCATTACCCATGTCAAGTCCGCTCCTAAGGATTGAACTCTCAAGCCGTTACTGCTGCTTTTAACACGAGGATTTCGAAAGATCCGTCATTATAATAAGGAAAGAACTACATATACTTACCTTTACATTGATTTTTAACAATAAAAAAATCCTTTTCTCACGTTACTTTACATGAGGAAAGGAATAATGACTGCGTAACCTTTCACTCTTATCGTTCAAGGGATGTTCCCTTGCATCAGGTTGGCACCAACGCATGTCGTGAAATAGTTCATGCAGGTTGCCGGGTTTCACAGGGCCTGACCCTCCACCAGCTCGGGATAAGAGTATCCGTTCAATCTCATGTTACTGAAAAGGTCGAACGTTGTCAAATATTTTCTTATGTATTACTGTATAGAAAGGAAAGAACTTATTACACAAAAACTTTTCATACTTGGATGATGATGTAAATAGAAGCAAATTAATCCCTACAACATACCTAGCTACTTGTGGTAACATATGTGTGGCTCAATTTTCGTGCCTAATTACAGTAGGATTGATGGTATTCTACTCGAAAAACATTATTTTTTGTCAGTTTATTGAAAAGTGGTAAAAACTCTAAAATAATTTCTTAATTAGTATAGATTATTTAAGCAATTGTGTTATACTATTTTTGAAATTAAGAAAAAATCCCTCTAAATCAAGGGAATACTATAAAAAAGGATGGTATTTAATCGATGAATTCAGTAGAAATTGCAAACGAACTGAAGGAATTATTAAACGGCGGTAACATTAATGTTCAACTTTCAGTACCACAATTAGCAGAAAAAGCTACATCTCGTGGTGAAGCAATGTTAACAGTAGATGGCGCAGTTCGTGCAGAAACTGGCAAATACACTGGTCGTTCACCTAAAGATAAATATACGGTAGAAGAAGAAAGCACAAAAGATCAAATTGACTGGGGTAAAGTCAACCAACCGATTTCTTCTGAAGTGTTCGATAACCTATATGTAAAAGTAATAAAATATTTAAAAGAACGTGACGAGTTATTCGTATTCAAAGGCTTTGCAGGTGCTGACAAAGACTCACAATTAAGCATTCAAGTTATCAATGAATACGCATGGCACAATCTTTTTGCTCATCAATTATTTATCCGTCCAACAGCAGATGAATTAGCTTCTCATGTTGCCGACTTCACTGTCATCTCAGCTCCTAACTTTAAAGCAGATCCTGCGGTTGATGGTACTGCTTCTGAAACATTCATCATCGTATCACTTGAAAAGAAAATTATTTTAATTGGTGGTACAGAATATGCTGGTGAAATGAAAAAATCTATCTTTGGTATCATGAACTACTTATTACCACAACAAGGTATTCTTTCAATGCACTGCTCAGCAAACGTTGGTGAAGCTGGCGATGTAGCGTTATTCTTCGGTCTATCTGGTACTGGTAAAACGACGTTATCAGCTGATCCTGATCGTAAGCTAATCGGTGACGATGAACACGGTTGGTCTGATAATGGTGTATTCAACATTGAGGGTGGCTGCTATGCAAAAACAATCAACCTTTCTGCTGAAAAAGAACCAGAAATCTACAATGCAATCCGCTTCGGCTCTGTATTAGAAAACGTAGCTGTTGATCCAGAAACTCGTATTTGTGACTATGATGATGGTTCACTAACAGAAAATACACGTGTAGCTTATCCAATCCAATACATCGAAAATATCGTTGATCCTTCTGTTGCAGGTCATCCAAAAACAATCATCTTCCTAACAGCTGATGCATTTGGCGTGTTACCTCCAATCAGTAAATTAACAAAAGAACAAGCGATGTATCACTTCCTAAGCGGGTTCACTTCTAAACTTGCTGGAACTGAACGTGGTGTGACTGAGCCAGAACCAGTATTCTCTACTTGCTTCGGGTCTCCATTCCTTCCACTTCCTGCAACAGTATACGCAGAAATGTTAGGACAAAAAATTGACGAGCACGGTGCACAGGTATACTTAGTAAACACTGGTTGGACTGGTGGCGAATATGGCACAGGTAGCCGTATGAAACTATCTTACACACGTACAATGGTCCGTGCAGCAATCGATGGTAAATTAGCAGATGTTGAAACAACACAAGATGCTGTGTTTGGTTTACACATTCCAAAAGCAGTTGAAGGCGTACCTTCAGAAGTGTTAAATCCTCGTGAAGCTTGGGCAGATAAAGCTGCATACGATGCAAAAGCTGCTGAGCTTGCAGGCTTATTCAACGAAAACTTCAAGAAATTCTCAAACGTTTCTGAAGCCATCACTACACTTGGTGGTCCATTAAAATAACGTCTATATAAAAGACAAAGGGAACAATTTATTCGTTCCCTTTGTCTTTTTGTTTTCTCTATGCTTTATTGTTGTTTCATCCACTTGCAAAGAGCACGGACAGTTTCACGATTTTTTGCTGGTGGATATTGATGTGCATAGTTAAGATCATACCAAGTTTCGAATGATTTATTTGCTTCCTCTAAAAAAAATGCCAATTGTCTGGCATGTTCAATATCCACATTTTCATCACGATAGCCATGAATGATAAGAACGGGAGCTGTTATACGCTCTATCTCAAAAAGTGGTGTTCTTGCATCATACGCTTCTGGTACACGATTAGGTGTTCCTCCAATAACACGCTTCATCATTCTGCGCATATCTGTACGCTCCCAATAAGTGGCCGTTGCATCAGAAACACCTGCCCATGTTACAACAGAAGTAATATCCCTTCTTAAAATAGCTGTCCACAGAGCCATAATACCACCTCGTGAAAAACCAAAAACATGGATATTGTCATTGCAGAATTGTTTGAGTACATCTACGGCATAGACCGCATCGTAACGGTCTGCCCCTGCAAACTCGTCACGCCCCTCTCCCCCACGATTCCCACGATAATATGGGGCAAATACGATAAAGCCCTGCGCCGCAAATTGTGCAATACGAGAGGGTCTTACCATCCCAATGCTTTGCATGCCGCCTCTTAAATATAAAAAGCCATCATATGTACCTTCAGTCTTTGGCTCTGCTAATAGTCCTTTTATACGTAAGCCCTGTGAAAGATAGGTTATTTCCGTTAAACGTATAGCTGGATTTGGTGAAGGATAGGGGCGTTTTTCGATAATATCACCATTGTGTGTCACGATGTTTCAGCTCCTCCAGCATTTTCTTCATCCCCTCATCCTTCATGTGAAAACTCAAGTTAGGATGCTGAGCAAATTCTTCATCGGTTAACCAAAGCATGCCTGACGTTTCTAAATCAAATTCTATATCCTCTTGCGCTAAAAATTGTGCAGTGAAAACGGATTTACAAAAAACGATTTCATCATACACTGCATACTCTGCAAACCATTGAAGATTCTTCACATGAACACCCGTCTCTTCAAAAACTTCTCGAATCGCCGCCTCCTCTAAGGTTTCCCCTTCTTCTAATTTCCCTCCTGGCACTTCTACACCACGTCGTTTATGGACAGTACATAACCATTTATTTTCATGCTTTAAAAGGACAAGGACGTGTTTAGGTTCTACTTTAAATTCGCCTCTTGTAAAACTCAAATCTACTTGTAGGCCATGTAAATCTGTAAATGTTAACATCTCTTCAACCTCACGTTCTTTCTTGTTGCAAAACAAAAGTTACTTTCTTTATCATTACTTCTATTTTATGGACGGAATTTAATCATCATTCCTATTCCTATCTATATTAACTATATTGTAAACCTACAATGACAAGCAACCCTAAGCTACAGTCTTGTAAAGCATGAAAAAAAGCGTGCTTCATAGGAAGACACGCTTTTCTTTAGATTACTTGCTGACCGTCAAAATAGACGATAGGACTTTTCACAACACAATCAATATGAACATCTGACGCATTGGCTCCACCAAATGGCGCATTACTGCCAAAAGCGATATGGATGGTCCCATACACCTTCTCATCCTCTAATACATTGCCACATAGGATAGCACTTTTATTGGCTCCGATGCCAAACTCTGCAATGACTCTACCATTGCCTTCACCAAGTAATGCCAGTAGTGGTGGACCATCAGGACCGATTGCTTCTTCTAAGCGACCATTCTTTATTTTTAATAATAATGGCTCCTTTAAAACACCAATATTAGCAATAGAGCCATCTACTAAAATCTCTCCATTCGCAGATGTTTCTATTGGTGCAATATACGATTCTCCTGAAGGAATATTCCCGTACTCACCAGGTTGACGAATAACCCCTGTAGAACGAATTCCGAAACGGCCGTCTACACTAAACGTCAGCTCATGACCATCCTTGACAATACGAATATCTTTTGTCGTATTAAGTAAAAGGACATATTTTTCTACCGTAGCTTCGATCTCCTGTGCATCTGCATGAAGGGCACCTTGCTCTAGCATCTCCAATGTTACCCCTGGCATTGTTGCTACACGTCCACCCTTTTCACAGGCATGTTTACGAGCCAGTGTATGTGTTAGGGAGTGGGAGGTAATACACAGTGTAACATCGGCATTTGCCATAAGCTCAGAAACTGCATGGATTGGCTCCTGCCCAGATTTCTCTAACAGGGGCATCACCATGAACATTGTATTTGCAGTAATTGACAGTCCAGCTTCATAAAAAATTTTTGCGATGTCTTGTTTGTGGCTATCTGTCAAAATTAATAGTGACTCAGAAGATTGAACATTTAAATTGCCTTTTAAAACATTTAGTGCAATATCATGTAAATGATGCATAATAGGGCTCCTTAATTAAAATACAAATGATATCTACGAATAATTCCTTCTATTTCATTTCTAGCTTCCGTTAAAGGTCCCAAAAAATCAGGAACACGTTGCTCTGTAAAACGATAAATTGGTCCAGAAACGGTAATAGACGCTACGACCTGTTCCTCACTATTAAATATAGGCATTGCTAGCGCCAATACATCGACCGAATACTCACTGTTACTAAGTGCATAGCCACATGTTCTAATTTTTTCTAGCTCTGCCCTTATTTCTGTGGCATCTGTCATCGTATTATTTGTATAAGCTGTTAATGGTTCATCTATTACCTTTGCAATTTGCTCTTCATTTAAAAAAGCAAGCATTGAACGGTAAGATGCTCCTACATACAGTGGCGATCTACTTCCTCTTGAAACTGTAAACTTCACCTTATTTACAGGCTCTGCTTTCAGTAATGTTAACGCTTCCAGTCCATTCAGTACGGTAAAAATAGCTGTTTCACCAGTGACATCCTTTAATTTCTCAAGAACTGGCATACATAGCTGATCTATGTTTAATGAATCATACATATTCATACCTATTTCCCATAATGCAATACCAAGAGAATATTTTTTTGTTATAGGATCTTTTGTTATAAACCCATTATTTTCGAAGGTTTCAAGAATGCGATATAAATTTGTATGATTCATGTTCATCGCCAGTGCTAACTCTCGACCACCCCATGTGGGCTTTTCCTTTGTAAACATTTTTAAAACCGCAATTGATAAATTTAATGTCTTTAGCATATCTCTCATCCTTCTGAACTATTTATCTGTACAAACGGCTGCAAATCTCTCTCTTAAGGGGGAAATAATCGACAGATTTAGCAGCCGTCAGCACCTGATATCACTTTATCAAAAGTAAGAGAGTAGCTAATCTCTTACTTTTGATATAGGAAATCAACAGCAGCAGTTATATAAACTTTTGCACAGCGTACGATATCCTCAACACGCACTTTTTCATTATAACCATGAATACTTGGTAAATAAGCTGGGCCGTATTGCAATACAGGAATATCATATTGTCTGAAATGACGAGCGTCACTGCTTGCCCATTGCATGACACCATATGCCTCTTGCCCTGTAACATATGATATATTTTCCACTATCGATTGGCATACAGGATTTTCAGCAGGCGTATAATTGGCTACGCTTTTAAAGCCAAAACGTTGGATTGAATAATCGATAGCCAAGCCATCTAGTTTAGTTGTCAAGATTTCTGTTACTTCTTCTTGTGTAATACCAAATGGTAAACGACAATCGACCTGGACCTTACAGTAATCTGGGATTACGTTTGACTTCGTACCTCCCTCAATTGTACCAATATTTACAGTAATTTTCTCTAAAACTTCTTGATATTTCAAGCGATCTTTCTCCACTTCACGCATGTATTTTTTTGATACCTCGATAAGTGGCTTTACCTCTTCAGGAATTGTGATTTCTACATCCCATAGTGTACGAATCTCTTGTATAGCTCGGATTGCATCAACAATGGCATTTCGTCCAGCCAATGGTGATAGGCTTCCATGACCAGGTTCCCCACGCACCTCTAATTCAAACCAGTAAGAGCCCTTTTGTCCAATAGTTGGGTTTAAAGGTGAAGAGGGCTCAGCGATTAAACAACCATCTCCCTGCACATAGCCTCGCTCTAACAGCCAAGGAACACCAAATTCACCGCCAGTTTCTTCATCTGGTACGATCGCCAAAGTTAATTTCCCTGGTAGTTCAATGTTCAGTTTCTTTAATAACTTTGTTGCAAAAATAATACCTGCTAAACCGGCTTTCATATCACTCGCCCCACGTCCAAGCATCCAGCCATCCTTCACTTCTCCTGAAAACGGATCAAAATCCCATTTTGATAGATCACCGACAGGAACAACATCGGTATGGCCACAATAAACGAGTTCTTTTCCTTCCCCATTTCCAATAGAAGCTACTAAATTAAACATTTTATCAGCAGCTTCATATTTTTGATAAGTAATGCCTACATCATTTAAATAGTTTTCGATAAAAGCTGTTATTTCAGTCGTATCCCCTGGAGGATTGACACTTGGAATTTGAATGAGCTTTGAACAAAACGCTATCAATTCATCTTGATGATTTTCAACTGCCTCTACTAATTGAGCTTTAAGTGCTTGTAAATCATTCATGTGTGTGTACCTCCTTTCCTTTCGTTTGTAGATGACTCATGCTACCATATAAGCCTTTCATATGTGTAAATTGTGTTTCATCAAAGAAAGAGCATTTATTAGCACCGTAAGTTTTTGCTACCTCTAACACAAATCGCACAACATTTTCTACATCTGTGACATGGGTTGCACCTGTTGCACAGCCTGCCACAACAGATTCAGTTGTAATCGCTACACCTACAACAGGGCTAGATGTTGCAACTGCTGGTTGTAAAATACTATTGATATGGAATAAACCATTACCATAGGGTGTAATGTCTTGCATCGTGATTGGCAGGACAACTGGAGAAATGCCAGCAGATTGTGTATATACGTGCAATAAATCATCACTAATTTTTAATATGTAACCTTCTTTGACAGTTGGCGTTATCGCAAATCCTTTATGGTTACATACTTGATTGCCTTTTGTTGTATCAATTGATAGAATAGCATCCATTGTATCTTCTACTTCATTTTCGTTCATGACACTAATATCCACTGGCGAGTTCATAAATGGCACTGGCTCATGTGGTAAGGTTGGAGCTGTTGGACAAATATGTGTGGAGAAAATAACGTCACCCTCTAATTGATCACCCTTTAAGGCCATATCAATAGCTTTTGCTGCTCCTGCCAGACATGCCAGTGCGCCGTCTCCATCTGATACAAAGCCTGTCATTTCAGGGCGTGCTCCGATACCACCTAATCGTCCAATAATTCCTAATGTAGGTGCATTTCCGCCAGAGGATTTGCCATTCTTTCCTTTCACGAGGACGCGAACAAAATCTGTTGAGCCGCTTTCGCCTTGAATAGTTTTTACCTTGACATCTGCTGTGGAATCAATATTGTGTAAATACTTCTTAATCGTGTCTCCGTTTACATAAATACTATCCATTACCTCGTATAATTCAATAACATGCTTCAATGACATAATCAGTCCGCTCCTTTTTCTGCTTCAATAAATTTTATCTTTCGTTAAATTGATGTACTTCTTGCTGTATCGACTTATATAAATGACACGATACTTGATGTGTAGCTGATACTGTATCAAGTGTCGGTTGGACCTCTGCACATTTTTCTGTAGCAAAACGACAACGCTTATGGAATGCACAGCCACTCGGGGGATTAACCGGGCTTGGAACATCGCCAGATAAAATAATACGGTCCTTTTTATCAAAAGGATTTTCCTTAGGTATGGCCGATAACAAGGCTTGTGTGTAAGGATGCTGAGGGATCTTATAAATTTCCTTGTATGTGCCAATTTCCACTATTTTTCCTAAATACATGACAGCAATACGATCACACATGTAGTTCACCACATTCAAATCATGTGAAATAAAAATATAGGTTAAACCGAATTCTTTCTGTAAATCTTTTAATAGATTGATAACCTGAGCCTGTACAGAGACATCTAATGCTGAAACAGGTTCATCACACACCACAATATCTGGATTCAGTGCAAGAGCCCGAGCAATATTTATACGTTGTCTTTGTCCACCAGAAAATTCATGTGGATGGCGCTTTGCATGGTATGCACTTAATCCGACTGTTTCAAGTAATTCAACCACTCGCTTTTTACGGGATGCCTCATCACCAATCCCATGGATCACTAATGGCTCAGCAATAAGATATTCAATCGTTTTACGAGGATCGAGTGATGCATAAGGATTTTGGAAAACCATTTGGATGGATTTTCGAGCAGAGCGGATATCTTTTGAATTTAAGCTTGCTAAATCCGTTCCCTTAAATTCAACTATTCCCTCTGTTGGTGAAATTAGCTGGTTGATTAAACGGGCAACCGTTGATTTACCACACCCCGACTCTCCCACAATCCCCAGTGTCTCACCTTTATATAACTCAAAACTTACACCATCTACCGCCTTCACAAATTGTGTTGGTTTTTTAAAAGGAATTGAACTTTTAATGGGAAAATGCTTTTTTAAATTACTTACCTTTAAGACAAGTTCATTGTACTGTTGCATTAAAAATTCCCTCCTTCCTAGGGACAATTTGATCTTTTGCTTGTAAATGGCAGGCTACAAAATGGTTGTCCTGTACTTCCACTAAATCAGGCACAGTACTACGACAAATATCTGTCGCTAAAGGACATCGTGCTGAGAAGTGACAGCCACTATGTGGCATTGTTAAATCTGGTGGACTACCAGGAATAGCCGGCAGCCTTTGTTGCTCTTGAGTCCCCATTGTAATTTGAGACTCTAATAATCCCCACGTATAGGGATGTAAAGGTTTTTCATAGAGCTGTCTTGTTGTAGTAGACTCTACTGTACGACCTGCATACATAACATTTACTTTGTCACATAGCTCCCAAACTACACCTAAATCGTGCGTAATCATAATGATGGCTGTATCATGTTCTTGTTGTAATTTTTTCATTAAATCAAGAATTTGAGCTTGTACAGTTACATCTAGTGCAGTTGTTGGCTCATCAGCAATGAGTAGTTTCGGGTTACAAGCTAGGGCAATAGCAATCATGACACGCTGACGCATTCCACCTGAAAATTCGTGAGGATACATTTTTAATCGTTTCTCTGGCTCAGGAATCCCAACCATTTTTAACATATCGACGGCTTTGATAGCGGCATCTTTCTTCGATATTGTTTCATGTGCTTGGATGACTTCAATAATTTGATTGCCCACTGTTAAGACAGGATTCAAACTTGTAATTGGATCTTGGAAAATCATTGAGATGTCATTGCCTCGCACATTGCGCATTTCCCTTTCAGAAATTTCGATTAAATCGCGGCCATTAAATAGAATTTTTCCATTCGTTATTTTTCCTGGCGGAGATGGAATTAAACGCATGAGAGCAGTGGCTGTAACACTTTTTCCTGATCCTGACTCTCCCACAATACCTAGTGTTTCCTTCTTATTTAATTGTAAATTTACTCCATTAACAGCTTTCATTGTAGAGCCGCCACTTTTAAATTCTACTGTTAAGTTTTCTACATCTAGTAAACGTTCAGTCATGACTCCACCCCCTTCCATTAAACTTTCATTTTCGGATCTAGTGCATCTCGTAATCCATCCCCTAATAGGTTAATTCCAAGAACTGTTAATAAAATACAAATGCCTGAAAATGTTGCCATTTGGGGATTTAATACTAAAAAGTCTTTGCCATCTTTTAAAATACTGCCCCATGAAGCTGTCGGTGGTTGAACGCCTAATCCTAAAAAGCTAAGGGCAGCTTCTGAAATAATAGCGCCAGCTGTACTCATCGTTCCATAGACAATTAAAGGGGCTAAACAGTTCGGTAATATATGGCTAAAAATGATCCTCGTATGTGTAGCACCTAAAGAATGCGTTACTTCAACGAATTCTTCCTCTTTTACACTTAACACCTGTCCTCGAACAAGTCGTGCGAAACCTGGAATATTAGCAATACCAATCGCAACAATAACATTGACAAGTCCTTGCCCTAATACCGTCATTAATGTAATAGCTAGTAATATAAATGGGAATGCGAAAAGACCATCCATTGTGCGCATAATAATGGAATCAATGCGTCCACCAAAATACCCTGCCACTAAGCCTAGCAGTGTGCCAAACACAGCACCAAATAGCACCGCCGCAATTCCAACAATCATTGAGATTCGTGTACCGTAAACTAAGCGACTAAACAGATCACGGCCATAGTTATCTGTTCCTAATAAATGTCCTTCTGTATTCATCGGTAAAAACGATTTACCGACAATCATTTCATTCGGTGGATGGGTAGCAATTAATGGGGCAAAAATAGCAACAATACCCATTAAAGTGACAATGATTAACCCAATTGTCGCTAATTTATTTTTTAGCAACTTGCGCAATAACGTATTTCTTTTTTTCGTTTCTTGGACGATTGCTTGAGTCATTGTTATTTTTTCCCCCCATCCGATTCTAAATTGACCTTAGGATTAACCACTTTATAAAGTACATCGACTACTAAGTTAACAAGCACAAAGATAAACGCAATGAAAATAACAGTACCTTGGACGACTACAAAGTCACGTTTATCAATGGCATCTACAATTAATCGACCCATCCCAGGCCAACTAAAAATTGTTTCTGTTAAAACCGCTCCGCCCAGTAAATTAGAAATTTGCATTCCTAACACGGTTAAAATCGGTGTTAGCGCATTCTTAAATGCATGTTTACCAATTACTAAATATTCTTTAATACCTTTAGAACGAGCTGTTTTAATATAATCTTGCGAAATAACCTCTAACATACTTGAACGGGTAATCCGTGCAAATGTCGCCATTGGAATCGTTGCTAAAGCAAATGCTGGCAAAATTAAATGCTTCAAATAGGTCCATAGGCCATCGCTGATATTCCCCATCCCAGTTGCTGGGAACCAACCAAGGTTAACACTAAAGAATAAGACAAGCATGATACCCAACCAGAAAATTGGCATAGATACACCAACTAATGACACAAGCATTACAACATAATCAATGATGGTATTTTGCTTTCTCGCTGCAAATATTCCTGCTGGGATGCCAATCACGACTGCTATTAACAGCGCTGCCAATGCCAATATCACTGTATTAGGGAACCTTTCGAGAATAAGTCCGATGACAGACTCACTATAAGAATAGGAATATCCTAAATTTAACTGTGCTAGATCTCCTACATATGAAATAAATTGCGAAGGCATGGATTTATTTAATCCTAGCTCTTCTCTTAAATTCTCTACATCTTCTACACTCGCTTGTGGTCCAAGCATGACTGAAGCCGGGTCACCAGGAATCATTCGCGTAATAATAAAGACGATAATTCCTACTACTAGCAGTGTCGGGATGAGGTTAACTAATCTTTTTAAAATAAATGAGCCCATCTTAGCAAGACCTCCTTTTCATTATTAGAATCAGTGGTTCATATTGTGAATAATCACATAGTACACCACTCAATAATTGTTTGTAAATATATTTTTTTCTGAATCTTTGTAATTTTATATTTACTTTCTATTTACAAGTGTGCTAATTTTAATCTCGAACCTACCATTTTTGAATCAACGGTTCATATTGTGAAACAAAAACTAAGGAGGCTAGTGCATATGAAGAAATTAAACGTAAGAAAGTCTTTACTACTACTCTTTTTAACTTTACTAATTGGTGTTTTAGCTGCTTGTGGTGGAAACACTGAGAAAAGTACTTCAACGGATGAAAAAGAGGGAGAAGCTACTTCTGGAGGCACATTAAATATTGGTCTGTCAGCCAATGCAAAAACATTTGATCCTATCAAATATACAGGGGTTTATGAATCACAGGTAATGCGTCAAATGGGTGATACGTTAGTTGTTTATAACAAAGATCTATCTGATATCATCCCTTCGTTAGCAACTGAATGGAATGTATCAGAGGATATGTTAGTCTACACATTCAAATTACGCGAAGGTGTTAAATTCCAAAAAGGTCAGTATCAGGATGGCCGTGAAATGACAGCTGAAGATGTGAAATACTCTTTAGAACGCTCTGCTAAAGAATCTGCTATGAATCGTTTAAGTGGTGTAACAGAAGTGAAAGTGTTATCGGATTATGAAGTAGAGATTCACTTAGCTACACCAAATGCTGCCCTACTTGCTATGCTAACGGATGCAGGGAATATTATTATTCCAAAAGAAGAAGTTGAAGGATGGGGCGATAATTTTTCTGAACACTTTGTTGGTACAGGTCCATTCCAACTAACAGAATGGAAAAAAGACCAAGAAGTAAAATTAGTTCGTCACGATAATTACTGGGGCGATAAGCCAAATGTCGATAACTTAACAATGAAGTTTATCTCCGATCAAAATATGATGACAAACGCATTACGTTCTGGTGATATTGATATTGCCATGGACGTTAAAGGTCAAAACCGAGAAATCATCAACCAAGATAGTAACCTTGAGCTTTTAACAAATCCAGGTCTATCGATTGTTTATCTTGATCTTAATAACAAAGTAGGTCCAACTGCTGACAAACGCGTTCGTGAAGCGATTTATATGGCAACAAATGTAGAGGAAATTATTTCTGGCGTTAACCAATGGGGTGGCGGCGATGTTTCTTATTTACCATTACCACCTGGTTCATGGGGATATGATCAATCGTTAGTTGATATGGTACCAAAATATAATCCAGAAGAAGCAAAAAAATTACTATCAGAGGCTGGTTACGCTGATGGCTTCAAGACAGAGATTTTCGTATCAGAAGCACGTGTTCCTTACGCAACGATTTTCCAAAGTCAGTTAAAGAAGAACTTAAATATTGATGTGGAAATAAAAGTGCTTGAATGGGGTACTTACAGTGATACTGTGGCAAAGGGTAATGCGCCAATGAATATTGGTGGCTGGACTTGGTACCCAGATCCTTATTTCTTCCTTTATCAATTATTCCACACAAATCAAATTGGTGCGTTAGGAAATGGTAAAGGCTACAGCAATCCAGAAGTGGATAAATTATTAGAACGCGCCGTATCAGAAACAGTAGTGCAAGAAGAACGTGCAAAATTATACCAAGAAGCATTAAAGCTGATTTTAGCAGATGTTCCTCGTATTGAATTAGAGGCAACACAAACGGTTGCAGGTGTAAACAAAAAAGTACAGGGCTTTGAGGTTTCTGCTGATAACTCCGTACAAATTGTGCATCCAAATGGTACAAACGTATCCATTACTAAATAATTAAACTTGAAAAGTGGAGATACCAGTCTCCGCTTTTCTCTTCATAAGGAGAGATTTGACCCGATGACACGCTATATAAATGGACTTGTTTTTAATTCTGAGACTCGTAGCTTTAATAAGCAATCTTTTCAAGTGCAAGGGCAATACTTTGAACCCGCTACTCATTCACCTGAAACAGAGTTGGATTTAGATGGCTACTATATTACACCAGGTTTTATCGATAGCTGCTCACAAATCGGTCTAGCTGAAATAGGGATTCGTTGGGAAGGTGATGATAGCTATGAATTTGACTCACATTTGCAATACTCTGTAGTTGATGGCATATACCCATTTGATACTGCTTTTCAAAAAGCTGTTTCTCATGGGGTGACTGCATCTCATATTGTTCCCTCTCCTAAAAGCTTGATAGGTGCAAAAACGGCTATTATTCACCATACACATACAACGGTTGATGAAATGGTTATTTCAAAAGATGTGGCTTATTCCTTCTCTATTGGACATCAGGCAAAAAGTACTTTTTTCGCTGAAAAGAAAAAACCACTCACTCGTATGGGCATGGCCAAAATTTTAAGAGAAACATTACAACAAATTCAGCAACAGGAGCCGTCCATTACGAAAATCGTTATTCGAGCGCACAAAGCTGTTGATCTTGAATTCATTAGCCGCCTTCAACAAGAATTTGGGTCAATTTTTGATTTTCATATTATCCATGGCACTGAAATTACATTCCTTCATGAAACATCCTTTAATACGGTTATAGCTGGTCCTACATTTCGATATATTGAGCACAATGAGATGATGGCACTATCACCCAAACTGTATCATCAACTGTATAAGAACAATATTCCATTCGTTTTTTGTACGGATCATCCTGTTAGTAGCACCTCGCATCTAACATTAGAAGGATGCTTAGCTGTAAGAGAAGGTATGGCACGCCAGGACGTGCTATATGCTCTGACAACCGGGGCTGCAAATTTTCTAGGGATTGCCCATAAAACAGGTGCTATTCGTGATGGTCTTCTTGCTGATTTTGTTATTTGGGATAAGCATCCATTAAATTTAGATGCCCAGGTTGTCGCAACCTATATTAAAGGAACAAAAGTTTATGCACGGGAAGAAGGGTTTACACAATGATTATTTATCATCATGCAAAGTTTCATACAGTCAATGAGCAGAACGATACTTGTGAACAGTTATGGATCGAAGATGGGCGTATTGTTTATATTGGACCAGCCAAAGAATTTCCCCCACAAGCAGAGCTAGTTGATCTACAGGGAGCTTATGTTACACCAGGATTAATTGATATTCATGCACATGTCGGAACATGGGCTGAAGTCACTGAAGACATTAATGATGCCAATGAATATAGCGAACCCTTTACACCTCTTATGCACGCTTTAGACAGTGTAGATATCCGACACTTTTCCTTTCAACATGCGTTAGAAGGGGGCGTAACCACTGTGCAAACTGGGCCAGGTAGTGCCAATGTCATAGGTGGTATTTGGAGCATTCTTAAAACAGCAGGACCTACCCTTTCCTCTCGTGTTTTAGTAGAGCGGAGCGGTTTAAAGGGGGCCCTAGGGGAAAATCCGAAAAACGTCTTTGGCAATCAGTATAAGCGCAAGCCGATGACTCGTATGGCCATTGCACAGCTTTTACGAGATGGTTTCCAACGTGCAAGTCAACTCAATGAACAACAACAAACTGAGCAAATTAAAGAAAATGCTGAGTTACGCCCGTTTATTGAAGTACTTCGAGGCGACATGCCACTTCGCCTTCACTGCCATAGAGCAGATGACATTATGACAGCAATTAGAATTGCCAAAGAATTTAATGTGAAGCTTCATTTAGAGCACTGCACAGAAGGCTATCTCATTGTGGATGCCGTTAAAGAAAGTGGATTCCATGCAACGCTTGGGCCCTATATGTTAACGCCATCTAAATACGAAACGCGTCATTCTACACCAGCAATTGCTGCCGTTTTTAAAGAACATAATATTCCATTTGCTATCATGACAGATCATCCATTTGTACCAATTCAATACTTAAAGTATTGTGCCACAGAAGCGATTCGTTATGGTTTAGATAAAGACACAGCCCTCAAAAGTATTACGATCAATGCAGCTAAGCTTGTACAGCTTGATCACCGCATTGGCAGCCTTGAGGAAGGCAAAGATGCTGATTTTGTTGTTTGGTCGCACCCTATTTTTGAAACAGAAGCAAAGGTTTTACAAACTTATGTAAATGGACAAAAATATTACGAAGCGGAGTGAGCGCAATGCAACATTCGAAAATTGCCGTTGTAACAATTGGTCAGGCACCTCGTAAAGATATGGCAGAGGATATACAGCAATTAAGAGAAGCAGGTTTAGATGTTCATGAATTCGGTGTACTTGATTTACTATCCTCAGAGGAAATTGCTACACTTTCGCCTTCTCTTGAGGACTCAGATGTTTTAGTGACACTTCTTACCAATGGTCGACAAGTAAAGCTCAGTAAACAAAAGCTCATGCCTTATATTCAAAGCTGCATTGATGATCTACATGAATTCACTTGGATACTACTTATGTGTACAGGAGATTTTACGAATAAATTATCCTATAAAAATCTTTTACTACCTGATCGTATGATGACTAATTTAGTGAAGGGCTTACATACAGAATTAGCCATTGGTTTAATAGGCCCCGAACCCGAACAACATCGAACGGTTGCAGAGAAATGGCAAAAAGCACAGTTCGATGTAACTTTTTCAGCAAGCTCCCCATACCACTTTGATAACCAACATTTATTGTCAAAAGCACAACAATTAGAAGAGCAAGGAGCCGATTTGCTTATTCTTGATTGTATGGGCTATTCCACAACAATGAAAAACATGATTAAAGATCAACTCACTATCCCCATCATCGTCCCTCGAGAAGCGGTTTTTACAATTTTAAAAGCCATTTGTTAATAGAAGAAAAGGTCACTTCTGATTCAGTGACCTTTTCCCCTATTCGCTAGACACGTTTGTTGAAATAAGGAAGCTGCTCAACGAATGCCTTCGTATCATCATCTCCATATTCATGAACAAGTGCATAGATTTTCATTAATCTTTTATCTATTTCATCATTTTCTCTGTCTTGGTGATACTGTATATACGGTAACTGTGCACGCCATGCATTCGAAATTTCTAACAGTTGCATTTGCTGAAAGATTCTCTCAAATACATCTAATGCTTGTCGATCTACATTGAGTTCGAAATTCCATGGCCCTGCATATGGGTTGGTATAATACGTTCTATTGGCAAGTGAAAAATATACGCGCTGACGATCCATCTTTACGATTCACTCCTTTTTCCATAGTATGGGGTGATAGGTGGTGTTTTATTCGCTTTTATGTCAAACTTCCTTCACAATTAATAGAACCAGATAATTTATAATAGGTATGATGAATAAAGAACGGAGTGAATACTATGAGTTTAACTACGCTCTTAATAGTCGCAGTTATCATCGTTATTTTAATCACCATTGCGACAATTATCAGTGTCAACCGTGCCTATGCCTTTAAACATACTGTTGATGAAAAACCGAAGCAAAACTATCATCAAGAGGAAAATTAAATACCATTACTGAATTTGGAGTGAAAGAAATGGGCGTACCTTTACCAATTATCATTATGATTGCGATGATGATGCTAATGTTTGGTGTTTCTGTCATTATCATTATGAAGAAAAAAAATAATATTTTTACACAAACAATTGATCCAAAACCTGAACAACATACGTCTCAGCAAAAGGAAGAGCAACGATGAAATACCCCTTTATTTGGCTCATCCAGTTTTATAGACAATTTATTTCACCTATGACGCCACCTACTTGTCGTTTTCATCCTACCTGTTCTTCTTATGGGCTCGAAGCTTTTCAAAAGCACGGTGCCTTCAAAGGCTTCCTCTTAACCATTACACGTATATCCAAATGCCATCCATTTCATCCTGGTGGCTTTGATCCTGTGCCTGAAAAATGGCCTTCGAAAAAGAATTAATTTCGGAGGGCATTTTTTTCTTGTACTTTTTTAAGTTGTGCGTTATTATAATAACTGTTCTAAAAAATAAATCGTAATGATTACTATTTAAGAGAGGTATCTTACTTATATGAAAAAACTATCTGTATTATTGTTAGTCGCAGTTCTTGCTTTATTTACTGCCGCTTGTGGAGACAAATCGTCCACATCCCAAAAGACTGAGGAAAAAGATAAATTAAGTATTTATACAACGGTTTATCCATTAAGCTATTTTGCACAGCGCATTGGTGGAGATTATGTTGAAGTAGCTTCAATTTACCCAGCTGGTGCGAATGAACACACCTTCGAGCCAACTCAAAAAGATATGATGAAATTAGCAGATGCTGATATCTTTTTCTATATTGGCTTAGGACTTGAAGGCTTTGTAGAAAACGCTAAAAAAACTTTAGCGAACGAAGATGTCACAATGGTGGCAACTGCTGATGACGTTTCAGATGAAAAATTAGCTGTAAGCACAGGACATGTTCATGCAGAAGAGGAAGAACATGAAGCAGACGCTCATGATGAGCATGAGCACGGTACAACCGAGGAAGAGCATGAACATGAAGGTGAAGAACATGGACATGATGAGCATGAGCATGGCGATATCGATCCGCATGTTTGGTTATCTCCTACAATTAGTCAAGACTTAGCACTGGCTATCAAAAACACACTAGTTGAAAAAATGCCAGCTCAGGAGGCAACTTTTAACACAAATTATGATGCATTAGTAAAAGAATTACAGGATTTAGATCAAGATTTCGAAGCAATGACTGACAAAGCACAAAATAAAACATTCTTTGTATCCCATGCTGCATTTGGCTATATTGCTGGTCAATACGGCTTAACTCAAGTGCCGATTGCTGGCTTGAATTCACAAAATGAGCCATCTCAAAAGGAATTAACAAAGATTGTAGACAAAGCAAATGAATTGCACATTCACTATATTTTATTTGAGCAAAATGTCTCTTCCAAATTAGCAGAGATTATTCAAAAAGAAGTTGGTGCAGAATCTCTTGTCTTGCATAATTTAAGCGTATTAACAGCTGATGATGAAAAAAATAAGGAAACCTATTTCACATTGATGCAAAAAAATATTCAAACATTAGAAAAAGCTTTAAGCGTTCAATAATATGAGTAAGGAGGTGCCCCTCTATTGGGACACCTCCTTTATTATGACGTATTTTTCTTGTGGCATCCGTTTTTCCGTTCGATAAAAAGACCCTAGCCACTTCATTGTTTTTTGCTTAGTCACATGCTTAGCTTTTGGCTGAAGGACAACAAAAGCCATTATACTACTTTCTACTAGCATAGGTGGCCACTCAGTAAAGTTAAACTGAACTAAATTGTCTTGTTTATTTGTTTTTTGAGTAACAAGCTTCATCGGCTGCTCCACTAATGGTTGTACGGCTAACCGATTTTCTCCGATGATTGATAACCCCATAATTTCATTCAATTGATGTTGTATAGGTGACGCTAAACTTTGTCTTTTTGTTTCTTCCTGTAAATCTATATATTTTTCGCTTGTTGCAGCAGGGAAACTTGCATAATCCCAGGTATGATCTTGTGCTAATTGGCGATCCGACACTAAAAAATATTGATAGCGAACTTCTCCTTTACGATCAGGCAAAGGGTCATCCCATGTCACATCAATATGATACCAAGCATGATCAAGTTTCACTAATACCCAGGCATGTAGCTGTTCTCCTACTTTTCCTGGTACATATTGTACCTCAAAACCCAGCATTTCTAACATTCGATATAGCACTAAAGCATATGCCTGACAGACGCCCTTATTCTCCGTTAATAATGTATATGGAGAATATTGACTTCCTTCTGTTTCCTTAGAGTATTCCGCGGACAATACAATAAAATCATGTGCAGCCTGTAGTTTTTCTATGTCACTTAATCCATGCATAGGTGCAATAATATTTTCCAAAGTTTGCTCGACAAATAACGCCTCTGTTTGTGATAGATGGTACGTAAATGCAAAGGCAATGACAATATTATTGCTATAACCTTCGTACTTCCATTGGAAACTTGAAATATTAGTATAAATATAAGAGTTTTCAATTGCATTTTTAGTAATTTCTGTTAGTTCATCTTTTATCTCGGCTAAGTCACCAGTATAACGAATCGAGAATTCGGATGATAGATGCATAACTTCTTTATTAATGAGAGATTGTAGTGTTTCAATTGAATGAGCTGTTGCTACATCTTCTTTTTCATAGTTTGCAAATACTTGCACATGACTCATTTGTAGAACAAATAATATAATGACAACATTATATATATATTTCCTCATATGAGTCATTCTCCTTTACTAAATAGTTTATGCCTCTCTTTTTTTATTATGTTAATAAATGATTAATTTCATGCTAAAAGTTCAAATAAAAAAGAAGCCTTCCTTTTTAGAAGACTTCTTAACAAGATTTTTATTGTAATAATTTCCGTCTCAACAATTTATCCGCACCATTGCGCGGAAGACTGTCTGTAATAATCATTTCTTTAGGCACTTTATATTTAGCAAGTTTCTGTAAACAAAAGGCCTTTAGTTGCTCAACAGATACCTGCTCATTTAACACGATAAATGCAATGGGTACCTGACCCCATTGTTCATCAGGCATACCGCATACACCCGCCTCTTTGACAGCTGGGTGTGTGAGTAGTACATTTTCTATTTCTGCAGGATAAATATTTTCTCCCCCTGAAATGATTAAATCTGCCCTTCGATCAATGACGAATAAATAACCCTCTTCATCCACATAACCAATATCACCTGTATGAAGCCAGCCAGCCTTCGTTGCATTTTTTTGTGCAAAACGTCCAATATAGCCAGGTGTGACATGAGGACCTCGAATGCAAATTTCCCCTTCACCTTTAGCATTTGGCTCAGCAATCATAATTTGATTAAAAAATAAAGGCTTTCCAGCAGAACCAATTTTCCTCATAGCATCTTCACTTGCCAATGTGGCTGTCTGTGAAGAGGTTTCTGTCATCCCATATGTTTGTGCGACAGCTAAATTTAACGCATGTGCTCTCGCTAAATAATCAACGGGAACAGGTCCACCTCCAGCTAACATTAACTTAAAATAAGATGACGCTCTCGCATTGCGTTGCTCTAGCGTATGTAGAATTCGTTCCAAGGTCACCGCTACAACAGACATATGGGTGACATCCCCATCCATAATATTTTGTGCGATAGATTCCACATCAAATTGCTCATATAAAAAGATTTGATTTCCATATAGCAGTGAACGCACTAAAATGGAGAACCCACTAATATGGAATAAAGGGACCGCGCATAGCCAAACGTCCTGAGCCTGTAGCCCAATATTTAAAACGGAGGCAGTGGCACTAGCCTGATGATTTCCAACTGTTTGGCGAACCCCTTTTGGGAAGCCGGTTGTACCTGACGTATACATAATAGTTGTTGTTTGATGAAGAGGCCATTCCTTGACAATATCTACTGCACCCTCTGCACCCTTTTCAATTGCTGAAAATAAATGATAGGTTGTTTCAGTTGGTAGCTTTTCTACATCCTCATCGGCAACTAATACCGCTACAGCCTCTGAATCCTCTAGCTGATAAGCTAGCTCATCCTGTGATAGTCTACGATTAAGCATCACCATTTCACATTGCAGATGCATGCAGGCATACATCATGATTACAAGCTCAGGCTTACTTGGCCCCATAATAGCAATTCGATCACCCTGTTGAATACCGAGTGTTACTAATTGTCGAGCACGTTTTATTGATTCATCATTCAATTCTTGAAAAGTCCAGCTTTGCTTTTTAAAGGTAAGTGCCTTGCGGAATGGTGTTAAATAAGCTCTTTGTAAAATCCAGTTAGGATACATCTTTGTCACTCCAATCACCCTACATCTTAACGCTTTCCCATCTAGTTTGTCTATTATCCATGTAGTATCTAGTTTTTTAGTGAATACCTCTATCCTTCATCTATTGAGTTTTATCCACCTTTTAGCCACTTCTATCCCCTATTTTTATCTCCCCTCTGTTCAAGACATATAAAAAGCTCGTATCTCCAAAAGATACGAGCTTTAAACCCCCTACTAATCAAGGGAATCTTGGGAATTGACCGAAATCTGGTTGACGTTTTTCTTTGAATGCATCGCGGCCTTCTTTTGCTTCATCAGTTGTGTAGTAAAGAAGTGTAGCATCTCCAGCCATTTGTTGAAGACCTGCTAAACCATCTGTATCTGCATTCATCGCTGCTTTTAAGAAGCGTAGTGCAGTTGGTGACATTTGAAGCATTTCTTCACACCATTGAACGGTCTCATCTTCCAATTGCGCATAAGGCACAACTGTATTGACTAAGCCCATATCAAGTGCTTGTTGTGCATCGTACTGACGGCATAGGTACCAAATTTCGCGTGCCTTTTTATGACCAATAATACGAGCAAGATAGCCTGAGCCATAACCAGCATCGAATGAACCTACTTTTGGTCCAGTTTGTCCAAAGCGAGCATTGTCAGCTGCAATTGTTAAGTCACAGACAACATGTAAAACGTGACCTCCACCAATTGCGTAGCCAGCTACCATTGCTACTACAGGTTTTGGAATTACACGGATTAAACGTTGTAAATCAAGAACGTTTAGACGTGGAATTTCATCTTCTCCTACGTAGCCACCGTGACCGCGAACTTTTTGGTCTCCGCCTGAGCAGAAAGCATGTTCACCTTCACCAGTTAGAATAATAACACCGATATTTTTATCATCGCGTGCACGTGAGAATGCGTCAATCATTTCCATTACCGTTTTTGGGCGGAATGCATTACGCACTTCTGGACGGTTAATCGTAATTTTTGCGATACCGTTATAGAACTCATACTTAATATCTTCATAAGTATGTAATGTTGTCCATTGACGTGTCATTGAATTGCCTCCTATATCATTAAATTCGTCTCGTTTCTAGCGAGGCGCTAACGTAATCGTATATTACGTTAAATACTCCTCTACTATTGTAGCAAACTCAGCGGGATTTTCCACATGAATTGCATGTCCAGCGTCATTTACTGTTAAATGCTTAACAGTATTTAATAGCGCTTTCATTTCTAGTGCAATTTTACAAAATTTCTCATCCAATGAACCTGTAATTAACAGGACAGGTATTTCTAGTTGCGACAATCTATCCCAATTTGAAGGTTGAACGCCTGTCCCGATACCTCTCAAGCTACCAGCAAGCCCCTCTTCTTTCTGTGATAGTCGCTCTTCTCGAATAGTTTCTCTTACAGTTTTAGGTAGACGTTGCTGTGAAGCAAAAAGCGGTATGCTTTCCCAAGCATTGACAAAGGACAGTACACCATTCGTCATTATTTTTTGCGCTAGTGCTTCATCTCGCTTACAACGTTCATTTTGCTCTTCCATTGTTCGCAAGCCAGGAGATGCACTTTCTAAAATGAGCTGATGTATACGAGCTGGATACGAAATGGCATAGGATAAAGCGATTCTTCCACCCATTGAATAGCCCAACAGCGTAAATTTCTCTAAATGAAGCTGGCAAAATAGTTGTTCTAAATCCTGTAATTGCTCCTCCATAGAAAAACGCTGTACGTGCTGTGGAATAGCTGTTTGACCATGTCCAATTAAATCAACGGCAATAACACGCACATGAGGTAGAGCTTGTGCTAGATTATGCCATGTTGCTGAGCTACCAGTAAATCCATGTAAGGCAACGACTGTATATTCACCGTTTTCATTCCATATATCTACATGGGTTTCAAGACCACGAATCATCCACTTTGTCATGCTTTTAACTCCGCATTAATTCGATTCCATAGACCTCGATGTGCATTCACATTCTCGGTTCTATCTGTAAATATTTCAACTAATCGTAAAGAATGGTTTTTACATGTTGAAAATTTCTCAGAAAGCTCCGATATTGTTTCGACACGTACATAGTCCATATCATACATATGTGCAATGTCACGGAATTCAAGGGCTGTTGGTGTGCCAAATAAATCCTCATAGTGATCTTCAACAGTTGACTGTGGTAAATAGGAAAAAATACCACCACCATCATTATTCATCACAATAATCGTTAAGTTACATTCCTGATATCTGGAAGCAATGAGTCCATTCACATCATGTAAAAAGGCTAAATCACCAATCAGTAAATAACTTTCTCGATTATTTCCCTGACTGAAACCGATTGCTGTTGATACGACACCATCAATCCCGTTCGTTCCTCGATTGGCAAAAACACGTAGATCTTTCGGTGTAGCCAATAAAAATGTATCAATATCCCGTACTGGCATACTACTGCTAACGAAAATATCACTACCGTCAGGAATCATTTTGAGTAAACGACTGACTATAGCACCTTCATCTTTTTCTACCTCTGCGTATTGTTCAATTAACATAGAAGCAAGCTGATTTGCTTTTTGCCATTCGACTAAGTATGTTTCCTCGATAGCCGTTTCAGTGATAGCTAATTCTGTTAGCCACTGATCGACATTCGCATGAATAAAATGCGTAGATACGCCTGTAGCATCTCTAAACATAGGGTCTTCATCGATAATCACATACGCATTTGGGCGTGACTTTGTAATAAATTGCATTATAAACTTCGAAACTGGTTGTGCCCCTATTCGGATTACTGTATCTGGTTGTACCAGTGCTTTGAAGTCATCACTCTTCATAATGGCATCATAGGTTGTCACGATAAATGGTAAACAATCCTCTGGTACGGATGTACGCATATTCGATAAACTTTCAACAATGACAGGCCACTTCAGCTGACGTACAAATTCCCAAACTATGGATAATTCTGTACCAAGAGCTAACTCACCAATGATCATAAAACCTCTTTTAGTTGATTGTATAATAGAGGATAGTTCCTGTTGATCCCCGCGTGTTGGGGTTAATTGTCCCATCCTGCTGTGCTTAAACGTCACTGCTGGTAGCTCCTGCTGTAAATCAATTAATAGTGGTTCACGGAAAGGTACATTAATATGGACTGGTCCAAAAGGTGCGCTCGTGGCAATGGCTACCGCACGAGCAAGATGACGCTCAATAAAGGGCAATGTTGGTTCAGCACCATCTGCTAATGGAAAATCAACACTCCACTTCACATGTGAACCATATAAATTGGGTTGGTTGATAGCCTGTGGAGCGCCTACCTCACGTAATTCATGTGGGCGATCAGCTGTTATAATGATTAATGGTACACGTGCATAGCTTGCCTCCACAATCGCAGGAAAATAGTTAGCTGCTGCTGTACCAGATGTACATAAAAGAACCACAGGCTTAGTAGTTGCCTTAGCAAGCCCTAGCGCAAAGAATGCTGCTGAGCGCTCGTCTACCTGCCGATACATTTTTACTTGTTTAGTAGAAGCAACCGCATAAGCAAGCGGTGTTGAACGTGAGCCTGGACTAACGACAACATTCTCTACACCAGCTTGCACTAGCGATGCGACCATTTTATAAACATAATCTGTTAGTATTTTTCGTTCACTCATGTAATTGTCCCCCTAGCGCACGAAGCATTGGACGGAATTTTACTAATGTTTCTTCATATTCAGATTGCGGCTCTGAATCTGCGACGATTCCACCGCCTGCATATAAATAAGCTTTATCATTTAGTAAGGCTGCTGAACGTATGGCAACTGCAAACTCACCGTTACCCTCTGCATCTAGCCAGCCTATTGGCGCAGCATACAGTCCCCGATTCATCGGCTCATATTTACGGATGGCTGCCAATGCTTCTTTGCGTGGTACACCACCTAAAGCGGGTGTTGGATGTAATGATTTAGTCAATTGTAAGATTGTTGCATCCTGATTTAACTGACCTTCAACAGGCGTATACAGATGTTGAATATCTCGTATTTTTAACAAGCGTGGTCTATCTGGCACCGTCATGTCCACACAATTTTTACGGAATGTTTCCGCAATCATATCCACAACATACTGATGTTCTCCGCCATTTTTAGGGTCATTTAATAAACTTTGTCCAAAAGCCTCATCTTCCTCTGCAGTCTTACCTCGTTTAATTGAGCCAGCAACACAAGAAGAAAATGCTCGACCATCTTCTACTTTCACAAGTCGTTCAGGTGATGCTCCGAAAAATAATAAATTTCTATGCTCTAAACCAAATAAATAGCTTTCTGGTTGTTCATGAATAATTTGAGAAAGTACTTGTGGTGCGGATACATACTCTTTAAATTGCAAAGCAAGTGATCGTGCAATGACCACTTTATCTGCCTTTTTCTGTTTAATTAATGCTGTCACTTGATCGATTGAGACTAAATAAGGCTCTTTATATGGTTCAAAATAACTTATGATTTCAGGTTTTGTATACGTTTTCACTTCTTTAACCTGAGCTGCATGGATTAAATGATCGCGCTCTTTTCTTAGCGCTTCGAACTGATCCTCAGCCTGTTGGTCTTGTGTCAAAAGGTGAATACTTACGTATGCTTTATCATCGCGTATCACCAGTTGAAACGTTGCTAATGCAAAATAAGCCTCTGGGAAATCCGTCCATTCCCCGTCTACATTATTTTGAGGATCAAATGTAAAACCGCCAAACAAAATTGGTTGTAACGCTTGTTGACCTTTTGGACAGTTTTTCGTTATGTTTTTCCATTCCGCTTCAACTGCATCAAAGCGGTTTTCTTTAGCGTTGTTTTGAATAGTATGAGCATGTCCTAGCCCAACTAATGTCATTGTTTTTTCTCTATTTTGCCAATAAAATCGTTCACCTTTATAACATTCCTCGCCAGCTGCATAGAACGCCAGTGCAGATAGGCGACTTACTTCAATTGTTTCCATATAAAAATGAAGGCTTTGGCCCAAAGAGTCCACTTCTACTTCTGTGGCTTGGTACCACTTCTGTTGCATGAAAATTACCTCCGTTGTTGCAATGTACATAATGAATGATGGTTAAATAACACATCATATTTTAGTTGGCAACACGTTATTCGTACTGTTGCTAATTGTTCTTTTTTATTTTCAGTTCATAAATGCATGTTCTATTGTATCACTTTTTTTCATTAAACAGTATGTAATAAGCTGTGAACCTACCCATTTTCTCAATCTTCGTTTAAAATAAGAAGAGTCGACAACATTTGAAGGAGAGAAAGACCTTATGACCAAAGTCATTGAAGCTGATAGGGGTTTTAAAGTGTGGTGGCATTTAACACGTCCACATACTTTAACCGCTTCATTTGTTCCTGTATTCCTAGGAACAGCAATTGCCTTAGCAATTGAAAAAGAAACAATTGATTTTGGACTATTTTTTGCTATGCTCATTGCAAGTATGCTTATACAAGCAGCAACGAATATGTTCAATGAATATTATGATTACAAATTAGGATTAGATAACGAGCATTCCGTCGGGATTGGCGGAACGATTGTCCGTCATGGTGTACAGCCAAAAACAATTATGATGATTGCATTAAGCTTTTATGCTATTGCCATGCTTCTTGGCATTTACATATGTGCCTCAACATCTTGGTGGTTAGCTGTTGTCGGACTTGTTTGTATGCTTATTGGCTTTTTATATACAGGTGGACCATACCCAATCGCCTATTCGCCATTTGGTGAAATTGTTTCTGGCGCAGTAATGGGGATGGGCATTGTATTAATTGCCTTCTATATTCAAGCGCTTACAGTAACACTAGATGCTGTCTTGCTCTCTGTACCAAGCATGATTTTAGTCGGTGCCATTATGCTATCGAACAATATACGTGATATTGTTGGCGATACAGAAGGCGGACGAAAAACCTTAGCTATTTTGGTAGGACGTGATAATGCAATTTCCGTGTTATCAGGCTTTTTTATCGTCTCTTATTTATGGGTGATTGCTCTTGTAGCAGTTGATGGTATTACTTTTTGGGCATTAATCATCTTCCTAAGTGTTCCAAAACCATTACGTGCCATTCAAATTTTCCGAGACAAAAAAGAAGCCAAAGAGGTAATGCCTGCGATGAAATATACAGCGCAAACAAATACATTCTTCGGCTTCCTATTAGGAATCGGTTTATTAATTCATTATTTCTTTTATTAAGATGCGGCAGCCTTAACGGGTTGCTGCTTTTTTTACATAGCGTCGGAAATTTTGGCTTGCAATACCATACACTTCTTCATCTGAAAAGCGTGTACGTAATGCCTCTAGTAAATTTTGTGCCTCTCCTGCATGGGCTAAGCCACTGACAGTCCTATCAATCCCATCAAAATCGGAGCCTAATCCAATATGCTCCACACCTACCAGTTTAGCTAAATGCTCCACATGCCCCACTAAATGGTCTAGTGTTGCACCTTTGCCTATAAAGAGTGGGAAATAAACTACATGGATATGTCCTCCCGCCTCAACAAGTGCCTTTGCCTGGGCATCAGTTAAGTTACGCGGGTGATCACATAGTGCACGTGCATTACTATGGCTTGCAATAATATGCTTTGCAAGCGGCAAGACATCCCAAAAGCTTTGCTCATTTAGATGGGACACATCAATAATAATATCGCGTTCATTTAATAATTGTATAACTTCTTTACCAAATGGCTTTAAACCAAGAGTTGCATCCTGTTCAGCACCATGGGCCACAGCATTTTCTTCATTCCACGTTAAACCTACCAACTTCACCCCTGCATCCAGTACAGCTGTCAGTTTTGTTAAATCTTCGCCAATGGCACTACAGCCCTCTAAGCTTAAAATGGCTCCTATTTCGTGGGGAGCTAATTGATCTAACTGTGCCCAATCTGTAATATGCACCATGCCCTCTGTTTGTAATACGTGAGTATGGAATGCTTCGATTTGGCGCATGACCTCAAGAAATTGCAAATTTTGTGGGATTTTTGGGTCAATAAAGATAGCGAACACTTGCGCCTCTACTTGCCCTAATTGCAATCTTTTTTGATTAGCATGTATTCGTACATCCTCAGCAAAATTAGCCGTTTCAAGAGTAGTTAACTTTAAAAGCGCATCACAATGTAAATCAATAATCTTCATATCCTCACCTCTACAGTTATTATACTGCTTCTGCGAGGAAAAACTTACTAAATTTTATCCTGTGGTGTATCAGAAGAGCCGAATTCCTCCAGCTCAATAAAATCATCTGATTTTGGTGTTGAAGAAAGAACATCTTCTTCCACTGGTCGTAAATTGTCTTCTTTCTTTTCTGCATGTTCCACACATGTCAGAGCTTGCGGCATTGCCTCTAAGCGACCAATTGGAATTTCTTTACCACAGACGGTACAATTGCCATATGTACCGTCTGCCATTGCTTGAAGAGCTTCTTTTATTTCTTCAGCATTATCACCACGATGCTCATCAATAGCCATTTCTGTAAGCTGATCCGTTAAATCACTTGCATTATCAGCTGGATGATTATCATAATTCGATAATTCTGTCGCTTGAGGTCGCTCTGATTCTTCTATTCGTTGTTCTATTTCTTGTAATTCTTGCTCTAGTTGTCTTTTTAATTGTTGCATTACTTGTTGATCCACAATAATCTCCTCCTCATGCTTTCATTTTTTCCTATTTTACGATTTCTAAAACATGTCAGCATAAGGAAGACCTATTTACTTACTTGTATAAGCTATAATGGCGTCATGCAAAAATTGCGCTGCTCCTGTTTCACCACGTTCATCATAATAAGCTGTAAAGCGTTCATCGGCAATATACATTTGTGCCAGCCCTGCATGTGCCTCTTTGGAATACTCTTTCCACGTAAAGTTGAGCCAGCGTTTATGCAACTCTGCAACTTCCATCGCAATGTCACTTGTAGTATCTCCAAGTTTCATTGCCTCTGCTAAACGTTCAAACATTTGCTGTTCTAGCTGTTGCATCGCTTGATATTGTTGCTCCGTCATGTTCATAAGCTTAGCATTGGATGCATCCACTGTTTCATTCCCATATTTCTCACGGATTTCTTTGCCGTACTGCTTTTCGTTATTCTCAATTAACTTTTCTTTAAAGCCTTTAAATTTTTCTTCATTAGACATTGGTTGTTCCTCCTCAATGGATTGTATTGTTTTTTCTACTGTCTGTAAGATCGTTTCCAACTGCTCTTTGCGTTGAAGCAAAGCAGCTCTATGTGTTTTGAGCGCCTCAGCATGCTGAAAATTTGGTGCTTGAATAATAGCCTGAATTGTCGCTAATTTCATATCCAAAGCACGGTAAAATAAAATCTGCTGCAACATATCGACCTCCCATTGGCCATAAAATCGATAACCTGCCTCATTGGTTCTTGCTGGTTTCAGCAATCCAATTTCATCATAATAACGCAATGTTCTTGTACTAACGCCCGATAGTTGAGCAAGCTCCTGAATGGTATATTCCATCTCATCACCTCCACTAATGCTACTGTAAGCTTTGACGCAACGTTAAGGTCAAGAGTTAAAATAAAAAAATTTAATTAAACTTAATTATACTTTCAAATCCTTTTACAAAAGGAAAATAGCAAACTAGTAAATCACTAGTTTGCTATTGATTCGCATATTTCCCATGCCATACTATTTCTCGATAACTCTCTTTATCTGTATCACCTTCTGTATTAATAAACAGCACCCTTGCTTGTTCATTTAGGTGCAAGGCATGTTTTAATTCCTTATATTGTTCATTAGTCATTATTTCATAAAAGCAACCAAATGGCGCCGCTCCTGATTCACCAGCTATAATGCGAGTGTCTGTAGCTAAAGGATTTCCTAGAACGCGCATACCTGTTGCTGCTATTTCTTCCTCACAGGAGATACTTATTTTTGTGTAGGCTTTTAAGATTTGCCAAGCCTGTGGATTCGGTTCACCACAAGCAAGACCTGCCATTATAGTTTGCATCTCCCCACCAACAGTGACAAATTGATCTGTATTTTTCTTAAAGCTTTCATAATAGCAATTAGCGACATGTGGCTCAACCAAGACAAATGTAATATCCTGCTCATAGTATTGCTGTAAAAATGCTACTACTGCTCCGGCAAAGGACCCCACACCAGCTTGCAAAAATACATGTGTTGGGGCTTGCTGAATCTGTTCATCAATCTCCTGTACAAGGGTTGTATACCCCTGCATAATCCATAATGGAATTTCTTCATAGCCTTCCCACATCGTATCTTGAATCAAGACCCAGCCATTTTCTTGTGCAAGCTGTGAGGTATAACGAACAGTATCGTCATAATTCATTGTCGTAATTTCAGCAAAAGCCCCTTCACTTTTAATATGCAGTAACCGCTCAGCGGCGCTACCAGCCGGCATATATATTCTTGCTTGAAAACCCAGTTCTCTTGCAGCCCATGCCACACCACGACCATGATTTCCATCAGTCGTTGAAATAAATGTTAAATTGCCTACTTGCGCTCTTACTTCTGGAGTTTTTAACTGTTCAAACGATAGCTCCTCTATATTCCTTCCAAGCTTATTGGCAACATATTGCGCAATTGCATAAATACCTCCTAAAACTTTAAAGGCATTTAAACCAAATCGATAAGATTCATCTTTAATCATAATTTTTTCTACATCCATATATGAAGATAGTGCCTCAAGATGATGGAGTGGTGTCTTCTCAAATTGCTCATATGTACGCTGAAATTGACCAACCTTCTTCACTTGATCTAGTGAAAAATATGGAAGTATTGCTGTTGCTTGTTTTATATGATCTTGCTCTAAATAATGCTGATTATAAACCCACCTTAATTTTTCCTTCATCGTCATCCCCCTCAATTTATGGTCAATATCTACATCATAGTCTATCTAACTTTAAAGTACCAGGAGAGTATATATTAGGAAGTAAAAAAACTATACATTTATCGAACATCGATAAATGTATAGTTTATAAGAAAATTATTTAACAAAGATTTCTTTCACTTGATCTAGCATAATATTCGCAGCTAAAATGCCTCCAGCCGTATTCCAAATGACATCATCCACCTTATGTGCATTGCCTTTTTGGACAGCTGATAAGTTTTTCCAAAGCGGGTCTTGTGTCCACTCTTGTTCAGTTGCTAGTGCTGAATCATCGCCTGTTGGCATGTACGTGAAGTAGAAAATAACATCCCCATCCATTTGAGGGATTGCTTCTTTCCCTACTTCAATCGCTAAGTTTCCTAGTTTAGCATTATCTTTAAATAAATCTGCTTGCGCTGCAACACGTTTAAATCCTAAAGCATCAAAAATCACACCTGAGAATGAATCTGTGTAATAGATACGAGATTTATCGGCCATAAAGCGTACAAATGAAACTTCTTGGTTGGTTTGTTCTCCAAGTTCTTCTTTCAGAGCTTGTAACTTATCTTCGTAAGCTTTTAGAACTTCTTCACCTTTTGTTTCTTGATTTACTGCTTTAGCGTATAATTTAAAATTCTCTTTCCAGTCACCACGTAATGTATCAGAAAACACAGTTGGAGCAATTTTGCTAAGTTTAGCATAATCTTTTTCTTGTCGTAATTTATTGCCAATGATTAAATCTGGCTTTAAAGAAGCAATTTTTTCGATATTTATTTCATGTTCAATACCGACAACCTCTACACCTTCCATTTGATCCTTGATGTGATCATACCATGGATCGCCTGTCCAAGATTGAACAGCACCTACTGGTTTAATACCTAGAGCTAATAATGCTTCTGTTCCTTCATTAGTTAAAACAACGATACGTTTTGGTGTGTCTTTTACTTCAGTTGTCCCCATTGCATGGTCAACACTGTAAGCATTGCTTTCTTTTGTACTTTCTTCTTTGGCATTATCTTTAGAAGTACCGCATGCTGCCAGAACAAAAATAGCAACCACAGCTAGTAAAACTAATAGTTTTTGAAAAGCTTTTTGCACCTTTTCTTCCTCCATTGTATATGATAAAATATTTAAGCATATTTGACGAGAATGAAAATCACTTTCATCTGTCTAAGAACGATATTAATCGTATTGTATGTAACTATCAAAGTCAATAACTAATTTATTAATTTTCCAAGAAAAGAGTACACGTTAAATATGATATTAAAAAATAATTATTCCAAAATGATTGCTTTACTAGTAGGAGTCATACTATTACTTCTTTCTATGGGGATCAGTATTGTGTATGGTTATGCAAATACTTCTATTCAAACTACGTATGAATCTTTTAGACAATTTAACAATTCAAATGAGCATCTTATTATTCAAAATGTTCGAATTCCAAGAGCTCTTATAGCCAGTTGCGTTGGTGCTTCATTAGCTATTACAGGCGTGCTTATGCAGACCTTAACGAAAAATCCATTAGCCTCTCCTGGAATTTTGGGCATTAATGCAGGAGCAGGCTTTGCTGTTGTCTTTGCCATGATTTTTTTCCACATTTCAAGCTTGCAATCTTTTGCGTGGATTGCATTTCTTGGTGCTGCAATCGCTGCTTTATCCGTTTATGGGATTAGTTTCTCAGGTAGAGATGCTGTTACTCCAGTGAAAATAACTTTAGCTGGTGCTGCCATCAGTGCCCTATTTGCATCATTTACACAAGGTTTACTCGCTACAAATGAAGCAGAGCTTGATCAAGTTTTGTTTTGGTTAGCAGGTTCTGTACAAGGTAGAAAACTTGAAATTCTACTATCTGTTCTACCGTATCTAGTAATTGGGTGGATTGCTGCCCTCATCATTTCCCCCAAAATGAATATTCTTGCTCTTGGCGATGATGTAGCAAGAGGTCTTGGTTTACGTTTAGGACTTATGAAGATATTGGTCGGTCTTATTGTTATTTTTTTAGCAGGGGGAGCAGTTGCAATTGCTGGCCCCATTGGTTTTATAGGGATTGTCGTTCCCCATTTTGCGCGCAAGTTTGTCGGCACTGATCATCGATGGCTTATTCCTATGGCTGCTTTACTTGGGGGGATACTTTTATTGCTGGCTGATGTTGCGGCTCGTTATATTATTATGCCACAAGAAGTTCCAGTAGGCGTCATGACTGCTATGATTGGCACACCATTCTTTATTTACCTTGCGCGAAAAGGTGGAAAAAAATAATGAAACATGTAAAAACAATTCGTTTACTTCAACAAAAAATTTCATTTTTAATAGATGTACAAGCTATAAAAAAATTAACAGTGATTTGCATACTAACTCTTGCCGTTTTCTTTCTTAGTGCATCATTTGGTGATTCATTCATCAATCCATTTAAAGTTTTACAAGCTTTTTTTGGTTACGGCTCAGATTTTGATCAACTGATTATTATTGATTTTCGAATGCCTCGAATTTTCATGGCCTTGTTTGCTGGAATGGCATTAGCCGTCGCAGGTGCAGTTTTACAAGGAATCATTAAAAATCCACTTGCCTCACCTGATATAATCGGCATATCTGCTGGTGGTGGGGCAGCGGTTGTTGGTTTCTTAGCCATTTTCAGTGATTCTAATCACTCTTTAACAGTTAGTATAGAGTGGTTGCCATTAGCAGGATTCATAGGTGCTACTATCGTCGGATGTATAGTCTACCTATTTGCTTGGAAAGATGGTGTCACACCAAATCGTCTTGTCTTAATCGGTATTAGCGTGTCGGCATTCATGCAAGCAATTACTACAATGTTAATGATTATCGGCCCAATTTATCAAGCAAGTGAAGCGAATAAATGGATTACGGGTAGTGTCAAAAGTTCGGATTGGGATCAAGTACAAATCGTTGTTCCATTGATTTTTGTACTTCTACTTATAACCTTTTTTATTACTCGGCAGTTAAATGTTCAAGAATTAGGTGATGATACAGCATCAAGCCTAGGGCAGCCTGTTCAAAAAACACGCCTTTACTTAATTCTATTATGCTCCAGTTTAGTAGCGAGTGCCATAGCATTTGCTGGTGCTATTGGGTTTGTAGGATTAATGGCTCCTCATATTGCACGACGCATTGTTGGTTCATCGTTCGGTGTACTTATTCCGGCATCCGCAGCAATTGGTGCATTGCTTGTAATGGTTGCAGATATTATAGGTCGTACAGCATTTAGCCCATTAGAAGTACCCGCAGGCGTCTTTACTGCTGCTATCGGTGCTCCTTACTTTATCTATTTATTATTTAGAAACCCTAAAAAATAAAGGAGTCTATACTACATGACTGAATCTTTATTAACCAAATCTCTAACATTAAGTTATGGTGATTTCAATATTATCGAAGATCTCAATTTATCTATTCCTTTGAATGAAATTACTGTATTAATCGGAGCGAATGGCTGTGGTAAATCCACACTCTTACGCTCCATTGCTCGATTATTAAAACCTAAAAAAGGCTCCGTTTTATTAGACGGTGAGGATATTTTTAAATTATCAACAAAACAAGTGGCTAAAAACCTCTCTATTCTTCCTCAATCTCCTGTTGCACCAGAAGGCTTAACTGTCCTACAACTTGTGAAACAAGGTCGCTATCCTTACCAAAGTTGGCGACAACAGTGGACTGAAAAGGATGAAGAAATCGTTTTAAGCGCTTTAAAAGCTACAGGTACAGAGCATTTACAAGATAGACCAGTAGATGAGCTATCAGGAGGACAACGTCAACGTGCTTGGATAGCTATGACGCTTGCTCAAGATACAGATATCATTCTTTTAGACGAGCCTACGACATACTTAGATTTAACTCATCAAATAGACGTTTTAGATTTACTATTCGAATTGAACCAACAGCAAAAGCGAACTATTATTATGGTACTACATGATATTAATCTTGCTTGTCGCTATGCCGATCATATTATTACAGTGCGTGACCGTGGTGTCTATCGTCAAGGGAAACCAGAAGAAATTATGACCACTGATTTAGTTAATCATGTGTTTGACCTTGATTGCCAAATGACGACAGATCCAATATTTGGTACACCTCTTTGCATCCCATATGGAAAAGGGCGAAAAATTTAATCGCTAATTTGAAAAACAACAAGCCTACACAGTTTAATCCTTCTGTGTAGGCTTTCATTTATTATAGCTTTGTTATAAATCTAAATATCAAGTAAATTAAAAAGTGCAGTAGATGTAAATTCATCTACTGCACTTAGTATGACCCGTACGGGATTCGAACCCGTGTTACCGCCGTGAAAGGGCGGTGTCTTAACCACTTGACCAACGGGCCCATGGCGGAGAAGGAGGGATTTGAACCCTCGCGCCGGTTACCCGACCTACACCCTTAGCAGGGGCGCCTCTTCAGCCTCTTGAGTACTTCCCCAAAATAAAAATGGCTCCGAAGGCAGGACTCGAACCTGCGACAACCTGATTAACAGTCAGGTGCTACTACCAACTGAGCTACTTCGGAATAATGGTGGGCCTAAATGGACTCGAACCATCGACCTCACGCTTATCAGGCGTGCGCTCTAACCAGCTGAGCTATAGGCCCTTGGAGCGGGTGATGGGAATCGAACCCACGACATCAGCTTGGAAGGCTGAGGTTTTACCATTAAACTACACCCGCATAAATGGTGGGTCAGGACGGAATCGAACCGCCGACACTTAGAGCTTCAATCTAATGCTCTACCAACTGAGCTACTGACCCATTTCGTCCATGCTAAGCTTGCTCACTTTTTTGCTTCTCATGACTTTTATTTTAAAAATGGCGGTCCCGACCGGGATCGAACCGGCGATCTCCTGCGTGACAGGCAGGCATGTTAACCGCTACACCACGGGACCTTTTGGTTGCGGGGGCCGGATTTGAACCAACGACCTTCGGGTTATGAGCCCGACGAGCTACCACTGCTCCACCCCGCGATAATTTTATGTTGTTTCGAGTTTTTAAAGCACCATTTATAAAAATTTAAAACTGGAGGAGGTAGAGGGATTCGAACCCCCGCGCGGTGTTACCCGCCTGTCGGTTTTCAAGACCGATCCCTTCAGCCAGACTTGGGTATACCTCCGTTACAATATATAAATGGTGGACCTTGCAGGACTCGAACCTGCGACCGGACGGTTATGAGCCGTCTGCTCTAACCAACTGAGCTAAAGGTCCTTTAAGATGGCGGCAGAGGGGATCGAACCCCCGACCTTACGGGTATGAACCGTACGCTCTAGCCAGCTGAGCTACGCCGCCAGGATCTTTATACTGGTTAATTTACTTATGGTGGAGCCTAGCGGGATCGAACCGCTGACCTCCTGCGTGCAAGGCAGGCGCTCTCCCAGCTGAGCTAAGGCCCCATAATTTTTTGGAAATGGTCGGGAAGACAGGATTCGAACCTGCGACCCCTTGGTCCCAAACCAAGTGCTCTACCAAGCTGAGCTACTTCCCGTTGTTCTTTTGGCGCGCCCGACAGGAGTCGAACCCATAACCTTCTGATCCGTAGTCAGACGCTCTATCCAATTGAGCTACGGGCGCATTTAAAATGGTGCCGAGGACCGGAATCGAACCGGTACGGTAGTCACCTACCGCAGGATTTTAAGTCCTGTGCGTCTGCCAGTTCCGCCACCCCGGCACATTTGGAGCGGAAGACGAGGTTCGAACTCGCGACCCCCACCTTGGCAAGGTGGTGTTCTACCACTGAACTACTTCCGCATGTGCATAAGCTTTTTTATCTGGCAATGAAAATAATGGTGCGGGTGAAGGGAGTCGAACCCCCACGCCTTGCGGCGCTAGATCCTAAGTCTAGTGCGTCTGCCAATTCCGCCACACCCGCTTATTATTATTTATAAATGGTGAGCCATGAAGGACTCGAACCTTCGACCCTCTGATTAAAAGTCAGATGCTCTACCAACTGAGCTAATGGCTCGAAAAAATGGTGCCGGCTATAGGAATCGAACCCACGACCTACTGATTACAAGTCAGTTGCTCTACCTGCTGAGCTAAACCGGCATATGGTGGAGGATGACGGGCTCGAACCGCCGACCCTCTGCTTGTAAGGCAGATGCTCTCCCAGCTGAGCTAATCCTCCTGGGTATTATGCCTAGCGACGTCCTACTCTCACAGGGGGAAGCCCCCAACTACCATCGGCGCTAAAGAGCTTAACTTCCGTGTTCGGTATGGGAACGGGTGTGACCTCTTTGCCATCATCACTAGACTTTGTTATGTATCTTGTTTTGAAGTTGTTTACCTGTCCTTCAAGACAAGAATTATTGTATAACGTTTTCTAACATTGTGCAATACTTTTTTATAAAAAAAAGAAATTATTACTTTTTAAAGATATTTTTGTTAAGTAAGAGAAAATATTGCCCTGCAAAATATTATAGCAATTGTTGGTTCAAAAGAAAACAATTATTTTATTTGGCCGATATTATTAGCTTATAATCTATTTCACTACAAGTGAAGAATATAGATAATCCTTCACTCGTCTTTTCGTTAAATATTTGAAAGCTCTATTTTTAATTTTACAATATCCTCAAGTGTAGTGGAAGGTCCAAAAGATATTCTAAAAAATTGGCGTGCCGCTTCCAAAGAGAACCCCATTGATAGAATAGCCTTTGTTCCCGATTCACTATGAATATCACATGCACTACCTGTAGAGATACAGATTCCCGCCTCATTTAACTTTAAAAGAACATATTGCCCCTCTACTTTTTCCATCATTACCCCACAAATATTAGGTAGTTGCTGTTTACACTCAACGAGCTGACATTTTTCAGGTAAATTATTTTCAAAATAATTTCTTAGCGTTTCATAATGTTGCAATTCATATTGATAGTTTTCAATTGCCGCGGCAAAGGCCACGATTGCAGGAGTATCTAATGTCCCCCCTCTAAGACCCCTCTCATGTGTCAAACCTGGTGTTAATGCAGGTACTCTGATTGCAGGGTTCAGATATATAGCACCACAGCCCTTTGGTCCGCCTATTTTATGAGCCGAGATGGTAATCGCATCTGCCCCTTGTGGTATAGCTAGTTTGCCAAATGATTGTACACAATCAACATGACAGAATATATTTGTTTTTCTTGCCATCTTTACGATTTTCTCTACAGGCTGGATTGAACCAATTTCAGAATTGACATGTTGAATGGTAATCAAAGCAGTCTCTTCCCGGATTGCTTGTTGCAATTGCCCCAGATCAACACAACCATCCTTCTGCAAAGGTAATTTTGTTACAGTAAAGCCCTTTTTCTCAAGTGTATTCAAAGCCGCATGCACTGACGTATGCTCAGCTTGAGATGAAATAATGTGTTTTCCTTTTTTTGAGGCTAGCGCTAACGACAAGATGGCTATGAGATTTCCTTCTGTTCCACTACCCGTAAAAATTACGCCATCACTAGTTACACCTAGGGCTTGGGCTACAACCTCCCTTGATTGCTGGACAAAATAAAAAGCTTGTCCCCCTAAATCATGCAAACTCGCACTATTTCCATAATACCGTTGTGCCACCTCTACATATGCCTCAAGAGATTCCCTCATCATAGGTGATGTTGCAGCATAATCCATATAAATCATCGTCTTCTTCCTCTCTTGTTCATCAGGTCTTGTTTTCTTTTATATTTTATGTAAAGATAAGTGTCAAGACAACTGTAAAGAAGGTATAACAATGGATGTAAAGACAGACGTCCTTATAATTGGTAGTGGTATTGCTGCACTTCAGGCTGCTTTAGTGCTTGAAAAACATTTTCAAATACAAATTGTTACAAAATCATCTATATATATGAGTAGTTCTTATCGTGCACAAGGTGGGATTGCTGCTGTTACCAGTGAGGAGGATCATATTCAACATCATATTGCTGATACATTGAAAGCTGGAGAGTATCATCATGAGAAAAGGCATGTTAAAACACTTATAAAAGATGGCACTGAGATTATGCAAAACTATCTAAAGGATGGCCTCCCTGTTGATCGGCAGGTCGATGGAAAACCTGCTCTAGGACTTGAAGGAGCACATAGTCATCATCGTATTCTACATGCAGGTGGTGATCGTACTGGTCAGATTTTCATAGATTACTTGCTTCATAAACTTTCGCCCAAAACAAAGATCAATTGCTATGAAATGGCTTATGAGCTTTTACGGAATACAGATGGTGACTGTGTAGGAGTGCTAACTAAAGGAGAAAAAGGTACAAAACGTTATTTGGCTCATCATGTTATTTTAGCGACAGGTGGCGCAGGTGCCCTTTATTCAAGTACATCTAATTTTCCAACTAATACAGGGGATGGGATCGCATTAGCATTTCGAGCAGGCGCTGCCATTAGTGATATGGAATTTATGCAATTTCACCCGAGTCTTCTGTGGTGTAAAAATGAAGCAAAGGGATTAGTTTCTGAAGCTGTCAGAGGGGCTGGTGGTATTTTTGTTAATGCCCAGCATCAGCCCATTATGACAGGTTTACATGCTCAACTTGACCTAGCACCAAGACATATTACTGCACTTGCCCTATTTACAAAACGTGCAGCGGGTGAAGAAACGTTTATTGATATCACTAACATTCAAGACTTTGAAGCAAAGTTTCCAACAATTGCTCAGCTGTGCCATGTTCATCACGTTCATTTACAAGATGGTCTAATCCCCGTGGCTCCAGGAAGTCATTTCTTGATGGGTGGTGTTATTGCTGATGACAAAGGAAGAACTACTATACCGAACTTATATGCAGTCGGTGAGGTTGCCTGTACAGGCGTACATGGTGCGAATCGTTTAGCAAGTAACTCCCTATTGGAAGGTATTACATTTGGTCAAAAAATGGCGCAGTTCATTATTCAAAAAGGGTGTCATCAAAAAAACTTTTTACTGGAAAAGCATCAATGTCCTGATAAAATGCCACCTTTATTTAGCAAACCCCAATTACAGCAACACATGATGCGGTTCCTAGGTATTGTTAGAAATATTGATGACTTGCAACATTTTGTAAAGCAACTACCCTCCTTGCAATCACTTATTCAAGTTAATTTAAAGGGTCTAGAACTAGCTGAGTTGGAATTATTTATGATGCATGTAGTCGCCACATTAATGGCACATGCAGCAATTACGCGAACGGAAACAAGAGGAGCTCATATTCGGAAGGATAAATCCGAAATGAAATCACAATGGGCAAGTCGATGGATTATTTTTTCGCAAGGACAAATGAAAGTGAGGAACTCATTGTATGAATATCATCAAACTTGAGAAAATGCTCAAGCAATTTTTTAATGAGGATTTAGGAGATGGAGATTTATCGAGTGAATTTATCTTTTCAGCCGAACAACAGGGAGCTTTTTCTTTTTACGCGAAAGAAAGCGGAATTTTTTGTGGGGCTAACATTATTGAGCATGGCTTTCTCTTACTCGATCGATCAATCGAAGTCAACCTTCATACAAAAGATGGAGAGATGGTGAAGTCAGGTGATGTACTCGCTGTGATTAAAGGTCCCTTACAAAAATTATTAATCGGTGAGCGTGTCATTTTAAATCTTATTCAACGTATGTCTGCTATTGCAACGGCTGCCCATCTTGCCGTTCAAGAAACAGTAGGTACTCACGCAAAAATATGTGATACGCGTAAAACACTACCAGGACTGCGTATGCTAGATAAATATGCTGTTAGAATTGGTGGTGCTTTTAATCATCGTAATGGCCTGTACGACGCAATTATGCTAAAGGACAATCATATTGCCTTTGCTGGTAGCATTACAAAGGCAGTTCAGACCGCTAGAGCGAAAGTCGGTCATACCGTAAAAATTGAAGTTGAAATTGAATCAAAAGAACAATTAGAAGAAGCTATCAACGCAGGAGCAGATATTATTATGTTTGATAACCGTAGCCCAGAAGAAATCCGTGCATGGCTTCCCATTGTTCCTCCCACTATTGCGACTGAAGCATCTGGGGGCATCACACTTGAAAATTTAAAGGCTTATGCCCAAACGGGTATTCAATGGATTTCACTTGGCTCCTTAACACATTCAGTTAAAGCTTTTGATATTAGTGCACTCGTTCAAATGAAAGGAGATCATTCCCTTGTCCATCACTAGTTTATTACAACAGACGACATTACTCCCAGAGCATTATCGGGCACTATCTGTAAAGGAAATGGAATCTCGTATTTTATCAATAAAGAAAAAATTAGGTTCTAAATTATTTATTCCTGGCCACCATTATCAAAAAGATGAAGTCATTCAATTTGCAGATTCAACTGGGGATTCTTTACAGTTAGCTCAATTATCTGCAGCAAATAAGGAAGCTGAACACATCGTATTTTGCGGTGTACATTTTATGGCAGAAACTGCTGATATGCTGACAACGAAACAGCAACATGTCTATTTACCAGATATGCGCGCTGGTTGTTCAATGGCTGATATGGCTGATATTTATCAAACTGAACAAGCATGGCCAATTCTTCAAGAACTCTTTGGTGATACGATTATTCCTCTAACCTATGTTAACTCAACTGCGGCTATTAAAGCCTTTACTGGAAGACATGGTGGTGCTTGTGTCACTTCATCGAATGCAAAGGAACTTGTTCAATGGGCTTTTACCCAAAAACAGCGTATCTTCTTTTTACCTGACCAACATTTAGGAAGAAATACTGCCTATGATTTAGGTATACCTCTTGAAAATATGGCTGTTTGGAATCCACATAAGAACTTGCTCGAAACAAAAGAGCCACTTGAAAATATCCAGGTTATTCTTTGGAAGGGTCACTGCTCTGTGCACGAAGGTTTTACTGTTCAACATACAGAGGTTATTCGCAAAGAACACCCGACTATGAGGATAATTGTTCACCCTGAGTGCAGCCGTGAAGTGGTTGCAGCGGCTGATGATGCAGGCTCCACAAAATACATTATTGATACAATCAATCGAGCTCCAAGCGGATCTGCATGGGCAATTGGAACAGAAATGAACCTTGTCAATCGCATTATTAAGCAGCATCCTGATAAACATATTGTCTCCTTAAACGAAAACTTTTGTCCTTGTTTAACAATGAATCGAATTGACCTTCCACATTTGTTATGGAGCTTAGAAAGTATTGAGCAAGGTCAACCTCATAACCGTATACAAGTAGATGAACATACTACCGCTGAAGCACTTAGTTCACTTGAAAGAATGCTAGCCAGAGGATAAATAGTTAAAACTTTTTAAACAGAAAGGTTGAAGATATAACCTTTCTGTTTTTGTTGACATAACGCCTACTTCTAATAGTGCTAATGGCTTCCATTTGCGCCCCGCTTTGCTATAATTGACACGACTTTATGCTCCATGATACTGTCAATTTGGAGGTGATACTAAATGGCTTTTCAATCGAAAAATATCTTTATCAATTTACCAGTACAAGATCTAAACAAATCTATCAGTTTTTTTAAGGAATTAGGTTTTGAGTTCAATCAACAATTCAGTGATGAAACAACAGCCTCAATGATTATTAGTGAAAATATCTTCGTATTAATAATGGTTGAAGAACGATTTAAAGGATTTAGTAAGAAAGAAGTTACAGATACTACTACTTCTGCAGAAGCAATCTTATGTCTTTCTGCTGAAAATCGTGAACAAGTAGATCAATTAGTGAATAAGGCTCTTGCCTCTGGTGGTAAACCTTATAGTGAACCACAAGATCACGGATTTATGTATGGTTGGGGTTTTCAAGATGTAGATGGGCATATCTGGGAAGTAGTTTATATGGATGAAAATGCATTGAATCAAGAGTAAATTTTGTATCTATGAATATCAAAAAACAGTAGATGCAATTGCATCTACTGTTTCTAGTATGACCCGTACGGGATTCGAACCCGTGTTACCGCCGTGAAAGGGCGGTGTCTTAACCACTTGACCAACGGGCCCATGGCGGAGAAGGAGGGATTTGAACCCTCGCGCCGGTTACCCGACCTACACCCTTAGCAGGGGCGCCTCTTCAGCCTCTTGAGTACTTCCCCAAAATAAAAATGGCTCCGAAGGCAGGACTCGAACCTGCGACAACCTGATTAACAGTCAGGTGCTACTACCAACTGAGCTACTTCGGAATAATGGTGGGCCTAAATGGACTCGAACCATCGACCTCACGCTTATCAGGCGTGCGCTCTAACCAGCTGAGCTATAGGCCCTTGGAGCGGGTGATGGGAATCGAACCCACGACATCAGCTTGGAAGGCTGAGGTTTTACCATTAAACTACACCCGCATAAATGGTGGGTCAGGACGGAATCGAACCGCCGACACTTAGAGCTTCAATCTAATGCTCTACCAACTGAGCTACTGACCCATTTCGTCCATGCTAAGCTTGCTCACTCTTTTGCTTCTCATGACTTTTATCTTTAAAAATGGCGGTCCCGACCGGGATCGAACCGGCGATCTCCTGCGTGACAGGCAGGCATGTTAACCGCTACACCACGGGACCTTTTGGTTGCGGGGGCCGGATTTGAACCAACGACCTTCGGGTTATGAGCCCGACGAGCTACCACTGCTCCACCCCGCGATAATTTTATGTTGTTTCGAGTTTTTAAAGCACCATTTATAAAAATTTAAAACTGGAGGAGGTAGAGGGATTCGAACCCCCGCGCGGTGTTACCCGCCTGTCGGTTTTCAAGACCGATCCCTTCAGCCAGACTTGGGTATACCTCCGTTACAATATATAAATGGTGGACCTTGCAGGACTCGAACCTGCGACCGGACGGTTATGAGCCGTCTGCTCTAACCAACTGAGCTAAAGGTCCTTTAAGATGGCGGCAGAGGGGATCGAACCCCCGACCTTACGGGTATGAACCGTACGCTCTAGCCAGCTGAGCTACGCCGCCAGGATCTTTATACTGGTTAATTTACTTATGGTGGAGCCTAGCGGGATCGAACCGCTGACCTCCTGCGTGCAAGGCAGGCGCTCTCCCAGCTGAGCTAAGGCCCCATAATCTTTTTGGAAATGGTCGGGAAGACAGGATTCGAACCTGCGACCCCTTGGTCCCAAACCAAGTGCTCTACCAAGCTGAGCTACTTCCCGTTGTTCTTTTGGCGCGCCCGACAGGAGTCGAACCCATAACCTTCTGATCCGTAGTCAGACGCTCTATCCAATTGAGCTACGGGCGCATTTAAAATGGTGCCGAGGACCGGAATCGAACCGGTACGGTAGTCACCTACCGCAGGATTTTAAGTCCTGTGCGTCTGCCAGTTCCGCCACCCCGGCACATTTGGAGCGGAAGACGAGGTTCGAACTCGCGACCCCCACCTTGGCAAGGTGGTGTTCTACCACTGAACTACTTCCGCATGTGCATAAGCTTTTTTATCTGGCAATGAAAATAATGGTGCGGGTGAAGGGAGTCGAACCCCCACGCCTTGCGGCGCTAGATCCTAAGTCTAGTGCGTCTGCCAATTCCGCCACACCCGCTTATTATTATTTATAAATGGTGAGCCATGAAGGACTCGAACCTTCGACCCTCTGATTAAAAGTCAGATGCTCTACCAACTGAGCTAATGGCTCGAAAAAATGGTGCCGGCTATAGGAATCGAACCCACGACCTACTGATTACAAGTCAGTTGCTCTACCTGCTGAGCTAAACCGGCATATGGTGGAGGATGACGGGCTCGAACCGCCGACCCTCTGCTTGTAAGGCAGATGCTCTCCCAGCTGAGCTAATCCTCCTGGGTATTATGCCTAGCGACGTCCTACTCTCACAGGGGGAAGCCCCCAACTACCATCGGTGCTAAAGAGCTTAACTTCCGTGTTCGGTATGGGAACGGGTGTGACCTCTTTGCCATCATCACTAGACTATGGTCGACCTTCCATACACGGCGTACTGCTGTATCTAGAAGCTCTCTTTTTAGAAAGATTTGCTCTTTCAAAACTGGATAAACGGTGCATTGAATGTTTCAAACGTTTTGGTTAAGTCCTCGATCGATTAGTATTCGTCAGCTCCATGTGTCACCACACTTCCACCTCGAACCTATCTACCTCATCGTCTTTGAGGGATCTTACTTACTTGCGTAATGGGAAATCTCATCTTGAGGGGGGCTTCATGCTTAGATGCTTTCAGCACTTATCCCGTCCACACATAGCTACCCAGCGATGCCTTTGGCAAGACAACTGGTACACCAGCGGTGTGTCCATCCCGGTCCTCTCGTACTAAGGACAGCTCCTCTCAAATTTCCTACGCCCACGACGGATAGGGACCGAACTGTCTCACGACGTTCTGAACCCAGCTCGCGTACCGCTTTAATGGGCGAACAGCCCAACCCTTGGGACCGACTACAGCCCCAGGATGCGATGAGCCGACATCGAGGTGCCAAACCTCCCCGTCGATGTGGACTCTTGGGGGAGATAAGCCTGTTATCCCCGGGGTAGCTTTTATCCGTTGAGCGATGGCCCTTCCATGCGGAACCACCGGATCACTAAGCCCGTCTTTCGACCCTGCTCGACTTGTAGGTCTCGCAGTCAAGCTCCCTTGTGCCTTTACACTCTACGAATGATTTCCAACCATTCTGAGGGAACCTTTGGGCGCCTCCGTTACCTTTTAGGAGGCGACCGCCCCAGTCAAACTGTCCGCCTGACACTGTCTCCTGCCCCGCTAAGGGGCATGGGTTAGAATTTCAATACAACCAGGGTAGTATCCCACCGACGCCTCCTTCGAAGCTGGCGCTCCGAGATCTCTGGCTCCTACCTATCCTGTACAAGTTGTACCAAAATTCAATATCAGGCTACAGTAAAGCTCCACGGGGTCTTTCCGTCCTGTCGCGGGTAACCTGCATCTTCACAGGTACTATAATTTCACCGAGTCTCTCGTTGAGACAGTGCCCAGATCGTTACGCCTTTCGTGCGGGTCGGAACTTACCCGACAAGGAATTTCGCTACCTTAGGACCGTTATAGTTACGGCCGCCGTTTACTGGGGCTTCAATTCGCAGCTTCGCTTGCGCTAACCACTCCTCTTAACCTTCCAGCACCGGGCAGGCGTCAGCCCCTATACGTCACCTTACGGTTTTGCAGAGACCTGTGTTTTTGCTAAACAGTCGCCTGGGCCTATTCACTGCGGCTCTCATGCGCTTGCACGCTCAAGAGCACCCCTTCTCCCGAAGTTACGGGGTCATTTTGCCGAGTTCCTTAACGAGAGTTCTCTCGCACACCTTAGGATTCTCTCCTCGACTACCTGTGTCGGTTTGCGGTACGGGCACCTCTCACCTCGATAGAGGCTTTTCTTGGCAGTGTGAAATCAGGAACTTCGTCCATACGGACTCGCCATCACAGCTCAACGTTACAGTGTGCGGATTTGCCTACACACACGCCTTACTGCTTGGACGCGCACAACCAACGGCGCGCTTACCCTATCCTACTGCGTCCCCCCATTTCTCAAACGGTGAGGAGGTGGTACAGGAATATCAACCTGTTGTCCATCGCCTACGCCTATCGGCCTCGGCTTAGGTCCCGACTAACCCTGAGCGGACGAGCCTTCCTCAGGAAACCTTAGTCATACGGTGGACGGGATTCTCACCCGTCTTTCGCTACTCATACCGGCATTCTCACTTCTAAGCGCTCCACCAGTCCTTCCGATCTGACTTCAACGCACTTAGAACGCTCTCCTACCACTGACATCGTAGATGTCAATCCACAGCTTCGGTGAATCGTTTAGCCCCGATACATTTTCGGCGCAGCGTCACTCGACCAGTGAGCTATTACGCACTCTTTAAATGATGGCTGCTTCTAAGCCAACATCCTGGTTGTCTGTGCAACGCCACATCCTTTTCCACTTAACGATTACTTTGGGACCTTAGCTGGTGGTCTGGGCTGTTTCCCTTTTGACTACGGATCTTATCACTCGCAGTCTGACTCCCGTGTATAAATATCTGGCATTCGGAGTTTGTCTGAATTCGGTAAACCGGGATGGCCCCCTAGTCCAAACAGTGCTCTACCTCCAGTATTCTCATCACGAGGCTAGCCCTAAAGCTATTTCGGAGAGAACCAGCTATCTCCAAGTTCGATTGGAATTTCTCCGCTACCCACACCTCATCCCCGCACTTTTCAACGTGCGTGGGTTCGGGCCTCCAGTAAGTGTTACCTCACCTTCACCCTGGACATGGGTAGATCACCTGGTTTCGGGTCTACGACCACGTACTATTTCGCCCTATTCAGACTCGCTTTCGCTGCGGCTCCGCCTTCTAAAGCTTAACCTTGCACGTAATCGTAACTCGCCGGTTCATTCTACAAAAGGCACGCTATCACCCATTAACGGGCTCTAACTACTTGTAGGCACACGGTTTCAGGATCTCTTTCACTCCCCTTCCGGGGTGCTTTTCACCTTTCCCTCACGGTACTGGTTCACTATCGGTCACTAGGTAGTATTTAGCCTTGGGAGATGGTCCTCCCGGATTCCGACGGAATTTCACGTGTTCCGCCGTACTCAGGATCCACTCAGGAGAGAACGAACTTTCGACTACAGGGCTTTTACCTGCTCTGGCGGACCTTTCCAAGTCGCTTCATCTAACTCGCTCTTTTGTAACTCCGTATAGAGTGTCCTACAACCCCAAGAGGCAAGCCTCTTGGTTTGGGCTCTTCCCGTTTCGCTCGCCGCTACTCAGGGAATCGATTTTTCTTTCTCTTCCTCCAGGTACTTAGATGTTTCAGTTCCCTGGGTCTGCCTTCAAGACGCTATGTATTCACGTCAAGATACTACGCGATTAAACGTAGTGGGTTCCCCCATTCGGAAATCTCCGGATCAAAGCTCACTTACAGCTCCCCGAAGCATATCGGTGTTAGTGCCGTCCTTCTTCGGCTCCTAGTGCCAAGGCATTCGCCGTGCGCCCTTAATAACTTAACCAAGTTATTAAGCCTATAAAAAACTTAAAAAATAAATGTGTTTGTTACAATTTCAATGTCGTTTTATCCAGTTTTCAAAGAACAAGTTTTGAAGTGTTTCATTCAGATAGAATGAACCTTCAAAACTGAACGCAAAACGTAATCTTACAAACCCAAGGTTTGTATTCCGAAATAATCCTTAGAAAGGAGGTGATCCAGCCGCACCTTCCGATACGGCTACCTTGTTACGACTTCACCCCAATCATCTATCCCACCTTCGGCGGCTGGCTCCAAAAGGTTACCTCACCGACTTCGGGTGTTACAAACTCTCGTGGTGTGACGGGCGGTGTGTACAAGGCCCGGGAACGTATTCACCGCGGCATGCTGATCCGCGATTACTAGCGATTCCGGCTTCATGTAGGCGAGTTGCAGCCTACAATCCGAACTGAGAACGACTTTATCGGATTAGCTCCCTCTCGCGAGTTGGCAACCGTTTGTATCGTCCATTGTAGCACGTGTGTAGCCCAGGTCATAAGGGGCATGATGATTTGACGTCATCCCCACCTTCCTCCGGTTTGTCACCGGCAGTCACCTTAGAGTGCCCAACTAAATGATGGCAACTAAGATCAAGGGTTGCGCTCGTTGCGGGACTTAACCCAACATCTCACGACACGAGCTGACGACAACCATGCACCACCTGTCACCGTTGCCCCCGAAGGGGAAACTATATCTCTACAGTGGTCAACGGGATGTCAAGACCTGGTAAGGTTCTTCGCGTTGCTTCGAATTAAACCACATGCTCCACCGCTTGTGCGGGCCCCCGTCAATTCCTTTGAGTTTCAGTCTTGCGACCGTACTCCCCAGGCGGAGTGCTTAATGCGTTAGCTGCAGCACTAAGGGGCGGAAACCCCCTAACACTTAGCACTCATCGTTTACGGCGTGGACTACCAGGGTATCTAATCCTGTTTGCTCCCCACGCTTTCGCGCCTCAGCGTCAGTTACAGACCAGAAAGTCGCCTTCGCCACTGGTGTTCCTCCAAATCTCTACGCATTTCACCGCTACACTTGGAATTCCACTTTCCTCTTCTGCACTCAAGTCCCCCAGTTTCCAATGACCCTCCACGGTTGAGCCGTGGGCTTTCACATCAGACTTAAAGGACCGCCTGCGCGCGCTTTACGCCCAATAATTCCGGACAACGCTTGCCACCTACGTATTACCGCGGCTGCTGGCACGTAGTTAGCCGTGGCTTTCTAATAAGGTACCGTCAAGGTACAGCCAGTTACTACTGTACTTGTTCTTCCCTTACAACAGAGTTTTACGATCCGAAAACCTTCTTCACTCACGCGGCGTTGCTCCATCAGGCTTTCGCCCATTGTGGAAGATTCCCTACTGCTGCCTCCCGTAGGAGTCTGGGCCGTGTCTCAGTCCCAGTGTGGCCGATCACCCTCTCAGGTCGGCTACGCATCGTCGCCTTGGTGAGCCGTTACCTCACCAACTAGCTAATGCGCCGCGGGCCCATCCTATAGCGACAGCCGAAACCGTCTTTCAGTCTTTCACCATGAAGCAAAAGAGATTATTCGGTATTAGCCCCGGTTTCCCGGAGTTATCCCAAACTATAGGGTAGGTTGCCCACGTGTTACTCACCCGTCCGCCGCTAACGTCAAAGGAGCAAGCTCCTTTTCTGTTCGCTCGACTTGCATGTATTAGGCACGCCGCCAGCGTTCGTCCTGAGCCAGGATCAAACTCTCCATAAAAGAAATTTGATTAGCTCAAATTGTTTTGCTGGCATCATGTTTGATGTCCAAAATTGTGTTTTATTCACTAGCAAAACTAGCTACTTAAAACTTTATTGATTACGTTTTGCTTGTTCAGTTTTCAAGGTTCATTTTATTTAAGTCGTTTTCAGCGACTTTATTATCTTATCTCATTCCCAACTAAAAGTCAACAACTTTTCAAAACTTTATTTTCAAGCGTTCCTTCTTGTTAAGGACAAGTAATAATATATAATATAGCATTTTAAAAATCAAGCATTTTTCTTAAAAAAATTAAAAATCTTTTTAATATCTATTACAAACAATAGAATTCCTGCTAATACAATCAATCCACCGATGATTTGTGTCATGATTAAATACTCTTTAAATATCACCAAAGCTAAAAGAGCAGCTCCTACAGGCTCAAATAATATAGCAATTGAAACAACATTCGTACTAACATATTTAATTGACCAATTAAACAAAGTATGACCAAGTAAATTTGGTATTAACGCTAATAAGATAAACCATAACCAATCCATCGAAGAATATGGACCAAAAGATTCCCCTTTAACCATTACATATATAAATAAAGTGATGGTACTTACAACATATACAACCATTGTATAGGTTACAAGTGATAATCTCTTACGTACATCCTGTCCTAATAGAAAATAAGCTGTCGCTAGGGCACAAGCAACGAGCGCCAGTACATCTCCATATAAGGCTGTTCCACTTACTTTAAAATCGCCCCAACTAATTAAAATACTTCCTATTATTGCAATTGATCCTGCTACGATTGTTTTCACCGTAATTTTCTCTTTAAAGAAAAAGTAAGTGCCCACAAACGCAAACAAAGGTTGTAGTGTTACTAAAACTGTTGAACTTGCTACTGAAGTATAGTTGAGTGATTCAAACCATAATATAAAATGAAAAGCTAAAAAAATCCCTGCAACTGAAGAAAATAGCCAATCACGTCTTTTTAAAGTCGTTAACTCCTTTGTATATCCCCTTAAAAACCATGGCGCCATGATTAAAACGGAAAATAGCATGCGATAAAATGCTATAATCCCCGCTTCCGCCGATGCTAATTTCACAAAAATAGCTGACATCGATACTGAAATTACACCAATCACAATCGGGATGTATGGATGGATTTTTGGCTGCTCCAAAAAACCCCACCTTCCTAAAAAAATACTTATATGTCCTTACTTCATGTTGTACAATACAAAAAAGTGATGCACATATAATAATGACAGTTTGCATATCTCTTAGCAATACGAAATATCAATGGAGGGTTGTGTATGGAAACATTATTCGAAAATATGATTACATATGAAGTTGGCATAAAATTAGTTATTGCAGCCACATTAAGTTTAGTAATCGGTATCGAAAGGGAATTAAAGAAAAAACCAGTTGGATTAAAAACAAGTTTAGTTATTGCTACTTTCAGCTGCTTATTAACGATTATCTCCATTGAAACTGCCTACTCAACCCCCGCTAGAGAAGATATTAATATTACGATGGACCCTCTTCGTTTAGCCGCACAAATTGTTAGTGGAATTGGCTTTCTTGGTGCAGGAGTCATTCTAAGACGCGGGAATGACAGCATTACGGGTTTAACAACCGCTGCTATGATTTGGGGAGCCGCTGGTATTGGTATTGCGGTTGGTGCAGGTTTTTACATGGATGCAACACTAGCTGTTGTGATCATTGTTTTTGGAATTGAAGTACTATCACCTTTTCTTATGAAAATCGGACCAAAGCGAATTCGTATGCGGGAAATTTTATTAAAAGTCCAAATTGATGATGACAACCATACAGAATCATTTCTATTATTTTTAAAGGACAACAACATTATCATTGAAAATATACGCATTAAAGATGTGCACTTAAAAAACGATAGTGTTTTACATGAGTTAGATTTACGTCTTTCCTTAATCGTCTCGGATAATTTGTTGTCATTTTATCGTTCATTACGAGCACTATCTTATATAGAAAAAATCGAAATGGAAATTTTAAACTAGTTGGAGGATTTTTTATGGCAGAACTATTAAAACTACTAAAAGACGGTAACAAACCCTCTCTAATGGCTGCATGTGTAAATGCATTTTTAGGAATTATTAAAGGAATCGCCTTTTTCTTTACAGGTAACGTTGCGATGTTTGCAGAAATGATGCACTCTCTAGGCGATGCAGCAAACCAATTATTTGTGTATATAGGGTCAGCACTCTCTAAAAAGGCACCTACAAAACAATTTCCCGGTGGCTTTGGTCGTATTGTCAATTTAGTATGCCTTTTCGCCGTAATAATTGTAGCTATCCTTTCTTATGAAACAATAAAAGAAGGTTGGCATCATTTTATTCATCCCACAGGAGAGTCTAGCGGGATATTGATTGCCCTAGGAGTATTATTCATCGGGATTGTTTTAGAAGGGACAGTGCTAGCTAAAGCGGCTGCAGAAGTGCTACATGAATCAGGTCAAGAAAAAGCAGGTATCGCATCTATTCCGAAAGCATTCACATACTTGAATAGAGCAAAACCGGCAACAAAATTAGTTTTTATGGAAGATTTAGTTGCTACTGGGGGCAACTTCTTAGCCTTTGCTGCTATTTTAATTGCTTATTTTACAGGTTGGGGTCGAATAGAAGGACTAGTTTCGATGATAATTGGGGTCATGATGTTTTATGTTGTAGGTAAGGTATTCCTTGATAACGCACGTGGTGTCATTGGTGAAACTGATGAAGAGATGTTAAACCATATCGCTCATCTCGTAATGGATGATCCAAATATCAAAGATATTGTGCGTCTTGAAGTGATTAAAGAAGGAGAGTTTTTACATGTAGAATTAGTGGCTGAAGCTGATCCGCTTTTATCGTTAGCCTTTTTAGATGATGTTCGGGATCATTTAACAGAGGTAATCCTAAGCCAAAAAGGAGTATCTAAAGTAGCTATATTATTCGACGAAGATGACGGGAAAACAAGCTGGATACACGTTGGTGAAAAACCAAACAACTCCATTTAATACTTTATAAAAACAAATAGCCAATTGCCGTATTTCAGGCAGTTGGCTATTTGTTAGACTAATTTTAAATTAGGAATATCCTCATAACCTACATAAACATGGTTTGTAATCATAAAAGTAAGTAATTTATTACAAGCAATCATTTGTCTTTTACCATTCTGCTGAATAACGATTTTTGAAAATAGTAAGGAGGCTTGACGATTAGCTAATGCATATTCTTCTGCATTGAGAATATTTCTGCCATCCACATGACAACCCAACACGAAATTTCCTAAAAAAGAATCCTTTAATACATTCGGATGCATGGATTGATAATGTACTTCAGCAATTGAATCTTCTATAATCATAAATTGATGGGCTACCAAATAATGTTTTAAAGCACCTTTTAAATCAATTGCAATAGCTGTATCTGCTAAAATTGTTCGATAATAAACAGGAACAATCTCAGCACCCCCCAAATACGGCTTAACTTCTACAACAATTTCTCCAGAAGGACGAACAAATAATTGTACAATTGCTTTATTTACACCATCCGAAAAAATAACATTCGTTTGCCCAAAACGCACGCTTTTAAAAAATATACTTTGATCTACAATGTATCCAGTGATAATTTTATCATTTTCAATTTGCAATGATTTCGCTTCAATCCCCAATACCTCTACACAATTTTGCATTTTATAAACATGTTGCTGAAATGGCATTTCTATACAACTTAATGTAACAATACGATCCTGTAGCAATTGTTTCAACATTTGATCCCTCTCCTCTTTGTTTAATATTGTAATTATTTTAGTAAAGGTGGCTGAACAACTTCTGAACATTGACACACGAATTGACTGATTACGACAAAAAACTATCCTTTTCTGTCATTCCATAAATCACCTTATAGTAAAATAATCTACAATATAGGTTGAATGACTCAATTAAAAACATGACTTTCCTCACTTAAAATAAAGAAAAATACATTTATATTCCTTCTATTATGTATCTATTTTATTATATTGCAGGACTAAAGAAACTTCTACGACAAAATTCTACATTAATCGTTAATTTTTCTTAACCTTGCAATAAAAAAAAGTATGAGGCTATAAGCATAGCCTCATACTTAAAGTATTAAAGAGAATTTCGTAAAATGGTTCTTACATCTTCCTCTTGCAATCGATTAAAGTTGCCAAAAGGGCCATTTTGCATAGCATGATCTACAATTTGCTGGAATTTCGAATCATCAATATCATAATCTGCCAAACGACTAGGTGCCCCTAATGATGTCCAAAATGCAGATAAACGATCAATCCCCTCATAAGCAACCTCTTCTACTGTTTTGCCTGTTGCATCGACTCCAAACACACGTGTTGCTATACCTGCAAAACGCTCAGGATTTACTGGTACATTTAAACGCATCCAATGCGGTTGAAGAATGGCTAAACCACCTGCATGTGGAATGTCATATACAGCAGACACTGCATGTTCAATATTATGAGATGCCCAATCCCCTCGTGAACCAATTGATAGGAATCCATTTAAACCAATTGTCCCTGCTAATAGAATGGTTTCGCGTAACTTTGTATTTTCTAGGTCCTCTAATAATTTTGGAGCTGTCGTAATAACCGTTCGCAATACCCCTTCACACATTTCATCTGTGATAGGAGTATTCGTTGTATTGTGGAAATATTGCTCAAATACATGTGACATCATATCCACTATTCCATACACAGTGTGATTTTTAGGTACAGTCACTGTATATGCTGGGTTTAGTATCGAAAATTTCGGGAAGGCTGCTGGACTACCCCAACTTAGTTTTTCTTCTGTAGCAGCATTCGTTATCACAGATCCAGCATTCATTTCTGAGCCTGTAGCAGCAAGTGTTAATACCGTTCCTAGTGGTATAGCTTGTTCTACAAACACTTTACGTTTCACGATATCCCAAGCATCTCCATCATACTTAGCGCCAGCAACAATTAATTTAGAACAATCGATTACTGAACCACCACCCACAGCAAGAACTAAGTCAATTCCTTCAGTTTTGCATATCTCAATACCTCGTCTAGCTGTTTCTACTCGTGGATTTGGCTCTACACCACCTAATTCAAATACGGTTTTATCCGCCTGTTGTAATTTTTCTATAACAGCATCGTATACACCATTCGATTTAATACTTCCTCCACCATATACAACTAATACCTTGTTTCCAAATTGCTCTAATTCTTTCGGCAATTTTTCAAGTGCATCCTCACCAAAATGTAGTTTCACTGGGTTAAAAAAAGTAAATGAATCCATCTAATTCGCCCCTTTCTAGTTGGATTTTCTCATAATTACGCTAGAGAAAGCAAAGATTAAACGCTGTCAACACTTTGCTATTTCGAAAGCGTTTTTTCAAACTGTTCAGATTTTGTTCAGACAATAGTTGTATAGTACTACTCATTACATAAAATAAAAGGAATTTTTGCACATGCTTATTATTGTAATTGTTGTCGTAACCATAATTTTGGGCTTTTTTCTGCTAAGATTTTTTAAAATCAAAAAAATAAGGAACGAAAAAAAGATGCTATTAGAGCAGCGCCTAGACCACCTTCTTCAATCAAATAAAAACGAAAAAAATGAGTCATCCCAATAATATAGGAATGACTCATTATCTTCTTTTTACTTAAACCCAACCACGGAAGCGAGAAGCTTCTGCAGTACGGCGAACACCTACCATGTAAGCTGCTAAGCGCATGTTGATGTTACGTGTTGTTGCTGTTGTATATACATTATCAAATGCTTCGACCATTTTTTTGTATAGACGTTCTTCCACTTCTTCTTCTGTCCAATAATAACCTTGGTTATTTTGCACCCATTCAAAGTAAGAAACTGTAACTCCACCTGCAGAGGCTAATACGTCTGGTACAAGTAAAATGCCACGCTCTGTTAAGATTTTAGTTGCTTCAGCTGTTGTTGGACCATTTGCTGCTTCTACTACGATATTTGCTTTCACATTATGTGCATTGTCAGCAGTAATTTGGTTTTCAATAGCAGCTGGTACTAAAATATCACAATCAAGCTCTAACAATTCTTTGTTTGAAATTGTGTTTTCAAATAGAGTAGTTACTGTTCCGAAGCTATCGCGACGATCTAATAAATAGTCGATATCTAAACCTTCAGGATCATGAAGTGCACCATAAGCATCTGAAATACCGATTACTTTCGCACCTAAATCATGCATGAATTTTGCAAGGAAGCTTCCTGCGTTACCAAATCCTTGAATAACAACACGAGCACCTTTAATATCAATACCACGTTTTTTTGCTGCTTCTTCGATTACGATTGTAACACCTTGTGCAGTCGCACGGTCACGACCTTGAGAACCACCAAGTACTAGTGGCTTACCAGTGATGAAGCCTGGAGAGTTGAACTCATCCATTCGGCTATATTCATCCATCATCCATGCCATAATTTGTGCATTTGTAAATACGTCTGGCGCAGGAATATCTTTTGTTGGTCCTACGATTTGACTTACCGCACGAACATAGCCACGGCTTAAACGTTCGATTTCGCCCATTGACATTTGACGAGGATCACAAATGACACCGCCTTTACCACCGCCGTACGGTAGATCGACAATACCACATTTCAATGTCATCCACATTGAAAGCGCTTTAACTTCCTCCTCAGACACTTGTGGGTGGAAACGAACCCCACCTTTAGTTGGTCCTACAGCATCATTATGTTGTGCACGGTAACCAGTAAATACTTTTGTTGTACCATCATCCATTTTCACTGGGATACGTACTTGTAGCATGCGAAGCGGTTCTTTTAGTAATTCATACATTGCTTCATCATAGCCAAGTTTATTTAGAGCATCTTGAATGACATCTTGTGTTGATGTGAAAAGATTTAAGTTTTCAGACATTATTAAATCGCCTCTTTGTTTTTTTTAATGATAGTTATCGGCATCATTGTAACATACTTCCGAATTAAAATGTGAACATTTTGTTAAAGTTTAAATACTTTTTCAATTTGTTCAATTGACCAATCTAAATCCTCTTGAGAAATAACAAGTGGTGGTGCAAAACGAATTACTGTATCATGTGTTTCTTTACATAATAGACCTAATTCTTTAAGTTTTTCACAGTATGGACGAGCCGCTTCTGTTAGCTCCATACCGATAAATAAACCACGACCACGTACTTCCTTAATAACTGGGTTGTTAATTTCTTTTAATTTACCTTTGAAGTATTCGCCAAGTTCGTGTGAACGCTCTGCTAATTTTTCATCTAATAATACTTTAATTGATGCAATTGAAACTGCACAAGCTAAAGGATTACCGCCAAAAGTTGAACCATGTGAACCCGGGTTGAATACACCTAAAATACTACGGTTTGCAGCCACACAAGAAATTGGGAATACGCCGCCACCTAGAGCTTTACCCAAGATATACATATCTGGTTCTACTTCTTCCCAATCACAAGCAAACATTTTACCTGTACGTGCTAAACCAGCTTGAATTTCGTCAGCAATGAAAAGTACATTGTTTTCACGGCAAAGTTCACGAGCTGCTTTTAAGAAGCCTTCTGTTGGAATGACGATACCCGCTTCACCTTGAATTGGCTCAATTAAAAATGCAGCAGTGTTTGGTGTAATAGCCGCTTTTAAAGCTTCAAGATTACCATAATCTACTAATTTAACATTTGGTAGCATTGGACCAAAACCACGACGGTATTCTTCATCAGAAGATAAAGATACAGCTAGCATTGTACGACCATGGAAGTTACCATTACATGCAATAACTTCAGCTTTACCCTCTTCTACGCCTTTTACATCATATGCCCAACGACGAGCTGCTTTAAACGCAGTTTCTACTGCTTCAGCACCAGTATTCATTGGTAATACCATTTCTTTATTTGTTAATTTCCCTACTAGCTCATACCATTCACCAAGGTTTTCACTGTAAAAAGCACGTGAAGTTAACGTTACTTTATCAGCTTGCTCTTTTAAAGCAGCGATAATTTTTGGGTGACGGTGTCCTTGGTTTACTGCTGAATAAGCAGATAACATATCTAAATATTTGTTACCTTCTGGATCTTTAACCCAAGCACCCTCAGCCTCTGAAATAACGATTGGCAGTGGATGATAGTTTGCTGCACCAAAATTTTGTGTTTGTTCAATAACTTGTTGAGTTTTTGTCATATCCTATTCTCTCCTTACTAATCATGTTGAAAAACTTTATAAAAGAAAGGGACTATGTATCACTATAAGTAGAATGATTAAGAATATAGCAACAATTCAAACGGTAAATTTGCTAACTTCTCCAAGGTAAACTACGTCATGAAAGTCTACGGTTTTAGCCAGGTAGCGTTACCTGGAGAAGTGTCACAAATTCATTCAAAATGCCTCAATTTCTACCTACTTTGAACAGCCCTCACGTCAATGTGAAAATTAAAGCATTTCTGAAGTTGTTTTTGCTTGCATATGCAGTTGTAGGTAGTCTGGGCCACCTGCTTTTGAATCTGTACCTGACATGTTGAAGCCACCAAATGGTTGGTAACCTACGATTGCACCTGTACAGCCACGGTTGAAGTAAAGGTTTCCTACATGGAATTCTTCACGTGCTTTTTCTAGGTTCATACGGTTTGTTGTGATAACAGCGCCTGTTAAACCGTATTCTGTATCGTTTGCAATTTCAATCGCATGGTCGAAATCTTTTGCTTTTGCAATGGCTACCACTGGTCCGAAGATTTCTTCCTTCATAATACGAGCAGAAGGCTCTACGTCCGCGAATACAGTTGGTTGTACGAAGTAGCCGACTGAATCGTCTGCTGTACCACCAGCTACTAAACGACCTTCGCCTTTACCGATTTCGATGTACTCTGTAATTTTATTGAATGCTGCTTGGTCAATAACTGTTGCCATGAAGTTGCTATAATCAGTTGGGTCACCCACTGTTAAAGCGTTTGTTAACTCTTCTACGCGATTTACCACTTGCTCATACACATCTTCTACGATGACAGCACGAGAACATGCTGAACATTTTTGACCTGAGAAACCAAATGCTGATTTCACGATGGATTGTGCAGCTAATTCTAAATCTGCTTCTTTATCCACTACGATTGTATCTTTACCGCCCATTTCAGCGATGACACGTTTAATCCAAATTTGGCCTTCGTTTAATACAGATGCACGTTGGTTGATACGTAAGCCAACATCACGTGAACCTGTGAAGCTGATGAAGCGTGTTTTTGGATGATCGACTAAGTAGTCACCTACTTCAGCACCAGAACCTGGTACGAAGTTCACCGCACCTGCTGGAAGACCAGCTTCTTCTAATACTTCGATAAATTTATACGCTATAACTGGCGTTGTTGAAGCTGGTTTTAATAACACTGTATTCCCTGTTACTAAAGCAGCTACTGTTGTACCAGCCATGATTGCAAATGGGAAGTTCCAAGGAGAAATGACAATACCGATTCCTAATGGAATGTAGTCATAACGATTATATTCACCTGGACGGCTTTCGACTGGCTGACCGTTTTTAATGCGTAGCATTTGGCGACCATAGTATTCCATGAAGTCGATTGCTTCCGCTGTATCTGCATCAGCCTCTGCCCATGGTTTCCCCGCTTCTTTTGTTAATAGTGCAGAGAATTCATGTTTGCGACGACGGATAATCGCTGCCGCTTTGAAAAGAACGTCCGCACGAATGGCTGGATCAACTTTTTTCCATGTTTTGAATGTTTCATCTGCCGCTTGCATCGCTTTTTCAGCTAAATCTTTGCTTGCTTTCGAAACGCGACCAATGACTTCTGTTTTCTTTGCAGGATTGTACGAAACGATTTTATCTTCTGTTGTAATGCGCTCGCCACCAATAATTAGTGGGTAGTCTTGACCTAAGTAACCTTCAACTTTATTTAAAGCCTCTACATAAGCATTGTAGTTTGCCTCTTGTGAAAAATCTGTGAATGGTTCGTGTTTGTATGGAATCATACTTAATCCTCCCTTGTGAGATGTGTTTGGGTATGCAAAAAACATTGACGCAAAATATCTTTGCGTATAAAATATTCTTACACTTATTATAATGCAAAATTTCGTTGCATATTTCAAGTAAAAAATTTTTGAGGTGCACATTTTTATGAAAAATTCTGAACCTTTACTACCTTTTTATGAGTTTATTGCAACAAATGTATCCGTTGGTATTCATGCAGTAGACCTATCTGGCAAAACGATTATTTACAATACGAAAATGAAAGAAATTGAAGGATTTCATTTTGATGAACTTGCGGATCGTTCCATTATTGAAATGTTTTCCTTCCGTCAACATGAAAGTACGTTAATGCGTGTTTTACAAACGGGAAAAAAAGAAATTAACGTTAAACAATCCTACTGGAATAAAAATGGTCATGAAATTACAACAATCAATGATACTTTTCCACTTTTTGTTGAAGGCAAACTGATTGGCGCAATTGAATTTGCACGTGATATTACCTCTCTGGAAAAGCTTGTTTATCAACCCCTTCGTCGTTACGATGAACCATTAACATTTGATATGATTAAAGCTGATTCTGAATCCATGAAGCAGGTTATCGACAACGCTAAAAAAGCAGCTGCTGTAAAATTACCAGTATTATTAATTGGCGAATCTGGCACAGGGAAAGACTTAGTAGCAGAGGGCATTCACCACGCCGCTTCACCTGATCCTGATGCCTTTGTGACACTCGTTAGTCGCCGTTCAGCTCAATCGGTGCTTGATAAATTACAGCAATTATTAGAAGAAGATAAAGATTACACCTTCTTCTTCGAACGTATAGATTTTTTAAGCTTAGACATTCAAGAGCAACTTTTGGATATACTACATTCACTTCCACAGTCCAAATATATGCTAATTGGCAGTGTGGGCAGTGATCCCATTACATTGATTGCCGAAAAGAAGCTGTCAAAATCTCTATATTATTTCTTTGCTACAATGGCCATTACCATTCCTAATTTAACGGATCGAAAAGAAGACATTCTTCCATTTGTAGAAGATTATTTTAGTCGACATCGAGAACGATTTGCTTCACAAGTCACTGAACTTGCACCAGATGTACAGGAATTATTTTTACAATATGATTGGCCAGGAAATCTAAAAGAGCTTGAGCTACTACTGGATGAAATTGTTTCATTTATGACAACGGAATCCACTGTTACTTCGGATTTATTACCTTTACATTTCCGCTTCAAAGTGCAGCAACAAGATACAAATAATCGTGAACCAGAATTTTTTATGTTCCATCAAAATCACAATGTCATGCCACTCGATGCCTATTTGCGTGAAGCCGAATCATATTATGTGCAAAATGTCTTAAATTTATATGAGGGCAATATTACAAAGGCAGCGAATGCACTTGGTATGAGCAGACAAAACCTGCAATATCGAATCCGCAAAATAAAAAAGCAATAGAAAAAACGAGGATACTTTCATTCGAAAGCATCCTCGTTTCTTTATTGACCAGATTGTTCAATCCAGTCCTGCAATTTATCTTTTAAGGAATTAAAACCATTTGCATCCGATTCATCTACACGGTCCTGCAATGATTTACGTGGTGGTGCATCTTTTTTTCTTACTGTTGCTGGGCGATCCTGTAGCGCTCTCATCGATAAACTAATTTTTTCGGCCTCTTCATCGATTTCAAGAATCTTGACTTCAACTTCTTGCCCAACAGCTAAAAATTCACTAACGTCCTTCACAAAGCCGTATGTTATTTCCGAAATATGCACAAGGCCTTGCGTATTGTCATCTAGTGCAACAAATGCACCGTATGGTTGAATACCTGTAACTTTTCCGGTCAACACGTCTCCTAATTCATATTTTTTTACCATAACCTTTGCCCACTTTCTTTTGTTTGCTACGTATATATCGCTTAAATTATAACATACGTGTAAAAACGGGGCAAAAAATCATCTCATCAATCCATGATACCAATTATACGGTAAAAACCATCTTCATTTTGAGATAATCTAAACAAAATTTGCTTGCCATACTCTTTTTGATGTTCTTCATCAAGTCGTACAGCCACCATTGGATAAATTCCATTGTATTGTGATATTTGGCTAATTATGGATAATCCTTTTACTTTGTTTAAAAAATCAGACTCTATTTCTACATTTGATAGGATTACTTTCTCTTGCAATGATTCATCTCCAATAGAAATTGCATATAAATAAAGGGATACCATATTTAAAGGACTGAGCTGATTAATAAATGGTTCAGGGTCACTTTTCAAATACTGATCATAAATTCTCTTAATTTGTGCAATCTCTGCATCATCGATGTCTACAATATTAAATTCTTCAACTGCCGTATCTTTCCTAACTTGCAAAATGGCCGTTGAAATATCTTGTATTGACAGCCCTACTAACGTTTCTGAGTTGTTATATTGGTGTAATTCATTTAAAATAGTTGCCGCATTCTTTGTCATTACCTCCCCATACTTTCCATTAGCAACTTTTTGTAAAAAATTCAGGTATTCTTTATTAACGATTCCCTTTTCAGCATACACTTGATAATTAGTGGATCCTTTCATTAGAGCTAACCAAGTATTTTCAAATACTGCCTTTAATTCCTTATAAGTAACATTCGCCGTATTGATATCAAACAGCAATGAACGCTCCATAATTTTCAAGGATTCAGCTGTTTCTTCTCGTGTATACCTCAAGCCTTCTTCTCCTACTAAAAATCCTTTTTGTAAAAACTCAAAGTAACCAAAAATATCAGGGTGCATGTATTTTATAGGCTCAAAAGCATATTCCCCATCGATGGGATTAGCTTTAAAATAATAGGAACCATCCGTATCCAAATGAAGTTCCATATATTGCTTGCTTGCTGTTTCAATGATTGCTTTTAAATCTGATGGATACTGACTACGATCTATCTTTTTCTTTAAAAACTGTTCATAAGGTTCAAGTAAAGAATTAAAATACATTTCTATGTCATTAAGCGATTGCTTATATAAGCTAAAGATTCCGTAAGATTCATTAAAGGATAATGGCCCATATCCTTTGATTGTCTCTAAGGCTCGTCTTGGGGTCATTAATCCGTCTAAAATTTCTTTCTCCATTATTTGCAATTCCCAATCCTCTTCTATCGGACGTTCGTAACTCGTATAGAAGGCTAACATGGAATCTGCATTTTGAATATATGAAAAAGTATTCAGTTCTTCTACTGAAACTTTCAACTCTCTACTGATATCTTCTTTCACTCTCTTATATTTCTTGGTGATTCGCTCTACCCATTTTTCATACGTCCCTATCGTTTTGTCATCATTTTCTTGGGAAATCTGTTTATCACTGTTATTGTATGTTTCAGGCTGTCTAATCATATATGAAGTTCCTAATAAACCCACTAATAACATGCTCGCAATACTTACAAACCAAACAACCGACTTTTGCCATCTTGAGGGGCGCTGATGACCTTTATTAATAATTTCAAAAGATAATTCCTTGGATATATCCTCTTCTTCAATTTGTTTAAAGACAGTATCAGGATCAAGCTTCGCTTCCATTCGTTCATAGGATTTTTTCAGTAGTGCCATACGTTGGTCAAATTGCTTATCATCCATTTTCAACACTCCCATCTTGCATTAATGCTGCCTTTAGCTTTTCCTTCGCTCGTAATAATCGCACTTTCACCGTCGATAACGAAATATTTAAAACTTCAGCGATTTCTTCGTATTTTAATTCGTGGAAATAATACAACACGAGAGGATAACGGTATTTTTCGTCAAGTGCCTGAATAGCACGATGTAGATGCCTGTCCTCTTCAAACAAAAGAACATCCTCTTCAGCAGATGAATGAGTCTTTTGCTGTTGGGCTTGTAGCTTGTCCTCTTTAGCCTGCTGCCGTTGTTCCTTACGATAATAATCACGCGTAGCATTTAATGTGATTTTATAGAGCCACGTGGTAAATCGATCCTGTTTAAATTGGTGTAAAAAGCGATATAGTTTAACAAATACCTCCTGTGAAACATCAGCTAAATCATTTGTATGTACGCCACATTGAAAGGCAAACTTTTCAACGGTTTGCTGATGTATGCGGATAAGCTCGATATAGGCTTCTTTATCTCCTTGCTGCGCCCTTGCTATTAGTTCAACCTCCGTCATAGCTCTCCCCCCTTTTTGATAATGAAACGAAGTATTCTACCTAATTGTTACATAATTTAAATGTCTTTCCTCATATGTCATCTCTCTATATTTTTACTCCATCAAATGTCTTTCTTGCTATCATCAATTTTCTGATATTTGCTTGTGTTATGAGAATATTGAGGTAAAATAATACTTTAGTATAAGGAGGATTTATTTTCGTGTCATCGAGGGATCAATTTACAACAAAAATTGGGTTTATTTTAGCTGCCGCAGGAAGTGCTATAGGTTTAGGAGCCATTTGGAAATTCCCCTATATGGCGGGTACGAATGGCGGTAGTGTCTTTATTTTATTATTTATTTTATGTACTTTCTTTATTGGCTTACCCGTCCTCATTGCTGAGTTCATGATAGGTCGTCGAGGTCAAAAGGATGCCGTCACTTCCTTTAAGGAACAAGCACCAGGAAAGCCATGGTATTTGATTGGCTGGGGCGGTATGGTAATTGCAGGCCTTATCTTATCATTCTACAGCGTTGTTGGTGGATGGATTTTAAGCTACTTAGGTCGTGCCTTTACATTTAAGCTAACGAATGCTGGCTCTGACATCAACTACGCTGATTTATTTGGCGATATTATTTCAAGCCCTTTCGAAGCAGTACTTGTACAGGGACTATTTATGTTATTAACAGTAGTCATTGTGTCAGCAGGTATTAAGGGCGGAATTGAAAAAGCCAGCACATGGATGATGCCTCTCCTCTTTATTTTCTTTATTGTCCTAGTTATTCGCTCTTTAACTTTAGATGGGGCTATGGAAGGCGTTAAATTTATGTTTGTACCTGATTGGTCCTATTTAAATGCTGAAACATTTTTAATGGCCTTAGGACAAGCTTTCTTCTCATTAAGTGTAGGTATTGCGGTTATGATTACATATGCTTCCTATTTATCTAAAACAGAGAAGATTGGTAACTCTGCGATTAATGTAGCATCTATGAATATTATTATCTCTTTACTTGCAGGACTTGTTATTTTCCCAGCAGTATTTGCGCTTGGTTATACGCCTGATCAAGGGCCAGGCTTAGTATTCATTATTTTGCCAGCTGTATTCGAGCAGTTACCTCTTGGTGGCTTATTCTTAACTATTTTCTTCATTCTATTGCTTTTTGCTACAGTCACTTCTTCCATTTCCATGTTAGAAATAGTCGTGGCAATCGCTATTGGTGATAAACCAGAAAAACGTAGAAAAATTGCTTGGATTGGTGGAATCGTTATTTTCATCTTTGGTATTCCAAGTGCCCTTTCATTTGGCATATTAGCAGATGTAAAAATAGTAGATCGCTCTATTTTTGACTTTGTTGATTTTATGACTAATAGCATCGGAATGCCGATTGGAGCTTTGTTGATTTCAATTTTTGCAGGTTATTATTATACAAGGGATATTTCACGTAAAGAATTAGCTGCGTCTAGCTTCATGTTTAATATTTGGTACATTTTAATTCGCTACGTCTCCCCACTCGCCATTTTTATTATTTTCATTCAGGGGATTTTGCCTTTATTTAAATAAGTACTAGCCTCATGATGCATTAAAAAAGAGGTTGTCCATTGACAACCCCTTTTTTTATAAGGAATATGCAAAATATTTTAAATAATACATTTCGCTTCAAATTTAATGGCAATTAGTTTGTAAGAAATGGCTACACAATCTTCAAACGGTATCCATTGCTCAAACGAATGCTCATATGTTTCTTGAATAACTTTTGCAAGTGTTGATGGATCATCAATCCCTTGCAATGCTGCAACTACATCTGCTGTTTCTGTATCATAATGGTCTGGACCTAAGTGGAATGGATCCCACTCCTCTAGCAGATGGACAGCTGCTTGATTCATTTTTATATTTTCCAAAATACTCACCTATTATCCTTTGATCATACTCGTATGATACCATAGTAAAAAAAAAAGAAAAGAGTGATTTGCTTGTCTATTTTTGATCAAACTATCAAACGTCGATGTACAAACTCAGTAAAATGGGACGCAATGGAAAAGGTTTATGGCCTAAACGATGCCTCAGATATCTTACCAATGTGGGTAGCCGATATGGATTTTCCTGCTCCAATAGCCGTTTCAAAGGCTTTACAACAACATGCTGAACATACTATTTTTGGCTATAGTTATATGAGTGAAGAAGCGATACAATCCATTGTAGACTGGCAAAATACTCGCCATGACTGGCACATAGAGAAAGAAGCCATCCTATTCTGTAATGGTGTTGTGGCTGCATTAGCTAACAGCATTGTTGCCCTAACTAACCCTGGGGACAAAGTACTCATTTCACCTCCAGTTTATCCGCCATTCTTTAACATACCAAAAAGTAATGGTCGTGAAGTTGTGAGCTGCCCATTAATTGAAAAAGACGGATTGTTTGTCTATGATTTTGAAGCCTTCGAGCAGTCTTTAGCTCAAGATGTGAAAGCCTACATACTATGTAACCCGCATAATCCAGGAGGCTATGTATGGGATGAAGCTACTTTAAAGGAAATTGTACGACTTTGCGCTAAATATGATGTCATCATTATTTCTGATGAAATCCATGCTGATTTAATGATTAATGGGGATAAACATATTCCTTTAGCTAAAGTTGCAGGTGATGAAATCAATCGCATTGTTACGTGTATGGCTCCTACTAAAACATTTAACTTAGCAGGAATTCAAGTTTCATATATGATCGTAACAGATAAGAAAAAACGCTTGAAGCTAGAGGCCATCAATATGGCAAGTGGTCAAGGCTCATTAAATACATTTGCCTCTGTTGCCCTTCATGCAGCATACACAGAAGGGGCTCCTTGGTTAGATGAATTACTTCCTTATATTTCTGCCAACATGGATTATGTGAAAACGGAGTTAGAGCAGATCCCAGGTATTCGTGTTACGATTCCTCAATCCACTTATTTAATCTGGATTGATTACCGAGAACTAGCGCTTGAAGAGAAGGAGATCATGAACCGCTTACTTGAAATCGGAAAGCTTGCTCTAGAACCAGGGACAAAATACGGAGAAGAAGGTCGTGGCTTCCTACGTATGAATGTTGCTTGTTCATTTGATACTGTGAAAGATGGAGTCGAGCGTTTTAAAAAGGTCTTTGCGCAATAAAATGATTGAAAGGATATCTCTCCCCTTAGAGCTATCCTTTTTCTATGTTTAAAAACAAAATTTTGTGGAAAAGGTTCTTATCAATCGGATTTATACAGAGGTGATTTTACATGGACATTGTCCCATTAACGATTAAATGTGCTTATATGACATTCCTATTTCCCTTCGCCTATTCCGAAAAAAATCGTCAAAAAATCAGTGATATACTACTAAACGAGGGCTTTTCCTTTTTCACCTTAAACAATACATCTCTTGAAGACGCTTTTTATGGTGATATGACGATTATACATGAGGAGCTTGCCCAATTTTTCTATCCTTTTTTGGAGGATAAATTATTTCCAAACGAAATGAATAACCCTGACTTTATTCGTTTTTCGAAAGCTTTTTATACACAAGGCGCCTTACATCTGCAAGAAAGTCAAATCAATTATGATTACGAAGTGATGAGTATTGATGTGACATTATGTCCTTTTGGGAATGGGATTATAACAGTCAGAACAAATATTACAGATCAATCGCATGATCTAAGTGATATCTTAAATTTTATCCACTATTTTAGAGTATTAGAGGCTAAACTAAGAGAGGAAAAAGGTGCAAGTCATCATTTTTCATTTGGTCATTGTTCTTCTACGAGTGAATTATTATTTAAGTATTTTATACCTTATTTAAAACCCTTTCTATTACATCAACAAGACCATAGCTATGAAGGCTTACCTTTCTTTGAAGATGAGAGAATGTTTGCCTCAGCTTATTTAATTGCAGAGGAAGAAGCTAAAATTATACCTGAGCATTTATTTCGCTTAGGACAAGTAGACGGTAGGACACCTGCTGGCAAACCCTTTATTTCTAGCACTAATCCTTCATATATCTCTAATTATGTACAAGAGCATGCCCATACACGCTGGGCTCCTAACAGTTATATTATCACCTCCTCACAAGCACAAATAACGATTACAAATAGGCCGTTTGCCAAATGTACACATAGTATTCAAGAATTTATGGGTACGCACTATTACAATTTGTTCATTCATTATTTTTATAAAATGATGCTCTTAAAGCTTTCCTATGAGTATAGTGAAATAAAGTGGGGCAAAGATAAACAGGTTGTCAATGAACTAATCGAGCTGATTACAAAGTTTTCTGCACGCTATTATTTTGAAGAAGTCATCGTACGAACAGAAGGCAGAGAAATTGCTCAATTGCTACGAAAGTACTTCCGTATAAATGAACATTATGTAGAAACGAAAGAAACATTGAATAGTTTGTATCGAACACAGGAAGATCAATCCGATAATCGAAGTAATAATTTACTATTTATTTTAACAGTCTTTACTGTGGTATCGGGCATTTATGGGATGAACTTAGTCATTGAAGGGTGGAAAGATAGCAGTGATTTCGATAGCATCGGTAGTTATACACTCTTTGAATGGGTAGCCTTTATTACTGCATTGAGTGGGATTGGCTTGTCACTTGTACTGGTTTGTTTCACTGCCATCAAGGCCCTGCAAAATACTATTCGACGCTTTAAAAAAAATTGATACAATAAAAAAGAATCTGCTCGCCCTCTGTGGCAAGCGGATTCTTTTTCTTATATATTCTGTTGATTGTTTGTGTTTTTCTTTTCTGCTAAAATACGTGCTTCAATTTCTTTTGATTTTAATTCTTGTTTCTTAGAAATTTTTCTGAAAAGCGTAAACACGATAATACATAAAATAAGCATAATTAAAAATTCAAATGCTGCTGGAATATAACCTGATTTGTCTTCTGGGAAATATAAAAATTGATACATAAAGTTCTGCATGTTCTACACGTCCTTATACGTATTATTCAAAGACTGTAATTGACTCAATTTTCACATCTTCTAATGGTTTGTCACGGAAATCTTTTTCCACATCTGCAATTTTATCCACAATGTCCATACCTTCTACTACATGACCGAATACTGTGTGTTTATGGTCTAACCAAGGTGTACCACCGTTTTGAGCATAAGCTTCGATGATCTCTTCAGGGAAGCCCGCCCCTTGTAATTGACGAAGCATATCACTTGGAAGGTGCTTCATTTGTACAATAAAGAATTGAGAACCATTTGTGTTTGGTCCTGCATTTGCCATTGAAAGCGCTCCACGTAGGTTAAACAATTGCTCTGAGAACTCATCTTCAAAGGAATTACCCCAAATTGATTCTCCGCCCATACCAGTACCAGTTGGGTCGCCACCTTGAATCATGAAGTCTTGAATAACACGGTGGAAAATAATGCCGTTATAGTAGCCTGATTTAGCATGACCTAAAAAATTCTCAACCGTTTTCGGTGCGTGCTCAGGGAATAATTTAATTTTGATAGCACCTAATGTTGTGTTCATTTCTACAAGCACTTCGCCTGCTTGTACGTCTGTTGTTAACTGTGGAAACATGGAAGTCTCTCCTTTAATGATAAATTTCAGTTTCAATGAAAAAGATGCCCTTGCACCTTTTCTGACCTCATTTTAGTCTAACATACTTCCTACTGGTTTTCTCCCTCTAAGTATTGACGATTTTTGCACTTTTACTATTCATGTTTAAAACTATGTAAATAGGTCTGAGCGAGTATTTGGAATCAATCCAAAATATGTTATTCTGATGAAGGATTTATAGAAAGAGTGGAGGCACACATGAAAAAGGCTTTTGGTTTTTTTATTATCGTTCTATCCCTTCCTGCTTTATGGTGGATTAGCACAAACATTAAAACAGAAATCAATATTGCACAAGCACATGAGGAACAAATGACTAATGCAATACATTTACCCGAGGTAGAGGCCCAACTACCTGTTACACTTATTGATCGAAATGGGCAAACATTTAGTGAGGAATATGTCGAATGGCGGCAGCCACTAAGTTTACAAGAAATTCCACAAATTGCCCAGGAAATATTCATTACCAGTGAGGATGCTGATTTTTATACGCATATTGGCTTTGATTTAAGTGCTATTATTCGTGCAGTTGTAGCCAATTCAAATAGCAACACAACCTCTCAAGGTGGTAGTACAATTACGCAGCAGCTTGTTCGGATGCGTTATTTATCCGAAGAAAAAACATATGAACGTAAATTAACAGAGCTTTTTTATGCCTATGAATTAGAAAAAGAATTTGATAAAGAAGCCATTTTAACGATGTACCTAAATGAGTCCTATTTCAGCAATCAAGTTTATGGCATTGGCGGAGCAGCCACCTATTATTTTCAAAAGCCACTCCAAGAATTATCCATCGCTGAAATAGCTTTCATTGCTGCCATCCCAAATAACCCTTCCCTTTATAATCCTTTAAAGAATTATGATCAAACTAAAGCAAGGCAGGAGCGTTTGTTAGATACCCTTGCAGCAAATGGGGCTATTACAGAGGGAGAGGCAAAAAACTATAAGGCTGATGCCATTACATTAAATGTGAAAGATAAAATTCAAAGTTATCCAATGTATAGCACTTATGTTCTTCAAGAGCTAAAATGGCTTATTGCAGAAAAAGAAGGTTATGCGGATCGACTAAGCTCTACAGATAATGAGGAAGAAAAGAAAAAAATTAAAGCACAATTAGACATTCGACTCAATACATTATTTCAAAATGGACTCATCATTCACACAGCACTTGATCCTACTAAACAGCAACATGATGAGGAAAAAATATCAGCTATTTTAGGTACTAGCCCATGGCAAGCTGCAGGTGCAGCCATTGAAAACCAATCAAGAGAAATAGTCAGTCTGTATGCAGGAAAGAACTATGAAAAATTTGATTTCCATCGTGCATTCCAAGGAACACGTCAGCCTGGTTCAGCTTTTAAGCCTCTAGCAGTCTATGCACCATTCTTCGAAACAACATCTCATACACCTGATTCGATTGTCAATGGTGGGCGTTATTGTGTGGGCTCTTTTTGCCCACAAAACTATGGGGGCTATACGTATGGTGATGTGTCAATTCGTACTGCTTTTCGACATAGCTATAATACATCTGCACTTCGTCTCTTTCAAACCGTTGGCGTCGAGACAGCCTTTCATTACCTTAATCGCTTTCACTTCCGCTCGATTGTAGAGAAAGATTATAATTATGCTGCATCATTAGGAGGACTAACCTATGGTGTAACAGCATTAGAACTAGCAGATGCTTATACTAGCTTTATTGATGGCTCTTATGTACTTGCACATAGTATTCGAAAAGTCACAGCATTAGATGGAACAGAGCTTTATAGTTGGGATACACAGCGTGATCAAATTTGGTCTTCTAAAACAGTAAAATACATGCGTGAACTCCTTGCAGATGTTGTAGCAAACGGTACGGGTCAAGGTGTCTATAGTAATAGCAGCTACGTTGGTGCAAAAACAGGGACAACGAATGACTATCGTGACTACTGGCTTGCTGGACTCAATAATGAATATACTGCTGCTGTATGGCTAGGGTATGATAAACCTCAATCGATGCAGCAATTAGAAGAGTACAAAATTCATCACCAATTATTTAACGTGTTGCTTGAGTAGTGAAACATGCAAAAGGTAGTAGTCGCTAAGACTACTACCTTTTTAAAGTGTTAAAAAACAAAACCATCAATTAAATTTTTATTAAAGATGTAAATGGTTTTCCGTTACAGGCTACTTGCTTTCCTGTGGACGAGCGCCGAGCCGCTTCCTCCGCTCCGTACAGGGGCTCGCCTGTCTCACTATCCATGGGATTTAACGTCACAGAGGAGACCCTGGAGCGAATGTAAAGGAGTGAAGCGGCTCATCGAACGCCCCCTGGAAAGGACGCTGGCGGAGCGGAAATCAACCCCTCGCCTTTCAAACTCTCTTTTTCTACTATTAACATCACCATTTTAATAGTATGTATTAATTTGCAAACGGCAAACTTGCCAAAATGCCATTATATAGCTTTAATACGACATAAATAACTAATGTTATAAGAATCGTCCACATAAAAAGCTCAAAGATTAATAGACCGATTGTGCCGCCCATTGATATAAAATGACTCATTTTATAAATCAGATAAATAAAGTAGGTAAATATCGTTATGACGAAAATACCTATTAAAACATAAATAAATTGGATGGCAAATGCAGAACACATAGCACCTACAAATAAGATAATATAGCCACCTCGAGCCTGACTAACTGTGGCTCCTTCGTTGTCCTTTGAAAAGAACAGCATTCCTACTTCATGAATGGTTTCGCCTACTAGTTTAAGGGCAGAAAATAACATAAAAAAAACAATGGCAAAGACGATGAGAAGAAATACACGTAACTCAAAATCTGATAAAAACTCTCGCATTCCTGAATACACACCGATGGCTTGAAAAATCTGTAAAGATTTACCAACAGCATACATCCCAAATGTCAAACTAAACAATAAAATTGTAATTAATGGTAGATAACCATAGATATATGGGTTCTTCATAAAAAATTTTTTCCTCTATTTTTATTGATAACTTCCTATTTATAATATAACGAAAATTCTCCAACGACCGCAAGCTAAATCCCAATAGTACATATGCATTCCCAATTAAAGTACGTTATAATTGATTTACTTACCTGCATAAAGGAGGGTTTTTTTGTTACAAGTACTTTATATTTTTATTCCAATGCTTGTTGCAATATTAGTGCCATTATTATATAAACGCATGAATAATATTCACACAGGTTGGTTTGTTCTTGCTGTACCTGTTACGCTTGCTGTTATTTATACAACATATATTGCTCAAGTTGCTAAAGGTGAAGTATTTACTGCAGAGCTACCTTGGATTCCATCGCTTGATATTTCCATCATCTCATATTTAGATGGACTTAGCTTATTATTCTCATTACTCATTACTGGAATTGGCTCGTTAGTTGTGCTTTACTCCATTTTTTACTTAGATAAACATAAAGAAAAATTACATAACTTTTATGTTTACTTACTGTTATTTATGTCAGCCATGCTGGGAGTAGTACAGTCAGATCATTTAATTACTCTCTATTTCTTCTGGGAGCTAACATCCATATCATCATTTTTACTCATCGGCTATTGGTATAATCGGGATGCCTCACGCTTCGGTGCATTAAAGTCTATGATGATTACAGTTGGCGGCGGTTTAATGATGTTAGGTGGCTTCGTTCTTCTTTATTTAATGGGAGGAACCTACTCGATTCGAGAATTGATAGTCATGGCACCAAATTTAGTAGACCAACCTTTATTCACTTGGTCACTTGTCCTATTACTCTTGGGAGCATTTACAAAATCCGCGCAATTCCCATTCTACATTTGGTTACCAGATGCCATGGAGGCGCCAACACCAGTAAGTGCATACCTTCACTCAGCTACAATGGTCAAAGCAGGTATCTATTTAGTTGCACGATTTACGCCGATATTTGCAGCCTCTGAACTTTGGGTGTGGCTTGTAACAGGTGTAGGTATCTTAACTTTATTCTGGGGTTCCTTCTTTGCAGTGAAGCAAACTGATTTAAAAGGTATTCTAGCATTCTCTACAGTCAGTCAGCTTGGACTTATTATGTCACTACTCGGGGCAAGTGCTGTTGCTTTTCATGCAAATGGCTCAATCGATACCATAAAATTTGCTGCATTTGCTGCCATTTTCCACCTTATTAATCATGCAACATTTAAAGGCAGTCTCTTCATGATTGCAGGCATTGTGGATCATGAAACTGGAACTCGAGATATTCGTAAACTCGGTGGTTTAATGAGTATTATGCCAATTAGTTTTACTGTGGCTGCAATAGGAAGTTTATCAATGGCTGGTCTTCCACCATTTAATGGGTTCTTAAGTAAAGAAATGTTTTTAACAGCCATGCTTGCACTTCAAAAGTTTGAATTCTTCGGCTTTGAAACATGGGGAGCACTCTTCCCTATTGTTGCGTGGATTGCTAGTATTTTTACATTTATCTATAGTTTCTATTTTGTTTTCCGAACATTTAATGGGAATTACAAACCAGAGCAGTTACCTCATAAACCACATGAGGCGCCGATTGGTATGCTAATTTCTCCTATTCTTTTAGCAGCTTTAGTTGTGACAATCTTCTTTATTCCAAACTTTATCGGTAATACCTTTGTAAAACCAGCCGTTCAAGCGATACAGCCATTTTTGTATGATTCACCTCAAGCTGTTGATATTCATGTATCTGCTTGGCATGGCATTACCCCAGAGTTACTGATGACCATTGGAATTATAATAGTTGGGGTATTGTTATTTGTTGCCTTACCAAAATGGCAAGGGATGTATCAACGATTCCCGCAAGCGTTAACATTAAACAATGCCTATGACAAAATCATGCAGGGATTAGATGTTGGCTTAAATCGTATTTCCCGACGCTATATGACAGGTTCTATGCGTCACTATTTACTCTATATGTTTAGCGGAATAACTATTATTGTTATCGGCTCTCTATTCGTGAAAGACGCATTTAGTATTTCATTCCAAGGAGCCTCACCAATTAATTTGTATGAAATTATCTTGATCGTAGTTTTATTAATTGGTACTGCCATCACCATCTTGGCCAAATCACGTTTAACAGCCATTATTGGGCTTGGTACTGTAGGCTATACAGTAGCCTTATTCTTTGTCATTTTTAACGCACCTGATTTAGCGCTGACACAGCTCGTTATAGAAACGATTTCAGTAGCACTATTTTTATTAGCATTTTACCATTTACCTAAGCTTGGTAAACGCGAGGAGCGAATGAGGTTCCAGTTAAATCGTGCCATTGTTTCCATTGCAGTTGGTGTGATGGTAACACTTGTTGCGCTATCAGCTCATTCCCAAAAACTAATTCCCTCTATTGCTAAGTACTACGAGGAAACCGTCTATTCTTTAGCTGGTGGTGGAAATATTGTAAACGTAATTTTAGTAGACTATCGAGGTTTCGATACATTGTTTGAAATTACAGTACTCGGTATAGCTGGCATGGCCATCTTAGCTATGATTAAGTTACGTATGAATAGAAAGGAGAACACTCATGAAAACAAATGATGTGATAATACAATTTACAGCTAAAATTGTATTTTTCATTATTTTCTTCTTCTCCATTCATATTTTTTTAGCTGGTCACTATACACCTGGTGGAGGCTTTGTTGGAGGGCTGTTAACATCAAGTGCACTTGTTCTTTTAGTGTTAGCCTATGATATCAACACAGTCCGCCATATTCTACCTATTAATTACACATATTTAACAGCCATTGGCTTACTATTAGCCCTTGCTACTGCGGCATACCCAATGTTTGTGGGCAAACCGTTTTTCACACATTTCTTTGATTATTTCGATTTACCGCTTCTAGGCAAACAGTCATTACACACGGCTATGCTTTTTGATAGCGGGGTCTATTTGGTTGTTGTCGGCGTTACGATGACCATTATTCAAACGATTGGAGAGGATGAATAATGGAAATAATTATGGCCTTTGTGATCGGCTTTCTTTTTATGGCAGCGGTCTATTTAATCTTATCAAAAAGTTTATTGCGCATTATTATTGGAACAGGTCTGTTAAGTCATGGTGCTCATCTACTCATCTTAACAATGGGTGGTCTTGGTGGTGAAGCTCCACCTGTCTTAAACGAAGGAGCCAAAACATTTGCTGATCCCTTACCCCAAGCACTTATTTTAACTGCAATTGTTATAAGCTTTGGGGTGACAGCATTCTTCCTTGTACTTGCCTACCGTTCCTATCAAGAGCTTAACACGGATGATATTAGCCTAATGAGAGGAAGTGATGAGGATGAATAACTTCCTACTTTTACCCATTATCATCCCGTTTTTCTTCGGTATGATTTTAATGTTTGGACAAAAAAATCTAACTTATCAGCGATCATTTTCATTACTTGGGATTGGACTAGCCCTCCTCTCTGCCCTCTCACTGCTTTTAACAGTGAAAGAAGATGGTATTCAAAAGGTCACATTTGGAAATTGGCCTGTTCCTTACGGTATTACAATGGTATCTGATATGGTGTCTGCATTGCTCGTTACAACGACATTGCTTATTGCACTATTTGTTGTTTGGTATGGCTTCGGTTCTATCACGAAGGAACGTGAACGCTTCTTTTATTACCCTGGTATTATGTTTATTTTAACTGGGGTCAATGGTGCCTTTACAACAGGTGATATTTTTAACTTATTTGTGTTCTTTGAAGTATTGTTAATGGCTTCCTATTTACTCATCGTTTTAGGTGGTGAGAAGGGGCAACTGAAAGGGTCAATTAAATATATTTTAATTAATGTTATTTCTTCGGCATTATTTGTTATAACCGTGGCCTATTTATATTCTGTAGTAGGAACATTAAATATGGCTGATATTGCGGTAAAAATTGCTGAAATTAATCAACCAGGGATTATTACTGTTATTGCTGTACTATTTTTAATGGTATTTGGACTAAAAGCAGCTATTTTCCCATTATACTTTTGGCTTCCTACTTCGTATGCAGCAGCCCCGATCCCTGTCTTAACTCTATTTGGCGCTCTGCTCACAAAGGTTGGGGTCTATGCCATTACACGTACCTACACACTATTTTTTGTACATGATTTATCCTATACGCATGATTTACTAATGGCATTAGCTATTGCAACAATTGTGGCTGGTTGTATTGGAGCACTCGCTTATTTTGATGTAAAGCTCATTATTATCTATAACATTGTCATTGCAGTAGGTGTCATTTTATTTGGTGTCTCTCAAATGAATGAGGCCTCTTTAAAAGGAGCGATGTTTTATTTAATTCACGATATGCTGATTAAGGCAGCACTCTTTATGTTAATCGGCATTGTCATCTACATTACTGGTACATCTGACTTGCGTAAAATGGGTGGACTTATGAAAAAATACCCTGCACTGGGTTGGTGTTATTTAATAGCAGCTTTTGGCTTAGCTGGAATTCCACCACTTAGCGGGTTTGTTGGAAAGCTGTTAATTGTTCAGGGAGGCTTTGAGGCTGGCAGTATGTGGAGCAGTATTTTCATTTTAGCATCTTCACTGCTTGTTTTACTATCCGTGATTCGTATTTTCCTCTATGCCTTTTGGGGTGAGGAAAAAGAAACACAAGGTACCGTCGACAAATCTACCTATAAAATGCTGTTTATGCCTACTGCCTTGTTAGTACTTATTACGGTCGCATATGGTGTGGGTTCTGAATGGATTACGCCATTTATGGATGATGCTGCAAAACTATTAAATGATCCATCTATCTATATAGATGCTGTGATGAAGGAGGATTAGCACTATGGCATTTCAAATGATTTTAAATTTTGTACTTGCCTTTGTCTGGATGTTCCTTTCCTCTAATTACACAGCAACTGGTTTTATCATAGGATTCATGATGGGGATACTTTTACTTATTCTCATGCGGAGGTTTTTCAAGTCCCGTCTTTATGTCTATCGATTATGGGCCCTGCTAAAATTAACGTTGTTGTTCTTTAAAGAATTAATTTTAGCAAATGTTCAAGTGTTAAAAGTAGTGTTGAAGCCTAAACTGGACATGCAACCAGCCTTTTTTGCTTATCCAACTGTTTTAACACAAGACTGGGAAATTACGTTATTATCAAGTCTTATTACTTTAACGCCAGGAACAGTTGTAGTGCATGTTTCGGATGATGCGAAAACTTTGTATGTACATGCAATTGATATTAACGATGTGGATGAAGCCATTGCTTCCATTCGAGATTCATTTGAAAAAGCGATTTTGGAGGTGAGTAAATCATGACAACATTTATTATTGCTGTAATCGTAGTGATTTGCTTATCTATGATAGCGGTCATTTATCGAATGGTAAAAGGTCCTTCCGCATCCGATCGTGTTGTAGCTTTGGATTCACTTGGTGTTTCACTCATTTCCCTAATCGGACTATTTTCGATTTTAGTGGAAACAAGCTTCTTTCTTGAAATCATTTTATTGCTAGCAATTTTATCGTTTATCGGTACGATGGCTTTCTCTAAATTCATAGAGAAAGGAGATATCATCAAACGTGACAATTCTCGCTAATAGTTTAGTTATCTTTTTCATTACTGTTGGAGTACTCTTTATTGTCGTGACAGCTATTGGACTTGTCCGCTTACCTGATTTGTATACACGTGCACATGCCGCGTCAAAAAGTGCAACACTTGGCGTCATGTGTGTACTAATTGGTGTATTCTTTCACTTTTGGCTCATTGAAGATCATTTCAACCCTCGTATTTTATTGGGGATACTCTTCCTCTTTATTACTGGTCCTGTTGGCGGACACATTATGACACGTTCTTCCTATATTGCTGGTGTTAAGCCTTGGAAAGGTACCGTACGTGATGAACTAGGTCCTGAAATTGACAGAATGAAAAAGGAACAAGGTGTAAAATAAACGTAAAAATCTGCCCGATTACTAAATCGAGCAGATTTTTTTTAGTTAAATATATCCCTTGGCAGTTAAAATATTTGTCAGTTGCTCCACACATTCTTCAATGGAATGCTGTTCTGTATCCAAAATAACTTCTGGGTTAATCGGTTCTTCATATGGAGCGCTAATCCCTGTAAAATTAGCAATTTCAGCATTCCTTGCTTTTTTATACAAACCTTTAGGATCTCTTTTTTCACATGTTTCTACTGAACACTTTACAAAGACCTCTAAAAATTCACCATCCTCTACAAGTTCACGGACTACCTGACGATCTTCTCGATAAGGTGAAATAAAAGCCGTTAGCACAATTTGACCGCTCTCTATAAATAACTTTGAGACTTCACCTATTCGACGAATATTTTCTTTGCGCCCTGCCTCATCGAATCCTAAGTCACTATTTAAGCCATGACGCACATTATCACCATCTAATACGAAGGCTTGATTGCTCCTTTCAAATAATCGTCGGGCAAATGCATTGGCCACTGATGATTTCCCTGAAGCAGATAAACCCGTAAACCATAAAATAAAGCTTTGATGTTTATTTTTTGAACGGCGTTCTTCTTTTGTAATGGAGGCTTCATGCCAAACAATGTTTGAACTCATTTCACTACCTCCTTACTCATGCCTTTAATTAAAATGTCTACGACTTCTTTACGACTGAATGTACTTGGTGGTACTTCTCCATTTCGTAGCATCTCACGAACCTTCGTTCCTGATAGAATGACATGGGCAGAGCTATCATGTGGACACGTCTTTGTCGTCGCCATGCCTTCACATTGCTGGCAATAAAAGCTATGCTCAAATTTCAGTGGGACAATTGCTAATTCATCTTCAGTAAACTGTTCAAAAATCTTTTGTGCATCATATGTGCCATAATAATCACCAACACCTGCATGATCACGACCAACAATAAAATGAGTACAGCCATAATTTTTTCTAACAAGTGCATGGAAAATAGCTTCCTTTGGTCCTGCATACCGCATAGCGGCTGGAAAAATACCTAATTGTACACGACTTTCAGGATAATAGTTTTTTAATAAAACCTCATAGCTCTCCATACGTATAGCAGCTGACACATCATCTGACTTTGTTTCACCCACAAGTGGATTTAGAAATAACCCATCAATCGTTTCAAGTGCTGCCTTTTGAATATATTCATGCGCCCTATGGACTGGATTACGTGTTTGGAAGCCAACAATAGTTTTCCATCCCTTGTCAGCAAATAATTGTCGCGTTTCTATTGGATCAAATGAATAAGCAGGGAACTTTTGTGTAAGACGTTTAATTAACGTAATTTTCCCTCCAACATAAATGGCAGGACGATCAAAAAGCTTTTGAACGCCCGGATGTGCTAAATCCTCTGTTCCATAGACAAGTAAAGCCTCTTTTCGTTTATTCGGCTCATAAATATCTGCTACTTCAATAACGCCATATACTTCATCACCATAAACCAGCTTCACCTCGTCACCAGGCTGTAAAATGGACGCTTTCTCTTTTGTAACAGGTAAGGTAATCGGAATACTCCATACTACACCTGATGCTAAACGACTTTGTGCCACGACTGACTCATAGTCTACTTGTGTTAAAAAACCTTCAATTGGGCTATACCCCCCTATAGCAATTAGCTCTAAATCACTCAACGAAATTGCATCCAACTCAATTTCCTTATGAATAGTTGTGATTTTTTTTTCCGGATTAAATGCTTGCACAAGTAGTCCACCATGTGGTTGTAGACTCATAAAAATCTCCTCCTAATTCTAGTTAAATACTAAGTTTTGTAGTCAAAAGATAGTGATGATATGATTCAATTTAAATGCCTTCCCCTGCATCATAGATAGACTGCTCTTCTTCACGCATCGTACGCATCAGACTAATGACCCCTAGCGTCCCAACAATAATGCTGCCATTTAAAATAATGGCATAAAGGTCTTTTTCTAAAAATAACTGCACTAAAAAATAAGAAATGACTAATGAAAAGATGGGTGATACAACCCAAATACATATAATTTTTTTCACAATATGCTTATGGAAGATTTGCTTTCCGTTTTTCGCCATCCCCATCCCAATGATGGATGAAGAAGTGACTTGTGTTAAGGGTACTGGAAGCCCAAAAATTGAGCTTACGCCAACAAGCAGTGCACCTGTACTTGAAATGAGAATGCCCTCTGCCTTTTGAAAGCGCACTATTTTTTTACCGTTTGTTTCAAGCACTCGTTTACCAAGTAGCAGAGCACCTATTGCGACAAATGCACCGCCAAGCACAATGCCCGTTGTCACATCCATCATTCCTGCTCCCACCAAGGGTCCAACTGCATTGGCAACATTATTCATCCCCGCTGAAAATGCTTCGAAAAATCCTGCTAAAACGAGAAGAACAGTTAAAATTGGCCGATCTTTCAGCAACCCTGTGTTTTGTAACTTATATAATAACTTTCCACATACAAGAGCAATGACAAAGGCAACAAGCGGTACAATCACCCAAAATGATATAATGACAAGCAGCGAATTGACGAATAGTACTTTATAGGCAATTCCTACACCCACGACAGCACCCACTGTTACTTCACTCGTTGATAAGGGAATGCCTAAAAGATTGGCGAAAAATAACGAGCTTGTCGCAGAAATCAAGATAATGATGACAACCTTTACCGTAATATATTCCTGGGGCATAATGCCTGAGCTTATCGTTTTAACTACCTCTCCTCCGCCTAATACAGCTCCACTGTAGACGCCTATCGCGCATAAAAGCAATGCTTGCCACGCTTTTTTGATGGCACCTGCCCCATAAGCAACACCCATTGAGGCTGCTGCACCGCTTGCTCCTATGTTCATCGCAAAAAATAAACTAATAGCTATTGCAAAATATTCAAGCATGGCAGAACTCCTTTATTCATGTAACCCGCACTCGGTTTTACCAGAACCTTGCCATCTACCTGAACGTAAATCCTCCATTGTAAATGCTGGTTTCGTACAATGCTCACAGCCGATGCTTGGATAGCCTTGATCGTGTAACGGATTATATGGCAAACTGTGCTTCGAAACATAACGCCAGACATCCTTCCAAGTCCAATGAATCAATGGACAAACTTTAATCGATTTAAATTTATCGTCACGATTTAAAAAGTTTGTTTGTTGACGTGTTGGTGATTGCTCACGACGTAAACCTGATATCCAAGCCTTTTTACCTGATAAGGCTTCGTGTAAAGGTTTTATCTTACGAATATCACAGCACTTATTTGGGTTGGTTTTCCATAGTTCGTCACCATGTTGTGTAGCTTGTTGCTCAAGTGTAAGGGTTGGCTTCTTCATGACAATGTTGAGTTGTGGATATTTTTCTTTGACTTTATGAATGGTTTCATATGTTTCTTTAAAGTGTACATCTGTATCTAAAAATACAATCGTAGCGTTAGGCTTTACCTTTGAAATGAGATCAATTAAGACAATGCCCTCAATACCAAAGCTACATGCATAGACGATTTCATCTCCATATTCTTGATAGCTCCACTGTAAAACCTCTAGTGCAGCCTTATACATATCATCAACCTGAAAATCAATGATCGGTTCTTGCCAATTTTCGTAAGTTAACATCGAATCCCCCTCATAACAAAAAAGGCGTTCTAACAAAAGACATAGGAAAAACAGGTCTTTGTTAAAACGCCTCTAGTTTGACTAGCCAGCTCTATATTTAATGATTGTTCACTAGTAGTTGTTACCTCGTACTACAATCATTCTTCTTATTACCAAATATATACTAAAGTACACCAAGCAGTCAACTAGGTTTTTTAAATATCTTTTCCATACACCCATTTTTTTTGCTCTTTGCTGCATATGATGAGTGGTATCTAAGGACACTTTTATTAATTTTCAAAATAAATAATCTTTTTTATAATTCCTTGTTGACTAATAGGAAATATATGTTTAATGTATTACTAAAGCTTTGACCTAAAAAAACGCTGATCAGAGGATCTGAAGGCCATCTACCCAATGTTGTCATGTCATTGTGGGTGATGGCTTTTTGCATTCTTAAGACAGAAAAGGGGCGGATTAACTATGAAAAAAAAGAGCTATGTTCTACAATCCTTGGCATTATTAACTATTCTAACGCTTAGTTTAACTGGCTGTGGAAGTGCTAACTCAGATGAAAAAACAAGCGGTCAGGAAGACAAGAAGTCTGTAGAGCTACTAAATGTTTCCTATGATCCAACACGGGAGCTTTACAATGAGTTCAACAAAGATTTTATAAAAAAATGGAAGGATGATACTGGCCAAGACGTCACAATCAATCAATCACATGGTGGATCTGGCAAACAGGGGCGTGCAGTTATTGATGGTCTTGAAGCCGACGTTGTGACACTCGCACTCGCTTACGATATTGATGAAATTGCTCAAACTCGTGAGCTGCTGAATAAAGATTGGCAAACCGAATTTGATCTTAATTCGACTCCCTATACATCTACAATTGTTTTTTTAGTTCGCAAGGGTAATCCCAAAAACATACAAGATTGGGATGATTTGATTCAAGATGATGTATCTGTCATAACGCCTAATCCCAAAACATCTGGAGGTGCACGGTGGAACTACTTAGCTGCTTGGGCTTATGCCGGAAAGTTATATAACAATGATGAGACAAAAATAAAGGAATTTATGAAATCACTTTACAGCAATGTAGAAGTACTTGATTCTGGCGCTCGTGGAGCTACAACAACATTCGTAGAACGTAAAATTGGTGATGTCTTAATTGCGTGGGAAAATGAAGCATACCTCTCTCTCAATGAATTAGGTAAGGATGAATTTGAAATCATCACGCCTTCATTAAGTATTTTAGCAGAGCCACCAGTTGCAGTTGTAGACAAAATCGTAGATAAAAAAGGGACACGTGATGTCGCTGAAGCTTACTTACAGCATTTATATAGTGATACAGGGCAAGAAATTGCGGCGAAAAATTATTATCGACCACGTAGTGAAACGATTCTAGCAAAGTATAAAGATCAATTCCCTCAGCTTGAACTTGTTTCCATCGATGATTTTGGTGGTTGGTCACAAGCACAAGCAACCCATTTTAAAGATGGTGGTACCTTTGATGAAATATACGTACCACAATAAGGAGCGTTTTGATGAGCAGTTTAATCATTCCTAAAAAATCGCGTCGAATTATTCCAGGCTTTCATTTATCTCTTGGTTATACAATGCTTTACGTAAGTTTACTAGTGTTACTACCACTTTCCATGATTTTCATTCATACCATGTCCTTAAGCTGGTCAGCATTTATAGATATCATTACAGATCCCCGTGCTGTTGCTTCCTACAAAGTGAGCTTCAGCACTGCACTGATTGCAGGCTTACTAAATGTTTTTTTCGGTACGACTATTGCATGGGTTCTCGTTCGCTATCAATTTCCCTTTAAACGAATCATTGATGGGCTTGTAGACTTACCTTTTGCATTGCCTACTGCTGTCGCTGGAATTGCTTTAACATCTCTTTATGCAACAAATGGTTGGATTGGTCAATTTTTTGATTTTAAAATTGCCTTTACACCTCTTGGCATCATTATTGCTTTAACCTTTATCGGGCTACCATTTGTTGTACGAACGGTCCAGCCCGTTTTACAAAATATCAGTGCTGAGGTGGAGGAAGCTTCGGCAAGCCTTGGAGCCAATCGTTTACAAACCTTCCGTAAAGTCATCTTACCAGAGCTAGTACCAGCTATTTTAACTGGCTTTTCCTTGGCCTTTGCGCGCGCTTTAGGTGAATATGGCTCGGTTGTTTTTATTGCAGGAAATATGCCGATGAAAACGGAAATTACGCCGTTAATTATTATGACAAAGCTTGAGCAATATGATTATGCGGGGGCAACTGCCATAGCTGTTGTCATGCTTGTGACATCCTTTATTTTGTTGTTCACCATTAACTTGATACAATGGCTAGCCAATCGTCGGTTTGTACATTAGGAGGTACTATATGGAACAATCAACTTTTATTCAGCAGGCTAGTACAGGAAAAAGGAAAGCAGCTACACAGACTGCTGCCTTACAGGAGCCTCGTATTATTCGCTATACGTTAATATTTATTGCCTTAGCTTTTTTAGCTTTCTTTATCGTACTACCTTTAGTATCTATTTTTATTACAGCCTTTCAAAAAGGATCCGATGTTTACTTTGCTGCGATTACACATCCAGATGCATTAGCTGCTATTAAGCTTACATTAATCGTCGTAGCCATTACTGTACCCCTCAATGCGATCTTTGGCGTAATGGCTGCCTGGGCACTTACAAAGTTTAATTTTAAGGGGAAAAATCTATTACTTACTATGGTAGATTTACCTTTTGCAGTTTCACCTGTTATCGCAGGTTTAGTGTTTATTTTATTGTTTGGCTCACAGGGACTATTTGGTGAATGGTTGTTTGCACATGATATTAAAATTGTTTTTGCACTACCTGGCATTGTCCTTGCCACAATTTTCGTCACATTGCCCTTTGTTGCACGTGAATTAATACCGCTGATGCAAACCCAAGGTATATCTGAGGAAGAAGCGTCCATTTCATTGGGGGCAAGTGGCTTTAAAACCTTTTGGTATGTCACTTTACCCAATATTAAATGGGGACTATTCTATGGTTTGATTTTATGTAATGCACGAGCCATCGGAGAATTCGGGGCTGTGTCTGTGGTATCTGGTCATATCCGTGGCATGACAAATACGATGCCCCTTCATATTGAAATTCTCTATAATGAATATCAATTTGCAGCAGCCTTTGCAGTTGCTTCCTTAATGAGCGTAATGGCCATCTTTACATTAATTGTGAAAGACATTATTGCTTGGAAATCAAAATCTAGTTAAAAGGAGATGGTCTCAATGAGTATACAAATTCAAAACGTATCCAAAAAATATGGGTCCTTTCAGGCACTAGAGGATATATCCGTACATATTCAGTCTGGGGAGCTAGTAGCACTGCTTGGCCCTTCTGGATCAGGAAAAACCTCATTATTACGTGTGATTGCTGGGCTTGAAACAACGGATGTCGGCAATATTTTATTTGATGGTCAATCCATCACAGATCGTCATCCAAAGGAACGCAATGTGGGCTTTGTCTTTCAACATTATGCGCTTTTTCGCCATATGACGGTCTTTGACAATGTAGCTTATGGCCTGAAGGTACGTCCTCGAAAAAGCAGACCTTCAAAACAACAAATCAAAGATAAAGTGATGGAATTATTGCAACTTGTGAAGCTTGAAAATTTCTCAGATCGATATCCAACACAGCTCTCAGGTGGGCAACGACAACGTGTCGCACTGGCAAGAGCGCTTGCTGTAGAGCCAAAGGTACTGTTACTAGATGAACCATTTGGAGCTCTCGATGCAAAAGTACGCAAGGAGTTACGTCGCTGGCTTCGAAAGTTACATGATGAATTTCATATTACAAGTATTTTTGTGACACATGACCAAGAGGAAGCTCTCGATGTTGCAGATCGCATTGTGGTCATGAATAATGGCAAAATCGAGCAAATTGGTAGTCCAGATGAGGTCTATACAAATCCCAAAAGTCCATTTGTCTATGACTTCTTGGGCAATGTTAATCTATTTAAAGGTCGCTTACATAATGGTAAGCTCATGCAGGGTGAAGTTGCACTTGATGTACCTGAGGCCCTAACACATTCAGAGGACAATGCGATAGGCTATGTACGTCCACATGATATTCAGATTGAGAAAACAAGTATTTCAGGTACAGTTCCTGTTAAAATCAGCCACATTCATTTGCTAGGACCTATCGTTCAAATTGAACTACGACGTGAGGATCTTGATGAATTTTTAGAAGCGGAGTTATCAAAAGAACAATTTCATCTTCTTCAACTGAAGGTGGGCGATCAGGTATTTGTAAAGCCGAAACAATTAAAGGTATTTATTCCTGAGGATTATTCTATATAAAAAACCATGTAGCAAATTTTTCTTTGCTACATGGTTTTTATTTTTAATGAAATTCTCTCCCATCATAGACAGCTGTGACATACCCAGCACGAATGACAAAGTCTCCAAAATGTTCGCCCTCTAAACGTTCCTTTGAAAAATGCAGAAGAATTGGTCGTAGCTCTGCTAAAATTTCCTCCTCACCAATATTTTCACGATAGATTTTATTTAAGCGATTGCCTGTAAAACTTGCACCAAGGTACATATTATATTTACCTGGCCCTTTGCCAATAAAGCCGATTTCACCCATTGCTGCACGTGAACAGCCATTTGGACAACCAGACATGCGAATAACAATTTCTGTTTCATTTAAGCCAGCCTCATCAATAATGGCATCAATTTTTGTTATAAGAGAAGGTAAATAGCGTTCTGCTTCTGCCATGGCTAAGCCACATGTCGGTAATGAGACACAGGCAATGGAATTGCGGCGTAAGGCAGAATAATGCGCACCGTCTGTTAGCTTGTATTGTTCAATAAGCGTATTTATTTGTTTCTTTTTCTGGGGTGTTACATTGCTAATCATTAGGTTTTGGTTCGGTGTTAAACGAAAATCACCCGTGTGCACCTTAGCTATTTCACGTAAGCCAGTTAACAACTGATAATTCTCAAAGTCTTTTATACGGCCATTTTGAATAAATAACGTATAATGCCAATGACCATCTGCACCTTTAATCCAGCCAAATTCATCACCTGTACGCTCAAAAGTATAAGGACGAGCCTGCTGAATTTCCCAGCCTAGACGACGCGTTAATTCTTCTTGGAACCATTCAAGTCCTCTCGCATCAATCGTGTATTTAAATCGTGCATTTTTACGGACAGAGCGATTCCCATAATCACGCTGTATCGTTATTATTTTTTCTGCTGTTTCTAGTAATTTATCTGGCGTTATAAAGCCAATTTCACGAGCAAGCTGTGGATAGGTTTCATGATCACCATGTGTCATGCCCATGCCTCCACCAACCGCTACGTTAAAACCAACAAGCTGATTGTCTTCAACGATGGCAATCAGTCCGATATCTTGTGAAAAAACATCTACATCATTACTTGGTGGAATCGCAATACCAATTTTAAATTTACGCGGCAAATATTGAGCTCCATAAATCGGTTCAATTTCTACATCCTGACTATCTACTACCTTTTCTCCATCTAACCATAATTCATGATAAGCGCGTGTTCTCGGCAGTAAATGCTCACTTAGTTTTGCAGACCAATTATAAACCTCTTCATGTAATGCAGACTGGTTTGGATTGACATTACACATTACATTACGGTTCACATCTCCACATGCAGCAAGAGAATCCAATAACACCTCATTGATTTCCTGCATATATTTTTTAACATTCCATTTTAAAATGCCATGTACTTGAAATGCTTGGCGTGTTGTTAATTTTAAAGAGCCATTGCCATACTTTCTAGCCATTTCATCCATCACAAGCCATTGCGCTGGGGTAGCTGCTCCACCTGGTGTTCGTACACGTACCATAAATTGATAGGCCGGTTCCAGCTTTTGTTTCTGACGTTCATTCCGAAGATCTCGATCGTCCTGTAAGTAACTGCCATGAAATTTCATAAGGCGATTATCGTCCTCTGGGATACCAGAGCTTAATGGATTATTCATGGTACGTTCGAGTGTTCCACGTAGGTAATTACTTTCGGTTTTAATACGCTCTACATCACTTGGTTTCCCGGGCTGTGGAGGTAACACTATTTTTTCAGTCATTCTTTATCGCTCCTTTAATCCATTACACCTCAGCGTATTGGGCATACCTGAGGGTTTACTTGCTAACAAAGAGATCAACTCATTAATAAGGGAAGGTTTTCGAGAAATTTGTGTTGAACTCCATTAATAAACGTCACGTTGGTAGCGTTTTTGCTGTTTTAATTCATTCACATAGACTTTTGCTTCCTCTGGTGTTTTCTGTCCTTGCTGCTCAATAATTTGATGAATGGTTGCATCCACATCAGATGCCATTGATTTTTCGTCACCACATACATAAATGACAGCCCCCTGCTCCAGCCACTCATAAAAACTTGCGGCATTTTCATGCAATTTATGTTGAACATAGATTTTTTGGTCTGTATCACGTGAAAAGGCTACATGCATGTGACTTAATGTGCCAGCAGCTAGCCAACGTTGCCAATCCGTTTGATAGAGGAAATCCGTAACAAAATGCTGATCACCAAAGATGAGCCATGCTTTCCCCTCAATCCCTAACTCTTCTCGCTCCTCTAGAAAAGCTCGATATGGTGCAACACCTGTGCCTGCACCAATCATAATAATTGGCGTTTCATTATTCTCTGGCAATCTGAAATTCGGATTTTTATGAACATAGATTGGTAATGTATCACCTATTTGTATTCGTTCTGCCACACTTCCAGAGCAAACACCAAGACGTTGTCTACCTGCTGTTTCATAGCTTACCTTGCCAATCGTTAAATGAACCTCTTCGCTATTGGCCTTTTGGCTACTAGCAATAGAATAAAGTCGAGCTGGAATTTTACGCAGTAACTCTACAAATTGCTGTGCACTCCAAGTAAATGGTGTAAATTCCTCTACTAGGTCGAGCAAGTCTCTTCCTTTTGCATAGTCCTTCCAGGCTTTTGGTTCTTCAAATAGCTTAGAAAATTCTTTATGCTCTGTATAAGCAGCAATTTTTTCGAGTAACGGTTTAGATAACACCGTAATTTCTAATTTTTTCTGTAGTGCTTCTTTTATTGTTATTGTTTCATCAAAAACAGTCACTTCTGTCTCCGAATCAAATTGAAGTGCTGTCAGCAATGCATTGACTAATTGTTCATCATTCTCTGGCAGAATGCCAATGCTATCGCCAGGTTCAAAATGAAAATTAGCTCCCTCAATCGATAATTCAAGATGACGCGTCTCTTTATTGGAGCCACGACCATTTAGATTTATATTTTCAAGTACTTCAGCGTAAAATGGATTTTTTCTTGAATATGTAGATTCTTCAAGTACTTGCGCCCCTTCGGTGTGTGCTGAAGTAGACGTTGCTGAAGTTGTATGCTGAAGAAATTCCTGTTGAACCGCGGAGAACCACTGTGCAGCTGCGTCATCATAATCTACATCGCAATCTACACGAGGAACAATTCTTGTTGCACCTAATTGCGCAAATCGCTCATCGAAGTCCTTACCTGTCTTACAAAAAAATTCATAGGAGCTATCCCCTAAAGCAAGAACCGAATATTGTAGGTGTTCTAATCTAGGCGCCCGCTTGCTATGCAAAAATTCATAGAATTGTATCGCTTGATCTGGTGGATCTCCCTCTCCATGAGTACTCACAATAAGTAATAGATTGGTGATCTTTTTTAAATTACTAGCTTTAAATTTCCCTAATGATGAGACAGTTACATCTATCTGCTGCTCTTTTAAAGCTGCTGCATACTTTTCAGCTAATCCTTGACTATTGCCTGTTTGGGAACCATATAAAATTGTTATTGTTTTGGTAATCGGCTGGGCTGCTGGTGGTGCCTGTTCAACAATTGCTTCAAGAGTTGCTTGGGGAGCACTTAGGTAACCGTTTAGCCAAAATTTTTGTTCAATTGTTAATTTAGGGAGAAGCTCGTTTAATAACTTCACCTGCTCTTCATTAAATGGACTGTTTATTACTTGTAATTTCAATCTTTGCCACCTCACGAATCATCTTCATTTCATATTTTTTAATTTATCGAAGCCTTATTTTTTCCTTTTTCTCAATCTGAACCACATAGGAATTTTGAACAATCAATGTAATTGATCCGTGGTTCACAGTATTTAACATTTGGCGGACATTATCTAATGCTAGATTTACATTTTCAGTTCTTTTATCTACCATTACGAAACACCTTCCTCTTTAAAATGTAGTAATTCATCAATACGTTCCACTAATACTTTTTTCACATTGTCGTCATAGCCTAAGCTTTCACATAACATAATGTTTTGACTGTCAAAGCCTTGTAATCGCTTGGCAATACTTTGTCTTAAAATGCCTGTAAATAATAAATAAGGGACAATAAAAATTTGCTGTTGCTTCCCTTTAACTTGCAGTAACCAGTCTTCAAAGGTTGGTCCCATTCCGTATAAGAAGCATGTATCAACGGCTTTATAGTGATATTTAGTACGTAGCCTTTTGGCAATTTTGGCTAAATCCCTCTTGACGGCTGGATCACTACTCCCACGTCCTATGAGTAAAACACTTGCATTGCTGTTAGGTTGCTGTTTTTCTATTATCCTAGCTTGTAATGTGTCAATTAATCGTTCATGAATGCCAAGAGGCTCACCATATGTAAACTTTACATATGGGTATAGTTTTTGAGCTTTTGCCATTTCTTTCGGAATATCATGCTTTGCGTGTTGAGCAGCTAGTAGGAGAATAGGCATTACGGCAATCGCTGTTGCCCCTTTCCGAATACAGCTAGCAATGCCTTCTGCAATGGTTGGTGTTGCCAGCTCTAGAAAGCATATTTCCTGAATAGCTACTGTCACTTCTTGTTGTACGCCTTGAAGAAAGTTTACGGCCTGCTCTACACCTTCCTTGACACGACTGCCATGTGCAATATATAAAATAGCCTGCATAATCCCACAACCTTATCCCGTTATTTGGATTGGCTGTGCGGGGTTTTGCTCAAACCAATGAATGGTTTCTCTTAAGGTCACAACCTTCCCTACTAATATGATGCTAGGGTTATGAATATTTTCTGTACGCACAATTTCCTCAATTGTAGCTAAAGTCCCCGTAACAGTTCTTTGCTTGGTAGAAACTGTTCCCCAGTGAATAACAGCCACAGGCGTTTTTTCATCACGGCCATATTTGAGTAATTGTTGACGGATATACGGAAGATTACCAACACCCATATAAATGGCAATCGTATCAATTCCTTTTGCAAGACTTTCCCAACGGATAGCATCTTCTTTTCCATCCTGCATATGCCCAGTAACCATAGCAAAACTTGAACCTAAGTTACGATGTGTGACAGGAATACCTGCATATGCTGGAGCTGCTATACCTGACGTAATACCAGGCACAATTTCAAAGGGAATTTGATGCTTCGCTAACACATCTGCCTCCTCTGCCCCTCTACCAAAAACAAATGGATCTCCTCCTTTTAATCTTGTGACAACATATCCTTGTTGGGCATAATCAACAAGCGTTTGGTTGATTTGCTCCTGAATCATGGCATGTTGCTGAGGCAATTTCCCGCAAAAGATTAATTTAGCGTCTTTCTTGGCATAGGCTAATAGCTCTTTATTAATGAGTCTGTCATATAAAATGACATCTGCACATTCAATGCAACGTAATCCTTTAATCGTAAGGAGGTCAACATCTCCAGGACCTGCACCAACAATATAAACTTTCCCCATTTCATCTCACTCCTTCTGTCAATTACGCCTCGTTGTCATGGCATTTCAGATTGATTAAACTTACTAATAAGGGTCCTCGATTTTCTAAACCTGACACTTTGCTTTCGGTACAAAAACCTTTACTAAATTAAGATAAAGAAAAAAGGCTAATATTATCCTTAGACACAAAAATGCCTATGAATAATAAAAGCCTCTAGTTTGCTAGTCAGCCACATATTTAATTCTTAGTAATATAATAAGAATAATAAATAATTTAGTATATTCTGTCAACACTAATTTTGATACTTCGTTAGGCACAATAAAAACCAGTTGTCGATATCAAGATCGACAACTGGCTGATCTAATTATGTGCTTACCATGGTCTACGATATCGCGGACCTGGTCGAAAATATGGACCTGGTGGATATGGTCGATAGTTTGGATAATATGGATTGTAAGGATATTGATTAAATTGAGAGCCAAGGAAACTGCCTAAAAAACCACCAAAAAACGGTGCGCCAAATGGCCAAATAAAGCCTCCAAATCCTCCGCCTGGATAACCTCCGAAATTGCGCATATGCTACCTCCCCTTTTTACTCTATCGTATGAAGGAAGATACATCTATCATATGTAGAATGCCTATTCTATCGAGATTAGTGCATAAATCACAAAAAATCAGCGAGAATAAACTCCCGCTGATTGACATGCTTTATTATTTTTCTTCCCCTAAACGTTGGACAAAATTCGCGAGTGTACGGACCATAACACCAGTACCACCCTTAGGTCCTAAATCATGTACAGCTACTGCATCAGATGTGCCTGCTATATCCAGGTGAATCCATGGTGTATCACCAACAAATTCGCCCACAAAACCGCCGCCGAAAATCATATGACCATCACGACCAGGTGAATTATTTAAATCAGCTACATCTGATTTTCGAATTCGTTTTTTATCACTTTCTGTTAAAGGCATACGCCAAACAAATTCATCAGTCTCTTTTGCAGCTTCCATAAATGCTTCAAAAAATGCATCATCATTTGCAAGAGCACCTGTTTTATCCATACCTAGTGCAGTAATAACGCCTCCAGTTAAAGTAGCAACATCGATCAGTGATGTAGCCCCTTGCTGTTTAGCATATGTAGTTGCATCTGCCAGAACTAAACGCCCTTCTGCATCCGTATTTAATACTTCTACCGTTTTTCCGCTGTACGTCGTAATCACATCATCTGGTTTAAACGCTGTATCAGACACCATATTATCTGTAGAACCGATAACGGCTACAACATTTTTATTTGGACGTAATTCACCGATAATTTTCATCGCACCAAGTACAGCAGCGGCACCGCCCATATCACCTTTCATACCAACCATAGAGTCCTTTGGTTTTAAAGAATAGCCGCCTGTATCATACGTTACACCCTTACCAACAAGGCCAATTGGATCTTCAAAATCTTCAGTCGCTTTATATTTTAAGGTAATTAATCGTGGTTCTTCATAAGAGCCTTGGTTAACACATAATATACCACCCATACCTAGTTCCTCTAATTGTGCTTTATCTAATATCTCTACTTCAAAACCGTATTCCACAGCAAGAGATTGTGCATAGTTAGCTAAATCCGTAGCTGTTAGTAGGTTTGGAGGTAAATTAATTAAGCTACGAGCTTCATTGACAGCATCTGCATAAATCACACCTACCTCAAAGCTTGCTACCACTTCATCTAAATCCTCTGCTGTAGTCACAAGGTGAACAGCATCAATACGTTTATCTACTTCGTTTGAAGTTGTTTTATAATGTGGGACAGCATAATAGCCAAGGCCAATTCCTTCACCCGCTAAAAATGCTACATCTGCTGTTGAAATTGACTCTGTTGTAAATGATTCAAGCCAGATGGAATACTCTTTTACTTTTAAAGATCTTAATTCTTTTCCCACTAAACCAAATGCTGTGCGAATATCACCTTCTGTGAGGTTTTTACGCTCATCTAAACCTACAAATACAATGCGTTTCAGGTTGGCATGGTCTTTCACAAATGGTAATTTCGTTAGTTTCTTTAATTCAGTTGAGACGTCTCCTGCACTAATCCATGTATCAAGGGCTTCACCGTAAAAAGATGAAAAGCTTGCCCAGTCCTGCATTTGTTCACGATGTTTTGTGACTCCTACCACTAATAGTTCAGTAGAAATCGTTTCAAATGTTTTTGCTTCTTTTACAATATGCATGTAAATTCCTCCATTCCATATACTATTATAACGAAGTTTCTGAAAAGCGCGTAATATTTGCCTATATCTTCTTTTAGAAAATAATGAATGTTATAATAAAAGCAATTATTTGCGAAGGTTGTGATGAAATTGAGTTTACTCCATAATACCCCATTACTAATTGCCCTCTTTGCGGTTCTCTTTGCACAGTTTGTTAAAATCCCCATTCATTTTTTAATGACCAGACAAGTAAAATGGGGACTTTTTACCTCAACAGGTGGAATGCCTAGTTCTCACTCTGCTTCTGTCACTGGATTGGCAACCTCAATTGCCTATGAGACGGGTTTGGAATCCCCCATTTTTGCGGTAGCCGCAATGTTTTCCATTATCGTGATGTATGATGCTAGTGGTGTTCGTTACCAAGCAGGTCAGCATGCAGCCATTTTAAATCAACTGCGTAAGGATTTCCAAACATTGCTTCATGATTTAAAAAAATGGCCACAGATGGACGGACAAGAAAAAATGGAGGAATTAAAAACATTATTAGGCCATAAACGAAGTGAAGTATTTTTTGGGGCTCTAACGGGTATTTTTATCGCCATCATAGCCTACGAGTTTTTCATCTAACAGACATCAACACATCCTCTAGAGGAGGCTGTGTTTTTTGTATAAAAAAAGTATTCTTTCTTCAATTGAAGAAAGAATACTAAGCACGTTAGAACATTCGATAGCCACTTTTACGTAAATAAATCATCACGATACCAGCCACAATAGAACCCGCAAAGCCACCTGATAAAATAGCAATATCCACAAACTGAAGTGCCTGTAATTTATCAATTAATGCTGGGAATGCAGAGCCTGGCTTAAAAATATAATCTAAGAAGCTTACTTCATCTACAATAAAGATGACAACAATTGGATACACAATTGCCATTAACCATGTCATCCGTAACAGCATATTTAACAAGAATCCGATACCAAAGAACATGACGAAAAATAACAAAATAGAAATGATTAACTGTACTAATGAAACTGGACCATCCATGTATGTATAACCTCCGTTTTCCTCTCATTAGTTTACATGATTACGACACCGCTTTCAATGAACATATCCTTGTTTTCGCTTGTTCGTCATATTTAGGAAAATCATCAATCGATCATCTATGGTTGATCTTTGAATTTAGGGGTAGATGCTTCTTCCGCGGGTATTTGCTTCTCCTTCGTCGTAGATGCTTTTTTCACCAAAAAACTATTGAAGACAAATGCTTATCTTCAATAGTTTCTATGATTTTATGAAGTTGATTGAGCTACTAAAAACTTTGGTGATTTCCAAAGCTGGGCCCATTTTTTAAATGCTGTCAGCACAATTAAGAAGCCAAGCATTAACATGATAACAGATAAAATCCCATTTAACATATTAAAGCCTGCAGCGGCTGGATTCCAGTATACATTTTTAATCATCCAATAGCCTGCAACGTTGACCGTAATGTATAAATAAGCCAATGGGATAAAGCATGTCAATGCATAGATGCGTTTATCTGCGACCTTCAATACCATCGTCACTCCACATACTAGACCAATGGCTGCCATTAGCTGATTGGATACACCAAATAATACCCAGATTGAGCTTATATCCCCTGAATACAATAAATAGCCCCACATAAAGCAGGCAAGTGCACTAGCAAAAATTGTACCTGGTACCCAATTGGTACGCTTCAGTGGTTTATAAACATTGCCACCAAAATCTTGTATTAAATAACGAGCTACCCTTGTTCCAGCATCAATGGCTGTAAGAATGAAAACCGCCTCAAACATAATGACAAATTGATAGAAGTACGAAGATAACTCTGCGAACCAAGGAATACCTGTAAAGATATCTGTCATACCAACTGCTAGCGTTACAGCACCTCCTGTTCGTCCTTCCAAGTCCATGCCGATACTTTGAGACAATGCTTGTAGATGAACGGGCTCCATTCCTAATGTAGCAAATACAGCTGGTGCTGAGTTAATCGCAAAATAGTCGGCTGGATGAAGAGCAGTAGCTGCGATTAAAGCCATCACACCTACTAGTGACTCTACTAACATAGCACCAAAGCCTACAATACGGATGTCCTCCCAACGATCAATCATCTTAGGTGTTGTTCCTGAGCCTACAAAAGCATGGAAGCCAGAAATGGCACCACAGGCAATTGTAATAGAAACAAACGGCCACACAGGACCGGCAATTACTGGTCCACCACCATGAATAAACTCTGTCAATGGTGGGAATTGAATAGCAGGATTAACAAAGAAAACGCCAATAATTAGTGCAATAAATACCCCAATCTTCATGAAACTACTTAAATAATCACGAGGTGCTAATAAAAGCCACACAGGTAATGCAGCGGCAAAAAAGGCATAGATTGGTAAGATGATAGCTAATGTATCCCGATCAAATGTTAAAAAATCACCGAATGCTGTGCCTTGAATAAGCGGTCCGATAAATACCCCAATCATTAATAAAATAAAGCCTACAGTAGATGTAACAATTAAATTGCCTGTTTTACGATAGGCAATACCCACAAGCATGGCGATTGGTATCGTAATACCTACAGCAAACGTTCCCCATGGATTGCGCTCTAAAGCACCTAACACCACCATCGAGAGACCTGCCATTGTAATCGTAATAATGAATAGCATCGCAAGGCCTGTACAGAAACCTGCGATAGGGCCTAACTCCTCCTTCATCACTTCTGATAGGGATTTACCACCATGACGCATGGAAGCAAATAAAACAACAGCATCATGAACTGCCCCACCAATTACTGCTCCGATTAATAGCCATAGAAGTCCAGGCAAATACCCAAATTGTGCAGCTAGGATTGGTCCAACTAAAGGTCCTGCTGCTGCAATCGCTGCAAAATGATGCCCAAAGGTTACCCACTTATTCGTCGGAACATAGTCTTTACCATCTTCCAAAGCGTGGGCTGGGGTGGGCGTATCATCTTTTATTTTAAGTACCTTCTTTGTAAAGAAAATGCCATACAAACGATAGCTGATCATCAAAATACAAATAGACCCTATCACTATTGTAATCGCATTCATGCAAACACCCCTTTTACTTTTTCCACATCATAGCAAAGGAATGTCCATATTATTCGTAAAATAACTGAAATGTCAGAAATTAAAGTTGAAAGGTAGTAGTTGTCCGTTGAAATGCAACTACTTCGATAGGTCAAAAATTTTCCGTACATCCTTCATATATAGCCTACTTACTGGAATGGAATGTCTGTTATGCACAATTAAATTAAATTTAGAACTACTCCAAGGCTCTAATTCCACAATATGCTCTAAATTGACAATATACGCGCGATGGACACGTACAAAGCCTTTTAAGGTAAGTCTTTTTTCTAACGCGGCCAATGATTCAGAAGCAAAAAAACGCCCCTGCTCTGTCACAACAACCGTTTTACTATCCTCAGAGGTACAATACAAAATATCCTGTATTTTCAATAATAAAATTCGATCGTTTACATAAACTGTTAACTTATCGAGCTTGTCCAACTGAGATGCCTTTAACTCCTCCATTGTTTTTGCTTGCGCAGCTCTTTTTTTAGCTAACAGTTTTTCCACAGCTGTTTGTACCCTTTCTGCCTCAAAGGGTTTCAATATATAATCAAATGCATTGACTTCAAATGCCTGCAAAGCATAGTCATCGTAGGCTGTAGCAAAAATAATTTCAGGTCTCTGTGCATTCAGTAATAATTGTTTGGCTAAGTCAAGTCCATTGTTCATGCCTAATTCAATATCTAGAAATATACAATCGACTTCTTCAAGCTGTGACGCTTTGCACAACTCCTCAAGATTTTCAGATTCACCACAAACATTCACTAATGCTGTTTGCTCTAATAAATATCGCAGTTCCGCGCGTGCTAAGGGTTCATCATCCACAATATATACATTCAAATTTTTCTACTCCCATCTAGTCGCCTTTAACGGCAGTTGAATCATAATTTTTGTGCCCACATCTAACGTACTTGTTATATGAAAATCCGCTTCAGAACCATAAATTTCATGGATCCTCTGATAAATATTCCAAAGAGCGGTTCCTGTCCCCTGTTCGGATTGCATTATACGCTTGCCAAGTTGTTTTACCTGCTCCTTCCTCATACCACAGCCGTTATCTTCCGTTAACAGGACCAGCTTATCATTCACACGTTGTACTTTGACATAGATTTTGCCTTCATTACGATTTTTAAAGGCATGATAAATAGCATTCTCGACAAGAGGCTGTAAGGTAAATGGAGGAATTTGCACATCAAAGAGTGTTTCATCCATGATAAATTCAACTTCGTAACGATTTGGAAACCGTGTTTGCTCAATAGATAAATAAGCTTCAACATGATCTATTTCATTTTTCAATGGAATGAGCATTTGCCGTGCGCCCTGCAAATTGCTTCTAAAAAATGTACTAAGCTTGATTAATAATGCTCTTGCCTCATCTGCATCTGTCCGAATCAAGCTTGAAATAGTATTCAGACTATTAAAGAAGAAATGTGGATGAACTTGTGCTTGTAATGCCTTGATTTCAGCATCCTTTAATAATTTACGCTGTTGCTCAATTTCAGCATATTCAAGCTGAGAGGAAAATAGTCTACTCAAACCCTCTGCTAGCTCCTTCTTCACCCCTGTCAAAGAATCCGCTTTAGTGAAATAAAGCTTTAAGCTTCCCACTGTTCGATGCTGTACCTTCAAGGGCAAGACAATGGCAGCACTTAATGGGCAGCTAGCGTGTGGACATTGAATTTCCTTTTGAGATGTAGCCATTAAAATTTTGCCTTCCTCTAATACTCGTTTTGTCAAAGCTGTCATGATTTCTCGATGAATTAAATGATGATCCTCACCAACGCCAACATGTGCTAACACCCCATTTTTATCGGTAATAGCGACCGCATCTACTTTTATTTCTCTTTTAATAATTTCTGCAACCGTTTGGCATGATTCTTCATTCAAGCCCTTACGAAAATGCTCAATTGTTTGTTGGGCAATTGAAAAAGCTTGATGGGTTTGTAATGCCTTTGTTCGCTCCTCTTCATCAATAAACGTTTTAATAATCATGAAAAATAAAAATATCCCAAAGGCATTCATTAAAATCATCGGCATTGCAATTAATGAGACTAACTGCAAGGCCTGCTCAAATGGCTTCGCGACTACTAAAATCACCAGCATTTGAATCGTTTCTGCACAGATGCCGATAATAACTGCTTTCTTATAGGAAAAAGTTTGACGTATTTTAAAGCGTTTACTTAAACCACCTGTAATAAAGCCAGCTAGAATCGTTGAAACACCGCAGGCTATTGCTGTAAAACCACCAAGTGTAATTCGGTGAATACCTGCAATAATTCCTACACATACACCAACAAGTGGTCCACCAAAAATTCCTGCAATGGCGACACCAATTAATCTCGTATTAGCAATGGCCTCCTCCGCATTGATCGTACTATGTATCATCTGATTTAAAGGATGGATTGTCCCACTTTCAATTTTAATCCCTGTATAACTGCTGATAATACATAGGCTACTAAAGATAATAATGAGCCATATTTTCTCTTTCGTTCCTTGCTCCTGAAACAGCTTTTCTCGAAAGAGTCGCCATCTTGACATTAAAAAGGCAAACACAATGATCAGCCCAACTCGCTCTAACATAAATAAAAACAGCTCCATCAAAGGTCACCTCCTAAAAGTCATATTATTTTTTAAAGAATAAACGATAAGAGGTATAACCAAAAATATCACCAGGATTAATCCCTTCTATCGCCTCTAATTGATGTCTTTCAAATTGATTGGAAGCCATTTCCTTTAACATCACAGAGGTTGTTTCATCTTGTGCTAGTTCCTGTGGATACAACCATTTAGCTTCTAAAATTTCTTTTTCTTGAATGGAAACCTGCTGCTGCTCATCTAGCATTCGACAATAAAAAATGGCCATATTATCACTGATGTCATCACGGATGACACCTGTTCTAAATCCAATTAAGCCTGAGACTCTACAATCGATGCCTGTTTCTTCTTTGATTTCACGAATGACCGCCTCATCTACCGTTTCTCCTGCATTAACAAAACCTGCTGGCAATGACCAACGTCCTTTCAATCCGCTATAAGCCTTTTTCACAACTAACCATTGTCCAAGCTCATTCACCGTAACTCCTGATACACCCAACCATATTTTCCCTCGATCTTTTCTCATAACCTTCACCTCTATCTACCTATTATACCTGCTCACTTTCTATGGAATGAAGCATTTATTCTGAATTTTACAGTTAATCCACAGTGAAAATGCTTCTTTCATTCAACCTCAATGAAAGAAGCTATTATACATTGCCTTGAATTTCACTAAATAAGGTCATAAAAATTTGTTGGAAGTGTCAGATGATTTTTAACATAGTTACTTACAAACGGGAAAATAAAAAGAAAGAAAAAAGCTCCTTTCATTCATCATGTTTTGCAACATCATCAATCAAAGAAGCCTATTATTGTTAGCCCATTATTCGAATGGATTTATTTACTTTTACTCACAAACCTCAGGTGTACCTTCACGCTTTGCTGTTCTGAAAGACGTACCGCAGCCACATGATGCAATGGCATTTGGATTATCGATTGTGAAGCCACCGCCCATTAGCGATTGTTTATAGTCAATTTTTGTTCCCATCAAAATCGGCGCATCTTCACGGGAAACAAGAATTGTTAAACCATGCTGAACATCTTCAAAATCATCATCTTTTTTCTCTTTATCAAAATGCATGCCATAGGATAGCCCGCTACAGCCGCCACCATTCACCACTACACGTAAAAAAGAACCTTGTTCTTCATTATGCTCCATCATTTCATTAATATGAAAGCCAGCAGCCTGTGTCACTTCTATAATTTGCTTTGTACTTGTCATCCCAATCACCTTCCTTCTTACGTATTATCATAACAATTTTGACCATTGTATGACAAACATTCAGCTTCAAGTCGATTATAAGTTATAATTCTCATATTTTTCACATTAATAGTATTTTTTATTCATGTTAATAAAAACATCATTGGTATAATAGTTACAACGAATTCTTGGCAGGGGGTAATATATATGGAGATTTCACCATATTATGAGAAAAAAATTCAATGTTTAAATTGCAAAAAAGAATTTCCAACATTAAAAGTGCGTTCAAAATTTATTAAAGTAGATCATACGGAAACAGATTTTCAACCTATTTATGCAGATGAAGTGAATGCTCTCTATTATAATGTTTTTGTATGTGAACATTGTGGCTTTTCCTTTACAGAAGACTTTACAAAATATTTTGCACCGGGTATCCAAGATGATATACGTACACAAATTACAGAAAAATGGGTGCATCATGATTTCAAGGGTGAACGTACCGTATTTCAAGCGATTCAAGCCTATAAGTTAGCGTTTCTTTGTGGCACGATTAAAAAAGAAAAAAATGTAGCGATTGCTGGACTAACTCTACGTCTTGCATGGCTTTATCGTTCCTTAAACAATAGTGGACAAGAAGAGCGCTTTATGAAATTAGCACGTGATTATTATATGGAATCTTATTCTACCGAGGACTACAGCTCTACACAAATGTCAGCTGTCCGAATTATGTATATGATTGCTGAATTATCTAGACGTATTGGAGATATTGAAAATGCGACACGCTTCTTTTCTAGAGTCATTGAAAAACAAAGTGTCGGTGGTGAGGCAAAAATTATAGATATGGCGAAAGAACAGTGGGCCATTATTCGTGAAGAAAAAGAACATGCGCGTCATAAATAGGTAAATAAAAAAGTTCTAGCTTGCAAACAGCTAGAACTTTTTAAAAAGGCTTAGAATACTTGCTCTACTTCCACGATACCTGGTACTTCTTCTAATAATGCTCGTTCAATACCAGCTTTTAATGTAATCGTAGAACTTGGGCAACTGCCACAAGCACCTAATAAACGTAATTTCACAACGCCATCCTCAACATCTACTAATTCACAGTCTCCACCGTCACGTAGTAAGAATGGACGTAATTTATCTAATACCTCTTGAACTTGGTCGTTAATTGTTGCTTCTGCCATTTATCTCGACTCCTTTCCTTATAATGATTATAATGTTAGCAACAGAAAAAATCCAATATTGAATCACAAGGAGAGAAAATACTATGCCATCAACAAAACCTATGATTGAAATTTATGGAACAGCTGTCATCTGTGCTAGTTGTGTCAATGCCCCATCTTCCAAGGATACATATGAGTGGCTACAAGCAGCCATCAATCGCAAATATCCAGATCAAGCATATGATATTCGCTATATCGATATTGAAGGTCCAATTGAGAATGAACGCGACCAAGAGTATGCGTCACGTATTCAAGACGATGAATTTTTCTACCCCCTTGTCCTCATTAACAATGAGGTAGTTGGAGAGGGCTATGTCCAATTAAAGCCTGTATTTACGGCCCTTGAAAATTTAGGGTTTGTCCCAGACGAAACGGTTTAATAAAAATAAAGGGATTGTTTCAAAATGATTTTTGAAACAATCCCTTTCAGCTAATTAATCATTTTGACGTTTGTAATACCATAATAATCCTGATTTCATTAAGCGAGCGATACGCCCAGTTACTGTTGTATCAGCTAAGTATACAAAGCCTTGTTTTTTACCAAGAGCTCCCATAAAGCCTTTTAATTTAATATCTGGCATCTTCTCTGGTAAATGTTCACCTTTCCAACGCATACGAAGTACTTTCACAATTTGCTCCGCTTGTTCCTCTGCTAATTGTGCTGTTGGGGCTAAATCTGATGAAGCACAATCTCCTACAACATAGACATGTTCATCATCGAGTAAATTAAAATACTGTGTGACAAGTGGACGGTCATGTTTATCTTTCTCAACATCCATATCACGCACAATTTTGACTGGCTGGACACCTGCAGTCCAAACCACTGCATCGAGTAAAATTTCATCATCATGATTAAAAATTTTACCTGGCTCTACTCTTGTAATATTTGAATTGGCAACCACATCAACATTATGCTTAACAAACCAATCCTTTACATACTTACTTAGTTTTTCTGGAAAATCTTTCAATATACGTTGACCACGGTCAAATAGCTTGATTTTTAAATCTGAGCGACTTTCACGTAGCTCACTTGCAAGCTCAATTCCACTTAGGCCAGCCCCTATAATTCCAACTGTAGACCCAGCTGGTAACCCACAAAGTGCTTGGAATGTTGCACGTGATTTACCCATTGTTTGAATGCTGTACGTATACTCTTCCGCACCTGGTACACCATGATATTTATCTTCACAGCCAAGCCCAATGACTAAATCATCATATTCTATACGTTGTCCGTCTTCAAGAATGACTACTTTTTCCGCACGATTAATTTCAACGACTTCTCCATATACGGCTGTTAAACGTTCATGCTCTGGGAAGCTTACACGAATTTCTTTATCTGTTGCTGTCCCTGCCGCCAATGCATAAAACTCTGTTTTTAAACTATGGAAAGGGGCTCTATCTACTATAACTACCTCTCTGTCTAATGGTAGGCTGTTTAATAGACGAAGCATGACACGCATATTGCCGTAGCCGCCACCTAAAAGTACTAATTTTCCCATAATAGTCTCCTTTTATATCTCTTTTAATAATTGTTCACAAAGTATCCACAAACGAGTATAACCGATTGTGAGAAGTTTCACAATATCAGAATGAAATTTTGTGAAAGATTTCACAAAATAAACGAGAACCTGTTCATTTCTATTGATTTTTAAGCCATTAATAACAAATTCCCTTTATCTTTTATTAAAAAACGTTTCTTTTCTCTTAAACATAAATAATTGACGAAAATCGTAAAACCGAGTAGCATTACTTTGGTGAGGTGACATGGATGAATCCAATGGTTGAATTTTGTATAAGTAATTTAGCAAATGGCTCTCAAGCAACTTATGAAGTACTCGAACGCGATCCAAACATCGACGTTTTGGAATATGGCTGCCTCAGTTATTGTACAAAGTGCTCAGAATCCTTTTATGCAATAGTAAACGGTGAATTAGTAGAAGCAGATTCTCCTGATGAATTAACGAAAGCCATTTATCAATTTATTGAAGAAAATCCTTTATGGTAGTTTTCTAAAATACCTATATGAATAAATTTGAACAAATAAAAAGGATGTTATGCTGAAAATTAGCATAAACATCCTTTTATTACTTTAGTACGTCCACTACATATGTAGGTTGGCATTCTTTTTCGAGGACAATCTTTGTAGGCGTCACCCCAGTATTCACATGAATGGTGTCACAGCCAAATCGAATGCCACACATAATGTCCGTATCATAATTATCACCGATCATTACCATGTCTTCTTTCGCAATTCCATGTTCGGTCGCAATTACTTCCAGCATGGCTGGCGATGGCTTACCAATATAGATTGGTTCAACATCTGCAACTTCTCCTACCAAGCGTGCAAAAGAACCATTGCCTGGTAAGAACCCATATTCTGTTGGGAATTTAATATCCTGATTCGTGGCAATAAAGGTCGCTCCTTGCTGAACAAAAACCGTTGCCCTAGCAAGTGCCATATAATCAAGCGTACGATCAATCCCCATAACAAATACATCGGGCTCATCCTCAACAGGCACAATATTTTCATTGAGTAGTGCCTGACGAATACCATCTGTACCCATCATCGCTACCTTTTTGCTTGGAAAATGTAGGGCCACATACTTTGCTGTGACCAATGCACTTGAATAAATATGCTCTAATGGCGCGTTCACGCCAATAGACAGTAAAGCTTCTTGCAGTTGTTCTCGCGTCTTCGAAGAATTATTCGTTACATAGAATGGCTCAATTCCTGCTTGCTGTAAACGATGAATAAAAGCTACCGCAGAAGGAATACCTTCCTTCCCACGGTAGACAGTACCATCTAAATCAAAGCAATAGGCCTTATATTGTTTCATTGATGATCCTCTGGCAAAAATGCTGAAACAGGTCCTAATTCATTTGTTAAATAATTATGAACTGCTGGCGAGAACTGCTTTAAAGCCGTTAGATTAGCTGTTAGTACATGGATAACCTCTTGGATATCTACCTCTATAAACTCACGCACTAGCATTTTACGTAAGCCAACAACTGCTTTGTATGGTGCTTCCAAATCAGCAGCTACAACTTTTTCATCGACTAAAATATCAATAATATCCTCGTAGCTTCCTGGATCGCGCATAATGAAACCGTCAATCATTAAATTTCCTACATCCATCATTGACTCCATAATGTTGTGTCCAATTCGCTCGATAGCTAATTTCTTTATATCATTCTGAAGCCAGTTATCCTCTGTCTCCAAAATAGTTAATAGCCCATCTAAGTACTGTAAATTTTTTGTGATTTTATTACGATCTACAAAATACACAAGGAAAGCCCCCATTCAAATCTTTAAAAGTTGATAGTCTTTTCTCTTCTATAGTACCATAACTATAGGATTGGAAGGAGATTAAAAGATGGAACGTTTTTTTTTATATGATGATGTAGAAGATACGAAAACAAGATTTGTTAGTTTTGCTGGACAAAAGCTACGTTATGATTTAGCTATATTACAATCTGGCCGCTTCTTTGGAAAAGTGCTTGTCATGGATATCCAGTTCGGTCGCTTTGCTATTATTGGTCCTGATGATGTAGAAGAGCCTGGTTACTTAGAACATGTGTACAATCGCACAGAGGAAGAAACAATCGAATTACGGGAATACTTGCGTGAATTATTGAACTAACACCCATTTTATTGGGTGTTTTTTTATATAACATAAAAAAATTTCGCTAACCCTGAGCGATTGCGAAATCTTTTTACGTATTGTTATTTATTTAAAGTGGATGGATTATCTTTATTATGGGGCTTGTCTTTATTTTCATTATCATTTTGCTTTTTCGCTTGCTGATTTTGACCAATCACAGCTAAATCGTCTACACTAATATCAAAACCATACCCATATTCCTCTCGATCTAATGGCTTTTTATTGCGGTTTTCTTTTGCCAACATCATCACCTCCATTCATAAATTATCCCTTTTTTAATGATTTATACGCCCTTTTTCTCAATACATTTAAGCTGTGACATCCTTAATAATCCACTGGGCAGCGCTTATTAAATCTGGAAAGACAGCATCTGCTAATGGATCTTGTTCTCCTAGGAAAACACCCTTTGTTCCTGCCCGTTTTCCTGCAATAATATCCGTATCTGTATCGCCAACCATATAGGATTTTGATAAATCAATGTTATATTTCTTTCCTAAATCCACAATTAATTTGCTATTGGGCTTGCGGCAGGCACAACCTGACTTAGGTTTGTGCGGACAATAAACGACTTCATGGATTACTGCCCCTTTTTTCTCTAGCTCCTTCACCATATGTTCATGTATTTTCTGTAAGCCACTTTCCTTCATAAAGCCTAAACCAACCCCACCTTGATTTGTCACGACAAACACATAATCAAAATGCTTATTTAGCTTTCTGATTGCTTCAGGCACTTGCGGTAAAAAGTACAAATCCTTAGGCTTATTCACAAACTTCACACGATTGGTCAGTACTTCATTGATAACACCATCACGATCTAAAAATACGGCTCTTTTCATTTGCAACACACCTTCGATAAGCTGTTTTGTGCTTTAGTTTTCCCCAATTACACAAAAGCTAACAATCATGAAAAAAAACCTGATGCCTATCACATCAGGTTTTTGTATAAGAGTTTATTCTGCTAAAGGTTCATGGTCTGTTGGCTTTGTTACTTCACTCATATCCACTACTTCTGGCTGTTTCATAACTTTCCCCAATTTACGTAATACGAAATAAGCACAGCCAAAATTACAGTATTCGTATAGATAATCTTGAAGCGTACTTATTTTTGTATCAAAAGTGGATTTTTGATTTTTATCATCAAAAAACCCCTTTAAACGTAACTGGTTATAGCCCCAATCACCTACAATATAATCGTATCTGGCTAAGATATCTGAGTATCTTTCCTGAAAAACTTCCTCCTGAAAGGCCTCGCGATAATCTTCTATTAGTTCATATTCTAATCCTTCAACTATGATCAAAGTGACACCACCCTTTTCGTTCAGCCTTGACGTTTACACTTCCGCTTGTAATTGACGTTCTTTCGTTGCAGCATTTACTTGTTCGTCTGCATGATAACTACTACGTACAAGTGGGCCAGCCTCACAATGCTTAAAGCCTTTCTCCATGGCAATCTTACGCAGTTTACCAAATTCTATTGGTGAATAGTATTTTTTAACTGGTAAATGCTTTTTCGTTGGCTGTAAATATTGACCGATCGTCATAATATCTACATTATTTGCACGTAAATCGTCCATGACTTCTAAAATTTCTTCATGTGTTTCGCCTAATCCAATCATTAGTGATGATTTCGTTGGAATTTCAGGCTGCATCTCTTTAGCTAAACGCAGGAACTCTAAAGAGCGTTCGTATTTTGCACGAGCGCGCACTCTAGGTGTTAAACGGCGTACTGTTTCAATATTATGATTTAAAATATCTGGTTTTGCATCCATTAACATTTGAAGGTTCTCCTTCATCCCGCCTAAATCTGATGGCAATACCTCAACAGATGTGAAAGGACTTTTACGACGAATTGCACGTACTGTTTCTGCTAAAACTTGCGCTCCGCCATCCTTTAAATCGTCACGTGCGACCATTGTAATAACAACGTGCTTTAAATTCATAATGGCTACTGAATCTGCAACGCGCTCTGGTTCTGCCAAATCTAGTTCATTTGGTAAACCTGTTTTCACTGCACAGAAACGACAAGCACGTGTACAAACGGAACCAAGAATCATCATGGTAGCAGTACGTCTCTCTCCCCAGCATTCATGGATGTTTGGACAACGAGCTTCTTCACATACTGTATGCAGATTTTTCTCACGCATCAGCTTTTTAAGCCCTTTATATTCATCATTCGTGTTTAGTTTTATTTTTAGCCAATCTGGTTTTCTTACATGTTCTTCTTTACTTGTAGGTTTACAAGATGTCATACGAATATCGCCCCTATCAAAAATATACATTTTTTAATATTAACTATCTTCACTGTTGTCAATGTAACATATTAAAGGCACTCCAACAACTATCACAACAAACATTTCTATTTATAAGGGACAGGTATTTCTATGGACGGTTGTGGCGCGTCACTACTATTGGTATAAATGTTTGGAACAGGTCCCCTTGTTAGGCCCATCGCTACAGGTATATCCTGTGCAACGGTAGAAGATTTACTAGCGAAAGGAACAATAATCTGAACATTTACCTCTAAATGAATACCTACCTCCACATAAGCACTATTGATTCCAAATTCTTGAATAGAGGATGTCACATTACTATGAACATTCCCAATCACATGGAAGCGAATCGGGATCTTTGGCCCCAAATTTCCAAGCAAGGGAATATTGGCTGCTTGACCAAGCGGTACAAAAAAGACAATGCCATCACCATCTTGGATCCTGTTAATATCATATTCAACATTATCTAATTCAGGTAAATGGGATAGCTCTCCCTGTTCAGCTTGCTCCAAATACATTTTAACAAGCTCTAATGTCTCTGCTCGAACACGATTAATGATTTCTGTATTAAACTTAGTCGTCATCATTTCAGACGTACCTGGAGGAATATCTTCAATGATATCATTTACATCTAATACATTAGAGGTACGTGAATTAATGGCTTTACTCACAACATATGAGGCAATCTTCGTAGTTTGCACTTCCGCATATTGCAAATAGGTTGGCATGAGCCGTTCATTTAAATAATAAATAAATAATATAAGGCAAACAACCATACTAACAATTAAAATCGTTAATTTATTAAGACGCATTCCCCTTCTACCATATGAGCGTAATTTCATTCTTTTTCGAGGGAAAAACAAAAAAATCTCCTCCTGTTCCATAACGTATGAACAGGAGGAGTAATTTATTCTACTTTTGCGGGAACCACATAATCCGTCTCAACATTTTCAATTGTTACATCAGGATAATCCACTAAATTAATTTCATATGTAGCTGCCAGCAATTGATCTTGTTCTTCAAAAATACGAATCCATGGTAATGCTGCATCCAACGTGTTTTGTCTAGATACAATCCCACGGCGTCCATCTGATAATTTTAAAATAACACCATTTGGATAATGAACAACAGCTCTTTTTAAAGCTTTTACAATTCGAGCATCATAAAGAGTGCCCGAGCCAGCTTCAACAATAGCTAGTCCTTGTGAAGGGAGCATCTTCTCCCGGTATACACGATTCGTTGTCACCGCATCAAAAACATCTGCAACACCAATTATCTTGGCAAATGGATGAATTTCAAAGTCAACAAGTCCTCTTGGATAGCCACTTCCATCAATACGTTCATGGTGTTGGAAAGCACAGTGCGCCACAAGCAGAGAGATTGAATGTAAATTCCGTAATAAATCAAAACCGTAACGAGCATGCATCTTCATCATTTCAAACTCATCATTCGTTAAACGTCCTGGCTTTGTTAAAATATCTTTCGGTACCATTAGTTTACCGACATCGTGTAATAATGCACCTATCCCGATCAAACGTAAATCCTCAGCAGAGTAGCCAAGTTCTTTGGCAATGGCAATAGAATACAATGTCACTTGGAAAGAGTGTTGATATAAATATTCATCAAATAAATAAGCATCTGTTAAAATGGTTAGAATTTCATTATTTCCAGTAACTGCAGAAAGTAATTCATCTACGATCGAAACAATTGTCTTTGATTGCTGATCTAATATATAAGAAGCATTTACTGGATTCAAACCATCAATGGACTGGAACGAATCCTTTATAGTTTTGATGACTTTATTTCGCATAGCAGGTGGAACGGTCTCTTCTACTTCTATTCCCTCAGAAATCTCATCGTCAATATATAAATAATGTGTATTTAACTGTTGAAGTCTTTGAATAATACGGTCATTAATGACAACATCTTTCTTTAAAAGCGGATGACCTGCCTCATTCCAAATGGTTCTTCCTAATACCATTCCTTCTTTTAATACATCGATTGAAATTAATCGCATGACTTCTTCCCCATTCCATTCTTTAAACTCTCTCTATTGTTTAAAGAATCTTTGACCATAATCTATCATAATGTTTCGTAAAAATTCAGGTAAAATATATTGTTTTTTTGCATATTTAAAACTTGGATAAAAATAACCAAATGTAAACAGATCCAATGTGACCAGTTTATAAATGTGATTTTGATCTGCTAGCTTACCATTAATTAATAATTGCCGATTTTCATTCATGGAAAATCCATATGTCAATATTTTTCCAAAAATGACGCCTCTAAACCCTAGTCCTTTTAGTTCGATATAGGGCCATTCTTCATTTTTAGATTGCATATAAATTTCTTTCATTTCAGCGACGGATAATTCAATTGTACATAAATTAATTGGATGTGGAAAAATTCGGTGCAAATCTAAGGCAGTCACTATTCCCTTAGGAAGACCATCTAAAAATATCCCTGCATTGAATAATGCACAGTCCGCTCCGCTTTTTTCCAAAATTGCATGTGCAAATAAATCAGATAGCTGTGAATAATGGAACCATTCCTTGTTGTAGGCTTTCTTTGTTGTAAAAACTGGAGTATCCAATATTCTGTTTCCTTCATCCTCCAAAAACTGTACCACTTTCTGTTCATTTTTAACAATTGGCAAATCCTTATTATGAATTAAAGTATCCTTTTTTTCAACAATTTTCCTCAATTTTTTATCATATTCTATGATAAGATGTCCAGTATATTGGCCAAACTTACCTCCACCTGTCAGTAAAACCCCATTAATCACTTTGCCCTCTGGTAGGACATGATGAGTATGAGAGCCGAATATAACATCAATTTCTGGACACTCATCCGCTAAGAGCTCATCCTCTGTAATGCCTAAATGGGATAAGCATACAACAATGTCTACTTCTTCACGTAGTTGATGCGCTAAACGTAGCAGTGTACTTCTAGCGTCGTCCATATGCCAATTTAATTCTTCATAATATACTTCAAACATGGCCGTGGCTGCAATGACGCCAATCTTCGTACCCATTGCTGTTGTTAAGATTACATAAGGCTTCATCCATGCTGGCTTCTTCCCGTGGGAGGCATATACATTTGCAACCACAACATCAAAATTAGCATTGTCATATAAGTGGAAGAGCTCTTCATGGGATAATGTAATACCTTCATTGTTGCCGATTGTCACCACATCGTAACCCGCCTCATTTAGCAATCGCACATTACCTTTCCCAACTGTTGCTTCTGTATAAATGTTGGAACGATCTAAATGATCTCCAACATCAAACAAATAGCTTGTTTCCCCGATATTCCCTAATTTATTGCGCATTTCTTTCACATAGCTTTGCATTCGTGGCCAATACTTAAAATGACTATGCAAATCATTTGTGTGAAAAATATGGATCTTTTCAAGCATTAAAGCCACCTCACTTCAAATTAAGCTAATATGCCTTCTATAATAGATCGAATTCCTAGTAATAATAGAATAATCCTTAAAGCTAGTACAAGTGTATCGGATTTAATCCTCTTATTTAACGCAGCACCCAGCTTTGCTCCAACATAAGCCCCAGGAATAACTGGAATAGTATAAAGCCAGGGTACATGACCGAAATAAACATGGCTTGCAGAATTAACAATGGACGTTAAAAATACCATAAACATCGATGTTGCCACCGCGACATGTGGGGGGAATAAGAATAAAATAATCATTGCTGGCACGATCATGGAGCCGCCACCTATTCCAAATAAACCAGAAGCAAAGCCAATACCAAATGTTAATGTAATAGCAAACCAAATGGGATAGCCATATACATAGGTTTTTCCCTCAGAGTCAGTAAACTCTTGCTGCATACCATTTTTTACAAACCATTTTACAGGCTTCAGTTTGTCTCTCACAAGCAAAATAATCGATAAAATAATAAGTAAAATACCGAAATATAAATTAAAGGATGGTAAATCTAATCCTTTATTGACCCATGCGCCAAGGATTGTTCCTGGAATACTTCCAATAAAGAATATAAAACCACTTTTATAATCCACCGTTTTAGATTTCATATAGCTTAGCGTGGAGGCAAGTCCCGTGAAAATCATCATCACCACTGATAAACCGACTACTTTTTGTGGTGTAATATCTGGGATCATTCCTAAATTTAAGCCGATGTATAATGTTGCTGGTACTAATACTACACCACCACCTAGCCCAACTAATGAGCCAATTAGACCAGCAAGCAAGGCAATGATGACTAATAAAATAAACTCCATTATAGTTCCCCTTCAAACATGTTTAATTGTTTAGGTGCCAACCCGACATCGTTAATATTCAACATACCTTGTAGCTCCTTTGCGTTTTTCGCTGCATGATTACCAGAATTATTATTAAATAAAACGAAGAGTTCATTGACCTCTGGTTCAAGCTTTTTCATGCTATCCCCAAGCTGCTGTAATTCTTCTTTATTATAATCATATAAGAAGCGAACTTTACGCCAATTTTCTGCATTTCCTGTGTTCCGCCATCCATGTATATTGCGACCATGGAGACGAATCAACGCTTTATTTGCAGTCACTACAGGGTAGAAAGGAACAGATCCTACACCAGCCTGTGGTTCATCACAAATCGTATGGATAAATTGATGTTCTCGTAAGAAATCTATCGTCTGCTTGACAACATTTTCTGCATACCATGTTTGATTTCGAAATTCAATCGCTACTTCAAAATCCTTTAACTGCTGTCGGATATACAATAAATATTGCACATTTTTTCCTTGGCAATCAAACCATGGTGGAAATTGTGCTAATACCATGGCTAGCTTTCCATAACGTTTAAATTCATTGGCACATTCAATAAATGCATTGAACATATCATTTTTTGATTCAAAGGGAATCTCTCCACGTAAATGACCCGTCATTCCTTGGTAAGCTTTCACAACAAAACGGAAGTTTTCAGGTGTATCCTCACACCATTTCCGAACATGCTCTTTGGCTGGTATGGCATAAAAAGAAGTATCTACTTCAACCGTTAAAAAATGACCTGTGTAATCAAATAATTTATCCTTTGAAGTAGTCACTCCACTATAAAGTGAAGGGTGATCGCCCCAACCAGTTAATCCTACTACAATCATGTGACATCCTCCTCTATGTACATAATCATAGCACACAGTATGTCACTACAAATAAACATCATGTAAAAAATATACCTTCTTTTATCACTTAATTATGCCAAAGAAAAAGCATGAGTCCATATTCCATTGAACTCATGCTACTATAACAGGCGACGTTTATTTCACAAGATTTTGCTGAATAGCCTCTAAAAACTTAATTCGGCTATATGCAGGGCCACCTTCCATTAGTGGATCTAGTACATTAACAAATACTCGGTCATTTTTAAATGCAGTAATATTTTGGATGATTGGATTCTTTTTAAAGTCTTCTAAAGCATTCGGCGCGTCCGCATTTTCATCTGTTGAAAACTGCACAAATAAATAATCAGGATTCATATCTGCAAGCTGTTCTACAGAAATGGCCTCTTGAGATTTAGCTTTAGCAACTTCATTAGGTACTGCTAAACCAAGCTCGCCATATAGAACTGCATTTAAAAATACTTCTTTTGGATAAACATACGCTTGTCCTCCACGAATACGAATAGCCGCTACTTTTTGATCTTGTAGTTTTTCAGTTAACGTGGACTTAGCAGCTTCAATATCAGCTTTATATGTAGATAAGATCTTCTCAGCATCTGCTTGCTTACCAGTTAGTTCTGCTAGTAAATTCAAATTAGATTCCCAGTTCGTCGAAATATGTGAAACTAAAATTGTAGGTGCAATTTTCTCTAATTTACTTTGTACCTCTTCTGGGAACTTTGTGGACCCTAAAATGACATCTGGATTTAATTCTAATATTTTTTCAAAGTTTGGTTTAATCTTCTCACCAATAGATTCTGCTTTGTCTGTTACAGAAGCATAGAGCTCAGGGAACTTGCCACCAATAGCAATAGCTCCAACTGGGTGAACATCCAGCACCACCATATCCTCCATTGCTTCCATAGCTCCTGTTACAACAATTCTTTCAACTTTTTCTGGCACTTCATAGCTTTCACCAAGATATTCAATCGTTCTTGTGCCATTTTCATTTGTTGATTCTTCTTTTGTTTGTGTCACTTCTTCTTCTTTTGGTGTATCAGTGGAATATTCCTCTTCTACTGCCTTCTTCTCTCCACATGCGGCGAGAATGAGCATAAATAATGCTATGAAACTAATAAATAAAAACTTCTTTTTCATTTACCTATTCTCCTTTGAATGATGATTAACTATCTCATCTTGCTTATTGAAGTACTGCACATCTTCTAGATTTACCATCCCCCTTTTCAATTGATATTGATTCTCATTATCATTTTAGTATGTAATCTTAAATAAATCCAGTACTATTTCGATATATTATAATTATCCACTTTCTTTCACGACGTAAAAACACAAAAAACCCCTAGTCACAATTTATGTTGGGACTAGGGGTGGCTAATAAATTAACCGATAGAACCTTCCATCTCGAATTTAATCAGACGGTTCATTTCTACTGCGTATTCCATTGGTAGTTCTTTTGTGAATGGCTCGATGAAGCCCATTACGATCATTTCTGTTGCTTCTTCTTCGGAAATTCCGCGAGACATTAAATAGAATAATTGTTCTTCAGATACTTTTGAAACTTTTGCTTCGTGCTCTAAAGATACATTATCATTAAAGATCTCGTTATAAGGAATTGTATCAGAAGTCGATTGATTATCCATAATCAGCGTATCACATTCGATGTTAGCACGTGCACCACTTGCTTTAGGACCGAAACGAACTTGTCCCATATACGTTACCTTACCACCTTGTTTAGCAATCGATTTAGAAACGATTGTTGAAGATGTGTTTGGTGCCATATGGATCATTTTAGCGCCAGCATGTTGGTGTTGTCCTTTACCTGCTAATGCAATCGATAATGTCATACCACGAGCACCTTCACCTTTTAGGATACATGCTGGGTATTTCATTGTTAATTTAGAACCGATGTTACCATCAATCCATTCCATTGTACCGTTTTCTTCTACAACTGTACGTTTCGTTACAAGATTGTAAACATTGTTCGCCCAGTTTTGAATTGTTGTATAACGGCAATATGCATCTTTACGAACAACAATTTCTACAACTGCTGAGTGTAAAGAGTTTGTTGTGTAAACAGGAGCTGTACAACCTTCAACATAGTGTACGTGAGCGCCTTCATCTACAATAATAAGTGTACGTTCGAATTGACCCATATTTTCTGAGTTAATACGGAAGTAAGCTTGTAACGGTGTTTCTACTTTAACACCTGGTGGCACATAAATAAATGATCCACCTGACCATACTGCTGAGTTTAAAGCAGCAAATTTATTGTCTGTGTAAGGAATCACTTTGCCCCAATATTGTTTGAAAATATCTTCGTTTTCACGTAGAGCAGAGTCAGTATCTTTGAACACAATACCAAGATCTTCAAGGTCTTTTTTCATGTTGTGATAAACTACCTCAGACTCATATTGTGCAGATACACCTGCAAGATATTTTTGTTCAGCTTCTGGGATACCTAATTTATCAAAAGTTGCTTTGATTTCATCAGGTACTTCATCCCATGATTTTTGAGTAGCTTCTGATGGTTTTACATAGTACGTAATTTCATCAAAATCTAAATCCCCAAGATCGCCACCCCATTGTGGCATTGGTTTTGTATAAAATGTTTCAAGAGCTTTTAAACGGTATTCTAGCATCCATTCTGGCTCTTGTTTCATATTTGAAATTTCACGGACGATTTCTTCAGTTAAACCGCGTTTTGAACGGAAAATTGATACGTCCTTGTCATGGAAACCGTATTTGTAATCGCCGATATCAGGCATTTTTTTAGCCATCGTTTCTCCTCCGTTCATTGATGTATTTTTCTAGGTAATCATCCCTTGCTTTGAGTGAAGCCATAGTAGCTTTCACTCAAGAACAAGGAAGTAAGAGTTATTTCACACCTTTTTCCATTGCTTTCCAAGCCAATGTTGCACACTTAATTCGTGCTGGGAATTGTGAAACACCTTGCAGTGCCTCAACATCCTCAAGGTCATATTTATCGCTGTACTCCTCACCCATCATCATTTTAGAAAAAATATCAGAAAGCTCAATAGCTTCCTCTACTTTTTTTCCTTTGATGAGCTGTGTCATCATTGATGCAGAGGACATAGAAATAGAACAGCCTTCACCATCAAATTTTGCATCCTCTACAACACCGTCTGTCACTTTCAATGTTAAGTGAATACGGTCGCCACAAGTCGGATTATTCATATCGATCGTTACAGCATTCTCATCTAAAGATCCTTTATTGCGAGGATTCTTATAGTGATCCATAATGACTGAACGGTATAGTTGATCTAAATTATTAAAAGACATCGCCAAAATACTCCTTCGCAGAACGTAACCCTGCAACTAAACGGTCAATATCCTCCTCTGTATTGTACAGATAGAAGCTTGCTCGTGCTGTCGCTACTTGCTGAAGACATTTCATTAGTGGCTGTGCACAATGATGTCCTGCACGAACAGCAATACCATTCATGTCAAGCACCGTTGCCACATCATGTGGATGTACATCATCTAGATTAAATGTTACTAATCCACAACGCTTCATAGGGTCACGTGGGCCAAAAATTTTCAAACCGTCAATTGTTTCAAGTTGATCCATTGCGTAGCCTGCAAGCTTATGCTCATGCTCTAGAATGTTATCTAACCCGATATCAGTTAAGAAATCAATAGCGGCTCCTAAACCTATTGCACCTGCAATAATAGGCGTTCCACCTTCAAATTTCCACGGTAATTCCTTCCACGTTGACTCATAAAGCCCAACAAAATCAATCATTTCGCCACCAAACTCAATTGGCTCCATCTTTTCAAGGTGTTCCTTTTTACCATATAGTACACCTATTCCAGTTGGTCCGCACATTTTATGCCCTGAGAAACCTAAGAAATCTACATCCAAATCTTGCACATCAATTTTCATATGTGGCGCAGCTTGTGCACCATCGGCTACCATGACAGCACCATTAGCATGTGCAATTTGAGCAATTTCTTTAATTGGATTTATTGTTCCAAGTACGTTTGATGCCATAGACACCGAAACAATTTTTGTTTTAGGTGTGACTGTCGCACGTACTTTCTCTAGGCTAAGAGTGCCGTCTGCTTCAAGCTCAATGTATTTTAAAGTTGCATTTTTTTCTTTGGCTAATTGTTGCCAAGGAATAATATTGGAATGATGCTCCATATGAGTAATGACAATTTCATCACCCTCAACAACATTTGCACGACCATAACTTGTCGCAACTGTATTTAAAGCGGTTGTTGTACCACGCGTAAAAATAATTTCCTGTGTTGATTGCGCATTAATAAACTTACGAACCTTTTCACGAGCACCTTCATATTTATCTGTTGCACGGTTTCCTAGTGTATGCACGCCACGGTGAACATTGGAATTATCAAATTCATAATAAGCTTTAATCGCTTCAATCACTTGAACAGGCTTCTGAGACGTCGCTGCACTATCAAGATATACAAGTCTATGACCATTTACATCCTGATTTAAAATTGGGAAATAGCTTTTAATGTCTTTATTCATCATTAGCGAACTTTCCTTTCAATAACCTCCGTCAGTTGCTTTTGAACGCCTTCAATTGGTAATTGCGTAACAACTGGCGCAAGGAATCCATGGATAACAAGGCGCTCTGCTTCTGCTTTCGAGATACCACGGCTCATTAAATAATAAAGCTGTAATGGATCTACTCGACCAACAGATGCTGCGTGTCCTGCTGTTACATCATCTTCGTCAATTAATAAAATTGGGTTTGCATCCCCACGAGCTTTTTCTGACAGCATTAATACACGTGATTCTTGTTGTGCATCGGCTTTTGTCGCACCATGCTCGATATAGCCAATACCGTTAAAGATTGACTGAGCTGCATCTTTCATTACACCATGCTTTAAGATATGCCCGTTTGAGTTTTTACCCCAGTGACGAACCTCAGTAGTGAAGTTAAGTTTTTGTTCTCCACGACCAACTACGACTGTTTTTGTATCTGCATGAGAACCGTCACCAATCAAATGCGTAATGTTTTCAGAGATTGTATCAGAATCATTCATTAGACCAAGAGCCCAGTCAACTTTTGCGTCACGCGCTAAACGTGCACGACGATTAACATATGTCGTAAATCCTTTTGCAAGGACATCTACTGCACCATATGTCACCTGTGCATTATCTTGAACAACGACTTCCGCAATAATATTCGCTTGCCCTTTTGCCTCTTCAACTGTTGAAACATAAGTTTCCACATATGTTACTGCTGAATTCGCTTCTGCTACTACTAAAACATGGTTATATAATGAAGCTTCCGCATTGTCATTAAGGAAAACAACTTGAAGTGGTTGCTCAATGATCACGTTTTTTGGTACGTATACAAACACTCCACCATTAACAAGTGCTGTATGAAGTGCTGTTAACTTATGCTCATCTACTTTAACAGCTTCTGTCATAAAGTATTTTTGTACAAGTTCGCCATGCTCACGAACTGCTGTGAAAATATCAGTAAAAATAACACCTTTATCAGCAAGTTCTTGTGATGCCTTAATATATGCTGGTGTATTATTACGTTGAATATATAGGTTTTCTTGTGCTTCAAGGTCAATTAAACCTTTTGCTTCTTCAGGTAGAGCATCCAATGAAGGGAATGCCTCACTATGAACTGCCAACACTTGGAAGTTCATGAAATCCCATTTTGTAATATTCGTTCTATCTGGTTTTGGCAAATCTAAACCAGCTACTTTGTCTAGTGCTGCCGCGCGAAGTTCTGTAAACCAAGTAGGTTCACCATTTGCTTCTGAGAACGAGCGCACGTCCTGTACTGTTACAGGCAAGTTAAGTTCCACTGTCATGCTAGTTCGTCCTCCTTCTTATGCTTCTTGTTCTTCTGTTTCTTCTTCGATTCCTAATTCTTTTTTAATCCAGTCATAACCTTCTGCTTCTAAGCGTTGTGCAAGCTCTGCACCACCTGATTTTACAACACGTCCTTGCATCATTACGTGTACATGGTCTGGTGTAATGTAGTTTAATAGGCGTTGATAGTGTGTAATCATTAAGCAGCCAAAGCCTTCACCGCGCATTGCGTTGATGCCTTTTGAGACAACTTTCAATGCATCGATATCAAGACCAGAGTCAATTTCATCTAAGATTGCAAATGTTGGTTTGATCATCATTAATTGAAGAATCTCATTACGTTTTTTCTCCCCGCCAGAGAAACCTTCATTTAAATAACGTTGAGCCATATCTTCGTTCATTTCAAGGAATTCCATGTTTTTATCTAATTCGCGGATAAATTTCATTAATGAAATTTCATCGCCTTCTTCACGACGCGCGTTAATTGCTGAACGTAAGAAATCAGCATTTGTAACACCAGCAATTTCAGATGGATATTGCATTGCTAGGAATAAACCAGCTTGAGCACGCTCGTCTACTTCCATTTCAAGCACATCTTCGCCATCTAACTCAACAGTACCTGAAGTTACTTCATATTTTGGATGACCCATAATAGCAGAAGCTAGTGTTGATTTACCAGTTCCGTTTGGTCCCATAATTGCGTGAATTTCGTTTGTATTAATTGTAAGATTTACGCCTTTTAAAATCTCTTTTCCGTCGATAGCAACGTGAAGATCTTTAATAACTAAAGTTGACATGAAAATACCTCCATAGTGTTCAGTGAATGGGTCAACCATTCCTTAATTATCATCATTCTAATCTTAACTGAAAATCGTTCTCTATGCAAACCATTTCAATTACTTTCCCATTCCTTAAATAAAATCTTTAAAAATAAAGACTTTGTAAGCATTTTCAGATTATTACTACTTCACCTAAACAATGAGAATAGACTTTCTTCATTTTCAATAAAATCTCCCTAATTGAGAATTGATTTCATCTAGCTACATAGTGAAAACCTCGAGAAAAGTGCTAATTGTAGCGGTTTTGTGACAAATTAGCATAAACAACATATCTATACTATAACCTATTTCATTAAAATGGAATCAATTTAAGTTCATATTGGAAGAAAGAAATTTTGCTATAAAAATTGATGGATTGTATCCTCAAAAGAAAGTAATTTTAGGTAAATGAAAAGACAGAAACGTAGATTGTATCCAACATTTCTGCCATTTCTCCATTAATTTAGATGATATGCCCATAAATATCCTTTTGATTCCAGTAAAAAAGCATCTGACTCTAAGGTAGAAGTGATAACAATTGCATCATTTGTCTTCAGCTCATAGCCTTCATTCACGCGTTCTATTTGAATAGGTAAACCTAGCTCTATAAAAAGCTGACGTAGACGGTAAATCGTATTATAAAGATTAGCTAACGCTTTTTTCTCATCTATATTAGGCCAAATATCATCTAAAATACGATACTTCGATACTACGATTCCTTCATGGACTAATAAATAATAAAAAAGCTCCTCCGTAACCTTTGTTCGCCATTTAATAGCTTTGTCATGTATCCTTGTTCCAACCTCACCTTTTAAACTAACTTCCAACTTTGTAGTGTTTCGCTGTGTTTGACGCCCATAATATTTTGTAAGTCTTTCATTTACTTGTAGTACAATACTTGGTGTCATGGGCTTTAATACATAGTCTAGTGCTTGGACTCGAAATGCATCTACAGCATATTTTGCATAGGCTGTTGAAAAAATAATAGGGACATCAATGCCTTCTTCTACTAAAATAGCTGCAAGCTCTAATCCATTCATCTTTGGCATTTCAATATCTAAAATTAGCGCATCATATTCACCCTTAATGGACAAAATTTGAGTTATTGCTTCTAAAGGTGATGTAAAGGTGGCAATAACTTGAAAAAGCCCCTCTTTTTCAAGTAATAGTTTGTGCAAATCTAAAATTGGCTGTTCATCCTCTACCATAATAATTTTCCACATGTTGAAGCTCCTTTAAAGGTTGTATGAATACCATTGTTGTACCTTCATCTTTCTTAGAAGTAATAGAAAGAGTAGCACTCGGCATTTCTTTTACTCGACGTAGAACATTGGTAAATCCGATGCCATTTGAAAATATATTTTCTCCATTGTTTAAAGCTTTTACCTGTTCCTCAGTCATACCAACGCCATCATCCCTCACCTGAATGCTTAAATTATTTTGCTGCCTTTTAATTTCAATAAAGACTGTCCCATTTCCATCCTTTTCAAAAATCCCATGACGAATTGCATTTTCAACTAAAGGCTGTATCAGTAAACTTGGGATTTCTATCTTTTCAGCATCTAATGTATCTTCTATTGTCAAAATAACCGTTAACTTATCACCAAAGCGTGCTTGTTCAATCTCTACATAGGCACATATAATTTCAAGCTCTTTCTCTAACGTTGCGCGTTGCCCATCCTTACCTGATTCTAAAATATAACGTAAATAGGTAGAAAGCATCGTTAATAAATGCCCTGCTCGCTCTCCGTCTGTATAACAAAACGAAATAATACTGCTGAGTGCATTGTATAAAAAATGAGGATTGATTTGTGCCTGTAGAAAAGCCATTTCATGCTGTATCGCTTTGCCCATAGCCTCTTTCGTTAATGCTATAGCCGATAAACGTGAAAGTAACATTTCTTTTGTAGCTGGCTTACGGATATAATCATTGGCCCCTGATTCCAGGATAAGAGAAATATTCGTAGGATATTCATTGGCTACTAACATAATAATCGGTAAATCTATATAGCTATAATACTGACGTATATATTTGGTTAGGGCAATGCCTCCCATTCCAGGCATCACTTCATCTATCAATAAAAAATCAGGTCTTTTTTGCTGAATAACGTTGAGTGCCTCCTCAGGGCAATGCACTACCTCTATAGCGTAGTGGCTTTGTAGTAACGATTGTAAAACCTCTGCATGAATGACATCATCCTCAACTATGAGTAATCTTGGCAAATTTTCATTGAACAGTGGCTGATCATTCATAATGATAATCATCTCATTGTCTTTTAGCACTTGCTCATAGCCCCCGAATGGCAAGGTGATGATAAATCGAATGCCATTTTGTAATAAATCTACCGAATATGTACCACCCATCTGCTCAATGATGGCTTTCCCTATCGACTGTCCAGTCTCATCTGCTGCTTTTTGCTGTATAGGCTCAGGGCCAGCTCCTTCTACCAAGATTCTTACGTCTGTATCAAGATGTAAAACAGTTAGAATCATATCCCCATTCCCAGCATGAGCAATAGCTGTTTCAAGTACCCTGTATAAGATTTGACCTAGACGTTGCTCATCAGCTTGAACTAATAATTTTGGATTGGTGTGCTTGTATAAACGAATATGCGTTTTTTTATTTTCTTTTCGTGCATAATTAATACATGCTGAATAATCATTTGAATATTAACTGGGTGTACATCTATTTTAAAATCCTGAAACCTTATTCTAGTGAAATCTTTTAAGTCATTTACTAGATATAATAAACGTTCTAATTGTTGTTCTAGTAGTTGTTGCTTATCCGTCATAGATTGAGTTGATAAGGATTTTGTAATATTTAATGCATGATAAAGAGGTTGTTCTAATTCATTTGTTGTCACTTCTAAAAAGGAATCCTTACCGATTGTCGCCTTTTCCAGACGTTGACTATATAATTCAGCGTCTCTTGTTCGATTAATTAGTCGCATTGCCAAATAAATATTCATACATACTACAAAGAATAGCAGACCAATACGATTAAAAACATTTCGCCCAGAGAAAAAAAGCTGATCAAATGTTCCACTTATGCTAAAAATTAATAGAGATATAATTGTTGCACTTAATATTATCAGTTCATTTTTCGGAACATGAGCACTTTTCTTCATGATCAAATACAATAATCGTCCTATTATAAAAAATGCTAGGAAATTTATATAGGTAAAAAATATATATTGTAGCTCTGATAAAGATCTTGCTGGTAAAAGCAGTGTTCCAACGCCATATAATAGTAGTGGTGACACAAATAATAAAGCTGTCCTACGCTTCATCATAGCTGTTACCGTATAGGCAAAGAACAGGAATAGCATCACTGCATTTATATACGTTATAAAATCTTGCAAACGAAAATAAAATTCAAATTCTATAGTAGGAAACTCTCTATAAAGAGTTCGTTCGCCTCTTGTACATACCAAAATTGCCAACGTAAAAAAATACATTGCACTATAAAAAAACGCTTTGTCTCTTATTCTTAATAAATACAAACTAAAATGAAAGATTGAAAATATTAATAACATGATAATCGTTGTTTTTTCTAAGTACACATCTTGAATGACATCTTTTGCAAGAGCATCCGCATCTCCTATATCTATAGGAAATATAATGCCATGCCTTGCATTATGAAAATCTGCAACTTGTATTGTTAGGATCACCGAATCTGAAGAAGGTGAAAAATACACTTCATAAACAGGATTACTTGGTTTCGATGCTTCACGAGCAGTAGCTAGTTTACCATAGGAGGCAGCGATCTCATTATTTATAAACAGTCGATGAGATGACCAAATATTTCGTACCCGAATACCTATTTTTTTGAAATGAGGTGGTAGCTTAATTTTAAGTTGATAAGTACCATACTCTGCATCGGCCTGCCATGGTCCAGGAACCTTTTCAATTGGAGCATGATCAGGAAAATTAGCAGGTTCAAGAAATTTATTGCCTATAAAACGCCATTCTCCAGACAATGCTACAATCTCTTCCTCTTTTGTTATTTCTGATAAATCTAATTGACCATCTACCGCCTGTAACTTAGTATTGCTTGTATCTTGATCGTTAAAAATTAAATAAGTTAGCATCGTGATGGCTAATAAAATAAATAACCAACTTAAACTTTTTTTTATCATGAATCCCACCTCCTCCTCATCTTACAATAGCGAACTCTCAAATATCTAACAGCTTATAATTTTTATTTTGACATAAACAGTCATTTTTCATCTTAAATAATATATAATTAAGGTATAATCAATCTTATTTTTAGATTAATAGAGGTGAAATGTTAGTGGAGTTACGTCAATTACGCTATTTTGTAGAGGTTGCTGAACGTGAGCATATTTCAGAGGCTGCTGAGCATCTTCATGTAGCCCAATCTGCCATTAGTCGGCAAATCGCAAATCTTGAGGATGAGTTAGGCACTCCGTTATTTGAACGAGTGGGACGAAATGTCAAATTAACACCAATAGGGAAGACATTTCTTGAGCATACCATTACGGCATTAAAGGCCATCGATTTTGCAGCAAAGCAAGTAGAAGAATATCTTGATCCTGCAAAGGGCTCAATTAAAATCGGCTTTCCAACAAGTTTAGCTAGCTATGTTCTGCCAACCGTTATTTCAGCCTTTAAACGCGAATATCCTGATTTACAATTTCAACTCCGTCAAGGGTCTTATCGATTTTTGATTGATGCAGTTAAAAATCGGGAGTTGAACCTCGCCTTTTTGGGACCCCTGCCCCCGAAGGACGAATCCATTCAATCAACCATTCTGTTTACTGAAAATATTGCCGCACTCCTACCAGCCAATCATCCATTAGCTAAAAGAGAAAGCATACAGCTTGCAGAGTTGAAAAATGATTTATTCGTATTATTTCCAGATGGTTACATTTTGCATAAGGTAGCGATGGATGCTTGTAGAGCTGCAGGCTTTTTACCAAATGTCATTTCAGAGGGAGAAGATTTGGATGCACTAAAGGGCTTAGTCGCCGCTGGCATAGGTGTTAGTCTATTACCAGAAAGTTCTCTTTATGATTCAGCAGCTCGCTTTACCATTAAGGTTCCTATTGAATCTCCTACAATCCCTAGAACTGTTGGTATTATTTCACCCGTAAATCGAGAAATTGCACCATCAGAAATCATTTTCTTAGACTTTGTGAAAAACTTTTTTTCTCGCCTTTCACAATTCCAATAAAAAAATCGCCTTTTGGGCGATTTTTTTATTATTCTGTTGATTGCTCAGCAATCCATTCTATTGTTTTCTCTCCTAAGCCTCCTGCACGCCATAATACAACGTCATGATAGCTTTTCTTTTGAACGTAAGTAACCCATTTTTCTAGCGTTTCTTGATCAGCATACCAAACTTCATGGCTGACATTATTGTCATCTACATATGAAAAATAAACGGCTCCACTTGCTTGATCACGCTGCTTAGCTGCTTTTCTATCGGCTAGTAATTGTTCGGCCTCAAGCTCTGTTAAAGCGACTATTTTGCCCTGAGCTACCCAATCAAAACCTCCAGTGGCAAAGGCGATAGCTAAATCTTGATTAGACTTCTTCATTTTTTTTACTAAATCATCTAGAAAAGAAAAAGTAGCTTTAGCACCTGGCCCACTGTGGTAACCATGAACATTATAGGCCATTACTGTATAGTGAGGTCCATCTGGCAATTTCACATCAAATGGAAAGCGTGGTTCGAGTACAACATGCAATGTAACATCCTTTTTGGAAAGCTCTTGGTAAAGCTCTTCTAAAAATAGGATATAGTTTTGAAGGTCATCTTTAGCCACCTTTTCATAATCAATCTCAATGCCATTTATTTGATATTGTTCCACAACCCGCAAAATATTTCCAATATGCTTTTGCCTTGCTGAGGAATCCTGCAATAATCTATGCAAAAGCGTGCTATCCTTTTGAACAGATGGAGCATTCTCTGTTACATAATCATTGATGAGTGTTAGGATCACATGATGGGAATCATTAAATTGCTGCTTGGTCTTTTGCAACATATCTACGGCATTTTCTGTTAACAATAGTTCATCATTGCTATTAAAATATGCACCAAAAACACGTATATCTTGTAATCCAAGTTGAGAATTTTCTACATCTTTCATGGCGGATTTATTTTGCCATTCTGGTAACCAAATAGATAATCGGAGCTTCTCCTTATCGTTAAATTCTTCCTTTGCTTTAGCTGGCTGTTCTTTACTATTACTACAAGCTGTAATAAATAGTAGCGCAATACAAATAAATAACATAATGTTCTTCACTTGACTCTAATTTCACCCCGATTTAGAAGGTCTCGATAAAGAAATCAACGACATGATTAAATAACTCAGTGGATTTATACTTAACCTTCTCGAAATTCGTATATTGGTTCGTAAAAATAGTTTGATTGTTTTTATCTGTAATCAAAATATCTTCAATTAATGTATCGTAAATATCATCTGCATACTGTTCGTGTGAAGTGTTCTTATTACTGTACAACGCACCAAATCCAATCTGTGCCCCTTGTAATTTCGGATTTATTTGAACGGTCTTGGATAATACATTATCTACATCTATTTCTATTTTATCCTTATTTATAGCAATGTTAAATACTCTTTTTTCCGTTAAGTTTCTTGGGTACTCTTCTTCATCTATACGTGACCCTTTTTGCGTATCATGATAAGTGTAAACTGTTGCTTTATTAAATGCGTATTCTTCTTCATTCCACTTAATTTCATTTAATGGAAAGCGTTCTTTTTCAACAATTCCCCCGCCTGGTAATTTTTCATTTATTACAATCTCATTATCGACTAGTACAATTCGTAAATAACTATTTGTTTTTTCATCGTAATTTACATAGAAAGCTTGTTGGCCAACCACATTCCCTTTAAACGCAAAATTCACATTATATTGATCTGGCATTTCCTCCTTTAAAAGAATTCTGCCTTCACTTGATGGAGCTGAAGTTAATGTAATCTCATTATTTTCATATTCTGCCGCACCATTTATCACTTTCCAGTGTTGTGCTACTTCCTGATCTCCTATCTTAAATTGTATGTTTTGCCTACTGGCCTGTCTGATCTTCATCATCACATGATTAGTTGACCAATATGGCGATACTTGTAATCTGCTTAAATTATAAATATCTGCCTCTTTATCATTGTAGGCTCCTAATTCTAGATTAAAATGCATACGAAACTTGTCTTTAATTTCTTTGTTATTCACACTTTCTACGAGAGGATCCATATTGTTATAAAGTGAGTTTGCATGCATAATTGCGTAGGCTTTAGGGACTTCCCCCAACTCTTCATGATAGATATCCTGCATTAAATTGTAGTCCTTCTTAATACGAGCCTCCATCTCTTGTCGAGTTTCACTTGGTATCATATATTGATTACGAATAAAATCCATTAAATAATGATTATAGTATTCTATTGTTGTTTTATTAGGTACGTTATTTTCATCTATGACGCCTAAGGACTGTCCTTTATCATTAAAAATATTAATATAGGTTAACCTATATCCATTGGAGCCCATTTCCCAATAACCGCTTTTTTCCATCAGTTTTAAATCTTTGGGCTTTAAAAATTTATTATCGGTTGTATCCATTTTATTGGCATACGTAAACATCGTTGCCTTATAATTTAATTTTTCCATAATATTTTGAGCAAAAATACTAGAATCTGTACGTCCATCTTCAAATGATAGATACAAAGCTTTTTCTGGCAATGGTTTATCATGCTGATAGAAGTCTAAAATATCCTTTTGAGTAATGGTTTGATACCCTTGTTTTTCTAACAAAGTTAATTGTTCTTCTAAATTCTTTTTAGACACATATTTAGGTGATTCATTTCTACTGACACCAAAATAAGAAAGGGCAATAAAACCCTCTTTATTATTTAATGGAACTGTTTCAGCTCCCCTTTTCTCTGTTAGAAAAACAGCTTTAATTAAAATGACAGCTAACAATACTACTATAATTAATTGAGCGATCGAACGGATGATTTTCCGACGATTTTTTTTAGCTGGCTGAAGCTCTACACTTTTTCCGTTCATTCCTTCTCACCCTTTTTTCTAATTTTCAACATCGAAAATCGGGATTTTCGTAATTTTTGCTTTTCCATTTTCTTTTCCTTCGCTAGAACATCCTGAGGTGTTTCCCTTGTCCCCCATGTAGATTTCCAAAAAGTCACCCAAGCAACTGGCATCTGCCATAGCAAAATAAATTCATAATAGAGGACAAAGATAAAACCAAATCCCCATAGTTTACTTTTTCTAAAGAATAGATGAGCCAAACTCATAAGCATGGCCATTAATAGTAAACCTATTAAAAACGTTGTAGGAAAAATACCATACATGACTGGTACATAAATTAAGTTATAAACAACGACAATTGGTGCTGCAATCGGCACAATTAAACCAATAATGAAGAAAAGGAACATAAACGGTTCTTTTTTCCACATAAATAAAAATGCACGCAAAGATTCTCGAAGCCAAGAACGTTTCCATCTCATTTGCTGGGATAGAAAAACTTTTGTGTCAGATGGAACAATTGTTGAACAAATGGCATTGTCCTGATAGCCTGTTCGATGTGTTTTTAAAATATAGTTTGTCATACTACGGTCATCACCAAAAGTTGCTGGCTGACCAAGAAATTTTTGATTAAGCCATGCTGTTTCATTTTTTAAAATTAGCTCTTTCCGGTAACAGGCTAGTGGTCCTGATAAGCAAGTAACCGTATCAAACCATGCTTCAGCTGCTTTCATGATACGGAAGGCAATATAATAACGAACCGTCTGTAATTTAGTTAGCGCATTAGTAAATTTATTTTCAACCTCTGTTCGGCCAGCCACACCGCCCATTTTGGGATCTTGAAAAGGTTGCACTAAATTACGGATTGCATGTGGCTCTAAAAAACTATCGGAATCCACAAAAACAACTAAATCATGCTTCGCTTGATGAACACCCGCAACTAACGCTTCCCGTTTCCCACCGTTTTGCGGAAGCTTATAAAACTTTAATCGATCATTCGTCTTAAATCGTTCACCCTCTTGATGAATAAGGTTAATCATGTCGTATGCCTTTTCCTCTGTACGATCTGTTGAACAATCATCTACAACGATTACTTCTAATTTATCTACTGGGTAATATTGATTGATACAACTAGAAATCGTGCGATGAATCCACTCTTCCTCATTAAAGACTGGAATAATAATGGAGACACCTGGTTCAAATTTTGGATTGATCGGTACATTTTTATAGAAAATACCAAATAAATATCTACTTAATAGAAATGTTGCTGCAATAATACTATAAAGATATAAAAATTTATTAAACCTAAAGTAAATCACGCTTTCTGCTCTCATTAACATGACAATAATCGATACGACCAATAAAAATAAACTAGCCATAAAAATAGAAATGCCCCAACGTTTTTTTGTCATATATTCGTTTAAAGGCTGTAAAAATTCACAGGCAGCATAATAACGTAGTTCTCCATCCACTTCTTTCGTAAAATAACGGACAACCTTAGCCTTTAACTTCACTTTGGCTTCATAGCCCTCAGGCATTGCACCACCCGGTATGTTAAAATTCATTGTTAAAATTTCATTTATTAAAAATTCATGAGGTTGATTAGAGTAAACGAGGATACCCGTTACCGAAATATCCTCTGCAAAAAGTTTTTCTGCGTTCACTTGGCGTTTTGCCCTTTTAATATGAACCTCAAAATGAGTTTCGTAGCGTAAACTTAATTGTTGAAGTCGATAGATTTCATTCACATCTGTCGGATCAATTTCCTCTTTCTGATAGGAGGCGCCACGACGATTCACAAGGCTCCTTACATTTTCGGGATCGGGAATATTTGAAAGAATCCGACGGTCAGAGCGTGGTATCGTTAAGATCTCTTTTTTTGTTTTCATTGTTCATTCACATCCCTATTTGAATCTTCTTCAATCCAAGTAGACATTTTGCTAAAGCTATAACCATCTTCTAGAAGTTTTTCAATAATGAGTGGAAGTGCTTCTACCGTATTTGTTCCATCTAGGATATGCATGACAATGACCTTGCCGGGCCCAACCCTAGAAATCACCCGTTCGTAAATGTCTTGTGCTGAGTAATCTAAATTCCAATCAAAAGAAGCGATATCATACATAGCAATCGTTTTAATTCCCGCAGCAGTAATGATCTTGGCCGTTCGCTCATCCATTATTCCTTGGGCTGGTCGGAAATATAGAAGAGGGGGCTCTTGTAAAGCATAGGTTAATGCCTGATGTGCCTTCACTAAATCATCTTGTAATTCTTCGGGTGTCATTTTTGTAACATCTAAATGGTAATAGGAGTGGCTCGCTACCTCATGACCTTCCTCTACAATCATCTTCGCTAATTGTGGATTCTTCTCCACACCACTTCCTATTAGGAAAAAGGTACTTTTGATATTATATTTACGTAAAACATCCAACACTTCTTTTACTCGTTTTTCATGTGCCCAATCATCAAAAGTAATAGCTATTTCCTTTTTTGTTGTCTCTTTTCGATAATATAAATTCGGCTTGGCTTGCTCATAATTTACATTTGGACTGACAGCATCATATCCTGAAATTTCTTCCACGGACTTTGTTAAATAACGTTCATCTAATAGATCACTTAAGGTAGTAATGGTATACTCGCGTTCTTTAGCTAATTGAGCTAATAATGGTATAGCATCAATAATGGCAGGATTAATGTATGTGTTGAGATGAATAATAGAGCCCCTATCAATATATTTACTGATATAATTAATCAGCTCCTGAGCACTTTGCATTTTTCTATCAAGTGGGTTAATAGATAATCCAATAACAGCTTTCATATCAAGCGCCTTTGCTGCTAAGCGCATATTATCGGTAACATCGCCTGAACGACTACGAACAAATTTCGGTGTATAGCCTAAATGCTCTTCAAAAATTTGATTGGTTAACATGATTTCTTCATACGTTTGGTCATAATCCAAAGATGTTACATCTGGAAATGTCAATGTACCGTTTTGCACCTCATGTCCCCTTTTTAAGATATCTTTCACAAGCTCTGGCTCTTGAGCAACACGCATTCCCTCTAGAAAAAAGGTAGCCTTCATATTCGATTCATCTAGTTTCGTTAATAGCAATTTCATTGTGTCGTTATCTGCTAAGCCATTAAATGTTAACGATACTTTTGGTACCACAATATTGGCATGACTAATTAATTCACTTTTAGTACCATCAGATTTTTTGACCTCTATAGAAGAATCAACTGGATGAATCGTTTCTTGTGTCGCTGACTGACAGCCTGCTAAGAACAGCATGATGAGCAGACCACATAGTTTTAGTCGTTTCATTTCCTATGAATTCCCCCTTATAGTTTGTAATAATTTTTATTTTCGAACAAAAAATGGGTATTACGTGTATCAAAAATTAAAGAAGCTTGTTGATCAATTAAAGAGTAATCAATAGTTGAATGATTCGTTAAAATTAATACTGCATCTGCTTGTTGGATTATTGGTGCTGTTAATGCAACCGTATTGAAATGTGATTGTTCGATAGAGAATGTTTGTATATAAGGATCAATGATCGTTAATTGGCATTGTTTATCTAGTAGTTGCTGAATAACATGAAGTGCTGGCGATTCACGTGAATCGTTTATATTAGGTTTATAAGTGACACCGATGACAACAATATTGGCTCTATACAGCTCTTTATGTTGAATACTTAAGTAATTACTTAGTCTCTCGACTACAAAGTTGGGCATTGAGTCATTGATTTTATCAGCTGCTTCAATTAACGTTGCAGAGATACCATGTTGTTGCCCAGCCCATAGTAGATATTTAGGATCGACTGGAATACAATGCCCTCCCACTCCTGGCCCTGGTGTAAATGGCATAAAACCATACGGCTTTGTAGAAGCTGCATCAATAACTTCCCAAATATCAATGTTCATCTTATAGCAAATCTGACTTAACTCGTTTACAAGGGCTATGTTAATTTGGCGAAAAGTATTTTCCAGTAATTTCTCCATTTCAGCCACTCTAGGGCTTGTCACAGTACACACATGGGTATGAAGAACTGTTTCATAAAAAATCTTTGATAATTCTAGGCATGTGGCTGTTATTCCCCCAATCACTTTTGGTGTATTCGACACGGAAAAGTTGCTATTTCCTGGATCAACACGTTCTGGTGAATACGCTAAAAACAAATCATGACCAATAGTAAAACCATATTTTTGTAAAATAGGCTGGACCATTTCTTCTGTTGTCCCAGGGAAAGTCGTACTTTCAAGAATAACTAGCGCATTGGCGTTAATATTTTGACCGATGGCATGCGTTGCTTCTTCGATATATGAAATATTAGGTGTTCCATCAGGAGTAGTAGGTGTAGGTACACAAATAATCACAACGTCTGCTTGTGAAAGCATAGAAAAATCTTTAGTTGCTTCAAAATGTTTACTTTCGATCATTTGCTCTATATTTTCTCTCGGTAAATCAGCAATATAACTTTCACCATTTTGCAATTGTCTGATTTTTCCTTGATTCTTATCAAAGCCAACTACCTTAAATCCATTTTGAGCCATTTCCACAGCAAACGGTAAACCTACATAGCCAAGTCCAATCACTCCAATTGTTGCTTTTTTTGTTTGGATTTTTTTCAATAAAGCTGTACTTAGTGATTTCGTTTCGCTCGTCATTAAAATTACTCCTTTATTTAATCTGTATTTTCATTGTTTTTTCTTTATTTAATTGAGGAACGCATTCCATAAAGCAATGGTTCAATTCTCGTCATCTTTTGTAAAAACCCCCTTCAACATTCAAACTTACACAGGACTCTTTAGTCGAAATAGATCAGTAGGATTACACATCACTCAAAATAAGTTTATTAACGTTTATATAGTACTAATTGAAGCTAAACAATTTCTAAACAATTACATCCAAGGTAATAAAAACCTATTCTCCTAAAAAATAAATCAAATTTTCATTATAAAAACGTCTATTTACGACGTTTTTTACATTAACCATTAACTGTAAATTTTTTTGTTTAGAAAAATTTTTCTTTCTACAATTCTAAAAATCCCCTTAAGCCTCGGTGAACTGCTCCCCAAATGTTAGACACATCTAACATTTGGAGGAGCAGTTTTTATATGGCTAAATTTACATCGGAAGAAAAACTACAAGCAGCCTTACGTTACATAAAAGGCAATGAAAGTTCACATGAAATTGCTAAATCTATCGGAACAGATCACAAAGCAATTCTTAATTGGGCGAAACAATATGAGTATAATGGCGTAGAAGCGTTTATAAAGCGATATACAAATTATTCGGCACAGTTTAAACTAGACGTACTAAACTTTATGATTGAAAATGGTACGTCCTTACTTGAAACAGCAGCTATCTTTAAGATAGCTACGCCTTCTACACTTCGTAGTTGGAAAAAGCAATTTAAAACAAAAGGATTCGATGCCCTTCAATCAAGGAAAAAGGGGCATCCATCCATGAAAAAAGAAACGAACAAACAACCAAAACAAGCACCAGTAGAAGGGACACCTGAAGCACTTCAAGCAGAAATCAATCGTCTACGTATGGAAAATGAGTACTTAAAAAAGTTGAACGCCTTAGTTCAAGCCAAGGAAAAATCACCAAAGAAGACAAAGTAAAGGTCATCTATGAATTAAGGCATAAATACTCGGTGAAGGCGCTTGCGAAATTCGCAGGCATTCCACGTAGCACGTACTATGATTTAGTGAAGAAGATGGATCGTCCAGATCCAGATGCCGAGTTAAAGGCCGAAATTCGAGCAATTTATAACGAACACGAAGGTCGTTATGGTTATCGTCGTATTCGTGATGAGCTAGCAAATCGTGGGAAAAAAGTGAATCATAAAAAGGTTCAACGTATCATGAAAGAATTAGGTTTAAAGTGCTTAGTGCGTATGAAGAAATACAAATCTTATAAAGGGACAATCGGTAAGATTGCGCCTAATAGATTGGATCGTAACTTCATAGCAGAAGCACCGAATGAAAAATGGGTTACAGATATTACGGAGTTTAAGCTGTTTGGTGAAAAGCTCTATTTATCACCTATTTTAGACTTATTTAACGGCGAAATTATTACGTACACAATTGGTCATAGACCAACATATTCGCTTGTATCAGAAATGTTGGAGAAGGCACTAGAGAGGTTGCCAGAGGAACATCAATTATTGATGCATTCAGATCAAGGTTGGCATTACCAAATGAAACAATATCGCCACGCCCTTGAATCAAGAGGCATTGTGCAAAGTATGTCACGTAAGGGAAACTGTTATGACAACTCTGTCATGGAGAATTTCTTCGGCATCATGAAGTCAGAATTCCTCTACTTAAAGGAATTTGATAGTGTCGAGCATTTTAAAAAGGAACTTGAAAAGTATATAACGTATTACAACACGAGACGTTTAAAGGCAAAATTAAAACTGAGTCCGGTAGAATACCGAACTCAGTTTACCCAAGCTGCCTAAACGAAATAACCGTGTCTAACTTATAGGGGTCACTTCACGGTTGACCACCGACACTTAAGGGGATTGGTAAATAAAAAAGAACTAAGGGCAGAACAATCTACCCTTAGCTCCTTTAATATGCTTTAAATAATTTTTGTAAAATATAATAGGATTGTTTTAAGCGCTCTTCATATTTTGGTACTTGCCATGTTTCCCATGTATAAGTAGAGAGTGGTGGTAAAACACCATTAGAAGCTGCTGGCATAGATTGAACAACGTTGTTCTCTTTATCTACAAATAAAGCACCAATATAAATATTGTCTACTTTAACCGCCGCTTTATCGCCATCTTTATACAGGTTACCTATAAACTCACGCTGACTCGGATCTTTAGCTTGAATCAATAACCAAGGGATGCGAAGTTCGATAACATTGTCATCGGTCCAAGTATAATCAACTAAAGAATCATAATCTTTTGCTTCTGGATTAGCATTTCCTTGAAGTAATTTTCCTGTTTCGTAGATACTAAAATCAGTCGTTCTATTTTGCTCAGGTAAAAATAGTTGTTTATTTAACACATAGTAAATAGGGGCGAACTTTCCACTATTTTTCAAGGCATTTGCCATTCGGGGAGCAACTAAATTTAAACGGTGGCCATATAAATAATCATAGAAATCGTAGTATTCATCAATAACAACCCTAGATTGACCGTTTTTATTAAGCTCAACTATAAAATCAACACCATTGGAAAACGTCATATTTTTTATAGATGTAGCTGACGTATTTCCTTGACCTGGTACAACATCTAATAAAATGCGAGGGGAGGTATTGGCTAACTCCCCACTTTTTAATTTAATGTACAAATAGCGCTCATCATAGTCTACTGCAAAATCTGTTGGGTTGTTTGGTGCAGTATCATATAGCTGTTTACCCGTCCATTCCGTTGTCTCTCCATCTACTTTTACCTTAAGTCTATCGAAGCTTAATAATCCAAACTGTTGCTCATTTGTTTGAGCATTGGACCAAAATGGTCGACGATTCGGATCATCATAATCCATCGTATTCCACGTTCGTTTAAACCACTCATCTTGCCATGTAAAAACAAGTCCTCCCATGAGCCCCTCATGCATAATATCCTCAAATAAATGTTGAAGTGTTTCTCCCTGTGCTTGCTCTGACATTTGCCCCTGATTCCAACCATATACATTATCATGTGTTTTACCACGTGATGCTGGGATACCAAATTCCGCAATAAGAACAGGCATAGTATGAGCTTCATGGAGCTCTTTTAAATAACCTGCATAGCTATTTTTGTTCCCTCGGAAATCGACATAATTTAAATAATCTTTATCGAAATTAAAGAAGTCAGGGTAATAAGGATACACATGATAGGAAGCAAATTGTCCTGGTGCTGTCATCTCTCCTTTTGTATAAATAACATTTGGATTGACCCCTACTAAATCTTCCTCCTCTGATGGCTCTGACGGATGTTCAAGAATGTCAGTTGTGACCCAGTTCGTGAAACTCATTGGACGTAGCCAGTTATATTTTTCCTTTTCATAAACTGACACCACATCCATTTGTTCTGCTAGCCAATGCTCAAACGGAGAGGCACCCTTTGTTTCAAAAAAAGTACCGTTGTATTGACCAATATTTGCATGTTTTTCATTCGTTCCCACAACCATGTGTGGATACCATTCAATTCCTAGTACCCATCCTATAACATATTTCGATACGTCTACATCATACAAGCCAGATGCATGTCCTGGGTGAGGCTCCACATAGATATTTCCATGAATGACATCTACCATTTGTTTCATTTCTAATTGGAAATCTTCTAACGTATCTTTGTCATAGGCATCCAATGAACCTGCTAAGCCCTCTTCATTAATCCAAACTCCATGTAAAACATATAATGGTTTTTTTGGATGTTCTTCATTATATTTAGCAAGTGCTCTATAAAAGCCTGGTGGATGTAATGTATAGACTCGTATCGTATTAGCATTCATGTCTGCTATTTGTTTAAACCATCGATAATATTCCTCTTCAGTAATTGCTGCTTCTCCAGGAAAGGCGCCAGGTTTCCCCATTCCGATATTGACACCCTTAAATACGATTGGTTCCCATTTGCCATCTCTTAGCACCTCAAAAGATTGTCCCTGAATCCTTGCATTATAGTTTAATTTCTCATGATTTACAGTATCCTGAACCTCTTTGTGCTCAAATGAATCAAATATTTTATGCATTACTGGGATGTAAATGGACCAATAAAACGAACTGTCCGCATACTTCTCAGCATATTTATAGATTGTAGGTAACCCTTTTATTTTATAAATATTCGGTACCCGTGCGATATCATTAAAATCTCCCGCAAAATAATAACTAGATGTGTAGCTTTTATCTTGGCCTACAATTGCTGCAAATTGTTCTGGAATGCCATTATCCTTTAACAGCTCTGTTCCTTTTTTTGTTAAATCCCATTTATAATTTGCAAGAGCATCTTCAGCATATTTAGGTGTAATAATATCAAACCAATAATCGTATTGCGCCCTTGCAGATGAATGAAAGAATTTTTTCCCATTTTCAGTAAACTGCACTTGAATACCTTCAGATTTAACATGCTTGTTCATTTCTAGAACAAGTAGCTCCTCAGTTATTTCGTTAAATAGTAAAAAGCCTCCACCTTTATATGACCAATTATCGCCATGTTCATCGATCACCCATTGCGGTATTTCTAAATTTTTATGATAATCAAGCTCATCGAAATAACGCCCGATCCAGCCAGACCATGTGATTCCTAAATAATCCTGTAATTCTTTACGAACTTCCCCTGATGTTGGTGAAGCAAACGTGTTATACTCAGCTATTAACATGCTCTTTTTTTTGCTGGCTAAGCGTTCGACGATTGCCTGCCATTCTTTTTGTTCAAGTCCCCCAACAATTTTTTCAGAACGTTCACCTAAACGTTTTGTTTGTTGTAAATCATCTTTATAAACTCCGTACGTATCTGCCAAATAAATGACATCATAGTCACTATAATCATTTGGCAAATTCTTTTCTACAACACTTTTAGTTTCATCATTTGGGACCGTACCATAATAATCGCGTTCTACGTCATAAGGTTCATTATTTAATCTATATTTATAATGGTTTAAAAACCAATTCACCCCTAAGTGCTCTCGGTAAGACTCATTCGGAACAGTTTTATCTATAATGGCCACATTAAGCTGTTTTTCATCTTCTAAGTACCACCATGTAATAGGGATTATCATGAGGACTAGTACGACCATAACCCCTATATAGATTCGTTTCATACACTTTTCTCCTTTTCAGCAATGCCGACACGTTTCATATTACCCCAGTCACTTTTTCTTAAGACAAAACGAAGTAATCCCTCACAGCGCCAGAATAATGTTAGTGGGCGATACCAAAAAATTTCTGTAAACGCTAAAAGAATCATGCGTAACAACTCTCTTTTTTTCGGATACGTATTCATACTCCATGATTCAAACAATACTGCCGCTATTGAAAAAATAACACCATAAATAACGAATAGTAGTAGCAGCATGAGTGCAACCTCATAATAAATTTTCCCTAAGAAAAAGGCTATGACAATATAAATATATCCTCCTAACTCGACAAGAGGCCCTAGACATTCCACTAGCCAAAAATACGGGAACGAAAGAAATCCAATCATTCCATATCTAGGATTCAAGGTCATTTTTTTATGCTTCCATAGACTTTCAAATAACCCTTGATGCCACCTTCTTCGTTGATTGCGTAGTACTCCTAATGTTTGAGGTGCTTCCGTCCAGCAAACTGGGTCAGGTACAAATTCAATACGCTTATTTTCTTTTTTTTCTTTTATAAGTCGATGGATATTCACCACCAGTTCCATATCTTCCCCAATAATATTGGTTGAATATCCACCTGCTTCAACAGCCCATTTTTTAGAGAAGACACTAAATGCTCCTGAAATAATAAGGACTAAATTGAATTTACTTAACGCTATTCTCCCCATTAAAAATGCCCGCAAATATTCGATTACTTGCATGATTACTAGGTAATTACTAGGTAATTGAGTTTCATAAATAGAGCCAAACTGCATCTTCGCGCCATTTGCAATACGTATATTACCACCTGCTGCAATGACCTCACCATCAGATAAAATGATAGGCTTCATCACCCGCAGCAAGGATTTTTCATCTAAAATGGAGTCACCATCAATGGAGCAAAAATACGGATATTGAGATACATTAATACCCACATTTAGCGCATCAGCCTTACCACCATTTTCTTTATCTACTAAAATACAATTTTTATAGATTTCAGATTCATATATTTGTTTAATGTCTTTTGTAGGGATGTTAGTTCGAACAATTTTATTGATTGGCTTCATTTGAAAATGTTCGATGACCGTTTGAAAGGTTTGATCTGTAGATCCATCGTTAATAATGATAATTTCAGTTTGAGGATAACGTAAATTCAATAATGAATATACTGTATCTACAACTCCTACTTCTTCATTGTAAGCAGGAACAAGTAACGATACCGGTTTTGAATAAAAGGCATCGATATGTGCATCATCATACTCTGATAGATCGAGACGATAGCGTTTTCTTAAATCCAGCAAAGCAATGATGAACATTGTACAATATGAAACAATAACGAACAGCATATAAAATAAAATAATGCCCCCAAAAAACATCATGCAATAATCAATTATTTTCATTTACTTCCCCTCTTTTCTCGCTGCAATTTCTTGGGCCATTTCAATTGCATATTGATCATTTGAGGATTCAATGAATTGCTGTAATTTGGCAATACCATGTCGATCTTCTACAATCGTTTTTGCCGCTTGGGAACGTACCCACCAATTCTCATCTTGAAGAAGCTGCTCTAAATAACTATAAGTGTAAGTAAGCGGTACATGCTTAAAAATTTTGGCAACCATTAATCTGGCTTCCCACATTTCAGAAGTCACAAAAGGGACAAAGGAATCCATCTCATCAATAATTCCTATTTCATATAGCCCTTTTAATGCTCTGATGTTAATTTCCGGTGTATCATGGTGTAATAATTTTTTTAATTCATCCAAATACTCCATATTTCTTTTTACAGCAGCAGTATCAATAACAGCAAATTGCATTTTGGCCGACAAACTATTAAAATCATGGAAAAATCGAATAAATACATTATCATCTAATAATATAAATAGTCTTCTATATTCACTTTCAGCGTAATTTACATTGGAATTTTTTATTTTCTCCATAAATAAATCTGGTTGGAAAAGCGAGTATATTTTCAATAACTGGAAATGTTCTTCATCTGTAATGTTATTTTTTTCGAATTCTTGGCACTTCGTTAGCAATTCATCTATTTGTAAGTCTGCAATTCGATAGAGGGCATTCATTCGAATACTCCATCGTTTACTGGATAAATCTTTTTCGTAGAATGCTTTTAAATATTGATTGGAGAATTGTTTAATTTTTAGTTCCACCTGTTCATTCCTTATATTCTTTAAATAGGATGAAAAAATTTTTTCAATAGCTTCTACTTGGGCGCTTCCTCTAGGTACCAATACGATACTAAATAATGCGTTATTGAATAAGTAATCATACCAAAATTGAGAATAATTTTGTAAATAACGGTCACGAACTTTTTCAAAATAGCTTTCACGCTGTCGCTGAACAAGTAAATACATAAAAAAGATAAAGAGCACAACTAATAAAAAGGAAATTATTGCTAAAATTGTCGAAACAGTCAGCTTGATCATTGCCAAAACCTCGCAAACGTTCTTTTAATTTTGGCTTCTAGCAAACGTAAATTAAATGGTTTGACAATATATTCATCAACACCGCCCTCATAAGCATTAAGCGCTGCCCCTTCAGAATTGCGTTCTGACATCATATAAATAATAAATTTCTTTTCATTTGGCATATGTCGTAAGATATGCAATATTTCTAAGCCATTTTTCAGCGGTAAAATATCATTCATAAGAATTAGATGCATATGCCCTGATTTATAATCATCCGATTGCAAAAAGCTATAGCCATCCTCATAAACCTTTACATCTAAAGAAAAATAAGGGATATTTATTTGCTTAAGCGTTGACTCTAATACTTGTCTAAAAATGGCGTTTTGCTCAATAATACTAACTTTCACTAATTCAGTTGGTTGCTCACAGTAATCCTTTACCTCTGCTATACTCCATGTTAATTGCTCATCCCCTGATAACATCTGTTTATTTTTATTTAACAGCTCTTCAAAAATAACGTTATTATTTCTTATTTCTGTTATAGAGGCCTTTAATGCAATCTGTTGGAACTTCCGTTCTGCTTTTAAGATGGCAAATATTCGTTTTAAAAACGCCCTAGCTTCTACATCACTACTTTGTAAAAAGAAGATGCCCCAATGATCCCCGTCGGATAATTGAAAAAGCAAGTCTGTCTTGCGTATTTTTGATTGTAAAAACGAGGTAACTTGATCATTCACATTTTCATTCAGTTGTGTAGCATTAGCTGTTTTTAAAAAGACTGCTGTTATAGTAAGGCGTGATCTAATAACACTTTCTCGCCATATTTTAAAGTAGCGCTCTACTTCATGTTCTTGCATGATGTCATGGGTGAATTTTATATCATTCATTAGAATCACTCCATCTAGTTTTTTCTTATTATTACTTTCTATCATTTATTTCGTAGATTAACAACATTACTATAGTAATAAATGTGACTAAACAATAAATAGACGTCATAAAAAATACATAGTTTCTCATCAATTTAACTACAAATAAAAAAGAGTACATAAGTCGTTAAACTTATGTACCCTTTTATAAAATTTTTAATTCTTATTTTACCGGTACTACTGCACCTTTCCACTCTTCTAAAATGAAGTCTTGGATTTCTTTAGATGTTAATACTTCTAATAATTTTTTAATTTCAGGTTTTGATTCATCACCTGCACGTACAGCGATGATGTTAACATATGGAGATTCTTTATCTTCAAGAGAAATAGCATCTTCAATTGGGTTTAAACCGTTATCGATGGCAAAGTTAGAATTGATAAGTACTGCATCGCCTTCATCGTTTTCGTACATTTGTACAAGCATTTCTGGGGCAGTATTTGCATCGAATTTAAAGTTTTTAGGATTTTCTTCAATATCCTTTAATTCTGCTGCTGTTTTATCAATGCCTTCTTTTAATTTGATTAAGCCTTTAGCCTCTAACAATGACAGCATACGACCATGGTCAGATACTGAGTTAGAAAGTAAAATTGTTGCGCCTTCAGGCAGGTCTTCTAACGTTTTATATTTTTTAGAGTAAATACCGATTGGTTCAATATGAACGCCACCTGCATTAACGAAATCATAGCCATTGTCTTTAATTTGTAGCTCTAAGTAAGGAATGTGCTGGAAATAGTTTGCATCAAGTGTTTTTGAGTCTAAATCTTGGTTTGGTAGAACATAATCTGTATACGTTTCAATTTTAAGGTCTATGCCTTCTTTAGCTAAGATCGGTTTTGCTTTTTCTAAAATAACTGCGTGTGGTGTATTAGAAGCACCTACTTTTAATATTACGTTTTCTTTGCTATCTGTTTGATCGCCAGATGCTGATTTTTCATCTTCTTTTTTATCTGTACCGCAAGCTGCTAATGCTAGTACAAGTATTGATAAAAATAATCCTGCTAATAACTTTTTCATTTATGACACTCCCTTTTATTTGTTTAAAATATGTTAGCGGTAAAAACCGGAATAACCTCATTTTCGTGCTAGCGTTTATCAATTTTCTCGGTAATTAAATCACCAATCCATTGAATAATAAATACGACTACTAAGATCAAAATAGTTGCCATTAATGTCACATCTTGGCGATTTCGCTGGAAGCCGTCTAAGAAAGCTAAGTTACCAAGACCACCTGCACCAATAATTCCTGCCATCGCTGTATATCCTACAAGAGCAACAGCCGTTACAGTGATACCAGAAATCAAAGCTGGTAATGATTCCGGAACCAATACTTTCCAAATAATCGTAGAAGTTTTTGCTCCCATTGAACGGGCTGCTTCAATCACACCTTTATCAATTTCACGTAACGCAATTAATACCATACGAGCATAAAACGGTGCTGCACCGATAATTAAAGCAGGTAACGCCGCATTGGCACCGCGAATTGTACCTAGTAAAAACTTCGTAAATGGAATTAATAAAATAATTAATACGATAAATGGAATGGAACGGAAAATATTAACGAGTGATCCTGTTAAAAAGTTAACGATTTTATTTGCCCATAACTGATTGGGGCTAGTTAGAAATAGAACAATACCAATGACTAACCCAAGAATAAATGTCACAACCGTTGATATAGCTGTCATGTATAAAGTTTCATAGGTAGCTTGCCACATATTTTCCCAGTCTACATTCGGAAAGAGATTAGTTAGCATTTTCAATCACCTCCGTCTGTACTTCCACTGTATTTAAATAACGAAGGGCTTCAGTGACGTTTGTCTGAGAGCCATCAATTTGCACAATCAATGTACCATATGCACCATTTTTTGTTTGCGAAATATTTCCGTGAACAATACTTACTTCTACATCAAATTGTTTCACAAGATGTGAGATGACAGGCTGTTCTGTTTTTTCACCAACAAAAATCAATTTGACAAGTTGTCCAGTTGGATAGTTTGTTTTAATTTGTGCTACCGTATCCTGTGTTTCCTTAGTGTCTGTAATTTGAGATACAAACTTCTTAGTAATAGCCGCCTGTGGGGCTTGGAAGACTTGTAATACCTCACCACGTTCCACAATTTCGCCTGCCTCCATCACCGCTACACGATGACAAATTTTGCGGATGACATGCATTTCGTGGGTAATCAGGACGATTGTTAAGCCTAAGCGTTCATTTATATCTACGAGTAAATCAAGAATGGCATCCGTTGTTTCAGGGTCGAGTGCGGATGTCGCCTCATCACATAGTAAAACCTCTGGATTATTCGCTAATGCACGTGCAATTCCTACACGCTGCTTTTGTCCCCCAGAAAGCTGGGATGGATATGCCTTATCGCGCCCTTCTAAGCCTACAAGGGCAATTAATTCCTTCACACGCGCTTCACGTTGAGCCTTTGGGAAGCCTGCGATTTCTAAAGGGAATGCAATATTTTCGGCAACTGTTCTTGACCAAAGTAAATTAAAATGCTGGAAAATCATACTTACCTTTTGTCTAGCTGCTCTAAGCTTTTGCCCTTTTATCGATGAAAATTCTTGATTGTTCACCGTTACTGTTCCTGCTGTCGGTTTCTCTAAACCGTTTAATAAACGAATCATGGTACTTTTACCAGCACCACTATAGCCGATAATGCCAAAAATTTCACCTTTATTAATAGTAAGGTTGACGTCTTTGACTGCCGTTAATTCGCCATTTGCTGTTTTGTATTTCTTTGTAATATTTTGAAGCTGGATCATAGCGAATACTCCTTTTCTCATATAGAAAACCCCTTCACTCACAGACAAGTAGAAGGGGTCACGTATGATACGTTAAACCGTTCTCTCATCTTTCAAAGAAAAATCTTTGGGTGATTTGGCACCTTTTCACATTGTGATGGTTGCCGGGCTTCATAGGGCACTTCCCTCCGCCACTCTTCATAAGAGTTCGATATATTTAATGTTTTAGTAATATATTTGATACTTTACCACGCTAGTAAAGTTCAGTCAATTGATTTTTTTAACAATTCATATAAAAATGGTACGGATTGAAAAGCATAAATCTTTTCTGTCACTTTTCCGCCATCACTGATGAGTAGACATGGAACACTTTCAATTTGATGCTCATAAGCTATGTGTTCCAAAAAGTTGATATTTGCTTTACCAATTTGTAGCTGTGGCAGTAATTGCTCAATAATGGACATCATTTTAGATGCCACTGCACACGTTCCACACATCGGTGTATATAAATAAAATGCAGTTTTCTCTCCCGACTGTTTAGCCGCTTCCCACTGCTCTATTGACCATTCTTCCATTTACTCACGCAACCTTACAAAATATATTCATTATGGATTGAAAAATGTGCACGCAGTAAGATCATTGCTAGCACTTTTCTTGGTGTCGTTTCTACTTCCTTGTATGTTGGCATTGTGCGCAGATGCTCAGCCTCTGGATAATGTCTGTCCATTAATGCACGTAGCTTATCACCAGAAGTATCTGCATCAAAAAAAGTAAATAGCTCACAGCCCTCATAGGGATCCAGTAGTTCTTCTAATTGATGCACACCAATTGTACCATTCGTACATAGTATTGTAACATTCTCATTCAAAATAGGCTCAATTTGTAGCTTATCTGAGCGCCCTTCTACTATCAAGCATTTTCCCTCGAACATTACGCCACCTCCATTTAGAGATCCCCACTTATAAGTCATTATATAACAAAAAACGCCGGTAGTTTCCGACGTTTTTCGATTATGGCTTGTCTTATTCAGCGATCATTTCTTCGTATTGCTCTGCTGTCATTAGTTTCTCAACTTCTGATGCGTCAGCAGGCTCAACAACGATCATCCATGCTTTTTCATATGGTGATTCATTAACGAATTCTGGGCTATCTTCTAAATCTGCATTTACTTCAACTACAGTACCTGAGATTGGTGCATATAATTCAGAAACAGTTTTTACTGATTCTACGCTACCGAATGGATCATCTGTTTTGATTTCGTCGCCAACTTGTGGAAGCTCAACGAATACGATATCTCCTAATTCAGATTGTGCGAAGTGAGTAATACCAATACGTACTTTTCCATCTTCTACTTTTACCCATTCATGTTCTTCAGAGTATCGTAAGTCTTTAGGTGTGCTCATGCAAAAAACCCCTCCATAAATATGTAATATATTCACTTTCAGTGTGCCATACTTCTCCTATAAATACAAGGTTTAATACGGTTATTTCCAAGCTTGCTCAAAATCTACTTCTTTAAAACCTAAAGTAACTTTTTTTCCATCTGTCACGATGGGACGTTTAATTAACATGCCATCTGAAGCAAGTAGCTCAAGCTGCTCATCCTCCGTCATTTCCGCTAACTTGTCCTTTAAGCCAAGCTCACGATATTTCATGCCTGAGGTATTAAAAAATTTCTTCAAAGGCTGTCCACTAGCTTGCCAAATAGCTGTTAATTCTTCTTTAGTGGGAGGTTGCTCTGCGATATGTACCTCTTCATAGGAAACCTCATGCTCATTTAACCACTTCTGTGCCTTTTTACATGTTGTACATTTCGGATAATGGAAAAATTGAATCGTCATTACAATGCTCCTCTTCTGTCTTTTTCTGTAGTATACCATCATAGTTGTTTTCAATGGTGAACTTCACTCTTTTTTGTAAGTTTATCCACCAGTTGTGCAAATTTATCCGCTCCTTTTACGATTATCCATCTCATATAAAAAAACCTAGCTATCTTTTGCAGATAGCTAGGTTAAATTTGCACTATTATACAATATATTTTTCAGCATCAATTAATTTAACGGAAGCCTCACGCTTCTTCGCAATTAAATTGTATGGATTATTACGCGTTAGCTTACGCAGTGCAGATAATGTCATACGGGCTGCATCGCCATCCGCTGAAGCAAGAATTGTGTCTTTTGCTTCTTTTTCGATTTCTGCGAATGCTTCTTGGCAGAAAATTTGTGTGTATAGCAATTTTTGATGTGCTTTTTCAGCACCGTCACGAGCAATTGCTTTTTCTGTACGTAAGACAGCTGATTCCATTGCAAATAATTGGTTAGCTATATTCGCAATGTTTACCAATACTTCTTGCTCTTGATCAAGTTTTGCACCAAAGCGTTGTGCTGCTAATCCTGCAGCTAATACAGCAATCTTCTTGGCATTTTTCACTAAATATTTTTCTTGTGCTAACGGCTCTGTACCGATTTCCTCTGGCATTAGCATAAGCAGCTCTTGCTGTAAATTTTGAGCAACTTGTAATAATGGCAGCTCACCTTTTAGCGCCTTTTTCATAAATGTACCAGGTACAATCATGCGGTTAATTTCGTTTGTACCTTCAAAAATTCGATTAATACGAGAATCACGGTAAATACGCTCTACCTCATATTCAGCCATAAAGCCATAACCGCCATGAAGTTGTACTGCTTCATCTGCAATATAGTCTAATGTTTCTGAACCGAATACTTTGGCAATAGAGCATTCAATAGCATATTCAGCAATCGCACCTGCAATCACTTTTCCTTGCTTTTGCTCTTCTAGGCTTAATTGGCTTAAGCGATCCTCAAATAGACCCACAGTACGATAGTTTAATGATTCTGAAGCATACAATTGAGAAGCCATCGTTGATAATTTCTCTTTTGTCAGATTGAAATCAGAAAGCTTTGTCTTAAACTGCTGACGTTGGTTTGTATACTGAATAGCTAACTCCAATGCACGTTTCGATCCGCCAATTGTGCCCACGCCTAGTTTATAACGACCAATGTTTAAAATATTGAACGCAATGATATGACCACGACCAATTTCGCCTAATAGATTTTCTACAGGTACTTCCGCATCTTCCAATACCAATGTACGAGTTGATGATGATTTAATCCCCATTTTCTTTTCTTCAGGACCAACTGAAACACCATTGTAGGCACGTTCTACGATAAAGGCAGAGAATTTATCGCCATCAATTTTTGCGTAGACCACAAATACATCAGCAAAGCCTGCATTCGTAATCCACTGTTTTTCACCATTTAAAATATAATGTGTGCCAGCTTCATTTAATTTTGCAGTCGTTTTTGCACCTAGAGCATCTGAACCTGAACCTGGCTCTGTTAATGCATAGGCAGCGATTAATTCACCTGAAGCAAGCTTAGGTAAATATTTTCTCTTTTGATCTTCATTACCGAATAGAACAATTGGTAATGACCCAATACCAACGTGGGCACCATGTGTGATTGAGAAACCACCTGCAACAGACATTTTTTCAGCGATTAAAGCTGAAGAAACTTTGTCTAATCCTAACCCTTCGTATTCTTCAGGCACATCTGCTCCAAGTAAGCCTAATTCGCCTGCACTTTTTAGGAGACGCACTGAATGCTCAAATTCATGGTGCTCTAAATTTTCCACTACTGGTAAAACTTCATTTGTAACGTATTCCTCTGTTGTTTTAGCAATCATTTTATGCTCGTCAGTGAAATCTTCCGGTGTAAATACACGATCTAATTCCACATCTTCAATAAGAAATCCGCCACCTTTAATGAAATCAGTTGTTTTTTCAGTCATGATTAATTCCTCCCAATATATCTTTTTGTTAGTTGATTCCCCTAATGATCATGTATAGAAAAGCTTGACGTATACAATGTTCGGAGGCAACCGTAAACAGTACACCTCAAGCTGATCTAGCAAAAATTATAGAATTTCAAATACGCCAGCAGCACCCATGCCGCCACCAATACACATTGTCACTACGCCATATTTCTTCCCTTGACGCTTCAATTCATGAATTAGCTTTAATGTTAAAATAGCTCCCGTTGCGCCTAGTGGATGACCTAATGCAATCGCTCCACCATTGACATTGACTTTCTCTTGGTCGATGCCTAAATGACGTACCACCTGTAATGACTGTGAAGCAAATGCTTCATTGATTTCCCATACATCAATATCTTCGATGGATAAACCTGCAATTTCCAACGCTTTTGGCACTGCCACGATAGGCCCGATACCCATTACTTCAGGAGGTACACCGCCAACTGCAAAGCCTAGGAATTTTGCCATTGGTGTCAGTCCTTGCTTATCAGCCTCTTCACGATCCATTACTAGTACAGCTGCTGCACCATCAGAAGTTTGAGAGGCATTGCCCGCCGTTACACTGCCTTTTACGTGGAAAGCTGGACGTAGTTTGGCTAAACCTTCAACTGATGTACCTGGACGTACACCTTCATCCATACTGAATGTGAATTTTTTCACTTGTGGTTTATTGTTATCGTCTACGTAATGCTGTTCCACTTCAATTGGTACAATTTCATCATTGAATTTACCTTCTTTAATTGCCTTTTCAGCAAGCTCATGCGAGCGAACAGCAAAAGCATCTTGGTCTTCACGACTAACATTATATTGACGAGCTACTTCCTCAGCTGTATGCCCCATGCCCATATAATACTGTGGAGCCGTTTCTGCTAAAGTCGGATTTAAACGTGGTGTATTCCCTACCATCGGCACCATGCTCATGGATTCTACACCACCAGCAAGAATAGCCTTTGAGTGTCCTAGCATAATTCGCTCTGCTGCATAAGCAATTGCCTGTAAACCTGATGAGCAAAATCTATTGATTGTCAGAGCAGGCGTTGTATCTGGTAATCCAGCTAGTGCCCCAATACTACGTGCTACATTCATTCCTTGCTCTGCTTCTGGCATTGCACAGCCTAAAATTAAATCATCAATTGGCCCTTCATAGCCTGCTCTTTTCAATGTTTCTTTGACTACAACAGCACCAAAATCATCTGGTCTTACTGTTGCTAAAGAACCTTTTTTTGCTTTTCCAATTGGAGTTCGTGCTCCTGCTACAATAACGGCTTCACGCATCGTATTAATCCCCCTTTGTTTCATGTGCAAGATTGATCTATTTCGTCAATTAGTTACGAAGTGGTTTACCTTTTAACAGCATGTGTTGCATTCTCTGCTGTGATAGCGGATCAGCAACAAGACTAAGGAATGCCTCACGCTCTAAGTTCAATAAATATTGCTCATCGACTAATGTGCCGTACGGAACCTTTCCACCTGCAATAACATAAGCTAATTTTTTAGCAATTTTTAAATCATGTTCGCTAATAAAGCCTGACTCAAACATCCCTTGCGCACCGATGAGTAATGTACCATAGCCTGATGCACCGACCACTGGCACTTTTGTTGGTACAGGTGGTTGATAGCCCGCTTCGTAAAGTGCTAATGCAACCTGCTTCGCATCATACAATTGATGATCTGGATTAACTGAAATACCATCCGCAAAGTTTAGGAAATTATTTTCACGTGCTTCCTCACCAGATGTTGAAACCTTCGCCATCGCAATTGTTTCAAATACTTTATTAGCAATATGTTGATAGTCTACCTCTACGCCGTTTGGTAAGCCCTTTAGGAATTTCTGATAGAGCGCTTTATTTCCGCCACCACCTGGGATTAATCCAACCCCTACTTCCACTAAGCCCATATATGTTTCCATTGTTGCTTGAATATGTGCAGCTGGTAAGCAAACCTCTGCTCCTCCGCCTAATGTCATGGCAAACGGTGCTGCTACAACAGGCTTACGTGAATATTTAATTTTCTGCATAGCATCTTGGAATGCTTTAATGACGAAATCTAGCTCAAATATATTATCATCCTGTGCTTCTACCAAAATCATTCCTAGATTTGCCCCAACACAGAAGTTTTTCCCCTGATTACCGATGACTAAGCCCTTATAGTTAGCCTCTACTTCATCTACCGCAAAGTTAATCATTTGAATAATATCCAAGCCGATTGCATTGGATTGCGAATGGAACTCCAGTAATGCAATTCCATCCCCTAAATCTATTAAACTAGCACCTGTGTTTGATTTAATCACACCATGCTTTTTCTTATAACGTTTTAAATTAATCTCTTTTTCATTGACTGGCACTTTCACATATTGTGAACCATTATAGTAAGCTAAATCTCCGTCTAATTCTGTATAGAATGTCTCCACGCCATTTGCTAACATCTCTTTGACAAAAGCAGGTACCTCTCGGCCCTCAGCCTCCATTTTCGCCACAGAGTCTTTTACGCCTATAGCATCCCAAATCTCAAATGGCCCTTGTTGCCAGCCGAATCCCCATTTCATCGCGTTATCAATGGCTACGATATCATCTGCAATCTCCCCATGTAGCTGTGCAGAATAAAGGAGCGTTGGTGCAAAAATCCCCCATAATAGCTCGCCTGTACGATCCTTTGCATAGGTTAACGCCTTCACTTTATTAGCCAATCCACGAGTTTGTTTTGCCATTTCAATAGAAGGTGTTTTTAATTTTTTGGCTGGACTATACGTTAAGGTTGCTGGATCAATCTCATGTATCTCTTTTCCTTGTTTTAAGAAGAAACCTTGACCTGATTTTGCTCCTAGCCAACCGTTTGTGACCATTTTTTGTAAAAATTCAGGTACTGCAAATACTTGCTGCTCCTCACCTGTTGTTTGATCGTAAACATTTTTCGCTACATGAATGAATGTATCTAAACCAACTACATCTAGCGTACGGAAAGTTGCAGACTTTGGACGGCCGATAAGCGGACCTGTTACAGAGTCTACCTCACCAACAGAGTAACCACCTTTTAACATTTCCTGTAAAGTGATAAGTAAACCATATGTTCCGATGCGGTTGGCAATAAAGTTTGGTGTATCTTTTGCAAGTACAACTCCTTTACCAAGCACATCTTCCCCAAACGTTTTCATGAAGCTAACTACTTCAGGTGCAGTTGTATTGGCAGGAATCACTTCTAATAATTTTAAATAGCGAGGTGGGTTGAAAAAATGTGTGCCAAGAAAATGCTTTTGAAAATCATCTGAACGTCCCTCTGCCATCGCATTAATGCTAATACCAGATGTATTTGAACTAATGATTGTTCCTGGTGAACGAACCGCATCAATTTTTTCATAAAGACTTTGTTTAATTGGTAAATTTTCTACAACAACCTCAATAATCCAATCTACATCTTTTAGTTTCCCTAGATCGTCTTCAAAGTTGCCAACTGATAATAGTGATAAATTTTTCTTAGAAGTAAGTGGTGCTGGCTTTTGCTTTAATAACTTTTGCAAAGCTCCGTTTACAATACGATTTCTAACAGCTGGATGCTCTAAAGAAAGGCCTTTTGCTTCTTCCTCTTGCGTCAGTTCCTTCGGTGCTATATCCAATAGTAATGTTGGTATACCGATATTTGCTAAATGTGCTGCAATTCCAGAGCCCATCACCCCAGAACCTAGAACAGCTGCTTTTTTAATGTTGTAAGTCACAAGCAATTCCCCCTTATTCTCCCATTGAATGAATAGCCATTCATTTTTTGGCCAAAAAAATATCAAGTGTTCCTTAGTGAATTTTTTGTCCTTTTGTTGAATGAGATTCCCTCCACTCAACCAAGCACGACTAAGGTTTATCTTCGCTCCAAAATGACACTTCTTAATGAATGAAGATAAAACTACTTTTCTGTTTTTAGTGTAGATTATTTTGTCTAATTTAGCAATCTTTTTTCAAGAATTATTTTTGCAGTATACATCTTTTTTTGTTTTTAACGAGCTAAAAGAGGACAAGAAGTAGCGATTGAAACGGCCAAACAGAAAACTTTCAGATTGCGAGAAAAATGTGTAGAATGGAAAGCAAGGAGAGTGAATACTTAATGAAAACTATTACTACTGCAGAACAATTTAACGAATTAATCGCTGGCGACCAAAAAGTTTTAGTGAAATTTTATGCTGGCTGGTGCCCTGATTGCACACGTATGAATATGTTCATCGATCCAATCATTGAAGAGTACAACCAATATGATTGGTATGAGCTAAACCGAGACGAGCTCCCAGAAATCGCTGATAAGTACGATGTTATGGGAATTCCAAGTCTATTGATTTTCCAAAATGGTGAAAAACTTGCACACTTACATAGTGCAAATGCAAAAACACCTCAGCAAGTAACAGAATTTTTATCTGCTCAATAATAATGGCGAGAGAGCTGCATTTCTTCTTGAAATGCAGCTCTTTTTGAAAGGAGTTTATTATGCGTCAACAATTGGCACTACGGGGGGCTTCACAATATGAGATTTCCATTGCACCAAGCTATCGCAATTCTGCCTGTGGACCTACTACGATTCATGTCATCTTAAAATTTTTAAATGAGTCAGCTCCTTCAATTAATGAGCTATATAAACTGCTTGGTGGTACAAAAATTGGCTTATTCAAATGGAGACTGATTCACAATCTTCGTCAATTGCTTCCAACTTGGGATATTCGAACATGTTCATTAAAGGAAGCTCTACAGGAAATTGACGCAGGTCGACCAGTTGCTATGCGTTTTGATCGCTATTTTAGCCTTCAGTGGCGTGATAAAAAATCAACCTTTGCTTATCATTGGGTACCGCTTATAGGCTATGAGATAAAAAATGATGAGCTATGGCTAATATTCCATGATAATGGTGGTCCACAACGTGATAGCCAAATTCGTCAGGCTCTCTATAAAGACAACGAAAAGGTATTATCCTTCGTGAAAATGGTTCCTTACTAGAGCAAATATCGATTAGCCTTCTTTTTGCTCTCTATTCTTTTCCTTACAATAAAAAAAGCAGAGCATATGACTATACTCTGCGATGATTGATTAAATAAGCGAATACAAAGAACGGGCGTGCTTGGCAATTAGTGTGTAGCCACGCTCTTCTATTGCTTTAAAAATATGTGGTTCGTAAGTTGGTAACACAAGGCTTGTAAAATCAGCGTCAATTGGTACATTGGTTTGAATCGTTGCAAGTTCATGTGATAGCTGCAACATATCTAAATTATCTTGAATTTTTGTTCTTTGACCTGGCTTCAATTCACCGAGTGATGCCAGTATTTTGTCTATTGAGCCATATGTTTGAATAAGCGTTAACGCTTGTTTTGGGCCAATCCCTTTCACACCTGGATAGCCATCACTTGAATCACCCATAAAGGCTTTCACCTGTGCAAACTGTGAAGGTTCAATACAATATTCTTCTTTAAAGCGAGCATGCGTATAAATATCGTATTCTGTATAGCCCTTTTTCATAAACGCAATTTCTGTAGATGGCCTTAAAAGCTGAAGTAAATCCTTATCACCACTAATGACCGTAATGTCTGCCTCGTCCTGCCATTTCGTTATCATGGAGCCAATTAAATCATCTGCCTCCATGCCCTTCACCCCGAAATTTTGCCAACCCATTTGCTGCGATAAATTTTTCGCCATATCAAATTGTGGTAGCATTTCCTCTGGAGGTGCTGGGCGATTCGCTTTATAGCCATCAAATAAATCATTGCGGAATGTATGTGCGCCCATATCCCAGCAAACAGCCATATGTGTTGGCTTCATAATAGTTTGTGCTGTTAGAACATGTCGCACAAATCCTTGGGCCCCATTCGTAGGTGTTCCATCTGCCAAGCGAATAAAATGCCCCATGGCAGCCGAAGCGAAAAAAGAACGGAATAACAGTGCCATACCGTCGACAATCAATAATCTTGGTTTTGTTGTCATCATAAATTTCCTCTCTATTACAATACAAAGTTTGTATTTATTTATTGTTTTCTATTTAAACATTATAGCAAACTTTTAAAAATCAGCATTGTTAATACTCGGAAATACACTTGCTTTACAACATAACCTTTCCTTTTTTCGAGATACGATTGCGATGATCTAGTTGAATGCCTGTCAACCATTGTAAAAATGCAGTTACACCGATTTTAACAGTTTCTGGACGTAGTATACCTTCTTTAGGATCAGCATAAACAAAATCAATATGACGAACACCCTCATTTTCGCCAATAAGCTTGAGGATATCGAATAACTCATAAGCCGTTAAACCACCAGGTGAAGCTGCAGGAACATCACAGGCAAATACAATATCAAGTGCATCTAAATCCACAGACACATAAATGCGATCTACTTCATACATAAGCTGACGCAGCATTTCACGTATTGTGAGTTGAATACCATCACGCCGCATTTGCTTTAACGTAATCATATGAATGCCTTGTTCTTTAGCATAATGAATCATTTCGGGTGAATTGAAAAAGCCATGCAAACCGACATTATAGACATGTCTCCCCTCCACAACCCCTGCTGCAATTAACTGATGAATTGGAGAATCTTGTGCTAAACCAATTTCCTCTTGGTTTCTTGCATCTAAATGCGTGTCAATCTGAATGATGCCAATGCGATCCTGTGGGAAGGCATTTTTTATACCTTTTATGGAGTGCGCTGTAATAGTATGATCTCCCCCAATCAAACAAGTAAAACTTCTTTGAAAGGCTATACTTAAATTTTCTGCAGCAGCCTCGATGGCAGATTCCGAAAGCATTCGATCATATTCTAGAATCGCCACATCCCCAATATCCACAACTGAAAGGGCACGTAAATTCACCTGCTCATCTAAATTATATGATTGAAAACCTGGCCAAGCCTTACGAAAGGCTGTTGGGTATTGCGCTTTTGACGACGCACCATTGGTATATGATAAAAGCGCTCCATATACGACAATATCCACCTCATTCGGATTCGGATTTGTTTGCTGCTTTATCCACTGATGCATAGCTGATCCATTCTCCTGCTTCCATTGGCATTCTGATTGTATAAACATATTCATCTACCACCTTCTTCTCTTTTCCATTCAAGTTCAATTGACCTAAATCAATTGGTGCTCCCCTGTAAATGTCCTAACATATTTTCTTTATAGTAATAGTACCATTCGTACAATGATTTTCGTCAAAGTTTTTCTTTTTTTCTCTTATATTGAAAATATTCTTTTGATAAACAAAAAAAGCAAACTTGAAATCAGTTTGCTTAGAAATTACATGTTTCTTTTGTTAGGAGATTGTGGCTGTTCTCAACTTTTTGAGTGTTGTTCACCTACCTTGAGCGCTTTGACACTCTTAATAAATGACTTTCTCTCGTTTACAAGCACTTTAATTACTCTTCAGAGAGCAAACCTCTTTTTACCAACTCTTCGTACAGAGAGCTCTTCCATTATTACTTCTGCTGTTTCGAAAGGCTATCGCAAAGTTCCGCTACCTCATACATAGAATAGCTTTGAAAATTATATTGATTACGCAGTTCTTGATGATAACTTAATAGTTCTTCTAGCATCGCCAAATTCTTATCAATATGCTTGCCAAAATTATGAGGATGCCACCATAAATGATAAAAGGCTTGTGCCTGTGCAGCCTTGAGCATGCCTTCCTTTATTCGCTTTACTTTTAAATTTTCGAATATACGCAATGGACTACAGTATGGCCTTAAAAAAGCACTTGATCGAATATTAATCAGTTGCTCCTCTTGCATTTCTTCCAGGGTGGCTATATGATGACCAGTTATATTCCAATAGCTATCTATCCACTTCTTAGCACCTAAAAGTCTTCCCTTTTTCGTAAACTTTTGTGCGTCATATAGCTCATGATTTTCGGTGCCTCTATAGCAAACATATCCCTCTTCTAAACAAGCTGTAAAATAGTCTTTGTTTATTTGATTACGAGGAAAGACAATCGATTTCATAGGCGCAGTATAGCCGTCACTGATTGTTTTGGTTGCATGTAAATCCGCACAAAAGGCAGCTTTCGTTTGGCCCTTCTCCAAGCAATAAAAATGAGAAAAGGTATGACTTCCTATTTCCTGATGTGGTGTACGTTTAATTTCCTCAATTAATGATTTACCAAAATGCAGGAGATCTTCTTGTTCATTTTCGCCAACTTTTGCTAGCTGTGTATGTGCTGCAAAGCGCATATTTTCATATTTCACAGGGATACCTCGCAAATAATGAGCCATTTCTGCCTTTGATTCAGCAAACAATAATCCAACTGTAGCCCAAGTTGCATGGATGTCATATTGCTCAAATAACGCTAGTATCCTGGGCAAGGCTTTACGGACACCATATAGGTTTTTATTGTATTGGCCATAACGAAATACGTCATGGACACCCCAATTCAGCTCAAAATCTAATGAAATAACGAGACCCCCACCATTCATGTTGCTACTTCCTCCATTTTTGCACACCTAGTAAAAGTGCACGTATTTTTGATTGGATAATGTAGCCTGAGTAAACATGAACAACCTGGCCACCAAAGCTTAATTTAAAGGCTCGTACATTTCGATTGTCCGTTAATTCTCCCATATCATATAAGACAAAACCTTGCTCCTTTAGGTGTAGCAGGTTATGCCAAATTAAAAACCGATTTGCATAACGGAAAGGACGTTTTAATTGTGCAGGCAATGCGGTTGCATGACATGTTGCCTCGAAATAAGACATCGCTTTTTTCTCATGCACAATATCTAATCGATAACATAATGTCTGTCCACAAAAACTCTGGATCTCCGATAATAATAAGGCACCCTGTTCATTGAGGAGCAGAATGGTTTCCATTTGCGACTTGCCGATTGCTTCAATTTTTTTTCTTTTGGCAAATTGATTGTAAAATTGCTGAAAGGCTTTCAAATTTTCTATGGATGGCTCTTTATACAAAATGACTTGATAGGATTCTTTTTGGGCACGTCGTAAGATTTTACGATTACCTTCAGACAGTGCTAAATACAATGAAAGCTCATGCTCTTGCAAATAAATGTGAATCGTTTCGCTTTTTACAAGCTTCCGACTTGGTACTAATGAATGCGTATAGCCTACAACTTTCATAGACTTTCGAAAATTGGCTGGCTTTTCGAGAAAATAAAAATGCTGCATTGCGATATTCCATCGCTTACTTTTAATGGACAGAATGTACATCGCCCCCACTCTCTGTATATTTTTCTACACGGTGTCGCTCAAAACGAGCAAGTTTATAATGTTTCATTCGAGAAATAGGTTTATAGCCTAGTTGTACTAAGCGCTTGCGCTTGCGCCATTGCCAAAAACTTACCGATACCCACAATGTTTGTGCTGGTTTTATTTTCCGTAAAAAAGCTGTAATAATGTCGATTTGTTTGAAAACATCATAGGCTAAAAAATAGGTTTGCTTCGGTAAGGCTTCTACAATTTGCATTGAATCCACTCGCCAGTTTGTGGCATGTAATGCAAACGCCAGCTTATTCGTTTCCGCAAAGGAGTCTTTATAAATCGTATAGCCCTTATAAAGGAGGGCCATGACTTCTTCCTGATCAAGTTGCATCGCTTCCTGAATCGACATTTCTTCAAATAAGTTTCCGACAGGTTGCTGTGGTGATACGTCATCTGATGGGGATAATTCATACAGCTCCACTTGTTTCAAACGAATAAATTTTTCTACGAATTGTTGTCCATATTCTAGCCAATCTTTTACCTTTCCATACTTTACTAAATATCGTAAATGGCCCAGTGTGTTACGCTTCCAATCTACGACTCGTTGGTTCCCTTTCATAAATTCTTTGAGCCTTTGCTTTAACGATAAAAAACCTGCCAGTAGATTTGTACGTTTCGTACCGCTGCTAGCAAGCATCTGTCTTGTAAAATCAATGTCTGAGCGCCAATCAAATTTATAAGACTCATAGCCTATGCTCATATCATATAAGCGATAGTTAGCAGTAAACGTTCGCTGGATGGCTTCCTGAGTGACTATCCGACCAGCACCAAATAAATTAAAAGTTGGCTCATGTGCAAGGGCATAGGTTACATAGCGGCCACGACAGCATAATCCATAAGTAAAAGCAATCCACTGGTTTTCAAAGACAAGTGCATCGACCTCTACCTGTAACGCCTCACCTTTAAGCATCGTTAAACGCTCAAAAAAATCTCTTTTCTTGCCTTTTGTAAAGCCACTTGTATCTAGTTTTTTTGCCCATCGTCGATCAAATAACCGAAACATTTGCCAAAGCTCGTCCTGTGAAGCCTCACGTCTTTCTAAGGAGCCTAAATTTCTTAGTTTTCGTTCTCGTCGATCAACGCCATGCATTTTTCGACGTTGATTGAAATGGCGCTGAAAATCAATTTCTGAAAAAGCAAGATAGGGTGTCACAACTCGGAACAGGCTTGTACGTAATTGTCTTTCTACAAAGTATTGCTCTAAGATCTTAGTAGACACCTTGCTTTCTAATAACCCATGCAAGGAAAAAAGAATATGTCGATGCTTTTTAATGAGCTCATCAAACACAAAGGTTGTAACTTGCTGTAACCATTCCTTTTTAGCCACAACCCCTGTATAATTGGCGATGTTTTCTCCCGCAAAAGCATACACCCTTACCCCCCAACGAATAGACACTGTAAAAGGAAAAAAGGCCCTAATTGTCCCCTCATGTTCAATGGCGTAAAGCTCTACACGCTCTTTCCGTCCTACAATTTGCCACCAATTATAAAACCAAGCAAATTCTATAAATGGATTATCATTGTTCTCTTCTTCTAAAATGGCATCCCAAATTTCCTTGTACCACATAAGCTCATCATCAGTTCTAATGCGAATTAATTGCAATTTAATCCCCTTTCTTCACTAGTTCTGAAACAGCCTGTTGATAAACCATTAATGTTTTTTGATACATGGGGATGAAGGTGAAGTACTGTAAATAACGCTGCTCACTTGCCGTCCCCATTTCCCCTCTTAAAGGAGCATCCATTAATAATTGATGCAGCCTCTTCTTCAATAATTCATTATTCTCTCGCTCCACTAAAAACCCATTGTCACGATCAATAATAAGCTCTTTCACACCACCTACATTTGTTGCAATAATAGGAAGTCCTACACGCATCGCTTCAATAATCGAAATCGGCAAGCCTTCCCAATCTGATAACAGAACAAATAGGTGGCCTTTCTCAAGATAAGAATGAACGTCTAATTGATTACCTAAAAATGTTACACGATTGGATAATCGATTTTGTTCAACGAAATGTTCTAGAGCTGGACGCAGAGAACCATCTCCAATCAATTGAAGGTGCCAAGGGATATCTGTCAGTTCCGCTAAAGTCTTTAACAGGACATCTTGTCTTTTAGGCACTTCAAAACGAGCAACCATGACAATGACTGGCTGCTCCATGCATATCTTTTCAGTTGTCTTATTTCTCTCGATAGGGTCAATGCCGTTGTGAATAGTCAGCAATTTATGAGCAGGAGCGACCTTTTTCATTAGTGCTAGTTCCCGATCATATTCAGACACTGTAATAATTTTTGTCGTAAATGGCTGAATTGATCTTTCCATCCGTTGATAGAATAGCTTTTTCTTGTAAGGAACACCTTCTGTAAAGCTCCAGCTATGTGCCGTAAAAATAGTTGGAATTTGTAACAACCTACCAACTATGCGACCAATCACACCAGCCTTAGAGGAGTGGGTGGCTATAACGTCTGGTTGTAGATGTTTGAAAACGGCTCTTAATTGCCAAAATGCTTGAAAATCTTTCGCTAGATGAATAGCCCGTTGAAGAGCAGATATACTGATAACAGGGATTTTATGCTCTTGTAAGTGCCACAGTGATGGTTGATAGGAGCCCGTCACTACTGTGACATCATGCCCATCCTGTTTTAAGTGGATAGCAAGTGCCTCCACATGTTTTTGCGCACCTCCAACTTTATCCATTCGTGTAATAAGCTGAACGATCTTCAGTATGGCCACTCCTTATTTTTTAATAAGCACCTGTTCGTGCAACAACAACATAAATTGTCTTCAACAAAATTTGGACATCCAACCAAAAGGAATAATGATCAACGTATTCAATGTCATATGATATTTTTTGTCCATGTGAAATATTCGACCTACCATTAATTTGAGCGAGGCCTGTTAATCCTGGCTTTACCTCCAAACGCCGAGCCTGTAAGGAATTATATGCATTCGTGATCGTTGGTACTTCAGGACGTGGACCTACAATGCTCATATCACCTTTTAACACATTTAAAAGTTGTGGAATTTCATCAATACTGAGTTTTCGAAGAATAGCGCCCACTTTTGTGATGCGTGTATCTTGCTCTGTTTTAAAATAATAATCATCAGGGATACCATCAGCACAAATAGTCGGCATATTGACTGGAACTGCCTGAATACACATTGTTCGTAGCTTCCAAATCACAAAGCGGTGATGATCGAGGCCAGTTCGGATTTGTTTAAAAAAAATGGGGCGACCTGTCGTTATGAGTAAAATGAGGAATATAGCTAGCATTAGAGGAATTGTTATAAAAAGCAAAAATAATGCCCCAATAATATCGAATATTCTTTTGCCGTACTGACCATAGAATGTGAGATTCTGAGCTGTCTGAACGTGCAATACATCATCCTTTGCATTTTTTTAGCACTTAACTCTATATATTCATTTTGAACATTTCTAGAACTATTTTAGAAAAAGTGCTTATTTTATGAAAAAAAGAGTTATATCAGCGTTACTTGCTGAATAACTCTTGCTGTCTTATTATATGCTTGCTTCAAAAATTTGAACATCACATTCAATTACAACATTACCTTTTAATGCTTTACTGATCATACATGTTTGTTCAGCCTTGTGTGCTAAGCGTAGAAGTCTTTTTTCAAGATGTTCTGTTCGCTCTTGCACAATAATAGTCGGTTTATGGACAATTTTTTCATACGTAAAAATGCCATTTTCTACACTAACAAATCCATGGGCCTGCATGGATAATTCCAGTACATCTATTTCTGACCTTTCGAATAAAGCAGCTAGTGTAATTAAATAACAGGTTGCAGCTGCCCCTAAAAGCATTTCATCTGGATTTGTACCAATGCCAGGTCCATTCATTTCCCGAGGAATAGAAATTTGTGTTTGCAAATTACTAGCTTGGATATTTCCTGTACCGTTTCTTCCTTCTGACCAAGTTAAGTCCATTGTAAATTTATGCTGAACCATTCTAGATCCTCCTTTATTTGTAAAGCGAAGAAAAATGCCCGCTTACAAACGTAAGACGAGCATTCCATTTATTCAACTGTTACTGTATTTTTTTCTGTGTCAATATGACGACCTTTCTTAGTCACGGTTTGGTACTCTGCAAGACGAGCGGTCGTACGCCAATAGTGATAGACAAGTCGATCAATCCACAGCAAAGTCTCCACTTTCGATACAGCTGTCTCTAACTCTACCACATTTTCAACAGTGTGCTCAAAGTATGCGTTTCGTTTATCACGACGCACCGTAGCCATTTCAGAGGAAGTAACCTCAAGCAAGGTAGCAATCTCAGGTAGACGTTCATCCTCATCAATGATTAGTAGTACTTTTTCCAATACCTCTAACCACTTTTGGGTTAATGTCTCCTGTAATTGAAAGGCATTTGGATGTTGCTCACGTAATGCCTTTGACAAACGATATAAGTGGTCTAAAGCATGTAAAAGGGCAATATGCTTATACCGTTCTTTTTGAGAGGAAGATTGAATAGCATCCATAAATAAACGTGTTTTTTCGATTGCCTCATCTATTTGAGCCAATCTACTGTCTGTTTCAGCTGTGCGTTTTTTTCCTTGAATAAGGGAAACGAGTACTGTCGTCATTTCCTTAGTAATATCTTGCAATGTATTAAAGGATACCTCTACAGCAACTCCAGGTAGTTTGGCAACACTACTATCTAAATTACGAGTTAAATAATTTCCTTTTTCAGGGATCATTTTTTCAATGGCCTTTGCAAAAGGACGAACAAATGGCACAAAAAGTATCGCGCCAATCACACTAAATAATGTATGGAAAACAGCAATGCCGAGTGTTTCATCAAAGCTACCATTGATGGATTTCGTGACAAACTCTGTAAGAGCAAACATAAACCTTGCACCCAATGTCACTAGTATAGCAGTGACTACATTGAACATTACATGTGTCACAGCTGTTCGTTTTGCAGCTGTTGATGCACCAATCGCAGCAAATAACGCTGTAGCTGTCGTCCCGATATTTTGACCAATGACTAAATAAGCAGCCTGTTCAAAATCAATAGCACCTGCATATAAAGCTGTTAAAGTGGCCGCTATTGCAGCACTAGAAGCTTGCATAATAACCGTCATGATAAGACCCAAAACAATTAAAACTAGTTTTCCACTAATAGAATTTGCACTAAATGCATCGAATGGAATTTTATCTTGTACCGCAGCCATTCCTCCCTGAAGAACATCAATACCTAAAAATAATAAGCCAAAACCAGTCACTAGCCCTCCAATTGCTTTGTAATCACGTGGTGCGAGCAATTGGACAAATACACCAAGCGCAATAAAAGGTAGTGACATTGTCTGCATATTGATCTTAAAGCCGATTAATGAAATAATCCAACCAGTACTCGTACTCCCGATATTGGCGCCAATAATAACGCCAATCGATTGGACAAATGTAAGAAGTCCAGCACTGACAAAACCTATCGTAATCAAGGTCGTGGCCGTGGAGGATTGTACAAGCATTGTCATAAATGTACCAGATAGTACCGAGCTAATGGTCCCACCTGTAAAACGATTGAGCCATTTTTTCAAGGCATCTCCTGCCAATTCCTTTAAACCGTTTGTTAGCATCGTCATTCCAAGTAAAAATAAACCTATGCCCCCAAGCACATTGATCAACCTATCAACACTCCCTACTAAAATTGTATCTCTCTTATGAAAGCTCCTTTTTAAAGGAGTTTTATTCCCCAAACATTCTTAATAGTACCATTATTAATTTTGAGAAAATAGGGATATTTCCCTGCATTGTACAAAATCATCCATTATTTTACGAAAAACAATGTGATAATTTTTATGGTAGAATAGAATAAATAATTCTTTAGGAGATTTTCAAAATGATTTTAACAAAGCAAGAAGCAATACAAGCACTTAAAAAGAACAAATTCATCGGTTTTACTATTACAACGGGTAATATTATTATGAAAAAGATTAATAAAACCGAGTATAATATTTTTGTTTTCGAAGAAGGAAGAGAAAAACCATTACGCTATGTAGGCTCTATCATGAACGTGATGGCGACAATGAGCGATAAAGCTTCTAAAAAAGATTTTGTAATTGTTGAACAACTACCAGCAGGAAACAGCGCTAAAGAAACTCAATCTTCTGAACAAGAAGCAACGACAGAGGAAAAAGTAGCACCACATGAAGAAAAGCCTTTAGTTGAAGGACAAGAAGAAAGCCGTGCGATTGCTGGCTATGAAGGCTTATATGAAATGACGGCAAGTGGTCGAATTATTACAGTAAGAGAAAACCGCCCATTGGCTCGCTGTAATGATGAATATGGCTTCCATATTGCGCGCTTAACAAAGGACGGCAAAGCATCTAGCCATAATGTCTTTGAACTTTGGAAACAGACATTCCCAGAGCTGGAGCACACTCTTTTCAGAGGTGCCTTAAAAGCCAAGTATGGTACAGGCTGTAAGCTAATTGATAAACCTGGTATTCATTTTTAATGAAACACCCTCAGCAAATATGCTGAGGGTGTTGTTATTTAGATATCGTATATTTTTTGCCACTTGAAAATCTTTATTATATTAATTTTAGCTACTTTATGGAAGCCTGCCTGCATGAGCTTTCTTCGTCTGGTTCTCTTATACCAAGGGACTATTGTACAGACTGCTCTCCCTTCCCGTTGCACATCTGCAACGATCTCCTCTAGTCGCAAGCTATCATATTCTTTTATAAACGACATATTGTCTGACAGCTCATAGGAATAGTTAACCGTTTCTTCGGCTACCGTTTGATCGTGTCGCTTATAGATGACATGATCGCTATCTGCAAAGAGTCGATAGCCCTTATAGAAATCTGTAACATTTTTCGCTCGATCCTTCGTTGTCATGATGTCTTTCATTGATAATTCTTGAAATCTCACATTTCCGTTACTCTGTTGTTGCTTTGCAATATAAACTTCTAAAATATGAATGGCTAGCATTCGTTGGAACATTTTTGTAAAAGCTCTTAGCCAATCTTTCGTGCTTGCATGCTTCAGAAAATAACGCAGTTCTCCTAATCGGTCTCGCTTCAATTTTACTAGCTGATGATTATTCGTTAATAGCCCTTTTAGGCGATCACGCATGACCATCCATAATCGAATACTACGCTCTTTAACTCCTTTTGTACTCATTACAAACTTCCTAGTAAAATCAATATGTGTATACCATTCAAACTTATATGGCTCATAGCCACTTCCTAAGTCATAATAACGATAGCCAGCTTGATGTGCTCTTAGCATATTCTCTTTTTCAATGAGGCGTCCTGGACCAAATAGATTAAAATCTGGCTCATGGCCCATTGCCTGACAAAAATTGCGCTCTCTACAGCATAGGTCAATTGTAAAAGCAATCCACTGTCCTTCAAATTGTAAGCTATCGACTTCTACGCGAAGCTCCTTACTGTTGCTTTTAGCTAGCTGCTCATAAAATAGACGAGTTTGCTTTTCAGTAAAGCCACTTTTATCAATTTTCTTTTGCCATCTTCTCTTGAACAACGTAAACATGTCTTGTAGATGATTGTGATTCACTTCCTGAAAGGTGAGATGACCAAGAGACTTTAATTTGTTTTCACGCCGTTTAAGGCTTTTGAATTTCTTGCGATGCTTCTTTAGAAATGTTTCCATAGGAATGGTTTGGAAATCAATATAAGATGTGACAGTTCGAAAAATCGAATGAGGCATCTGATATTCAATCGCATATTTTTCTAATTCTTGAGAGGTATTTTTACTTTCTAATAATCCATGTAACACGATTAAATAACGCTTATATTTTCGTGAAAACTCCTTCAAAAGAAACGTAATCGAAGGTTCTAACCACTCCTTATCAGCAATCACTTCCATATAGGTCGCAAAACCTTGTCCTAAAAAGCTGAAATAATGGATTGTACCAAATCGTACAGAATGCACTAACGGAAAAAAGGCCACTGCTATACCTTGATGCTCCACTATGTAAATTTTGACATTGTCATGAATCCCGAGCGTTGTCCACCAAGTTGAAATCCATTCATACTCAATAAAAGGGTTATTATTATACTCTTTTTCAAGAATCTCTGACCAAATGCTCCGATAGGGCTCTAACTCTTCGATAGTCGTTATGAGTTTATAAGCTAGCAATGAACTAAATCGCTCCTTTTCACATGATCATCGCCATACATTTAGTAGCCACTATATTCCTAGCAAGAAAGTATTAGAACATTACACCAACGTAAAAACCCCTCCTTATTAGAAAGGAAGGGCTTCGTTTCATTTACACGTTTACAAGTGATACCTCATCTTTTGTCACTGCATTGGCCATATGTGCTGTCGCCACAAAGCTTAGTGTCATACCAGGCCCAATGGTTGCGCCTGGGCCAGGATACGTTTCCCCCATGATAGACGCTGAACAATTGCCAGAAGCATACAACCCCTCAATGGGTTCGCCATTCTCCTTTATTACACGAGCATATTCGTCTACTACGAGGCCACCTTTTGTGCCGATGTCTCCAGGATATAGACGCAATGCATAGAATGGTGCTTTCTTGATTTCTGCTAAATTTGGATTTGGTAGTGTCGGGTCCCCGTAGTAATTATCGTAGGCACTATCTCCTCGATAAAAATCATCATCATGTCCGTTCCGCGCAAAGTCATTAAAACGATTCACCGTTGCTACTAGGTTCTCCGCTGGCACTTCCATTTGTTTGGCAAGCTCTTCAATCGTTTCCGCACTTTTTGCAACTCCATGCTCAAACCAACTTTTCGGGAATGCCTGTCCTGGGAACAATCCTGTAAAAATATAACGGCTTTTAGCTGAAGCATCAATTAATATCCAGGAAGGAACTGCCTGCTGTGTGACCTCTTGATGCTTATACATCGTATCCACGAATTCATGATATGGAGCCGCTTCATTGACAAAACGTTGCCCTGCACTATCCACTACAATCATATTGGGCACGCCACGATCTGCCACAAGGAAGAATGGATGTCCTTGTGGATCAATAACAGAAGGTGCTCCCCATACTTTATCCATTAAATCCAACGTTGCACCAATTTTTACGCCAGGTTCAAGGATGTCACCTGTTTGACCTTCTGGAGAAGAAGTCCATGCAGCATTCGTAGGACTTGGTAAATACTTTTCACGAAGTATCTGATTATGTGAGAAGCCACCTGATGACAGAACAACACCTTTCTTTGCCTCAATTTTAAGCTCTTGTCCATCTCGTTCCACAATAATTCCAATTACTCTTCCTTTGCCCATAATGAAATCTTTAAAGGCCGTTGATAGCCAAAGCTCACCATTTGCTTCTGCAAGGGAGAGGCGTAAACGTGCAATTAAAGCTTCTCCTAAGGCTACTGGATCGCTCTTAGTCACCTTTGACTTGACTAAACGCGCCCCTAATTTCAGTGCAGTAGTTTTACCTTTTAGCGTCCGGGTAATCATATTCACTTTATGAAACTCGTAGCTATTCATCGTGAAGCCTTTTGTTGATAGAGTTGCACGACGCATAGAATTTGCTAAAGAGCCCATTTTTGTTAAATCGAAAATAAGTGGTTCAATGGAGCGTCCCTGTGACAACCCACCTGGTTTTTCTGGATAATAATCCGAGTAGCCTTTTGCATATTGGAAGCGCATATGCTTTGTTTTATTGTATAAAAAGCGTAACATTTCAGGCCCTCTCGTAATATAAGCTTCCTTTAGCTCTTCTGGCACACGATCACCGATTGTTGAATCTAGATATTGGCGTGCAAGTTCATGTGTATCTGGGACACCTGCACCTTTAATGATATGATTATTAGGAATCCATAAAGCACCGCCTGAAATAGCAGAAGCACCACCATAGCGATCTGTTTTTTCGATCACTAATGATTTCATTCCTTGTAACTTTGCTGTTAAACCTGCTGTCAATCCCGCTGCACCAGAGCCTACTACTACTACATCATAACTAGCATCCCATTTCATTCAACCATTCCTCCCTATATGAGCTAAATCGATGAATCCATCCTTTCTATTAAAAAGTATAGAATTAAACCAATATTCAGTCAATTTAAACCATTCCCTATTTTTCCACAAAAAAAGGAGCATACTCACTCGATTTAAGGGTTTAGAATCACCTTTATACAGTTATCTTCCCGTCCACAAAATATTTCATAGGCTACTTGCTTCTTCTAATGGCAATTGATATGTAATGGTACGATACATTAAAAGGCAAGAGGACACGGTCTCCCTTTTTCACTTTTGTCACATGCTCTTACCTATTACATAATTCTTATGTGACAGAATAGCGCCTTGGTAAATATGCAAATCAGTTCCACGAAGAGCAGTAGAAGTGATTTTCACAATAATATCGGCCTTCTTTTAACAGTTGGACCCTCTAATATCTTTATTTCCATGATAGGTTACAGCCTTCACGACAACACTCCCTTTGCATAGTATCATCACAACAAGCATATATTTTCGACTCTATTCTTTCCTTCGCTAACCTGCAGTATGCACATCTTTGTCATGATCGTTTTTATGCAGGCAATTCAATGTCAAGCATATTCATTTCTACTTAGCATATAGTTTGAAAAAGGCATTAAGTTGATGATAGGGCGGAGGAATTTTACAGGTGAGTGCAATGATACTTGGCGGTTTTCTATTTTTCAGTGTGAGCATTGGGGGCGCGATTGCCTGGATTTTCTCTAAGCTATTTCAGCATACGACACAGGGGTTATCATTATTGTGCGGAGGTTTTTTAGTAGGCTTGCTTGTGCTAGATATCATCCCTTCTTCCTTTCAAATCTATCAATCATTTGGGATTATATTAGGTATTTTTATTGGTTATTTCATCTTCCAACTACTAGATACCTTATTTCATGCTTCTCATGCACAGAATCCCTCTGTCTCTCTATTAACACTAGCTATGATTATCCATACAATACCTATTAGTCTCACTGTTGGAAATTTACTTGGAAATGCTGCATTAAGTATTTCTCTCACAGCCTCCATTATTCTTCATCATGTTCCAGAGGGATTTGCATTATCTACTGCACTCATCTCTCAAGGTGAAAGGCTTTGGAGACTTTTCATTTATTTCTTCATCTTCTCTATTTTCTTTAGTATTTTCATCTGGTTTGGTCAGTATTGGGCTTTACCAGACAAAGCACAAGGGATTTTAATGGGCATTTCGATAGGATTGATTGCTACAGCTAGTATTTCTGAATTCATTTTGCATCAGCTACAGAAAGTCTCATTTAAAGCATTTTTTATGTATCTCTTTCTAGGTTATTTCCTAAGCTATATTTTCCATATACTTGTTGAATAACAAAGGGATGTCTCCGCGCATGAGACATCCCTTTCCTCTTTTATTCTTCTTCACTAACTAGCATTAAAGTAAGCGTTAAAATTTTAGAAACCTCTGCCCGAGTAAGATTACCTTTTGGGTTAAACTTACCATTCGTACCATTTAAAATACCTAGATGTTGCAATAGACCGATAGCCTCTACTGTTTCTTGACGCATTTGATTTTTATCTGTGAATGAATTGTTTTTGCTCACTTGCGCAACATTCACTTCCATACCTTCTAAATACCTAGCAGTAATATAGGCCATTTCCTCTCGTGTAACGGGCTTTTTCGGCTCAAATTTTTCACCATTGAAAATATCGATTAAGCCATACTCCTCAAGAATCGCTACCTCCTTAGCACCCCAGAAACCACTAAGATCAGTATAAGAAGCAGGACCCTCATAATCTTCATTCACATTTAAGCCAGATGCACGGAAAATAATAGCCGCCAGTTCTCCACGCGTCACTTGTCCATTTGGATTAAACATAGTAGCCGTTGTCCCATTAATGATATCTGTTTGATATAGTAACTGAATATAGCTTTCAGCCCAATGACCAATAGCATCCTTGAAATATCCACCTGCTTTTAACTCAACGTCGGCACGATCAAATACCTGTACCATATCATTTAAATCTTCTGCACTAACTGCTTCCCATTTGCCAGCTGTATATATCTCACTCTTATAGTCATTACTAGTTTGTGTAATTTTTATTTGAATCGCAGGCCCAAATAACTTCTTCAGTTCTTCATAGTTTTCCTTAAACTCTTTTTCTCCCTCAGGATAGAGGTTTGTACCATCTTTGTACGATTGAAGAATCGCCTCTAATGAAATTTTCACTGTAATACTATTTTTTGTTGTAACAATCGACACTTCATTATTTTCAAAGCCTATTTTAGATAACAAAAGCATTTTATAAATATCTTGATAGGGCATGGCTTGTAACTGACTAGTGGCTGCAACATTCTGCTTTGGATGGATTATATTTTCCACATTTACTACATCCTGTGCATACGCCTGTCCACCAACCCCTGTAAAACATGCAATACTCAGTGCACCAGCTAACATTATTTTCTTCACTGTTTTTCCCCCTTCAATTCATAGATTCAGTGTACTAAAACAACAGTTTATAAATCTATAAAAATATGGGAATTAAACAATAATTATATAAAAGACCCATTTTTAACACATTATAATTTTCCTATTTTACTTTTGAGTTTGAAACTAGTTTAACAGAAGGACAAATTACTTAATGCTATCTACAACAATTACATATGTAATTAGATTTATCTCTTAAATGAGGGCAGCTTAAAGGCTGTTCTTTGTTATATTTCTTTAACAGCGGGTACATACTTGAAATGAAACTTCTTTCAGAGAACTTTATATTTATATAATATCAGAGGCTTTCATTTGATTTTTATTCAACGGTAGAAGTAGTATGGAGTTGTAACGAAGGATTCTCTACATATCCATACTATTATATTAATGTAACAATTCCAAAGGAGGAATTTCGATGAATTATCAAAACATTACGGTTGCAGGTAGTGGTGTATTAGGAAGCCAAATTGCTTATCAATCTGCTTTCAAAGGTTTTAATGTAACAGTGTATGACATTAACGATGAGGCATTAAAAAATGCACAGGATCGTATTACAAAATTAAAACCATTTTATCAACAAGATTTAGGTGCTTCACAAGAAGAAGTGGATGCAGCCTATGCACGTCTTACTTTTAATAGTGACTTGGCGCAAGCCGTTGCCAATGCTGACCTTGTTATAGAAGCAATCCCTGAAGTTGTGAGCATCAAAACAGAATTTTACACGAATCTTGGAAAAGTAGCACCGGCAAAAACAATTTTTGCAACAAACTCGTCTACTTTACTACCAAGCCAATTTGCTGAAGCAACTGGCCGTCCTGATAAATTTTTAGCTCTTCACTTTGCTAATACAATTTGGAAAAACAATACTGCGGAAATTATGAAACACCCTGGTACAGATATGAAAGTATTTGATGAAGTGATTGAATTTGCACGCGCCATCGGCATGGTACCACTACCATTGCATAAAGAGCAACCTGGCTATATTTTAAACTCTTTACTAGTTCCGTTTTTAGATGCAGCAGAATCTTTACTTGTAAAAGAAGTGGCCGATCCAGAAACAATTGATAAAACATGGATGATTGGTACAGGCGCTCCACTTGGACCATTTGCTATTCTAGACATCGTTGGCATTAACACTGCCTATAACATTGTGGAAGCGAAAGCAACTGCCACTGGTGATGAAAACATGAAAAAATTAGCTAACCTCTTAAAAACAGAGTACATCGAAAAAGGCAAATTGGGCCGCGCAACAGGTGAAGGCTTCTACACATATCCAAATCCAAGCTTTGCAAAACCAGATTTCTTAAAGGGTTAATGATTAAAAAGAGCAATTGTCCTTCTTAAAAGGGCATTGCTCTTTTTTTATTATACAAAAAAATTCCAAAAACTAGGTGTGTTTTCAAATTCTTTCGTTGTCAGCTTTTCAATAATTTTCAGCTTAATCTCCTGCTCCAAGTCTTCTCTATCCTGGTAACTTGTTTGATGAAGACACTGCTTAATTTTTGGCGTAAAATTTTCGATAATTATTAGCATCTCCTCATTCATATTGTTCTGCATTGACTAAATCTCCTCCTTTCTAATAATATGATGAAGCTTCTTTAAAGCCTTTCGATGCAGGTTGGATATATTCTGTGGTGTTGTTTGTAATGTTTCAGCGATTACTTTTATAGAATAGTCTTTGACATAAATCATTTCTAAAATTTGCAGTTGCTTGTCTGTTAATTTTTGCAAGCCTTTAAAGAGCTGTTCATTTTCAATTTTTTCTAATAATCCTTCTTCTTCGCTCTCTTCGTCTCTTATACCATCGTCCATTAGACCACTATCTACGACTAATAAAAAGCGATTTTGCAATCTTCTCTTTTTTTTATCGAAATCCAAGCTAAAGAAATAAATTAAATTGCTGATATATTTTATTTTCTGTACCCTTTGATAATGAGCTTGAAATGTTTCATCAACCATTTTCAAATTACAATCATTGGGATATAAGATTGCATGTTGTACCAAATAAAGATTTTGTGCATCTGCCAAAAAACTTCTGATAATTGGGTTTTTAACCTGTTCTCTATTTCTGTAAAAAAACTCTTCTATTATTTTGTACTCATTACACATTCGCATCACTCCTATATATTCGCCTTCTTGTTCATTAAAGTGAATATCATATATCTATTATAAACCAAAAACAGAACAAATGTTCCCTAATTTATTCATTCATATTGATTTTATTAATCGTACGTTCACTTTTCATAACTGTAAGCATCACAATAATGAGGGAGGAAGATGTTATGATACCAATTGAAACTATACAAATGTGGGTTCACCTAATAGGTAATTCAGGTTTCCCTATTGCCATTACCATCTATCTCTTTATGCGTTTTGAGAAGAAAATAGAAAATTTGGAAGCGATCATCTTGAAATTGTTAGATAAAAGGGAAAATTAATAAGCCTATAAAAAAATATACGGCAGCATCCTTTAAAAAGGATGCTGCCGTGTGACTTAAAGATGCTTCTGCATACCATATATGTAAGAACAAATATGTAGATGGGGGGATTTTATGGAGCTTATATTGACCATTTTTCTCATGCTAGATATTCCCTACAATTACTTTCACCATTCATTCCCCATTATGATTGAATACTTGGGGTATCTTGGATTTTGGCTGGCACTCCCATTATCGGTCCTTACTATCTTGCTAAGTCTATGGTTACTTATAAAAAAAGTGGGCATTGTTAGCTCTTTACTTATTCTTTTTATTACGGGGATTCTTTTATTCCTTGCTTTAATTCCATTGTTCCATTGTTACTCATCCTAATAAATTGAAGCCTTTGAAGATGGAAGTCTTCAAAGGCTTTTTAGCATTTTTAGAAATACAGCACCATATAATCCTCATCAAAATATTGCTGCCCTATTTTTAAGGCGTTTCGTTCTGTTCCAAAAACGTGAAAACCTAACGATTTGTATAATCCTTTTGCTGATTCATTGGAAGAAACAACTGTTAAATTAATTTGCTCGACGTCTACTAGTGTCTTTGCTTGATTGATGATCTCTACCATTAGTTGTTTTCCTATGCCCAATCCCCGCTTTTTTGTAGAAACATAAACGGCAAAAATACTCGCTTTATGCTTTAGCTTCATTTTATTTGCTTGCACCAATGTCGCCACACCGAGTAAATCCTCCTGGTCAAATGCCCCAAACGTAAATGTTCCCTGTCCTTCGAGCCTACTTGCAAACGACCCAATTGACAAATCCTTTTCTTCCTCGAAGCTAGCGCCAAAAGCTTCTGGATTTGTTTGCAATCCCTCTAATCTTAAATCTCTATATACTTCAGCATCTGCAGCTGTTAATTGTCTAATTTCCATGCCTTTTCCTCCTATCATACTTTTCCTATTTATCGGCCATAACGATTGGCATTTGATGTACTTTTCCAACAGTAATCCTTAAAATGGAAATAAGGGAGCTGAAAATCTATGGAATCTACTAATATGTCAAAACACTTTCTTACATTACATGCACAACGAGCACACTATCTACCAGCTATTCATTCACTTTCACAGGAAGAACTATGGCGTGTAACACGCGAGGGAAAATGGTCCATTGGTGAACACTTTTATCACCTTTATTTGATTCTCAAAATGCTCCACACAGCAACCAAATATTCTTTATTCCTTACGCCTATCGCTAAAATGCGAAGAAACAAGCCATTCTCTACTGAAATACATGATATTTATGAAGAATATCAATCCAAAAAAGGACATGGAATGCGAGCACCCAGTATTTTGATTCCACCTAAGAAAATACGCTTTGTATTAAACAGTTATGATATCGAGCAATTACTTATCAACGAGACACTTGCTTTGCAAAAGTTAGTACAAAATATAGACGAGGATGTTGCAGGGCATATTGTTTTTCCTGATCCCATTGCGCATTATCCTAATCTCATTCAAGCTATTCAGTTGCTGTCTATTCATGAGAGACATCACTTTAATAGGATGGAAGGGCTTTTAGGAGGAAAGAATTTGAAAGGTACAATTAAAGAAATCAAATAGAGCCAATTTGATTTTATGCCCATCATAACTGGCTCTGGATTTTTCAGTGTAGCAACTTTGTCATGGAAAAATTTTATTAGGAAACGCTACGAGCTCTTTGTTCTAGAACTACACTTAAAATTCCAAACAATAACAGTAACAACACACCCATTAACGTAATATTTGACCATTGTAACCGTGTATCGAATAGCTGAAAAAAGAAGGTGAATACAGGAATAAAACACAATGACATCATGACTAAAAATACTTCACAATATTGAATACCCTTCTGTAATAAATACATTGGTATCAACACACCGATGACTGTCATCAATAAAATCCAACCAATGTTTTCAAGCAAATAAGTAAACATGACATCATATGTAGCGATAAATGAAAGCAAAATGATACCATAAAATCTTTTTGATAAAATCATCGAGTTTGTCCATCCTAATTGACTGAGCTGCTTAGAATAGACTGTACATAATACTGCACCAAGTCTAGACTATTTAATTTTCTTTCAACAAAAAAATCCGTAAAGGTCACTATGAATCTGACATTTACGAATTTTTTATCACTATTACTTATTTTGAGCTTATTAACTTTTACAGCAGCATGCTTAAAAACTTTTCAAAATGCACGCCTGCCTCACGAGGTACTTGCTCCTTCGAAGTAGCTTCAATTGCAGCAGCTAAAAATGTTTCTGCTAGTTTCATTGACTCCATTAAATCTTGTCCACGCATCATGCCGCCCATCATGATGGATGCGAAGAGGTCGCCTGTGCCTGAATAGCTCTCACCATTATAGTTGCGGATACTATGAAAAGACCGCTCAGAATCGACAAACATATTCCCAACATAACGCTTGTCCCTATCACCTGCTGGGGGATTCAAACCAGTAATAATGACGTTTGCTCCAGTTGTTTGCTGTAGCTGCTGACCTGCCTCCTTAAGGGCATGAATATAATCTGTATCATTTTGATAGCTCAATAGCCTTTCATAGGATAAACCTGTAAGCAAGCAACATTCCGTAACATTTGGCGTAATAATATCAGCACACTTTACTAACGCTTTCATACGATCAAGCAATTCACCAGTAAACATCTTATAGACCTCACCATGATCGCCCATTACTGGATCGACAAGCAACGTCGTCTTATTTGAGTGAAACACGTCTAAAAAGCGAAATATATTATCGATTTGCTCCTTACCTGTAACAAAGCCTGTATGAATACCATCAAAGGTAGCTCCAAGCTTACTCCACTCGTCTATAAAAGAGTCCATCTTTGACGTTAAATCTTCACAATAAAAGCTTGAATATCCTGTTTGTGCCGTTAAAATAGCTGTTGGTAGTGGGACTGCTTGCACACCCATCACAGAGAGTACAGGCATCGCAGCCGTCAATGAGCACTTTCCAAAGGACGACATATCTTGAATTACAGCAACTTTTTTCATCATACATTCCACCTAACTCATCCTGCTTTTACTCTCCCCATCGTATCACAATTAGAAAGATGCGAAAATAACCTCAAACTGACCCTTAACTTTTTTATGAAATTGACACTTTTACAATAGTCAGTCCTTTGTTAAAGTAAAAATCATCAAAATATTCATCATAGTGAGGAAGAGACAAATGCAAAATATACAAAGGCCAACATCCTATACAAAATCACGCACAAAAACATTTGATTTAGTCATTACAGCGATTTTAGCAGCACTTGTTTTCGTTGCTACAATGTTTATCAATCTTAAGCTACCGATTGGGCAAGGGGGCCTTATCCACTTAGGAACATCTATGCTGTTTATCTCCGCTATTCTATTCGGGCCTAAAAAAGGAGCACTTGCTGGAGCTATTGGAATGGGTTTATTCGATATCGTAGGTGGCTGGTTAATTTGGGCACCCACAACCATTATTTCACGCGCATTACAAGGCTTCATTGTCGGTAAAATTGCTTGGTCAAAAGGACATAAAGGTGATAATCTTGGGCTGAATATTTTAGGAGCAGTAGTATCAATGCCCGTGATGATTGCTGTTTACTATGTTGGGCAAGCCATTATGTTCAACAGCTGGATTGCCCCGCTGGCATCCATTCCTGGGGACGTCATTCAAAACATCGTAGGCTTAGTTATCGCCATCCCAGTATGTGTTGTACTGAAAAAAACGCCATACTTCAAAAATAATTTTTAATGAAAAACACCATCTTGCTGTTGAACAGTAAAGATGGTGTTTTTTATGGAGTGATCTGCAAAACAACGAATTTCAAGATAAAGTGAAACTAGCCTTGTTCTTTTTCATACTATAAGGTGGAGGTGGAAAAATGCCAAGAGTAAAATACCGTGATGCAGACGTTGCTTTAATGGCAAGGATGATGAGAGCAGAAGCAGAGGGTGAAGGTCAACAAGGTATGCTTTACGTGGGCAATGTCATTGTGAATCGTGCTGTGGCGTCCTGTTTAGATTTCAATGATGTAAGAACGATTGAGCAGGTTATTTACCAGGTACAAGGTGGAAACTATTCTTTCGAAGCTGTTCAAAAAGGCAATATGTTTTACCAACGAGCAAGAGAAACGGAAAAAAGATTGGCGAAACAAAACTTAGATTTCTGGCGAGAACATCCAGCAAAATACGCACTCTGGTACTTCAATCCATATGCACCATGTCCCCCAACATGGTATGGTCAGCCGTTTACAGGACAATTTAAGAATCATTGCTTTTATGAACCTGCTCCAGATACTTGTGCAAGTGTATATATGGGATAATACGTTCAACGTTAAAAAGGGAATACCTCTATTGCAGGTATCCCTTTATGCTTATATTTTATAGCATGGCTTAATCCATCACTCTTAAAAGCTTTTCCTTAAACATCATTACTCCAATCAAGCCAATGATAGAAAATATGACTGGCGAGATGAAGCCATAGTAGTATCCATCACTTACATTGCCTGTGGCAGCTTGAAAGTAATCTAAAATATACCCAAAAATAATCGGCAGCAATGCGGCACTTAGAAAGCCCCCTGTATTGGCAAATCCAGAAACAATGCCTGATTCATTTAAAGGGAAAGTTTGACGAACTGCCGCAAAGGTTAAAGCACTTGCACCATAGCCAAAGCCGATGATAAAGAACAGGACAATGAGCATGAAAATGGACGGATGCCCTTTCAATAAAAGAAAGGCAAACCAACTCGCTAAAACCGCAATATGCACAACAATATAGGGTCTCTTAATTGTACCTAAACAGCCAGCAATCCAGCTCATTAAGGGTGCTCCTATTAGTGCTCCGACTAGACCAATCATAATTAGCTGACTAGCCTCTGACCGTGACATCTCATACATATTGATCCCATATGGTACTGCCCACGAGCTAATAAAGCCAACATACCCGCCAACAACGCCAAAATGACAAAAAAATAAAGCCCATGCTTGCCTGCTTGAAAATATTCTTCGTAATAATCTGGAGCTTTTTTCACGTTGTATTTCTTCAGTTTTGAAGACTGGTTCCTTTGAAAAGATGCGTTTTGTGTTTTGTACGAGCACAAAATAAAGAAGTACACCACATAAGCATAGTAAAAGTCCTGTAGAGAAAAAGGTGATTCGCCAACCTAATAAAAGAATCAATGTAGCAAAAGGCACTGTTGCCAATAAGAAGCCTAAGCTCCCTGTCATACCTGCAAAGCCAATTAATCGTACAAACTCCTTTTTATGAAACCATTGTGCCAAAATAAGCACCATATTCACCCATATGGTGGCATCTCCTACACCAGTAAGTATTCTAGAAAAGAATAGAATGAATTCATGTGTACCTAGACTGTAAAGAATGGTTCCTATACCTGTAAGGATGGCACCAATGATGAGGAAAAGGTTTGGCCCAAATCGGTCAGCTAAAATCCCCATCGGCATTTGCAAACTCGTGTACACAAAAAATTGAATACTCGTCAATAAGCCAATTGTCGAAGCCGTTACCCCAAAATCCTCCATCAATTGATCTGTAATTAACCCTGGAGCAGTTCGCTGACTTGCCATTAACAAATAGGTAAACAATACAGCAACAAACACAATCCATCTGTACTTATGTTGTTGTTTGTCCAATAATCACTACTCCTATTAGCTTTTATGTTATGTATATGAGTTCGAGGTCAGGATAAAACCTGCTTTTGAGGAAGCTTGAAAATTACGACAGAAAGAAAACGCACCCAGTCTACACTAGGTGCGTTCATGCTATATTATACTGCTGGCTGAGGCTGTTCACTGACATGTACTGCTGGTTGACGGTCTTTCCAAGGCATTGCTTCCTCTAGCTGTCTACCTAGCTGTAATAACGTCAATTCATCTGCAAACTTACCTGTCATTTGTAGACCAATTGGTAGACCTGATTTACTTTCTGCTAAAGGCAATGATATGGAGGGCTGACCTGTAGCATTGAATAAATTTGTAAACGGTGCATACGTGAAAATTTGCTCTGTCCATTCAACAGCCGAAATGTTAGGATTGTTGGCATTTAATTCACCAATTTTAGCAGGAAGTGTGCCAATAGTTGGACTCAATAAAATATCATAATCTTCAAAGAAGCCTGCAACTTGACGTGAAACGACTGCATTTGTATGAATAGCTTCCAATAAATCAGCCGCCTTTAATTGACCACCATATTCATAGCATTTCCAAATGGCTGCTTCAATATAGTCTGGAGAAACTGCTTTACTAGTTCCCGCTGCAGCCCCCTTAATCATTTGATAAATATTCGCTGTCCAAATATCGACCGTCGCCTTTGTGAATGATGCTTGTTCATATTTCGGACGCGCCTCTACTACCTCGTGTCCTAGTTCTTTTAATACTTGAACTGTTTTATGAACCGCTTCTATACATTCCGGATCGACAAATGCCCCAGAATTTGTTTCAGTTGTCCAAGCAATTTTTAGCGGGCGCACTGTTTCCTTGATAAGTTGACCATACGGTGCATGTGTTACCTCTAATTTGGAATAGCTCCCTAAGTCAGGGCCTGCTACTTGATCCAATAGCACCGCTGTATCACGAATTGTACGAGTCACAGCGAACTCAATGGCAATACCATTTAAAGGCTCACTATTGAATGGACCAGCTGGAACTCTTCCCCGTGTTGGCTTTAATCCCACTAACCCACTACAGGAAGCGGGGATACGAATAGAACCTCCGCCATCATTAGCATGAGCGATTGGCACAATACCACTTGCCACAGCGGCTGCTGACCCTCCACTCGAACCGCCTGGACTATGATTTAAATTCCACGGATTGCGCGTTGCACCATAAATAACTGCTTCAGTCGCTGCATTATAGCCAAACTCAGGTGTTGTCGTAGTACCTGCTAAAATCAAGCCAGCCCTTCTAAAGCGCGCCATTAATTCACTATCGACGGGTATAACCGTCTTTTCTCCAATACGACTCCCCATACTATGCGGAACACCCTCTGCATGTAACACAAGCTCTTTAATTAAAAACGGAACACCTGCAAACGGCGCATTTTCATCAACTTTCTCAATTGCTTTGTCAGCCTGCTCTTCTAACACACTAACAACTGCATTAATGGATGGATTGACTTTTTTTATTCCTTCTAACGCTAGCTCCTTTAATTCCTGTGGTGTTACTTCCTTTGATTTTACTAGCTCTGCTAACCCAATACCGTCATATGATGCATACTCTTGTAAATTCATATTCTCACCTCGTATAATAGTGATCTTGCAACTATAATGTACTGAATATTCTAAAATTAAGATATTACCCAAAAGGATAATTCTGTTTTAAGTAGAATATAAAAGCATAATAGAGAAATGAGGTGTTTTCATGTTTTTAGAAAATGATTTAGAAAACATTCTTAAAGCGAGCTATCATATTTCAAATATGAATGTGAAACAAAGTAATGAAGGGTTTAAACATGAACTATTGCATACAATAAGTCAGCATCTCGGCTATCACCATATGTTATTTTGGGAAATAGCAAATAATGAGCTAACCGCCCCTGTGCTTTTTAATATAGAGCGTCATACGATTAATGAATATTTACAAAGATATAAAAACTTTGATCCATTACACCCTCAAAATATAAATACACAGCATTCCATTCAGCTAATGAATAGGAATGAAGTTATGTGCCTGCAAAAACAAACCCACTATAAAGAAGTTTTTTTGAAAGAAAATCGCTATGAAGATGAAATGGCCATGTATTTAAGAATAGACAATAAGCTCGTAGCAGTTATTGGCTTTTTAAGGAAAACAGGAGAGAAGCTATTTAATGAAAAAGATATATTAAAGTTAGTGTATTTGAAAAGAAATATCGAAAACATGTATTCCCTCCATCACTATTCACAGCCTTCCATCTTATTTGAAATGACAGAAAGAGAAAAAGAAGTTTTAAGCTTTGTTTTAAAAGGCTTAAAAAATATAGATATCGCCCAGCAATTATTTGTCAGTGAAAATACAATCAAAAAACACCTTCAAAACCTATATAGAAAGTTTCAAGTAACCAATCGTACCCAACTGCTGGCAAAGTGTTTGAAGTATATTGATCATGTTTAGTAGGGTCCTCCATTGAATTCAAAGATAGTATTATTAATTTCCTTTTAATATTCATTTGCTGATTAATTGGCATAAAACTATTTTTCCTCAGTAAAAAAACTGCCCCACCAATTGGTAGAGTGAGTCTAACAATGGGTGGGGCAGTTGTAATTTTGATTCTAACTATAGAGGTGCTCTTTTACTTAATTACTTTGCACTTTATACACTTTACTATCAAGCTGTCTATTTATTGCCTGCTGTAAAAATCGTGTCGCGGTAAATAGTTTTTCTTCATCAATATTCGTTTGGACGCCTAAACGATGCAGGAAATTTACTAAATCATTCGTTGACACATTGCCGCTTGCACCAGGGGCATAGGGGCATCCCCCTAAACCTCCAATAGCACTGTCGTATTTTGTAATCCCCAGCTCAAGTGCTGCAAAGATATTTGCTAAAGCACGGCCATACGTATCATGAAAATGAAGGGCAAATAAATCACTATCGTATTGAGTGAGTAGCTCTGATAAAATAGCCTTTACTTGTACAGGATCCGCTACCCCAATTGTATCGCCGAGAGAAATTTCAGAAACGCCCATTGCTAGATAGGCATCAATGATTCCCTTTACTGTTTGAAGCTTTACTTCATCACCAAACGGACTGCCAAATACAGTTGAAATATAGCCTCTTAACGATATACCTTCACGATTTGCTGCTTCAGCTACAGCTTTTAAATTCTGTAAAGATTGGTTAATTGAAGCGTTTACATTACTTTGATTATGCTCCTCAGAGGCAGAGATAAATAACGCAATTTCATCAACCTTTTGTTGAATGGCTCCTTCTACCCCTTTCAAATTAGGCACAAGAGCTGCATACGTTATTTTTTCATCACGTGCGATTTGCTCAAACACTTCATGATGATCGGCTAAAGCTGGTATCCACTTGGGACTAACAAAAGAGGATACTTCGATATGGCGGACACCTGTTTCACTGATTAAGTTAATCCATTGCACTTTCAAATCAGTTGGAATAAAAATTTTCTCATTTTGTAAGCCGTCACGCGGACCTACTTCTCTAATCTCCACTGCTTTTGGTAAGTTCATCAAGATACACTTCCTTTAATTAAATGCCGAACAGCTGTAGCATAATCCAGCTTGATGCGTAGAATACCATGAATTGCACTCCAGCCCCTACACCTAAAATACGATTTAATAAACCACCAACAGTTGCGACTGTAAATGTTAACACTACTCCTAGTAATTGTGCCTCGTTATAGGCAAGCAAAAATGCTAATCCGATGAACATCGCTACGATTGCTTCCTGGCTAATATATTTCAATACTAATACAGATGCTTTACGTGCATAATTCATCGCAAATGGATAAGCAATTAAAGCGGCTACACTAATACCGATTAACCCAAAAATGAAAAAGTCCCATGAAGACATTAGCGTGTGTAAGTTGTTAACTGGATCTACTGTAAAAATCGGTGGTGCATTAAATAATGGTGATGCTGGTCCAAGTGCTACTGGGCTTAACGGAATACCGAATGCAATTAATGGAATAATCGCTTCAGCAATATATGTCGATTCCGTTACACCATTCATAACAGTAAGACTCGTTGTTGATTTTTTATAGGCACCTTTTGTACGAGAGCCTACAATTTCTCCCATCAATGACGTCATCCCAACAGGACTAAAGACAAATGTAAGGGAGGAAAGAAACGTTGTAATACTCGTAAAAATGGTCTGCCTTTTCGATAAAATTTTAAATGGATTCGGGAAATAGCCTTTCCATGATTTCGTTTCGGGAGCAAGATTATATTGATTTGGCTTACTGCGTGCTAGATCATTTTTAGCAACAGAAGAAGCCGCCATTAAAATATTACAAAACATCGGTCCAATCGCAATTCCTAAAAAGAATGTAATACTTAAATGTTTATCCAGCATCGCGAAGCTAACGCTATCTAAAGCTTTAATGAAAAATGCAAATGGAATAATGATTAAAATACTTGCCCATTTTCCTTTTGAAAAGAATGCGATTAAAATAGCGGCAAGTGTAAAAATGATGCCTGATGAAGATTTAAAAAAGTCGGCAAATTGACCTAAAAATTGACCTAACAATACAGCGGTTGGTAGGGCGATAAATGCACCGATAACACCGCCAGAAATCATTTTACGTAGTGCAACGTGCGGCATGCCTAAACGGCGTAATGTATTGGCATGATCGATTAACGGTACAGCCGTTGTATCCCCTGGAATGCCTAATAACGCAGTTGGGACAGCATGTGTTAAATGCTTAGCTAACACGCCCGCCATGAAAAAGGCGAATACCCCTTCAGGAGGCGCTCCCAGCAAAATAACTAACAATGTAATTGGTACCATAATTGCTGTTTCATCTGTACCTGAAATAAGTCCAATTATAGTAAAGATTGCTGCACCAAGAAGTGCAAATAAAAGAGCTATTACATAAATACTCATTTTTTATCCGCTCCTTTCAAGCCTTGTAAGCTAGAAAGAATGCCAAAATCCTCAAGCTCTTTTTTTGTCACCGGATCTTCCTCGATTAAGCGTATTTCCTCGTCTATATCAATTTGTAAATCCTCAAATGCTTCCTTTAAAGAATGACTAGATGCTTCATCTTCTACTAAAATACGCTTTGGTTTAAAAAGAATCGTATTAATAGCAACAACAATCAGAATACCCGTGATTCCTGTTAACAGTGAATAAGAGTTAATCATCTGAGGGTCTGCAAACTTCGGAAAAACCCACTGACCAAACTGATAGCCTAAAAAGCTTGCGGCAACGCTTAAAATAATTGAAATAATTAACTGATTGCCAGAAACCGTGTCTCCTAAAATTTCAATAAACTTCTTTTCCTCTACATTTTTTTGCTCATTGTATGGAGTATTCGCCATGTATTATTCACCTCGCAGAGAGTTTGTAATCTCTAAAACACGATCATAACGGAAATCCTTCTCTTCTACCGCCTGCTGCACAACTCGATCAATAATATCGCCTGTTGCCCCAGCCATTACAGCCAAGTTTTTCGCATGCAGACGCATATGACCAGATTGAATACCCTCTGCTGAAAGTGCGCGTAAGCTTGCTAGATTTTCTACTAATCCTACTGCGGCAATGGAGCTGGCTAGCTCCTCTGCTGTTTGCACATCCATAATTTTTAGCGCTGCTTTTGCAACAGGATGAGTCTTCGTAGCCCCTCCCACAATACCAACAGCTAATGGCAATTCCAACGTACCAACAAGATTGCCTGCTTTATTCAGCTCCCACGTTGTTAAAGAACGATATCTACCAGAACGAGCAGCATAGGCATGAGCACCAGCCTCAACAGCACGTGTATCATTACCCGATGCTAATACTGCAGCAGTAATACCATTCATAACCCCTTTATTATGTGTGGCAGCCCGATACGGGTCAGCATCTGCAAATTCGTAAGCACTTACAATATTTTTCGCAATCTCTATCCCCCCGAGCATTTCTGTCGAGAATTCACCACGCGCACGAACAATACGCTTATCTGCTAAATTTGAAATAATCCGTAGCACAACTCGTCCATTTGTAATACGTTCGATTAATGGTGACACAGATTCCGCCATCGTATTGACTGCGTTTGCCCCCATTGCATCCTTCGTATCTACGATTAAATGAACGACAACCATTGTTTCTTTTGCTGTGTCGATTAAGTGCACTTCTATATCCTTCACTCCACCGCCTAACTTGACTAACGTTGGATCCTTTTCATTACAATGCTCGATGATCTCATTTTTATGTTCAAAAATTTTCGCCCTCGCTGCATGAGGGTCCTCAATATTTAATACCTGAATCTGTCCGCGCATAACTGTTCCCGAGCTGGAAGTAAAAATACCCCCTAACTCATATGCTGCACGGGCAGCATTACTAGCCGCAGCAATTACTGACGGCTCTTCAGTAGCCATCGGAATAAATACCTCTTTGCCATTCACCTTAAAGTTGGCCGCTACCCCTAGAGGCACTGAAATATGTCCAATAACATTTTCAACCATTGCATCAGCAAGCTCTAATGAAATTCCACTTTTTAAAGCTTCAACTTCCTCTTTGGTTAAATTTGATTTTTCAGCGATTAACTTAATTCGCTCTTCTACTGAAAGTAAATAAAATCCCTTAATACGTGAAGTCATCCCCATACCCCCAAAATTAAAAAAGTGTAATATAATTCAACTTAGTTGAATAACATTACACCAATTGTAAATTGTCTGAATAGTATTGTAAACAAGAAATTTGTATTTTCGATAATATTTACGTTTTAAAGAAAGATTTAATCCTCAACATAAATCGTTAATACCTTTGAGTTTTCTACAGAATTATTAATAAAGATATGCTCCTTTTTCCCAGAAAAATACGCAGAGTCCCCCTCTTCTAAATGGTAAAATTTATGATCGTATTTCAAGACGATACTACCAGAGATGACATAAATAAATTCATCATTATCGTGTGTATAAGGAGCTAAATTTTCCGCCCCATTATGTACAGTAACAATAGAAGGATTGATATTGCTCATATAGCTCTTATTCGCTAACAGCTCATATTGATAGCCAAGTTCATTCGTCTCAACAGTCTCATTGCGTTCTTTTTTCGAAACAATCGAAATGCCATCAAATTGATCCTGAATAACAAACCAAGCCATGGGCACATCAAATATTTCCGCAATCTTAGACAATGTCACCAGACTCGGTGTCGCTTTGCCATTTTCTATTTTTGAAATATGACTTTTCGTTAAATTAATCTGCGAAGCTAAATCATCCTGAGACATTTTATTTTTCTTCCGCATCTGCTTTATTTTTACTCCAACTTCTAGTAAGTTCATCTATTCCAGTCCCCTCGATCATTTCGGTTTTTACAATAACTATACTATATTTTTAAATGATGGATAGAAAAATACAGGAGTATATTACTCCATCATTATCGTCTGTTCAATTAAATACAAAAGGGTGTGCTGAAAGTTTCTCGATTTTAAAATAAATTTGAGAAGCAATAATCAGCTTAAATAGAGGAAATAAACGGGAGTTTTATTTATAAATATTAAATTACATTTAGTAAAAACGAAATGTTGGTCACAGTTTTTCTATACGAATAACTTTGATTTTTGCTGGATTTGACTCCAAAATTTCAGAATACCAAATCCTCACTTCATCTCCACTTTTAATTCCTTTCATAGAAAGTTTTGATTCATTAATTAAAATTGAAACTGATTCAAATTTATTTGAGAACAGGAGATTTTCGCTAGAGAAACTCTCTATATCTGATTGTTGAACGTCCTTTCCTTGAATAAAATAGACTATTCCTTCATGCATTACTATATAACCAATTTCACTTTCGGTATTTTCTTTACTAGCAAATAGTTGGCTAACATTACCTAAGAACCATAAAGCAACAAGAAAAAGTAACAATAAGACTGTGTTGATAATAGGTTTGGGGATTCTATTCTTCATTTAAACCACCACCTTATACATTTAATAATTTTCATAATGAATATAATTTAGCGTTTTTAAATGTACATAATATATCAAAATACTGTACTCACCTCTTTATACAAAACGATACTTTAAATATTTTGAAGTTTTCAAAATGTAATTGGATAGAATTAAGCAAATAAAAAAGCTCTTGTATTGAACTGCTCTCCAATTATTGGACACAACTAACAATGGGAGGTACAGTTTTTTTACGGTCAAATATACTGCCGAAGATAAATTACAGGCTTTTGAGCGCTACTTAAGTGAAATAGAACGGAAAGCTCCTATGATATAGCTAAATCTATGGTGACTGATAATAAAGCAATCCTAAAAAGGATTAAGCAATATGAAATACAATGGAGTTGGGCTTTTAATCAGCCGTATACAAATTACAAATAGAGTTTACTCTAGACCAACCTATTCACGTGTTTCAAGCATGTTGGACAAAGCTACTAGAACGTTTACCTGAGTACCACCAGTTACTCATGTATACCGTTCAAGACTGGCATTATTAAATGAATAAATATCGTCGCGCCTTAGAATCAAGAGGGGTTGCTCAAAGTATGTCTCGTAAAAGAAATTGTTACGACAACTCTGTCATGGTGAATTTCCTTGACATTATGAAATCCGAATTCCTTTACATGAGGGAATTTGAAAGTATAGAGCATTTTAAAATAGATTTAGAACAATATATAAACTACTATAATATGAAACGGATCAAGGCAAAATTAAAAACGAGTCCGGTGCAATACCGAACTCATATACCCAAACAGCCTAATGAAATAACGAAGCTAACATAAATGAATTAACTATTTAATTCATTTATGTGTAACCTACTTAATTGCGCTCTGATTTTAGGAATGCTACAAATAAAGATAATTTTTTATTAGAAAAACCTTAGTTACCTCTAAAGACATTAGTCTCTATTATTGAAAGCAGATGCAAATAAAAAAAAATACTAAGAGACTGAGACATTCAGATGTAAAAACAATTATAAAAATAATACCCAAAATAGAGCCTTTGAAGAGTTTGATATGCATATATTCACATGAATTCTTTCACATTTAACCAAAAACGATGGATATCAGTTTAAAGAGATAGACGGGTGGTTATCTCGATCTCGCTTTATGACTACTCCCACTCAATCGTCGTTGGGGCTAAGATGTAGTTTTAAGATTATTATCAAAACAGAAAAATGCATTCAAATCATGTAATTTTTTGTCCTCAATTGTAGATGGTGACTCCCATTTATATGTCTTTGTCGTCTCAATGTCTTTATTATCAATTTGAAAAGAAAAACATAGGGAAATTTTAGTCTTCCTATGTTTTCATTCAAATTATTGATCTGTTTGTTCTTGCTTCTTTTTCAAATACTCCGCACGTATTTTCTCAAGTTGCTGCTTTTTATCAAATTTGGCCGGCTTGTTTTTTTCATGATACTTTGCAACAGCCACCTTACCTTTAGTATCCAATTGATATTTCCCCACTTTGGTTCACCTACTTTTCCTGCCTTTAAAGAAATCTATTCAACAAGTATAGTATACCTTATTTTGCTGATGTAAACCTTTTTCCTATATTGGTGTATTGCTTAATCTTAAATTCAGTAAAAGCTTAGTAAATCATTCATTGCCAAATGTATTGTCTGTATCCACCCATTTTTATATTATGATACCTTTATCATTATTTACCGCTACAATATTACTCAGCTTTATGTATGGAGACGGCGGGTCTTCAAACGGAAAGTTTGAAAAGTGCTGAAATACCAATGTTTTCAATAGTTTTGCGGCATTTCATAAAATGTCTGACCCAAATTTTGACCCAAAATAAAAAATTTGCTTACGGAGATATAGAAAGTAAATATTTTCTTTCGTTTTTTACATTCGATAATTTTGCCATACAACGTTTGACACTTTATATTTAGAACACAATGAAATAAATGCAAAAACATAACTTGATGTGGGAAAGCTTTTGATTTGATTTATCGATACTTCTTATTTCCTTATCGAAATTTATTATCTTCTATAGTAGTTTCATTTGGATTAAACTAATCTTTAATTAGCCAGTAATTCTTATAAAAATGGCTCATAAACTCTATTCGAATGTATCCAAGTTCGTCAATCTCATAGTCTTCCCCTACTATATATCCCCACTCAATCGTTAGTTTTTTCATTAAGAGCTTATATAATTTAAATAGTAACTCTTCGTACTTTTGCAATCCACAAACATGAATTTTACCATTTAAATCGCTTATTGAGTTACTCTCTTGGACCCAATACACATCAAATAACGCTTCTACTTCTTCAAATGGTAACAAATTATAAAAATGAAAATTGTGTAATCTACCTTCTGGTTGTAATTTCTTTTTTAAGTCTGGGTTAAATATCTTAATATTATAGCGATAATAACCACTATGATTGTTACTCTTCTTATCAAACTCTGATTTGCCGTAACGATTTTCGTAAAAGTTCCATGACATCTTAATTACTTCCTCTCTAAAACTATTTCAACCATTATAAATCACAACTTCTACCATTCGAACCATAAAATATGATTATTTTTTTATATAATTACAACAACATTCCGATACTTATTTGTACAATCATATTCCATCTACACTTAGAGTTACTATAGAGATCTCGTATCAAACGTTTTTAAATTTATTTAATCGTATAAGCAGCATTTCCCTCAAAAAAGTAGTAAAATAGATACTAGCATATACATATGCAAGAACTTGTGTTCTTAAACACTAGTTCTTAAACGTAGGAGATGAAAAAAATTGATTTTTAAAAAAGGCGAATTATTTAACGGCCCAGGTGGCCTTAGTTTAGCAGCTAAGAACACAGTCGTTATCCATCCAGAAACACAAGAAGAATTCCGTATTGAACACACCTGGTCAAATGACTATGATCAAAATGCTTGCCGAACATTTGCACTCAATATCTGTGGTAATGAAAACGATCCTAGTGTTATTTGTGGACCAGTAGAAAAGTTAAATATAAGTGAGTTACCAGAAATTCAGTGCTTTGCATTTGGTTTTCCCTGCAATGACTACAGTCTAGTAGGTGAAAAAAAGGGACTAGGAGGTTCATTCGGACCTCTTTATAGCTACGGTGTAAAAGTTTTAAATACCCATAAACCAAAATTCTTTATTGCTGAAAATGTCGGAGGATTACAAAGTGCCAATGAAGGTCGTGCCTTTATTAAGATTTTGAAAGAATTAGAAGCACCAGGTGATGTGGAATACGTAGTAACACCACACTTATATAAATTTGAAGAATACGGCGTCCCACAAGCCAGACACCGTATAATTATTGTAGGCATTCGTAAAGATCTTGCTGATAAAGGAATTGAATTTAAAGTTCCTGCACCAACAACACCAAACTCAGCTGATTATAAAACATGTAAAGAAGCGATAGAACATCCACCAATCCCTGAAAATGCACCAAACCATGATATGCCACGCCATACAGCGAGGGTTCAAGAAATGTTAAGCTATATTCCAGCAGGGGAAAATGCTTGGTATATTGGTATACCTGAAGAATTACAATTAAATGTTAAAGGTGCTCGTTTAAGCTCAATCTATAAACGTCTCGATCCAACACGTCCAGCTTATACCGTAACAGGTAGTGGAGGAGGTGGTACACATATGTATCACTGGGAACAAACACGTGCTTTAACAAACCGCGAACGCGCACGCTTACAAACATTCCCGGATGATTTCATTTTTACAGGAAGCAAAGAAGCTGCACGCAAGCAAATTGGTATGGCTGTTCCACCTGCAGGTGCTCAAATTATTTTTGAAGCGATTTTAAAATCATTTGCAAAAATCCCTTATGAATTTGTGGAACCAACAAAAAAATTTCAATTTGAATATCTTCAAAAAGAGAAAGCCAAAAAGGTGGCAAAAAATGAGATTAATGCCGACAATCAACAACTATCTTTTAACAATATCTAGTATATAATGGAATCATTCACCAAGGTATCTATACACAAACGCAAATTTAACTCAGTGAAAACCAATTTTATTGTGAAACTCAGGTTTTAATATTGAAATACTTTCTAATTGAACCTAAGTTTAACTTAACAAATTGAAAAAATATATTTCATACTCAAGGAAATACTATTAAAAAATTACTTTTTTTGAATTTTATTCATTTTTCACGTAAAGTTAGATTTGGAGGTGGCGTTCTCATGCTTATAACTCATAATTTTGAACAATATATTGTAAGGGATATATATAATTCCGGATATAGAAACCTAAAAATTTTATCTAGTAATGTTAGTCCTATTCTTGTTACAAAAATGTTAGATGAATTCTATGATTTAAACTTAAAAATCTATGTCGGAATGGTCTCTCAAGATGGTATTTCTGAATTTACACATCTAGCATTCCAACACTTAGTAAAAAGATATGTTAATCGTCTAGAAGTATACTACCAAATTACTAAACCAGGTCAGCATAGCAATGTTTACTATTGGGAAAGTCCACTTAATTTAGGATTAGATCAAAAAAAAGTATTTGTAGGTTCTGCGACTTTTACATTGAACGGATTCTGCCATAGAAATGAAATATTAGTAGAACACGATGGGGATGTAGAACAGATATTTGATAATTTAAATATTATAGATTGCACAAGTGCAAATATTTCTGAGGAAATAATAATTCACCACAACAAAGAAAGTGAATTAATTGTTTTATATGAAGATGAACAATTGGATATTTTTTCTTTAACTAAAGAAGGAGAGTTAGAGAGCAATTACGAATCCATAAATATTCCCCTAACAATTAGGGGAGGTGAGACACCGCCTAAATCAGGAATCAATTGGGGACACAATGGTCGAAATGGTTTGAGACAACCTACACGTACTGGGAACGAAGCATATCTCCCAATCTCTAAACAAGTACATCGCGAACGTCCCCATTTTCTTCCTCAAAGACGTGAAAAAATGCTTGTTTTAACAGACGATGGTGAAATGTTTGTTTGTAAAGTCGCACAAGAAGAAAGAAAAGCTATAGAAACATGCGATAACAATAGTATTTTGGGCGCTTATATTAGGCAAAGAATTGGTGTAGCCTCAGGCACCTTTATAGAAACTAGGGATTTAATAAGATACGGTAGAGATTCAGTACAATTAACAAAAATTCATGAAGGTCTGTACTTACTTAACTTTGCTACAAATTTAACTTTAGCTAACTGCGAAGACCATCTTTGGGATATCGAAGATAGGGGTACTGATATCCTACAAGAAAATGAAAATATGCAAATACTAATAGAAACAGTATTTGTAAGAGTTCCTGATCTTAATATTGATGTGTATGGTGGATTAATATGTTCTTGGAATGAAAATTCGAAGGAATACTTAATAGATTCAGACTTAATTATTATCAAGACTTTGGGTACAGATGATATAGTCTACGATGAAGGAGGTAGTTCACTAATTGTTGCAGTCTCTAACTATTGCTATTCAGTTGGTAGAGAATCAAATATGAATTATCTAGAATCCTTAGGTTGTGAAATAATCATTGAAAATTAATTTAACTATCAATTAAAACAATTCCTTATTAAAAAACGGTTATATCTATTTTAAATTTAATAGATATAACCGCTTTTTTATATACTAAGTTATTTTATTAAATAAATCATTTGGCACTTGGCACTTTCTTTTTTAATCCTTACCAATACTACTTGATTTTAGAACGAGTAGCAATTATATTTATTATTTTCTATAAACTCCTAGTTCATTTAGATGGACGGAGATATAATACGACGGTAACCAGATAAAAATAATTTTGGACATACTTAAATGTATTTCGGAAAATGTCAAAGACTTTATAAAATTTAAATAATAATTGGTCCGTTCTACTGCTCTATTCTTACATTTAAACAGCAACGATAACTCGCTTTTCTACTAAATTTTCTTGCCCTTTTACAGTCAAAATTTTTTCGTTAATTTCATTAATTTGGTTAAATATACTTTCTAAAACTTGTACAACTATACTATTGCCTGCTAATTGGATTAATTTTGTTTGTGACAATATTTTACGATCTTGGCCAATTTGTATGTTGTTTTCCATTAATAATTCGTATTGTTCCTCTTTAAAACCCATTAATAAGAAACATTCTCGTGGAGTAAGGTTCCTATATTTTTTATTTATACTTGTAAGTTCTTGATTTCTAAATTCAATAATACCTGAATTAGGATGACGATCTTGTTTCGTTGTAATAGTACGCGCATGCTCTTTATTATGAGCAATATTATCTGTTGCTAAAATCACATTATTTTCATAGATTTTTTTACGTGACTCCGTAAAAGCTGGTGTACTCTCAATTGCTTCCATATAATAAAGTTTTTTAGAATAATCTAATCGTAAAAACCTTTCAATAGGAGCTATCTGTTCTTTATCTAAATAAATATTCTCTAAATTATTTAAAAGAAAATAATTATTTATTTCATTTGCTTGTTCTGAGTTTTCGGCAAGTACGCTAACTAGATATGTTCTAATTCTAGATTGTGGAATTCCGAAATTTCTCGCATCTAGTGTATAAATTTTATTAATGTAGCCCAGATTCTCTAAAAAGTTTTGCCATTCATTGAAGTTTTTAATATGCTTGCTAGAAAGAATGTTACTTACGTTCTCCATAAGTAAAAACTTTGGTAATGCTTTCCCAATTTCTACAAACTCTTTTAAAATTCTTTCAATCTCCCAAAGCAGCGTAGAGCGATTATTGGCGTCTCTATCTATGCCTGAATGATTGTTATGCCAATATCCACTTACCGATAGATCTTGACAGGGAAATGAGTAAGTTAATACATCTGTATCAGGTAATTCAATTGCTTTAACACTTTTTATATCAACTAAATTGTTATTTCTTTCAATTGAGGATAGAATAGCCTTAAGTTGCACTAAAGATAATTTAGTTAATGCTCTGTAACTTAATGGTACTTTACCATCGCTTGATAAGGTATAATTGTCTAATATATTAACTAAAGATTCTTTAGTATGATGTCTATACTCTTTCAAGTATTGAGGACCATTATGCATTATATCGTATGCATACATTGCTCCTATCTCCCACTCTACTGTAGCGACTACTCTGTGTTCTATATTAATATTTTTAAGAGCTTGTACTTGGCTTCCAATGCCGCTAAATGTTTCTATTATCCTTAACATTGAATTCCCTCCGATCTCTTAAAATTTTTTAACTAGTAGTCCTTATTAAAGCTCATTTTATATTCATTATGATTTATTCTTGTAAAATACATTGTTGCATACCCATTAGAAACTAAATCATCATAACTAATTGGCCTTTTTTCTACTAAACCAATGCGCTCTCGAATATAATCATATAAATTAAAATTCAAAACTTCTAATTCCCCATTAAATTTACCAGTTAATTTTGCATTAAATAATTTATTATCATCGGTATAGATACTAAATTTTTCATCGCAAGGAAATACTTTAGCAAACAGTAATTTAGGAGTTTGCACTAGTACTGGGTTTCTTCCATCCACCCAAGCATTAATACCTTTATTTGCCCATCTTGGATTGTTATTCCGGTGCAATATCACAGTCACTTCAAATGAAAGGTAATATTCATAATCTATTCTACCTCGTAATAAACTCCAACTTTTAATAGATTTTCTTTTACCTACATTTCCTTTTATTTTGCTTGAAATTGTAGTTGCATTTTGCTGAAGCACATTTTCGTTTTCCAATTCATTAGAAACTTCACACTCATCTACTTCAACTAGACTTGCTGCAGAATCTATTTTACCATTAACAAGACTTAGATCATTTGTATCTTCGTCATAAAATTTAATAAAATCGTTTATGCTTTTATCGTTACATATTAATGAATCATTTACTTGGTCTATAAATAATGATTCTGGAAGGAAATCAATTTCCGTCAATACTTCTTTATGATTAAAAAATCCATTTTCTGAAAAATTGGCAGATCCTATAAAAATCTTATTACTTGTTTTTGTACTAAATTCAAGGATTTTCATATGATTTGGCTTACCCTTTATTTGATAGAAAACATTAATATTCTCATATCTTTTTATTAAAGATTGGAATTCTAAATGATTATTTTTAGATACACCATGTAATGTCATTCCTAAGAATAGTTCAATTTTTAAATGTGGAAAATCATTTATCACACGCGATAGAAAACTAGCAGAAGCATAACCGCTGATTATTCGCAAATGAGTGTAATTATTAGCTATTTTTCCAAAGATATTTTCATAAAGATTCACAAAATATGTATCCATTGAAATCAATCCCTATTTTGAACAGTTTCAAACAAGTCTGAAACATACCCCTGTAATCCACCCTCAACTAATTCTGGAGAAATGGTTAAAAGACGTGCGGTATTTAATTTAAGAACTCTTCGGAATAGATCGCGTGACTTATCCTCAAAAGTAGAATATTGCAACATTAACTCTCGATACATTTCTACATAGTAACCTATTCCTGGTCGTTCAACTAACTGCAATATCGTATCGGTAGAATTATTCTTTAAGATCTCATAGGTATCTTTTTTATTTCCTCTCCAAGATAAATGAATGTACCACCAAATCGTTTTTAACCAAATTCTTCTAGATATTTTATAAAAATGATCTGCATTTAAGGACCAACGAGAATGTACTATATCTGGTATCACATAAATGGAAAGGTAACGCCAAACATCGTCATTAGTAGCTACTCGGTTTGCAAAACCTATATCCTCGTTTAAAATTTGATACACTTCTAAGCCAAATAATAAATCAAACGGGTAGTCTAATTTATTTACTTTGTCCAAATTGTACGCTTCAAATATATTGTCCCGAGCTTTAATTAACTTTTGGCGAAGTTCGATAAATTCATTTCTTGGGTTTATTGGCTCTATAGAAGTGGATTTAACTTTAAGTTTTTCGAAATCTTTACTTGCTTTATTTATATCACAATTTAAGTTTTCCCAATTAATCATATTACTCCCCACCTAGCATTTCCTGATCAAGCTTCGTTCTCAGTGAATTCATTATCGTAAATAGTGAAGTCGTATCAACTTCAAAGGTAGTTACCCAGTACTTTACAACAGCCAATATACTATTCGAAGTAAACTCATCCACTATATCTAAAGTGTTCTCTTCTATAATTAATACTTGTTGGATTAGCATTGACATTGCTTGAACCATAATATCACCCATTAAAGCTCTACTTGCTTTTGTTTTCCCACCTTTTATTTGTTCAAAAAGTGGGTGGGCAATATTTAAGCTTAAATAGACATTCGAACTATCAAATATATCTTCAGAAGCGTCTACCCAATTTTTTTCAAGAATCCACAGAGGTCCATTCTTATCATTAAACTCAGTGATAGGGAATGATGACCCTTCTCCATCCACAACAATGGTTAGACTATATAAATCTTCTTCACTTAATCTCATCCCAATTTGATTAGCATGGTAAGGTCTAGTCTCTAGGTTATCTTGTAGATACAAAAAGAAATCCATTTCTATATTTCCACGAAGACTATCTTTTGGAAAGTAATGTTCAAAATGAACAATTATTTTCTTTTGAGTGTTTATAATGGTACCAAAATTAATTTTCTTTTGATTACTAGAAGTTTTAGAATGAATATGGACAGCTATTCCTATTTTATTATCGATTGATGTTACTCCTTCATCCCCAAATAAGATTGAAGGATTGTAAAAAGTAAATTTTTGCTTAACTATTAAATCATTTTCGTTTGGGGACCATTCTGTATCAAATTCATTTATTGTTAAAACGTTCTCAAACTCTTCACCGACCTCTATTTCTTTTAATCCTTCAGCAGTACTGTAAAAATATTGAGGTATACCTATTTCTAATCCTGCTTCTTCAATCATTTTTGAATCTATTTTTCGATATAACGATATTTGATTAGTAGATTGTAACATTCTCATATAACTCCTTCCCTAGAACGTACGGATAGCAATATTTGGTATATATTGATTAGAATGCATATTTAAAGTCATTGTACCTTCAATTACACTATCGGCTTCTGAATCTGAAATAATTTCAAATACACTCGATTGATTACTATCTAAGTTAAATATAAAATCTTCATTTTGATAATATCTATATGACTGATTTATATTTTCATCATCGATTCTTTGAATATTAACCTCAGAAATCCAAAATGGGTAAGGAATAGTATTATCCATAACTTTATTCCATGCACTTGAATCCATACGCTGATCTTGAGTTAGAACTTGTACTAATATAATATTTTTTGTTTTTCTTTTTATAAATGCTTTAAATACTACCTCTACTTTTGTTCCATTTAGAGGGATAGAACTAATAACAGAAATATCAGAACCTCTAGATTTAGTGCCAGCTTTTCTATCTGTTTCTTTCTTTTCTTTTTCTCGAGAAGATGTTTTACCAAAGTTTTTTGGTGGTAATAGCATTGCCCCAAATTTACGAGATAGACTTGATGTAGCTGATGAATTTTCTGTATCTTTATCGCCTTGATAAGTATTTGTAATACTTATATTTGTACGCTCTCTTATACGCTTTACAACTGTAATATCTACAGCATCTTCCCAGTTTGCATGGTCAGAGTTTTCAATTGATCTTAAATAAGATTCCAAAGTTGTATAGCCGGCTTCTTGAAAGCTATCTGTTAATAAAGCCTTAGAGTTTGGCACAAAGAAGCCAAGTAAAATATGGTCTTCTTTTAAAGCGATATTTCCATTTGCCCATAATCCATTAATACTATATTCAACAACCATTCCTGGCTTTCGGCTATAGGCGATAACTTTTGGCATATTATTTTCGAATAAACTTCTATCCTTCACACCTAAATAAGCCAATCCAGATGGTTTATTATCAGGAGGCGTCATTTTTAGTTCAATGTTGCTTACTTCACGAAAAGCCACATACCCTACTTCTTCTTTAGAATCTTTCAATGCATTACGTCCTAGGTTTATCGCTAGTACTTGAATATTTGGTTTTACAGGCTTTCCTAATAAAGCCGAGGTGTATAACTCTTGATAAATTTTAAAAATAGGTTCGAACTCAATAGCTGGATGTATAACATTATTATTAACTGTACATTCCAAAAAAGAATTTTCGAGTGTTTCACGATATTGTTCATTCCATATCCTCGGGAAGTACCATCGCTGAATTGCCATAGTAATAGCATCTTCATAATTGTTCTCCCATGGGAACTTTAAAACATCTTCTTCTATCATTTCTTTATTAAATTCATTTAAATATGGAATAATAATAGTTGTACCAGTCTCCGTACCTGAGTAACTTTTAATACCGAATATTGAAAGTATATCTGCGATTTCACCTTGGTTTGTAATCGGATAAATTCGATCACTATTTAATGCGAATTCACCCCACCAAGCAATACCACGCTCATTATTAGATAGTAATCGGTCTTTTTTAGATGGATCTTCAATAATTGACGCAATTAATCGTTCTTCATATCCATCACCTTCTTGTATGCGAGTGTAATAAAGAACGACTCCAACACCTAATCTAAAATAGCTAGTTTTACCGTAACCCCAACTCCCTCCAGCTCCATCTTTGCTTTGATTTTTACCGATACCAAATACTAGTTTATGAAAATTACTTTTATCTAGAATTTTAATGTCTTCAGATGTATAATCGCCTATCAAACCATATGTTTTTTTATCACTTATAGCAAGGAAATCTTGATACCCAGGGAATCTTTCAATTAAAATTTTGTCCACATCTTCGAATATTGGTGCCAACTTTTCCGATTCAAATTTATCAATTTTAAAATCTACATAGGTACTATGTTCGCCTTCAATTGAGGCGTCTAAGCTATTTTGAATTGATTCTCGTACTACAATATCAATTAAAGGTAAGTAGTTGTTTTGTAATGATTTTAGGATTTTCCCTCCATCATGTGACATACTCTGTACGTCGTTTATTGCATGTTTAATCCTCATAATCATCTAACTCCTCATAATAGTTCTCATCATTAATTTCTTTTAAATTTAATTTTGCAGATATATAAGTAGCTAATTGACTTCCTTTAGATACTCCTGGAATCATTACATTTATACCAATAACATCTTTAGAGAAGTTTAGCGGCTCTCGGTTCGCGCTAACTTTCTTATTTTTATTGTTACTTGCCTTATCAATTTGGCCCTTATCAATTCTATAAATGGTGATTAGAGGTACTTTTCCGTAGCCATATTTCTCACGTATTGAACGAATCTCCAAAATTTTAGATGTATTTCTTTCTTCCGAAGTTAACTCTTCATCAATATCAGCTAATAAATCAGATGGTGTACGTAAAGCACCTATATTAGCTATCTTTTCTGTACTACGTTTTTCTAATTTTGTTCGGACTATCGACTTAGGGCTGTATCCATGTATATTCCAGTCACTACACATCCCTTGTGTATCTTCAACTTTCCCTATGCTAGATAAAGTAATATTCCAATTAGATAGTTCTCCGGAATTTTTCTCAGCCCATTCAATTAAAGCTGGTAAATTTGACATTTTCACATCATTTTCGCACACATAATAGCCTTCTAAGAAAAACTTTATATCTTCAACCGGTATATTTCTCCATATCATATTGCTATTCTTGATTTTTGGTGATTTTAAACCATTCAGGAATTTTTTCGTATGTTCCAAATTATGTCCTAATACATCTTCATTGTTTTCAAAATACACAGTTTGTGAATTAAAACCAGCAAAATCATACTCGCTTGGTTCAGCTGACTGCATTTTATTACTTGAGGTTATTCTGATTAATTTATGATTTATAGAATTCTTGACTCTTGGTGCATAAGTTGTCGGAGTGAGGCCGTTCTGGGCATATAATGCAATTTCCTCTCGCAATTCTTCATTCATTTGTGACAAAAATTGATAACGTTCTAAAGCCTCGCTATCCAGCCAAATACGAGGGAAAATTTCATATCCCTTTCTATATCCAAACCATCGCGCCATCTGCATTAATGTATCTGCTTGATTTGTTGTCCGTAAGAAATACGTTGTAGTTAATCCTTCTAAAGTTAGGCCACGCGAAAGTGTATTCCCACCTATAACGATAAATGCAGGGGCTGGATTCAGGGCTTTAACTTTAGGATAAACAAGCCTCACAATTTGGTTTTCAGCCTTAGCTTTACTGTTATCAATAACTAAATGGAACCCTTTATGATATTTCGGTTGTCCTTCTTCACCTATTGGTATATGACTAATAAATTCATCCATATCTAAACGAATCATTCTTTCAATATAACGTGATACTTCTTCCCATTCAGGGTAATCTGGTACTTCTTCTTTAGTAGAATATTCTTTCATTCCTTCTAAGAAATACGAACGTTTAAAATCCAAAGACTCATTCTCATACATTACTTTTAATTGAGGCATTATTTTTTTGTAATTTATTTTGAAATCACGTAAGTATTCTTCAATTTTTTGCGCGATACTTCTATGGTCCGATATTCTAAAACTAGTATGTATTAACATAGAAATTGGCTTACGATAATCAATAGCTCTCATGGCTGCAACTGTTAACATAAACCAATGCAGAGAGTCAACCAGACTGTTTACTAAAGGAACATCTTGATTTACTTTTTGTGCTCCACGAATATTTTCCGCATCTGCTGAAGTAATATCCCTTACAATGTCTATATAAGGACTCATTTCTGGCTCTTCTGTACCAAAAATTTGCTTTGGGCCAATATAATCTTCTGAAGGCTCTAACAAAACAATAAAGTCTTTAGGGTATAACGTATCCTCGCCCGTTTCATTCAATATGTTTGCATATGGTGTAGCTGTATAAGCTATATAATTCATACCTTTCACCTTGTCTGAATTTACTAGCTTTAGGATTAATTTATTAATTTCTGTTCTATCTTCTTCTTCTATCTTTTTTGTATTAACACTTGCTTGATCGGCCTCATCATCAATAACTAAGATTTTTAATTGTTTTGTTTTATTCACATCATCATACAGCCATTTTATTAATGAGTTTAAACGCGTACTATTTTTTAAACAAACAGTAAAATATCTATCCTTTGCACTTGTGTCCAAATTAAAATTACTAATATTATGTTCTGGTAACTTTGATCGTAAAGAAGGATTATCTACTTGATGCCAATGCAAATGACCATTTCCAGCTGTATTCATATCCCCATATAAACGATTAGCTGTCTGTTGACGTAAATTTTCAATAACACCAGATAAAATAATGAAATAATTAAAGCCATTATCGGCTGCCATTGCCATCAATCCCGCCATATTTGCCGTTTTTCCTGACTGAACATTACCTACAACTAACCCTTTAATTGGACCTGACTCTACAGTATCCATTGATAGATTTTTCAATATTTCAAATGAAGATTTTTCAATATTTTTAATCGAATCCTCCGACCAATCTTGTTTAATTAAAACGTTTTTATAAAGTTGCCACGCTGAATATTTATCAACTGGTATTTTAGCATCGTTAAATGTATCTTTACCTAATTTAACTACCTTGTGTTTTTTCTCTCGATTTTCAAAGTAATCAATTATTTGGTTCCAAATATTTATATTTAATTCTTCATTACTCAAATTACTAAACATTCTAAGTGCTTCTAAAGCTCTATCTTCGGAAAGGTCCGCCAAGCTTTCAAAATTTCTAACTTTATTCCAATCAGCTAGATTATTAAATTGATTTTCTATTATTTGAAAAAGTTGCGAATACTTTATCTTGTTAAATGTCATTTAATCCCCACCATTTAGTTATATTTTCCTAATATATATTAACTTATTTAAACAATTTTTTATATATAAGATTTTAAACAAATTTTGAGACCATACCTTGATATCTTTTATAACCATATAATCTAAAAAGTAACCATAAAATAGTCGTTCCATTAATAGTTTTATAATAGTTTGTCTCAATATCTGTTAATGTTAGAGGAACATTCGTTTATATACCAACGTCTCCGGATTCAATCTTCTAAAAAGGGGTTTCATTGATCTCACGATTATACTACAGAAGAAGTAAATAATTAGGAAGTAGTTACCACTAAACTACCACTATAGTATATAATAATATTATAAGTTAAGTTTTTTATAATTTACTTAAATTTTTACAGATTGATGGTGATACGTTGTTTTACTCAGTTAAACCAAACGGGGCTGGTTACGAAGAAGAAGTACTTTTATTATCATTATTAAACGATGCATTTAAAAAAGATAATGCCTTTGCTTTTCAACAACTACCAATAAATACTCTTAATGAAGCGTATAGATATGAATCTGATATTATGTTTTTTCATCAGCAATTAGGTATGTTTATTTTTGAAGTGAAATCCTATAAAATCGATCAAATAAAAGGTATATTGGGGACAGAATGGAGATGCGAAGGAAGTCAAGGTCTTTTTACAGTTAGTCCACAAAAACAGGCAGAAAATCAAATGTTCCATATACGAAATATATTAAATCAGCGTTGCATGTTACACAACCTTTTCAATACACATGCTTTTGTTGTACTACCTAACATTAGTTATGAGGAATGGGATGCACGTAATGATTTACAGAAGGAGTATATTAAGCGCCCTCTTTTAAAAGACGACCTCCTAAATGCGAACATATTGTATGAAACAATCCAAACCTTCGCAAACCGTCTAAAGCTTAAGCCTTTAGATGACATAAAATGGAAGGATATTCTAGATTACTTTATGATTTCACCAGAACGGAAAATTAGCGGAACATCAACACAGGCCTTTTTTTCAGAATTGCACTTACTAAATACATTGCCTAATGACTATGCAGATATGCTTCAAACAAAGCTTTCACAAGGTCTAAAGCTATATGTCTTAACTCAGCAACCATTTAATTCTGAATTTAAAAAAGCCTTTTATCCATTTATAGAAAACTTTCAACTTTTAATTTACGAACAGCCAACTAGCATCTTTTCTGAAAAGAACGAATTTATCTTAGATGGTGATATTTCAAACGATCGCTTGAAATCGCTTGAAGCGGCCTTCCCAAATTTTAATTCAGGACAATATGCCATTATTCATGCTCCTCGAGACGGTAACTTAATGGTATCCGCTGGTGCAGGAACTGGAAAAACACATGTAATGGTTGATCGGGTTTTATTTCTTCTATTAAAGGAGCAAGTACCTCTAGATGATATTACCATGATTACCTTTACAAATGACTCAACAAACGAAATGAAGCAACGTTTAGAAAATCGCTTATTAACTCTTTTTAAATTAACAAATAAGTCTTTGTTTTTAAATTTCGCAGAGGATATTTCAAGTATGGAAATTAGTACAATTCACTCCTTTGCCAAACGCATACTACAAGCATTGGCTCATGAACTTGGCTACGGTACAGAGCTATCGTTACGTTCTTTTAAGTATGAAAAGCAGAAAATTATCTTTGAAATTTTAGATGATTATTTTTTATCTAACACCATTTCTGAATTTTTAGATACAAAGATTCGCTACTATGATTTTGTTACGATTTTGCTTGATATATGGGAAGGTATGGAGAAAAAGGGGTTATCCATGAATGAAATTGATGAGCTGGATTTTGGAAAAGCAAATCATCCATTATTACACAACTTGATTCTTGAAGTGTTTAGTAAATGTGAGCTTGCACTGGAAAAAGAAAAACAAGCTCAACAAGCGATTACAATGAGCGATTTAATTCGTAAACTAAAAAACTTTACTGGAAACGATAAAGCTTTAAGGCAGCTAGCTCCTGGCAAATACTTATTTATTGACGAGTTCCAAGATAGTGATGATGTGCAGATTGAGTTCATTGCAAAACTACAAGAAATATTAAACTATAAAATTTTCGTTGTTGGAGATATAAAACAAGCAATATACCGTTTTAGGGGCGCAGATTATCGAGCGTTTAAGGAATTAACAGAACGTTCAAAAAAACCTTTCCTACCGTACACATTACATCATAATTATCGTACAGCAGAAACCCTGCTTAAACGGATGCATGAACTTTTTTCTAATTGGGGTCAATCATATAATCAAGATTTAACCTACTCTGAAGAAGATTGCCTAACTAGTAATATTCCATCGTATACAAAAGAGTGGCATATAAAGGAGTATAGTTATCACGAAATGGATACAGTTAATAGATCACTTTTACAAGAACATGTACTACAGCTAAAAGGTGAAGAAAAGCTTGCCATTTTAGTACGTACAAATAATCAAGCACGAAAAATGAAAATTTTGTGTGATGCTCTTTCCATATCCACAATACAAAATTTAGACGGACAATTTTACTTATGTGACGCTGTAAAACATTTCCGTACATTATTAGTTGCATTACAGTATCCTGATCAACCCATGTATGTATTCGAAGCCTTACAAACACCATACTTTGGCTATAAACTGAACGATAAAAACTTTATTGCAACCCAAGGGAATAAAAATCGTTTAAAGCAGTTTTTAAATGAACATGTAGGTACTACTTTTTCAAAATATGCAGTGTTAGTACGAGATTATTCGCCACTAACTATAATTCAAATGATAATGAATGAACAAAACTTCTACAGCCGTATTGAAGATTATTATAAACAGCAACTCACGGTACAAAAACAGGAACAAGAAAAACAATTAGCCTTACTAGTACAACGCTATAAAGTAAACATGCAACATTTATTAACAATTATAGAACAACATTTTGCAACAAATGCTACTACAATTCCAATGATTAGTAATTGGTTAGATATTCAAATGAAGACAAATCGCACTGAAAATGAACCCACTATTCAATCTCATACAGCTCAGGTTGTTATTTCAACAGTTCACCGTTCAAAAGGGTTAGAATATCATACTGTATTTTTACCTATTACAAATAATCCTTACAATGCAATCAAACCAAAGTTTTTTATTGAAGATGGGATTGCCCTAAAAGAAGGAAAAAACAGACGCTTTGGTTGGCGTATCGAAAACTTCTCTAATAATTATTTCGACTTATTAAATGTTGAAGAAAATAATGAAGCAAGAAAAGAAGAAACTCGCCTCCTTTATGTAGCCTTAACACGAGCTAAGCAAAAGGTAATTATTACGCTTCCATCTAAAAACATAAATAATAGTTGGTCTGAATTATTAAAAGAAGCTGGCATTTTAGGAGGTGTATGAAGATGCCTACATTTACTCGCACATATATGAATCCGCATGATTGGGATAATCACCCTCTAAGAAATCAGTTAGAAAATGGTATTCATATTTGCGCTTCATCCAATATGCGTACAGGTATTAGTATGGCTTATCAAAACTATACTAATCTGTGCTCCATTAACGCCTTGATGAAAGAGTTATACCCTATGTGGAATTCGAGTGAGTTTCAGCTTGAGCAATATTTAGAGCTTTCAAAATGGTTGCAGGAAAATAAACAACTTTTTCCTTCAAATAAACTTTTTGATGCATTCCGCACAAATACAAAGGGACTTGTAATGCTCATGCGTAAGCTAGCTGAATCAGGGGTGAAACCAAAAGATTTAAAAGATACCTATACCGATATGAATTTACGTGGTCAAAGCGTATCTGAAAAAGAATTGATGTTTTTAAAAATTTGGACTGCCGTTGATAATGGCTCAGCTGGAAGCTACAGCTATGCGTCCTACCGTCATCAATTAATAAATAAAAAGTTAACTATTGAAGATTTAAATAAAGCACTAGAGTCTCTAAAAGCTAAAGATAAACATGTTCCTTTACCTGCAGAACCGGTAATTTTTTTACATGGCTTTTACTTCATTACACCTGAGCAGCAGTTTTTCCTAGAGCAACTCAAGGAATCTTTTACAGTTATTATGTTTTTATACTATGAACCGAAATATGAACGTACATTTAGCTTCATGCGTTCATTTATACAACCAAAATACGGATGGGAGGCAATTCCTTATAAAAATGATTCAGCTGCCATGACTGACCATATCTCAGACCTATTTTTAAGAGTTTATGAAGATGGGAACGGAACTTTTAAAAAGGGGACACAAGAAGTATTAAGTTATTCAAACTTTTTTGAGTTTATACAGGATGTTATATATCCAAATTATCCAACCGAAAAAAATTCTATACTCAAGGAGTTTAATATTTTCACACCAAATGCAAACGAAATGAACGAGCTTCTATTAAATCATTATCCTGAATTTGATCAAAAAAATCGGAACTTTTTATCATATCCAGTTGGACGTTTCTTCTCTATCATCCATGAAATTTATCAGGATGGACAATATCGCCTGACATATGATCAATTACATGAGCTATTCGCTTCTGGTTGGCTCTATAACAGAGAAACTAGACAAAACGCTCGTAACTACACGCATGATTTAAAAGATATTGAGGCTTATGTAGAACAAGCCAATACTATTGATCAATTAATTACGTTGTGTGAAAATTTAAGGAATCAAATTTTATTTATCCATAAACGGTTCCCCCTACCTGCAGATGCTTCTCGTATGCAAAAAAGTACACGTAGTCCTTTTACAAAAAACAGTCACTTCTCGATGGAAATGGACCGTTTAAATCATATCATTAAGTTTTTAGTTGAGATCAAAGATATTTGTAATGAGTTATTTGAAAGTGGGCAATCAGGAACAAAAATTAACCTTCATTTTAAGAAGTTAGAACACTTAATGAATAGACGTATAGGCCATGTACAACAAGACTTTAATAAGGTAGAACAAAAACTTGTCGAAGATTTACGTACTCGTCTATCTTATATCCGATCAGATACGGACCTTCTTTATAACGATTTACACGAAGCTGTTTCACTATATTTAAGTGGCAAATTCGATTCAAAAAAAGAAAAACTAATTCGACCTTTTATGGAAATTGACGGTGAAGCATTCAAACAAAAGAATCTGGATTATGATTACAAAGTTTATGTAAGTGGCTTAGACGAACTTTCTCTTCCATTGGTAGCAGAAACTATACATTGGCCACTACAAAGGGACACTTGGATAGCTTTAGGTGATCGTGTACCACGTATTGCCTATGATTATATGAGAACTGACGCGAAGAAATATATTTCAAGATATTTATTTTATATCATGTTGCGATTTATTTCTAAGGACCGACTACACTTATCTTGGATACGCCATTTTATCAGTCAAGATGAAAGAAAGAGTGCTTTATATATACGTCAGTTAGAACTACCCACTATTAATTATACCCCACCAATTCAGGAAAAGATGTATGTACAAAATCGACTGTTAACAGAAATGGTATATTCGCAAGACGAGCTTGAAAGCGGTTATAAAACCTTACTTTACAACGATTTCTTTGCCGAGTACGTGCAATGCCCAAAACGTTTTTACTACAGCTATTTAATGCAAGAGTATCCAGTGTTCCGTAGCGAATATACGCAAATTTTTTTATTTACTGAGTTGGTTAAAATTAGTGCTAAGGCTGCAAATTATGACTCTAAACAACTTTATAGAAATCTCGATCCTTTCTTTCCTCAGTGGATTACAGTAAAGAAAAGACTAGAAGCTGAGAATGCATTAAACTATGCTTACAAACGGACATTACAACAAAATCAGGTCGATGAAAATGTTTATGTATCTGAAATACGTAAAAACTTCCAATTTCCCGGCCTAAAAAATGGACGGCGAGAGGCTCTCTTTGAACAGGCAGTAATGCAACGCCATTCAATCGAGGAAAAATTAATGACTGAACAACAAGTGTCCTTAGATGCTACTCCTGGCTATCATTGCCGTTTCTGTCCACATAACGACCTTTGTCCTTCTGTTACTCATGGCATTGATTTAAAGGAGGACACTGATGACTAATGAACAATTTTGGATCTTTCTAGCAACTGGCTGGTCTACATTACAGGAGCAAGCAAAAAGTTCTAAATTTGATTCTGTTCTGTTAGAGAAAGTAATTCAAGCGCAAGTTTCAAATGCAAAAGCAATACGTAATAATTATTATGTTAATGATGGTTTTTTAGCATATGCAGATGATGATGAAAATGATATATATTAAGGTGGAAAATCAATGAAGCAACCATTTATTTTAGAAAAAATAGAATTTACAAAACGACAAACAGAAGCAGTAAACTATAAAGGCGATCAAATGTTATTACGTGGTATTGCTGGTAGTGGTAAAACACTAGTTTTGATGGGTAAGGCAGTTAAAGTAGCAAGAAAATATCCGAATGATAAAATAGTATTCATTTGCTATGGAGAGCCTTTATCAAAGGCAATTGGCGAACAACTAAACGAAGCTGGATTCAATAATATTACAGTCATTAATTTTAATAAGTGGATTTCTGCTGTTTGCCGTAGTATGAAAAAAGTAAGCTACTTAAGAAAGAACAGGAAAAATCCTAGTAAAGTCATTTTAGAAAATACTTTTGAGCAGTTAGAAGTTATTTACCCAAATCATCGATTTATTAAAGATGAACGCTTTATAGATTTCATACTAGAAGAGATTAGCTGGATTAAAGGTTCTGCAAATACAACAAAGGAAAAATATTTAGTTGCATCTCGTCGAGGTCGTGGTGGCAAAGTCAATGTTTCAAAAGCTGATCGTGAAGTTTTATTTGATATTTACACAACTTATGAGGTAGAAAAGAAGGGTAAACATGACTACGATGACGATGCGTTATATGTTTATAATAATTTAGATGACTTGCCAACTTCTCAAAAAATGGATCATATATTCATTGATGAAGCACAGGATTTACCAAAGACAGCATTAACAGTTTTAATTAATGCTGCTCAAAAGACATGTACAGTTGGGGCTGATCTAGGACAAAAAATTTATTCGACTTCATTCACTTGGAACGAAGTTGGACTAAACGTTTTAGGTGGACGTACAAAGATTTTAGGTACTTCCTTCCGTTCTACAAAGCAAATCGTACTTTTAGCAGAAAGCTTGCAAGCTCATGATGAGATTCGAAAAGATGAGGAATATACAGCACTTTCAATTCCTGATATCGAAGGCGACATACCAAAGCTTTTCATCTTAAAATCTAAGGAAGGACATGACGAAGCATTAATAAATGCCCTAAAACAAACTCGTTCAGAGGACCCTGAAGGATCTATCGGTGTTTTAATCCGTAACTGGGAAACTTATTGGGGTATTCGTTTGCAAACTGTTTATAAAAAGGGGTTACGTCAAAAATTTAACGACAACTGTTTGAACCACGACATTATTAAAAACGGTGAAAATGGATCCCATTTAAAACCCGGCATTCATATCACATCTTTCCATACTGCAAAGGGCTTAGAATTCGATTATGTTTATGTTGTAGATTTAGTAGACCCTACACAGGCAGAAAAATTAGGTGAGGAATTTGACTGGAACGTTGAACGTCGACTCCTATACGTAGCTATGACTCGCGCCCGCGCCTCTCTTGGCTTATTTACTTACAATGAAAATACGAAATTGATTACAGAATTTGATTCCAAATTAATGGATAAGATTTACTTATAAAATTAATCTCTCCCTCCATTAATAAAGGAGCATAATAATATATTAAAGGTACTACTACCGAAATTAATATATAAACTTTCATATTTAAGTTTTAAACTGTATATAAAAGTAGAAGACTGGATGTGACTATTTCACAGTCTAGTCTTCTACTTTTTCTTTCACACAATCACTCTCCCTCCAATTAGTGTGGTGATTTTCGATAATGAAAAAATTGTATATGGTTAAAATCACTATTTTTTCCAACGTATAAACGCATTAGCGAATTCATTACTATGGAATATAATTATCTAAATAATTCCACAGTTTTTTTAACAATCAGTTCGAATCTAGTTAGCCAACTGCTATCATATATATATAAACATCTTTTTTATATTTTTATTTATGTCTATTAAAAATTAATAAGGTCTCTTTGACTGAAAAACTAATTACTATTTTACCTTTTTCATTTAACAAAATTCTATTTTTATAGATGTCCCTCAAAAATTTCCTGATGCTCATTTTAGAGCCTACTTCTTTTTATCAAATAATCCGTTAATTCTTCTAATCGGAGTTTAAACCCATTATTCAATATAGTATAGAGCAAAAAAGAACGCTGATTTTTTGCTCAAACAGAACAATCACAGCGGTTTATATAGATGAAGAAATCCAATATCAGATCGTGCTGTTGCCAACCTCTGATTTGGTCTGGATCACATAGCTGTTGCTCGATACCAGTTGTTTCAAAAACTTATCTCAAATTTAGCTTGGAGATAAATATTAAATGGTGATAGTACACCTAAAAATATAAGGAGCTAACACTCAATGGGCAGGAGTGACAGAAATATCGCCAAGTGCATTAGCGACTACTTTTTAAAGTAGGTTACTTATTACATTTAGTCATTGGATTTTTTGTCTGCGGACATTGACCTCACTTCTCATTTTTTAAAGTGAAGCTTACTTTAGAGTAAGCATAAGTGAGCTGCACCCGCTACATTAGCGTTAAGCATTATTGCTTAAAGTTGTGCAAATTTATTACTTAACACTTTAATATCGTTATGAAATTGTATAGGACCATATAGACAGTATGTATTATGAGAAAGGAACGCTTGCTATTGCAGGCTTTTTCTATATCCCATTATATAAATTTCATAAAGATAAGCTAATTGCAAATATGGGTGGGGTCTGCCCTTTTTTATACAACTATGAAGGAAGGAATGTTTGTTATCGGAAATCGAGGATGGATTAAAACAGAAAGAGAGATTCGTATGGCCATATCTACTAATGAAGATGTGAGCAATAAAGGTGCCTATTTAAACTTGATGTTGCAATTAAATAAAATTGCTAGACATGCAAAAGGTGTTAGTGTGAATAAAACACTACCTCAATACTACAATCATATGGACTTATTTTGCCGTTTCGTAGCTGACAACTATAATTTAAAAACGCTTGCTAACATTCAAAATAAGCATCTCGTAGATTATGTAATTGAACGACAAAGCGAGGGCAAATCCGCTTCTACAATAAAAAATGATTTAGCTGCTATCAGATATTTTCATGATCAAATCCCTAACCCTCGTTATCAGCTAAGTAGCAATCAAATTTTAAGCGAAAATTATAATGAATTCCATTTAGAGAGAAGGCGCTTTGGTGGAGTTGATCGTCGTCCTACCGAACTGGAATATCAAGCCTTAGTAAGATTGGCACAACAATCTAATTCTTCTTCCCTTGCACTTATTATTATGCTGTGTCGTGAACAGGGCTTACGTGTACATGAAGCGGTTAGACTAAGCCGTGTGGATGCTGAAAAAGCATTACGTGAAGGCTTTCTAACTGTTAAAGGAAAAGGTGGCCTAATAAGACAAATCCCCTTACAAACTCAATCATTTAGTGTTTTACAAGATGCAATGCAACAGGTCAATCGTGGAGAGAGACTTTTTGTTTTGCGAGATCAGAAAGCGCATCAAGTAATTCAACGTGTGCAAGATTTTATTAGGAATAATCGCCAAAAAGTATTAGACCCACTCAACACTCGGCCAAAGGGTGTTGAAATTACAATGCATAGTTTTAGACATGCCTATGCAAAAGAACAATATGAATTATTTATTGAAAAAGGTTATACAGAAGGAGATGCACGATTAGCAGTCTCTAAATTAATTGGTCACAACCGTGAGGATGTTACACGAATTTATTTAGCTGAATAAAATTTGTAATTACTCTAGTAATATCATTTTTTGCAGATATAATGTTTTAAAATATCAAAGGATGTGGTTAAAATACGAAATCAACACGAAGAAAATGAACAAATTGTAGAATTAGAAAAAAAAATTAATTCATTGGAACGCTTATTAAAAATTGAAACATATCGATTAAAAGAAGCAATTGGAGCATGGAGACGTAAAATTGAAGGGAGAGGGTTACGTAAAGACTCTATTAGAGAAGGCTTCAATGCTGAAAGAGGAACACATTATAAAGTATTTGTCTTAGATTTACCTGGGGATTTAGAGATTGAGTTTGTGTTAGATATTATTAAAAATGAAATGTTAGAAGACTTATATCCCTTTACTTTTCGCAAGGTTGATTTTTCGCGCCGCTATAAAGGTTGGTTAATGGAGGTAGAAAGAACTTTAAATAAAGAAATGCAACTAGAAACAGATTTTTTAATGAAATACTATAGTCAAAACTAAAAACTCATTTTCCATATAATCAAAACAGAATAATACAAAACACAAAGAAAGGAGCTTATTCCATCTCTTTATGTTTTGTATTATTTAGTCATTAATAAGGTACCATCTTTAAACCCCATCAAAATGTCACTCTCTACTAATTCTGATCCCATATTTAATCTAAGTAGAATTTAAATTCGATATAAAGGTATTTATAATCTCTCTATTTCTTTCAGTAAACTCCATTTTCTTAGTAGTTTCTCTCTCAATTTCTTTATATAGTAGAAAGAGTTCTTTTTCTAAATTACTTTTACGTTCTTGTTCAACAATAATTTTATTTTTAAAACCATGGATCTGTTTACTTAAATTTGATGTACATTCACTATCTCTTACATCCAATGGACTGTTATTTAATAACCTTTTAAAATAACCTTTCTTTGTTTGCTTTATAAAATCTTTAAGCTCATGAACTTTCGAACAATATTCATTTTTCAACAACAAAATATTAAAATCACTTTCAAGATAAAGTAACTTTCTCAAACATACATTTATCTCGTCATTTATCCCAAAAGCTTTCTTATGCAATATATATAAGGACTGCTCTATTCTAAAAATTTCTTCCTGATTTTCATTCCAAGACAATATTACTTTTTCAATTATCCTGATTTTTTTATTTAATACTTGGACTTCTTCATTGGTTTGCATATTCCCTTTCTCAAACTTAAAAAGGAAGCCAATATTTTGATCCAGTCTTTTTATCGCATTCTTTATTAATTTAATTTCTTTTTGATAACTATCAACGTTTTCATATAACAATAGCTTAACATTATTCAAATTTTTACCTTGCCTCTTTAAAAACTGCTGCACTAAATACAATTTATAAATACTTATATAATTAAACTTATAATTTCTCCCCTCTCTTACATTCTCAAGATACTCAAATTTACAAAGGTTTTTAACATAATAGCGGAAACTACTAACGTTCATATTAAGCATTGTAGAGACTTCTAAAGAAGTATAAAGCCTTTTAGCATTTAAAGTTTTAATAAACTCAGGAAAAAGCACCTCTTCCTTATAACCATACTTTGTTAGCACATTATAGATTTTATCTTCTAAAAATAATGATTTAAATTTCTCAATTTCTATGTTGTCATTATTCAATTACGTCACCTCTTGTATACAAGGATTTCCAAATTGAATTTATAAGTTACAAAAAAGCAGTTTTTTAGAAGATTTTACTTACCAAAAAAACTGCACCTTAAATGCCATTTAAAAAGTTATATTTGTTATAGTCCCTTTTCCACGAATATATATTTCACTATTCTTAGCTTCTTTAATTGCTTTATTTACTATTGATACATATTGTGGAGTAGGTACACCCTCATATTCTAACTTTATCCCCACGTAAGGAACACGATAGCCTCTTGCTTCCACTAATGTCCTTAGTTCTTTTAACAATTCAGATGTAATATCTTCATGTGCTAAATTTCGTGTAGCTTCTTCATCCTCTAAACTCTCTACAATTTTGTATACATCCATCGTGAGTTGACCTTTAAAAAGTGCTTTCATCGTTTATCGATCCCCCTGGTATTTTTTCTCTGAGTACAATCCCATCTAAAAAGCCTTGCTTGTATATATCTTGAAATAATAAGTGCTGATAATTAAGAATTGATATTTGTATCGACTCAGAAATCTCTTTAACTTCTTTTTCACTTATGCCTGAAAGAGCTTTGGATAATTTCTGTTTAACATCTTTAACCATTTTATTTTGATGATTCCTAAAAACCTTGTTATGATAAAGCACATCAATCCTTTCATCTATAAATAAAATAAGTGCCGATTCAAAGTTTCCGATAGCGTTCAACCCCATTCCTTACTCATTATGTATATTTACGTTTTAAGTATAATTTATTTTCTATTGATTGTAAAATACAATAACTGTACGATTAATTAAACGATAAAAGTGGAGTTGAAATAATATTTATGAATAACTTGCAAATAGGACAGTTAATACGTTCGTTACGCAAAGAAAATAATTTAAGTATGAGTGATCTTGCTCAAAAATTAGATATTTCTCAAGCATCTATTTCACGAATAGAAAGCGGTATTCAGGAAGCTAATTATGCACTGTTAAGTGAAATTTGCGAACAATTTGGACTAACGCTTAGCTCATTCTTTTTATTACTGGAAAACAAAGTTGATACAACTATTAAAATTCCACAAGATAAATCTCTACTACAAAGTGAAAATATAGATGACGAATTATTTAATATCATTAAAAATTTATCAGAGGAACAAAAAAAGGGATTATATGTACTGTTACTACCCTATATCAGATAATTAACCATAAGAAAAACCTTAGTTTCTCGCATTCAAACGAAAACTAAGGTTTTTAGATTGCCTTTTAAATGTTTTATAAATTTATATCTCATTGTATTTAGTATTTTTTCCAGCAAACTTTTCAATTGGGTATTTTTCATTATTTTTTTGAAGTTTATTATTTATTATTTTTACTAAGTCCAAATCCGTTTCATTCGCAAATAATATCGCATAAATCAAAACATCCGCTAGCTCCTCCTTCATCTTATCTAAATTCTTTTCAACTGCTTCCTCACTTGTTTTCCATTGAAATAGCTCTAATAATTCACTTGCTTCTAATGATAAGGAGAGTGCTAGATCCTTAGGATTATGGAATTGCTGCCAGTTACGTTGGTCTCGGAATTGCAAAATACTTTTACGTAGTTGTTCTAACTCACTTATACTATTCACCTGCTTTTTGATATTCTAAAAGTTTATTGCGCAACGCTTCATCACTTGAATAAATGTACAGACCCCTAATTCCACGCTTCATCAAGATATTGATTGAATTTAGGACGATTTTTTCCTTTGCTTCATTTACATTTTCAATTCCGTCCATACCTGTATATGCACCTTTATCCATATACTTACTCGTATCAATGCTGATTTCATCTTTAACAGCGTCATATTGAACAGATGGCCCAAGCACGACACCAACATAATTTAAATCAAAGCCCTGTATTGTATAAATTGATCCAGCTTCGTGAACGGTTTCTGCTTTTTCTGCCCATGTATATTTCGTACTTGTTGTATTCCACGGCAGTTGGTATTCACCATTGGATTCTTTCACGTAGTAGGTCCCACCATCTTTTTTATGTATGTAATCAAACGTTGATACAACACGACTTAAACCGTGCTGAGTATTTTGGGATTTAATTTCATCATGCATGTCCTTCAAAGATTCAAATACTTTAAATTCATAGTTTTTATCTTTAGGAAGCGGCAATAATTTTTTTCGCTTGAATTCGTTTATCCAATTGATTACGTCATCATTTGCTTGCATGCGAAATTGATTTGTTAACTGGTATTCTTCGTGAAAAGTACTTAATTTCTTAAGCCCTTCTAGTGTTGCTGCTCCCCATAGACTCTTCAGTTTTAATACTTGATCTTGATCATAAATAATGACAACTACCTTTGCTAGCTTCAAAAACTCCTCTAAATGATTATTGCCGTGGAATCCATTATAAGTATCTGGCTTTGTTAGCAATAAATGTGCTTCATCTACGAAAATGATATCAGCCTTTTTTCCCTCTTTTTGCAACATATTAATCAGAGATGTAGGTTTTGCAAAGTTTTTCCCTTTTAAATGTTTCACTTGTTTTGCTATGTTTTTATATGTTTTAAACATTTCCTCATGGTTCACAGCTAGATAATTTTCTGTACGATATAAATTTGAAGATGCTTCTTCTACTCTTTCTTGAATCGTATTGAAAATAGAACTTAACACAACGCTTTTTCCAACGCCCGCTTCACCTTCAATGATTAATAGACTTCCATATTCGCTTGTGTTTTGAGTAACCCGTTTCTCGCAAAACTCGAGTACTTTATCTTTTAATTCAAGTTGTTCTAAAGATAAATCTTTGAAAGGAGATAATTTAAAAATATCTTTGTTTTCAATTACATGTAACTCATTGTCAACAAGCTTTTGTTCATATAGTTTTTGCCAAAGTTCTTTAAATAGTTGTTGATCGTAATAAGATTTATTGTAGTAGTTATGAGTAAAATCGTTAGCCGTCTTACTTTTATTTTGAAGCGTATATTTTTCATCACCAAGGAAATAGTTAATCAGTTTTGTCTCTAGATGAAAGGTTGCTGATCGATTAAAGTGTTCGTGCTTAATCAAATTTACTTGTTGAATATTTTTACGTGCTTTTAAATGAGCTTTCATACGATTTTTAAAATAAACCGTTTCACCAATATAAGCTTCTTTATTGCCATTCAAAACATAAATAACTGGATAATTTAAATACTGCTCTTTGTTGTTGATTTGATTAATGCTTTCTTGTATAAAAGGCCATGATAGTATTTCGATAGCTGTCATTTCTTTTCTCCTTATCACAATACTACGTATATATAATTTAACTAGTCATAATTTATGTTACTATTTTATCATAATTATCCCTTTTTACTTGTAATAGACTTCTGATCAAATGGAAGCTAATATTTCCGCACCAATTACTACTAGGGGTTAACTTAGCATACCTTACAGGTACATAAACACCCTATTCTCTATCTCCTACTTTAAATCCTTCAGCTACCTTCAGTTACTAGAACCCTCTATAATGGTGTTGAAATGTTTAATAACTGCAAATCGCAATGGTGGGGATACATCACTATCACACTTTTTTATTTATGTGTAAAACCTGCAAAAAACCATTTGATGGGGAAAAGTTACTTTCCGTGTTTTACGATTTGTTAATAAAAAATACTATGGAATTTGATGGATAAATCATTTGCTGTTTATTTCCTATAAAAAAAGATATAATACTAGTAAAGAAAGGCAAACGGAGGGATTTTTATGACAAGATTTTTAAAATCGTTAGAAGCCCATATGAAAGAACCGGAGCTTAATCTGAATTTTTCAAAGACCGTTCAACCTAACAAAAAACTAATTAAGAAAAATGAAGCTGCCTATAACCAAGCAAAAGAAAATTTTTATTTGGCACAAGACAAATAAAATAAATTCATTCCTTACCTTCTAAATAGGTAAGGTTTTTTTTTATAAATAATATTAATCTAGAAGTTATTCAATATTTAAGGAAGTATATCGAGAGCTTCACAAGAGCCAAGAACCATCTTGTTCATGCTATAAAATTTTACTATCAATTCATCTTAATCATGTTGATAATCTTCAGATAAATCATTTTCAATATAAGAAGTAAGTATGAGAATATCTCGTACTCTAAGCTCACTAGAGTCCTGAATTTTTCATATTTATAAATACACCTCTATACAATATGGATAATTTTTCATTAGAAAAACCTTAGTTTCTGCATTAAACAGTAAACTAAGGTTTTTATATACAGCTATTAAGACTGATAAAAGAATTTATATTCAGTATTACATTGTACTTCATCTAATTATTAAATCTTCCAATGTCTTATCGTTTAATCGGTAAATAACAGACATAATTCCTCATCTATTTGCTCGTTCTCAATGTTTTATACGTCTTTTTCCTTTGAAAACACGCCCCTTATAAAATATTAGGACTCATATTTCATCAGAGATATGTTTTGTTTCATTTTTTTTAATGAAAAAGCGTCTCATAAATATGACCCCCTAATTCAAACTTTTTGCGCAATAGGAGGTCATTTGATAAGTATTCAGTTCTGTTAAAACTAGGTTTTGTAAATCTTAGCATACTGTCTTTAATTTTTCAACTTCTACCAAAAGAAATAAAAGAAGAAATAAATAAAAATTACTCTTAAAAAAATAAAATCTGGCGGGTATATTGTTTAGACAAAAAGCAAAGGAGCCAACAAAATGACAGAACCAGAATTTAAACAATATCTAGAAGAGTTGAAAAATGAAATTATTACAGCTATTACTAAGCAAATATCCAAACCTGAGAAACAGTTACTAACTATTAGAGAAGCGGCTGAATATTTAGGAGTTTCGTATAACACCTTTCAAAAATTTAAATGTGAAGGGCTAAAAGTATTTGAAATTGATGGTACTAAACGAATCTATAAACACGAATTAGATAAATTTATAGAAAAAAATAGCTACTAGCAAACGGAGGAGTTATTATGGCAAAAATAAAAGCAATTAAATCATATAAGTTAGTATCAGGGGAAACAAGATATAAATTCAAGATTTATCTAGGAACCACTTCTACCGGTAAACGAATTGAAACTACTCGACGTGGTTTTAAAACAATAACAGCTGCAACAAATGAATATTTACGACTTAAAATAAAATTTAAAGAAGGCTATCGCCCTGAAAAAAAGACATTTAGTGATATTTATAATGAATGGTTATCAATTTATCGAAAATCCGTTAAACCTTCGACATATCATAAAACAAAACAACTTTTTCATGATCATATCCTGCCTTGTTTAGGTCACATTAAAATTCAATCTATTACTTACAAACATTGCGAAAATGCAGCATACATTTGGTATGATCAATTAAAAAAACACAAAACAGTCGAACATTATGCAGCCAAAGTATTTGATTATGCGATGAAATTAGATGTTATTGAACGAAATCCCATGAAGGCAGTTACGACACCCATTAAAAAGCAAAAAGAATCCACCAAAGACTACTATAGCCGTGAAGAACTAATAGAGTTTTTAGAAGCTACTAAAAATGAAGATATAAAAAAATATGCATATTTACGGTTACTATGCTATACAGGTATTAGGCGTGGAGAAGGTTTTGCCTTACAATGGAGTGACATCAATTTTGATAAAAAGGAAATTACAATAAACAAAGCTGTTACCTATGATGAAAATGGGAAACTAATAATTTCTTCCACTAAAACATCTGATCATAGACTATTAAAGATTGATGATCGCACACTTGAAATTTTAAATGAGTGGAAAACAATTCAATCCGTTTTGCATTATAATTTAAGTAGCTATAGCCTTGTATTTTCTGATAAGAAAAATAATATTACTTATCCATCTAAGGCTTGGGACTGGTGCAATAATATCCAAGAAAAATATAAACTCAAAAAGATTTCTCCCCATGATTTAAGACGTACACATGCAACAATGTACTATATAAGTGGTGCAACACCATATGAAATAAAGAAAAGGTTAGGTCATAGCTTTAAAGATATTACTTCAGATGTTTATATTATCGAAACGGATGAAATCAAGACTAATGCATTTAAAAATTTTATTCAATATATGAACTATTAGAACAAGTTTTTTAGCTTGTTCTTTTATTTTTCTACAAACTCTAATTTGTCTTTAAACGCTATAAATAATATGATAAATATGTAAGGTACTACTCACCTTACACTCTGTCTCCGTAAGCAGAACAGAGGAGGAATTACTTTGGCGAGAAATCCCCAAATCAAAGAGTACACATTAAAAGATGGAGAAAAGCGTTTTATGTTTAAGTTTTACCTTGGTACAGATTCATTAACTGGGAAGCCTTTAACTACTACTCGACGTGGTTTTAAATCACGTAAAGAAGCTCAAGATGCTATGAATCAGTTACAGCTCGAGGTATACAGTGGCACATATAAAAAACAACAATATGAAACTTATCAAGATATTTATAACATGTGGGTTGAGCAGTACGAAAACAGCGTTGAAGAAAGTACATTTGTAAAAACTATTGGTATCTTTAAAAATCACATTTTACCTGCTATGGGTACTTATAAAGTTGACAAGATTGATATTGCAACTTGCCAAAAGCATGTAAATCAGTGGGCTAAAAAGCTAAAGCGGTTTCGCATGGTTAAGTCCTATGCTGCAAAAGTTCTCGATTATGCGATTAAACATGTCTACATTGATAAAAATCCTTTTACATTGGTTGAGATGCCTAAGAAGCGAAAGCAAATCGTTTTAGATGAGGCAGAATTTGAAAACTTTTACGAACGAGAACAATTAATAAAACTACTTCAAAGCTTTGAACAGCAAGATAATCTAATGGTTTATACAATATTTCATGTATTGAGCTATTCAGGTATGCGTAAAGGCGAGTTATTAGCACTGACGTGGAATGATATCAACTTTGAAAGAAGTGAAATTCGTATTAACAAAGCGATTTCACGCGGCAAGGATTGTCAATTGTACCTGAAGACAACTAAAAATGGTGTAGTGCGAACAATTAAAATGGATGAAACGTCAATGTCTTTACTATTAAAATGGAAGTTCCAGCAAAGTAAGATTTATTTAGAAAAAGGCATTAATACATCTAATAAAAAACAACTCGTATTTAGCAATAAACATAACCGCTTCATCCAACCTGTTCAAACGCAAAAGTGGCTTCATAAAGTAATTGATAAATATAAGCTTCAGCCTATTACTACACATGGTTTACGCCATACCCATTGCTCACTATTATTTGAAGCGGGTGCAAGTATTAAAGAAGTACAGGAAAGGCTAGGACATACAGATGTTAAAACGACAATGGACATTTATACGCATGTAACCAAGAAAACCAAAGCTAGCACAATTGAAAAGTTTGATGCATACATCAATGCACGCTAATTCTTTGACCCAATTTTGACCTAGTTTGACCCCAAAAATGACCCAAAACCGTTTGATATCAGTTGAAAGTTTTTGAAATAAAAAAAGCGCCAAACCCTTGATATATCAAGGAATTTGACACTTTTTGAAACTATATTGTTTCCAATGTATGGAGACGGCGGGAGTCGAACCCGCGTCCAGAAACTCCAATACTTCAGCTTCTACGCGTGTAGTTTGCCTATTTACGATTCACGTAACATTATGCCGACAAACAGGCGTCCTGTACGCTAACCTGGAAATCTCTTGCCGATGACTCAGGTGGCACCATCGACCGTATCCCACTAAAGTTGGGCCCCACGTTCTCTACATGGGCGATAGAGAGGCAGAGCGCTTACGAGCTTACGCTGCGAAAGCTAAGTTTTGTTGTTTGCCAGTTATTATATAACTGTCGTTGATGACGGAGCCGAGCCCTCCGACGCGCGACCAAAGCTTGAACCATCCCTGTCGAATCCGTAACGTCCCCTTGAATATGAAGCGAAGCGGCTTGGCCTCGTTCAAACAAAGAGCTAGAATTGCTTCTAGTACGGTGGGAGCTTAAAAGTACGCTTCCATGAAATCTGGCAATCAGTAATACATATTATAAAACAAAATGAGAGAGAGTTCAAGTGTACCGCTTTAATAGAAAAAATTGGCTTAGCTATAAATACTATCCGCCAGATAAAGTCTGCTATCCATCACTTTTGCTACTCTATCCACCACTTTCCAACCTCTATCCGTTACTTTCACCATTCTATCCGCCAAACTCGCTCGCGCCATCCAACAACGAAAAAACTCACCGCTATCGCAGTGAGCTTTCTCCAAATCTATTAAAATTGATTTTTTGCCTTGAAGGCACGTTCCATCTCGCGTTTGGCTTCTTTTTTGCGCATGTCGTTGCGCTTGTCGTAGTCTTTTTTCCCTTTACCGATGCCAATTAGGAGCTTGGCGTAGCCATCCTTGATGTACATTTTCAGTGGAACGATTGTGTAGCCGTCACGTTTTACGGCACCGACTAGCTCGCCGATTTGCTTTTTGTGGAGCAGCAGCTTGCGGGTGCGTAGTGGATCGTGGTTGAAACGGTTGCCTTGTTCGAATGCGCTAACGTGCATATTGTTGATCCATGCTTCGCCATTACGGACGCGGACAAAGGAGTCTTTCAGTTGGACTTTGCCTGCACGGATGGATTTGATTTCTGTACCTGTTAGGACCATGCCTGCTTCGATTGTTTCTTCAATGAAGTAGTCGTGGCCTGCTTTTTTGTTTTGTGCTAATACTTTACCAGAACCTTTTGCCATCTCTTTCACCCTCTACTTAAAAGGTTGAGCTTAAGCGAAAGCACCCTTTCAATGGATACTTTCGCTTAGGCTTATTTACGTTTTGTTTTTTTCTTTTTGCCTTTTTTGGCAATGCCCTCATAGAACTTTTGCTTTTGTTTCACGCGTTTTTTAGGACCTGGGCTTGAGTCATCTTTGCGGCGTCCACGTGGATCACGGTCGCTTTCGCGTCGTTCACCTTGCTTTGATGATGAGCTACGAGTTCCACGGTCATCCTCTTGACGACCGCCTCTACGATTGCCACTACGTCCGCCTTTTTCCTCATCACTGCGTGTGCTTCGGCGACTGCGTCCACCTTTGTTATCGCTGTAATTTTTACGTGCATGGATAACAGTTGGTGCTGCTTTGCGTGTTCGTCCATATGAAGTTACCATTCCAACGATTTCAAAGTCAATGGATGACTCCTCAATAATGACATTTGCCACACGAACTGTCACTTCATCACCAATACGGAATTGGCGATTAGTTCGTTCACCGATCATAATCATTTGACGATCATCGAAGCGGTAGTAATCATCTGTCATATTGCTAATATGGACAAGTCCTTCGATGGTGTTTGGTAGCTCCACGAAAATACCGAAGTTTGTAATGGATGAAACAATTCCTTCGAATTCTTCGCCAATTTTGTCGGACATATATTGTGCTTTTTTCAGTGCGTCTGTATCACGTTCTGCATCAACAGCACGACGTTCACGCTCAGATGTGTGGTCAGCAATTTCATCCATTGCCATACTCCACTGTGCAACGGTTTCTCTCGATGTATCCTTGTTAATTAAATACGTACGAATTAAACGGTGTACAACTAAGTCAGGATAACGACGAATTGGTGATGTGAAGTGTGTATAGAAATCCGTTGATAAGCCAAAGTGTCCAAGACTTTCAGGGTAGTACTTCGCCTGCTGCATTGAACGTAAGAGCATCGTTGAGATAACAGGCTCCTCTGGCATACCTTCAATTGCCTTCAAAACATCCTGTAATGCCTTAGGATGAACGGTATTACCAGTACCTTTAATTAAAATACCGAAGTTCGTGACAAATTCAAAGAAGCGTTGAAGCTTTTCAGGCTTTGGATCTTCGTGAATACGGTATAGAAACGGTACATTCATCCAGTGGAAGTGCTCAGCCACTGTTTCATTGGCAGCTAGCATGAAGTCTTCAATTAATTTCTCCGCTACTGTTCGTTCACGTAATTCAATATCAACTGGCCATCCTTCTTCGTTTACGATCACCTTGGATTCTTTGAAGTCAAAGTCAATGGCTCCTCGCATTTCGCGTTTACGGCGTAAAATACCAGATAGCTCAGCCATGTTTTTAAACATTGGAACAAGTGGCTCATAGCGTTCAATTAGTGCCTCATCCTGCTCCTCTAAAATTTTGTAAACGTCCTTATACGTCATACGCTCAGTCGTTTTAATGACACTTTGGAAAATTTCATGTGCAACCACATTACCATTCGCATCAATAATCATTTCACAGGATAGTGTTAAACGGTCAACCTGTGGATTTAATGAACAAATACCGTTTGATAAACGATGTGGAATCATTGGAATTACACGGTCTGTTAAATAAACACTTGTCGCACGATCGTAAGCTTCAATGTCAATGACTGAGCCTTGCGTTACATAATAACTTACGTCTGCAATATGTACGCCAAGCTTATACGTACCATCTACATTTTTCGTTACGGTTACAGCATCATCTAAATCCTTAGCATCTGCACCATCAATTGTCACAATCGTTTCATGACGTAAATCACGACGACCTACTAAATCGGCCTCGGTAATTTCATCTGGCACACGTTGTGCAGCAGCAATGACTTCATCTGGGAATTCAGGTGGAATGTCATGCTTATATAAAATGGATAAAATGTCCACACCCGGATCATTTTTATGCCCTAAAATTTTTGTAATATAGCCTGTAGCAGATTTTAAATCCTCTGGCCATGTTGCTACCTCAACAACAACCTTATGTCCATCGACAGCTCCTAATGTATCTCCTTTGGCAATAAAGATATCCATTGGTAGCTTTTTATCGTCTAGGACAACAAAGCCGAAGCCTCGATTTGCTTGGAATGTCCCAACAAAGCTTGTTTGACCACGTTCAACGACCTTTGTTACAGTACCTTCGCGACGATCTCCGAATGATTCCTTTAAAACACGAATTAAAACGATGTCTCCATTAATGGCACCATTAATTTCATGTGGTGGAATGAACACATCGTCCATGCCCTCAATATCAGGCGTTACAAAGCCGAAGCCCTTCGCATGTCCGATAAATTTACCTCTTAGCAAATTCATACGCTCTGGTAGGCCATAGCGATTGGAGCGAGAACGCACAACTAAGCCCTGCCCTTCCATGCGGACAAGCGTTTTTACAAGCTCCTTGAACTCCTCCGCATCCTCAAAGCCGAATTCATCCTCGATTTCACCGACGGTTAGTGGTTTATAATCATCTTTGCTGAAAAAATCGAGTAAACGACTTTGTAGTGTATCTTTTTGATCTTTCATACATATTCCCTCCTTCATGAGAAAATCCTATTTATAATTATTGTGCCCAATTTAGGCTTTCTAAAAAGCGATAAATGTCCTCATGTAATTGATCTTTTTCTTGATCTAATGTAATAACATGTTTTGAGTTTTCATACCACTTGATGTGCTTTTCAAGTGACTCAGTTTGATTATATATAATGTTGGCAGATTCTGTCTCTATTACTTCATCATTTGTAGCTTGTACGACAAAAATAGGCGCATAAATCATGTCAATTTCTTGACGAGTGCGGGCTATAAATTCTCGTAGTTGCTGTAGAGATGGCATGCCTTTGTCAGCAATGCTTGCAACTTCAGCTTCAATTTGCTCTTCCTGTTTCCCTTGGAACTTTTTATAGTCCCTTGCATATTTCAAGACACCCTCAAACATAACGTCGGTTGTACGCATTGTCATAGGGGCACACATTGTCACAATTCCTTTAACAGGATTATTTAATGCAACGTTTAATGCCATAACACCGCCTAATGAAAGGCCAGCAACGGCGATTTCCTGATAGCCAGCATCCTGTAACTGTTTGTAGGCGGCAACAACATCCTGCCACCAGTCTGCTGGACCTGTTGTGATTAGTTCTTCTGGTTCCACACCGTGACCTTTATAGTGAGGTGCTAATGTAGTATACCCTTTTTTCTCTAAAAATCTACCAAGCATTCGTACGTCTGCAGAGCTTCCTGTGAAGCCGTGTAATAATAAAACAGCACGTGGTCCTGCCTGAAAGAAAAATGGCTGTGATAATGATTTGTTCACTGTAAGCACTCCTTCATTCTAAAACACTTATACATACTATACCCATTCTCGTCATCTCGATGATGCCCAACGGATGGCTTTGGATATTTCGTTACAATTCATTTTTAACTACTGAGAGAGAATTTACCATTTAACAATGATAAAAGAAAACGCCCAACCAATTCGGTTAGGCGATATATCTTCAACTATTAGATTTTTGTAATAGCGATTGCTAAAATAAAGAACACTATAGCTAACACAATTGTTGCACGGTGAAGGATTAAATCCATACCACGTGCTTTTTGCTTTCCAAATAGTTGCTCAGCTCCACCCGAGATGGCACCTGATAAGCCTGCACTTTTACTAGATTGAAGTAATACCACAACGATTAACGCTAATGATACGATAACTAATGAAACTAATACTACTGTATGCATTCACTGCACCTCCCGAACTTTGAAACATCACAACAGACTACATTATAACAAAAAAAGGTTGCGATGACAAACTTCGCTTTATGTTTTGCTGGAAATTTTCCGCCTCATGCTTCCATCCTTGTCGACTTATGCTACTATTTGTGGATGTCACTCCCTATAAATTAAATTATAATGGCAAAAATGAATTTTTTTGGAGGGTGGGAAAATGAATAAAAAAATAGCAGCGCTGCTTGTATTATGCTGCATGATTCCCTTTCTTACGGCATGCTCAAAGGCCATTGACCTACTTCTTGAGGAAGAGGATGTAACAACTACAACCTTAGCAGAAGATACAGAGAATGATATGAAAAAACCAGAAAGTAAAGCGCTATCTGCCTCTTTTTCACCGAATGATCTTTTCTCAACCTCATTATTTAAGGATGATCCTGCCTTACTACAATTCACTAAAAGAGTCGAAAAACAAGTAGCAAAGTTTGAACAGCACTTTGAAGTCCCTTATACTGGGAAGCTAAACTTCGAAGATTTTGAGGTGCAGCTGAATGACTTAAATAGCCTTCTTTCCTTCGTTAATCCCTATACAGCTGGTTATTTTCTTACTTATGAATGGACGGCTTGGGAAACAGATGATGGCTATCTGGTAGAGTTGTCGATTGATTACTTAACAGATGCCAAAAAGGAGCAAAAGGTCGATCAATATGTAGAGGCTTTTGCCGACCAGTATATTACGACAGATATGACAGATTTTGAACGTGCTAAAATCATTAATGATACGGTCGTACAGTTAGCCACTTATACAGAACAAGGCTCTACTGAGGGACAAACGGTTTTTGAGCTGATAGACGAGGAAACTTCGGTATGTCAAGCCTATGCTCTGCTAGCTTATCGCCTATTATTAGCTTCGGATGTAGAAGCGAAATATGTTTATGGCTATAGTGAGGATCAGCTGCATGCTTGGAATTTAGTCAGTATCGATGGCAATTGGTATCATCTTGATACAACGTGGAATGATGTGGATTCAGCGGAGCCTTATGCGATTTCCTATGAATACTTTTTAGTCAGTGATGAAAAACTAAGCCAAGATCATTTATGGGTAAAAGAAAATTATTTTACTGCTACAAATAACAATTATGATTTTATGCATGATATGTGGTATGCCAATACTGTGGATGATGTGATTTATTATAATAGTATCAATGATAATATGGTCTATTCCTATAATTTAGCCACAAATGAAAACAATCAAATTACAGAAACGGCATGCTATTATTTAGCTACTTATGATGATTCCATTTATTGCAGTGACTATGACAATGCTGGTTATTTAACAAAAATTAATGTTCAGGACGGCTCAGAAGAAGTCTTACTAGAAGATGAAGTCCTTAACTTGTACATCGAAGAAGACATTTTATATTATGAAACGATTGATGGCGCACAACATCAGGAAAATTTGTAATGCCCCAAAAGAATCTGTGTGACTATTACACAGATTCTTTTCTTCCTCTTTATTTACATAATTACCATCTTTCATTAACAAACCTTTAACGCTAGCTTTACACCCTTCCTTTACACTTACAGTTGAATTCACCTAAAGGAGGAAAATCATGAAATACGCAAAAAAATGGACTTCATTGTTTTTAGCAAGTGCAGTGACTTTATCCGCAGTTAGTATCCCACAGCAAGAGGTACATGCAGCCGAAGTAAAGAAACCGACAAATGTCATTATGCTTGTGATGGATGGTAGCAGTAATAATGCTGTCACCCTTTCTCGTTGGTATAAAGGTGAAAGCCTAGCAATGGATGAAATTTTATCGGGTGCTATGCGCACATATTCTGCTGAATCAGCCATTACTGATTCCGCGCCTGCTGCTACAGCATTAGCAACTGGGCATAAATCGAACGATAAATATATAGGTGTGCTCCCCTCTGTGATCAACTCCCCTGGATTAGCGCAAATCGCTAAGGAAGATGCCTTCCGACCTGTAGCCAATGTGCTAGAAGGAGCTAAGCAGCAAGGTAAGGCCACTGGGTTAATTTCTACTTCCGAAATTCAACATGCTACACCAGCTGGTTTTTCTGCACACGTCAACAATAGAAGTCAATATGGGGATATTGCAGAGCAGCAAGTTTATCAAAATATTGATGTTGTCTTAGGCGGTGGTCTAGAATCACTTTCACCAGGCACATCAAAAAATGCTCGTCAAGATGGCGAAGACTTAATCAAGGTTTTGAATGAAAAAAATTATGATCTCGTTAAAACACGCGATGAGCTTTTTAATAGTCAATCCTCAAAAATTTGGGGAAGCTTTGCACCAAGTGCACTTGCTTATGATTTAGATCGTGCAAAAACAAGGGCATCTGAGCCTACACTTGCTGAAATGACGAATAAAGCAATCAATACGCTGAAAAAGGATGAGGACGGCTTCTTCCTCTTTGTAGAAGGTAGTAAGGTTGACTGGGCTGCACATGCCAACGATACAATCGGTATCATTAGCGATATATTATCATTCGATGCTGCTGTGAAAGAGGCGGTTGATTTTGCGAAGGAAGACGGTAACACTTTAGTCATTGCAGTAACTGATCATGGAAATAGCGGCATTACGATGGGGAACGCTAACACTACTAGTACCTATTCTAGCATTCCAGTCTCTGCTTACATCGACCCGTTAAAAAAAGCTACGATGACCATTGAAGGAGCTTTAAGCCAACTAAAAGAAGATCGCTCTAATTTAGTTGAGGTCGCTGCTCTATATGGCTTAGACTCTTTAACGGAGGACGAGCTTAAAACATTACAGTCTGCTAAAGACTTAGGCAATGAAATGGTAAAAATGCTAGCCAATCGTGCTAACATTGGTTATACAACAGGTGGCCATACGGGTGAAGATGTATTCTTATACTCATTTGGTCCTTCTAAATTGACAGGATTAGTTGAAAACACTGATTTAGCCCATACAATGGCACGCTTTATGGGCTTTGACTTAAACACATTAACAAATGATTTATATGTGCCTGCAACGAAGGCATTTACGGAAAAAGGATTTACAACAAAAATCGACTTATCCGATAAAGAAAACCCAACATTTATTGCACAAAAAGCAGATATCACAGTGAAAATTCCAGTTAACAAAAACACGATGACGTATGAACGAACTTCCTCAAACACGGTAAAGACTCATACATTTGATACAATCAATGTCTACAATGGCTCTGAATTTTATGTATCTAAAAAAGTTATTAATGAAGTGAAATAAAAATAATAGCACGAACATAAGTTGAACTTATTCCCTTATGTTCGTGCTTTTTTTACATAAGATAACCAACCAATAGTTTGTAAAACCCACACATTCCCCCAAAACCTTAAATTTACCTTAAATTAATCTTATGATTTACTGAATTCATCTTAATTCAGCAACATTTTTCTCCACATTCCGTCAAATCAGTGTTAAAAACATAAGGTAAGGATTTTTAACTAGTAAATTACTATTTTTTGAAAGTTTAATCTTATACTTTTTTTCATTGGAGGTGGACAAATGCAATCCATCAAAAATAATGAGTATTTACGCTTCATTGGCTTCACGCTGTTTTATTTGATTGTTTTGGTACTGTTGTTTCTTATACATGGCTTCCATGATATGAACGCTGGACCATTTATATATACGGAATTTTAAATAAAGGAGATTAAAATATGTTAAGTATTTTGGCAGCTATTGAACGTGTGGCCATCCAGCAGCCACAAAAAACTGCTTATCAGACACACAATGCCTCCTTAACTTATAGTGAGCTTTGGCATTTATCGGATCGTCTTGCCGATTATTTAATGAAGCTTAACTTGCGGAGACAACAACCTATTGTCATTTATGGACATATGTCCCCCCTGCAAATTGTTGCGTTTATCGGAGCTGTAAAGGCTGGCCATCCATATGTACCTGTTGATTCATCAACACCATCGGAAAGATTACAGCTCATTACAGAAGCTTCTGGAGCAGGTTTAATATTGACAACAGAGCTATTACAGATGCAGATGAACCTTCCCGTTATGGCAGTGCATGATATTCTGGATGCCTCCTCAAAGGACGTGATCCTATCATCCGCAACATGGGTTCAAGGTGAGGATATCCATTATATTATTTACACTTCTGGTTCAACGGGTCAACCAAAAGGGGTTCAAATAACAGCTAGTAATCTAACACACTTTGTTATGTGGATGCAGGAGCACTTCCCTTTACAGGAAGACGGCGTATTTTTAAATCAAGCACCTTATTCCTTTGATTTATCTGTTATGGATCTCTACCCAGCTCTTGTTGGTGGACACACACTTTATGCGATTACACAGCAAGAAATTGCTAATCCAAAAGCGTTGTTTGATTCATTAGCGACGTCAAATACTCGTGTATGGACTTCTACACCTTCCTTTGCCAAGATGTGTTTGATGAACAAAGAATGGGATCAAAAACTCATGCCTGCATTGGATACTTTTTTATTTTGCGGAGAGGTATTACCGATAGCGGTATGTAACGAGTTGATGCTCCGTTTTCCACAGGCAATAATTTATAATTTATATGGTCCTACAGAAACAACAGTCGCTGTATCCTATGTAAAGGTGACGAAAGAGCTAGTAGCTCGCTTCGAACAATTACCGATTGCCCCTATAACGGAGCCAAACGTATCTGTAGCTGAAGATGGAGAAATTATTATTTCAGGGCCAACCGTTAGCGCAGGGTATTTGGGGGCGCCTAAATTAACAGCTAAAGCTTTCCCGATCGTGGATGGTGATCGAATCTATCAAACGGGTGATATAGGCTATGTGCAGGACGGTTATTTGTTCTTTTCAGGTCGTAAGGATTTCCAAGTGAAATTACATGGCTACCGTCTAGAGATTGAAGAGATTGAAAAACAAATCAATAACCTGCCACCTGTTTCAAGTTGTGTTGTTGTACCTGTTTATAAAGAGAAGGAAATCATTTCTCTTAGTGCCCATATTGTTTTACGTGAGCCATTAACAGGAGCAGCCTTCAAAACGACAAAGCAATTGAAGGCACTTTTATCGGCGTACTTACCTGCCTATATGATACCGAAAACGTTTAAATATATGGACGCTTTACCACTAAATCCAAATGGTAAGGTAGATCGTAAAGGATTGGCGGTTATGGAGACAGTATGACGCCTTATGGAAATATAGCATTTTTTGTGATCATCGGACTTTTATTACTACCTACCATCCTCCTAGGGTTACGAGGCAAATCTTCGAAACGTTATAATCTTTTTATATCGGTCATTGTCTTAGCATTAATCTTCGGACATTCATTGAATGGGACCATCTCGCTCGTATTATTTACTGTCTTTCAGGTAGTACTTATTGTGGCTTATCAGCGTTACCGACTTCAGCAAAATAGCGGAACCATTTTTATAATAGCAGTGCTTTTATCCATATTACCCCTGATTCTTGTGAAGGTTTTGCCGATTCTCGGGTTACCTCATGTATTTGGCTTCCTTGGTGTATCCTACATTACGTTTAAAGCGGTGCAAATGATTTTAGAAACTCGTGATGGCTTGATGAAAGAGAAAATTTCTGTAGTAGAGCTAGTCTATTTCTTATTATTCTTTCCTACCGTATCATCGGGACCTATTGATCGTTGGCGTCGTTTTACAAAGGATTTTCATACCGTACCTTCCTCGGAGGATTACCAAAAGCTGCTATTGAGTGGCATTAACTATATTTTTGTCGGCTTTTTATATAAGTTTATTTTGGCTTATTTAATTTACAACTACACGCTTATTTATTTACCTAACCATACGTATAACTATTTGACACCCTTTCAGGGACAGCTAGCGTATATGTATATGTATAGCTTTTACTTATTCTTTGATTTCGCTGGCTACAGTGCATTTGCTGTTGGTGTGAGCCGGATAATGGGTATCCAAACACCGATTAACTTTAATCGCCCTTTCGCCAGCCGCAATATTAAAGATTTTTGGAATCGTTGGCATATGAGCCTTTCCTTCTGGTTTAGGGATTATGTCTATATGCGCTTTGTCCTTTGGATGACAAAGAAAAAATGGCTAAAAAATAAATTTGCTATTTCGTATATAGGCTTCTTTTTACTATTCTTTTTAATGGGTATTTGGCATGGTCTGGAATGGCACTTTGTGGTCTATGGACTCTATCATGCCCTATTGATTATCAGCTTTGATAAATTTGAACGCTGGAATAAAAAGCATAAGCGTTGGCCAAAAAATAAATGGACGCATGCTATTGGTGTAATCATTACGTTTCATGCTGTATGCTTCGGCTTTTATATTTTTTCTGGCACATTATTTTAAACAAAGGGCTGTAAGAGCCTGTTCACTAAAGGAGAATTATTAATGGATCAACAACAAGTTTTAGAAATGCTAGTCGAGTTATGTGAAGATGAAATTATTGTAGAAAACCCAGATATTGATTTATTTGAAGAAGGTTTACTAGATTCGTTTGGGACAATTAATTTATTAGTTGAAATTGAAAATCGTTTTAATATTTCTGTCCCTATTACTGATTTCAATCGTGAAGAATGGAATACGCCTAATCGAATTGCAGGGAAATTAGCTGAAAGACAATGATCAAAAAAGGCTTTCTTTCTTTATTTATTGCATTTGCTCTTTTTACTGGCTTTGTCTTTTTTCCTAATGCTTGGATTAAAGCATGGATATCCAATGAGGATGTGGAGCAAGCCAAAACGAACATGTCTCCACTTGTATTTCAGGGCACATATTTACAGGAGCGAATGTTGCAGGAGCCTAATTCCATGCCACTTTATGGCTCCTCGGAATTAAACCGTTTTGATCCGTTCCATCCATACAATTATACGCGAGCAACTGATGCTCCGTATTCGACATTTATGATTGGGCGTGGAGGCATGCAGTCCATTACTCACTTCTTGAATTTCGCAGCACAAGAAAAGAATTTAAAGGATAAAAAAGTGGTCTTTATCATCTCCCCTCAGTGGTTTACAGAGAAGGGCATGGGTGAATTTCACTTTTCACCGAATTATTCCATGTTACATGCTTATGATTTAGCCTTTAATCAGGAGATGGATGCCAACCTTCGTAAAAGAGCAATGGAGCGCCTACTTGATTTTGATACTGTCAAACGAGATCGCCTCTTAAAGACCATGTACCAATATCAAATGTCTAACGGCAAGGAAAAACCAATTACTGGACGTATGGCCATGGTCGCGGGGCGTTTCCACAAGGAGTTACTAGAAAAGAAGGATTTATATTATTCCATTTTCCCACGTAAAGGTCATGCATTAAAAAGTAATGACAAGCTGATTGCCAATCAAAGCTTTGAGCAACAATTGCAGCATGCAGAGGCATATGGGGAGAAGCGTGTATCCAACGACTATATGATTGAAGATCGCGCCTATCAGCGACTTGTAAATGCTAAATTTTCAAAGTTTAAAGATATACGAAAAAAAGAGGATTATACAAACTCTCCTGAATATGAGGATTTCCAACTAGTTATCGATGTTTTAAAGGATGCAGGTGCCAAACCACTATTCGTCTCCATTCCAGTTAATGGCTATTGGTATGATTATAATGGCTATCCTGAGGAACGTCGTCAAAAGTATTACGATAAAATGGAGCAAGTATTAAAGGATTCAAATGTTGCCTATGTTGATTTTTCAGATCATGAATATGATCCTTATTTTATAATGGATACAATTCATATTGCCTGGAAGGGCTGGGTCTATCTCGATCAAGAATTAGATCAGCATTGGTCACAGCCATAACAATAGTCAGGACAGTCTAATATTAGTAGACTGTCTTTTCTTATAATCATAAGAGACCTTTTATGTAAAGCGCCATTTGCTCACTTATCTCATTTAGGTTTTTCAATAGCTTCACTAAATTGTTGAACCTGCTCTGCCTGATTATTAGAGGCTGCTTCAATTTGCTCCATGCTTTCCATAAGTGCTTGAATATTACTCGTGATCGTTTTAAGGGAGGTTTCAATTTGTTCTGTTGCTGTAGCCGTCTCACTAAAAAGCTTCCTTACCTCTTGCGCTACGATGTTGAAACCTGCACCTTATTGGCCTGCTCGTGCCGCTTCACGTTAATCTTTTTTATATGTTAAAATGCCTCAAAGTTTGAATTAACTTTGAGGCATTTTTTGAAATTCGCCTATTTATCTTTCGCAAAATGGTATTCAATATAAGTCATATTCTAAATTGTGTTGAATATAAGCTTGCTCTTCAAATGGAGTTAATAGACGAATTGCTTTCCCTGAAGCTTCTTCATCCCCGCCTTGCATTTCCCATATGGAATTGTGGTCGTCAACTGCATTTGAAAAATCACCCTTCGACCATCTTTCCAATATTGAAATGTAAAGCTCTTTATATTTATAATTGCTTTCTTTGGCTATAGCTAACAATCGGTCAACCTTTTCTTGTGTTATTTGCTCGTGACCCCATTTTATTTCCGCTTCAACCTTCTGATGAGACATGCTATGAATGGTTTCGTTCATTTTGTGTTCTATTAAGTCATCTGGATATAATTCATTTTCTTTTTTTAGAACAGTTCCATCCTTAGAAGTTACTTCAACATATCCAGCGATTGTTTTTTCTTCCTCGGGAGTAGATTTATTCATATGCTCAGTGAATTTGATGTAACCAAATGCTCCACCGAAAATAATTAATATTACAATGATACTAATAACCGATTTGGTTTTTCTCTTCATGTTATTACCCCTCAGTAATTTTTTATCATTATGTAAATATGGTTGATATTAGTTAATTAGGTTAAATAATAACAGAATGTTGTAATAGGTTTCAATGAATAGATACTTAATGTCCACCGCTTTCGGTTGTTCTAATTGAATAAGCTTACTCTGTAATTAGATAAGTAACTAAAAAACCCCCAATCTACAAGTGTTTATCACACTTATAAATCAGAGGTTGAAGCAATACATAAGCCTAAATGTACAACATGGTTCAAATATAAAAGCTGTGTATTACTAAATTCAAAGTATTTTCTCTTCAATCAAATACTTATTTTAAGTTATAGAATGAATTTAAACCAAGATACTCTGCTGTTGAACCAAGTTGATCTTCAATGCGAAGAAGTTGGTTGTATTTAGCTACACGGTCTGTACGTGATGGAGCACCTGTTTTAATTTGACCAGCATTTGTTGCAACAGCGATATCAGCAATTGTCGCATCTTCTGATTCACCAGAACGGTGAGAAATAACCGCTGTGTAGCCTGCACGTTTCGCCATTTCGATCGCTTCAAATGTTTCAGTTAACGTACCGATTTGGTTTACTTTGATAAGGATGGCATTTCCTACGCCTTGCTCAATACCTGCTGATAATTTTTTCGTATTTGTTACAAATAGGTCATCACCTACTAATTGTACGCGATTGCCGATACGGTCTGTTAATAGCTTGTGTCCAGCCCAGTCGTTTTCGTCTAAGCCATCTTCAATTGAAATGATTGGGTATTTATTTGTTAACTCTTCGTACCAATCTACCATTTCCTCAGAAGTTTTGACAACACCTTCACCATCTAAGTGGTATTTGCCATCTTCTTTATTGAATAGTTCAGAGGATGCTACGTCCATTGCAAGTTTCACTTCGTCACCTGGTTTGTAGCCTGCTTTTTCAATCGCTTCTAAGATCACTGTAATTGCTTCTTCGTTAGAGCCTAGGTTTGGTGCAAAACCACCTTCATCACCTACTGCTGTGTTGTAGCCTTTTGCTTTTAGAACAGCTTTTAGGCTATGGAAGATCTCAGCGCCAATACGTAATGCATGACGGAATGATTCTGCACCAACAGGCATAACCATGAATTCCTGAATGTCTACATTGTTATCAGCGTGAGCACCACCGTTTAGGATGTTCATCATTGGTACTGGTAATTGCTTAGAATTGAACCCACCAAGATATTGATAAAGAGGTACATCTAAATAATCTGCCGCAGCATGTGCAACTGCCATGGATACACCTAGAATTGCGTTGGCACCAAGCTTGCCTTTGTTTTCTGTGCCATCTAGCTCGATTAAAGCTTTGTCGATGACTACTTGATCAAGAACAGAATAGTTACCTTCTAATTCTTCCGCAATAATTGTGTTTACATTTTCAACTGCTTTTAATACACCTTTGCCTAGGTAACGAGATTTGTCACCATCGCGTAATTCTACCGCTTCGTATTCACCTGTTGATGCACCTGATGGTACGATTGCGCGGCCAAATGCGCCTGATTCTGTAAATACTTCAACCTCTACTGTTGGGTTCCCACGTGAGTCTAAAACTTCGCGCGCATAAACTTGTGTAATAAATGGCATAATTAATTCTCCTCTTTTTCAATTAATGATTGTCCTGTCATTTCAGTAGGCTGTGACACCTCTAATAATTCTAACATGGTTGGCGCTAAATCGGCTAAAATACCACCATTTCTTAACATTATATTTGGTTTTGTCACAATTACTGGAACAGGATTTGTTGTATGAGCTGTCATTGGCTCACCTGCTAAAGTTAACACTTCATCAGAGTTGCCATGGTCAGCTGTAATAATAGCTGCGCCACCTTTTGCAAGGAGTGCGTCTACTACTTTCCCTAAGCATTCATCTACTGCTTCAATGGCTTTAATTGTTGGCTCCAGCATTCCACTATGACCAACCATATCAGGGTTGGCAAAGTTAAGAATAATGCCATCAAATTTTTCAGCCGCAATTTCTGCAAGTAAGGCTTCTGTCACCTCATAGGCAGACATTTCAGGTTTTAAATCGTATGTCGCCACCTTAGGAGAAGCAATTAAAATACGTTCCTCACCAGGGAATTTTTCCTCACGTCCACCACTCATAAAGAATGTAACATGTGGATATTTTTCAGTTTCCGCAATCCGCAACTGTGTTTTCCCATTCGTCGCTAATACTTCACCAATTGTATTTTTCAAGTTGTCATTTTCATAAGCAACCTGAGCGTTGACTTCATCACTATAGTGTGTGAAGGACACAAATTTTAAATTCTTTGGATGATTTGCAGATATAGCAAAGCCATCGAATGCTCCATTTGTAAAAACTGTTGACAGCTGAATGGCACGATCGGGACGGAAGTTAAAGAAAATCACTGCATCATGATCGCCAATTGTTGCTACTGGCTCACCATGCTCTTGAATGCTAAATGGGATGACAAATTCATCTGTTACCTCACGCTCATAGGATGCTGCTACACCACTTTTAGCACTTTCTGCTGTTTGACCGACGCCATCCACCAGTACATTGTAAGTCAGTGCCACACGATCCCAACGTTTATCGCGATCCATTGCATAGTAACGTCCATGAATAGAAGCAAATTGCCCTATGCCTATTTCAGCCATTTGCTTTTCCGTTTCTTCGATATAGTCTAATGCTGTTGTTGGACCAACATCACGACCATCTAAGAAGCCATGTATATAAACTTCCTCTAATCCTTGCTGTTTAGCTAGCTTTAATAGTGCAAACATATGCTCATAATGACTATGAACACCACCGTCTGATAATAAGCCCATAACATGTAGCTTTGACTGATGAGCTTTCACATGTGCTACTGCATCTAAAAAGGCTTGATTCGTGAAGAAATCTCCATCACGAATAGATTTATTTAAGCGTGTTAAGCTTTGATAGACGATACGTCCTGCACCGATATTTAAGTGCCCCACCTCAGAATTCCCCATCTGTCCTTCAGGTAATCCAACGGCTTCTCCCGCTGCTGTTAATGTCGCATGAGGAAATTGATGCCAATATCGATCAAAATTTGGCTTATTGGCCTGTGCTACTGCATTCCCGAATGTTTCATCTCGAAATGCAAAGCCATCTAAAATAATTAATGCTACTGGCTTTTTAGGCATTTGCTGCCGCCTCCAATAATGTTAAATAAGATTCTGGTTGTAAGCTTGCTCCACCAACTAAAGCACCATCAATATGTTCTTTCGATAAAAGCTCCTGAATGTTATCAGGCTTAACACTGCCACCATATTGAATGCGCACGGCATTCGCAGTTTCAGCATTATATAGCTCTTCTACTACTGCTCGAATCGCTCCGCATACTTGATTTGCATCGTCTGCCGTAGCCGTTTTACCGGTACCAATCGCCCAAATCGGTTCATACGCAATGACCATATGCTCAACTTGCTGTGCTTCAAACCCAGCAAGTGCCGCTTTAATTTGACCAGCCACTTTTTGCTCTGTTGTGCCTGCTTCACGTTCTTCTAGTGTTTCGCCACAGCAAATAATAGGTACGATAGTATGTGCAAGTGCTGCTGCTACCTTCTTATTAATCGCTTCATCTGTTTCATTGTAGTATTCGCGACGTTCAGAGTGTCCTAAAATGACATAGTCAACATCCACACTTGCTAGCTGTGCTGGACTAATTTCACCCGTAAAAGCACCTTCATTTTCATAGTGCATAGTTTGTGCACCAATTGCCAGCTCTGACTCACTAGCAACTTGCACAAGTGTAGGTAGGTAAAGAGCTGGTGCGCAAATAACAGCATCTACTTTGTCATTGGAAGGAAGTTTTTCTTGTACAGCATCTACAAACTGAATAGCCTCTTCAAATGTTTTAAACATTTTCCAGTTACCTGCAATAATTGGTTTACGCATCATTTTGCCTCCGATTAGCTTATTTATCGTTTAGTGCTACAATCCCTGGAAGCTCTTTGCCTTCCATTAATTCTAAGGAAGCACCACCACCTGTAGAAATGTGATCCATCTTATCTGCTACTTCAAATTTTTCAACTGCAGCAGCTGAATCTCCGCCACCGATTACTGTGTAGCCAGCTGTTGTTGCCATTGCATCAGCAACTGTTTTTGTGCCGTTTGCAAATTTGTCCATTTCAAAGACACCCATTGGTCCATTCCAAATGATTAATTTAGATTTTTTGATAACTTCTGCATAGTTTGCAGCCGTTTTAGGTCCAATATCTAGACCCATCCAATCAGCTGGAATAGCATCTACATCAACGATTTGTGTTTCAGCATCCTGTGAAAATTCATTTGCCACAACAGCATCGACTGGCATATGTAATTGCACACCTTTTGCTTTTGCCTTCTCAATAAAGGACTTTGCTAGCTCAATTTTATCTTCCTCTAGCAATGATTTACCGATATCGTGGCCTTGTGCCTTAATAAAGGTAAAGGATAAACCACCACCGATAATTAAGTGATCTACTTTTTCTAAAAGGCTTTCAATAACACCAATTTTATCTTTTACTTTGGCACCACCAATAATGGCTGTAAACGGATGCTCAGGGTTAGACAATGCCTTACCTAGTACATCTAATTCTTTTTGCATTAAGAATCCAGATACAGCTGGAATATGCTTAGCAATTCCTTCTGTAGAAGCATGAGCTCGGTGGGCTGCACCAAAAGCATCATTAACATAAATATCTGCTAGCTGAGCAAATTGCTGTGCTAATGTAGGATCATTTTTCTCTTCACCAGCATGGAAGCGTACATTTTCAAGCAGTAGAATATCTCCATCTTGCATGTTTGCAACGGCTTCTTCCACCGCTTGCCCAATGGATTCATCAAGCTTCGTAACAGGCTTGCCCATTAATTCCGCTAAGCGAATGCCAACAGCCGTTAAACGCATATCCTCTTTTACTTCACCTTTTGGACGACCTAAGTGAGAAGCTAGAATAACTTTAGCACCCTGCTCTACTAAATACTCAATTGTAGGAATAGCTGCACGAATACGCGTCTCATCGGTAATAGCACCGTCTGCCATTGGTACATTAAAATCTACACGTACAAAAACGCGTTGACCCTTAACATCAATATCTTTCATTGTTTTCTTATTTAACATGAAGAAACTCCCTTCAAAGTTTGTTTTAGTCTTACACTTTTGTGTTTTACCCATCTTGGCTCTACACCATGCTTACTAAATTGAATAGTCATTTTGGTACTTTTTCAGCGTCACTATCTCGTGTAAGTATGATTCTCCAACTTTTGATAATGAACCCTAATACTTGTTTTTATAGTAGCAAAAGTTAACTGCGATGTCTTGCAATCAACATGTATCAATTACGCCTCAGCGTAATTGCGTCCAGATTTTTTTTGAACTTGCTCGAAACATTTCTCTTCAAAATCTGTGACGTTAGCTGACCTTTTAGCTTGATTCAGTCGGTGATTGAACACCAATGAATCAAGAGAGTCATTTGTGTAATCATCTCATTACCTATAGAGGTGGGGTTTTCTGCTGAATCTAGAAAAAAAGGAGTAAGGGTTATCCCTTACTCCCAATACCCTTGTATATTATATCTATTCGATATTATAAAGGCTATACTTTTTGTGCATAAAAAGCAGTAATATGTCACACTTTTTACTCAAAATGTCGAAATATGATACTTATTTATGGTTTAAGCCTTGTTCAGCAATGTATAAAGCTAGGTCCATTAAGCGAGTAGAGTAACCAATTTCGTTATCATACCAAGCTAAAACTTTCACCATTTTGTTTTCTAACACCATTGTTGAAAGGCCATCTACCGTAGAAGAATAATGGTTACCGTTATAATCAATTGATACTAATGGTAGCTCATTGTAATCTAAAATACCTTTTAATTCATTTTCAGAAGCTTCTTTTAATGCTGCATTAATTGTTTCTTTCGATACATCTGCTTTTAGCTCTACAACTAAGTCAACACATGATACGTTAGGTGTTGGCACACGCATAGAGAAACCATCTAGCTTACCTTTTAATTGTGGTAATACTTTTGATACAGCTATCGCTGCACCTGTTGTTGTTGGAATCATAGACACCGCTCCAGCACGTGCACGACGAGGGTCAGAGTGTGGGAAGTCTAGAATTCGTTGATCATTTGTATAAGAGTGAATTGTTGTCATCATACCACGTTCAATGCCAAATTTCTCATCAAGCACTTTAGCTACTGGTGCTAGACAGTTAGTTGTACAAGAAGCATTGGAGATCACATCATCAGTTGCTGGGTTATAATCCTCATGGTTTACACCCATAACAAATGTAGGCATTGCGCCTTTTGCTGGTGCCGATAGAATCGCTTTTTTCGCCCCTGCTTCAATATGCTTGCCTACTTCTTCCATTGAACGGAATCGACCAGTACATTCAAGCACTACATCTACGCCTAATTCGCCCCATGGTAATTGGGCAGGATCTTTTTCAGCATATACTTTTACACGTTGACCATTTACTACGAAAGAATCTTCATCTGCATTGACTTCAGCATCATAGATACCGTGTACTGAATCATATTTCAATAAGTGCGCAAGCTGACCAGCATCTGTTAAGTCGTTTACGGCTACTACTTCAAATTCATCATGCTTCATTGCCTCACGAAATACTAAACGTCCAATACGTCCAAATCCATTAATCGCTAATTTTAATGCCATTGTTAATTCCTCCAATAATGTGTGATGTCTGTCTCTATGAATAGAGACATCAAAATTTACTTTATGCTCATTCAAAAAATGCTTTAGCACTTTCTGAGATCGAGTGACATGTTTACAACTTTGCCATCATTCAAGATGCTTATTTTCTATAGAAGATATTTTAGCAGCAATTGCTTTGGCCGCTGCTTCATCTGTTACAAATATGGTTTGCTTAGGTGCTACTTTGAAATAAGAAAGCATTGCATTGACCTTCTGTTTTCCTGCTGCAACAGCAATGACCTGCTCACTGTTTTGTACCTGCTCAAGCTGGATACCAATTGTCCGTATACGATGTACTATTTCTCCATCGGCATTGAAATAATAACCGAAAGCCTCACTCACAGCGCCTTTTTCCTCAAGAATTCGCAAATCCTCAGGAGATGAGTTGCGACGAATCGCCATTTCCTCTGCAGAGCCAATCCCATGAATGACGCAATCTGCTTGATCATAGAAGGCCATCATTTCTGTTACCATCGGCTCTGTTAGCATCGCTTGATAAGCTTGCTCACTTAAATGCTCTGGTAAAAATAAAGTACGGTATTGTGTTTCCATTTGCATGGCAAATGTTGCAACAAGTGTATTGGCCTGCATTTGCATTTCATGTCCAATCCCCCCACGTGCAGCTACAAAAGTGATATCCTTTTGTCCGTCTAAAGGATGTAAAAACTGTGCAAGTGAGGCAACAGATTTTCCACCAGTGACAGCTACAACTTGCTCATCAAAAGCAGCCGACATAAATTGCAATGCTGCTTCTTTGCCTAGCATGCTTAGGATTGTATGATCCTCATTGTAATCACCAGGAACTACGACTACACGTTGAATGCCAAAGTGGCTTTCAAGCACTTTTGCAAGCTGGGTTAAACCAGACCATTCATAAACGATAGCTCTTAATTTTTCAATGACTATATCACCATCATCTGTACATACCATACCCGACTTTTGCGCATCTAATAACCCTTGTTCACGTAAAATATCAGTTTCTTTGCGTATTTCTCTTTCTGTCATTTTCAGTGAATCAGCTAGTGTACGTCGCCCGATTGGTTGCATAAGTTGAACGGCTTGCAATATTCGATATCTTGCTTGCAGAAGCGGATACATTTCAGGAAGTAGCCTTTGCTGTGCCTCTGGAACAGTTAACATATCTATCTACTCCCCTAATTAATAGCGGTGGGTTTGTTTTTAACCCACTTAATTATTTTGTGTCCCACTTATGCTTTTATTATAATATGCATTGTTTTAAAGTGCAAGTAGTTGTATTGTTCTGGATAAAAAAAAGCCTCATAGCTCTAAAAACAGCTACAAGACTTTGTTGAACTTATTTAGTGAAAGATAAAATCGCATTCTTTTTAAAACCTTCTAAAGCTTTTGTTGCTTCAGTTTTATTTGTAAATTCAAAAATACGAACGTCCTTTTTCTCAAATACTGTAATAACCCACATTGTAAAATCTCCCTTCACATCATTCATTTTTGTAATATAACAACCACTAAAATTTGTGATACATTTGCTAAACTGTTTTATAACAACTTCTTACTTGATACCTATTCTACTCCGATTTTTAGGAAAAGAAAGTCTAATGTGAAGGTCTTCACAAACTGTTCAAATTCAAACCGCTTTCATTGAACAATTTGTGAATTGTGAGAATGACAGCTAATAATAAAGTCATTTATACCGTTAATAATTCTTTATACTTTCAGTAGATTAACTGCCTAATCGCTCCATTAACGTGGCATAATCTAAATGACCATACTGAATGACGACACCCTCTTTTTCAACTACCGGAATCATTAGCATATATTTTTCATGTATACGATCATCCTGCTCTATATCAATTATTTCAATATCAAATAGAACATCTTCCTGAACAAGCTTTAATGTCTGTAATCCTTCTACACATAAAGGACAATTCGCCCGACTAAAAAATTGAATCTTCATAGATAGCACCTCCTCCTTTATTATAAACGATGTGGCAATGTAGAAATGGCTACTATTCTTTGATGATGTTTATTTGAGCTGTCTTAGCATCCTTCTTTGTAATGGTTGTATTTTTGCCAACAATGACGGAAATCACGACAATCATTGCCACGACGATCGTAAACCAAGAGATGGATTCATTTAAAAATAGCGTAGCAAAAAGAATCATTAAAAATGGCTGTAAATATTGGATCTGACTAACTCTTGCAATACCTCCTAAAGCCATTCCCCCATACCAAGCAACATATGCTAAAAACTGACTGACAACAGCTAAATATAACAGGCTAACCCACGCTGTAAGAGGGGCATGTAGCATTTCCAAGGAAAATTGGGAAATGACAGGGACAATAAAAAAGGGAGCCGCCATCAAAATAGCCCAAGCAATCACCTGCCAGCTCCCTAATTCCTTCGCTAACTGTCCTCCTTCTGCATAGCTAAGACCTAATATTACAACTGCTGCTAATAATGCTAGATCTGCCATATGTAATTGGCCTAAGCCTAAAAAGCTAGCATAAATAATAACGGCTATAGCCCCAATAACACTCGATAACCAAAACTTAAATGAGGGACGTTCACCTGCTCTGAATAAAGCAAAGCCCGCAGTCGCTAAAGGTAAAAGTGCTAATTCTACCGCTCCGTGAGAAACTGGTAACCTTATCATTGCCCAAGATGTAAGTAAAGGAAACCCTAATACAGCGCCAAAGGATACTATTATCAAGCTTTTAAATTGTCTAGCAGTCGGTAGTCTTTCTTTTCTTACAAGTAAAACAATGGCTACGATGAACGCCGCAATGACAGCTCTCCCCAATCCTACAATCGTCGCTCCAAAATATGGTACAGCTGTACTTGTTGCGGGTAACGTTAGACTAAAGCAAATTACGCCCACAAATCCTAACAGCAAACCTATTTTTTCTTTTCTTTTATCCTGCATGTTCTCATCCTTTCATTTTCCTCTCCATCTGTCCCTGGTATAATCCATAGTAAGTGGCGCTATCTCAAAAATAAACAGAATTTTCTACCAACTGTCCTGGTACAGATAAAGGAGGAAGGATGATGATTGCAAAATATTTAGAAGTTGTAGAGGACATTAAAGAGCAGCTTGCTAATGGTGTGCTCCTTGCAGGCAGTAAACTACCTTCCGTTCGACAACTGTCTGAGCAATTTTCCTGCAGTAAAAATACAGTGATAAGAGCGTATAATGAATTAGAAAAGGAGCATCTTATTTTTTCCAAACCCAAAAGTGGCTATTATGTTGTGAATAACATAGAGCAACCAACTACAAACCAACAAGTTATTGATTTTTTATCAGCTGGCCCAGACAAAAGCATTATGCCCTATATTGAATTTCAGCATTGCATCAATCAAGCTATTGACACATATAAAGAAGAATTATTTAGTTATAGTGATCAGCAAGGGCTTTACTCGCTGCGTGTACAATTGGCTAAGTATCTACAGGACTTACAGGTCTTTACTGAACCTGATCGATTATTTGTTGTCTCGGGCTCACAGCAAGCATTACATTTACTAGCGGCAATGCCTTTTCCGAATGGTAAAAATAATATATTAATAGAACAGCCTACCTATTTTGGTTTTATAGAATCTGTCCATCTGCAACAAGCTACAACTTTTGGGATTGATTTAACAATGGAGGGCATTGATTTAGATCGTCTTGACTATATTTTTCGCAATAATGACATTAAGTTTTTTTATACTGTGCCGAGATTCCATAATCCTCTTGGTCATAGCTATACAAATGACGAAAAAAGAAAGATTGTGGAATTAGCAGAAAAATATGATGTTTATATTGTGGAGGATGATTTTTTAGGAGATTTAGATCCTAATAAAAAAGCGGATCCGTTTTTTTCTTTTAATCCCACTGGCAGGGTTATTTATATTAAAAGCTTTTCAAAGGTATTTCTTCCGGGTTTAAGAGTAGCGACAGTCGTCCTTCCCACTATAATGACAAATCATTTTCTACGTTATAAATTTAGTGCTGATTTCAATAGCTCTGTGCTCTCGCAGGGTGCCTTAGACATTTATTTAAAAAGCGGTATGTTTAATAGTCATATTAAAAAGATTAAAGAGCTTTATGTAAGAAAAATGAGCGTTTTACAGGAGGCTTGCGAATCATTACTTCCCACCTCTACTAACTATACGAAACCAGTATCAGGCTTTTATCTTTCCGTTGTTCTTCCTGATAATGTAAGTGCTAGGCAGGTGGTTCATTTATTAAAGGAAAAAAATATATTGATGGATGACGCTGCTAGAATGTATCTACCAGAATTTAAAAAAGATAATCTTATTCGTTTAAGTATTTCTCAGGTAGATGAACCATTAATTTATACTGGTATTGAGGAACTAGCACTGTGCATTTCATCATTTGAACGTAAAATGCGCTATCCAAATCCCATTCACCTATTGTAATAAAAAAAGGCATTGATTGTGAGCAAGCTACACATCAATGCCTTTCGTTTTAAATTATTTTAAATGACTATCGAAGAATTTTACCATGGCATTATAGAATTCAATTCTATTTTCTTCATTTGCAAAGCCATGTCCTTCATTATCTTTTAGCATGTACTCTACATCCACACCTCTAGCGCGTAAGGCTTCCACAATTTGATCGGATTCTGCTTTGTTTACACGTGGGTCATTTGCTCCTTGTGCGACAAATAATGGTGTTTTGATTTTATCTGCATGGAAAACTGGTGAAACAGCAGTTAACAATTCTTTGTCTTTCTCTGGATGACCTACGCGCTCATAAAACATGTTACGCATAGTTTCCCAGTAAGGAGGGATGGTATTTAATAATGTAAATATGTTAGATACCCCTACATAATCAACTGCAGCAGCATATAAATCAGGTGTATACGTAATACCCGCTAATGTTGCATAACCACCAAATGATGCCCCATAAATACCGATGCGATCAGGGTCTGCAATGCCTTGGTCAATTGCCCATTGGACACCATCAGTGATGTCATCTTGAATCTTCAGACCCCATTGCTTATTACCAGCCTGAAGGAATTCTTTACCATATCCAGTTGATGAACGGAAATTCACCTGTAGCACTGCATAGCCACGATTAGCTAATAATTGTACTTCTGGGTTGAAGCCCCACATATCACGTGCCCAAGGCCCACCATGAGGATTGACAATAAGAGGGAGATCTTTTGCTTCTTTATTTTTCGGTAAAGTTAAATAGCCATTAATCGTTAAGCCATCTCGGCTCTTATATGAAATTGGATGCATTTCTGCCAGTTCATTCGGATTTAACCAAGGGCTTAAAGTGGCCAACTCGGTTAATTCATCTGTCGTAGAATCGTAATAATAATATTTTCCATAGACAGTATCACTTGAAACACTCACAATAAATTTGGTCATTTCTTTATTGTAATCATTGATACCAAGCTCACTTTCATGCACATTCAGCTTGCTTTGGATTTTACGGAAAAGCTTTTCAAAGTTCTCGTCAAAGAATTGGTAATGTGGTTTATCTGTTATATACGCACCATATAGCAATTTATCGTGTTCGGCACTATATAAGACACCAGAAACATCTACTTGATCATTAGACATAATTACTTCTTCATTACCTTTTAAGTCGTATTTCACAACTTCTACTTTGTCTCTACCTTTGTTAGATGTAGCGTAAATGTATTGATTGTCTTTTGAGAAAGCTAGTGGCATTACTTCATCTCCAGCTTCCATTTCAATAAATGGCTTGAATTCATCCTTTTCAGAATCTCGATAAAGGATCGTTCCTTCCACACCATCTGAGGCTACGGCAATTCGCACATTTCCATTGCGATCGGCTAGCCAGCTCGTAATATTACCCGGATTTTTTGCAACGTGAGTTGTTTCCCCAGTCTTTACATTCAACTTGTAGACATCAAAAACTGTTGCATCTTCCTTATTCATCATGATAAGAATTTCATCTTTAACACCCTGTAGGCCACTTAATATCCCAACTGTGACATTTGGATATGGCGTTAGATCTTTTTCCTCAGAGCCATTAAATGTTGTAGAATAAATATGGAAGTTTTCATCTCCACCTTTATCCTTTACGTAGAGTAAATTATTATCCTTCCAGTAAAATCCTGCAACGTCTCGATCTTTTGAATTGGAAACACGAACAGGCTCACTATCATCATTCATCTTTTTCACGAAAACATTCGCTCTGTTCTCCCAAGCAGAGGAAAAAGTAATGTAATTGCCATCTGGCGAAAGTTCATAACCAAAATTACCAGGATTTTTCATAAAGTCTTCAACTGAAATTTCCTTTACACCTTCATGATTGGAACCATTTTTTATTTGTTTTGCATTGTTTAATATTTTTACTGCATCTTGTTTTGAAATTGCTTCTGTATTTAATGATAAGCCATTAAATAAACCAATCTTATTGGCCTTCTCTAAATAGTCAGCAAGTGAAGCTTCTTTTTCTTCTTTATTTAACGCTCTAACTAAAATACGAGCCGCTTCATCACGTTTAATTGTCAAACTTAAATCTGTGAATTCTCCAGCCTTGACCCATTTATCAATAATTTGTTGACGCATTGAATCTGAACCGTGCTGGAATGTTAAAGTTGTTACAGCTAAATTCAAAAATTCCTGCGCTGACACATGTTCTTCTTGTGCTGTTACTGTGCTATTAGTTTCATTTGCAGCACGGACTTCTTGCATTGTTGCAGGAATAACTACAGAGGTTGTTAAAATAATTGCTAACGATGCAGATAAAAATCTTTTTTTCAAAATGATTCCTCCCTATATCAGTTTACGCTATATCGTTTGTCGATATATTTAAATTATAACAATTCTAGCATTATTGTCAATAATTGAGAGGTTTTTAATTAAGCCAAAATGAAAGCGAACTATATAGAATAGTTCGCCATACCTCTATTAAAATTTCCTGCTTGCTCCCCCACCAGCAGAAGATCCGCCACCAAATCCGCCAAAGCCTCCTCTATTCGAATGTCCTCCACCAAAACTTCCTGGATAACCGCCATAGCCTCCAGAGCGAGGACCTCCGCCGCCTTTCGAAAAGAATGAATAGATAATAATAACAACGATAATGATTAGGATAATTAACCAAGTGGGTATGTCATCCTCTTCTTTTGTTTGCGCTGGCAAATCACCGTTCCAATTATACTCTTGGGCAACAGCGCGAAAAACTTCAGAATAGGTTGCTTGAAATGCTTGATCTAGATTACCAGCACTTGCTGAGGGATAAAATGCATTATCTAAAATGCGTCCTAATTTACCATCTGGTAATGCTCCTTCTAGTCCCTGACCCACGGCAATTACAACGTCGTTATTTCCTTCCCCTTGACCTAAGGTAGCTAAAATTAGGACACCGTTATTTTTATCCTTGTCACCAATGCCCCATGACCGAATCAATTTTGTCGCATACATTTTCGGCTCTTGTCCATGAAGACTATCAACTGTGACTACCATGATTTCAGCACCCGTGCCTTGATCCAACTGCTCAGAATATTGATTTATCTCTTCTTTGACATTCGCAGAAATTACATTGGCAAAGTCATGTATATACGTATTTTTCATCGGTGATGGCATCGTTGCTTCTGCTAGATTCGAGAAAAAAAGAAGCACCGAACAAACGATGATCATCTGTACAATGCAACGTTTCATTATTGTGTACCCGATTGACTAAAATCGATAGATGGTGCTTTGTCCGCTCCTGCTGTGGCTTTAAAGTATTCTTTTTGTTCAAAGCCAAACATCCCTGCCATCAAATTCCCCGGGAAACGTTTAACATGTTTATTGAATTGCTGCACCTCATTATTGTAATCCTCACGTGCTACTGCCAGACGATTTTCTGTACCTGCTAGCTCATCCATTAACTGGCGGAAGTTTGCATCTGCCTTTAAGTTTGGGTAATTTTCTACAACTACTAGTAAACGACTAAGAGCGCCAGTTAAAGCATCATTGGCAACAGCTTGCTCCTCTGGTGAGCTTGCACTTCCCATTTGTGCACGTGCCTCCGTAATATTCGCTATCACCTCTTGCTCATGATTCGCATAGCCTTTCACAGATTCCACTAGATTGGGAATCAAATCATAGCGACGTTGGAGCTGATTTTCAACTTGTGCCCATTTAGAATCAACATTTTCCTCGGCTGTCACCAGACTATTGTATTTAGGTATAAATAATAAGGCGATTACAACAAGAATGATGACAATTATTCCAATTGGTCCAAGTAACTTTTTCAATTTTAATCCTCCTTGACTTGCTTTTCCTTCTATCTTTAGTCTACATTTTTACCTTTACATTTATACCGTATGAAATTGAATTGACACGACATACTAAATACTGCAACAAAAAATTATTGAGGAGGCGTTTTTTTTGTCACAATCGTTTTACAATGAATCATCAAACCAAACAAATTTAAATCAACAACATAGCCTAAATCATGGTGGACATGAAATGATGGACATGCATGAAACAATTGGCGAAATTATTGCAGGTATGAACCAAGCGATTATTTTGCGTCCCCATGTAAAAGATCCTGAATTACTCAACATTTTGGATCGCCAATATAATTTCACTCTTGGTATGTACAATACGATCGTAGAGTCCTTTAAAACAGGACACGATCCATCTGTTCCAACAGGACGCTACCAAATGGAAACAGGAAATGATTTCAAATATGGCCTAAATCCTGGTCAACCAAAAAAGCCGATGCAAAACGCTAATGAAATTAATGATGAAGCTATTTCTGGATTTTTACTTGGAGCTCAAAAAGGAGCAGCGAAATGTATGACAACTGCTGCGTTGGAGACAACAAACCCTGTAGTTCGTCGCGTTGTTGCGGATAGTATTCCTAACTGTATTGAAATGGGATACGAATTATCCATTTATCAAAATAAACACGGCTATTATCAGGTGCCTCAGTATTCCCAACAGGATATGCAAACGATGCTGAATGCATTCGACACAACATCTAATCCCCTTCATTAAATAAGAACAGCACAAAAAAAGCGAACGAGCATGTCGTTCGCTTTTTCAGCTTTATAATACTTTTCCTAAAAACGCTTTCGTACGGTCGCTTTGGGGATTGCCGAATAGTTCCTCTGGAGACCCTTCTTCTACAATATAGCCCCCATCCATGAAGACTACTCGATCACCTACTTCACGAGCAAAGCCCATTTCATGTGTCACAACTACCATTGTCATCCCTTCAGCTGCTAGATTTTTCATAACATCTAGCACCTCTTTTACCATTTCAGGGTCAAGTGCTGAAGTTGGCTCGTCAAATAAAATAGCTTTTGGCTTCATTGCTAAGGCACGAGCAATCGCCACACGTTGTTGCTGACCACCTGATAGCTGCTCAGGATAATTATAGGCCTTGCTGTCGAGCCCGACCTTTTTTAATAGCTCATGTCCTAAAGCTTCTGCGTCTGTACGATTCATTTTACGAATTTGCATAGGTGCCATCGTGACATTATCGATAACTGTCATATGCGGGAATAAGTTAAATTGTTGAAACACCATACCCACTTCAGCGCGAATTTCATTGATATTCGTTTTAGGATCATTAATTTTTACATTTTCAATATAAATAGCACCATCCGTTACTTCTTCTAACATATTGATGCAACGGAGAAATGTACTTTTTCCTGAACCAGACGGCCCAATAACACAGACAACTTGTTTTTCTTGAATTTCATAATCGATTCCTTTTAATACTTCAAGCTTGCCAAAGTATTTGTGTAGGTTTTCAATTTTTATCATCTAGCTTCCCGCCCTTCTACCTTAGCTTTACGAGGGACATAGCTATTGCTAAATCGTTTCTCGATAAATGCTACAATCTTCGTTACACCATATGTCAACACTAAATATAATAATGCTGCAACGATATACGGTTCCCAGAAGCGGAAGCTTGCACCAGCTACGACCTTACTAGCGTATAAAATATCTGGTGCTGCAATTACAGTTACGAGTGAAGAATCTTTTAATAATGCAATAAATTCATTGCCCAATGGCGGAATCATACGTCTAAATGCTTGAGGTAAAATGACCTTACGCATCGCTTGGTTATGCGTTAATCCAAGAGAGCGAGCAGCCTCCATTTGCCCTTTTGCAATACTTTGAATCCCTGCACGGAAAATTTCCGCATTATAAGCAGCACAGTTTAAAATAAGCGCTGTAATCCCTGATACCATATAACCTAAAGAATGACCAAAAATTGTTGGAATAACTGCTAAGTGAATTAACAAGATTTGTACAAGCATCGGTGTTCCACGGAATAAATCGATATATAGTTTAGATGGCCAATAAATCCATTTTTTACTCGATAATTTTCCAAGGCCTAAAAATAGTCCTAATAGAATACCGCCAAAATAACCACTAAGTGTCAAAATAAGTGTTACGCCAATACCTCGTATAAACATATCTCGGTAGTTCCAGACAATGTCCCAGCGTAAGTCAAAGATGTCCATCCGAAAACCCCATTCCCCTTTAAATTACAATTAATAAATGAGCTGTTAGCACAGTTACTATGTTAGTAGCATCATTTCATTCATTTTTATTGAAAATCAATGCCTGTAATTTCTTTTAATTTACCGTTTTCTTTAATCTTTTTAAGACCTTCGTTTAATTTATCTAGCAATTCTTTATTCCCTTTTTGAACCATGAAGCCATAGTATTCTTTTTCGAATGCATCATCTTCAATTACTTTTAGTTTTTGATCTGGGTGAGCTTTGATATATTCATAAACTACTGCATTATCTCCGATAGCTGCATCAACATTACCATTTAGCATCTCTTGGATAGCGATTGGCTGACTTTCAAAAGCCATAATATTTGTACTTGCTTCCCCTTGTAGCTTTTTCGCTGCCATATGACCAGTTGCATTGATTTGTACAGATACTTTTTTATCTTTTAATTCATCAAGAGATTTAATCTTTGAATCTTCTTTCACAACAATTAATAACTGAGACTCATAATACGGTTCTGTAAAATCAAATGATTCTTTACGCTCTTCCGTAATTGTGATTCCAGAAGCACCGATATCTGTTTCACCGTTCTTAATTGTTTGGAACACTGGCTCCCATCCAATATTATTCCACTCAACCTCAAAGTCCATCTCATCTGCAATAGCTTGTAGAATATCGACATCAATCCCTACAATTTTCCCTGAATCGTCAACAGATTCAAATGGTGCAAAAGTTGCCTCAGTACCTACTTTGTAAACCTTTTTGCCATCTCCACCATCTTCTGAAGATGAGCTACCTGAAGATGCATCATCTTTTGTACCACAACCTGCAAGTGCTAATGTTAAAGCTGCAATAATCATCAGTAACATCCAACCTGTTTTTTTCATTGTATTTCCCCCTAGTTCGATAATTTTCCGAATTACGTATTATTTTTCGCAATTCGGAAATGTTAGACTATTAGGTCAATTATATTAACATTATAGTATTTAGACAACAACTTTTCGCATAAAATTAAATATTTTTTCATATAAATTTATAATAAATTCATATAATTTGAAAAAACATGTATAAATAACAAGAAAATTAACCTAAAACTAATATATATACAATAAGAACCATGCCAAATTTCGATAAATTTAGGCAAAAAAAAAGAATCCCCTCAGATAGGATTCTTTTTTTTCGACTATTACTAGTCTCACGTACAGTATGTTCACTAAAAAATAATTTGGAGTTGTTGCTTTTTTGAAGGTTTGAAAGGAATAAATAGGGGAATAATGCCAACTAGGACAGTATTCCCTTTATTCTTCCTCTCGATCTCCAGTAAGCAGGCTGCTAAACTACTTATTAGGAGATGAGCTATAACAGTATATCAATTGATCAGTAAAATGGCGCCCTCGGAGGGAATCGAACCCCCAGTGCAAGAACCGGAATCTTACGTGTTATCCATTACACCACGAGGGCAAAAGACACAAAAAAAAAGTACTCACTCTAGGCTTACGAAAAGCATGATGTAGATAACCCTCATTTTTGAAGCATACCTGCAAAATAGTGTCCTGTACTTTAAACCTTATAACCTTAATCATTATACAAGCCTATCCTATATAATTCAACCATAGAATGCAAAAACAATTTATTTTTTTTAATTTCACTTTAGCAGGGTTAATATTTGACCTTCCCTGACTATAATGTGTATGATAAGGATACAGCTGAAATACAAAGGAAAATTTTCAGCAAAGGTATTCGAATTTAGCTTTTTAAGGAGGATTTAACATGAATTTAATTCCTACAGTTATTGAACAAACTAGTCGTGGTGAGCGTGCATATGACATTTATTCACGTCTACTTAAAGACCGTATTATCCTTTTAGGAAGTGCTATTGATGACAATGTTGCTAACTCCATTGTCGCTCAGCTTCTTTTCCTACAAGCAGAAGATCCAGATAAAGATATCTCTCTTTATATTAACTCACCTGGCGGATCCATTACGGCTGGTATGGCTATCTATGACACAATGCAAATCATTAAACCACAGGTACAAACAATTTGTATTGGTATGGCTGCATCAATGGGTGCTTTCCTACTTGCAGCTGGAGAACCCGGTAAACGTTTTGCCTTACCAAATGCTGAAGTCATGATTCACCAACCACTAGGTGGTGCACAAGGTCAAGCGACAGAAATTGAAATTGCTGCTAAACGTATTCTATTCTTACGTGAGAAATTAAATGGCATTTTATCTGAACGCACTGGTCAACCACTTGAAGTCATTGCAAGAGACACAGATCGTGATAACTTCATGACTGCTGAACGTGCAAAAGAATACGGTTTAATCGATCATATTATGCACCGTAGCGATAATAAATAAAAAATAGAAGGCATCACAGAATTGCTCTGTGATGCCTTTTGTATTTAATGAATATTAATCTTCATTTTCAATAATTGTTGCCAATGCTGTAACCGCTTGCTCAGCATCGTTACCTTCACTGCTTAAAGTCACTTCGGTACCTTTAGCAACTGCTAAGCTCATAACACCCATAATGGATTTGGCATTTACTTTTTTCTCATCTTTTTCTAGAAAGATATCAGCACTAAAACGATTTGCTTCTTGCACAAATAGTGCTGCTTGTCTAGCTTGTAGTCCTAATTTTAATTTAACCTGGACTCTTCTCTCAATCATTCTCAAAACTCCCCTTCACTACCGTTCGTCTATTAGTTTTATCTTACCTTACTTACTGGCAAAAGAACAATAAGCGATTAGCATGACATTCATACCTGAAAAGTATGATAACTTAACCACCTATTTTTTCACCACGCCTTAATGCATCCGCAATCTCATCAATTTTTCTCAATCGATGGTTAACACCTGATTTACTAACCGTTCCACTAGATACCATTTCACCAAGCTCTTTTAATGTCACATCTTGGTATTCAACACGGAGACGTGCTATTTCACGAAGCTTCTCCGGTAGTTGATCAAGACCAATTGAATTTTCAATAAATCGAATATTCTCAACCTGCCGTAATGCTGCTCCAATGGTTTTATTTAAATTGGCAGTTTCACAGTTCACAATACGGTTGACACTATTACGCATATCTCGCAAAATCCGAACATCTTCAAATTTCATCATAGCCTGATGCGCTCCAACAATATTAAGGAAATCTGAAATTTTTTCTGCTTCTTTTAAGTAAGTTACAAAGCCTTTTTTACGTTCAATTGTTTTGGCATTGAGTTCAAATTCATTCATCAAATCCATTAATGCCTCACCATGTTCTTTATATAAAGAATAAACCTCTAAATGATAAGCCGATGTTTCTGGATTATTGACGGAACCTCCTGCTAAAAAGGCTCCTCTTAAATAAGCTCTTTTTTGGCCGCTCTTTTGAATGAGCTTTCTTGAGATAGTATGGTTAAATTGAAAGTCGTCTGAGATGATTTCTAAATCAATTAATAGCTCACGCGCTCCTTCTCTTACACGGCATATATACACATTATTTTTTTTCAATCGCATTTTCTTACGAACAAGTAATTCAACATTGTACGGATACAATTTTTTCATAATCGTATATAGTCTTCTGGCAATTGCAGCGTTTTCGGTTTGCACGTCTAAGCTTAGTTGTTTATTTGCAAAGGATAATGAACCATTCATACGAATTAGGGCAGAAACTTCTGCTTTCATACAATGATTGTCCGCTTCTATTTGTGTCAATTCTTTTTTTGTTTCAGAAGCAAAAGACATATCACGCCCCCCTTTCAATCATGATTTCTATGTATATGTTCATCTTACCATATACAATAAAGCCATTATGTTTCTATTATTGGTCCTCTTACTTTTTGATGGTAAATATCAGCATAATCTACCAGCCATTCTGCAACATTTGTAGCATTATGTCGAACCGTTCCATCTGGTCGAATTGTAGCAATGTCTCGTTTGATAACTTCTAAACCCATACTTTCAAGTTTTGCTACGTCAAATGTTACTGGTTCCGCTCTTTCTTCTTTATACAGTTCTTTTACAGGGTTAGGGAGTTCTTCATCATTTACTAAGATGGAATCGATAAAATCATGGCCAACATGCTTATGTATGGCTGTTACATGATCGCCTGCTGTATAGGAAATGGTTTCACCCTTTTGTGTCATTAAATTACAAACATATATTTTTCTTCCTTTAGCCTTAACAACTGCTTCACCTATTTCCTTAACAAGCAAATTCGGAATAATACTTGTATATAAGCTTCCTGGTCCTACTAAAATATAGTCTGCACGAAGTATTGCACGAATAGCTTCTGGCAACGGTTGCACATTTTCAGGTACTAAAAAAACGCGATTAATGCGTTTCGTCGCTGTCGGGATTTTTGATTCTCCCTCGATAATTGAACCGTCCTCAAGCACAGCATGTAGGGTGATTTTTTTATTAGCTGCTGGAATAACTCGACCATGAACTTTTAAAACCTTTCCCATCTCACTGATAGCATGATTGAAATCACCAGTAATATCAGTAAGGGCTGTAAGCATTAAATTCCCTAAGGAGTGACCTCGTAAGTCTTCAGATGCCGAAAAACGGTATTGAAACATTTGCTCTACAAGGGGCTCAATATCTGATAATGCTGCAATCACATTGCGTACATCACCAGGCGGTGGGATATCGTAATCATCACGTAAACGACCTGAAGATCCACCATCATCTGCTACTGTTACAATAGCAGTAATATCAAATGGGTGATGCTTCAGACCGCGAAGTAACGTGGAGAGCCCTGTGCCACCACCAATTACCACAAGCTTTGTTTGCTTTTTCCCCATTCACTCATTCCTTTCTACGATTAATATCACGATGCGTAATAACCGTATTTTCCTTGCCCGCAAAATATGCACCAAAAAATTCTGCTAATGTCACGGAGCGATGCTGGCCCCCAGTACAACCAAAAGCAATAACAAGCTGTGATTTACCTTCTTGTCGATAGAGAGGAATCATAAAGTCTAATAAATCCGTCAGTTTTTGTATAAGGATTTGCGTATCTTCCAACGCTAACACATAAGAAGATACCTCTGTTTGAAGACCCGTTTTTGGACGTAGCTCCTCCACATAGTATGGGTTTTTAAGAAAACGAACATCAAACACTAAGTCCGCATCAATCGGCATACCATGTTTAAAGCCAAAGGACATAATGTTAACGGTAAAAATAGTATCTGCCTCACTTGCAAATTCTTTTACGATTTTTTCACGTAATTGCTTTGGTTTCATGTTAGATGTGTTATAAACAAAATTGGCACGACCCTTTACTTCAGATAAAAGTACTCGTTCCTGTTTAATTCCATCTAGAGGTAAACCATTCACTGCTAATGGATGTGCACGTCTTGTTTCTTTATACCGTCTGACTAATGTAGCATCATCCGCATCTAAAAATAAAATACGAGCAACAATATCGCCTTCTTTTAGTATATGGTCTAATGCGCCAATTAGAGCATCAAAAAAGTCGCCTCCGCGCATATCCATTACTGCTGCAATTCGGGTACTGTTTTTACCAGAATCTCTTAATAAGGTTAAAAAAGTTGTAAGTAACGCAGGTGGTAAATTATCAATACAGTAATACCCTAAATCCTCAAAGCTTTGAATAGCTACTGTTTTCCCAGCCCCAGACATTCCTGTAATAATAACCAATTCATGTGTACTTTGTTGGCCTTCAACCACCACTGTCATGCAACTCCTTTATTGTTCTTTTGAAATTTGTATTTTCTGATGAAGTAATTCAAAATTCGTTGTATAGTCAAACGTGCCATACTGAATGCCTGATTGCGAAACAGCAAATTGTAAATTAGTTCGATCTCCTTCAGCCATTGGCAAATGTGCTAAATCCTCTACTGGGTGCCATGCAAGTTTGCCTTCTCTTGTTTCTTCGAATGGTACTCCATCTACATCCTTTGCAACAAATGTATAGAGCATCCATTCATCCACTACGTCATTGTTTTCTTTAATGATCATCGTATAAACACCCTTTAAATGAACATGTAAAGGTATGACGTTTGTCTCTTCTTGAAACTCTCGAATAGCAGCCTCGAAGATTGACTCGCCACTCTCCATTTTCCCCCCTGGAGCTACATACCAGCCTCGTCTTGGTTTCTGAAGTAATAATACTTTACCGTCTTTTACGGCAATTAAATTTGCAATTCTTTGCATAGGCACACCTCTAATCACTTTTGCATTCTACTCTTCATTATAACAAGACCTTGTAAGTTTTGTCCTCATTTACAACTCTTGTACGCAGACAATTAACAATTTAGTTCTATTCAAAGATAACCATTTCATCTTGGGCGAAATTTACGTTTATCGTGATATTATTATTTGATTTTTTACACATAAAAAAGTAGGTTGCTCCCACCTATTGGAGGCGGAAACAACCTACTAAACAAAATAAAAGGGGGATTGCTAATTACATTTTTAATCATACACCTTTTATATGTCATTCAAGTTACAGCAATATTAAAACCACATTAAAATTGTATTTTTTTCCTTAAAATAGCCCTATTAGGCATTAATTTTCTCTAATAGCTCTTCTACATAATGTTGAACAGCTTGCGCGGCAATACTACCGTCACCAGTTGCTGTTACAATTTGACGAAGTGATTTTTCACGAACATCTCCAGCTGCAAAGATACCTGGGATTTTTGTTTCCATCGTTTCATTTGTCAAAATATAGCCAGCCTCATTTAAAATACCTAATGACTCAAATGGTTTCGTTAACGGAAGCATACCTATATAGACGAAAACACCATCTGTAGCAAATTCAGATTCTGTACCATCAACAGTTGATTGTAATGTTACACTGCCAACTTTACCATTCGCTTCATTGATTTCTTTTACAGTTGCATTCCAAATGAAATCAATTTTTTCATTGGCAAAGGCACGATCTTGGAGAATTTTTTGTGCACGTAATTTATCACGACGGTGGACAATTGTCACTTTATCAGCAAAGCGAGTTAAATAAACACCCTCTTCAACAGCTGAATCTCCACCACCTACGACAACTAGATTTTTTTGTTTAAAGAATGCACCATCACATACTGCACAGTAGCTGACACCACGGCCACCAAGCTCTTTTTCACCAGGCACACCCATTTTTTTATACTCAGCACCAGTGGTGATAATAATGGCACGTGTTTTATATTCTTTTGCACCTGATTTAATTGTTTTATATTCTTCTCCATCGATGACTTCCGTTACATCACCATAGGCATATTCAGCACCAAATTTTTTAGCATGCTCAAACATTTTTGTAGAAAGCTCTGGTCCTAAAATTGTCTCAAAACCTGGGTAGTTTTCTACTTCTTCAGTGTTTGCCATTTGTCCACCAGGAATGCCACGTTCAATCATTAAAGTAGACAAATTTGCACGAGATGTATAAACAGCGGCAGTCATCCCAGCAGGACCTGCACCAATAATTACTACATCATAAATTTTTTCTTCCGACATAAATACTTCCCCCTAAACAGAATACTTTTTATCTTCATTCAACCAATACATATAACGTCATCTATAGAAGAAGATCAATGACGCTAAGGAAAAATTGGTGATAGCGTTAGTATGTTCATCGTATGTGAAAGTATAAAGTTATTCAACTATGTTGCTCACACATTAATCATGACTGTTTGGCAAAAACGTTAAGATTTCGTCAATATACTTTGATAAAGTAGATACAGAAACTCCATATTGCTGCGCAATTTCCTTTTTTGTCACTTTAAGCATTTGTGAAGATCTGAATAAATAATCATTTGCTCCTGCAATTGCTGTTGGATTTGTAAAACGATAATTTTCTATTAAAGCTTGTTCACATAGCACAAACCACATTTGAAACAGCGGTACAATTAATGATGATAGCTTTCCATATTGTTCTAATAAAATTTCTGAGACCTGTACTGATCGTAAAAAGCTTGCTTCTACTTTATTTTTCTTATCAAATTCATGTCCAAGTGCATAAGCTAAAAACAATTTTTCAAAAGAGCCTAATTGTTCAATATTAATCCATTTCGGATGGGCGATAATTTCTTGCTTATGCGCTGTACCTTTCAGTAAAAATAAACCAAAAATGCGCTCACTCGTATAAGTGCTCTCTAATTTTTCAACAATAAAATCACGATCATGCTCCAATGCATCAAGTCCAAATTCATTTTCTTGTTGGCGCCAAGGTTCGAAGCCCTCTTTGTCTGGGTCTAGCTCTAGAAGCTGATCCCACGCACTTTTCGAAATCTCCTCATGTCCTGAGAAATAGGCAGCATGTGACAGCCAAAAGTAAAATCCTGCATCTCCTACATAGCCTCTCTTTTGCATGCTACGCAACCATTTATAGGCTAATTCATATTGGCCGATTAAGGCTAAGGTAGCACCAAGTTTATAACGATGCTCCCAAGTATAGGGTTGAATTTTAACAAGAACATTTAACAGTTCTTGTAAATCATCTTCATTTTTTTCATAATACGCAATTACCGTTAAATTGCATAATGCATGTAGATTGCCCTTATTTTCACGTAGCACTGTATGCAAGAGAGCCTTTGCTTGCTCTTCTTCTCCAACATAAAAATAAGCGAGTGCTAGATTATTATAGGCTGACCAAAATGCTGGTCGATCTTCAATTAAATCTTCTAAAATAGTAATAGCTTCAGGAAAATCTCCCTTTTCCATACAACGACGAGCTTGCTCCTGACGATATAAATCCTCACCAGAGCCTTCAAGCTCTTCAAAATCATCTTGCTCAAAAGCGACAAACTCTAATATTTCTGCTGCTTCATCGGCATAAGCACCCTCAGGTTCTAGCTTTAAATATTCTTCTGCAAAGCGTTTTGCATCATGCATGATGCCTACACACCCTGATACTTCTGCCATGTAAAATATGATTTCTGGATTATCTGGATCAATTTGATAGGCGCGACGAAGTAGGTCATACGCTTCCTCAAAACGTTGACCTTCTAACTCTACTATGGCTAACTGCAAGATAATCATTGGATCGTCGGGACTTAAATCTACCGCACGCTGTAAATATTTATAGGCTTTATTCATTTGTCCACTGTTCATTGCTTGAATTGATTTCTTATAATAATAGTCGCCTGTTGGAATGAACGACACTATATTCGATTGAGTCTCATTTTGACGTTTCTTTTCCAATATATTTCCTCCGAAACAAGAAATAAGGAACGTATTCTACGTTCCTTTACACAGTAACTCCTATTATACCACACAATCAATAATATGCTGTTATTTCTCCTCGTGACGTTTTTCCAACACATGCAGAACATCATAAATGCTTACTTTTTGTTCTTGTAATAATACGAGTAGGTGATAAATTAAATCAGCTGCCTCCCATTTTACTTCCTCAGCATCTCGGTTTTTGGCACCAATGACCACCTCTGTTGCTTCTTCCCCAACCTTTTTACAGATTTTATCAATGCCCTTATCAAATAAATATGTAGTGTACGCTCCTTCTGGCATTTCCTGCTCTCGCTTTTCGATGACACGAGCAAGTTTAGAAACGATGTCCACAGAGCCTACCTTCTCTTTTTGCTGAATAACCTCAGTGAAGCAAGAAATTGTCCCATTATGACATGCTGGCCCTGTCGGTAGAACCTCCACTATTAAAGCATCTTGATCGCAATCCGCTTTGATTGAAACCACCTGTTGTGTATGGCCACTTGTTGCTCCCTTATGCCAAAGCTCTTGACGGGAACGAGAATAAAACCAAGTTTCCCCTGAGTCAATTGTTTTAGCTAATGACTCCTTATTCATATAAGCTACTGTTAATACCTCTTTTGTATTGGCATCTTGTACTACAGCTGTAACAAGACCTCTCTCATCAAATTGAATGTTCTCTATCATCTTACTGCCACTCCTTTTGCACGTAAGTATTCCTTTACTTGCGCTACACTTGTTTCTTTATAATGGAAGATAGAGGCTGCTAGTGCAGCATCTGCATCTACCTCTTGTGCTAATACTTCGTAAAAATGTTCGGCATGTCCCGCTCCACCACTAGCAATCACAGGGACTGTCACAGCTTCACGCACTGCTTTGGTTAAGGCTAAATCAAAGCCTGATTTTTCTCCATCTTGATTCATACTTGTTAATAAAATCTCACCAGCTCCTAAGCGTACAGCCTCTTTGGCCCACTCAATGGCTGACCAAGGGGTTTTGTTGCGACCACCATGTGTATAAACCATCCATGTGCTATCTTCCTCACTATAGCGAGCATCGATTGCTACAACAATGCATTGTGCGCCAAAGTAATCAGAGCCTTCCTGTATAAGGGCAGGTCTTTCCAGCGCGGATGTATTCACTGAAACTTTATCAGCACCTGCTCGTAAAATACGCTTCATATCATCCAACGTACGAATGCCTCCGCCAACAGTAAAGGGTATGGCAAGCGTAGCCGCTGTTTGACGAACCACATCTACCATCGTTTCTCGACCTTCATGTGATGCAGAAATATCTAAAAATACAAGCTCATCTGCTCCTTGTTCATCATAGAACTTCGCAAGCTCCACTGGATCTCCTGCATCTCGGATAGAGACAAATTGTATACCTTTTACAACACGACCTTCTTTCACATCAAGACATGGAATAATACGTTTTGTTAGCATGCCTTCACACCTTCCAACCATTGCTCTAATAAATAAACACCTAATTCCCCTGATTTTTCAGGGTGAAATTGCATGCCAGTCACAGAACCATTCATCACAATACCAGGTACTTGAATGCCGAAGTAATCAGCATAGGCAACAAGCTCTGATTCTACGATATCTGTTGCATAAAAGGAGTGAACAAAATAGACATGCTTCGCTGATACTTCATTGTGTAACCATGCAGGACGATTTGTCACAATTAGTTCATTCCACCCCATATGCGGTACTCTGTATGCTTGGCCCTCTTGGCTACCACTAAAGCGTTTAATACACCCCTTGAAAAACCCTAGCCCTTTTGTTGGGGTTACTTCATCACTTTGCTCGAATAATAATTGCATACCTAGACAAATTCCTAAAAGTGGACGGTTTTCTCTTTGTGCCTTCTGTAAATATTGATCTAAGTTTGTTTCAGCTAAACGCTTTCTGGCATCAGGGAATGCACCCACCCCTGGTAATAAAAGTGCGTCAGCTGTATCTAATGCCTTCTCATCAGCAGTTATAATAACTTCACAGCCTAGCCTTTTTAATGCCTGCTCCACACTAAATAAATTACCCATTCCATAATCAATGACACCCATTTTCACGTCAACAGCCCCTTAGTCGATGGTACGCCTTTAACACGTGGGTCAATTTCCACTGCGGCATCAATCGCACGTGCTAATGCTTTGAAAATTGCCTCAATAATGTGATGTGTATTCTGACCATAAGGTACAATTACATGAACATTCATCCTTGCCTCAAGGGCAAATTTCCATAAAAATTCATGCACTAATTCTGTATCAAACGTTCCTACTTTTTCTTTTAATGCTGGCACACGGTACTCTAGATGAGGTCGATTCGAGCAATCGACCACTACCTGAGCTAGTGCGTCATCCATCGGTACAAAGGCGTTACCATAGCGTTTTATGCCTTTCTTATCACCAAGTGCTTCTCGAACAGCCTGTCCTAATACAATACCAAGGTCCTCTGTTGTATGGTGATCATCAATATAAGTATCGCCATTTGCATGTATTGTGCCGTTAAATAGTCCATGCTTAATAAATAAGTCAAGCATATGGTCCATAAACCCCACGCCTGTTTGGATATCTGCCTTGCCTTCACCATCTAAATCAATTGCTACAGAAATTTGCGTTTCATTCGTTGTACGCTCTATCTTTGCATATCGTTTCTTTTCTGTCATCGTCCTATTCCTTCTCCCATCCACGTGATTCCACTGCACGAGCATGGCCCTCTAAGCCTTCCATACGCGCTAAACGTGCAATTTTTGGTGCATTGTCTCTCCAAGTTTTTTCACTATAGTAAACAATACTTGATTTTTTCACAAAATCATCAACATTTAAGCCACTTGCAAAACGAGCCGTACTATTAGTTGGAAGTACATGATTGGTCCCTGCAAAATAATCACCAACTGGCTCAGAACTATACCGACCTATAAAAATACCACCAGCATGTCTTATTTGCTCAGCTAACGCCTCCGCATTTTCCATCACAATTTCTAAATGCTCCGGTGCTAATGAATTAATGGCTTCCACTGCATCTGCCAACGTTTCAGCTACATAAATTACCCCAAATTTCTCTATGGAAGCACGAGCTACTTCTTGACGCGGTAAGTTCAGCAGCTGCTTCTCTACTTCCTCAGCCACTTTTTTGGCTAATTGCTCTGAGGTTGTGACAAGAATTGCACAAGCTAGTGGATCATGCTCTGCTTGTGATAAAAGGTCTGCAGCAATTTCATCAGGATAGGCTGTGTCATCAGCCAGCACAGCAATTTCACTCGGTCCCGCAATCATATCAATGGCTACTTCTCCAAATACCTCTCGTTTGGCAAGTGCCACATAAATATTTCCTGGACCTGTTATTTTATCGACTGGGGGAATTGTTTCCGTGCCATAGGCAAGTGCAGCTATTGCTTGTGCCCCACCAACTTTATAAATCTCATCAATCCCTAAAAGGTGAGCCGCCACAAGTACACCTGCTGGTAGTTTCCCATTTGACCCTGCAGGTGAAGTAATAACAATACGTTTCACCCCTGCAACCTGCGCTGGTATTACATTCATCAAGACTGATGAAGGGTAGGCTGCTGTACCCCCTGGAACATATAGTCCTACTGCATCTAAAGCTGTTACCCGTTGGCCTAACCAAGAACCATCTCCCAGCTCTAGGTGATACCCTGAACGTATCTGTTGTTCATGATAAAAACGAATATTTTCTGCTGCTTCCGCTAAGTCCTTATATAGTTGAGGATCGAGTTCACTTACTGCTTCTTGTATTTCTTCTTCAGAGACACGTAAATTTTTAGGGACATAGCCATCCCATCGCTCAGTATAGGTGCGTAAAGCCGCATCTCCCTGTGTCTTAACATCCGAAAGCACTTGTCGTACAACTTTTATTTGTTCTTCATTTCCTCCTTCAAGGTGTCTTTTTAAGGAAATGCCTTTTTCAAGCTTTGTTATTTTCATAGGATTAATCCCCTTTAGTCCTTCATATGTAGCTACAAATGATTACTTTTTCTGCTCATTTACACATTTCTTTAACCGCCTCACAAGATCAATAATACGCTCACCTTTCATACGATAACTTACAGGATTTGCAATTAATCGAGAAGAGACAGCAGTAATAAATTCATATTCTACTAAGCCGTTCTCTTTTAATGTACGACCAGTAGAAACAATATCGACAATTCGATCAGCTAAGCCAATCATTGGTGCTAATTCAATAGAACCGTTGAGCTCGATAATTTCCACTTGCTCTCCAATGCCTTTGTAGTACTTCATGGCAATATTCGGATATTTCGTAGCAATTCTAGGCGCAATCTCATTCATGGAGGTGTTTGGTAGGCCTGCAGAAGCGATATAGCAATTACTAATTTTCAAATCAAGTAATTCGTGCACTTCTCGCTGTTGCTCTAACAAAACATCCTTACCAGCAATACCAATATCAGCAACACCATGTTCAACATAGACAGGAACATCCATTGGCTTTGATAAAATAAAGCGAATTTTTTCCTCTGGTATTTCAATCATTAATTTACGTGACATTTCTACTTCTTCTGGTAAATTAAAACCTGCCTCTAACAACATTTGATATGCCTCTTCAAAGATTCTTCCTTTGGGCATTGCAATCGTTAATTCATTCACCGCCAACTTCCTCCTGTCCAACTACCACCACTTCTGTAAAGTATGCTAAAAAGGCCGCCTCATCGACTAGACTACTACGTAACTGCAAAGTAGCTAATTTTCCTGCTGCTCGTAAATTTTTAACCTTTAGTAAAGCTTCCTCAAATTGTTCTTCTTCAAAAAGAACAACTGTTGCTTCCTGTCGTTTCACTGATTGCCCGTTTAATGTTTCTAATAAACGATCCACACGAATACTAAATCCTGTAGCACCAACCTTTGAACCAAAAACTTCTAACAAGCCATCATAACGACCACCATTTCCTAATAAAAAGCCACTTCCCACAGCAAATACTTCAAATAGCATACCCGTGTAATAACTCATATGACTCGAAAGTGTGAAATCGAAAGCTACATAATCAGCTAAATCAGCCATTTCAAGTAGTTGAGCAAGTTGTTGCATATATTCTAATGCATCATTTTTGCGGACATATTTTTCAATATCTCGTATATCTCTGACATTCATGGCTTCTTCAATAAATTGTAAGAGGGCATCGGATTTAGCTTTAGGCAGATCAAATGACTCTACTGCTTCTTCAAACCCTACGTAATTTCGTTGGACAAGCAATGTTCTAAGCGTTGTTTGCTGTTCGATACTCTCTGTGTAATCTTGTAAAATGCAATTTAATATACCAGCATGTCCAATTGTGATTTTAAACTCTTCCAATTTAAAATGCTTTAATAGCTCCATTGCCGTTACAATGACTTCTGCATCGGCAAAAACTGATTGATCACCTATTAACTCAATCCCCATTTGATCAAACTCAGCAGGCCTGCCTCCCTCTGCTTCCTGAGCCCGAAAAACGCTTGCAAAATAGGCAAGACGTAGTGGGATCATTTCCTTTAATAGTTTCGATGTAGCTACTCGAGCAATCGGTGTAGTCATGTCAGGTCGCAGCACTAACGTATTTCCTTGGCTATCCACTAGCTTAAATAAATGAGCATCAGCAATCGCTGAAGCCTTCCCTACTGTATCGAAATACTCCACCGCAGGCGTTTTAATAAACTCATAACCCCTTTTATATAAAAAGTCTCTGCCCGCATGTCTAACTGCTTCAACTTTCTCATAGATTTGCGGGAATGTATCGCGCATTCCAAGTGGCTTTTCAAACATTTTTATCGACGACATATGGACACTTCCTCACATTTCACTTTAATTCACTAGAGTATTAGAGAATTAGATTATGAAAGAATTTTAACTTATTTCATTAATACAGTCAACGATATCCTTATTAATTATCGAAATCTTTAAATACTTATTATTCTGTTAATTATACACATTGAATTGCAAAGACTTCCAAAAAAAGCATGACTCATTTTACTTATAATTTGACAAAATACTTTAGTGACAATGAGAATATGTCTAAATTGTGACAAACCAATTTTTAATCACTTTAAGTATTCGCTAAAAATTGATAATGATTCTCTCTTAACAAATCATTGATAAAAATAAAGAGTTTTCAATAGAGTATTCTCAATATCGAAATCCAATAATTATATCTATATAATTATTTTTAGCCAATCACTTAAAATGATTCTCAATCTCATTATCATCAATAATACTTTTATATCAATACATTTATTGATTATTACTCTCATTCTATTTTACTTTTTACATTTCAAAAAACTTAATATAGAATAGCATTAATAACAAAAAGAACCACATACACTACGCATTGGAGGGATTTATTATGGCATGTCCATTCGTACAAATTAGTGAGCAAATGATCGTTAGTATTTGTAAAGGCGAGTTTTATCCTGGTGACAAGGTAACACTTCACACAACTGAAGATATTGATGGGACTGCAATTAAATCAACTTTTGTTGAAACAACTTGCTTAGGTGATCATGACACTTGTGAATTCAAATCAGATTATGACGCAGCTCTTGCTTAAACAGTAAAAGCTACTCCCAAAACCTAGTGTTTTTGGGAGTAGCTTTGTATGCAAAAAACTCACGAAGTATATCACTATACTACGTGAGTTTTTATTATTTCTTTGGTGTACACCACTCTACAGCCTCATTACGTTTGCGCTCAGCCATTTGTTCAGCAGTATATATTATTCGCATTGGATTACCCCCTGCTAAACAGCCTGCTGGCACATCCTTATGTACAAGAGTGGCAGCTGAAACAATGGCACCATCACCAATTGTTACACCTGGTAAAATAGTTGTATTTGCCCCTATCATTACTTCTTTTCCGATATGAACATCACCTAAGCGATATTCCTCTATTAAATATTCATGCGCTAAAATGGTTGTATTAAAACCAATCACAGTATTGTCTCCAATGAAAATACGTTCAGGAAACATGGTATCTGGCATGACCATTAAGGCTAATGACGTTTGCTTACCAATAGTCATGTTTAAAAAAGTACGATATAGCCAGTTTTTCACACGTAAAAATGGTGTGAAGCGTCCAACTTGAATGACAATGAAACACTTCATCACCTTCCAAAAGGACACCGTGTCATATATATTCCAAAGTGAATTGGCTCCTTCGACACGGTAACGTTCTGTATTACGCGCCATCTACCTTACCCCTCTTTCACAATATCAAATAAATCTGACATATGCTGCAACATATATTCTGGTTGATACTGCTGTAAGTAAGCCTCTCCCTTAATTGCCCAAGCAACACCCGCTGCTCTTACACCAGCACGATGTCCAGCTTCAATATCGTGCGAATTATCACCAATCATAATCGCATAGTCTTTTTCTATCCCTAATCGTTCCAACGCAAGCAATACTGGCTCTGGATCAGGCTTCACATTGTTCACATCATCTGTACCAATACGCACATCAAATAGATGCGTTGCACCAAGAATAGCAAGTCCACGATCAATGGTCTCATTACGTTTCGTCGAAACAATAGCCAATTTTATACCTTGAGCTTTTAACTGCTCTAGAGTTGACACAACATCAGGATATTGGCTGACTAGGTCATCATGGTGTGCAATATTCCAAGCGCGATACATCTCTATCAAATCGTCTTCTTCACCTGGTGCAATGTCATTAAATGTCTGTTTCAATGATGGACCAATGAATTTCAGGCAATCTTTTGGCGAATATTGCCCGGGAAATCGCTCATTTAATACATGCATAAATGTTTGAATGATTAAATCATTTGTATTTAGTAAAGTCCCATCGAAATCAAATAGTAGTGCCTTAACAGCCATCTTTTACAACCCCTTATTTATTATCCAAGTATTTTACGGCTGGTTTCACCTTTATTCTACGATAAATAATTGCACCTAGACCAACTACAATACCGATAATGGATACAACCTGTGCTGAACGTAAATCTCCCACTAAGTAAAGGCTATCTGTGCGCATTCCTTCGATGTAGAAACGACCAATTGAATACCAAATTAAATAGCTAAAGAATATTTCTCCACGATGTAAGTTCACTTTACGCAAAACTAATAGAATAATAAGCCCAATTAGGTTCCAAATCGATTCATATAAAAAAGTGGGATGAACATATGAACCTAATTCTTCAATATACATTTGATTAATAATCCAGTCTGGTAGCATTAGGTTTTCTAAAAATGCTTTCGATACCTCGCCACCATAGGCCTCTTGGTTCATAAAATTGCCCCATCGACCAATAATCTGCCCGATTAAAATACTAGGTGCTGCAATATCTGCTACTCGTAAAAAGCTTACATTTTTTATACGAGTATATATGTAAGCTGTGACAAATGCCCCGATGAGTGCACCATGGATGGCAATACCACCATTCCATATCTCTATGATCTTGCCTGGATTTTCGCTATAGTAATCCCATCGCATTGACACATAGTAAATACGTGCACAGATAATGGATATAGGAACTGCCCATAATAATAAATCTGCAAGAAAGTCTTCAGGCAAACCTCGCTTAACGGCTTCTCTTTGCCCAACAATATAGGCTAAAATGATTCCCGACACAATTAGCAATCCATACCAACGAACTGGAATTGGTCCTAAATGAAAGGCAATCGGGTCAATTTGCAATAGTAATAAATCCATCTTCTACTCCTCTCAATATGTCATGAACAATGTTGTTCGCTTTTTAATCGTCTAACACATCATTTGATGAAATCACTTCATCTAAACGTCTTGAAAATTCCTCTGCCGCATTGACGCCCATTTTCTTTAAACGATAGTTCATCGCTGCCACTTCAATAATAACGGAGACATTGCGTCCAGGTCTTACTGGAATTGTTAGTTTTGTTAGTTCCGTGTCAATTATTTTCATTTTTTCTTCTTCTAAGCCCAATCGATCATAAACTTTTTGTGGATCCCATATTTCGAGCTCAATGATGAGGGTAATACGTTTATAGGGGCGTACTGCACTTGCACCAAAGAGTGTCATAATGTCAATAATGCCAATGCCTCGTATTTCCAATAAGTGCTCTAACAAAGGTGGAGGGCTTCCAATTAATAGGTTTTCTGATTCTTGACGAATTTCAACACAATCATCAGCAACTAAACGATGACCCTTTTTTACAAGCTCAAGTGCTGTTTCACTTTTACCTACGCCGCTTTTACCGATTATAAGCACACCAATGCCATACACATCGACAAGTACTCCGTGTGCTGCTGTCATTGGAGCTAAGCGCCCCTCTAAGTAGTTCGTCAATCTACTCGAAAATTTGGTTGTTGTCATATGTGTTTTAAACACAGGTACATGCTTTTCGTTTGAGGCCTGAATAAGTTCCTCTGGTACTTCTAAATCTCTAGAAATAATAATAGCAGGTGTATCCTGTGAACAAAGTAAACGCATACGCTCAAGCTTAACATCCGCTGGTAGCATTTCAAAAAAGGAAAGTTCAGTCTTGCCAAGCAATTGTACTCGATTTGCTGGATAATGAGTAAAGTATCCTGCCATCTCAAGCCCTGGTCTTGAGATATCACTTGTCACAATTGTCCTGCCTATTCCTTCTTCACCAGCTAATAACTCTAATTTAAATTTCTCCATAACATCTCTTGTTAATACTACGACCAATGAAAAAGCCTCCAATCAATGGATAAGGTTCATCTTATTTTAGCATGTCTATGTGTAAAAGAAATGTATTTACTCTCAATACAGCGTTTACTTGCACTAAAAAAACTAGCGGCTCTCCAGCCCGCTAGTTTTTAAAAAGCAATTATTTTTGAGTTGCTAACCATTTAGCAACAGCTTCAGCATCTGCACCTTTTACTAATCCTGCAGGCATGCCGTTTTTACCATTATTTATAATATCTAAAATTTCTGATTCAGACAAACGTGAACCTACATCATTTAATGCTGGACCATTTGCACCTTGTAGCTCGCCACCATGACAAGTAACACAAGATTTCATCGCTATTGCTTCGCCATCTGGCTCTGTAGCAGTTTCATTACCATTATTAGATGCAGTTTTATCTCCGCCGCCACATGCTGCTAAGAAGATTGCTGATCCGAACACTAATGTTAACATTGCTTTTTTCATTAGTACCCCTCCTCATAATAAATATCTTACGCCGCCATTATACCAAAATTATGCACGTTTGAAACCTTCTCCTAATACCTCATATGCATCAGAAACGATAACAAACGCTGATGGGTCAACGCTTTTAATGAGTTGTTTCAGCTTTGTGAATTCTGTTTGATAAACAACAACCATCAGAACTGGTCGTGCTTCTCCTGTATACCCTCCAATTGCTGGTAACTTCGTTACACCACGATTAATTTCAGCATAAATGGCTTCCCTTACCTCATCTTGTTTCAATGTAATGATATAGACCATTTTTGACTGACTAAAACCTAGCTGAATAATATCAATCGTTTTTGTGGTAACATAAAGTCCAATCAGAGCATACAAACCTTTTTCTAAGTCAAAAACAATTGCTGCACTAATTGCGATAACGCCATCTATTAACAGCACACTTGTTCCAAGCGACAATCCTGTAAACTTCGTAATGATTTGCGCCAGTAAATCAGTGCCACCAGTTGAAGCATTCCCCTTAAAGACCAGTCCTATTCCTAGGCCAACAACAATTCCACCAAAAAGAGCACCCAATAAAGGATTATCAGTCCACGGCTCCCAGCTATTTGTTAATAAGACGATAAAAGGTAATGTAATTGTCCCAATAAAGGATTTTATTCCAAATTTTTTGCCCAATAATAAAACACCAGCAATAAAAAGCGGAATGTTAAATGCATACTGAACAATTCCCGGATTCCAACCAAATAAACCATGCAAAATCGTACTTATTCCACTTACCCCACCTGAAGCGACTTGATTTGGTAATAAAAAGACATTAAAACCAATAGCAATTATTGCCGCTCCTACAATGACATACACATACTCCACAATGCTATCTCTCACATCATGTTTCATTTCCCCACGCCCACTTCAACTATCAGAATTTTTTAAAGACGAGATGATTATAGCAAATACTTTTAGCATTGAGAACTTCATCATGATGAAGGGTTACTAGATTGAGGAAGATATAAAATAAGCTATCTTACAGTATTCAATAAGATAGCTTTTGTTGATTTGGTTTAAAATGATTTTTCTGCCCATTCGATGGCTTCATAATATAAAAGATCAATGTCAACTAACTGAATATTCAACTGTACAGCTAGCTCTTCTAATCGTGGCCAATCAAGTTTACTTAACGCAATACTAAACTCCAAATATGGGGTCATTTCCGTTTCAAAGCCTAAAATGGTATTCGTAATAGCCTCTGAGAATGGTAGCTGCTGTAAAATAACATTCATCGGTCTTTGAAGTAATGTATCAATTAGAGAAAACATGCCGACTAAAAAATATTCTGAGAAATTCTTTTTATAAGCAAGCTTAGCTAGTTTTTCACAAACCTTAGCTCGGAATAAAGACGTACACATCACTTCTTTAAAAAGATCAGAATCAGCATCAATATCAATTTCACGCATGGCCAATAAATAAATCCATTTTCGTAAATTGGATACGCCCAATAACACAATCGCTTGCTTGATGGAGCGCACTTTAGATTTAGAACGTTTAGATGAGTTATTAATCATTTGCAATAATTTGTATGTCAATGAAATATCACGTTCAATATTTTCCGCTAACAAATGAATATTTGGTTCTTCCTCTTTTAGTAAAGAGATAATGTGAATATATTGAATCGCATTTGCTGGAATGTCTGTTGCTCGTATTATTTGCGGTTGTTCAAAAAAATAACCTTGAAATAACACATAGCCTGAGGATTTAGCGACTTCAAATTGATGACGCGTCTCTACCTTTTCAGCGAGCAATTGAATATGTGGAAATTTCTCCTTAACTTTATTTTCGATTTCCATTCTTTTTACGATGGAAGAAGCTAAAAAATCCACCTTAATATAATCAATTTGTTCAAATAATTCATCATAAACTTCCACTTGATCATCCATCATAAAATCATCCAAGGCAATTTGAAACCCCTGTTTTTTTAGCTCAATTACACGCTCCACTAATTGAGAGGTAAGTGGAACATCCTCTAATATCTCAATCACTACCTGTGAGGGATTTAAAAATTCATGTATAGAGCTCATCAATAAGTTTTCAGTAAAATTAACAAAGCCAGGCTTACCTTTCGTTACCTCTTCAAAACCAATTGAAAGAAATGAGTTCACAAGTACATCAATCGTTGCTGCATCTGAATCGACCATTGGAAAGGCATTTACATTTTTGCTACGGTATAACAATTCATATGCAACGACTTGCTCATGAAGATTAAATATAGGCTGTCTGCCAATGAATACTTCCATTCCATTGCCCCCCATTTCTCCATTTTCTAGTAATTTATAGTATAACATTTTTTACGACCTGATGCTTATACTTCAAGCTAACTTAACATGCCAACTTTGCTTTTTCAGCAAATAATAAAGAAAGGACAGTCCCTGTGATGATGAATCACTTAAGGACTGTCCATATTATTTACCGACTTTGGATTTTATTGCACCGATCACTGCAGGCACAACTGATATAAAGATAATCAGAATCAGTACAACTGAGAAGTTATCTTTAATAATTGGAATATTCCCAAAGAAGTAACCTAATAACGTACAACTGAATACCCATAAAATTGCACCAAAAATATTATAAAATAAGAAATAACTATATTTCATTTTACTTGCACCCGCCACAAACGGGATAAATGTACGAATAAATGGCATGAAACGTGCGATTACGATCGTTTTCCCACCATGTGTATTAAAGAATTTTTCAGCTGCTTCCATACGCTCTTTCTTAACAACTCTACCGAGGAGGCTCTTTGGCGGAATAGATGTCCCTACCTTATGTCCAATATGATAGTTCATCGTATCTCCCAAAATAGCTGCTGCTAAAAATACAGGGATTAAAATCCACATATCGAATGCGCCCATTGCCGCAGCTAATGTTCCACTTGCAAATAACAAGGAATCACCAGGTAAGAATGGGAAAATAACAACCCCTGTTTCTACAAAAACAATCGCAAATAAAATAAGATAGCTCCAATTACCAAAATCACGAATAATTTCTTCTAAATGCACATCGATATGCACAATAAAACTTATTAACTCCTTAATGAGTTCTAACATGTTTTTGTATGCTCTCTTTCAATAGTATTTTTACCTAAAAGCTTTGACGTGGCTTCACCTCAAAGGGTTCCAGTTTTGTACGTCTTTTTACATTACTTCCTCACTATATGACAAGCTCTTGAAAAGTATGTAGAAGATTTCACAAGTTTGATTTTATCACTTACAGACATCTACTCTCAACTGATTTTACTATTATACGAATAATGTACAAAAAAAGAGCTACCATTTTTCAATAGTAGCTTTTCTCGTTTAAACTTTTTCTTTTAATGAGCGTCTTAGTATTTTTCCTGTTGTGTTTTTTGGTAGTTCATCCAGTATTTCAATTACTTTCGGAACCTTATACTTCACCATATGTTTAGCACAATAGGATAGTAGATCGTCTGTTGTAGTAGCAGCCACTTCTTTCAACACAACGTAGGCATGTACAGCTTCCCCTAAGTTAGGGTCTGGGAAGCCTACCACCGCTGCCTCTACAATATTATTATGGGCAAACAGCACTTCCTCCACTTCCCGAGGATAAACATTAAAGCCCCCTACAATAATCATATCCTTTTTACGATCGACAATGTAAAAATACCCTTCTTCATCTACCTTTGCTAAATCTCCTGTATAGAGCCAGCCGTCACGAATCGCCATCGCCGTTTCTTCAGGCATTTTATAGTATCCCTTCATCACATTTGGACCACGTACAATTAGCTCTCCAACTTCGCCCACAGGTACTTCCTGACCATTAACATCAACAACTCTATTCTCGACATTGCTAATGGATGTTCCAATAGAGCCAGCTTTACGATCACGATCTAATGGGTTAAAACATGTCACGGGTGAAGCTTCGGATAAGCCATAGCCCTCTGACACACGCACATTAAATTTCTGTTCGAAATTATGTAGTAGCGCAACAGGCAAGGAGGCACCACCTGAAATAGCTAAACGAATTGTCGAGAAATCTTCAGGATTGCCCTCAGGTAATTGGTACAAGAAATTATACATAGTAGGAACACCAGCAAATACCGTTGCTTTTTGCTCTCGTGCTAAAGCAAAAATTTCGCTAGGGCTAAAGCGTGGTGCAAGTAAAACTGTTGCCCCACTTAATAAAGGCGCATTCACCACTACCGTTAAGGCAAATACATGGAATACAGGTAGTGTCGCAATAACACGGTCCTCTGCATTAATGCCTAAATAATGCGCAACATCACGTGCATTTGAGTACACATTGCCATGTGTCAGCATGGCTCCCTTTGGACTACCTGTAGTTCCTGAAGTATATAAAATAATAGCATTGTCATCCTCTGCAACTTCAACAGGTTGTAAAGATTGAGTGGTTTTGGCGATTACATGTGTAAATAAATGTGTTTTTTCTTGTGCTTGTGGTGATAAAGCTGCCACTTTTTCCGCTATATCTGGTGTGGTTTCACAAACTATAAATGTTTTTACCTGTGGAAATGCTTGTACACCTTTTTCAACCAATGGCAGCAACATATCCAGAGCAATGACTGCTTTTACATCTCCATTATGCAAAATGTAAGAAATTTCATCCGGTGTATAGATTGGATTAACAGGTATTGCTGTTGCCCCTAAGCGCATTGTTGCATAGAGGGCAATTAAGTAGTGTGGCGTGTTGCCGAGTAAAAACGCCACATGATCCCCTTTTTCAACGCCTAAATCTTGTAATCCCTTTGCAAAGCGGCCAACTGTATGCTCAAATTCCCCGTAAGTCGTATCTTTCCCCATAAAATGATACGCCACTTTTTCAGGTTGTTCTGTTGCCTGTTGACGAACACGTGAAACTAAATTCAATTACACCATCCCCTTATCGTATAAAATGAATCGTTATTCAGTAATATTATATAAGAAATATATCTAAAAAACAATGAGTCTTTTTATCTCATGTCATAAATTACGTTAAATAATTCATTTTTTTCTCTTTTAAACCATTACTTCATGAGCGAATATGGGAGATATAGCGCCATCGAATTAAATAAAAATAAACCACTTGTATTAATACAAAAAAGCCAAAAGCAAAGAATACTTCTTTTACAATCGATATATTCGCAATGTCCCTTAAAATACCTTGAACCATTAGAAAAGCAAAGGCACTATGCATCATCGCAACACCCCAAGGTAAAAAGAATTGGGGAAACAAATGGCGATTAACTAGCTTTTTTAACTCTGTATCTGTTAAACCCATACGTTTTAATACATCAAATTTACGCTTTTCACGTTCGAGGGATGTATGCAATTTAAAATAGATAAAGCTACCAGCTGCAAGTAAAAATACAGTGGCTACTAAAACACCCACTAATGTAAATAATGAGTAGGTAGCTAGTATATAAGAATAATTTAATCCTGCATTTTCAAAGTAAAAAGGGCTAAACTTATCCTTTTTAATAAAATATAAATTGGATTCTAGATGATCGATATCCTTACCAATATCCTTCGTTTCCATCCATTGAGGAATAACAAATGTAAATAGATGATAGCTTGGTTGAATAATGTCTTGATCGGAAATCGGATGAATAAGCTTCGCGAAGTCTTCATCACTAATGACAATCGAATTGACACTGACAATCGAGCCTGGAAACACTATTTTTGGATAGACACTATCAATAGTGAGCGGTATATTGTTTTCTTCTAAAACAGTATGCACAACTCGATCTTTTAATTTTTTTAGGGAATCCTCCGAATAAGGAATGAATACTGCCTCACCTGCTTCCAGATTCAATAATGGATAACTGTAGGAAGAAAGCAGGACATTCATATCGGACTCTCGAAAAACCTCCACTTCATTTCGAGTGAAAGAGGAGGTTTGCTTCACAACAATAAAACGGGATAGCTGATAAGATAAACCTTTCTCCTCTAATTGCAGCCTTAAAGAATTGATATGCTCCCGTTCATATGGATTATCGACATCCCCTTTATAAACCAGCCCGAGTGGATTTAATCGATCATATTGCGTTGTATAGGAGGACATTGTTGCTAAAACACCAACAGATAAAAATGCAAGTGTCGATACCATCGTCACAACGAAAAACATTTTCACGTTATCCATCATTATATGCGTTTGTTCTGCTAGCGATAGTAGACGGTAGCGTTGCCAATGATATTTGCGTTTCCCACGTGCTAAATCTAAAAAACAAGGTACAGAATCACTGAAAAAATAGTAGGTGCCAAATGTTGCGGAAAATGGTATTAACAGCGTTAGCCCAATTAGTGATGTATGTCCGACAACAAAAGCGAGAATATACGTCGTTACAATTAAAGCAATACCATAGAAAGCTCGTATTTTGGAATACGTTGTTAAGCTATTTAAATAATCACTGCCTTTTATAAGATCTCGTAATTTTCTCTCTCGTGTAAAATACACACTAATAAAGGAAATGACGAAAAATGCACTTGTGAAAACACCAATCGTTAATAAAAATGGCTCCCATGAAATATAGAGTGGTAAATCTTCTAAATGTAAAATTTCCCGAACAATCATAAAAAAGAATTTTGAAAAGGAGAAACCAAAGACAATACCTACAATAATGGAGCCTGTTCCAATAATCATTGTCTCTAAAAAGACAAGTTTATTCATCTGACGTTTTTCCATTCCCAAGTGCAATAAAATAGCAAATTCATGTGATCTGGCCTCTAAAAAGGCACTCATGGAATAATATAAAAAGAATAATGTAAACAGGACGAGAACAATTTCAGCCCCCACCATCCCAATGAGAGACATCTCCCCTAATATCCCACGTTCAATATCAGGGTGAAACATCAGCATGGAATAGATAAAAAATACAGCCACAGAAAAAAAGCTTGCCATGAAAAAGGCGCCATATATCCGGCTGTTCCGCACGACATTACGGTAAGCGAATTGTCGAAAGGTCACCTACTTGCCCTCCTCCTAGTAAGCTCAAAACATTTAAAATACGTTGGAAAAACATCTGACGGCGGTCATCTCGATAAATTTCATTAAAAAATTCACCATCTTTAATGAATAACACTCGATCACAATAACTTGCTGCAATTGGATCATGCGTGACCATCACGATTGTCGTTTGTTTATCCTGATTCACTTTTGTCAATAGTTCAAGCACATCACGTGAAGAATTTGAATCTAAATTACCTGTAGGTTCGTCCGCTAAAATGAGACTTGGATTATGAATAAGCGCACGACCAATTGCTGTTCTTTGTGCCTGTCCCCCAGATATTTCATTTGGACGTTTATGAAGGAAGGAAGTTAAATCTAGCTTTTCTACAATACTTGCCAGACGCTCCTCCATTACCTCTAGCGGCTGTTGATCTAACGTTAAGGGCAACACGATATTTTCCTCGACCGTCAGCATATGCAAAAGATTGAAATCCTGAAACACAAAGCCAAGCTGTCTTCTTCTAAAATAGGCAAGCTCTGTTGCATTCAACTTATGTGGATTCATTCCATCTAAAATGATTTCTCCACTAGTTGGTTCATCGATGGTCGAAATAATATTCAACAATGTCGTTTTACCGCTTCCTGAGGGCCCCATAACAGCTAAAAACTCGCCTTCTTCCACGTCAAAGCTCAATTGATTTAATGCTCGATGCGTTACTTTACCTTCGTACACTTTTGTCACATCTTTAATTTGTAAAATAGGCATACTTCATTCACCTTATTTCTTCATTAATTCTAAGGATTGAGGTAAAAGCCACTGTAAAACGACCTCAAAACCAATGTGAAAATGAGGCTCTGTTAAAGCCAGTATTGACTCTTCCTCTACTAAACTAAAGCAATGCTCCCCAATAATCACATCCCAAGCATCCATTTCTCCCTCTACGATTTCCCCACATACAGTATAATACCCACTATACATAATCTGTTGACCGTCTACAGGAAAAGCATTCAATAATGTTGGTTGCTGTAAGTTTAACCCAAGGCTCTTTGAAAAATGCAGTAGTTCTTCATCTAACTTTTCATTTGCCAGGATAAAATTTTGATAGGCTAATGGATCTCCCGCTTGCAGATGTGTCATATAAAGCGCATTTGTTTTCTCCTTATCAATCGTTAGTTTCCAATCTTCTATACGTACCTCTACCATCCTAGTGCCCCCTAATTTGTAAATGTTACTGTCACAATCGTCCCTTTTCCTACCTCTGATGTAATAGCCAGCTCATGCCCTAGCTTTTCACAGATTTCTTTGGCTAAATAAAGGCCCATTCCAGTTGATTCACCTGTTTTCCGCCCATTTTCGCCAGTAAAAAAGGCTTTCGTAACACGAGAAAGATCGGAAGCTGGAATCCCAATACCCTCATCACAAATCGCAAGTTGTACATAGTCATCCTTTTCAATGGCAGAAATAACAATTTTTTTATTGGCTTCAAACGTGTATTTCACTGCATTGGTGATAAATTGTCCAAGAATGAAACGAAGCCATTTTGAATCACTGGCAACAATTAGATCGTCGTCAATATGAATTTCCGGGAAAACTCTTTTCGTAATAAATAAACGTTTATTTTCATTAACAGTTGCAGTTACAATACCTTTTAACGCAACCCGCTCTACTTGCATATCATCCTCAAAATTTTCTAGGCGTGCATTAACAAGTACCATGTCCAATCCTCTACGCAAGCGATCGATTTCCTCCTGAACATTTTTTTTATCAAGAGGTCGGTCATCTTGTAATAATAATTCAATCACTGAAATAGGTGTTTTCATTTGATGGACCCACTGGTTCATAAATTGATCATGCCTTTTTTGACTTGCATATAAAGCATGCAGCTCATGTTGATAAAGTCGATACAATTCATGCATATACTTCTCGGTTTGTATAGCTTCTGGCGTTTTTGCATTTTTTTGTAGCACATCCTCCATTGCTGATGGAAGCTGAGTTATCTTCAATAAGTAGCGTTGCCGCATTAAATAGCGGACAAGTAAAAAGGATGCTAATAGCACAAGGCTAATACAAAAGGAATAAATAGCCGTATCAATATTTCGAAAACCGTCGAGTGCATAGATAACCATGATGAAGCCAACTAATAAGAGCTGGAACACAATAAATGATGCATAATCACGTAAAAAAAGTTTCCAGCCCACTATAGCTCACCTGCACTTAATATGAATCGATAGCCTGCACCACGTACCGTTTCGATTGTTGACGATATATGATAATCCGCTAACTTTTTTCGAACTCGGGTCATATTCACATTCAAAGTGTTTTCATCGACAAATGCTTGATCGTCCCAAAGCTCCTCTAACAATTGCTCACGCGAAACTACTTTCGGTGCATTGCCCATCAATAGCTCTAAGATGATACATTCTTTTTTCTGAAGTGGAATTTCTAAATCATTTTTATGTAGCTCCATTCTTTCTAAATGAAGTACAAGCTGTCCTTGCTTGATTGTCCGTTCTTCTTGCCTTGCTGCATATTCACCATATGTACGGCGTAGATGACTACGGATTTTAGCCAACACAATTTCGTAGTTAAAAGGCTTTGTAATAAAATCGTCGCCCCCATTTTCAAGCGCAAAGATTTGGTCCATTTCTCCTGAGCGTGCAGAAATGAAAATTATTGGACATGTTGTATGCTGACGTAGCTGGCGACACCAATAATAGCCATCGTAAGCGGGTAAATTTATATCAAGCAGCACCATATGTGGATTAAATGCTGTAAATTCTTCTATAAGATGATCAAATTCTTGAATTGTTGCAACTTCGTATTGATATTTTCTAAGCGTTTCCGCTAGTAATGATGCAATCTTGACATCATCTTCAACTATGAATATTCGATGCTTTTCCATATCAACACTCCTTTCTTTCTATATTGTATCAAAAAAAGGTTCGACGACATAATTGTCAGCGAACCTTTAGGCTAAAACATTACATGAAACCGTATTTTCCTTAATAAATTAATTGTAAAAAGTCCTCAGTTGAAATTCCACCAAAATATGTAGGGATATCAATGTCTGCTAATGCCTTAGCAATTGCAGCTCTGTCATAGTTTGTCCCAACTAAGCGCTGTTCTATATCAGCCATATCACCGACACCAAAGAAATCTCCAAAAATATGCACTTCTTCCATCACACCATGATTTACTTCTAGGCGAATATCAATGCCTCCTGTTGGGAATCGGTGTGTTTTTTGAATATTAAAGCGAGGTGATTTCCCAAAATTCCACTCCCATGTTTGATAGCGTTCCTCTGATAGCTTGTGGATATTTGCCCAATCATCTTCGGTTAGCTCATAATAACGAATATTTTCTTCCCCGCCAAAAATGGATTTTAAAATTTCAAGACGGAATTCCTCAACTGTCATTTGCTCTTTTAAAAACTCTGAAATGTTTGCTACTCGTGAGCGAATTGATTTAATACCTTTTGATTCGATTTTATCCTTTTTGACCTTTAAGGCTGAGACAACCGCATCGATTTCTGTATCAAACATCAATGTACCATGGCTGAACATACGTCCTTTTGTAGAGAACTGAGCATTTCCTGAAACTTTACGTCCCTCTGCTAGTATATCATTACGTCCTGAGAGCTCTGCATTCACACCCATTTTTGCTAGAGCGTCAACAACTGGTTGCGTGAATTTTTTATAGTTCATAAAGCTATCGCCATCATCATTTGTAATAAAGCTGAAGTTAAGATTGCCTAAATCATGATAAACAGCACCACCACCTGAAAGACGGCGCACAACAATAATGCCATTGTCCTCTACATAGTCTGTATTGATTTCTTCAATCGTATTTTGGTTTTTACCGATGATGATAGACGGTTGATTAATATAGAAAAGGAGCACTGGCTCTTTCTCAACGTCCATTGTTTTTAACAAATACTCCTCAATAGCAAGATTAATACGTGGATCATGGATCCCTTTATTATCAACGAAAATCATAGTTCACGTTTCCTCCTTCACAAAATATCCATATTTATTTTACCGTAAATTAGGCATTTTGTGTTGACGAAAAGCATCTGTTATAATACACTAGAAAATATCAAAACAGTAATAGTACAGATGAACTTAAAGGAGGAGTCCACAATGTTAGAAAACGTAGTTGAATTTTTCAAGAATTTACCTGCTAAGCAATGTACTGAGTGCGGTGAAAAAATGGAAGAACAAAGCGAATGCTACAGCAACACTTGTGAAAAATGTAACCACCTATAAGCATTTGCCTATTCTGATATAGTCATATACGTGCCCCACACGTAGCAATCATGACACCCTTCATCATATTTTGATGAACCCTTAATTAAATCTCTTACACTTACAAAAAACAACAGCTGATACGCTCATATCAGCTGTTGTTTTTATGCTTTTGAAAAAGACAATCACTAGCAGAGAAATACCTTTTGGCAAGGGAAGGGGGATTTCCGTTCTGCCAGCGTCCAGAGGGAGCAGCTCACCTACTTAAAAACAAATGATCGCAATGGAAATCCATACTTTTTTTCATAAAATTTCTATAGATAACTTCGTTTTTATTTATGTCATTTGAGGCTGAAGAATTATTACATAACCCCTATGAACAACAAAGCACTCACCGTACATTAGGTGAGTGCTTCATGATTAGTTTTCTTCAGCTACTTTAGAGTAACGTTTATTGTGCAGTAGCATAAAGTAACCAAATGTGATCGCTAAGAATGCTACTAAGAAGCCAGCTAGAACTCCATAGTTTTGCATTAAGAATGACGTATCACCAGTAGAAATACTTGATTTAAATGCTTGAACTGTATATGTCATCGGTAATAGCTTGTTAAATACTTGTAATGGTGAAGGTATTAATTCTAATGGGAATGTACCTGCACTTGTTGTTAATTGTAAAATTAGTACAACAATTGCCATGAAACGACCAGGGTCACCAAAGATCGAAACAAGCATTTGGATTAAGGCTAAAAATACATAGCTTGTTAATAAGGCTGTTAAAATAAAGTAGCCCATGTTATTCACTTCGAGGCCTAGACCCCATTTGACAATAACTACTGTTAGTAATGTTTGCACTAAACCTACTACTGCTAGTACAGTCACTTTACTTGTAAACCAAGATGCCCCGTTTTTAGGACGAATAGCAGGTTCAACAAGTGGGAACACAATTGAAATTAATAATGCACCTACGAATAAACCTAGAGAAATAAAGTACGGTGCAAAACCTGTACCATAGTTAGGAACATGGTTTACAGACTCTTTTTCAACTTCAACTGGACTACCTACCATATCATACGTGTCTTGATTTGCTTTAACTTCATTTGCTTTTTCACTAGCCTCACCTAATTTACCAGATAAAGTAGCTGTACCATCTGCAAGCTCCGTCGAACCATCTGCAAGTGTTGCAGATCCTTGTGCTAGCTCACCAGATTTTGAAGCAAGTGTTGAAGTACCTTGATTTAATGTTGTTGTACCATTCGCTAATTCATTTAAACCAGATGCTAATGTTTTTGAACCTGTTACAGCTGTATTCACACCTGCATGTAGTTCACCTAATTTTGCAGCTAATGTAGCATTACCTGCTTGTAGACCTTTTGCACCTTCCAATAAAGCATTACTTTTAGCTGTTAATGCATTCGCACCAGCTAGCACTTCTGCTTGACCTGCTGCAATTTGAGTTGCCCCAGAGCTTACTTGATTGGCACCAGCTTGTAATTTTTCTGTACCAGCTGATAAGGATGTTAAACCGTTATGCACACTAGCACTACCTGCCTGTAGTTCCGCTAATGTTTGTTTCAACGCTGCTGCTTGCTCTTCAGGCATTGAAGCCATCATCGTTTGTAATTGATTTGATAGAGCTGTAATGCCTGCCTCTACTTTTGCAGATCCCGCTGTTAATTGAGTTGCCGCACCATTCAATGCACCGGCATTCTCAGCAATAGATGCTGCACCTGCACTAATTTGCTGTTGTTTGTCGTTTAAAGTGTTTAAACCAGCACCAACTTTTGCAACACCTTGTGTATATTGTGATAACCCCTGTTCAAGGCTCGTTGCTCCATTTGCAGCTTGCTGTGCACCCTGTTGTAATTGAACAGTACCATCTTGTAGTTTGACTAAACCACTAGATAAGTCATTCGCGCCTTTTGCGGCATCTCCTGCACCTTTTGTTAATTTATCAGTACCATTTGATAGTTCAACTGTGCTCGATGCTAGTTGCTCCAGATATCCTTTTAAATCTTTTGCACCATTCGCTACTTTTTGTGCACCCTCATCTAGCTTATTTGAGCCATCTGCAGCTTCTGTAAAGCCATCTCCAAGTGTTGCAATGGAATCAAATAATTTTTCAGCATAAGTCGCTGATACTTGAGAATTTACTTCAGCGCGTACACGATCCATTGCAGTCTCACCAATTTGAGCACCAAGGAAGTTCAATCCCTCGTTTGGAATGTAGTTCATTACTAATTTTGATGGTTTGTCATCTAATAGTGTTGTTGCATGTTCAGAGAAATTTGTTGGAATTTCTAAAATCATATAATAGTCACGACTATTTAAGCCTTTTTCAGCTTCATCTTTTGAAACTTCTATAAAGTTAAATTGCTCGCTATCTATCAATTTATCGACCAAGGTATCCCCTAAGTCTAATTTAACGCCATCCATCTCAGCACCAGTATCCTCATTAACAACAGCTACTGGAAGATTAGGAAGCCCCGCATAAGGATCCCAAAACGCCCATAAAAACATACCCGCATACATTACTGGAATAAATAATACAGCAATGATTGACACAAGCATTTTTCTTGTTTTAAAGATCTTCAGCCACTCAGCTTTAATCATATAATATCCTCACTCCTAAACTATTTGACCGAAAACGTCATTTGGTCATTTTCATTCAAAAAAAATAATCAACCTCGACAATATTGCAAAAAGAGCACTTGATTCAATACTTATACAGCTGTATTTTATCGAATCAAGTTAAAATCAAACCTCGAAAGATAGTTTCCTTAAAAAGATTAAGAATCTTTTCTTCAGGGATTACATCACCATGTAACTCATGCCAATCGACAACAAAAGCAAGATATGCCTTCAGCAATAAGTAACTAACTAGCTCCGCATCACACTCTCTAATTTCACCTTTATTAATACGTCGTTGTATTAACTCTGCGACATACGATAAGATTTCAGTCTCGATACGTAGTAGCACCTGTTTAACTGCTGGTGTTCGTAATTCTTTTTCTTCCTCGATTAGCTTTGCAAATAAAAGATGTTTTTCTCGGAACTGTAGCATTTTCATTAAAGCATTATGCGCATTATCCATAAAGCTTGCTGATGCATCCAACACTGCATCTGCTTCCGCTTTCATCTCTCGTACAAGTGACATTGCGATCTCTTGAAATAAAATTTCTTTATTTGCAAAGAATGTATAAATCGTACCTTTACCGACATTGGCGATTTTAGCCACTTGCTCCATTGTTGTTGCCTTGTAGCCAAACAATGTAAAAGATTTTGCAGCTGCTTCAAGAATTTCCTGCCTACGATCCATTAGTAACATCCTTTCTAGTTAGGTTATGTACATCTCTCGTACACTTCAATAAAAATGACCAGAAAACCATTTCGGTCATCTGGTCATTATCATATTCCTATTTCAAAAAAATTGCAAGCCTTTAATGATGATTTTTTTCATCTTTTTTCTCTTCCTCATGATCCATATCATCTGAAGTGTCATTATTATGATCCATCATGTTATTATCCATGCTGTTATTGGCTTTTTCATCCTCTGGGACAACCTTTGTCATATCAGGGCTTCCAGCAATAATTTGTTGCTTTGGCATATTATGAACACCGTTAGCTGTTGTATGTGCATACATATAATACACACCATCATGATCAAAAGTAGTCGTTGCTTTATATACACCGTCTTGCTCTAATTTCCCATCAATCATTTGTCCTTCATCGCGTTTTCCTGATTCCCAAACTTCAAATTCTACTACAGCATCATCGACATTTTTTCCACCTTGTTCAACATGTGCTGCCAGCTCAATCGTTTCATTGAGTGCTACTTCTTTTGGTGTTAAAATTTCAACTTCTGGGATCTGTGGTACTTCTGGTTCTGGCAATGCCTCTTTTTTTTCTCCACATCCTACTAATAATGTAGGGACTGCAATTAGCGCAAATAACCACTTTTTCATCTTTTAATCCTCCATTAATGGCAACCGTATCTTCACGGATGTGCCTTTTTCAACAACACTTTCAATTTCTAACGTTCCTTGTAACTGTTTTAATAACTGTTCAACAATCGATAAACCTAGTCCACTACCACCGTCCGCACGACTTCGAGCTTTGTTAACACGATAAAATCGTTCAGTGACATGGGTTAAATCCTCGACAGGAATACCAATTCCATAATCCCTAATGATAATTTGTGCACTACCAGCCTTTTCAGCAGCAACAATTTCCACCTTAGAATTTTCATGCGAGTAATTAATCGCATTTTCAATAATGTTAATAAATATTTGTTTTAGTTTTACTTCATCCGCTTCAATAATTAGGGCATCATCTACATCTAAATATAAAGTTATGTTCTTTTTATTTGCTTGATGCGTTAAGATTTTTTGAACCTCTCGTAATGTTTCACCTAACGGAATTGGATATAAATCAATGTCAGTTTGTTCATTTTCTGTTCTTGCCAGCTGAAGTAATTCGTTTGTTAAGCGTTCCATGCGATTGGCCTCACGGACGATTAGCTGAATGGTTTCTTCTTTTTGGCCTTCTGTGATGATGCCATTTTGCATGGCTTCGCTATAGCCCTTTACATAGCTAATCGGTGTTCGTAATTCATGCGAGACTGTTGCCAAGAATGTTTTTTGTGCTTCATCCTCTTGCTGAATGGCCTCTGCCATTTTATTAAAGGTACTAGATAATTTACCGATTTCATCTCGTGAATTGACAGGTACACGAGTCTCATAATTCCCATAGGACATCTGCTCCACTGCAAGCTGTAAATCGTTTAATGGTCGCATAATATGTCGAATCCCTTTATAAATTAAATAGCTAACAACTACTAAAAATATGAAGGCACTAATAAACAATAAAATAACGCCACTATTTGCCAATTCACTAATTTTGGCCAGTGGGAAATAAATATAAATAATACCTTCTAATCGATTTTGATCAACAAGTGGTACAACCACCGAAATAAGTTGTCGATCAAAGCGAGGCTCGTACCCAATTTTTTGCACATACTTTCCTGCCAATAATTTTTGTCTTTCCTCAGGACCAATCAATGTCTCATAATCGATATCAAATGGAACACAGGCACTTAATTCACGAGGATTCCTTACCGCAAATATATTCAAATTGGAATAATCATTAAATTCTTCAATATCTGCAATAAATTCATCCGTTACCTTGCCATTGTCATACATTGTTTGTAGCTTCAATCCAACTTCGACCATTGTATCTTCTGTATCTTGTACATATAAACGTTGATATAAAAAATTTGTGAGAACATACATAAAGACAACGGTAATAATTAAAAAGGCGAAAATTAACAACCAAATGCGCGTGGCAATTTTTTTCATTCGCCAGGATCAAAGCGGTAGCCCACACCCCAAACGGTTTGAATATGCGAAGCCGCATCCTTTCCAAGCTTTATTCGTAAAGTTTTAATATGTGTATCTACCGTGCGTGTTCCACCTACATAATCAATATCCCAAATGCGTTCTAATAATTGCTCTCTCGAATAGGCATTTCCTGGATTTTTCATAAATAAGTGTAAGAGTTCAAATTCCTTTAAAGTAAGTGGAATACTCTTTCCATCAACGGATACTTTTCGTGCTATTTCATCTATTTTAATAGAGCCAAAAATTACGTACTTTTGCTGTAGTTCTGTAATATTTGCACCACTTCGTCTTAATACAGCATAAATTCTGGCTACGAGTTCATCATGTGTAAATGGCTTAACAATATAATCATCTCCGCCAAGTGTAAGACCTTTCACTTTATCCTCATTCGCATCACGTGCAGTTAAAAAAATAATCGGCACATTGGACATAGCCCGAATACTTTGACAAACAACAAAACCATCCTCATGTGGCATCATTACATCAAGTAATACTAAATCTATATTTTCACGCACTATTACATCGTAAGCCTCAGTTCCACTAGCGGCAGTAAATGTCTCTATATCAGAGTTATTGAGCATCATTTCAATTAAATTACGCATATCCTGCTCATCATCAACTATTAATACAGTTGTCATCATTGTTCCTCCCTTACTAACAGCTGAAAAGCACCTTTCCCCACATCAACTGTTTTTTCCTTCTGGCCATCTTTTATAAAATACAATGTGTGATCATCATAGCCAGCGACAACAATATAATCTTTAAATTGATCCACTACAAATGGATTTGCCCCAACCTCTTGCTGCCATTTGATATGGCCATCAAAGTCAGCCACATATAACTCGTTGTGACCATGACTTACAACAAGAATAGCATCTTTGGTCTTTTTTATTCCTACTGGCATCAAAGGCATGTCAATCTCTCCATGCAGTTGACCTGTAGTCAAATCATATTTTTTAACAGAACTATTTGGCTTACTTCCTTCCCCATGACCGCCTACCCATAGCTCATGTTTTTCTTCTAGAACAACTATTCCATGTGCAGACTTTTGAATCGGCCACTCTTGCTCAATTTTTAAATCCTTCATATTTAATACAGATAACTTTGTATCTTTAAAATTAATAACATATAGTTTATCCCTATACGATGTCATTGACATTGGATAATTGCCAAGTTGTTGTGAAGCTAGCTGATTGCCTTCTTGATCAAAGCTTGTCACTGTATTGGTTTTACTATTCGTGATAAAAAATTGCTTGATGTTGTCATCGTAGTATACATTGGTCGTACCAATCTCTACTTTTTTTGAATAGAGCTTTTCTCCGGTGGATATTGTATAGACGTCGATGTTATTTAGTTGGTGTCCATATAATAAAACTTGGTCATCTCCTAATAATATGGCCCCTGAATAAGCCTTATCAAATAACCATGTCGCAAGCATATTCCCATCCTCATCAATAAAATCTAATGATGGCTCTTGTATGTTCAATGAAGCTATAAAACTTCGTTCCCTTTCAATGGGTTCATATGACTTTTCAGCGCAACCCGCTAACCATATAATTTGTAGTAACGAAAAAATGAAGAATGCCCATTTTTTCAACTTTATCACCTCTGCCCCTTTACTATACTTCACAATTGTGAAATTCGGGTGAAACTTGGAAGGTAAATTTATGACAAACCATGAAAATACATTTCACATATCAGGCGCGCAATTCTTCTAACAGTTCAATCATCCAACCAATATTTCCGTCCTTACATATATTACAAAGATAATGGTAAGGAGGAATAGAGTATGATATCCATTAGCTTATGTATGATTGTAAAAAATGAAGAAGATGTTATTGGTCGATGTCTTGACTCTGTCAAAGATATAGTAGATGAAATTAATATTGTTGATACGGGATCAACAGATAGTACAAAGCAAGTGGTTGCACAATATACAGACCGAATTTTTGATTTTAAATGGATACATCACTTTGCAGCAGCACGAAACTTTTCCTTTCAACAAGCAACAAAAGAATACATCCTCTGGCTTGATGCTGACGATGTTTTTTTAGAGGAAGACCGCCAAAAATTAAAGGCACTCAAAGCATCTCTTACTTCCGACATTGATGCTGTTTCTATGAATTATCATTTAAGTTTCGATCATGAGGGAAATGCAGATGCCTTAATAAGAAGATATCGCCTTGTCAGGAGGGAAAAGCAATTTCAATGGATTGGTGCAGTTCATGAATATTTAGAAGTTTGTGGTATGTTGTTTGATAGTGATGTTGCTGTCAGCCATTTACCGTTAACCCATGATCACTCCCGCAATATTACGATTTATAGACAACTGATTGAAACGGGAGAAACACTATCACCACGTGATACATTTTATTTTGCTAATGAATTAGTAGATCATGGCCTGTTTGAGGAAGCTATTTATTATTATGAATTATTTTTAACGTCCAAATTAGGGTGGATTGAAGATAACATACGTGCCTGCTTAAAATTAGCTGATTGCTATTCCCATTTAAACGATAAAGAAAACAATTTCAGCGCTATACTACGAAGCTTTGAATACGATATCCCCCGACCAGAAGCCTGCTGTCGCCTAGGTTATCACTTTATGGAACAATCCAGAAATTACGAAGCTATATTTTGGTATGAGCAAGCTCTAGTGATTAAACAGAAGCCAAATGCGCCCTTTCAAAACAAAAGCTTTTCTACATGGCTACCCCACTTACAGCTCTGTGTTCTTTACGATCGCTTACAACAATATGAACTAGCCAATGCCCATAATGAATTAGCGGGCTCGTTTATTCCGAATGACCCAAAAATTCTACACAATAAAGAATATTTCAAGCGTATTTTAACAATCAATCAAAATGACTCTTAAAAAATATCTATCACCATCTAAAAAGTTTCGTCTCCTATTCGCAGGATAAACATCCAATTATCTTAAATACAGTTGCAACGAATCTATAAATAACTCTCTATTTACAAGTAATTAATAGTTATGTGTCTACCTCCCTTATCATTCATCAGAATACGATATTTGAGAGAGGAGGTGAGATTATGCATTTTGGAAATTTTATAGATAGAGTTTGCAGTAAGTGTCATTCATTTCCTTGTTGTTGTAAAACTGGTCCTATTCCAAGTTGTCCAATTTGGCCAGTGAAACCTACAGGACCGACTGGGGGGATAACTGGACCTACAGGTAGTACAGGTGTGACTGGCGTTACTGGGGCTACTGGCGTTACTGGGACTACTGGTGTTACTGGTGCTACTGGCGCTACTGGGGCTACTGGGGTAACCGGCGTTACTGGTTCTACGGGTGAGACTGGGGCTACTGGAGTAACCGGCGCTACTGGGGTAACCGGCGCTACTGGCTTTACTGGCGGTACTGGGGTAACTGGGGCTACTGGGGCTACTGGGGCTACTGGGGCTACTGGGGCTACTGGGGCTACTGGGGCTACTGGGGCTACCGGTGTTACTGGAGTAACCGGCGCTACTGGCACTACTGGGGGAACTGGGGCTACTGGTGTTGCTGGTTCTACTGGCGCTACCGGCGTTGCTGGGGCTACGGGTGTTACTGGTTCTACGGGTGTAACCGGGGCTACCGGCGTTACTGGGGGAACTGGGGGAACTGGGGCTACTGGCTTGACTGGTTCAATCGGACCTACTGGCGCTACTGGGGTAACCGGCGCTACTGGCGTGACTGGTGCAATCGGACCTACTGGAGTAACCGGGGCTACCGGCGTTACTGGGGTAACTGGGGCTACTGGCGTTACTGGGCTAACTGGCGCGACTGGTGTAACCGGGGCTACCGGTGTTGCTGGTTCTACGGGCGCTACAGGTGTAACTGGCGCTACTGGAGTAACCGGGGCTACCGGCGCTACTGGAGTAACCGGGGCTACCGGTGTTGCTGGTTCTACGGGCGCTACAGGTGTAACTGGCGCTACTGGAGTAACCGGGGCTACCGGCGTTACTGGGCTAACTGGCGCTACCGGTGTTGCTGGTTCTACGGGCGCTACAGGTGTAACTGGCGCTACTGGAGTAACCGGGGCTACCGGCGTTACTGGGGTAACCGGGGCTACCGGCGTTACTGGGGTAACGGGGGCTACCGGCGTTACTGGAGTAACCGGGGCTACCGGCGCTACTGGGGTAACCGGCGCTACTGGCGTGACTGGCGCAATTGGACCTACTGGCGCTACCGGCGTTACTGGTTCTACGGGCACTACTGGCGTGACTGGCGCAATCGGACCTACTGGCGCTACTGGTTCTACCGGCGCTACCGGCGTTACTGGGGCTACCGGCGTTACTGGGGTAACCGGGGCTACCGGCGCTACTGGGGTAACCGGCGCTACTGGCTTGACTGGTGCAATCGGACCTACTGGCTTGACTGGTGCAATCGGACCTACTGGCGCTACTGGAGTAACCGGGGCTACCGGCGTTACTGGTTCTACGGGTGAGACTGGGGCTACCGGCGTTACTGGTTCTACAGGCACTACTGGTGTTACTGGTGCAATCGGACCTACTGGCGCTACTGGTTCTACCGGCGCTACCGGCGTTACTGGCGCTACCGGCGTTGCTGGGGCTACGGGTGAGACCGGCGCTACTGGGGTAACCGGGGCTACCGGCGTTACTGGTGTAACCGGCGCTACTGGCTTGACTGGCGCAATCGGACCTACTGGCGCTACCGGCGTGACTGGTTCTACGGGCACTACTGGCGTTACTGGTGCAATCGGACCTACTGGCGCTACTGGTTCTACCGGCGCTACCGGCGTTACTGGGGTAACTGGCGCTACCGGCGTTACTGGAGTAACCGGGGCTACCGGCGTTACTGGGGTAACTGGCGCTATCGGCGTTACTGGGGTAACTGGCGCTACCGGCGTTACTGGGGTAACTGGCGCTATCGGCGTTACTGGTGTAACTGGCGCTATCGGACCTACTGGCGCTACTGGCGTTGCTGGGGCTACGGGTGTGACTGGCGTTGCTGGGGCTACGGGTGTGACTGGCGTTACTGGTTCTACGGGTGTGATCGGCGCTACTGGTTCTACGGGTGTAACCGGCGCTACTGGCACTACTGGCGTTACTGGGGCTACCGGCGTTGCTGGGGCTACGGGTGTGACCGGCGCTACTGGCGTTACTGGTTCTACGGGTGTAACCGGGGCTACTGGCGCTACTGGTTCTACGGGTGTAACCGGGGCTACTGGCGCTACTGGGGTAACTGGGGCTACCGGTGTTGCTGGGGCTACCGGCGCAATCGGACCTACTGGCGTTACTGGAGCTACCGGCGTTGCTGGGGTAACTGGGGCTACTGGCGTTACTGGTTCTACGGGTGTGACCGGCGCTACTGGTTCTACTGGTTCTACGGGTGTAACCGGGGCTACTGGCGCTACTGGTTCTACTGGAGTAACCGGCGCTACTGGCACTACTGGCGTTACTGGAGCTACCGGCGTTGCTGGGGCTACGGGTGAGACCGGCGCTACTGGGGCTACTGGGGCTACTGGCGTTACTGGTGCAATCGGACCTACTGGCACTACTGGGATAACTGGGGCTACCGGCGTGACTGGCGCAATCGGACCTACTGGCGTTACTGGCGCAATCGGACCTACTGGCGTTACTGGTTCTACGGGCACTACTGGCGCTACTGGGGTTACTGGTTCTACGGGTGTAACTGGGGCTACCGGTGTTACTGGGGTAACCGGGGCTACCGGCGTTACTGGTGTAACTGGCGCTACGGGTGCTACTGGGCCTGCGTTTTCTGAAGGATTCTCTGCCTTTAAAAACACGTTGGCTGTTAGTGGATCTACTTCAATCACTAACTGGAGTGTTGCTTCACCATACTTTACAACACCTGCTTTCAATCCAACAACTGGGATATTCACTGTACCAACTACAGGTAGGTATTCCTTTGAAGCAACCATTAACTACTCCACTGCTGCGGCTATTACCGTTACTTTAGGAGCAGGAATAAACCCTTCATTTGCAATTAGACAAAATGCTACTACAAATTTAATTAGTGGCTTGTTCCCTGTACTAAACGTCAATGTGGCGCTTGTATTAACTTTACGCGCAGTTCTTGGAAATGGCACAATCACTTTAGCAGGAGAAGTGAATTTAAATGCTGGAGATACGATTGATTTGTTCTATGAAGCAAATGGATTGACTATCTCTCTTACACTAGGCGGCGCTAACTCTGGTGGTATTGTTTGGTCATGTCATCGAATTTCTTAGAGTTAGGACATTAATCAGCAATACAGCTCTTAGTAGAAATAGCAAACCACAAATAGTGGTTTGCTATTTCTTTTTCATGTAACAATATAAAAAATAGTACAAACATTGATAATAAATGTTTGTACTATCTGATTTGCATTACTTGAACATTTCCATTAATACTTCATTCGCAACCTGTTTACCTTGCTGTACACATTCTGGAATTGATATTCCTTCAAACGAGCTTCCTGCAAGCTTTACAGTTGGAAAATGTTCTTGTAATTCTTGTTTGATACGAAGGACTTTCGCCTCGTGGCCAACTGTATATTGTGGCATCGCATTTTTCCAACGTGTTACAACCGTTGTGACAGGTGCGCCATCGATACCAATCGTTTTCTGTAAATCCTGTAGCACGGTTTTTTCGATCTCCGTATCCGATAAAGCCACAATCGCTTCGTCGCCCACTCGACCAATATAACTGCGTAATAATACAAAATCCTTTGGTGAAGTACCTGGCCATTTTCGATTCATCCAAGTGCAGGAAGTAATTGAAAAATCACTATTTCGAGAGACATAAAAAGAAAGTGCATCTAAATCCCCGAGTTGTTCCTTTTTAAAGGCCATTGTAACGGTTGCAATAGTAGCAGCCTTCATTGTGCCCAATTCATGTAATAGACTTAACTTACTAAACATTTTTTCAGCCATATTAAAGGGGGTGGCAATAATAACAGCATCTGCTTTGATATGTGAAAAATTATTGAGCATTACCTGAACTGAACCATCCTTGCCATGCTCTATTTCCTCTACTTTGACACCCTTCATCACTGTCCCCGGAAGTAGTGATTCTTCTATACTTTCAATGAGTGTTTCAAGGCCATTGCTAAAGGTTTGAAAGATACCTTTATTTTCAGCTATGTGATGATTGCTTAAGAAATTCGTGCCTGACTTCTTCATACCAATCAGCAAACTACGATATTGTTGTTCTAAACTATAAAGCTGTGGGAAGGTTGAGCTCATACTTAACTGCTCAATATCCCCTGCAAATGTACCTGCTAGTAGGGGCTCTACTAGATTTTCCACTATCTCAGCACCAAATCTTCTTCTAAAAAAAGCGCCTAACGGTTGATCGTCATCCTGTGTAGAACGGGGAATGAAAAAGTCCCCCGCCGCACGAACTTTACCACTTAGTGAGAACAAGCCTGAAGTTATGAATGAAGAGATATGTGGTGTCTCTCCAGATAAGAGATGACTAGGTATTGGATATAACTGACTACCAACAGCTATATAGTTTGGACCCGCATTACTTGTTAATAGTTTCTGTTCGATCCCAAGATCCTTTGCTAAATCATTGACATAGTTTTCACGATCAAAAAAAGATTCTGGCCCACGCTCAATAATAAAGCCATCTTTTCTTAGAGTTTGAATTTTTCCGCCAAGACGTAATGACGACTCGACAAGTACGATATCTAATGGCAATTCTTTTGCGCTTGCTTCTTTTTGCATATAGAACGCAGCTGTAAGGCCTGTAATGCCACCGCCTACGACAACTACCTTTCGTCTTTTCTGAGTCACCAACATCATCACTTTCTTTTCGCTTAGCTTAATTTTTTATGAATCGCCTCTACCATCGCATCAATAAATAAAGGATGTGTATTTGGCATCGCTGGACGATAGTATTTTGCACCAAGTTCATCACAAACAACTTTACATTCAAAATCGTTGTCATACAACACTTCTAAATGCTCTGTTACGAAACCTACTGGTGTATAAACAAATGAACGGAAACCTTTTTCTTCGAATAGCTCACGTGTTAAGTCTTGAACATCTGGACCAATCCAAGGCTCTGGTGTTTGGCCTGCTGATTGCCAGCCAACCTCTACATTTTTTAAACCGGTCGCAGCTTGAATAAGACGAGCTGTTTCAATTAGTTGATCTTCATATGGATCACCTAAGTTTTTAATTTTTTCAGGCAATGAATGTGCTGATACAATTAGACAAGCTGTCTCACGTTCTTCTTCTGACATTGCATTGAATGTCTCATTCACTTGTTGTTTCCAGTATTCTATGAATTTTGGCTCGTCATACCAAGATTCCACAGAAGTTATCTTTAAGCGACCTCCTGCGGCCTCTTCAGCACGACCATTATAAGACTTAATTGAGAAAGTAGAGAAATGAGGAGCTAAAACAATAGAAACCGCTTCTTTTATGCCCTCCTCCACCATTTGCTCTACTGCATCTTCTATAAATGGATGAATATGTTTTAAACCAATAAACAATTTATATTCTATAGCATCCTGTACTTCGTTCAAACGTGTACATAATGCTTCAGCTTGTGCTTGTGTTGCCGCAGCTAATGGGGATAAACCACCGATTGCTTCATAGCGGCTACGCAAATCTTCTAAATGCTCTGCAGAAGGTTTACGTCCATGACGAATATGCGTATAGTAAGGTTCAATATCTTCTTCTTTATAAGGTGTTCCATATGCCATTACTAGTAAGCCTTTAACTTCTTTCATTACCCTTTTCACCTCTAAAATTGTTTTATGTTTTTCATACATTATGTGATAAAAAGAAGCTGCCCAATCTTGATTGTTGGACAGCTCCTTTTCTACATTGAAATTAAAATTCCCTATGTAGAAAAGGACATATTATTCACGCTTGATTGACTTCCATTAAGAACGAGCTTGAATTTGTTGAGCACTATATTCATGAATAAGTGTTGTAAGACGTTTTAAGACATCTGGGTCAACCTCTGGGAAAACACCATGACCAAGATTAAAGATATGACCTGGCATTTCTAGACCTTGATCAATAATATCCTTCGTTCGTTTTTCAATAACTGACCAATCTGCAAGTAATAGGGATGGATCTAAGTTTCCTTGTACAGGCTTGGTAATACCATTGGCACGTGCATCTTTAATCGGTAAACGCCAATCTAAGCCCACAACATCTATCGGTAAATCATTCCATTCCTTTGCTAAATGGCTAGCACCCACTCCAAATTGAATTAATGGTACATTTTCTTTTTGCAACTCTGCAAAAATACGAGTCATAATCGGTTTAATAAATACACGGTAATCCTCTACATTTAAGGCTCCAACCCATGAGTCGAACACTTGGATAGCTTTTGCACCAGCTTTAATTTGAGCCGTTACATCTGCAATAATCATGTCAGCGAGTTTATCCATTAAAGCAAACCAAGCTTGAGGTTCAGATACCATAAATGATTTTGTTTTATTATAGTTTCTTGAAGGACCACCTTCAATCATGTAGCTTGCAAGTGTGAATGGGGCTCCAGCAAAACCGATTAGAGGTACATTTAATTGCTCTTCTGCAAGTAACTTGATTGTTTCTAATACAAATGGTGTATGCTCTTTAGCATTGAATTCACCTAATTTTTCTACATCCGCTACTGAACGAATAGGATTTGAAATAACAGGACCAACACCTGCCTTGATTTTCACATCTATCCCAATTCCAGGGAGAGGTGTGACAATATCTTTATATAAAATAGCAGCATCTACATTGTAATTTTCTACAGGTAGACGAGTGACATACGCACATAGCTCAGGTTGATGTGTAATTTCCTCTAAGGAATACTTTTCTTTAATGGCACGGTATTCTGGCTGAGAACGTCCTGCCTGACGCATATACCAAACTGGTGTATGTGCGGTCCTTTCTCCACGTGCAGCACGTAGAAGTGTATCATTAAAAGTTGTCATGAATAGTTCCTTCCCCTCGTTAAATTCTTACTATAAAAAATCGCATGTTTATTCCTTTATTATTGATATCCGTTTCCAATAGTAAACGCTTCCTCTGTTATTGTATAGTTTTCCTAGTGAAATGTCATAAAATTGTTCTTTCTCGGCATATTCTTTTTGAGCGGAGCGTTAGACTTACGCCAGAAAGGGTATAATCACGCTATATTAGTAAGATTCATAAGGAGGATAAATTCATGTATATTTATTTAACTTCTGGTACTGGCGATTTTTTGGAACAGGTAAAAAATAAGTATCCTAATGAACATATGATTTTAATTCATGGGGAAGGTAACTCTGTACTGATACATGAAACAGAAGGAAAAACAGTATTTGCGACACCTCGTAAATTTGAAGTGCTAGATTCAGTAAATGATTTAGAGGAACACGGTTTCTTTGTTTTCAACAATATTCCTGTAACAGATGAAGGAAGACCAGTTTTCGAGCATCGCTTTTTAGAACGTTCACGCGCTATTGAAAACGAGCCTGGCTTTGTTGCCTTCCGTTTATTAAGGCCTATCAAGAGTGATACTTACATTGTCATGACTCAATGGCATGGACCTCATTCATTTGACGCATGGAAGAGCTCTAAAGCCTATGAAACTGCCCATGCTAGAAGAGATGATTCAACTGGGATACGCCAGCAAAACATCTTCTCAGCAGCTTCTTATGTAACAACCTATAGTGCTATACCAAAAGAAGAAGATTCACAATAAGTTTAAATAATTAAAAGCTCATTTATCCAACAATATCATTGGTAAATGAGCTTTTTAGTATTCTATTTCTACTTTGAAACCTTCGACGTTAATTCACTAATCACCAAAACAATGATAAAGGCAATATAAAACATTGGTTGTGTCATAGCACATAAGCCCACAACAATAGCTTGTGTAATCATGGCTAAACGCACAATTTGCTTCACAGCTAGTTGACGAGCATGATCTGGTAACGGATAGAGCATGTCCATTCGAAATTCGCCACTGGATAACAGAGCTTGTTTTAACTGAATAGTTGTCGCAAAGCTGAGTGCACCTGCTACAATCCATGTAACGACAGGAATATCTACAAATGCTGCAATGATTGCTGAAATAGCAGTAAGGCGTACCCATAAATAGAAATGGTCATCTGTTCGAATAAAGGTACGAAATACCAAGTACTTTTGAGCATTTTCCTTACCGTATGGTACAAATTTATAGAGCCAGTCCATCCAGCTTCGACGGCGAATGCTACCGTGTAAATGAGGTACATCTGTAAAATAATTTGCAAAACGATAGAAGCTCATCATACGATTCTGTTCAAGCTTGACAAAATGCTCATACGGCACTGGTTCACCAACTGATTTTTTACTAAAGACCATCATATAAACAACACTAATAACTGTCGCGATTACTGCTAATAACAACTGTGCATGGAGCCCCATATAAATAGTAGCTGCAAAAATGACAGCTCGGATAAACCTATCCACCCAAACCATCTGCCCTCGTTCACTATAACGATAGCTGAATTCTCCTCGAACACTTAGATATTTCAACACAATAGTAAGTAAAAATATTGTCCATATTTCGACCGTTGTTAATTCAGTCACGGCTTTTAATAAAGGGATACTAACAATATAGACAATCGCTACAATCCACACCTGAGACCAAAACGTCCAAGCCAACGCCTTGCTGAAGTACAAAGACATCTTTGATTCTAAAGGTAATAAGTATACTTGATCTGGCTCTCTCAACAATGTAGTCGGACGGCTAAAGGCCAATAAAATCCCGATGATAACAGCTATCAGGACTTCTGCTGGAAAGTCTGTTTGAACAACTTTCAGCCATTCGCTATATTGATAGCCCCCTGCTCCTATTAGAAATACAAGTACGATAGCAATATGCCCTGTAAAAATAAATTGCATATATTTTTGTACTTCTCCTATATAATGCATGAAGCGAGAGGACCATACATCACGCAAGTTCTTCATGGTCCCGCTCCTTTGTCATAGCAATATAGAGGTCATCTAATGTCGCATACGGCATAGCAAATGATTGACGTAAATCAGCCATTGTTCCTTGTGCTCGAACTCTTCCTTCATGCAATAAGATAATGCGATCACAATGCTTTTCAGCTGTTGATAGAATATGTGTAGACATTAATATAGAAGCGCCTTCTTTTTTCTTTTCATCCATTTGATCTAATAACGATTGAATACCTAATGGATCCAATCCCACAAAAGGTTCATCAATAATATATAGACTTGGATTCACTAAAAAGGCACACATAATCATAACTTTTTGACGCATTCCCTTTGAAAAATGTGAAGGGAACCAATTTAATCTTTTCTCCATTCGAAATTCTTTTAACAGTACCTCAGAACGAGCATCGAGTGTTGCTTTGTCAATACCGTAAGCCATTGCAGTTAATTCTAAATGCTCTCTTAATGTTAGCTCATCGTATAATACAGGGGTTTCAGGAATATAGGAAAAGGCTGTACGATACTTGTCCGTATCTTCCTTTAATGTTACACCATTTAGACGAATGTCCCCTTCCTTTGGCAACATTGTTCCTATAATATGTTTAATCGTTGTACTTTTCCCAGCTCCATTTAAGCCGATTAAGCCAACTAGTTCACCTTCTCCAATCGTAAAAGATAGATCTTTAATAACAGGTTTTCTTGTATAACCACCTGTCACATGTTGTACCTCTAATACTGACATATTCTCACTCCTCTTCTTGTATTATATTTTATCAAAAATTAGCAAATGATACAGGTTTGAGTATGATAGAATGTACTTACATATACGTTAAGGGGGAAATTCTTATGAGCGATTGCCTATTTTGCAAAATTATTGATGGTTCCATTCCAAGTACAAAAATTTATGAAGACGATCATGTCTATGCATTCACAGACATTTCACCTGTTGCAAAGGGCCATACACTATTAATTCCAAAGCATCACTGCAAAGATTTATTTGAAATGCCAGAGGAAGTGGCTCGTAATCTATATGCTGTGGCACCAAAAATTGCAAATGCAATTAAAGCAGCATTTCAGCCGATTGGTTTGAATACCATTAATAACAACGGTGCTGCAGCTGGACAAACTGTTTTCCACTACCACTTACATTTTATTCCGCGTTACGATGAAAAAGAAGGGCTAGGCTTAATTTGGCAAACACAAAAGTACTCACCAGAGCAGTTGTCAGAAGTAGCAGAAAGTATTAAAGCCAATCTATAAGCCATTTGTAATATATTAACATCTGAATGTTCAGAATGCTGTATTGCAAATTTTTAAAATTTAGCGTACAATCACAAATAAGTTTCGCTAGCGGTCAAGAGGACACGTTAGGAGACAAATAGATTAGCATAGTCGAGGAGAGATTCAAATGAATACAAAGAATTTAGTATTAATGGCACTGTTAGTAGGTGTCGGTGCTGCACTTTATGTGGTTACACCAGGAATGGTGAATGGAATGAAGCCTGATTTTATGTTAACCATGATGTTTATTGGTATTCTATTATTCCCAACAGTGAAAGAAACGTTCCTACTTTCTCTTTCAACAGGGGTGCTTTCAGGTTTATTTACAACATTCCCAGCAGGTCTAGTTCCAAATATTATTGATAAAGCTGTTACTGGTTTTGTATTTTTAGCTGCTTTAATCATTCTCAAAAAACTGGCAGGTCATTTCGCCGTATCTGCTGTCTTAGTTGGCTTGGGAACAATTCTTTCAGGAACTGTCTTCTTAGTAGTAGCGCTTTTTGTGTTTAATGCAAATGTTGGCGCGACGTTTGCGATGCTATTTATTGGCGTTGTCCTTCCAGCTGTCGTATTTAACGTTGTTGCGTTTGCCGTTATTTATCCAATTGTTTCAAAATTAGTGAAGCGCTCTAAATTCAATACAGCTATTTCTCAAATTTCATAAATAAACACTTTAAATAATCAAAAGAAACTAAACTGTGACGGTCAAATCACTCGTTTAGTTTCTTTTTTCTTTTTGTATTGGTGCATTTCATGGTTTAATAGTAAATAAACATGACTAGAAATGAGGTATCTAATATGAAAGCAAAACCATTTTTACTTGGACTAACGACAGGAATTATCGGTGGGACAATCGCTGTACTTTTCTCCACGCCACAATCTGGGCAACAGCTACGTGCTTCTGTTAAACAAAATGTTGACCAAACAAAGGGTATGCTCCTTGATGTAAAACAACAAGTAGGAACTGTTAAACAATCTGTTAACACATTAACAAATGAAGTAAAAAATAATATCCCACAAATAATAAATGATTTAAAGCAAACAATTACGACTTTTACTGAAGAAATCGAACCAACGAAAAATAATTTACAACAAGAATTAGATGCTTTACAGAATTCGATAAGCGAAATCGAGAAAAACATTGCACAAATTACAGAAAATAAGAAAAAACCTCAAGAAAAAGTTAGCGACTAAAGTCCTTATCAATAGTTAGATAATCTGTATTTTTATCAAAAACTATTGCTATAATATTATTTTTTAGCCACTTTTCAATTTTTTAATTTTTCTAACTTTAAACTTTTTTCCTTTACTGCTATAATATTTTTAAAAATGTGAAAGAAAGCAGTAGGTGATGGCTTTGTCAGAGGAATTATATACACAAAAAGAAGCGATGCTTTATAGTCAAAGAATCGCACAGTTATCAAAAGCGCTGTGGAAAGCGGTTGAAAAGGATTGGCAACAATGGATTAAACCTTATGATTTAAATATTAATGAACACCATATTTTATGGATTTCATACCACTTAAAAGGCGCTTCCATTTCTGATGTTGCTAAATTTGGCGTGATGCATGTTTCTACAGCATTTAATTTCTCCAAAAAATTAGAAGAGCGTGGCTTTCTTAAGTTTTCCAAGCGTGATGACGATAAACGTAATACGTATGTTGAACTTACAGAAGCTGGCACAGAGCTCATTATAGAGATGAATAAAAACTACCATAATACGTATCATTCCGTACTGGAAGGATCATTAGCATTAAAAGATTTATATGGCCGTTTCCCTGATTTTTTAGATGTAATGGCTGTTATTCGTAATATCTATGGTGAAGATTTCATCGATATTTTCGAACGCTCTTTCCAACATTTCCGTGATTCCTTTGACACACTAGAAGAACGCACACCTGTAAAAGGATAAGACGAAGCTTCAAACTGCACATAATTTTTCCTGCAATTATTTATAAGTTGAACATAAATGAGTTATACTACTGTTCATTCAGGAATGAGTCATGTGAAAGGAGGTATTTCAGAAATATTTCTGAAGTACCTCCTTTTTCTTGCATTCTAACATAATTCAATTTACATTAAATAGGACACTTCCTATTCGGAGTTGATAAAAAACCATGCATTGCTGGAAAATTTTAAATTTAGAACATCATTACGGTACTACGCGTATTATTATAATGGGTGTCATTACTTTTTTATTGGTCTTTTCTGTTTCGTATGTAACGTTTAATTTATTTAATGAAGAGCATTATACAGATCGACTATTCTGGCTCTTTGTGATAGCTGTGCTAACACTTTATCCCATTCACAAATTTTTGCACTTTGTGGCCCTATTTGATTTACGCCAACATTTAAAATTACGTGTACGTAGTCAGTTTTATATAATTCCTGTTTTACACATGCGAATTCGAGAGCCATTATCTAAAAATCGATACATCTTAGCATTACTTACGCCTTTTATCGTTCTAAATACTAGTATTATAGTTGGAACATGGCTTTTACCAGCCTATACCCATTATGGGACATTGCTGTTAGCCTATCACTGTAGTCTATGCCTGATTGATATCCTTTACGTAAAGTATCTCTTGAATTCACCTAAAAATTCACAAATAGAGGAAACACCTAAAGGCTATGAAATTTTAGTTCCACCGACCGTTCACTAAATTGCTTGTACTTGTTTTTTATTGACGTTCTTTGTTATGCTATTACTATTGAAAGAGGGGAGGAATAGACTTGCTATTAATGATTGTAGTTCTATTCTCGGTATTCTATTTATTTCAAATTAACCGCATGACATATGCTCTATGCATGCGACGTGAAATTCCCGAAGAAAACCAACCAAAAATATTCCGAACTATAAATATACTTATTACTATCCTACTTGTCTCATTCTACATTGAAATTTTATATGCAGTTTAACAGAAAATTCCATTACGCCAAGGCGTAATGGAATCTAAATTTTTTCGGGCTTTTTTGAAAAGCCCCTTTCAAAACATGTGCACCATCCGCGCCCGTCCGCACGCTTGAAGATAAGTCGAGCCCCCCATGCAACAACTTTTACTAATCAAATAAATTGTTTAGAACCTAAGGCATGCGGCGCGAATGTCTAACATTGTTAAGAAAAGCTAAGAGTTAAAGCTCTTAGCTTTTCGCGGTTTTATTAATTAGTATAGGAACGCTGCACCAACGATAATTAATAAAATAAATAACACAACTAATAAAGCAAAGCCTGAGCCGTAGCCACCGCCACCGTATCCTCCGTTGCCCATAACTTCACCCCCTTTCTTTTCTATATCCTATGCGCTTCAAAATTTGAAATATAGGCAATACTCAAGGGGGAACCATTTTGTTTTTAAAACGTTTATGTTATAGTAAAAAATGGACGAAACCATGTTAGGAGAGAATATCCACTATGAAAAAGACAGTTTTATCTTTAACTTTAGCTGCATCTGTATTAGCGCTTGGTGCTTGTAGCGGCGGAGACAGCAAAGCAATCGTTACTTCTAAAGTGGGCGATATTTCAGTAGCTGATTTTAATGAAAAGGCAAAAGCTTTAACAGGCTCATATGTAATGCAGCAAATGGTGACTGAAAAAGTTTTAGCTGACAAATATGAAGTAACAGATAAAGAAATCAAAGAAGCGTATGACACAACTGCATCACAATTTGGTGATGGCTTTACACAAGCGCTTGCTGAAAGTGGTTTAACAGAACAGGGCTTTAAAGATTCTTTACGTGTTCAACTTCTTCAAGAAAAAGCTTTAAAAGATCAAGCCATTAAAGAAGAAGATGTGAAAAAATACTACGAGCAAATGAAAACAGAATTAAATGGTCGTCATATTTTAGTAGCAGATGAAAAAACAGCAAAAGAAGTAATTGAAAAAATTAAGGGTGGCGCTAAGTTTGAGGACGTTGCAAAAGAGTACTCAACAGATACTGGCTCTGCTCAAAAAGGTGGAGAGCTTGGATGGTTCTCTGTAGGTTCAATGGTAGATGAATTTAACGATGCCGCTTATGCTCTTGAATTAAATACATTAAGTGAACCAGTAAAATCTAGCTTTGGTTACCATGTAATTGAAATTACGGACAAGCGTGATGTAAAAGGTGTTGGTTCATTTAAAGACGAAGAAGAAAACATTCGTTCAACTATGTTAAGTAAACTGAACCAAACTGGTGAAGCTCAAACGATTCTTAAAGATATCGTTGCAAAAATGGCTAAAGATGCCGATGTGAAAACATCTGATAAAGATTTAAAAGAACCGCTTAAATTCTTTACAACAACAAGTGAAGAACAAGCAAAAGCAGCTGAAGAAGCAGCTAAAAAAGCTGAAGAAAATGCGCCAAAAGAGGATTCCGAAGATAAAGCAGAAGATACTGACAAGGAATCTAAATAATTAGAGTCTAGTATATAACAAAAGAGAAGCACCCTGATACATCAGATGCTTCTCTTTTTACTCTATTTTACTTTAAATTGGCTAATTTCAGTTTGTAGGTCATTTGACATTGTCTGAAGAACATTTGCAGCACTTGCTATTTCCTCATTAGAAGCACTTTGTTGCTCGATAGATAAAGCAATATGCTGTATGCCCGAAGATGTGCCATTTGCTATGCCAACGACTTCTTTTACAGCCTCATCTGTTTGACTAGCTTTCTCATTGACACGCAAGACAATATCCTTTACCTCCGTTGTACGATGACTTATCTGTTGCAAATATACGACTATATTTTTAAAGGTATCGCCTGTCTGTTCAACAGACTCACGGCCTTCCTCCACAAACTGTGTACCGCTATTAATAGCATAAACAGCACTGGAGGTTTGGTTTAAGATATCATCCACCAATGTTCGAATATTATCTGCAGCCTTTCCAGATTCCTCTGCTAACTTTCTTACTTCATCTGCCACTACTGCAAAGCCTTTTCCAGCCTCTCCTGCACGAGCTGCTTCAATAGATGCATTTAATGCAAGCAAGTTTGTTTGATCTGTAATACTTGTAATCAACGCTACAATCGTACTGATTTCCTTCGATTTTTCGCCTAAAGCATTTACAACTGCAGTTGACTGATGAACAGATTCATTAATGGTATTCATTTTTGCAATCGTTTGCTCAATTAACTGTAATCCTAAATCAGCCTTTTGGTTCGTTTCATTTGCTATTGAGGCAACTTCCTGAATAGCAGAAGATGCATGATCCATATCTTTAGTAATTAAATGTGCTGATTCAGATAATAAATCCATTTGCCTTAATTGTCCTTCTGCACTGGAGGCAATTTCCCCAATGGCACCCGAAATAGTTTCAACTGTTTGACTGCTTTGTTCGGTAATCGTTGTAAATTCCTTTGTAAAGGTTGATACATCTGTCGATGCTTTATTCGTCTTTTCAATGACCGTCCCAATTTGTACTAGCATATGATTAAATTCAGTCGATAATTGACCAATTTCATCTTTTAATCGATCATCAATACGAACAGTTAAATCGCCATCAGCAGCCTGGGTCATAGCATTTAACACACGCTTTACACGCCTTAAGACAATATACCTTGTACATAACGAAATAATTACTGTGCCAATAAATAACGAAATAAATGTATTAATGGCAACCCCAGCACTTCCATTCAAATGCACTACCTTCTCGAATTGACGACTAACAAATTCTGAAATATGGGAGCTAATAAATAAACTTATGCCGATAGCTAGTATCATTTTGAAAATTAAACTTTTCCAAAACTTAATTTTCCGTGAAAAAAGTCCCTCTGTATCCATTACTTTTCCCCATTCCTATAATTTCTCTCTCTATTCTAAAATAAATATTCACATTGGTACAATAGTTAGGCACTACAATTAAATATATGAATACTTAGACTCAGAGAAATTAATATCGAATAGCTAGACAGCAACGTTAGTTTATGGGACGATTGATATTGCTTTTTAAATAGTAGGCTTATAGAATGAACGATTATCAAGTGGGAAGAGTCTCTCTGTAAATTCACCCGGTGTCGTTTTACCTAATGCCCTTGTTAACATATTCATCTTTGCATCAATGTTATCGATATAATGCAAAATTTCTGCTTCCTGAATCATAGGTTTTTTCGGGCTACCCCACTCTTCTTTCCCATGGTGTGACAATACCATATGCTGCAACAGCATGACTTCTTCACCTTCAATTTCAAGCTCACTAGCAATCTTAGCAATTTCATTTACCATAATCGTAATATGACCTAATAAATTGCCCTCCACTGTATACATTGTGGCAACTGGGCCTGATAACTCTACAACCTTGCCTACATCATGTAAAATAATTCCAGCATATAATAAGTCACGATTTAATGTTGGATATAGGTCAGCAATGGCTTTACCTAGTTTGAGCATGGAGACCATATGATCTAATAAACCTGATGCATAGTCATGATGATTTTTAGTCGCTGCTGGAAAAACTAAAATAGCCTCTTGATGTTTTTTAATTGCTGCTCTTGTAATCCGTGAGATATTAGGGTTTTTAATGTCAAAGAAAAATTGCGTTAATTCTTCATATAGTTGTTCTTTTGGTGTTGCAGAGGATGGCACTAAATCGTGAATAGCAATTCCTTCCTCTGGCTTAGCAACACGGATAGATTTAATACGCAATTGATTCTTTCCTCTATAGTCATGAATCTCTCCGCCAACACGTACAATGGCTTCCGCATGGTACATCTTTTCATGATCCTCATTCGTATCCCATAGCTTTGCCTCTATATCCCCACTCTTATCTTGTAATATTAGCGACATAAATGGCTTCCCAACGGTTGTAACCCCTTTTGTCGCTTGTTTTATTAATAAAAATTGATCAACTACTTCTCCAACTTGGAGCGTCGTAATCCCTTTCATGTTGACGCCACTCCCCTTTCATTTGCTAATGCTCCTATATCGACAATCTGGTTTTTTTGCCAATAGTTGAGCATTGTGTCATGACAAGTAAAATATAAAATTTGACGTTCATATCCTACTTCTTTCATTAATTGTACCATTTTGTCTGTGCGGTTTCGATCAAAATGGACAAAAGGATCGTCCATAATCATTGGAAATGGTGCAGCGCTCACTAGGGTTTTTGCTAGAGCCATTCGCAATGCAATATAAGCTTGCTCTTTGGTAGCCTGGGACAACTCCACCATTTGATAACGTATCCCTGCAGCATCCTGCGCTACAAAATAACCATCCTCATGAATCGAAATTTTGTCATAGTTTCCTCCTGTTAGTAAACGGAATATAGCATTTACCTCTTCAAGGACATGAGGTAATTTTTCTTCACGAAGACGGAATAGTGTTTCATGAATAGCTGTCGCCACAGCTTTTTTAGTTGCCCACTGCTCAATTAACTGCTGCAATTCCGTTTTCTCCTGCTCAAACTGTTGAAGTAATTGACCATACTTTTCATCATTTAATAGCTGTTCTTTTTCCATTAGCAAAGCAGCACGTTGTTCCAGACATTTATCAATTTCTAATTGCAATGATTGCTGCTCTTGTTCTAAAGCACATATGTGTTCGCTAACAGAGTCCTCAATCAGATTTTCCTTCTGTTGAAGATCGAGTGAAGATAATTGAGCCTGGACGGTTTGCAATTCTGTCTCAATTTTTCTTCTCTGTTCAAATTGCTCATGCATTTCATAATAAGCCTGTTCATTTTGGATCTTTGCTTCTTTGAATAGCTCGTACATTTCAGCAGTATAACGATCCATTCTTGATTGTCCACCTTCTATTTTTATTTGGACGCTGGCTAGCTGATCTTTTGCATGCTGTGCTTGCTGCTGTTGCTGTTGTGCTTCAAGGTAGGCTGTTCGTAAATGCATATAAATTTCATGTTCATTATAGGCTCCCTCTAAAACCCGTTGAAGCTGCTCATAAATGTTGTTCTTTTCTACCAGCGTTTCTTGCAACAGACTTGAGGTACTGTTTCTTTTAGCTGCTAATTCTTGTACACCACGAATACGCATAAATAATTCGGGCATTAGCGATCTGGCTATCGTTCCTTGTAAGCGATAACGCTTTAAAAAATGTTGGAGCGTTTGAGTGGCCTCTTCACTCTCTACCTCCGTTAGTTGAATTTTATATTCAAGAGAAGTATATTGCTGCTCCTTCTCTTTCTGCTGTTCATTGATGTGCAACCAGCGATCTTCATATCTTTGCTTCTTTGCAAGAACTGCTTGTACTGTCAATTCCTCTTGCTCTAACTCCCGTAGGAGGATGCTATGCTCTTTATTAGTAGGTTCACTTGCTTGCTTAACATATCGAATAAACAAAAAAGTTAGCAATGATAAAACTGCTCCAATTAGAATTACAACTATGTTTTTTTCAAATACACCATAAGCAAACGACATGAAGCAAATCAGTAGGACAAGCCAGATAAAGTCATGAGGCTGCTTCTGCTTACTGCGTTGCGATTTGGCAGAACGTAGTTGCTCAAGCCTCCGCTTTTGTTGAGGCCATTGTGCTAAAATATGTTCTTCCTCACTTGTTAATGACTCACGCATTAGCTGTTGCTTCTGTTTGGCTATTGCATCTAATTCTAGGTGTACTTGCTCTAGTGAACGTAGATGAAATTTTAGCTCTTCCTCCGCCTCCTCTAATTTACTTAATTGAAGCTGAAATTGTTGCTCCTGTTGGAGTGAAACTGTTTCGTTCAAAAGATTTTCTTGTGCTTCTTTCTCTGTTACACCTAGTAAACGAAACTGTGCTTCAATTTCTTGTTCGAGCAAAAATAGATCATCCTGTAAATTTTGCTCTTTCACCATTAGCTGATGCCACGTTGCCTCTTTTTGCATAAGGTAAGCCATTTCATTGACCTTTTGCTCATCCACTGTTGCAAGTATTTTCTCCTGCAATATTTGATGCTGCTCCTTTAATTGCATCAGTTGCTGACTTTCATGTAACAGACGATCCTTTACCTGCTCATACCGTCTGATACCCTCTGATGGAAACTGAACATGTTGAAAATTGGTCATTGTCTGTTGCAATGTCTGTTGCTGCTTGAGGAGAGGGAGTGCTTGCTTTTGAATAGTTAATTGCTGCCATTGTTGCTGTTGCCGTTTTTGCGTACCAAATAGCTGTTCTAAATTTTGCTCAAGTAATTGTAATTGCTGTAATTTATCCTCAAAGGTTTGAATCTTCACCTGTTCCTGTTTAATTGTCCGCTCAAGCTGCTTTAGTTGTTCAATCTTTTGATTAATCAATGGCACTTTACCTGTCTTTTTAAACAGCTCACTAGCCTCTTTATCCATTTTCTTTTCAAGTGCGGATAAATACTGAATACCTGTTGTACCTGAGGCAAGTAGCAAGTGGGTTAGCTCCTCTTCAGACATTTTTTCAATACCTTGTAGTTCATGCAGCGAAAAAGAAAAAATGGCTTCAAAGGATGCCCTAGAATATCCATATAAAAGCTTTACTAACAACTCATCTTGCCCCGTCGTTCCATCCTCTAGGTAGACAGTAACATCACCAGCAGCCTTTCCTTTCACACGTTCAACTGTACATTGACCATAAATAGGGTGTAAAAGTGTCAGCTGACCTCCATATTTCGTTGAAATTTTCGGCTCATATTTGCGCTGTATCTGCTGCCTTGTTGGGAAACCAAAAAGCATTTGTAGTATAAACTGCTGTATCGTCGTTTTTCCTGCTTCATTTAATCCATAAAAAATAGTGACACCATCATTTAACGAAATGGAGATATTTTCATGCTTACCAAAGCCATAAATTTGGATTTTCTGTATTGTCAGCATGTAATCACGCCCTTTGAATTTCTTCTGCTAATAATGTCTGTGCACGATGGGTTAAGTTCTCAATATCCTTTTCACTAAGTGGCTCTATCAGCCTCGCACCACCAGCATATTGGTACAAATCTTTTAGAATATCCTTCCATTCATTACTGTCCCATTGTTCCATTAAGCTCACAACGGATTGAGTTGTTGCTGTATGCTCATAAAATCTCGCTGCCTTTTGCAACACCATTTTTTGTACCCAACACATTGGGTCAATACCTTCCTCAGCCTCTCGAATAGTCTCTAACCATGCATCTACTGTTGCATGTTCAAATAAAGCTTCCGTTTGTTCGTCAATATTTTGCAAATGAAGCTCTACTACCGATGCGCCATACTTCTTCCTATTAGCTGTAATAGCTTCTGCACATCTCTTCAATAATTCATTGGCGTGTACCACATTCGTACAATCCACCTCAATGGTGCTATAAACAACAGCAGAGGTAGAGATAAAATCAAGCTCAGTCGATGTTTTGGATAGCGTCACATCATAAAAGCCTTTCATTCCTTGTTCTTTACGATGTCGACTTTGAATATTGCCTGGATAAACAATTGGAGGGTTTTGATGTAAAAGCTGTCGTTTATGAATATGGCCAAGCGCCCAATAATGATAGTTCTTTTCAAGTAACTGTTGTTTTGTAAAAGGGGCATACACATCATGTGTTGTATTGCCTGCCTCACTGCCATGAAGCATACCAATATGAATGGCATGCTGATCATGTGCAGTTGGATAGCTTTCAATAACAGATTCCTTTAAATGACGTTCAGGATAGCTAAAACCATATATATTCACTTGTTGACCCCGTATTTTTAATTGAACTACACTCGTTTCAGCTGGTAATTCATAGACATTACTTGGTAAAGAAAAGCGTGTCCATGTACCATTTAAATGATCATGATTTCCGTAGCTCACAATGACAGGGATATTGTGTTGAAAAAGCTTCTCCATTGCATCTTGAAATCTTCGTTGTGCTTGCAAGCTACGATTTTCACCATCATAAATATCCCCAACAATTAGTAAAAAATCAGGTTTTTCCTGAATCGCTTTAAGGATAATTTTATCAAACGCTTCAAAAGTGCTTGACCGTATTTTCTTTAAAATGGGTTCGGGTAGACCAAATAAGCCCTTAAATGGACTATCTAAATGTAAATCTGCCATATGGAAAAAACGAATTGCTGACATCCAATCACCTCAAATAGTAGATAATTCTCTCTTTAGTACAAAACCAAAGTAATAATATGTTGTTTATTCAAAACCGAATATTTGTTCTATTTTATCATAACTCATGTTTGATGAAAAATGCTATTACGGAAAAAAACAACATCGCCTTACTTTTTCCACAATTTTCGTAATTTATCAAAAAATTCACTAGTTTTACCGTGAAGTTTATAAATCTTCTATGTATAATAGAAATATATTCAAGTAAAAGGGTGGGGTCTGTATGGAGAATTATCGTTTTACAGCTTTTGAAAAAACAGGGGAAACATTGTTTGATGAAACTTGGACTTTTGAAAATGATGAGGCTGCTAAACTAAATGGACAACAACAAATTGAGGAAAAAGGTGTTGCCGATAAAACTCATCGTCTTGTAAACGCTTCAGGTAAATTAATTTTATTCCATGTTTAGTGGCTAATAAAAGGCACGTAGTCAATGGTTTGCTACGCGCCTTTTATTATTTTTATTTCCCTACAAAGACAGGCGTTCTTTTCTCTACAAATGCATGAATGCCCTCGACATGATCTGTTGTTTTACGCATTGCAGACTGGCCCTCAGCCTCTAATGCTAAGATATTTTCTAGCTGTGGCATATTTTGTGCATGTAGAATTTTTTTCGTTGTAATCATGGAAGAAATCGGGGATGCAAGCATTTTCCCCACCACTTGATCTGCCATTGCAAATACAGTGCCCTCTGGTGCAATATAATCAATTAACCCTGCATCTAATGCTTCTTTTGCTGTTAATACCTTTCCCTCCCATATCATTTGTTTCGCTTTAACAGTACCTACACGCTCCTTCATGAAGAAATGACCGCCCCCATCTGGAATCAGTCCAATTCCAATGAAATTCATAGCAAGTTTACTATTTTCACAGGCTACAATAATATCTGCCCCTAGTGTTAGACTAAATCCTAAACCTGCTGATGCACCATGAACCGCTGCAATCACAATCATTGGTAGCTGATAATATGCCTTCACGATACGTGTCAGATAAACCATTGCCTCATCAATATTCAGTGGTTTGCTTTCATCTAGCATTGCTTTTATATCACCACCCGCAGAAAAGACCTTTCCTTCTCCACGAATAACAAGCACCTGAATATCTTTTTCCTGCTGTAGAGCCTCAAAGCATTCTGCAAGTTCACGCATCATGACATCATCCATTGCATTCATCGCCTGTGGGCGATTCAATGTTAAGGTTGCTCGACGCTCTAATTTTTCTAATGTAATCGTTGAAAATTCCATCTCTATAACCCCCAAATATGAATAGTCATTCACTATGTATAATTCGTGTTTTTTTTGAAAACTCCTTCTCTCTAAGCAAAATTGCTCCTGTTATGCTATATTAAAGGACGAATATCGAGATAAAGGTGGTAATGTATTTTGACACAAAAAGACTATCGTGTATTACTTTATTATAAATATATTACGATTGAAGATCCTGAAGCGTTCGCAGAAGAACATTTAGCATTGTGTAAAGAGATAGGGCTTCTTGGTCGTATTTTAGTAGGTTACGAAGGTATTAATGGAACTGTATCAGGTACCATTGAGCAAACAGATGCTTACATGAATCATATGAAGGCAGATGCTCGTTTTAGCGATATGATGTGGAAAATTGATGAGACTGAAGGGCATACCTTTAGAAAAATGCATGTACGTCCTCGTCGAGAAATTGTTCACCTCGGTTTAGAACAGGATATCAATCCGTTAGAAATCACAGGTGATTATTTAACACCTAAAGAATTTATGGAACAGATGCAAGATGACAACACCGTGGTTATCGATGCCCGTAATGACTATGAATATGATCTCGGTCATTTCCGAGGGGCTGTTCGACCAGATATTGAAAACTTCCGTGACCTACCTGCTTGGATGGAGGCGCATAAAGAAGATTTTGCAGATAAAAAAATCTTAACTTATTGTACAGGTGGTATTCGCTGCGAAAAATTCTCTGGTTGGCTAAAACGCGAGGGCTATGGTAAGAGCGTAGGTCAATTACACGGCGGTATTGCTACATATGCGAAGGATCCTGAGGTAAAAGGTCAATTATGGGATGGTCAAATGTTTGTTTTTGACCGCCGTCGAAGTGTACCGATTAATCAGGTGGAACATGTTATTGTTGGGAAGGATTATTTCACCGGGGAGCCTTCTGAACGATACACAAACTGTGCAAACCCAGCGTGTCATAAGTTAATGCTTTGTGAAGAAAAACATGAGGCATTTTACATGCGAAGCTGTTCAGATGATTGTCGCCGTGCAGAACGCAACTTTTTCGTGGAGGAAAACGGTTGGACAAAGGAACAGGTTGAAGAACAAATTGCTAAGATTGCAGAGGTCCAACAATCAAATTGTTAATCCATTCCATAATTTAATCCAGGTGCGCATTGCTGTTGGATTTCTGCTCAAAACTTCAGCATAGTGATCTACTCCAACATTATCAATCCATTTAAAAAGAGCATCGTCCATCAAAACGATGCTCTTCATTCATTTATGCACTTTATCCTTGCCCTAAATAACGCCCTACCTGGCGTCCACTAAATAAACAACCACCAACAAATGTCCCTTCTAAAGCGCGGTAGCCATGGACGCCACCGCCACCGAAACCACTTACTTCACCAGCAGCAAATAACCCAGGAATTGGCTGACCGTCCATGCCCAAAACAGCGCCATTTAAATTTGTTTGTAAGCCACCTAAAGTTTTCCTTGTTAGAATGTTTAAGCGAACAGCAATTAAAGGCCAATTTTTGGTATCTAAAATTTTATGTGGCTTGGCAACACGCACCCATTTATCCCCAATATAATTTCTTGCTCCATGAATAGCGTTTACTTGCAAATCCTTTGTAAACTTATTGTCCATTTCCCGATCTCTTGCCAAGATTTGCTCTTTAATCTTCATGAAATCAAGTAGCTCATTTCCAGCAAGTTTATTCATTCCATCTACAAGTTCCTTTAGATCATGTGCAATCACAAAATCCTCTCCGTGATTTTTAAAAGCTTGGATAGGAGCAGGTGGGCCTGGTAAAATGCGTTTTAGAACATCGCCAATGCTTTTGTTTGTTAAATCTGGGTTTTGCTCCGAGCCAGATAAAGCAAATTCTTTCTCAATAATTTTCTCCGTTAAAATAAACCAGGAATAGTCATAACCTGTTTTTTGAATCGCCTCTAACGTACTGAGTGTATCAAACCCTGGAAAGTTGGGTGCATGAAAACGATTCCCCTCTGCGTCAAACCACAGGGAGGAGGGACCAGGCAATATCCGAATTCCATGGTTGGGCCATATTGGATCCCAATTTCTTAAACCCTCTGTGTAATGCCACATGCGATCACGGTTTACAATGCGTCCCCCAGCATGTTCCGTGATCTCTAGCATTCTTCCGTCAACGTAAGCTGGTACACCACATACCATATTTTTTGGAGGGGTTCCTAATCGAGCAGGCCAATTTTTTCTCACTAAATCAAAATTTGCCCCAATACCACCACTTGCCACAATCACAGCTTTAGCTTCGTAGGAAAATTCACCGATTCCTAATCTCGAACTTTTTTCACCTCGATTAATAAAGGTTTCAGCTAGCACCGTTCCGCTAATTCCTATAATCTTCCCTTCTTGCTGCACAAATTCATCCACACGATGTCTTGGCTTGAAGTCAATGAATCCTTCTTTCATAGCCTGTTTTACTTTATCTACAAATGGCTTTACAATGCCAGGGCCTGTTCCCCAGACAATATGAAATCTAGGTACTGAATTGCCATGCCCTCCTGCCAATGAGCCTCCCCGCTCTGCCCATCCAACAACAGGGAAAAACTTTATACCTTTTGACTTTAACCAGTCGTATTTTTCACCTGCAGCAAAATCAACATATGCTCTTGCCCATTTATACGCCCAGGAATCCTCATCTTCTAAACGATCAAAGCCTGCAGTTCCTTGCCAATCCTGCCATGCAAGCTCCTTACTATCTTTAATTCCAAGCCTTCTTTGCTCTGGAGAATTTACTAAAAATATTCCTCCAAAAGACCAATATGCCTGTCCTCCGATTGAATTTTCAGGCTCTTGATCTACTAAAAGAACTTTTTTCTTTGCATCGATTAATTCACAAGCTGCGACTAATCCTGCAAGACCAGCACCGACTATTGCAACATCGTACTTCATTCTTACACCCCCAAATCAATCATCCTTAACTAACATTCTTCTCTCACAGTCTGTTTACCTTCTACTTTTTATATTTTTGTCTAAAATGTGACAAACAAAAACGTTCGCTTTCTTAGAACAAATCCATGGATAATTAGCATAAACCCTCTATTTTATTCCATTTAATTCCCATATAATTTTTCATGCTAAAACTACACAGAAACCTGATACTATCGGACTTTTCAAATATCGTTAGCGCTTTCATTGTATTCCCCAAAAAGACGAACATTACAACGGTATTATATAAATAATATTCGTTTTTAGTTATTTTTCAGACTTTTGAAGTCAGTATTTTTAAAGTTTTTAAGAAATATCGTTGACAAAGGTGAACAATAGGGATTATGATGTTAACAAATTTAATCACAAAAAATATAACGACGGAGACACACTAGTCGCAAGAAAATCCAAAGAGAGCTGATGGTTGGTGCAAATCAGTGATTTCTACGATAATAGTTCCACTCCTGAATAGATAGGCTGAACAACTTAAAAGTATGCTTATCCGTCTCATGCACGTTACGCATATAGCTAAGACTGCCAGAATAAATTTTCCAGCAGTGATTAAGGGTGGTACCGCGAACCAAAGTTTATACAGCCTTTCGCCCCTTACAACACACTAACTGTGTTTGTAAGGCGTGGAAGGCTTTTTATATTGTCTTCGATTTAGAAAGGAGATTGTTTGTATGCTGTAAGATGTTCGAATTTTACAAATTTCAGACTATCGTAGATAAAGCCATAGCCAATAATGATAAAAAAGGAGCTAATTATAATGACTACTGCAACAAAAACAAGAACTATTAACGTATTTATCGCTGATCCACTAAGTGAGGATGGTATTTTCCCATTACGCCAGGAACAAGATTTAGATTTAAACATTATTGTAGACACAGGTTTAGCACCAGAAGAATTAATCGCTAAAATTGCTAATGTAGATGTATTACTTGTTCGTTCTCAAACAACGGTAACACGTGAAGTAATTGAAGCAGCAAAAAGCTTAAAATTAATTGGTCGTGCTGGTGTTGGTGTCGATAATATTGATCTTGCTGCTGCTACAGAACACGGCATTATCGTGGTAAACGCACCAGATGGTAATACTAACTCAGCTGCCGAACATACAATTGCGATGATGACTTCACTTGCCCGTCATATTCCACAAGCTTTTAATACATTAAAAAATGGCAAATGGGATCGCAAATCTTTTGTTGGCGTGGAGCTAAAAAATAAAACTTTAGGCGTTGTAGGTTTTGGTCGAATTGGTGTTGAAGTAGCTTATCGTGCTAAGGGTCAACGTATGAATGTTATGGCATACGATCCTTTCCTAACAGATGAACGTGCCAAAGAATTAGGTGTAACAAAAGCAACGGTTGAAGAAATCTGTGTAGCTGCAGATTTCATTACAGTTCATACACCACTTTTACCTGAAACTCGCAACCTTATTAATAAAGATAAATTTGCGATGATGAAAGATGGCGTACGTATTATTAACTGTGCACGTGGCGGTATCATCAATGAAGACGATTTATATGATGCAATCGTAGCAGGTAAAGTGGCTGGAGCAGCTCTTGATGTATTTGTTTCTGAACCAGCAACAGATCATAAGCTACTGACTTTACCACAAGTTATCGCAACTCCTCACTTAGGAGCATCTACAATCGAGGCACAGGAATCTGTAGCGGTTGACGTATCAAATGACATCATTAAATTTTACAAAACAGGTACTGTAACAAATCCAGTAAACATGCCATCTATACCTAAAGAGCTTCTTGCACAAGTTGAGCCATTCTTTGAATTAGCTGAAAAACTTGGTTCATTCCTATCACAAGTGACAACAGAGCCAGTCAAAGAAATCAATCTATCTTATGCTGGAGAAGTAGCAAACTATGATGTTCGTCCATTAACTTCAAATGCATTAAAAGGTTTACTGTCTAAAAATCACGGTAATCATGTCAATGATGTGAATGCTCGTTACTTATCTGAACGTATTGGTATGAAAATTAATGAGCACAAAACAACAACAGCAAAAGGCTTTACTAGCTTAATTACTATTGAAATTATTACTGCTAACGAAACACATACTGTAGCGGGTACACTATTAAACGGTTTAGGTGCACGTATTGTAAAAGTAGAGGACTATGTTGTAGATGTCATTCCACAAGGTCACCTTCTTTACATTAAAAATACTGACAAACCAGGTGCAATTGGCCGTGTAGCAACAAAGCTTGCAGAAAAAGAAATCAATATTGCAACAATGCAGGTTGGTCGTGCACAGGTTGGTGGTACAGCGGTTATGATGTTAACGGTTGATAATGTTGTAACAGAAGAAGATTTAGTTTTTGTGGCACAGCTTGAAAACATTGATGAGGTAAAAGCCATTAACCTATAATTAATAATAGCAAGAAGCAGGGAGTCTCTACTCTCTGCTTTTTATTTTGGGAAAATGATACTTTTCTATGAGTTCTTCGTCATTAAAGAAAAGGAGGTGTTCAGCTTGAACATAGAAGAAATATTTTACTTACATAATCACACCATTTTTAAATACTTATATTACTTACTAAATGATGAAAAATTAGCGGAGGATTATACACAGGAAACCTTTGTCCGTTATTTGAACCATCACCAAACAATAAAAGAAGGAGCCGATCTCGCTTGGTTGCGGTGCACTGCACGCAACCTTGCCTATGATCATTATCGTCGGAAAAGGATTATTCAGTTTGTCCCTTTTTTACAACAGCATGAAGAACAAGCGTCACCTTCTCCTCATCAATGGCTGATGCAACGAGAAGATGCCAAGATACTGTATCTTGCAATTCGAAAACTAAAAATTACCTATCGTGATGTGATCATTCTGCGCAAAATAGAGGGGCTTTCCATCGAAGAAACCTGCGCTATTCTTGGCTGGAATGAGGGGAAAGTAAAAAACACATTAAAACGAGCACTCATCGCATTAAAAAAACAGTTAGGAGGTGAGATGGATGAAGAATGATAAGAAGACATGGCAACACTTAGATGATTTAATGTTATCTGATCAGCAGCAAAAAAAATTATTACGCAATATGACAGAGCCCTCAGTAATTAGTAAACAAACTACTGGAAATGGATGGAAAATTCCTTCTGTGTCAGTGCTATTTATAGTAGTTCTTTCTTTATTAATTTTAACTTTTGTTCAACGTCCGACTGATTCTCCTATGACAATGGATTCCTCCAAAGCCATCCAACGTGTCTACTTAAAGGAGAATCTGAACAAGGATACCTTTATAGCAAAGGATTCTTGCCTTTATGTTCCTCAGCAATGCTATGCTCATTCAAAGGCTATCACACAGCTACAACAGAATTGGGACAACGCTTCTCCTATAACAATATCCGCTAGTCAATGGAAAAGTGGTACTATCTATGATATTTTGATTCTCTATAATGACCGTACACAAGAGAAATGGAAGGTACTCAATAACAAGATTTTCTTCAATGTTGAAACCCAGCAAGCCTTTCTGATTGAAGAATCAATTGACTCTCTACGCTATTTTTATGATGAGAAGCGGTCGACGAAACTTATTTTAGGGAACATTTTCATCCTACTTATGCATTTCATCCTATGGATTGCTAAAAAAAGAATGCCTTATACAGAACGTCGCTTTTTCGCTGCGACAGTTGAGCATGCTATTGCCAATGCCATCATGCTCGTGTTGTTTGGAGGTATTTCATTTGGTATCTATCTTGTCCACCATACAATTCATGCAACAATTATTTATGGCCTTTTCTCACTCTACTCCTTTATGCAAATCTATTATCGTAAAAAGGCTGGTGAACCTAAGGGTTACTTAATTGCTAGCGCTCTTGTTCAGCTTTGTATAGCGATAGCTTTTACATGTTTATACCTTGGACTGAATGTCTATTTTTAATAAAAAAATGTACTGACTCCATGAAGGGTCAGTACATTTTTATACTATAGCTTATTTACAAGCTCCAACAACGCTGTCAAAGAATCCACCTCATAGGTAGGTGTCACAGCCCCGTTGGCGATATTGCTTTCACGATTAATCCATACATTGCGCATTCCCACACGAGATGATCCTAAAATATCAGTATTAAGATTGTCGCCAACCATAATTGCCTCGTCCGCTGTAATACCTGCTTTCTCCATCACAAACTCAAAAATAGATGCGTCCGGCTTACCTTTACCAAAGTCACCTGAAATAATAATATGATCAAAATATGGGGCAATTTCTGGTGTGATTTCTAGCTTTAAATTTTGCAAACTTGGTGCGCCATTTGTAAGCAATACAAGCTGATATTTTCCTTTTAATTCATCTAACACTGCAAAAGTATCTTCGTATAAAAATGGCGCTACTTTACGCTCGGCTACAAAGCGCTCTCCTAGCTCCTCTCCAAACGCTGTATCTTCAATACCAAGAGCAGCTAACCCTTTTGTCCAAGCCGCTGCACGATAGCTAGGAACAATTTCCTTCATTTTTTGGAAGGAGTCCGTCGAGTCGTCAAACGTTCCCCAAAGTCCTTCAAATGGATTGATACCAATTAATACCGTATAATCATATGTTTCATAACCCTCATATAAAGCACGTGCCTCTCGGCGAACAGCTTCCTCTAGCTCAGTAGGATTCACATTATGTACTGTTGCTGCATAGTCACATGTTTTTTCAAATGCAGTTTTGACTGATTTTTTATCCCATAGTAGTGTATCATCTAAATCAAAAATAATTGTATTTATCGACATTTTTGTCCGCTCCTAGCTCCCGATTAATACTACTATTTTAGCATATTTTCAAAATATTTAGGATAACAATTTAAGTACAATTCATGTATCTAAAAACAAGCTGTACGTCAAATCTTCACAGCTTGTCATGTATTAATTATTTTTATTTCGTAAACGATTCATTAAACTCTGAAGGTCTGCTCTTTTTTGTTGTGTTTCTTCTTTTAAAATTTCAATATGGTAAATACCATCTTTTTCTTCTATCTGAACACGATCACCTACTTGCACAGGCTTGTTCATGGCTGACTGTGAAATAATGAGTTGTTCCTCTTCTGCTGGAAACTTTAAGAAAACCGCATAGCCATCTTCAATACGGTCCAATGTGTATTTACTCAAGCTCACTTACAAGTTCCCCTTTCTCATTCCGTAATTGCGCAGCATCTCCAGCATTTAACCAAATTTGTTTAGTTGTCCATTTCAAATAATTTTGCCCTTCCCGTGCATTGGTCCCACTAGTAATATAAATCGTTTTCCCTGGCTGTAAAGAAAGATTAGGGAAATTATAAACTTGATGCCCTTCAATTGAAATAAGCTGCCAATCTTTTAAAGATACTGCGTGTTGTCCACTATTTTTAATTCCTACAATTTCAGTAACTAGATCCTTACTAACGATTTCAATAGCTGTTGTCGGTTCTTCTTTAGATAGTATATTACCAGTTTCTACACTAGAAGTTTCCTTACCGTTCACCGTATAGTTTACCCCATCTGTGGACACCGTAATCGTTCCTAAATCCGCGGTGGCATATATTTTACTACCAATAGCCTGCAAACGGTCCACAATTTCTGCATGTGGATGTCCATACTTATTATCCTCTCCATAACTTAATATCGTGACCTCTGGTTTTACAGCCTGAATGAACTCCTCTGAGCTACTTGTGTTAGAGCCATGATGTCCAGCTTTTAAAACTGTTGCTTTCACATCATACTGCAACATTTCCTTTTCTAATGCCACTCCCGCATCTCCTGTCAATAAAAAAGAGACATTCCCATAAGTCATTTTTAAAACAATGGAGGCATCGTTATTGTCTGTAGCCTGATCATTGGCATTTAAAACTTTCACATTTACATTCTTATCAAATTCGATATCATCACCGATTTTTGGCACATGATAAGGAATATTTTTTTCATCGATACGTGTCAGCATCTCTTCAAAGGTTTGCGATGTATGTACTTTTCCCGAATCATAAAATTGCTCAATCGTCATGTTATCTAATACAGGAATAAGCCCTCCAATATGATCAGCATCTGGGTGTGTTGCTACTACAATATCAAGCTTATCTATCCCAAGTTCTTTTAAATAAGAGACAATCTGTTGCCCTGCGCCCTTCACTCCCCCATCTATAAGCATCGTTTTACCACTTGGTGATTCGATCAGTATAGAATCCCCCTGTCCTACATCAATAAAATGAACCTGCATTTCATGACCAGCTGTTACAGGAATTTTCTCTGTCTTGACTGCCTCGGTACAGCCGGCTAATAAAAAAATACAAAGGAGTAATACTATTATTTTTTTCATCTACTAACTTCCTTTCTATTCTCCTATTATACAAAAAGAGAGCTAGCCATGGGCTGCTCTCCTTTTACTTTAAACAAATATCCACCATAAAATCATCGTAATAATAATAGTCACAAGCCCTTGGAGTAATGTGGCCACCGTTTGGGCTTTATAGGCTTGTGTTACTTCCATACCACTATACTGCGTAATCACCCAAAAGAAGCTATCATTCACATGGCTAACTGTCATTGCTCCTGCACCTATTGCCATCACCACTAATGCTAATGGTACCGCTCCATCAATCCCCAATGTCACAAGCATTGGGGCTACTAAAGTAGATGTAATCACAAGAGCTGTTGTGGAAGAACCTTGAGCCGTTTTCAACGCTGCTGCTACTATAAACGGCACAAGAAGGAATAATGTACCTGAGGCAAACATACCTAAATCCATTTCTTGAAGCATTTCTCCAACACCAGCATTTTTTATAACAGTTCCAAACGAACCACCAGCCCCTGTTATAAGTAAAATTGGTGCTGCTTCTTTTAGACTTTCGCCAATCCAACCTGTTAATGTCGTTTCATTGACTTCAGGTAATAATAAAAAGGCTGCTGCTACACCTAAAAATAAGGCCACTGTTGGAGAACCTAAGAATTTAAAGATGGTATTGAAAGTCGATTCCGTATCACCAACTAATGCTGCTATAGAACCCAAACCAATTAACACAATCGGCAGAACGATTGGTAAAAATGCTTTAAATGTTGAGGGCATTTTACCAAAGGATTTAATGACTTCCTCATAATCTAATGCCTCTACCTCATCTTCAGGAACGCGAATTTTTGTCGCCACTTTTACTGACCATAGATAACCTACGAATGTTGCTGGTATCGCGACTAGTAAACCAATGACAATGACTGTTCCTAAATAATCAGCTGCGCCAATATTTCCTGCTGCTGCAATAGGCCCTGGAGTTGGTGGTACTAATACATGCGTCGCAAATAAGCCAGTTGCTAAAGCTACTGCCATAGATGCAATCGTAACATTGGCTCGCTTTGCTAATGATTTTTGCAAGCTGGATAAAATAATAAAGCCAGAATCACAAAATACTGGTATGGATACGATATAGCCAATTAAAGACATCGCTAATTGTGGACGTTTAGGTCCTACAATTCTTAACACTACTTCTGCCATTCGATAAGCAGCACCTGATTTTTCTAATATTAAGCCTATAATAGTACCAGCAATAATGACTAAACCAATACTTGTCATTAAGCCTCCAAATCCAGTATTAATGCTTTCCACTACTGTCAATAATGGCATACCTGAAGCAATTCCAACGAAGAAAGCACTAATTAATAAAGCTAAAAACGGATGAAGCTTTAACTTAGCTGTTCCTAAGACAACAAATAATACCCCTATTAATATAATAATGAACAACATCTAGACATCCCCCTTTTGTAAGTAACGCTCTATCATTCTTTTAGTTTTTAACCGAATAAAGTGTGCAGGTTCTTGCATTGCCTGCTGCACATCAATCTCCTCATCTACCAATGACTCAACAACTGTAAAATACGCTTGTAATGCTGCATTTGCCTTGGTATCAATTCCTCCAGACAGCAGCATCGCCTCTACATTCGCTTGCTTTGCAGCTTTTGCTACACCTAATGGTGCCTTACCATGTAATGTTTGAAGATCAGATTTTCCTTCACCCGTTATCACTAACTGTGCTTCTGCTAAATGAGCCTGAAGTTGTACAGCGTCCAGCACAAGGTCAATTCCTGCATGGAAGGTTCCTTTTAAAAAAGCGATTAATGCGCCCCCCATTCCCCCAGCGGCTCCAGCACCTTTATAGTCATGTAATCGTATAGCAAATTGAGCTTCAACAATATCTGCAAAATGCTTTAAACAACGATCAAATTCAGCGACCTGGTGTTTTTGAACACCCTTTTGTGGACCAAAGATGGCAGTGGCTCCTCGTTCACCAATAAGCGGATTATCCACATCACAGGCAATCGTAAATGTTGCTTCTGCTAATCTAGTATCTAGTAGACTCATATCTATGACATCTAATTGCATAAGGTTAGAAACACCAGCCTCAAGTTCCACCCCTTCCGCTGATAATAACCGCACACCTAATGCTTGTAACATACCAGTACCCGCATCATTTGTAGCACTCCCACCAATGCCAATAATAAATTTTCTAAAACCTTGATCAAGTGCAGCTTTAATTAATTGTCCTGTGCCATAAGATGTAGCAAGTTCAGGATTTTTCTCATTTTCTTGTAACAGCATAATACCAGATGCTTGAGCCATCTCTATTACACAGGTTACTTGATCGCCCAGTACACCATATTGAGCCTGGATAGCTCTTCCCAATGGATCAAGCACAGTTGCTGAGCAATATCGACCATCTGTAGAGGCAATAAGTGAGTGCAGTGTACCTTCACCACCATCTGCCACTGGTAGTATAATTGTTTCAATTGAATGATCCACATCTAAGATTCCTTTTTGCATTGCCTTTGCTACTTCAACTGCTGACAGAGTACCCTTGTAGGAATCTGGACTAATGATAACTTTCATGTTATACCTCCACTTATGTCGTCCATTGACATTTACGTAAATTTTCATATCCCTAAGTTAAGCGCTTACAATTTATTATAATGACAATAAATTCAGAAAACATTATAATAGGTGTACAATTTATCTGTCATATAACAGGCTGTTTTTTATGCGAGGTGTATAAACATGTTGACAAAAAAGTTAGCAGAAGACATCGTCCATCAAACGATGTTGCGCTTGCGTCACAATATTAATGTTATCAGCCCAAGTGGAGTCATTTTAGCTTCTGGGGATAAAATGAGGGTGGAAAATATTCATGAAGGTGCACTATACGTAGCACAGACAAAAGAGACTCTAATTATAAATGAGGAAAATATAGCACTTTATCCAAACACAAAACCAGGCATCAATATGCCAATTATGTATCAAGATGAGGTTGTAGGTGTTATAGGTATTACAGGAGATTCAGAGGATATGCTTGAAATTGCTAATCTCGTTCAACTCACAACAGAGATTATGGCCCATCAAGCGATTGTTGAATCTAAAAGCGAATGGCAACGAAAGAATAACGATTACATATTTGAAGCACTCGTTCATGGAAGTAAGCTAGACGGAACCTTAACTGAACGGATTCAGAAATTACCATTTGCTCTTTCGGGCCCTTTTCAGGTGATTTTAGTGAGCTTAAATAAAGCATCCTACGCAGAAAATACAATACCCTTCTTTTTTGAGGATCTATTTTATAAACAGCCTATTCTTGCTGGTCATAGCCAATTACAGGAATACTATATCCTACTAACAAGTTGTATGGAGCAAAATTGCCGTCCTATTATAAAAGCACTGCGTAAGCAGAAACTTCCCTCCCTTCAAATTGGGGTAGGGCCTGTGGTTCAGCATTTATCTCAGCTTCCCTATAGCTACCAAGGTGCCAGAACAGCTCTAAAATTTGCTGCAATCAATAATGAATTGACTTTTTTTGAAGATGTCGAGTTATATTCCCTTTTTAAACCTCGTGAATCGGAAGAGGTACAAGCATTTTACCGTCGTGTACTCAAAAATTTAGACGCTAAACAATTGGAAACATTACAATCGTTTTTTGATTGTAATTTACAGCTAAAGCATTGTGCTCAGCAATTGAATATTCATCGACATACACTTACTTATCGTTTAAATAAAATAAGGGAATTAACAGGCTATGATCCGCAATACTTTGAGGATGCTGTTCTGCTAAAAATGGCCTGTACATTACGAACACTACAAACAATGAAGGCAATCTGAACAGATCAGATTGCCTTCATCATTAAGCCTTATATAATTCATTTAAAAATTCTATTTTCTTCCCAATAGCCTCTTCAAAGGTCATAATATAGGCAGCAGGATCTTTCGGATTATGGAATTGTGTAATTCTCCCTGTTTCGGGATGAACAAATTTTGAGGATGCCCCACAGCCAATTCCTAAGATTGTCTGCACTTCTTCCATAATAACGATATTATAAATACTTTCTTCTCCCGCTTTACTATAGCCCACATTTTCTAAATTACCTAAAATATTTTTCTGACGATATAAATAGTATGGAACATAATCATTTTCTTTTGTCCAAATTTGTGCCATTGCCATCATTTCAGCTACCGTATCACGGTCGGCTACTTTGTATTTATCCTTATTACGCGTCATCTCTGAAGCACGTTTAAATGATAGCGTATGAACAGTTAAAGACTCTGGCTGCATTTTTGCCGATTCCTCTAATGAATGTTGGAATTCTTCAATCCCTTCATTCGGTAGCCCAATTATAAGATCCATATTGATATTGTTCATACCTGATTCTCTTGCAAGCCAAAACTTATCAATGGTTTCCTGGACTGTGTGATGACGACCAATTGCTTTTAATGTTTCATCAGTATAAGATTGTGGATTTACACTAATACGATCAATACCCCATTTTTTTAGTACTTCTAATTTTTCTGGTGTGATGGTATCAGGTCTTCCTGCTTCAACTGTCACCTCTCGAATTGTTTCAGGGTTAGGGAATGATTCATACATCGTTTGATATAAGGCATCCATTTCATCGGCCTCAATTGAAGTCGGTGTACCACCACCCCAATAAATGGAGGTGATTTTCATATCATTGTCCTTCAGCCATTTGCCCATTTCGCGCAATTCAATATGCAAGCCATCTAAAAAAGTCGTAACACGCCCTTGCTTACGATTACTACCAATCGCATAGGCTGGGAAAGTGCAATATGCACATTTGGTAGGGCAGAATGGAATACCAATATAAACACTGATTTCTTGTCCAATGGAATCAAGATCAGGAATGGTCACTAGTTGTCGGTCCACAATTTCCTTTAATAGTCCAACTTTTTCCTTTGATAAGCGGAAATCTCGAATTAATAGATCAGCAATTTCTTGCTCACTTTTACCTTCTTTTCTAAATTTATGATACAGCTTTGTTGGGCGTACACCCGTTAAAATCCCCCATTGCTGATGCACTCCAGTATGCTGTTCAAGAACATCTAAAAATACATGTGACAATGCACGTTTTATGCGAATATTTAGCTCACGATCTGTTGCCGGGGACTCATATTGAATACTGTACTCATTCGTGTATTGCTTACCATCTACAATCAAGTTTGCTTTTGTAGAAATGGAAAAATCGTCTCCAGTCTGATAGTCAAATGAAGCAGACATATCTGCTCCCATTGGTTCAACCTTCAGCTTGGAATCCTCAAAAAATAAATTCGCAATATGATTTAATACGCGAATCCAATCTTCAGGATATTTTTGATCTATATGAATAATTTTCATTTCGTTTCGCTCTCTTCTTTTATATATTGCAGATTTAAGTTTAACAAATTTCTATGACTATAAGCAAAATAACAATTAGAATCTATAAAATAACAGAATATTCAGTTTAAATATAGACAAACTATTTTTTTGTCATTATAATTTTCAGAAAAGGTGGTGTCGAGAATGTTTATTTTAAAAAATGACAATTATACATCTGTTTCGAGCTTTATTCATCAAGTAGAAGTAGCATTCCACCATTTTGATTTAGAGCGCTGTGACGAAAAAACATTATATGTCACGGTAAAACTTAAATACGGCACACATAAAGTACTATGTGATTTTATTTATATTATTGATCAACAAGAAATCTATGGCGCTATTTCAATTAACAAGCATTATGAAAAGACAAGGGTATTTATTCAACAGCATTTTCAGCAATTTTTATTGTATTCAGATGAAATGGTATTAGCTAAAAACTTCATGAATACAATATCCTTTAAACAATGTCTCCAACAATTTGCGAAAAAGTATCCAGCCTTTATTTCCTCAAAGAACCATTACGCTCTAGCAATGGCTGAGTAACCACAAATAAAAATAGTATGCCAAGCATTGTTGGCATACTATTTTCTTAATTATTTTAAATATTCATCCACAAATTCAACAGGTACATATGTCTTTGTATTTTTTAAAGTCGGTGCGACTGTTAGTGTACGTAATGCCTTATTATAGCCAAATGTTTTTTCACCGCGAGTAATTGTGTAAGACATATTCCCTTTTGAAAGGATTGCCCCCTTGCCTGTAGAATCCACTTTGAAGCCAAGCTTTTCAGCGATCACACGTAATGGCACCATTTTTGTACCAGCTACTTCATAAGAATCTGATGCGATAATATTATCAATTTCTTCATTTATTGGATTCTTAGTAGTTGAGGAATCATCGTCCAGTACAATTACTTTAGATGGTGTTGTTTGAGCTGGGATACTTTTAGTAGAGGCCGTATAGAAAACAATCAGATGCTTCTCTGCTAAATCTTTAGCGTCCACCTTTTCACCTTTTTCATTGAATAGCTCTGTTTCTTTCCCAATATTTAATTTTAAAATATCATACGTATTAGTTAAATCTTCAAAGAAATAATCCACTTCTACAAAACCAACTTCTTCTGTTTCAACGATGACAACCTCTGGATTGAATTGTGGTGGATAAATATATTTTTGCGGTTTGTTAGCAAAGGTATAAGCTAATACTTTATCACCCTTTTGTAGCTCCACTTTCTTCCCAGTATTGTCGAACACGAGAGTATCTTTAGTAATTTCTAATACATTTGTTTGCTCGCCTTCTTTTACTGTGTAATATGTAATATTTTCCCCAACACGAACATCTTCCACAGTACCACGAGTATCATTAAAAATGTGTACGGGATCAATTTGTATTTGTGGTACCTCTGCTTCTGTAGATTGCTGCTCATTTGCTGAAGCTACCGGTACAAGGGCACTTCCAAATAATAATGCAGACATAGCTGCAGGTGCTATTTTTTTCATGTTCATAAAATCTCTCCTTATTGTTTGGATTCATAGTAGTAGTAGTTTTAAAATGGAAAAAGTTTCAGTGCAAACCGAGGATTTTATGAGAAAGAGGTGGCAGTATCTACTGCCACCTCTTATTCCTATTCTTTAACAATCTCGCTCAAACCAGTAATATCGATGCCATTTAAAGCTTGAGTAGCAAGGCGATCTGCTTCCGAATTATCCTTACGTGAAACAAGCTGGTATTCGGCTTGAATGTGAAGTTGCTCCAGCTTAGCATCAATTTTATCTGCCCAGCTTGCTAGTTCTTTTTCCAATGCTGGCCATTCCCCATTCAGTTGATTGATGACCACTTGTGAATCTCCTATAATACGCACAGGCAAATGGTGGACATTTAAAAGTTCTAGTTCTACTAAGGCTAAATAAAGCGCTGCATACTCTGCCTCGTTATTTGATTTCAATTCAGACGAAAAGGCATTCCTTCTCAATCGTAAAGGTTTACCATTTTGTTCGTAATAAATGGCGCAGCCTAGTCCTGCTTGCCTTGTCCCACGATCAAAACCTCCATCAAAATAGAGCGTAATATTATGAGGCTCTGTATCAATTTCCTTTAAATATGCTTTTAGCTCTTTAAGTGACCAATTTGTATCTTGCCGATCCATACAATGTAGCGATTTTACCCTTCCCGTTCTTTCCATGTCCTCTGCAAGTAAAAGTGCTTGAGCTGCAGGCATTTCAGCTGAACGTAAAACTGTTGTTGCTCCTTTTGGTGTTTTATAGGTCCATTCAATGATGACATGCATATTCATAACCTCCCATACTCTTTAACTGGTACATAAAGCAAAAACGTGTACCGACCAATAGCGGATACACGTTTTCCTCTCACTTGTTATATGTGCAATTCCTAGAAAATTTATTCCTTTTTAAATTGCGATTATCACCTTTTATTGAATTCCTTCATATAAACCTTGGATAGGTTTTATTAAAATGCGATTTACTTCTTCGATTACTTTACTTACCTTCATTTCTGCCTCAAGCATCGTTGAAATTTTTTCATTTTGCTGTGCAAGCTGTGCCGCTTTTTGTGCATAGACAAGCTCATCCTCCAAAATATCCTCACCAGCTAATTGCTTTTTCTGTAATTCGATTTGAATTTTACGGAAGTTTTTAAAGACATTTAATGCCTCTTCATCATTTTTAACAACTTCAACAGCAGCTTTTAACGCTTCAAATTCTGGAATCTTACGGAAAGTTGCTTCTAGCGCATTAATGTCATTATAAATATTAATCATTCATACAATCTCCTTTTAAATAAAGTAAACAATCAAGCCTTGCACAATCCCAATCAATCCACCAAGCACTGCACCTAATACAGTAATCATTTTAAACTCACGTTTTGAAATACCTAATACAAGCTCCTCTAATTTCTCTACTGGGAATGAGTCAACCTGCTCTCGCACAACCTCTTGTAAGTTTAAACGTTTTAGTACATCCTCAAGTTTTTCCTCTGCCTTCACAAAAGCTTTTTCTATAGCTTGTGGAATCACGGTATACTTCGCCCAGTCATTTCCTTCTGGCCAATAATAAGAAATCGGTTGATTTAAACGTTCAGAGATTGCTAATTGTTCTTTCACGTACACTTGTAATTTCGATAAAATGGGGTCAAATTGAACATCTTGCAAAAAGTCCATAGCGGGTCGATCTTTAAGTTTTTCCCATTCCTGTGAAAATATTTTTGTTAGTAATGTTGTTGTTCCTGGTGCTTGTAAAAACTTCACAAGCTCACGTTGAACTTTCCCAACTAATGAAGAGGAATCACCTAAGAACATATTGATCATGCCGCCTAGAGACCCTTTTGATGATAAAAAGTCATCAATCATTGCCTTAATCGTCATTTCACCTTCTGGTGATAAAAAATAATCCTCGCCTTTTTCTAAAATGTGCTGAACTGCTACTGGAATTTTAGCATCAATTGTATTTTGGATATCATCTGATAGCAGCGTACGAATTGATTTTGTTGATAGTGTATTCTTTACCGACGAAAATTGTCCCTCAACAATTGCTTCAACCTTCTGTTCAATGGTAGTAGGTAGATGAGCAAACCCAGCTAAGTTTAGCCAATCCTGAATTGTTTTGTCGTTTGTAAAGATTGTTTCTTCAACTTTTGTTTGCACAAAGTGTTCTACTTTGTCTTGAATATCCTTAGAGAAAAACTTTTTTCTAAATGTTTCAGGCGTGAGTAAATAATTAACTACTGTAAGACCCAACTGTTTAGCTAATTCATCACGTCGTTTGGGTATAAGGCCTGGTGTAAACGGTACACGCCAATTTTTAATATATATCGCTTTATATGGACGAAAAAGCATTTTAATGGCTAAGTGATTTGTAACGCCCCCAATTGCAGCCCCAATGATAGCCATAAAAAGTAATGTCACTATAAAATTATCCATTAGTATCCTCTCATTTCAATTGTATTCAAGATTGGCGTATTTTGTCGCCTTCTGCACTCATTATAGCAGAGCAATGATTTTCAACGAAAGAAATACCCCTTTAGAATTTCAATCTCATCCTATTTACTTCTATGAAAAGTGAATAGTTGCAAAAATACCTTTATACTTGAATAATATGACTACATACTATAAGAAGCGAGGTTTGATGATGATTCAACATTTCAGTTTTAAACCACTATTTGAAAACACGCAACTACCTGGGTGGTCTATTTCATTTTTTTATCAACGAGAACGATACCAAGCGGAATATTTAAAGGACGGTACGATTGAGTGGATAGGAGCCATTCCATCAGACGAGGAGGTTGTTAAAAAAATGATACATGAACTTATGCTGTTTCATGTATACGATTGAATTTGATAGTCAATTTTTCGTTGTGATCCCGTATAAAAATACCTATATTTACTATTAATAGCACGCCATTTAAGCTAATTATGTTGAATCCTGTTGAAATTTGTATATTTTTCTTATACATTTATGATATCAGCTTAATAGTAAATGTTTTTTATGCAGGGGGCCATTTCAATGAGTAAAGTCACACTTTCGGATGACTTAAATAGCTATAATTCAAAAGCGTTAATTCGTGTAAAAGTAAAAGAATTTTTTTCAGAATTTTCCGCTAAAATATTCGAATTAGTGGATGAAGCGGGTGCTGTTAATAGTAAGAAATTCGAGGAACTTTCTGGCTATAAAAGCGACTTTTACAATGAGTATTGCAGTCAACTAAAGGGCTTCTTTGATTTTTCTACTAGCTCTTTCGGCAAGAAATCGATTAAAACGTTCTATTTAACGTATAATAACAAGAACTATGTTTTAACACAGCAAGGCATAACGGAAAAAGCACCTGTATCTATCGCTCCGTTTACAGGTGAAATACCTTTAAAGGAAACGGTTCATGATGTTGAAAAAGCGTGTTTAAAATTACGCTTCCAGCAAGAATAAATAGGTCAAACATTTAGAAAGGGGGAGTCTCAAATGATGATTGAGACTCCCCCCTTTCTATAAAAAATAATTCATTTAAAAAAATCCGCAAGCTAAAGCACTCTTGAGATTTTTGACGTGTCGTATTATATGAGATGCAAAATGCTTCTTTCCCTAAACAAACTATCTTTGATCTTTCTAAAGTTAGCATATAGCCATGGTAATTACAATCTTTTGGTATTTGAATCTAGTTGCATTTTTTCAAAAGATCCATGAAAAACAAGTGAAAAAGTTGTTGTCAATATTTGTGTTTTTCTTTTAAATAATTTATGATTGAAACATCCAACAATTTTTTAAATCATAGGAGGTGTACACTTTGTTTACTTCCCTCATTCGGGCGGGAACAAAGGAATTATTTGGACGGAGACATATTGGAGATAACCATTAGGTTGGCGGCATTCGCCCTACTAATTATAATGACTGGATTTTTCGTTGCAACTGAATTTGCAATCGTAAAAGTGAGATCTACCCGCATTGATCAATTGCTCGCGGAAGGGCATAAAAAAGCGAAAAATGCAAAACGTGTTGTTTCAGATTTAGATGAGTACTTATCTGCATGCCAGTTAGGTATTACCATCACTGCACTTGGTTTAGGTTGGTTAGGTGAACCTACATTTGAAATCATTTTACACCCAGTGTTTGAATTTCTAAATTTGAATGGTAGTATTACATCTATCCTTTCATTCATACTTGCATTCTCAATCGTTACGTTTATGCATGTTGTTATTGGGGAATTGGCGCCAAAAACATTAGCCATCCAAAAAGCAGAATTTGTCACATTAAACTTTTCTGGCCCATTAATTATCTTCCACAATATTACGTATCCCATCATTAAGCTATTAAATGGCTCTGCCCGTGGTTTAACAGGTCTTTTCGGCTTAAAAATGATGTCAGAATCAGAAGTTGCTCATACAGAGGAAGAGCTGCGTATGATTTTGTCGGATAGTTTAAAAGGTGGAGAAATTAATAACTCAGAATATGAATATGTTAACAGTATTTTCGAGTTCTCTGATCGTCTTGCAAAAGAAATTATGGTTCCTCGAACTGAAATTGTCGGCATAGAAAAAGAGCTAACAATTAAAGAAGTGTTTGATTTAATGGGTGTTGAGCAATATACTCGTTATCCAATTCTGGATGGAGATAAAGATCATATTATTGGATTAGTTAACATGAAGCATTTATTAACCGCTTACATTAAAGATCCTAAAAATGGTGATAAGCCAGTCATTGATTATATGCAACCTATTATTCGAGTGATGGAAACAACGCAAATTAACGATCTATTACTAAAAATTCAACGTGAACGTATTCATATGGCCATTTTAATGGATGAATATGGCGGAACATCTGGTTTAGTGACGATTGAAGATATTATTGAGGAAATTGTCGGCGATATTCAAGATGAATTTGATGAAGACGAAATCCCGGAAGTACAAGAAATTGCAGAAAATCATTTTATTTTAGATGCTAAGATGCTTCTTGAAAATGTGAATGATATGCTTGGTACTGACATAGAAGATGATGATATTGATACTATCGGTGGTTGGTTCATGACGAAGCGTTTTGATGCAGTCGAAGGTGACAGTATTGAAGAGCAAGGTTTTGAATTTATCGCAAAAGAATTAGATGGTCACCATATTTTATACTTAGAAGTTCTGAAATTACCTAACAGTGATTTATCAAATGAATATGACGCAGTCATTGACTAAAATTGAATTGATTTGCCATACTTGTCGTGGTATTATTAGAAGCACGCTTGTATAATCTAGGCTATAAATATGGTCTTTTCTTCACACCTTATATAGGTGGGAGCAACGACCGTAATAAATAGATGAAACGACTCCCTTTTTAAAAGGGGGTCGTTTTCTAATGTCCGAAAGTTTTGCGAGGAGGAAACAAAATGGAGCTCTATACAAATTTACGTCAAGGGGAAAAAGGTGCATGGCTATCCATCGGTACATATCTAATCCTAAGCTCTGCTAAGCTTACAATAGGCTACATTGGTACATCTGAGGCCCTAAAAGCAGATGGTTTAAATAACACAACTGATATCATTGCTTCCATCGCGGTACTGGTTGGTTTACGCATTGCCCAAAGACCACCTGATTCCAACCACCAATACGGACATTTACGAGCTGAGACTGTTGCCTCTTTAGTCGCATCGTTCATTATGCTTGTTGTCGGTCTCCAAGTATTAGTTAGTTCCCTAAAAAGCTTGTGGGAGCCCACTGGTACAACACCTTCACTGTTAACAGCCTATGTAGCAATAGGTAGTGCAGTTGTCATGTATGTGGTTTACCGCTATAATTTAGCACTATCTAAAAAAATAAAAAGTGCCGCTGTTAAAGCTGCTGCCTTTGACAATCGCTCTGATGCACTTGTCAGCATCGGTACAGCCATTGGTATTTTTGGAGCCATTTTCGGCTTTCCGATCATTGATTCACTTACAGCTCTCATTGTTGCCTTTTTAATTATTAAAACAGCAGTAGAAATTTTTTGGGAAGCTGTTCAAAGTCTTACAGATGCATTTGATATTGATGAAGTTGAAACGTTATCGGTCTTAATCCGTAACGTGGACGGGGTAATGGAGCTTTTAGACTTTAAAGGACGTGCCCATGGCAATATGTATTTCATTGACGTAACTGTCACAGTAGATCCTTATTTAAATGTCTTTGAAAGTCATCGCATAACTGAAGAAATCGAACATACCATTATGCGTGAAAATCGCTTTTGTCAGGTTCTTGTGCATATTGAGCCACATATCATTCCTCCACAAAACGAAGAAAAGTCTCCTACCAATTGATTGGTAGGAGACTTTTCTTATTTAATAGCTATATAAATATCCACTTGTGATTCATGTGGATTAGCGCATCGTTCATCATACAGTTCAAAGTCGCCTGTATACGTTCGTTCAATTTTAGAATTTGCAAACCAAGCCCAAATCTCTTGCCAAGTTTGAATGACAACTTCAGGCATCATGCCTTTATCAGATGTAAAAACTAGATACTTAGCTGCTGGAATCTTTTTTACTACTAAATTAGCTTGAATGTCATCATTATTTACTTCTACACCTAGTGTAAGAGTATAATTACCATTCACATCCGTCTCATAGTCTGAATACAAACCATAGACATGACCATTTTTTCGCTCGGCTATTTGGTCCGTAATATTTTGCTGATAAAAGTGATCCCATAATTGCGGAATTTTAGCTTGCTCTGTTATTTCATTGGCATTACTTGTTTGAGTTGAAATACCCACGATGTTAAATGAGTTTAATTCAACTACTTTTGGTTCTCGCCACTCACATTTTCTCCATCGCTTTAAATTTGGCAAAAAGGAAGTCAGCATATTACGTGCTTCATTTTCTGGCATACCACCTTCCATAAGATGCGGTACACAAATTTCAATCATTTCGTCTACTGTTAACTGGGGTTGTTTAAACTCGCCCCCCTCGTAACAATATGTACAATAATCCTGACTTTTTTCCCCTTCTTTTTCAGTACCCAATAATGCCTCTTCTACTAAAGGCATACCGCAGCTTTGACAATAGCTTTGCATCGTCATTCCACCTTTCGCTTTATTTGTACTTACTATAGCAAAGGAAACCTGACAACTGTCTGTCATCAATTATTTAGATTTTTATATAATTGAACAATTTCTAAAGCTCGTTTTTGAATAATATCTCTTATATAAAGTGGTTCCATAATTTTAATGCGATGCCCAAAGCTTAACAAGAAACCATAAAGCCATTCATCTTCGGGTATAGATATATAAATCATGGATTGTTCATGGTCTATATGTTCTGCACCAAAGGATTCCTCCACTAATGTTGTAATGTCTTTATCAAAAGAAATGACTAAATCGACTACGTTTTGTGGTCGATGCCATTCTTTACCCCAAGGGAGTTCACTTAAATTCACTTCCTTATGCTCAAAGGTAGAATCAGCTTGAAGCAAATGTTTCATTCGCGCAAGCTTAAATAAACGAAAGTCCTTTCTTAATGTACAATAGCCATACAAATACCATATCTTCCCTTTTTGAACAATTGTATGTGGTTCGACTATTCGGCTTGTTTGTTCACCATAAGTAGTAGAATAATGAAAGCTTATGCAACGATTATTCTCTATAGCTGTCTTGAGCGTCGTAATAAGCTCTTTAAAGAGAGCGTTTGGTCCCCATGGACTAAGATCAACAAATAGATGGTCCATCGATTGTTTTACATGATCATCAGCAATACTCGTTATTTTCTCGAGCACGGCTTCAGCGTGGGAATCTTCATAGGTAGTCAAAGCACTTTTAATCGCAATAGAAAGTGACGTGAGCTCATCCTTCGTCAACACTTGCCTATCAACACGATAACCATCGATTAAACTAATGCCACCATTTACACCTTGCTGACTAATAACAGGTACACCAGCACAGCTCAATGTTTCAATATCTCGATAAATGGTACGAATCGAAACATTAAATAACTCTGCTAATTCCTGTGCCTTAACCTTTTTACGGTTGATTAATATCATCGTCATGGTTAGAAGTCTTTCTAATTTCATGGTAAAATCTCCTTTCTTGCCATCCCATTTTTCCTATATATACTTCTATTTTAATTAATAACCTATCTTTTTAAGTATTTTTTAAGTACTTTTTGAGTATTTTTTAAGACAAATGTACTATAATAACGCCTAATTATTGTTACAACAATTATACTATTTTAACAATAAAAGAAAAAACAAGGCTTATGCCCATATGCAACTTTCATTAACAATACTATGTTGTTTCATTTTTGTATAAGAATAGTTTGATTTTAACGCCTAAGCAATTATTTCAATTCTCTTAACACAAACTAAAAAACTTTTTTCTTCTATATAATGAACGGCGAAATTTTCTTTGAATGGATTTGACGCGATGTGATAAACACATCGGGATTCATTGACTCTCACCCGTGAAAGAACTACACCATAAATTGCTTTTTTCTGGCATCAAATTTTTAATAGAAAAGTTGAGTGATTTTCACTTTTCTTGCCCTTCACTATATATAGGAAGCCTTTTCACCCAAAATGAACTAGAGTTTAATGTTTTTAATTTAATTGTATAAAGGAGAGTTTGATGTGATTCGAGCCGTTTTAATAGACAATGAACCGTTAGCTTTACACTATTTTCAAAATAAACTACATGCCTTTCAACAAATACAGGTGATGCAAACCTTTACAAGCGTAGAAGTATTTCTGAATGAACTACCAACTATGGAATTTGAGGCTATCTTTTTAGAAGTAAAACTTCAGGAATTATCAGGACTTGAAGTTGCTGATATTATCAAAACGGAACGCCCACAAGTCAGTGTAATTTTCATTACCGCCTATCATGAATTTGCATTACAAGCCTATGAAATTGGCAGTCTCGACTATGTATTAAAGCCTATCAGTCATGCCCGTTTAGAAAAAACTGTAGCCCGTATTGAGCATGAATTTTCCATTCAGCAAATGCTTCAACAGGCTACACAAACTGTCTTAAATGTACAATGCTTCGATCAATTTGCCGTCTATAGTAACAATAGTTTAGTGGCATTTAAAACAGAAAAGACAAAAGAATTGTTTGCTTATTTTATTTTGCATCCAAATATACCGATTCATCGAGATTATTTAATTGAAATTCTATGGCCAGATTTAGATTATGTACGAGCCAAATCAAATCTTCATACAGCTCTATCTTATTTAAGGAAAACTCTAAATACAATTGGCTACGAAAACTGTATTGTCTTTTCAAATAAATACTATATCTTCGAAAAGCCAAATATCGTATGTGATTTATACGATTTTCAAAAACTTCATGAGGATTTTTCAAGACTTGAATTTCCTTCTATTTCTTTGATTAATCAATGTCTTTCTATTTATAAGAATGGCTTATTTGTTTTTGATGATTATGAATGGTCAACTGCCTATAAAGATAAATTAATGAAATCATACATAGAGCTATTAGAAAAAGGGTTTCAAACAACGGTCTTTTCAGATACTGAAAGAGCTATGGAATTTTTACATGCATTAATAGAGTATGATCCCTATAATGAACAAAAACTTGAGCACTATTTATATACGTTAATACAGGCAGGGCTTCATGAACAGGCACTCAAAATTTTCCAAACATATACGCAAAGACTAGAGGAAGATTTAGCACTAACACCTAGCTCTACATTATTAGAGATATCTAAAAAATTATTTGTTCAACATAAATAATGTAAAAAACGGCGAGTGCTTCTAAGTGAGTAGAAGCTCGCCGTTTATTTATATCCCACTACCTTCAGTTAGCCCGTGCTTAACAGCATACAGTGCTGCCTGTGTACGGTCTTGTACCTGTAGCTTTGTAAAAATATTCGAAATATGGGTTTTCACCGTCTTTTCTGTGACAAATAGTGAGGATGCAATTTCCCGATTACTCTTTCCTTTTGTAAGCTCTGCTAGCACATCCTGCTCACGAGGTGTCAGCGGATTTAATAAATGGGGTGCATTCTGAGACTCCTGGCGATCCATTTCAAGCGTTGACGTTGCTTCAGGATGTAGAGTGTTTTCACCACGCATAATACGACGAATGGATAAGACCAATTCATCTGGCTCAATATCTTTTAACTGATAGCCTGCCGCTCCTGCCTCCATTGCTGGAACCACATGATCTCGATCAGAAAAGCTAGTAAGCATTAAAATTTCTATTTGTGGAAACTTCGCTTTGATGCGTTTAGTCGCCTGGATGCCATCCATTTCAGGCATGACTAAATCCATTAAGATAATATCTGGTTGAATGCTTTCTGCTAATGCAACAGCTTCGTGCCCATTTTTGGCCTCTCCAACAACCTCAATATCCTTTTGTGTCTTTAAGAAAAACAGTAGTCCTCTACGCACCACGTGATGATCGTCTGCAATTAATACACGTATCATGTCCTCTCCCCCTTAATATGGCAAGCGGATTAGCAGCTCCGTACCTTTGCCAATTTCACTTACCCAGTCGGCAGTTCCACCAACTGATTTTGCACGATCCTTGATAGATTGTAAGCCCATTGAAAGCAACTTTGTATTGTTGTCAATGACAAAGCCCCGTCCCTCATCACGAATAACCAACAAAATATCTGTTGACGTAACAGTAATATACAATGCTGCCTCTAATACACCTGCATGGCGACGTACATTATTTAACGCCTCTTGGGCTACGCGAAATAATGTTTCTTCAATACGTGAGGGAAATTGCAATACGCCTGAAACCGTAACATGTAGTTTTAAGCCAAGCATTTCAGCGTATACTTTCATGGCCTCAAGTAAACCATTTTCCAATCCTTTAGGTCGCAATTGCCAAATTAACGCACGCATCTCTGTAAGTGCATCTTGTGTTAAATGCTGAATCTCTTTAAATGTTTCTTTCACTTCGCAATCATCCGTCATTTCAATGCCAGCCCTAGCTGTTAACGTAACCGAGAATAGTAGTTGATTAACTGAATCGTGTAAATCACGAGCTAGGCGATTACGTTCCTTCACAAGCGCCATTTCCTGCTCCTGCTTTGTCAGTAAAATTCGCTTAATAGCTGAACCCATCTGAAAGGCAACTGATTCTAATAAAGCAAGCTCCTCCTCTGAAAAGCGTACTGTATCCTTAGATGCAACATTTAATACGCCAAAACGTTCTTGTCCAGATTGAAGAGGTACTGTCGCATGATGCGTGATTCCTTCATGATCCCCAACATTTGCAGCTATGGCACTTTCAATACGCTGACACTCGATAATATTGGAGGCTTTTTTTAGCTCTTCATTACGATAACGCGATACACACCAACAACCGCCCTTTTTTAAATAATGGCAATTGTTATATTCCAATGCCTCTGGTAGATTTTCATGGACAACTAGTTCTGAACGCCCCTTTGCATCAATAAAAAAAATCCAGCCTGTTTCAAAATTGGTGCCATTTAAAAATTTGATGAGCGCACCTTTTAGCATTGTGACAATTTCAGTTTCTTCATTTAATAGTTCAGCAATCTCTTTTAAAATACTGATATTGGAATGCTCATTCTCCCTCACGAAAACACCTCTTCTTTAGCATTACTATTGTTAATGATACCATTAAGCTATTGAAAGCGTCTGCTTCCACCGTTCATACTTTAGACTGAAATTCATCACATACCTTATTTTGTGTAAGTTGATTTACATATAAAACTAGAACCACTATAATCGAACAAGGACATGGTTTTATGAAGGGAAGATTGAATATGTCTAAAAAAGAAGAAAATGGCTTATTATTTATTTGGATTGTTTCTGCTATAGCAACACTAGGTTCGTTATATTTTTCTGAGATTCGTCATTATGAACCTTGTAAATTATGTTGGATTCAACGTATTTTTATGTACCCAATTGTTATAATGACGACAGTAGCATTTATACAAAAAAATGCACGTATTGCTGTCACAACAGCTGTATTTTCTGTGGTTGGCGGCTGTATTTCACTTTACCATTACGGAATTCAAAAGCTTAGCTTTTTAGCTGAAAATGCCCCCTCCTGTGGCGCAGTTTCTTGTACAGGACAATATATTAATTGGTTAGGCTTTATTACTATTCCGTTTTTAGCATTAACTGCATTTATTTTAATCGCAGGGGCAAGCTTTTATTTAATCAAAGCTTCTAAAGCTGCAAAATAATCGAAAGACCGTGTTCTACCTTTGGAATACGGTTTTTTCTACGGAGGAAGATCTATGTTTCATTATGAAATTGCTGAAGATAACTTAAGTGTGGAAGAATTGCTACGTAATCATTGGCGACTCGGTAAAAAACTCGTTCATGAATTGCGTATGGCCAAAGCCATCACATTGGTAAATGATGAGCTGATTCAATGGAATACACCATTACAAACTGGAACAATAATCAAATTTACGTTTCCTGTTCCAACTTCTAGCTACAAACCAACACCTGTATGTGCTATTGATGTAGTCTATGAGGATGACCATTGTTTAATCGTATCAAAGCCAAAAGGTATGGCAACACATCCTAATGATGCTCGTGATACACATACATGTATGAACCATGTCATGGCACATATCAAAGAACAGGGTGGCATTTATGCTGAACATGTTCATCGTCTTGATAAAGGGACACAGGGCTTATTACTAGTAGCAAAGCACCCTTTAGCAAAGTCCATTTTCGATCGAATGATTGAGGAAAAAACCATTATTCGTACGTATGCAGCAGAGGTGCAAGGTAACTTACGAACGTCTTCTGGAACGATTGCTGAACCAATTGGCAAAGACAGACACCATGCCACAAGACGTGTTGTGTCCAAAACTGGACAGCATGCTGTAACACACTATGAAGTGGTGGCGCGTTACAAAAATTCCTGTGTCGTTCATCTCATACTTGAGACTGGGCGAACACATCAGATCCGTGTGCATTTAGCCTATATTGGCCATCCAATTATTGGGGATACAATGTATGGTGCACGAGAAACAGTAAGTGATGACTACGAACTACATGCCATTCAATTAGAATTTGACCATCCTTTTTTAAATAAACGTATTATCGTCAAGGACGAGCAATAAGAAAAATCCCGCCTCTATAGGAGTGCGGGATTTATTCTTTTTTTAAAAATCAAATTTAAAATGATCAGGATCTTGTCCAAATCGTTGGTTACGATTTAATGTTGCCATTTTCTCCATTTGATCTTGGGTTAATTCAAAATCAAAAATCTGTGCGTTTTCCTCAATTCGGCTCGGTGTTACGGATTTGGGAATAACGAGTGTATCATTTTGTAAATGCCAACGCAGTACTACCTGAGCAGGGGTTTTATCGATTTCTTTCCCAATCTCCATAATGGTAGGATCAGCAAGTACACCACCACGTCCTAGTGGAGACCATGCAGTAACAGCAATTTGGTGTTCACTACAAAATGCGCTTAATGACTGCTGTTGTAAATATGGATGTACCTCCACTTGATTAACCATCGGTGCAGTATTTGCCTTAGCCAATATTTTTTCCAAATGATGCTCATGATGATTCGATACACCTGTTGAGCGAATTAATTTTTCATCGTAAAGGCGCTCAATAGCTCGATATGTTTCTTCAAATGTTTCAGGGACAGCCCAATGTGTTAAATATAAATCTAGGTAATCCATATTTAAATTCTTTAGCGAAACCTCAAAAGCACGTAATGTTGCATCATATCCTTGGTCATTATTCCATACTTTTGTTGTAACAAAAATATCTTCACGACGAATGCCTGAATGACGAATAGCTTCTCCTACTTCTACCTCATTCCCATATAAGGATGCTGTATCAATAGCTCGATAACCGTATTGAAGTGCTTTATCAATAGCCTGTAATGTTTCCTCACGTTCTGTCATTTTGTAAACACCTAAGCCAAAACGAGGCATTTCTACACCATTTGATAATGTTTTCGTTGATTGTAAATTCAAAAAGCACAACCCCTTTCTTATCCTCGTTCCATTATACAAAAAATTGGATTTAAGAAAAATAAAGCGGCTGGTTTATATACTACTTTTTCTTCTGTTCAACATCTTCCAATTGAATTGGATCAGCGATTCGCTCATCCTCCGCAAGCTCTAGACCATCACGTAAATGCTCCATCTGCTTGCCCAAATCTTTTAATTCTTTCATATCTCTCACCATTGTCCCATTTTCAATATTTGGCACCTTTTTTTCCATACTAATCACCTCACTTTTAGTTTTCCCGATATCAAGCTGTTTGAACCATTTCTGACATATTTTATTCTGCTATGTCGTTTCATTTTTAAAGTAGATAGGCTATACTAAAAAGAGATTTCTTTATAACATGAGGAGGGTTACTTCCATGAAATTATTATTAATCATTGGTGTAACAGTTGCTTTCTTAACAGCTATTTTCACTGCTGGATACGAAGGCGACTACAAAGCTGACAAATAATATCTCAAGAAAATCACTAAGCTTTTCGAAAAGCTTAGTGATTTTCTTTTTTTGTGGAACAATAGAAATACTTGACTTTCCTTTATTTTTAAAATAAACTAACTTACATAAAGTAACTTAATGAAAAAAGATAACTATTTGGAGGTATTCAAAATGCATTTTCATGAAAAACCAAACACCTATGTAACGAATGTTGAAATAAAAGTGAGTGATTTACACCGCTCTTTAACCTTTTATCAAGAAATTATTGGCTTTAAAGTGTTACAACAAGATTCACATAAAGCTATGTTAACTGCCGATGGAGAAACAGCTCTATTAACTCTTGTTCAGCCTAAAACCGTAGAAGATAAGCTTAGCATGACGACAGGACTTTATCACTTCGCCCTATTATTACCTAGTCGACGTGACTTAGCTAATGTTATTTCTCATTTTCACGAAAAAGGTGTGTACCTTGGGGCTTCTGATCATGCTGTAAGTGAAGCACTCTATTTAAATGATCCTGATCATAATGGAATCGAGATTTATGCAGATCGTCCTGAAAGTGAATGGACATGGCATAACAATCAGGTGCATATGGTGACAGAACCACTCAATATTCGTTCTATTTTAGAAGAGGGCGATGGCAACTGGCTTGGTCTGCCTGCTGGCACAGTAATGGGCCATATTCATTTATCGGTCTCTAACTTGGCTGAAGCCGAGCAATTTTATACAAAGGGATTAGGTTATGATATTGTCACACGCTACGGGTCCCAAGCATTATTTATTTCTACAGGCCGTTACCATCATCATATCGGCTTAAATACTTGGCACTCAGAGAATGCACCAAAGCTTGGAAAAAATCAAGTTGGCTTAAAAACGTTCTCATTGCGTTTAGATAACGAAGAACAAGCGGCAACTATGAAAGATAATCTTCGTGGTATAGGTGCACCCGTTACGGAAATCGTCGGAGGGTTCCAAACAGAGGATCCTGCGGGGAATGTTGTGTTATTAAAGTTTTAATATTAAAAAGCAGTTCTCACAAGCGGAGAACTGCTTTTTAATGTAACCCTGGATATCCTTGTTGACGTAATGCCTCATAAATAACAATTGCAGCCGTATTGGACAAATTAAGTGATCGCACATGATCACTTTGTGGAATACGTAAACACATATCTCGGCGTTCATAAGCAAAGTCCTTCGGCAAACCTGTAGTTTCTTTTCCGAACATAAAATAAATATCTCGGTCTTGATCACTAAAATCATTTTTCGTAAACGGCTCATCACTGTATGTTTCGATTAAATAAACATCTCCATTTTTAGAGTACTCTATAAAATCCTCAAGTGAATCATGATAGACAATATTTACACTATGCCAATAATCTAAGCCCGCCCGTTTCAGCATTTTATCATCCGTTGAAAAACCTAGCGGACGAATTAAATGGAGCGATGTATTAGTACCCGCACAGGTACGTGCAATATTCCCCGTATTGGCTGGTATTTCTGGTTGATATAAAACGATATGCAATGGCATAACGACACACTTCCTTATTAAAAAATTCTTTAAGATGACTCTTTAAAAAGTTAACGAAGCCTTCCTCTTTTGGAGCGACTCTTCTCACAATTAGAGCGGATCCGCTCTCAATCATAGGAACTCCAAGCAATTGATTTCATCCCTACATTAAACTGTAGTTAGTCAATTGCTTCTACATCCAATACTACTTAAAAAACTGCAACCCTTTATAAATTTCACTTCGCACTTCTTCGTCCTGCTCTGTAGCTTCTGCTTCATGTAAGGCAGTTTGTGCAGTATCTCCGCCAATCTTACCCAAAGCCCATGCGGCTGTGCCTCGAATGACAGGACGGTCATCTTTATGAAGTAGAGCAATCAAATCTGGTATGGCGGCTTCCTCTTTAAAATGAGCAAGTGCCAAGATGGCATTACGCTGGATAGGCTTTTTTCCACGCCATGAGCCTGAAACATGACCAAATCTCCCCTTAAACTCTCGATTAGTAATCGTTAAAAGCGGTGTCAATAATGGTTTGGCTAGCTCTGGATCTGGTATAAATTCTTCATGTATCCAATTAATTTTCCCTTTATTTTTAGGACATACTGTCTGGCATGTATCACAGCCATAGAGTCGATTACCGATATGACTACGAAACTCATCTGGTAATGTACCCTTCGTTTGAGTCAGAAAAGCAATACAACGCTGTGCATCCAATTGTCCACCTTGAATTAAGGCTCCCGTTGGACAAACATCCAAGCACAGTCGACAATCTCCGCATTCATCCTCCATTGGCTTATCTGGCGCAAATGGAATATTTGTAATGAGCTCTCCTAAATACACATAGGAACCAAATTCAGGCGTTATAATCGAGCAATTTTTTCCGCTCCACCCAATGCCTGCACGTTCAGCTACCGCCCGATCTACAAGGGCTCCTGTATCAACCATTGATTCAATACGTACACCTTTGACATGTTCCTCAAGCCAAGTGGATAATAGCTTTAAACGCTCACGTAATGCTGTATGATAATCGACACCCCATGAAGCACGGCAGAAAATTCCACGTCGCGCACCCCTTTTACCAATTGGTGCATTTTGCATACGTGAAGGGTAAGCCACAGCTATCGCTACAATACTCTCTGCTTCATCTAGTAATTGAAGGGGTTCTGTACGTTTTTGAATATCACTTTCTTCAAATCCAGACTGATAGCCAAGCTCCTGCTGGCGACGCAATCTGTTTTTTAATTCTGTAAAGGGAGCTGCTGTTGTAAAACCTATTTTATCAACACCAATGGACATCGCATATGCCACAAAATCACGTTGCAGGTCGTGTATGTTCATTTTATTTCCAACTCCTTACATGGTACAATATTAGAAATAGATAAAGTAGGTGATGTTCATTGGAAATTTCCATTAACCCAACTCTATTAACACAACATCCCGAGCTAAAAATCGGCATTATTCATTATACCAAAATTGTTGTAGCAGAATCCCCTCAAATGATTAAAGGGCGTATGCAATTGTATCAGGAAAATCTTTTTCTTGAAATGCAGGAACTTCCTGTAACACAGCGTGAGGGGATCGCAGAATGGCGACAAATTTGGAAAAAGCTTGGTGCTGATCCAAACCGCTATCGTCACTCAGCAGAAAGCCTTATGCGTCGAATTAGTAAGCAGAACTATTTAACGCCAATTCATTCAGGTGTTGATTTAAATAATTTCTTTTCACTTCAATATGAAATGCCAATTGGGCTATATGATGTTGCTCAAATCAAAGGGTTTGTAACAATTGATCTTGGTCATGACGAGATTGGTTATGAAGGTTTGAATGGGCGCTTTAACACATTAGAAAATATTCTGTATAGTCGTGATGAGGTAGGAGCATTTGGCTCACCTTTTGTTGATTCTAAACGCACAGCTGTCACAGAGGAAACAACTGATGCGTTACATATTTTTTATTTCCGCCCTTCCTTAACAAATGATGCAGCGAATGAACTGCTAGCGTCAGCTGGGAAAATGTTTAATCAAATTCATGGAGGACATTATCAAATCGCAATTATATCAAATGATGTACCCTCTATAACACTATAAAAAGGACGTGTTTTCGTGATTAATCTTGCAGAAGCTGTTAAACTAAAAAGTATTTTAGGAAAGAAAACTCAAGAGCTAGTAAACGAACTACATCGCAGTGCCTTTGTAACAGTTGAAAAGGGACAAGCCCCTAAAACAAGTAATCGAGCACTCCCCCTTATTGAAGCTGACTTAGCCCAAGTTCGTCTAGATACTCGTACATTAGACCGCCTCGTTTACGAAGCAAACATCCAAAACACGGTAGACTTTAAAGGTCAAAAGCTAGCACTAGTAGAGGCCATCGAACTAGCAACACAACTTCGTGCCGAGGCTGATATGTGTAAAGATTTCAGTATGCGAGAAAAAGAGAGTGTAAGATTTGGCTATGGCGAAAATACAATGTTATATGAAATTGCTTTGTATGAGCCAGATGAATATAGAGAACGAGCTACAAAGCTTGAAAAAGATGCACATAAGCTATCTAATCTTATTAATTCAAAAAATTACAGTATTCAAATTAACTTTGACGATTCCCGTTATTTCTAGACTCGGGACGGTGAGACTCCAACCCGAGTTGGATGTGCTGTTTTCAAATCTAGCTTTTCAGCTAATTAGTTAAAAACCAATAACAAGTTACCTGTTACTGTATGACCGATGACTAATGACCAACTATAAGCAATGGCCATACTCAAAACAACTTGATTCCATTTGAAAACGCCATCCAGGGCTCTCCTACATTTATGTATGGAGAGCTTTTTTAAGTAGTTCAAAGGGATAATTTGGATGACTAGTTTGCCCCTTTCAAGGACAAAATGGAAGTATCTATAGGAAAGGGGTCATACTATGACACAGCAAGATGATGCAACACATGAGCAAGATATGACATTGACCAACAGACAGGGACATCCAATTACCAACAATCAAAATTTGCGAACAGTCGGTAATCGAGGTCCTGCAACATTGGAAAATTATGATTTTCTAGAAAAAATGAGTCATTTTGACAGAGAGCGAGTTCCAGAACGGGTTGTGCATGCTCGTGGAGCTGGAGCACATGGGTATTTTGAAACCTATGGTGTTGTTGGCAATGAACCTATCTCTAAGTATACACGTGCAAAAGTCTTTCAGGATAAAGGGAAAAAAACACCTGTCTTTGTGCGTTTTTCAACTGTTATACATGGTGGTCACTCCCCAGAAACATTGCGTGATCCCCGCGGTTTTGCAGTAAAGTTTTATACAGAGGATGGCAATTGGGATTTAGTGGGCAATAATTTAAAGATCTTCTTTATTCGTGATGCGCTCAAATTTCCAGATATGATTCATGCTTTTAAGCCTGATCCCATTACTAATATTCAAAACGTTGAACGTTTTTTTGATTTTTGTGCTAGCTCACCAGAAACCTTCCATATGGTAACATTCGTTTACTCTCCTTGGGGGATTCCAGCAAATTATCGTATGATGCAGGGCTCTGGGGTTAATACGTACAAGTGGGTGAATAGTGAAGGCAAGGCAGTCCTTGTCAAATATCATTGGGAACCGCTACAAGGTATTAAAAATTTAACACAAAAAGAAGCAGAGGAAATCCAACAGAAAAATTTCAATCATGCTACACAAGATTTATATGATGCTATCGAACGTGGAGACTTCCCCGAATGGGAGCTACATGTTCAAATTATGGAGGATGGTTCACACCCTGAGCTTGATTTTGATCCATTGGATGATACAAAGCTTTGGCCAAACGATCAATTTCCATGGTATCCAGTTGGCAAAATGGTGTTAAACAAAAACCCTGAAGACTATTTTGCTGAGGTGGAACAGGCTACTTTCGGGACAGGGGTGCTTGTTGATGGCTTAGACTTCTCTGATGATAAAATGTTGCAAGGTCGTACTTTCTCTTATTCTGATACACAACGCCATCGTGTAGGCGCCAACTACTTACAGCTTCCAATTAATGCACCAAAAAAACGTGTAGCGACCAATCAACATGGTGGACAAATGATGTATAAGCGTGATTTGGCACCTGGACAAAATCCACATATTAATTATGAGCCATCCATGCTGAATGGATTAAAGGAAGCAACACAAGCTGGTAAAGAATATACACCATACATTGAAGGGAACCTTGTTCGTGAATCGATTGATCGTCAAAGTAATACGAAACAGGCTGGTGAAACCTATCGTAACTTTGAACAGTGGGAACGCGAAGAACTTCTTAAAAATTTAATACGTGATCTATCGGTCTGTCATGAGGATATTCAAAATGCCATGATTGCTTTGGCACAAGAAGCCGACGAAGAATATGGTCGCTTACTCAAGGAAGGTTTGCACAACGCTAAAAAAGATTCCTCTGCATCAAAACCACTTGGCAATATCAATGGTGATCAAGCACCTCAAGATGCCATGAATAAAGGACACGATGCTGAGCCTTATTAACGAAGCTAAAAAAGACATTACATTTTTTGTAATGTCTTTTACTTTATTGTTCATATGCCTTATACCAATGATAAGGTTGAATTTCCTTTAATGATTTAAATACCAATTCTCCATCTGCATTCGTAATCGCTGCCTTTACATTTTCTCCCCAATAAAAAAGTCTTTCCTGACAGACTCCACAGGGTGTCAGCACTACAAATTTAGATGTTTCATCTTCCCTAGCAACACAAATCGAATGCGTTACTTTTGTATTCAATTTATGTGCCTCTAAAATAGCACCTGTTTCCATACATAATTCAGTAGCAGCATTCATTACCTCGGGTGCGACACTTGTTAAAATTTGCCCATCCGCGGTATATAAGGCTGCAGCTCCTCCCCATCCAGTGGGATATCTTTTTTCTGCTAGTGCAACCGCAGCTTCATACAGTACTTTTTCAATATCCATATTTCCTCTCCCTATCATACATGCACACCTGGTAATATTTTCAACACCTTTTCCTGTGCGTCTAAAATTGCCTCTGTTCCTAATGGAATGGCTATATTCGTTGTTTCATGTCCGAACTTAAAACCTGCCACGACTGGTATTCCTAAATCTGTAAAATACTCCTTCATTAACGAATGAAGTGCTTCTTCATCAGATCCTGTCTGTGTAAATGAACCAATGACGACTCCTGCTAATTGCTCAAATTTCCTTGCTTGTTTTAAATGCTGAAGCATTGAGTCAATAACTGGAATTGTTTCATTTACATCCTCTATTAATAAAATCCTACCTTCAGTTCTTACTTCAAATTTGGTACCTAGTGTGCTGACAAGACGATAAAGATTTCCTCCGATCATTTCACCACGTGTGATGCCCCCAGCAATCGTTGTTAGCGGAGAAATTGCCTCTGTATACTGAATTTCCATAGGGGAAAATAGCTGTAAAAACATTTTTTTTGATAAATCATCCATCTTATTAGCTGACATCAGCATTGGCCCATGAAATGTCACCATATTGGCATACTCATTAATCGCACAATGTAAATATGTAACATCAGAAAAGCCCCAGAAAATCTTAGGATTTTCTTCTATTAAAGCATAATCAATTTTATCAGCAATTCTGGCAGAGCCATAGCCTCCCTTTACACAAAAGATTGCTTTCACTTCTGGGTTTTTTACCATCTCATGAAAATCAGCTAGTCTGATTTCATCACTTCCTGCCAAATATTCATGTTTTGCATGAATCGTATCACCCACAATATAGCGAAGACCCAATTCGTCCAAAAAAGCTACTGCTTCTCCTAGTTTTTCAGGCTCTACAAGACTTGAAAGTGCAACAACACCGACTAAATCTCCCTTTTGTAAACATGGTACGGTACTTTTCACAGTTATTCCTCCTCTTGTTGTCCTTATTTTAGCATAGCAAAACTTCAGAGGCATTGATTATTGCTATACTGACTGCCTATAATTAACTTTACTATTCAATTAATAAAGGGGTTAAAGCATCTTGAAAATTCCACCATATATATTATTAGTACTCGCAACTCTTTTATGGGGTGGTAATTTTGTTATTGGACGTGCCGTTAGTGAAGATATTCCTCCCCTAACACTTGCCTTTTTACGCTGGTGCGTCGCATTTATTATCTTTTTTCCCATTGCATTTCACCAATTAAAACGTGAATGGCGGTTACTGAAAAGACATTGGTTTATTGTCATCATTCTTTCATTAACAGGTGTTACAGCATTTAACACACTTGTTTACATTGGATTACATTACACAACGTCCATTAATGCATCTTTAATGAACTCTTCTACGCCCATAATGATTTACATACTTTCCTTTATTTTTTTGAAGGAAAAACTATCAAAATATCAGTTAATAGGGACCGTTCTATCACTGAGTGGAGTTGCCTTTATTATAATGGGTGGCTCTTTTACAAGGATTGTCCATTTTACTTTCAACAAAGGGGATTTAATTGTAATCGCAGCAGTATTATGTTGGAGCATATATTCATTGCTCATTAAACAATATGCAACTCGCTTACCAGGGCAGTCTACCTTTCTAGTGACGATTGGACTTGGGGCTATGATGTTATTTCCTTTTTCTCTCTATGAAACACTGTCTAGTGCAACAGCAATTCATTGGGAATGGTCAACCTTTGCTGCTATTTTATATGTTGGTATTTTTGCCTCTATCATTGCTTTTCTCTGCTGGAACAGTGGTGTTATACAGCTGGGAGCGAACAAAGCAAGTATTTATTTAAATTTCATTCCTGTTTTTGCCTCCATTTTCGCTGTTCTTTTTCTAAGTGAAAGATTGCACTCTTTTCAGCTTATAGGTGGACTAGCCGTTGTAGCAGGGGTTATTTTATCAGGAAAAATAAATAAGCAAAGACTTCAATCCTAAGAAGTCTTTGCTTATTTTTGCTAATTCGTACCACCATAAATTACTGTAACATTAGGATGGTTTAATAATTGGCTTGCTGGGAATTCTTCTGTAATATGACCACTTTTCAATTTCTCAATCGCCGCGAGCTTTTTTTCACCAAAGGCAATGAGAACGATTTCCTTTGCTTTCATTATGGAGTGGATGCCCATTGTAATGGCATGTGTTGGTACTTCAGATGGATCATCAAAATAAATAGCATTTTCTGTTCTTGTTGACTCTGTTAGCTCCACAATATTCGTCTTGGCATCAAACGATGCGCCTGGTTCATTAAAAGCAATATGTCCATTTACACCGATTCCTAGAAGCTGTAAATCAATGCCTCCTGCTTCTTCAATGCGCTTATCATATGCAGCACATTCTTCAGCTAAATTGGCTGCCTGTCCATTTGGCAAATAGACATTTTTCGGCTGTATATCCACAAAATTAAATAAATTCTCATGCATAAATGTAAAGTAGCTTGCTGGACTTGATTGCTCAATGCCAACATACTCATCCAAGTTAAAAGTTTGTACTTCCTTAAAAGATAAATGGCCAGCTTGGTGTCGTGCCACTAATTCTTTATACATGCCTACAGGTGATCCACCAGTTGCTAAACCTAAAACACTATCAGGTTTCTCTTGTATTTGTTTTGAGAAAATAGTAGCTGCCACTTCACTCATTTCCTCATATGTATTCACTTCTATCCATTTCATTCTTTATACGATACCTACCTTACCATTAATATTATTAACTAATATGTAAAATATTTCACTTTATAGTAGCTAATATATTAATCTTACTAGTTATTTAGCTATTTTTCTATCATTTCCTACTTCAGTTTATGCGTGTAATCTAAGACTATTTCGGTTATGTTATTAATAAGGAAGTGAGGCGATTTTATGAATGAACAGATTCAGCACTATTTACAGTATATTCAATTTCAAGGAACGTTAGAGCCATCTATTCAACTACTTGGACAACTACAAACTAAACATCTATTAACCATTCCCTATGAAAATTTAGATGTTGCCTTGAATCGTGGTATCTCCTTCGCTATTCCTGATATATTTAAGAAAATAATTATTGATAAACGTGGTGGCAATTGTTTTGAATTAAATATCTTATTCAGCTGGCTTCTACGAGAGCTTGGCTTTTCTGTCACCAATCGTTATGCCCAGTTTTGGCGCAACGTAGCGGAAAATACCCCTCCAGAGGAAATTCCTATGCATCAATTATTACTAGTAAATATGAGTGGACAATACTATATCTCGGATGTAGGTGTCGGTGCATTAGCACCCTGTAAACCAGTGCCACTGATTGCTGGCTATCAACACCGTGAAGGTAAAGAGTTATATAAAATAGATTATGATGAAGCGAATGGTTGGATGCTGTTGGAACAAGCTAAACATAGTTGGCGTTTGCTTTATAGTTTTCACGACGATGCCAATGATGCAAAATTTGCACCACGACTTTCCAAGCAAAAAAATAAAATTGCTATGATTCGAACCATTGGTGGCCGTCATACCATGATGAACAACGAATTTAGAATTTATGAAGGACAATCTTTAACTACCTATACAACAAACACTGAGAAGGAATGGCTGCAAGCTCTACAGCGTTTTTTTCATATCTCTGTACAACAATAAGGAAAGCAAGTCCATCGGTGGCTTGCTTTCCTTTCACATTATTTCATTGTCCTATTGAGCAATTCAAACACAACTATGTCATTGTGTAGCTCTTTAACTAAACCTATATCATCTACAAAGTAATAAGTTTTCACTACATCACTAAATTCTGACCTTTTCTCGACTATAACCACGCCCGTATATTGCACATCACCAGCTTGTACCGTACCATCAGTAGATTTTACAGTTACTCGTTCCCCTGCAGAAACCCCTGGATCATCTTCATGTAAAACAACACCTATTCTAAGTGGAAGTTCTATATATAAATCATAATGTGTGTTAGCTTCACTAGCAATGGCTTGTCCGTATGCACGATCATGACCATATAAAAGCTCATCAGAGATAGTTTGTCCTGTACTTACATTTTTGACTGTCCATACATCATTTTTACCGTCGTGTTGCTGATATTGATAGTTTAAAGTATAACGCTTATTGTCACTTAAAGAATAATAGGCATACGTATATTCAAATGCGGGGTCCCTTAGCAAGTTAGGTTTAGAAAGAGTCATTGCTCTCGCTAAAAACGCTGAGAAATGGGCGCGTGTAACAGGGTCATTAGGTTTAAACGAACCATTCTCATAGCCCCTTACTAAATGATTATGGGCCAGTGTTAAAATTTCTTTATAACCTGGTGTCTGCTTACTCACATCTGTAAAATAATAAGGATCTGAACCTTTTAATTGAAAGGCCCTATTTAGCACAATCGCCATTTCCCCCCTAGTAAGCGGTGCATCTGGATGAAATTTATGGGCAGTATCAAATATACCTTTATTTTGCACAGCCGCAATTTCTTTATAAAATTTATGAGTGGTTGTTACATCTTGAAAGTTTGGATTTTGCACATGGATCGTGTTTAATCCTAAAGCACGTGTTAGCATTACAGCTACTTGTGCTTTCGTAATAAAATCATTCGGCTTGAACAAGTTAGTCGAATACCCTTTCGCAATATCCTGTTCTACTAAATAATGAATTTCCGTCGTTAATGTATCATCCGTTAGATCGATAAAGCTGGCTGCCTGCACTTCCTTCGGTAATATACCAATCGTTATCAGGATCAAACATACTAGCTTCAATATGTTCTTCACATTATCCCTCCTCCTTCGATTCTATACCCATAAAGACGTACCCATATGCTTAAAATGAAAAAAGCCTCTATTAAAAGAGACTTTATTCGTTATTTTTATATTGAATTAATCCAATTCCTATTCCAGTCGGATCGACCAAATAAGCTAGATAGAAATCATCAAACGCCATTTTGTCACGCAAAATAGTAGCACCATTGTGTTTTGCCTGTGCAATGACTTCGTCAATTGCCTCCACTTCAATTTGAATTCTTGTACCATGCGGAAAATCGCTTGGTCCTTTACCAATGCCACCATTAATTCCAGCTTTGTCTTCATTCCCAGTCATAACTGCCCAATAATCCCACTTTGGAGCTGCCACCTCCCAGCCAAACACTTTACTATAAAAAGCTGCCGCTTTCTCCGGTTCCTGACTATTTAATTCAAAGCCAATCACTTTTCCCATACATATACCCCCTCATTTTTAGCATAACAAATAATTCAATAATTAATTGGAATTCCCTTCCTGCAACTTTAGAAATTTGACAATATTCCAAATAAAAAATTTATGTATTTAATTAGTTAGAAAATTATGTATAATTAAATTAGAACGATTGTTCAAAACATTAAAGGAGTACAACATTGAGTAAAAGACGCTATGACAGTGACAAGGCAAAGATTGAGATTATCAAACATGCCATCCAATTATTTTCTCAACATGGCTATAATCAGACATCTGTTGGTGATATTTCAAAAGCCTCTGGTTATAGTAAAGGACATATTTATTATCATTTCGAAAATAAAGAAAAGTTATTTGTGCTTTTGGCGCAGCAATCGATGAAAAATTGGCATGACAAATGGTTGCAACAAGAATCTTCATACACCACATCAACAGATAAATTGTATGGTATGGCCATGCATGTCCTCTATGAGTATCAAACACCCTTACTAAAGTCCGGTCAGGAACTGGCATCTAATCCCAAATCAAGTCCTGATTCAATACAACAGTTATTCAATTTAGCTATTACGCCAATGAATGCTTATCGAGCAATTCTTCAAGAGGGCATCGACCAAAACGAATTTGTTCATGGCAATGTAGATACATGGACCGTCTTACTTGGCACATGGCTAGGTGGATTATGTCAGCTGACCAATACTCATAACTTGAAATCATTAGAACCACTCTTTCAACAGGCAATAACGATTTTCTTAAAAGAAATTAAAAAAGGTGGGGTTTAAATGAAAGTAGGTTTAATAGGTGATAGCTTAACAGAAGGTCGTCCAGGCGTTTCATTTTATGATCTCTTGAAACATCAATATCCTCATATTTCATTCGATAATCTTGGAAATCCAGGCGAGACGATTAAAAGTTTATTTACTCGCTTGGAAAAAATGCCGCTCCAATCTTCCTATGATCTCCTTATTCTTTGGATAGGCGTCAATGACGTCTATTCAAAATTATTAAAGGTGCAAGCACAGCCTGTGGCGAAGGATCACATTGAATTCGAAGAGTACTGCCTCAAGGTATTAGAGAAAGCACATGACGCTTCCAAAAATGTTGTATTAGTATCTCCAGCATTAGTAGGAGAAGATCTTCAAAATCCCTCTAACAAAGAAATAACACAATTAACGTCTGTTATGGAGTCTATTTCAATGAAATCTGGCAATGTTTATTTTGTAAATATGCAAAATCTCTTTAAAGATCATTTAGAACATTTGGAGTGCTCAGGCTTTATTAATACGAATGTAATAAGAGTCCTACTGGATGTTTTATTTTACAAAAGTCCTTTACGTATCGATAAATTATCTCAAAAAAGAGGGCTACATGTAACTTTAGATGGTGTTCATTTGAATAGTAAAGGTGCTGATTTAGTGGCACAGCAATATAGCTCTATCATTGAACTTTATAAAGTCGAAGGAGACAAAATCGGGAGGTCCTAAAGATGAGAAAGATTGCTGTTGTTACTGGCGGTGTTTCAGGGATAGGAAAGGCTATTTGCCAAGAATTAATTGCTCGACATATATTTGTCATTATTGCTGATATTCAAGATCATGAGGGTCGTGTGTTAGAAGCAGAGTTAAATAAGGATATCGCCAATGTAAAATTTGTACATTTAAATGTAACCGATTACAAAAATGTAACTTCTGTCATTCATGATGTATTTGAAGAATTTCACCGTATAGATTATCTGTTTAATAATGCTGGTATCGCTATGTATGGGGAGATGGGTGAAATGACTATTGAGGATTGGAAGGAAATTATGGCCATTAATTTATGGGGTGTCATTTATGGGACTCAAATAGGCTACCCACTTATGAAAAAACAAGGTTTTGGTCATATCGTCAATACCTCCTCTGCTGCAGGGTTAGGACCTTCTCCTTTTTCTACTGCATACGCTACTACCAAACATGCTGTTATAGGACTAACAACCTCTCTACACTATGAGGCTGAGGAATTCGGGATTAAGGTGAGCACTCTATGTCCAACGTTTGTGGATACACCAATTTTCGATAATGCAAAGGCGATTCATATGGATAAATCCATTATCACCAAACAATTAAAGCAGCAAAAAATGATCTCACCTCAGCGAATTGCAAAAATGGCTATAGAGGGTGTTCATCAAAATAAGCCTATCATTTGTCCAATGCCAATGCGCAAAACACTGGATGTTGTTTTTACTATTTTTCCTTTTTTACACAAAGCGTTAATGAGAATGGTTTGTAAAGTGAGTCGTAATGCACGTTTAACCTAATGTTTCACAAGGCTCCCTTCTAATGGGAGCCTTGCTTATTTTATAATACGACACCATCGCTCATTTTAATAATACGATCTGTATATGCCAACATTTCTTCGTCATGCGTCACTAATAATGTTGTTATATTTAAAGTTTTTGTTAATGTTCTTAATAACAACATAATCTCTTTAGAGCGCTGTGAATCTAAACTAGCCGTTGGTTCATCAGCAAACAATACTTTCGGTTGATGAATAATAGCACGTGCAATTGCTACACGTTGCTTCTCTCCCCCTGACAAGGAGGAAGGATAGGCAGTTTTACGATGTTCCATTCCAACTAACTCCAATAGCCGATTGACTTCATATTTCTGTTCATTCTTTTTTAATGGAGATTCAGCTACATCTAGCATTAATAGCAATTGTTCCTCCACTGTCAAAAAGGGAACGAGATGTGCAAATTGAAAAACAAAACCGAATTTACTTGCACGTAATTTTCGTACCTGGTCGGTTTTCATCGTCGTAAGATTCTGCTCTTCAAATAACACTTGCCCATCTGTTGCTGGTTGTAGTCCTGCAGCGATCGTTAATAATGTACTTTTCCCAGAGCCAGAAGCACCTACCAATGCTGTAATCTCTCCTTCATTTAAAGAAAGATTGATGCCCTTTAAGATCTCTTCCTCGACTTCACCATTCTTAAACGTTTTTCGTACTTCATCAATTGTAAATAACGTCATGATTAAGCCTCCCCTTGCTGTATTGCTTGTAACGGTTCAATTTTTTTAATTTGCATTCCTGACAAGGTCGCACCAATAAAGCCTATGAGGAGGAATACAACGGATAACTGTGTTGTAGTGCCTATTGTTAAAGTGAATGGCATCCCCTTAGGAGCAACTATATTAAATAGCTGGCTAAGACTGACAGATACCACAAGTGAAAAGATTGTAATAATAGCCATCTGTGTCCAGATCATTTTAAATAGCTTACTTGTTTTTAATCCAATCGCTTTTAAAATGCCATACAAGCCAATTTTTTGCACATTCATCATATAGAAGAAAATAGCAAACAACATCCCACTAATGACAACTAAGAACCATATAATCATATTTAAAGATAATTGTTCCGCATTATAACTAGGGATAGTATTGAGAAACTCTTTATTGCTATATGCTTGCAATCCCTTAATATCATTTGGCTCACTATTTGGTACAAAAATTAATTGTTTATCAGCTACCCGATACATCTCCTGATAAGCCTCTTCACTAATATAAGCAACGGGAGCATGGCTATATTTTTTTTGCTCTACAAAACCTTTTACAATGAACTTTCCACTGTATTGATTATTCGTTAATATATCTCCAACTTGTATTCCTTTATCTTGTAGTGAGCTATCCAAAAGCAACTCGTCTTGATGCACATTGCTAAAAAGTGTAGATTCCGTTGATGTCACAAAGGCTACACTTTGTTGTTTATCATCCTGATCATTTAAAAAGCCCATCTGGATCGAAAAAGCTACTGCCTCTTTTTCTTTACTTATGACTTTCTGCTGCAGATCGCTATCGATTCTTGAAAGATTAAATGTGCCATCTGCATCCTCAGCCATGTAAAATTGTCCCTTCGGTAAATCCTTAATTAAAGCTGCATTATCCTGTGACAGACCATTTGCTAAACCCGAGATAATAAACGTTAAAAAACTAACTAGGAAGATAATGGAGCCCAAGATTAAAAACCGTACTTTATTCTTCTTCATTTCTTTCCAGGCAAGATTCATCACTAACCCCTCCATTTCTTTGATTACTCATAGCTTAAAATTGTTAAATGAACAGAGCATGAACTAATCGTAAAAATTTAGAGATTATATAAAAAGCCGCTCTATAAAGACATTTTTATCTCATAGAGTGGCTTCTTTTTTGAATCTTATTTATCTTTACTTGCTAAAATCTTTTTTGCTAACAAAATTTCTCCTACTATAAATGAGTTGATATTTTTAATAACAATTATATATTTTGTAAAACTTATAATAAGGTTTGTTTAACAGATTACATAAATCAAAAGTTATATACACGAAAAATTTCCAAGAATTTCTTTATTTCTACCCTTGTTATTGTCATAGTGTCTATAGTAATTTTGGACGTAATAATCATAGTAATCTATTGGAAGTATGGCTGAAAAAATCGATCAATACTTAAAAAATAAAAAATTTCAAGGTATCGTTCTTATTGCAAAGAAAGGTAAAATTTTATTTACAAAAGGTTACGGTTTGGCAGACACTGATTTACCTAATAGCCCAACCACACTCAGAAACATTCACTGCTGTAGCGATCATGCAACTAGAAGAAAAAGGACTTTTAAACCTAGATAATCCAATTTCACAATACTTTCCAGACTTTCCGAATGGAGGGTCTATTCAAATAAGTCATCTCCTATCTAAGTCGTTTCCGTCATAGCACGGCTCAATGACGAGAAGTTAACAGTGATTGTTCTTAGCAACGAGATGACAGTGAATTCTAAAAGAATCAACCCTCATTTTACTTCCATCGTTCTTCAGCAGCCAATTTGGATATGGGAAGAATAATAGAACTATTTCATTATTATAATACAGTGTTTAATGGTGATTAGAATAGTATCTTTAAACATTTCTTATCCGTAGTAGTATAGATTGAAGCAACAGAGTATATAGCACATTTAACAAAGGTTGTTTCACACATTTATAAGGAACGTCTAAAGCAAAAGGATTGCGAGTTCAGTCATACAAAATAAACTCACAATCCTTGTTATATCGATGAAAAAGTAAGCATAAGTTTTTTTACTAGGTGGATGTCTAACTATTTTAACCCCTTTATAAGTCGTGCAGAGGCAAAGCAAGTTTCACCATTTTTGAAATATACAACTCGTTCCTTATGATCTACAAATTCAATGTTTTGTTTATTCACAATAAAAGCCTTATGACATTGATACATCGATGTATGTGCTTCCTTAAAATCCTTTAAGCGACCATAAAACTCAATATGCTCATTTTCTAAATGTAATATAATTTTATGTAATTTTGGGGATGCCGCAAAAAAGTATATATCCTGAATAGCAATATTCCTTGTATAACCATTTGCTCTTATTTGAATCTGTGAAGGTGATTGTTGTTGGCCAATTTGTATATACTTTTCATATGCAACTTTTAGTGTTGTTAATATTTTTTGCTGTAACATACCTGTGTGATCCTTAATAATAAAATCTAACGCAGCAATTTTATACATAAACGTTAAATAGGTCATTTCTGCATGGGTTGTGACAAATATAATACTGCACAATGGGTCACGTTGGCGAATCATATCCCCTAACATAAGCCCTGTCACCTCATGGTTCAAATCAATATCCAAAAAATAACAATCTGCTTTTTCATATGTAATGACTTCATTAGGGTTTGTAGTTGTAAGTACAATTTCAATCCCGTTCCCTTCCATCATAGCATAGTTTTTAATGGTTTTTTTGATATGCTCTAATTGTACAACATTATCTTCACAAATAATCACTTTCATATTTACACCCCCTCCTCCTCAATAAACAACTCTTGTATAAATAAATTGCCATTTATTTTTGTATTTAAACGAAGTTTTGGAGATGCATCTACCATTTGACGTAATATAGATAAGCCCAAGCCTCGCTCCTCTCCTTTTGTCGAGAAGCCTTCTTTGAAAATTTCATGCACTTTTAACTCATAACTTTTATTGGATGAAAATGTATTCATACATGCAATTAACACAGCTTTTTCCATTCGAATAAATGCTAATCGAATCCAAGGCTCTGTAGCATGTTTACTGGCTTCAAGCGCATTGTCCAATAGTATGCCGCACATACGATTTAATTGAATCTCATCCAATGCTATTCTATCGATTTTTTCGACAATCTCAATGTACATTGGAACGTGAAACGTTTGCGCTTGAATAAGTTTTGTTGTTAAAAGTCCTTTTAAACTAGCTATATTTAAACAGTTAAGCATCGAAAAGGATATTTCATGCGCTTGCTCTTTCTTTTCAGTTTGTAAAATATGTCGATAAAAATAGGTTTCTAGTTCTGAGTAACTTTTAGAATCTATAAAATGACGCATTGATGTTAAAATATTCATATAATCATGTTTAAATTGACGCATATCTCTATTAATTTCTTCAAGCGAAGACACATATGAATTAAATTCTTCTAATTCCATTTCCTTTTGTTTAATATGTATGTTCTTAATAGCTAAGTAAACAAAGAAACCAATAATAATGATAAAGATCATCAAATAAATCACAAAAAAGAACAAATTATGTTGGACACTTTTGATAAACGATGTACCATCCATCAACACAATATCAGTATACATAAAGACAATCGTCATAAGCATCAAGGGAATCATTGCAGGTATAATGTATTGCTTAAACACATACCATCTAACAAAATAATCGAATAACTTTATGTAGACAAGCACCAATATAAATAGGATACTCATCGAAAAAATGAGTTGTACCAATGGAGAAGTGATGATAGCATCCATGCCATTCGATAAATGATACACGACAAGCGAAGAAATATGATCTGCCAAAACAACTAAAACAATCGTAAACAGCACATGGGCCACATTCCGCCAACGCTTTGTTTGCCGGTAGACGAAGAAACTTTCCACTAATAGGATGTACGCCATAGCATAGACACCTATAAAAGCAAAAAACACTACTGATGGCGAAACTATTAATAAAGAAATCTTCAATATCATTTTTTTTGTTATTGCAATTTTGCTAAAATATAACGGTAAAATACTTAATATCAAAAATTGATAAATAATCAAAGTTAAATAGGATATACTCCACATACGAATAACATGATCCTTCCAAAATAACATATAATCAATATCTATCTTAGAATATTTATGTATTTTTTTCAAATTTATTGAAATTTAATTCTTGTGGCAACTCCTCTTCTCCTAAAGCTCCCCAACACATATAAACAGAGCTAAAGTCAGCCAATTTAACGAATAAATTATATAAATAATCAATAATATTGTCGATAATAAATTTCATTAATGAGATCCTCCTATTTTTGCAATAACCACTAAAACAATCCCCTTCAAAAATCCTGCTAAGAAAAATACACTTATGGATGTTGGAAAAATAACGAGTAGTCCCCCCAACACAATAAGTCTGCTATACAGTTTTTTAAACAAAAATGTTCGATGAGCTTCACCCTGTACTTTTGTTTTTTTAGAACTCACTGGACCAATAAACAATAAGATGACAGCTCCTAGCAAAAACGCCCCCCAAACAACGAGTGAAGTGATAGGCAATGCTACAGCTAGCCATGTGATGAACGGAAATGAAATACAACTAACAATAAGACACGTTTTAAATGATGAACAATGCGCACCATATGCTACTTGACGCACCAATAGAAATCCAATTTGAACCAGTAACATTCTCCAAAATAAACCGAACGCTATAGCTATACCGTAAATAATCAAAAATTTTTTTAACTCGCTTGTAACAACACGAAATCCATACACTAATTTAATTTTATCTAACTGTGTTAACGGTCTTCTATGTTCAAAAAAATCTACTAGCATTTCCTCTTTTGCAGTAAATTCCATCTCATCACCTCCTTGATCACTAGTATAAAACATGTAACATCAAAATAGTTAAAAATATCCTAAAAAGTATATTTTTAAAGATAATCGCCTATTTTCAATCTTCTCTTTTACATAAACGTTCAAAAAAAGAACGTAAGCGTAAAGTGCCACTTAACGTTCCCTTAAATAAGTTTTTCTGTATATGCTTTATAAACTGCTTCTAAATAATGAGATGTTCCAAAATATGCATTAATATGTCTAATCGATTGCTCTATCTCTGTATTTGTAAATTTTTGAGAGTTACAAAGAAAGTCAATGGAGTGACCCTTTGCCAATTCCATGAGCACACTCATTTCTAACATATTCAATCCGCCCAATCGTCTTGTATCAACTATTTCTATTGAGTCTCCTTCAATGATATGAACTAGTTGTTCTATCGTCATATTTTTATTTATTACCTTACAATTCAAGATATTATTTGTGTAGTAATGAATCTCTCCAATATTTTCATCTGTCATAAAAACAATTTGGCATTTCATTGTTTCGAGGTTTTTTAAATATGGTATATAGTGAACAAAATGCTTATAAGATGTGTCAATTAACACAACATCATATTTTTTATTGGCATTTATCCTTATGACAACCTCACTCAACAAGTTAATGGTATCAACTACCCAAGACGGTCTATACATAGTGAACATATTTTTTAAAAGCTCTTGCATAAGCGTGTAATCTGAATGTACTAAGATATACATTATTCTGTTATCTGACACGAACATTTCTATATAACACTCCGTTTTACAAATCGAGCAATATATAGTCGACAACATACTAAAATAATCATCGCTGTACCTATACTTGAACTAAATATAAATAAGAAATCCCATTCTATTGGCCCATCTGCGTCAATTTGCATGATTAACTTTGTTAAAAACATGCCACTTGTTAATCCAAGTAGTAAACCGATAGTGACAATAAAGAGAACTTCAGACCAAATAACCTGTTTTAATTCTTTTGGGGCAAGCCCGATTAAACGTTGTGTATTGTATTGGTCTCTTCTTTTAAAGATTATATGAAAAATCGTTTGCACTAGACCAGTACAACTCGCTACTACTAAAGCAGTCAAAATGAGCATGAACATTGCCCATCGTTGATAAAACCATTCCGAGGCTTGCTCTAAAAGAACAGCTCGCTCCACAATTTTTAACGTTGGCCAATCATGAATCGTCTGTTGGAGATCGTCTAATGTTGTGCCATTACCTAAAGTTAAATGGATTTTATCAATTGTTACAACATCTTTAATCAAAGGGGAATTCCAATCAACAAAAAGTTGTTTATATTTGTTTTCAGTTGGAACAATTCCAGTAATTCTTAAACGAATGACTTTTTCATTTGACCGTCTATCTAAGTAATCGCCTTCTAAAACATCGCCTATTTTTAAATCATACTTATCAGCTACATCATCTGTAATTTCAACTCTATCTGCTCCACCAAAATCTTTGGCAAAATAATTCAGATTAACACCATTATTAGTGAGAAAAGAACTACCCTTACTATCTAATTGTATTTCTTTTATTGAAATTTTTTTTCGCAATAACTCTATATCATTATAAGAAATATTTTCAAAATAAGGATTATCAATCGCTACTTCATACGGATAGGTTTTTTCAATCGTTGTTTCCTCGGATTGTACAATAGATTTCAAAAATGTACCATTAAACGTAATAATCATAATCAAAATCGCTAATATACAAACAACAGGAACATAGTTACTTAAATTAGGGATGAATTGAATTTTTACATAGTGCGCTTTGTTTCCTAAATAGCGATGAATCCAGGAAGAATATTTTTTCAATGTGTATACTATCATATATGGGAATAAAAAGAATAGACAACCTATGATACATACACTTCCAGTAAAAATGAGAATAATTGATTGAATTGCATCATTTTGCAAAATACCTTGTGCAAGAATAAGTAAGGACATCACACCTACTATAAAAGTAAGTACGGTCTTCCATTTCGTCCAATGATATGATTTAAACTCATAATTTCTTTTCATTGCTAAAGGTAATATTTTAGTTACCCTCGCTACTTGAACAAACACAAACATGTAGAGTAAGAAATAAATAGCAAGTAAAATTGCTGAAAAATAGACAACAGGAATGTTAAAATGGGCTTGTGGTAAGCCAACCATCTCAACCAAAGATGGGACAACGAATTTTAGCAACAAAAGGCTACTGATTGTGCCTGTCCCCACACCTATTAGTAATATGATAGTCGATTGATAGTTGACAATCTTTTTTAGTTGCCCTGTCGTTGCTCCCATTGTTCTTAAAACGAAAAATTGGGCTTGTAAACGACTAAATAATAATGAAAAAGTGGACTTCAATAATAGACCACTAATAATGATAATACTAAACACTAACATCATGATGAAAACGAGTAAGGAATTTAAATTTGCTTGTACCCAGTCCGTTTCTTTCGTTATATCTACACGTATATTTGGGAAAAATTGATGTAATACAGTAGCTGTCTGCCACACATCCGTTGTTTTAATCATGACAAACAAGCCTTTTACATCCGATGGAATACTACTTACAATTTTCAAAGAATCAATGTCCATATAGAGAATAGGCGCATCTTCTCCATATTCATTAGGAGATAGCACTCCTTTTATAAGAAACGGCTTACCATTTACCATAATTGAATCTGAAACAGACTTATTTAATGTTTTTGATAACGAATGTGAAATAATAACTTCATTATCTTTCGGTATGTCGTTCAAATGATAAAATCCTTTTGTTAAATGCCCATTTGTAACACCTAATGTATAGGCTCCTTCAATCTTATCAATAGATGTAAATTGTAGTAAAATCGGTTCCACAAGCTCGACTTCTTCTAAAGTTTTAATCTGATTAAAACTTTCTTTCGTAATCCATTGACTAGACTCTTGACTAGATGAAAGGTTATAACCAGCAGAAATATCCACATCCCCATACAAGTTACGAATATTGTCTTCCATTTCTGTTCGTGCATTTTCAACATAGATCAACATTGTTGCAATTAAACAAACAGCGAGTGCTACAACTTGTATGGCAATGATTACTTGTATTTTAGCAGCTCTACAAAGTTTCCAAGCAATATTCTTTAAATCATACATTGAGATAACTCCTCTGTATGTTTTTAAATTTGTCAAAAATCATCGATAAATTATCGCTATTTACTTGATTGATATAACTATCTACTAATTTCCCTTTATGAAAGAATAGTACACGATCAGCATAAGTCGATACATGTGGATCATGTGTTACCAATATAATTGTTTGATTTGTTAGATTTTTCAATTGAACAAGTGTTGTTAAAATATCATTAGTTGTATTCACATCTAAGGCCCCTGTTGGCTCATCTGCCAGTAATAATAGCGGATTGGCAATAATCGCTCGTGATATAGCCACTCGTTGTTTTTGCCCACCAGATAATTCATGTGGTTTCTTCACAGCTAAATCACTAATTGACATTTTTGTTAAAACATCTTTCACCTTTTGCGCAATTTTTTTAGAGTCCTCATCTAGCAAAATTAAAGGCAGAGCCACATTATCTGATACCGTCAATTCATCTAATAAGTTAAAATTTTGAAATATAAAACCTATATTTCGTTTTCTAAATTCCGATGCTATCGGTTCTTGAAATTGCTCAATCATTGGTACACCTTGAAACATTAATTCCCCATGTGTAGGTTTGTCTAAAGCAGCTAAAATATTAAGTAATGTACTTTTCCCTGAACCACTCGTACCCATTATTGCTACGATTTCGTTTTGGTAAATTTCACAATTGATTGTATCTAGTGCTTGTACAATAAAATCCTTTGACTGAAATTCCTTTGACACATTTTTCATCACTACTAATGGGGTTTCTTTCATATTTTGTGTCTCATGTAGTTTCAACGGTTTCATGAAAATGCTCCTTTCGCTCATACCATTTGGATTGGGCTTGATGCATACGATAAAATAATCCTTTATTATTTATTAATTCATCAAAAGTACCAATTTCTTCAATTTTCCCCTTATCCATTACGATAATCTTATCTGATAATTTCGTGGGTCCGATTCTATGTGTAATCGTAATCGTTGTTTTATCATCTGTCATGCTATCAAATAATTCAAGTGTTTTTAATTCTGAATGAGGATCTAATGACGCTGTAGGTTCATCCAACAAAATCAAACTAACATCCTTCATTAGCGCTCGTCCTAAAGCTATTTTTTGCCATTCTCCCCCAGATAGATCAATTCCGCCATCCATTTCTTTAGATAAATAAGTATCTAAGTCAACATTATGGATTGATAATTTATGTCCCAATCCTACTTTTCTTATGACATCCCATATTTTCTGGTCATTCTCCATGTCATCTACATTGCCAAAACCAATATTTTCTCTTAAGGAATACATATATTTAGGGAATGTTTGAAAAACAACAGCAACTTGTTTATGTAAACTAGATTTATCAATGTCGGTCATATTTTCTCCATTTACTAAAATCGTTCCTTCTGTCAAATTGAATAATCCTACTAAACAATGGGCGAGTGTTGTTTTCCCTGAACCGTTTCCACCTACAATCGAAATTTTTTCTCCTCTTCGTATTGAAAAGTTCAATTTTGAAAAAGCTGAAATATCAGAATAAGGATAGTTGAAAGTGCCATTTTTAATATCAATCGTTTCAATAGAATTAATTTCTTCTCTCTTTTCGTCATCAAAATGTTCTATTTTCAACAACTTGATTAATGCATTATTATAAATAGCTGCTTCAAAAATAGAAGCTATATGTGCACCAATTTGAGCAAAAATGCCCTGTAAAGTAATTATAGCTGCAGTTAACGCCACATAACTCCCTATTGTTAAAGCGTTCTCTACTAGTTGATAAACAAAGAATACAGATACACCTGTATTGATAACTCCTACAAATAGTATCATCACTGCACTATTTTTCAGTTCCCACTTTGTCACTTCAAGTCTCTTGTTCATCGTATAAAAATAAAGTTTTTTCCATTTTTCCAGTAAATAATCACTCAATGTATACACTTTAATTTCCTTTAAATAGCTTTTGTCAAAAAAAAGGGATTCTGTATAAGAAAGCTCTCTTTCTTTAAATACAACGTTTTTTTCAACTTTATAATTTTTAAGTTTGCTAAAAAAAACAATGACAACCCCGGGAATTGTTGATAAAAGCACAGTTAAAGGTAATGTCCAATGAATAGCCATTAAAATCGCAAAAACTGAAAATAACGAAAATACACTTGTAATGATCTGCAAAAAAGAATATGTTGTACCTAACCCATTTCCTTCCAATGCTTTGGCTGCCAGATTCACTTGATTGTAAAAAAAGCTAGACTCAAAGTTTTCTAAAGAAACGCTAGTTACTTTTTTGTTTAACATCGCTTTAAATAAATAATTCACTCTTAAAGAAATTTTTCGAAATAGATAATCTTGAATTTTTCCAGATAGTTGTCCAAATAGACTAAGAAACGTTATTGCTACAAGGAGAACTAACACAAACCCCAATTCATTAGGAATTTTCTGCACCACCGTTAGTTGATCTATCAACCTTTTCTGTAGCAAAATTTCTAAAGGTAACATAATAGAAGTTATTATGCTTAAAATAGTTAAAAAAAGAAATATGCTCTTTTGTTCTCTCCAAATATTTTTCAAATAAAAATACTGTGAATAGAAAAAGTCTCTAACAGGTCGATCTTTCTCATGGAATTTTAATTCATTCAACTTCATAGTCATTCACATCCAAAAGATTTTCTAAACTTGCGATTCCTTTCTTCTCTACTACAAAATTATTAGTATTCAAAACTAGATACATTGGAAAGACATCTATTTTTAACTGATTAGAAAGAATTTCTTCTTCTATAAAATAAATATATTCATCCTCTAAATAGCTCAGGTTATCCCGATTTTCTATCGTATCCGTTGCTATAAAAATATACTTTTCTTTTTTAACAGGAATTAAAAAATTGAGTTTTTTTAATGTTGCTTTACAAGCAGAACACTGACTATCAATAAATACTAAAGTCTGCACATTAATCTCATTCATAATATCTTGAACTTTAACAGATTCAAATTGTTTATTCTTCAATGGAATCAACGGAAAAACGTTTTTTTCCATCGGTCCCCATTTTTCTACATTTAGCACTCGTCTAGTTCTTAATGAAATCAAAATGCTAAGCATTAATACACAAGAAATGATGACGAAAGCATAATAAATTTCCATGTCCATCGTTACACCACCTCTACGTTTCTTCTAATAATTATTAAAGTGATGAACCATAAAAGAACAGGTACGAGATAAAATATATTGCCAAAGTCAAGTATATTCATATTACCTTTATCAAAATAGAGTAGTGGCACTATACTGAAAAACATGCATAGACTTTGTATTAAGCCACCCAGTCCTGTCTTAGTTGGAATTAAATTGCCGAAACATTTACAGTCCTCTTCTATCTTATTAATAAGTGCATACGAATTAATAATTATAAAGAGTAAAATTAAAGATAAGGCACTAATATAAAGTATAGGGTGAGCATAAATAAACAAACTGACACCTATTACAATTTCAAATAATGGGAATAACAATGCCAAAAATGTAATTAAAATATCATTGATAGGAATATACTTTAAAAAAAACTGCTTTGTATTTGAATGTGAGATTAATTTAGAAATCCCAGAAAGTATCAATACTAAAGCAGAACCATAACAAAAAATATAAATCATAGTATCTCTCCTAAAAAAATTAAGAAAGTTAATGTGAATTTCACATAATTGTATCCTAAATTTTTTATATTTATATTGATAGGTATGTTTTCAAAACAACCACAGTTACGTGTCTTTCCTCCTTTAGAAGGTTTAAACAGTAAAAAAAGATTGAACAATTGCAACATTACAGCGGTCATACATATGTAAACATTCACAAATTGAATTAATAAGGAGATACCTACAAGCACATCTAAACTCACTAAAATGCTTACGAATATCGGAGATATTGTTATTTTTTCATTTATCGCCACGTAATAATGATAAATTTTAAAAACTTTATTGAATCCGTTTTTTAGAAAAATAATTGCTACAACCAGATAAACAATAATGATATTCAGTCAACTCCTTTTCTTTCAAGCCACTATTAAAATCCTTTAATATACAAGGATTTTAATAGTAAAATACACACAAAATTTTATATTGTTTCAAAGAGATTTACCTTATGAAGAAAAATTCATTATATCTTCCCAATAATATTTTTCACCCATATATAGTAATACTGGAATTTCTTCAATTTGCAATTGATTTAATTTCATCAAATGTTCGACTTTTATCTCGTTATCGTTTTCAAATAACACTTTTATCAAAATAACTTCTCTCTTTTTTGAAATTCTACGATAAAAAGCATTCAAAACATATAAGTTATCAAAAATGTTATTTTCATCCGAAATCAAATATGTTCTTCCCTTTTCCAGGAAATCTATTTGCTCAATCTGTATAAATCTCCGCTGAAAATCAATGCAGTTTCTTAATTTTGTCAAATTGTAAAAAAAGAAAATCAAAAATACAATCCCGAAAATTAGTGTCATACTTTATTTATCAGTTAGAAAAATATGAAAACGTTCATTTCACATTTTGTAGGAGTATTGTGCTATTACTATAGGGCAAATTTAGTTTTTGTATTTATTTTCTGCTATAGAACCATAACGATTCATCGTAGACTCTTCACCAAAACCTGTTCTTGACTATACATTCCTGTTACAACTTTTATGTAATAAAAAAGTAGAACATTAATTACAGTTAACATCGAAATAAATAAAATAGTTTTGGTATTAACCTATTTATAAGTTAGCAGTCATCTTTTTCTGCAGAACAACTAACCGTTTCAGTCTTACAAACGTAACATATATTTACAACTCCAGGACCATAACATGGTTCGGTTCTATATTTACGTCTTCTATAACTACCTTTTACAGCACCTGTTTCATCAAAAAATGGCAATTCTTTACCCCAGCCACATTGACCTTTAATGATTTCCGAACTATTTCCACTATCTAAAAGCATTGGTTTGCTATATGTCATTAACATAATTATTTCCTCCTGCAACCCTTAGAAATAGCACAATACACCTACACTAACAGCCTCCTTATTAATATTGATTCATTACACTTCTTGCATAATCCATACTTCAATGGAGAACAGTAATAAAAAAGCCTCATCTATCAACAAACCATTTCTCCACTTATATAAATTTTCTTCCCAAAACTTTTCGGAACAAAGACCTAACTTTGAGACAACTAAAGGTGACTTTACATTAGAATAAATTGAATTCCAATTTTTCCTTATACTCTTTAATGTATGAGCAATGTGTGATGTTTTATTTATACGCAGTCGAATACTGTCAGGTAACTTATTTTTCTGAGAGTCTCTTAAAATTTTTTTCGTGTAGAAAGGATCAAAGAGAATATGACTAGGGATTTTAATCATAAAAGAAATTAACTCCCTATCTAAAAAAGGATGTTTTATATCCGCACCATAAAAGCCACCTATCGCCCTATCCATATAATGATTGGCTTTTGCATTTAACATTTGATGCAATAAATTTCTAGCATGATTCCGTTTATTTTTAGTTGTTCTACTAAAAGGATGTGGTTGAATGATGTACTCACGTAATCCTTTAAAAGCAGACATATTTGTATACATACAATATTTAGTTAAATCGCCGAACATATCCTTTATTTTTCCTTCTCTAACGTAATCTCTTAATAAATACGGCGGATTCGTTAAAAGTTGGTCACCACCATAACCTGTTAGGATACTATATGTATTATTGTTCACACTTGACTCTATTAAGGGAGAAATAAATTCACATGTAGGAGCAGTAGCATACGGTTCGTCAAAACGTAATATATTATTCCGAAGATCTTCATACATCAATACTGAATCATAATTTAGAAAAGTACCTTTAGAATTATATTGTTCTAATAATTCCGTTATATATGCACTTTCATCGCATTCCTTTAATTCATCAAAAACAACGCTTACCGAATTAATTTCTCCGTATCTATGCCCCAATCGTTTTGACACATTAAAAATAGTAGTTGAGTCTAAGCCACCGCTTAATAACACCGTATTTCGCTCGCTTTTCCGTACTCTCCTCAAAACTGCTTTGTTCAAAATACTTTCGAATTCTTCAATTAACGCTTCCCGATTTATAGTTGTCTCCTTCATCATCCATTTATCAGAAAATAATTCATCATAATTCACATAGTTTATTAGGTTAATTTCCTTATTTTCATAAACAAACATATTCCCACTCGGTAAACGCAAGATCTCTTTATATGGCGTTAAATAGGAATCAACAATTCCTTTTGCATTTAGATATTCTTGAAAGTAAACACCGTTCAACTCAGGTGTATTTAGATAACTTTTCAATAGAAAGATATCGCTCGCAACTACTAATTTTGTATCGGTTTTTAAATAAAAGAGCCTTTTTACCCCCAAGGTATCTCTACAGGCCATTAATGTTAAATTCTTTTTATCAAATAGAACAAATGAAAACTCGCCATCTAAACGCTTCACAAAATCCAAACCAAATGTGTTATAAAGGGAAATTAAATTAGTGAGTAATTCTTGCTCAGTCCAATCAACATTTTCATATACACCATGATTCAAAATATTGTATATCACAATGTCTCCCACTATTAACACATCATTATTTTCAAAAAACACATATGGGGTCGTATTTTGAGCATATGCTGCTTTCAAAACAAAGTTCTGTGAGGATGTGTTGAAATAATTTACTTTTGATTTACTGTTGATCTTAAGATGTCCATTTTTATCCACTTCTCCCTCCGAATTATCCATAAATTCAAACACATACCAATTCACCTAAGTTCAACTCCCTTCATATACGAGTTTGAATCTATAATCACTTTCAACGAATCAAGATTTTCCATTTCTTCAAATAGATTGTGGCCCTGATATTGAATCCAGGCATGTGCCTCTAAGGGAAATTTTTTTATCCCTATTACCATGTTTACTGGTATACCATACTTAGATTGAAGTATCTTATAACCAATTAACGTTTTGTGTATACAATCTGCTTTCCTAGGATACCAACAGCAAACTTGGTCTAAAAGAATAAACCACTCCAAAATCTCTTCAGAATTCTCCTCAGTAAAAATCTCTTTAGAACCCTCTATAGTATATTTTTTTATATAGCGTCTAAAGACTTCATCAAAACCTTTTCTCCGTATTTGGAAATCTAAAAATATTAATTCTTTGTATAAATATAAAATATTATACAAATTTAATTAAACCTCCTTTTGACAACGAATTTAAAAATCCATCTAAATCCTTTTGAATAATTAAAATATCTTCATTTGTCCTTTTAGCTATTAATTTGGAAATATCAGAGACTATTGGTGTTTTATCAAACTCTTCCCAAATAAATGAACTAAATTTATCTAGTGCGTAAATTTGATTCGTATAAATATTAATAATTAGATATTCATCCTCTTCTTTATAGGAAAGAAGATACTTTGATTTTTTTACACGCATCCCTTTTACCACTTCCTCCTCTTTTACATTGTGAACAATCCTTTAATACTGTTCCTGTATTACTACTATACACAGTCATAAGCTCTAACAGTCTCTTTACTCTTATCATCTTCTTTCTTCCACATAACCGTATTTTTTCTACTTACTCCATTACGTTTATGATTATATAAATGTAGTGGAGTAAAATGACAACTCTTGTGCTATCGATTACATCCACATCAAGTCCATCACTCAACACATATATAAAAACTGCACCTTCTAGTTGATTGTTAACTTTCAATCAACTAGAAGATGCAACTCGTAGGGTTTTATTGGTCCATGAAAGATCTTAAAAATAGAAATCTAAAAATCAATGTATAAAAGAAAATATTCTCTCTCCACCAAAGTTCAAAAAATTATTGATGTTGAAACAGATGTCTTTGTCTTTTACCTAAAATCTATAGGATAAACCTATTCTTTTCAGGCGTCTAAAATGGCACAACCTTTATAGAAAAATATTGTAAAGATATTTATTACCCTCTAAAGCCCTGTAAAATTTGTAAAACAAATTTACCTGTTTTACATAAACATAACTGCTTAGTCTATCATAGCGAACGTTCTGACACACAATGTTTTATCACATAAAAAAACAAGAATGCTAATATAAACATTCTTGTTTTAATTATGTTTCTAATGATTCCTTTGGAGATTCAAACCCATGAGTAACTTCTATGTTAAAACTCATACTATTCTCTTCCAATGAATTTTCTATACTTTTTTTATTCTCGTTGACCTTTTCTTCAAAAAGAATCCTTCTCTTTCTAAACCTGTTGCAATTCCCCTAATATAAAAAGCTCATAAACCCTGTTATATCAAGATTTATGAGCTTTCTTAATTTTTATTAATTTGATGATACCGGTGGTCGGGGTCGAACCGACACTCCAAAGGAACACGATTTTGAGTCGTGCGCGTCTGCCAATTCCGCCACACCGGCATAATGGAGATAAAAAAAATCGGATAAACCGATTAACAGTTAAAATATGGAGGCGGCAACCGGATTTGAACCGGTGATAAGGGTGTTGCAGACCCGTGCCTTACCACTTGGCTATGCCGCCGTCATACATGGAGCGGAAGACGAGGTTCGAACTCGCGACCCCCACCTTGGCAAGGTGGTGTTCTACCACTGAACTACTTCCGCAAAAATGGCTGGGGTACTAGGATTCGAACCTAGGCATGACGGAATCAAAATCCGTTGCCTTACCGCTTGGCTATACCCCAACAATGGGGCGACTGATGGGAATCGAACCCACGAATGCCGGAACCACAATCCGGTGCGTTAACCACTTCGCCACAATCGCCATAAAATTAATTGGCAGGGGCAGTAGGAATCGAACCCACACCAAAGGTTTTGGAGACCTCTATTCTACCGTTGAACTATGCCCCTAAAATAATAAAACTGGTGGAGGGGGACGGATTCGAACCGCCGAACCCTAAGGAGCGGATTTACAGTCCGCCGCGTTTAGCCACTTCGCTACCCCTCCGGGAATATCTGGTGCCGGCTATAGGAATCGAACCCACGACCTACTGATTACAAGTCAGTTGCTCTACCTGCTGAGCTAAACCGGCAAAAAAATAAGATGGGTCAGGACGGAATCGAACCGCCGACACTTAGAGCTTCAATCTAATGCTCTACCAACTGAGCTACTGACCCATATTTTAAAATAAATGGCGGTCCCGACCGGGATCGAACCGGCGATCTCCTGCGTGACAGGCAGGCATGTTAACCGCTACACCACGGGACCATTTGGTTGCGGGGGCTGGATTTGAACCAACGACCTTCGGGTTATGAGCCCGACGAGCTACCACTGCTCCACCCCGCGATAATACTATAATATTGTTAAAATAATGGTGGAGGATGACGGGCTCGAACCGCCGACCCTCTGCTTGTAAGGCAGATGCTCTCCCAGCTGAGCTAATCCTCCATCTGGGTATTGAATTGGTGACCCCTACGGGATTCGAACCCGTGTTACCGCCGTGAAAGGGCGGTGTCTTAACCACTTGACCAAGGGGCCATCGTTTGGAACACATCAAAGTGCTGGCGGAGAGTAAGGGATTTGAACCCTTGAGACAGTGTTAACCGCCTACACGATTTCCAATCGTGCTCCTTCGGCCACTCGGACAACTCTCCAAGAATGGCTCCGAAGGCAGGACTCGAACCTGCGACAACCTGATTAACAGTCAGGTGCTACTACCAACTGAGCTACTTCGGAATAATTTTAGTATATAGCCTAGCGACGTCCTACTCTCACAGGGGGAAGCCCCCAACTACCATCGGCGCTAAAGAGCTTAACTTCCGTGTTCGGTATGGGAACGGGTGTGACCTCTTTGCCATCATCACTAGACTATTTGAAAGACAATACTTATTATAACATATCTTATAAAAATTACAAGTATATTCTAATATTTTATTCTTTCAAAACTGGATAAACGGTGCATTGAATGTTTCAAACTTTTTTGGTTAAGTCCTCGATCGATTAGTATTCGTCAGCTCCATGTGTCACCACACTTCCACCTCGAACCTATCTACCTCATCGTCTTTGAGGGATCTTACTTACTTGCGTAATGGGAAATCTCATCTTGAGGGGGGCTTCATGCTTAGATGCTTTCAGCACTTATCCCGTCCACACATAGCTACCCAGCGATGCCTTTGGCAAGACAACTGGTACACCAGCGGTGTGTCCATCCCGGTCCTCTCGTACTAAGGACAGCTCCTCTCAAATTTCCTACGCCCACGACGGATAGGGACCGAACTGTCTCACGACGTTCTGAACCCAGCTCGCGTACCGCTTTAATGGGCGAACAGCCCAACCCTTGGGACCGACTACAGCCCCAGGATGCGATGAGCCGACATCGAGGTGCCAAACCTCCCCGTCGATGTGGACTCTTGGGGGAGATAAGCCTGTTATCCCCGGGGTAGCTTTTATCCGTTGAGCGATGGCCCTTCCATGCGGAACCACCGGATCACTAAGCCCGTCTTTCGACCCTGCTCGACTTGTAGGTCTCGCAGTCAAGCTCCCTTGTGCCTTTACACTCTACGAATGATTTCCAACCATTCTGAGGGAACCTTTGGGCGCCTCCGTTACCTTTTAGGAGGCGACCGCCCCAGTCAAACTGTCCGCCTGACACTGTCTCCTGCCCCGCTAAGGGGCATGGGTTAGAATTTCAATACAACCAGGGTAGTATCCCACCGACGCCTCCTTCGAAGCTGGCGCTCCGAGATCTCTGGCTCCTACCTATCCTGTACAAGTTGTACCAAAATTCAATATCAGGCTACAGTAAAGCTCCACGGGGTCTTTCCGTCCTGTCGCGGGTAACCTGCATCTTCACAGGTACTATAATTTCACCGAGTCTCTCGTTGAGACAGTGCCCAGATCGTTACGCCTTTCGTGCGGGTCGGAACTTACCCGACAAGGAATTTCGCTACCTTAGGACCGTTATAGTTACGGCCGCCGTTTACTGGGGCTTCAATTCGCAGCTTCGCTTGCGCTAACCACTCCTCTTAACCTTCCAGCACCGGGCAGGCGTCAGCCCCTATACGTCACCTTACGGTTTTGCAGAGACCTGTGTTTTTGCTAAACAGTCGCCTGGGCCTATTCACTGCGGCTCTCATGCGCTTGCACGCTCAAGAGCACCCCTTCTCCCGAAGTTACGGGGTCATTTTGCCGAGTTCCTTAACGAGAGTTCTCTCGCACACCTTAGGATTCTCTCCTCGACTACCTGTGTCGGTTTGCGGTACGGGCACCTCTCACCTCGATAGAGGCTTTTCTTGGCAGTGTGAAATCAGGAACTTCGTCCATACGGACTCGCCATCACAGCTCAACGTTACAGTGTGCGGATTTGCCTACACACACGCCTTACTGCTTGGACGCGCACAACCAACGGCGCGCTTACCCTATCCTACTGCGTCCCCCCATTTCTCAAACGGTGAGGAGGTGGTACAGGAATATCAACCTGTTGTCCATCGCCTACGCCTATCGGCCTCGGCTTAGGTCCCGACTAACCCTGAGCGGACGAGCCTTCCTCAGGAAACCTTAGTCATACGGTGGACGGGATTCTCACCCGTCTTTCGCTACTCATACCGGCATTCTCACTTCTAAGCGCTCCACCAGTCCTTCCGATCTGACTTCAACGCACTTAGAACGCTCTCCTACCACTGACATCGTAGATGTCAATCCACAGCTTCGGTGAATCGTTTAGCCCCGATACATTTTCGGCGCAGCGTCACTCGACCAGTGAGCTATTACGCACTCTTTAAATGATGGCTGCTTCTAAGCCAACATCCTGGTTGTCTGTGCAACGCCACATCCTTTTCCACTTAACGATTACTTTGGGACCTTAGCTGGTGGTCTGGGCTGTTTCCCTTTTGACTACGGATCTTATCACTCGCAGTCTGACTCCCGTGTATAAATATCTGGCATTCGGAGTTTGTCTGAATTCGGTAAACCGGGATGGCCCCCTAGTCCAAACAGTGCTCTACCTCCAGTATTCTCATCACGAGGCTAGCCCTAAAGCTATTTCGGAGAGAACCAGCTATCTCCAAGTTCGATTGGAATTTCTCCGCTACCCACACCTCATCCCCGCACTTTTCAACGTGCGTGGGTTCGGGCCTCCAGTAAGTGTTACCTCACCTTCACCCTGGACATGGGTAGATCACCTGGTTTCGGGTCTACGACCACGTACTATTTCGCCCTATTCAGACTCGCTTTCGCTGCGGCTCCGCCTTCTAAAGCTTAACCTCGCACGTAATCGTAACTCGCCGGTTCATTCTACAAAAGGCACGCTATCACCCATTAACGGGCTCTAACTACTTGTAGGCACACGGTTTCAGGATCTCTTTCACTCCCCTTCCGGGGTGCTTTTCACCTTTCCCTCACGGTACTGGTTCACTATCGGTCACTAGGTAGTATTTAGCCTTGGGAGATGGTCCTCCCGGATTCCGACGGAATTTCACGTGTTCCGCCGTACTCAGGATCCACTCAGGAGAGAACGAACTTTCGACTACAGGGCTTTTACCTGCTCTGGCGGACCTTTCCAAGTCGCTTCATCTAACTCGCTCTTTTGTAACTCCGTATAGAGTGTCCTACAACCCCAAGAGGCAAGCCTCTTGGTTTGGGCTCTTCCCGTTTCGCTCGCCGCTACTCAGGGAATCGATTTTTCTTTCTCTTCCTCCAGGTACTTAGATGTTTCAGTTCCCTGGGTCTGCCTTCAAGACGCTATGTATTCACGTCAAGATACTACGCGATTAAACGTAGTGGGTTCCCCCATTCGGAAATCTCCGGATCAAAGCTCACTTACAGCTCCCCGAAGCATATCGGTGTTAGTGCCGTCCTTCTTCGGCTCCTAGTGCCAAGGCATTCGCCGTGCGCCCTTAATAACTTAACCAAGTTATTAAGCCTATAAAAAACTTAAAAAAATAAATGTGTTTGTTACAATTTCAATGTCGTTTTATCCAGTTTTCAAAGAACAAGTTTTGAAGTGTTTCATTCAGAAGAATGAACCTTCAAAACTGAACGCAAAACGTAATCTTACAAACCTAAGGTTTGTATTCCGAAATAATCCTTAGAAAGGAGGTGATCCAGCCGCACCTTCCGATACGGCTACCTTGTTACGACTTCACCCCAATCATCTATCCCACCTTCGGCGGCTGGCTCCAAAAGGTTACCTCACCGACTTCGGGTGTTACAAACTCTCGTGGTGTGACGGGCGGTGTGTACAAGGCCCGGGAACGTATTCACCGCGGCATGCTGATCCGCGATTACTAGCGATTCCGGCTTCATGTAGGCGAGTTGCAGCCTACAATCCGAACTGAGAACGACTTTATCGGATTAGCTCCCTCTCGCGAGTTGGCAACCGTTTGTATCGTCCATTGTAGCACGTGTGTAGCCCAGGTCATAAGGGGCATGATGATTTGACGTCATCCCCACCTTCCTCCGGTTTGTCACCGGCAGTCACCTTAGAGTGCCCAACTAAATGATGGCAACTAAGATCAAGGGTTGCGCTCGTTGCGGGACTTAACCCAACATCTCACGACACGAGCTGACGACAACCATGCACCACCTGTCACCGTTGCCCCCGAAGGGGAAACTATATCTCTACAGTGGTCAACGGGATGTCAAGACCTGGTAAGGTTCTTCGCGTTGCTTCGAATTAAACCACATGCTCCACCGCTTGTGCGGGCCCCCGTCAATTCCTTTGAGTTTCAGTCTTGCGACCGTACTCCCCAGGCGGAGTGCTTAATGCGTTAGCTGCAGCACTAAGGGGCGGAAACCCCCTAACACTTAGCACTCATCGTTTACGGCGTGGACTACCAGGGTATCTAATCCTGTTTGCTCCCCACGCTTTCGCGCCTCAGCGTCAGTTACAGACCAGAAAGTCGCCTTCGCCACTGGTGTTCCTCCAAATCTCTACGCATTTCACCGCTACACTTGGAATTCCACTTTCCTCTTCTGCACTCAAGTCCCCCAGTTTCCAATGACCCTCCACGGTTGAGCCGTGGGCTTTCACATCAGACTTAAAGGACCGCCTGCGCGCGCTTTACGCCCAATAATTCCGGACAACGCTTGCCACCTACGTATTACCGCGGCTGCTGGCACGTAGTTAGCCGTGGCTTTCTAATAAGGTACCGTCAAGGTACAGCCAGTTACTACTGTACTTGTTCTTCCCTTACAACAGAGTTTTACGATCCGAAAACCTTCTTCACTCACGCGGCGTTGCTCCATCAGGCTTTCGCCCATTGTGGAAGATTCCCTACTGCTGCCTCCCGTAGGAGTCTGGGCCGTGTCTCAGTCCCAGTGTGGCCGATCACCCTCTCAGGTCGGCTACGCATCGTCGCCTTGGTGAGCCGTTACCTCACCAACTAGCTAATGCGCCGCGGGCCCATCCTATAGCGACAGCCGAAACCGTCTTTCAGTCTTTCACCATGAAGCAAAAGAGATTATTCGGTATTAGCCCCGGTTTCCCGGAGTTATCCCAAACTATAGGGTAGGTTGCCCACGTGTTACTCACCCGTCCGCCGCTAACGTCAAAGGAGCAAGCTCCTTTTCTGTTCGCTCGACTTGCATGTATTAGGCACGCCGCCAGCGTTCGTCCTGAGCCAGGATCAAACTCTCCATAAAAGAAATTTGATTAGCTCAAATTGTTTTGCTGGCATCATGTTTGATGTCCAAAATTTTTGTTTTGTTCACTAACCGAAGCTAGCTACTTAAAACTTTATTGATTACGTTTTGCTTGTTCAGTTTTCAAGGTTCATTATTTAAGTCGTTTTTCAGCGACTTCTTTATATTAACATCTCATTCAAAACATGTCAACAACTTTTTTAAAAAAGTTTTTTGTGTTTTTCTGAGTTATTCGTTTATGTCTTAGCGACAATTAATATAATACAATACTAAGATATTATTCGTCAACTACTTTTCTAAAAAAATATCGAGGTATTTTTTAGATACCTCGATTACAAGCATACTACAGTCATTGCCCCATTTCTAGAGCATCTTTATTTACCTTGTAATGACGGTGAAATATCCTATCATTTTTCGCTGCAATGGGTTCAATTTGAATATAGCCTTTATCCACTAGATACTCAACAAACACTTCTAAATCCACTGAGTAGTTAACAAGTTCATGATGATCATGTAATTCCTGAATAGTCCACATTTCTTTTGTTTGCATGACTTCTAATATATGCTGTGCCCCATCTCGTGTACGAGAGTGGATTAAAAACTCACTTGCTAAAAACAATAATTCTAAGCGCTTTTCTATTGGCTCATTACTTGTCACTAGCTCTTCATACAGCTTATAGATGGCTGGCTCGATTTTTTTCACCTGTGCCCAAACAGTTACTTCAGGATACAGGCCACTATCGATAATAGATAGGCGGCCTAGATGATGTAGCGAATCCACAACATGATTATAAGCATCTAAGTAACTTCCTTTATCAAAGTATTCTTTCCCCTCCAAATAGCGACGAATTAACTTTGAAAATTGAATACCTGTTTTAATTTTACGACCACTATACGGAAATTCCTGCAATTCTATTTTTAGTTTATGCAGAAATTCATTCCGATCAAATAATACTCTACCGAAGAATATCCAATCAACAACCTTTCTATTTGAACCGATGAGTAACCATTTTCGAATTAATTTCTCCGTAACAGTATGTAGAGCGATTTTATTTCCTTCATATAAGTAATGTTTTGAAAAGACTGGTTGCTCTGCTTCTTTTACGATAATGAGTAAAACCGTATCAAATGTATCTGTAACGTTACTTTGTTCTTCACGCTTTTCCACTAAAATTACGCCTAATGTATTCGACTGACTCGCACGTTCTTGATATATCGGACGCAGTACTTGCTCCATGTTCAGCCCTCCTTTATTCATATAGGTTGTTTTGTTCCGTTAAAAATTCGACATACTCTAAAAGTATTCCTTCTTTCATTCAGTTCAAAGCTAAAATACTTTGCCCTTATATGTTATAGTAGATTTTAGATTGGGAGGCAAGATGAAATATGAAACCTTATAAAAGTAAAATTAATAAAATTCGTTCATTCGCATTAGCACTAATCTTTTTTGGTTTTATTGTCATGTACGGAGGCATTTTCTTTAAAAACAGCCCGATATTAGTTTTAATTTTCATGTCACTAGGTGTTCTTTGTATTATCGGTAGCACAGTTGTATATGCGTGGATCGGATTACTGTCAACAAGAGCTATTCAAGTAGAGTGTCCTAATTGCCATAAACATACAAAGGTTTTAGGCCGAGTAGATATGTGCATGTACTGCAATGAGCCATTAACACTTGATCCTACTCTAGAAGGTAAAGAGTTCGATCAATCCTATAATAAAACAAAAAAATCCTAGCCCTTTTTAAGAGCTAGGATTTTTATTGTACTTTAGCAGTAGCAACTTTACATGATGGACAAGTGCCGTATATCTCTAAGCGATGCGAATGCACATCAAAGCCTGTTACCTGTGATGCAAAATGCTCTATTTCGTCGAGTCCAGGATAATGGAAATCGACGATCTTACCACAGCATTCACAAATCATATGGTAATGATCGTTTGTCACGAAATCAAAGCGACTTGAAGCATCCCCGTAAGTTAGCTCTTTCACAAGACCTACTTCACGAAATACACGCAGGTTGTTATAAACAGTCGCTACACTCATATTAGGGAACTTACCCTCAAGAGCTTTATAAATTTCATCGGCAGTAGGATGTGCCATTGATTGAATTAGATATTCCAAAATAGCATGACGCTGAGGAGTAATACGTACACCAGTTGTTTTCAACGTGTCCAGTGCATCTTGTAAATGCGTTGCAGACATCGTCATGCACCTCTTCCATAAGTATTATTAATTTATAATTGTTATAAATAGTGTATCCAATTCGTACTACTTCGTCAACAATCACACATTGCTTATCCTCAATAAATCAATGGTTTTTTCCTTAATATCCTCTTGATAAATCCATAACATTTTCTAAATCCGTGTCACCCTTTAGCCATTTTGTTAGGCTTGGCTTGAAAATTTCTAAGCTACGCTCAACATAACGAGAAGAATGACTGGATACATGAGGTGATACTATAACATTTGGTAATGTCCATAATGGATTGTCGGATGTCAGAGGCTCCTCTTCAAATACATCTAAAACTGCGTGTCCTATTTGCTTTCTTTCAATCGCTTGAATGAGTACGTTTTCATCAACTAAATTACCTCGACCAAAATTCATGAAGATCGCATTGTTTTTCATCGCAACAAAATGCTCTTCTTTTAATAAATGGGTCGTTTCTGTTGTTTTTGGTAATACAGAAATAACGATATCTGCAAGAGGTAGTGCTTCTTTCAAATTGGTAAAACTAATCATCGTATTCATATAGGCCGCTTCTTTACCAGAGCGGTTACACCCAATTGTTGTAACACCAAAAGCTTGCAATAAACGCCCAACTTCCGAACCAATGGCACCTGGCCCCAAAATAAGTGCCGTACTATCTCGTAATTCCGTTTGTTGTGTTTTTTTCGACCATTCATTTTTCTTTTGCTGCTCATACATCCAAGGCAAAGCTCGTTTAATGGCTAAAATATGAGCAAGAATCGATTCAGCCATAGGCGTTTTATGAATGCCACGAACATTTGAAACTAGAATCCTGCGTTCAATAATAGCCTGAGCTGGCATTTTTTCTATACCTGCCGATGCAACAAAAATCCATTTTAGCTTTGTAGCAGATTGAATACTCTCTTCTGTTAAATCTTCACCATATGTAACTAATACATCCGCTTGTTGAAGCTCTTCATTTGATATGCTCTTTTCAAAGATAAATTCAAGCTGTGGAAATTCTGCTACTAATGGTTCTCGTAAATCTGGTCTAGGTTCAAATGTAAAATAGATTCTCATTGTTTTGCCTCCTGTTCTGCTAAATAAGCATATACTTCTTCAATATGATTTTTCACTCGAACTTTGCGCCAAGCTTTTACAAGCTTCCCCTCAGCATCAATTAAAAACGTTGAACGCTCTATGCCCATATATTCACGTCCATACATTTTCTTTAAAACCCATACATCATAAGCTTCAGCAATAGCATGGTCCTCATCCACTAATAATGAAAATGGCAAACCATGCTTATCAATAAATTTTGTATGCTTGCTTGCGTTATCTGGGCTAACACCCAGAACAACAGCATTTAAATGACTGAAGTCCTCAAACTTATCGCGAAAATCACATGCCTCCGTCGTGCAGCCTGGTGTCATATCCTTTGGGTAAAAGTATAAAATAACATTTTTTCCTTTAAAATCAGCTAAATGCACCATCTCGCCCTTTTCGTTCAATAGAGAAAAATCCGGCGCTTTTTGTCCTTCTAGTAATGTCATACAATCTCCTCCTCTGTAGGTCCTATTTTACTCTAAGTAACAAATCAAGTCATATCTCTTAATTTCTTTGGATTTCTTACACCGATAGGTCTACAATAGATTACGTATAAAAAGTTAGGAGGCAATTCTATGAATCATGCAAAATCTGAAGCAATACATGAAGAGGCATTACAGCATATTGTTGGTGGTGTAAACAGCCCTTCTCGTTCATATAAAGCAGTAGGTGGCGGTTCTCCTGTAGCCATGGCGCGAGGAAAAGGCGCTTATTTTTGGGATGTAGATGGCAATCGTTATATCGACTATCTAGCAGCATATGGTCCAATCGTTACTGGTCATGGTCATCCTCATATTGCAAAGGCCATTACGCACGCAGCTGAAAATGGTACATTGTTTGGGACGCCGACTGAGTATGAAGTTACTTTCGCAAAAATGTTAAAGGAAGCCATTCCGTCGATGGATAAAGTACGTTTTAACAACTCTGGTACAGAAGCTGTTATGACAACGATTCGTGTGGCACGTGCCTATACAGGACGTACAAAAATCATGAAATTTGCTGGTTGCTACCACGGGCACTTTGATTTAGTATTAGTGGCTGCCGGATCAGGTCCAGCAACATTAGGAACACCAGATTCAGCGGGCGTGACAACTTCGACTGCTGAAGAAGTTATTACTGTACCTTTTAATAACCCTGAAGCCTTTACAGAAGCCATGGATAAATGGGGCGAGGAGATTGCAGCTATTTTAATCGAGCCAATAGTAGGAAACTTCGGTATCGTTGAACCAAAGCCAGGCTTTCTTGAATTAGTACATGCTACAGCAAAGGAAAAAGGGGCCCTAACGATTTATGATGAGGTCATCACGGCCTTCCGCTTCCACTATGGTGGCGCTCAAAATTTACTTGGCCTAACACCTGATCTAACTGCACTTGGTAAAGTTATTGGTGGTGGTTTACCAATCGGTGCTTATGGCGGACGTAAAGAGATTATGGATACTGTGGCACCCCTCGGCCCAGCATACCAAGCGGGTACGATGGCTGGAAATCCTGCATCTATGCAAGCTGGTATTGCTTGCCTAGAAGTTCTACAAACACCAGGTATATACGAGGAAATGGATAGATTAGGCGCAATTTTAGAAGAAGGTGTTTTAGCTGCTGCTAAAAAACATGGCGTAACCATCACGTTAAATCGTCTTAAAGGAGCGCTTACTATTTACTTTACAGATGTGAAGGTAGAAAACTATGAGCAAGCTGAAAGCTCTGATGGTGAAATATTTGGACGCTTCTTTAAACACATGCTTGAGCAAGGTATTAATCTAGCTCCTTCTAAATATGAAGCATGGTTCTTAACAACTGAGCATACAGAAGCAGACATTCAGGAAACAATTGAAGCAGTAGATATTGCGTTTTCTCAATTGTAATCTTGACAAGAAAAAGGCGACTTGCAAGTAGAAGTCGCCTTTTTCTTATTCATCCATGCAAATCTATGTATTTTATGAGCACTTCCTTCTATAATGTAAAGAAGCTAAAAAATATTAGACAGAAAGGACATCTTTATGAAATTAGGTGCCCGTGTATTTAAAACTGGTGTAGCTATCGTATTTGCATTATTTATTGCAGAGTTGTTAAAACTACCTTCACCTGTTTTTGCTGGAATTGCAGCTATTTTTGCTATTCAGCCTTCTATTTATCGTTCTTACCAAACCATTGTGGAGCAAGTACAAGCGAATATTATAGGTGCGACAATTGCCGTCATTTTCGGCTTGCTTTTTGGACACCATGTCGTTGCCATTGGTATAGCTGTCATAATAGCTATTGGTTTAATGTTAAAGTTTAGACTCGAAAAATCACTTTCGCTAGCGTTGGTTTCAGTTGTAGCTATTATGGAATTTCAAGGGGATGACTTTTTAACATTTAGTTTGATACGCTTTGTTACGATATTAGTTGGGGTATTAGCAGCATTTGTCGTAAATCTTGTGTTCTTACCACCTAAATACGAGGTAAAACTATTTCGCAAAATTTATATTTTACAAGATGATATTATTCGTTGGACACGACTGGCTGTACGGCAAGCTTCTGAGCATACATCCACAAAAACAGCATTAAGTAAGTTTAAAAACCGTATGCTACGAGTGGATACGCTGTATGATTTATATAAGGAAGAGCGTAATTACTTTAAAAATAAAAAATATGTCAAAGCTCGCAAACTAGTAGTCTATCGTCAAATGATTTTAACTTCCAAGAAAAGCTTGGAATTGCTACAGCGTTTGCATAATCACGAAAATGAATTAGCTCAGCTCCCTACCCAATTTCATTTAATGATTCAGGAGAGACTTGATTCCTTGCTAACGTACCATGAGCAATTGCTCTTAAAATATACAGGGAAGCTTAAGCCTGAGCATTCGGAGTGGAGTAAAAGCATTGACTATGTCCAACGTAATGAGCTGATGGAAATTTTCATCAAGCAAATCAACTTTGCTCGTGAAGAAGGCGATACGGAGTTTTCTAGCTATCACCTACTCTATATTTTATCGCGTATTTTAGATTATGAGGAAAACTTAGAACATCTTGATACACTTATTGTTTCTTACCAAAGCTATCATGGACATGAAATCAATGTAGAATTTGAAGAAGAATTCATATAGCTAACATTTTGGCGACAGATTACCTTGATTCAGTGGGATTTTGATCACCCATTGAATAAGATAAGTCTGTCGGCTTTTTTTATACAAAAAACCTCCAAGTAGTAATCTACTTAGAGGAAAGGAGCTAAGAACGCAATGTTAGCAATTGTTGCTCTGCTTGTTGGCGTTTGACCGTTTGTTCAGCACGTAAATGCTGATAATTGGCAATGCCTGATACAATAGTATCCCACATTTCTTCAGGAGTCTTGGTAGTGTTGGATTGTTGAGCCATGGCAGTACTTAATTGCACCGCTTCCTTGCTAGCTCCCCCAAATTGCCTCATACGATCTTCAAAGGCAGAGGCTGATTGACTTTGTAATTGTTGACGTCTTTCATTAACTGCATTCATCAAACCCATTTTAAAAACAGGAATGGTTTTAACAAAAGCCCCATTAATTTGTTCCATCAATTCACTGTTACCATTACGTAGCATATCGATTTGAGGGGCTGTGATAATAGCCACCATACGCGATTTTTCTAAGTCATCTATTTTTTGCTGGAGCATCTCTGCAATACCTTGCAAACGATTTAGCTCCATTTTCGCCAGCTGATTACCTGCTTCACTCTGTTTTTCATACATCGGAATCAATGTTGTTTGGACCTCATGAAGCTTCATGTCAGTTGCTACGATATACTTTTCTAGCTCAAGATAGTACATGAGGTCTTCTTGATATAAGCGTGCAAGTACTCGGTTATCCTTCGCTAATTCCTCTTCCATCAGTACAAATTGATAATGGATTTTCTCAATATCTCTCCCCAGTCCATTATATTTCGTAAATAAATCGCCATCATTTTTGGTCTTACGTGCAAACAGCTTTTTAAAAAAGCCCTTTTGCTCTGTAAAATCTTGTTTGTCGAATGTCTGCATAAGGGCTTCAAGCTGCTTAAATAATTCATTTGATTCGAAAGTTGTTGACTGGGTGATGATGGCTAAAATTTGATCTGCAAAAGTAGCTAATTTTGTAGACGGTTCTTTTCCTAAAGCTAATAGCTCTATCTGATTTTTTATATTGATTTGATTGGCAATTTGCCGTACCTCTGCATGATCCCTTAACTGTTCTTTGAAGGCTTCTGCTGTTTCCAGTGTCAGCTGCTTCAGCGTCAACGAGTTATTCGACATTCGTGCCGCCTCCTTCCTATCATCAGAAAAAACGATTAAAGAGTTTTTTTATGATTTTGTCGGGTGCAGTTTTCTGTGGCTTTGGTTCTTCATAGTGCAAGTCAAACAGCATATGCTCTAAACGGTGTACATCATAACTATCCTCTTGCAAATGCTTTTCTAAATCTAGTTGTCCTGTCGGATTATAAAAAACAATATCCACACCAAATCGATTTAAAAAGGCCAATAACGCTATATCTTCACGTGATAAAGCTGGTTGTTGAGGTGCTTGGTATAATACCAGCTTCGGTACCTCTTGGGAATAGTCAAAGCTTTGTAGTAATCTTAGGATCTCCTGTGGAATCATCGACATTTGTTTAAATAAAAATAACTGTAAATCATATAAGGTCTCATTTGGCTGCTGTTTCAACATGGGCTGCTCACAGGAAGTTTTTATCGTGTGTGCAATCGCACGTTGTAGCTCCAATGTTAACTCACCGTATTGCCACCAATCACTTTGCATAATACGCTCTACTGATAGTTCTCCATTTACTAGGCAATGCTTATAGTGAAAGTGGAAATTCGCTCTACTCGTTGGTGCATAGGGGAATTTCTGGACAAAAACAGTTTGCGGATTTGCTAATAACTGATGCATATAATACCAGTATTCTTCCCGTCTGCTCGAAACCCCACTAATTTTGGCAAATATGACTGGAATGACAATCTCATCCCCAATTACTTCAAACTGTGGTCGAACCAAAGCTTTCTCTTTTGCATAAATAAAAATATCATCATATGTCATCCGTAATGTTAAGGAGCGTGGCATAAAATCTTTAAACTGCCAAGGCTTATAGACACCTGATTGCTGATCATGCATTAATTGCTCAAAATGCTGACTAGATCGATATCCAACCGTTGCCTGCCGGTCACGCAACTTATCAGGAAATGGCTGTAAAGTTGTTTGATTGGCATACGCATATGTGATAGAGAAAGTATCATTAGGATCAATCTCAGCAAATTCATCTATTTTAGCTGGATGAAAAATTAACACATCACAACCGAGCTCCATTAATAACAATAAGAAATAGCGCTGACTTAGAGTTGCTTCCCCATACCAAACTACTTTAGGAAAATCGTCTGTTGGTTTCATGGATTTTGTCCATAGAATCCAATGGTTTTTTAGCCATTTCACCATATCAATTAAAAAACGGCGAAAGTCATTTGCTAGTAAACCTAATGATTGCTGTTTTTGAAAGAGCTCTACTACTTTAATGGTTGCTAACTGTAAATGGCGATTCATTACACTGTCATCATGCTTAGGAATTAATTGATAACCATACATCATTGCCACTAAACGATTAATAGATAGACCTTGTGGAGTTTGTTGATGCTGCGAAAGGATTGTTTGTATTGCCTGAAAGTCTTTTGGTTCAATATGTTTATTTAATTCTTCACTTAAAATATGGATGTTAGTGTTCTGTGATAATGTAAATAATGAATTGAAATAATCATCTTCTTCGATTGGTACGCCCAATACACGAACAGCAATTCTACTAAAGCTCACTTGCTGCTCTGTTGTTTCATAAAATGCACGATCCTTTGGTGAATCTTGAAACGCCTGTAGCCAATCATCAGGATGACGCTCCAACACTGATTTAATTGTGATTGTTTGCATACAAACGCACCTCCTAAAAATCATCCTCAGCCTATGCTAAAGCATTCATTTGTCATAGGACGTCTCACCTAATGACAACAAAAATATTTGAACATCTATACGATCGTTTGTTGTGATGTCATCTGTAAAACTGTTTCCAATAAATTCTTTGTAAATGCTTCACCATTGTGAGACGAGTAAGTTGTATTTTGTAAAAACTTTGGCTGTTTATCCTTTAAGTCTCCATGATTTGGTGTAAAACCTAAATCAGCCATTGCAAGCATGCCATAATCCATAATAGAATCACCTGCTGCTATATGCACATCGTATGTACAGAACTCTTTTATATATTCTATAGCCGCTTCCTTTGTCAGCACCTTGGGCATAAAATACAATTTTTTCCCTTGTAGCAGAACATGCCAACCATGCATATCAAACTCTTGAATCATCGCTTGTAATTCATCGTATGGTAAAATATCAATATCTACATGATGTACATAAAAAAGATCATCTATATAAAGAGATTGTTGTAGCCATGTATCAGATTTAATCGTCTGAAATAGCTTTAGCATATCCATACGAGGGATCGAGGAATCTTCAATACGTCTAGATAATGTTTGTGTCCATTTTTCATATGGCTGACCCTTTTCTACTATTGTACCCCCATTGCTTGTAATTGCAAAAGCAGGGCATAAATCATGAATAAAATGGATTCTTTGATATTGATGTAAAGCTCTTGTCGTAACAGGTACAAATAAAGTATGTTGGTGTACCTGTTGCAATAGGGGTGCTGTTGCCTGTGTCATCATACTCATTGCTGTTTCGTCCTTGTGTTCAACGACGATTGTCTCTGTAGCTGGCGGAAACATCTCCATCATGCGTTTAGAATAAATAAGGGTTCTATCTAAATCAGATGTAAATAATATCATCATATTCTCCTCTATAATTCTTTGATCAAACCACAACATGCATAGGACATATTCGAATACTCTTCAATCAATACATTTTTTTCCTGCGCTAATAATAAAATATGTTTCAATTCATGCATGTACTGTGGATTAATTAAAATCTTCCAAGGTATCCTTCTCAGCAAAACTCTTGTCGTTTCCCCAACACCTGGCTTAATGAAATGAATATTATCAATACCAAAATCTCGTTGAATTATTTGCACGGACTTCATACCCTCCCATGTAATTGGAGAGATTTCTTGCTCTTGAATTTGTTGCACAATTTTACTCTGTACTTGTTCAAAACATGTGACGATACGCTCTATGTACAGATTGGAGACATCTATTGCCTCTAATTCTTTGTAGTATTTTGCACCATGAAAATCGTTTGCATCCATAAACTGCAAATTTAATACCGTTCTACTTACTAATCCAGATACAGTGGAATTTAAACAAGCAGATGGTATTAAAAAATCCTCACGAGTTCCATAAATAGCTGCACAATGGCCAGGATCAGCCAAAACAGCTAAATCGCCACTTAACTGTTCTTGATATCGTAAATTAAACTTTTGGCAGGATTGAATTAATTCATTGGTAATTGCCCCTTTTCCTGTCCAACCATCAATAAATTGCAGACTTCCTAGAGGATGCTGTGTCAAAATATAACGAATTGCCGTTTCATCAAACCCACGACCTCGCAGTATAGAAATGGAGTAATGTGGAACATTCACATGATAATGCATGGCTATATACCGTTTGATTAAAATACCAATGGGTGTACCTGCACGAGCTAAACTCACAAGAATTAAATTTTCTAATCCTCTATTTTCAATGATTTGTTCTGCCACTACTCCAACGGCGATTGCTATTCTTTCTGCATGAACATCTAGCGCTTTATAAAAAAGATTCATGTAGGTATCCGATGGTTGCTTCTCCACTGGCAGCATTTCCGAATAATGTATACCCGATTGAATGAGTTGTTCACGTTTCTCATTATCCATTTCAAGGAATGCACTTCCAATATCACGCAATAAAAAAATAACGTCCTCTGGTGCATAACTCCCCATTTTATCTGGCTGCAAAGTCGATATCATCGTTCTACCTCCAATTCATGCATACTAATTACATATACTTTGGCGTTAGTGGCTTCTTGTAATGCCTTTACCACACGAGCAACTACCTCTTTACTTGCTATACGTTCCACTATGAAAAAAAGTTCCGTGTAAGACTGGCTTTGAAGATTATATAAAAAATTAGTGACCCCGTTATTTTCTGGACTTTCAAAGGCTATTTTATCGTTAATCGTATATACTAAATCATCCGTACAATAGATTGGACTACGAGTAGTTGACTGAAAATAAACATCATTTCCTAAATAAGAGGCAATTTGCATAGGAACATACATGAACTCACCCGAGCCAATAACAAGCGCTGGTCCATTTGTTCTTAGCTCTTGTAATTGCATAGCAATAGCTTGTATCGTTTGCTTTTGGTCAACATGCTGTTTTGACGTGAGCATAAATCTCCCTGTTGCTAGTAAATAGGGGTACTTATTTATTAATCCATTCTCCGCAACAGAACGATAGAATTTGCGATCAACAGATACTTGAATCGGACAAATGTCCATATCTCGTGCAACCTGTGTTAGTAAGTTTGGTTGTGTACTGGTTAAGCTTGGAATGCCTGAACAGCTAAAATTCCCACACATAATGGAGATGAATTCTATAGAGATACCCCATTGTACTTCTAATTGCTTAAAGATTGTTTGCTGCTGTTGGGAACGCCAATCTAAAATAGATAGTACCGCATATTGTCTCACTAAAGGAAATTTCTGTATTAAAGTCTCAATAATATTAATGACCGTATTTCCAGTAGTAATCTCATCATCAATTAACACAATGCGCTTAGCTTGCAGTAAAAATTCTGGTTCCTCCGTATAAATTCTATGGCTTGTCGCATGTGAATGTTCTTCTTCAAACGTAACAAATGGCTCAAAATCGGGCAACACTTCACGTGTTGTGTGGATATACATAGCATTCGAGTGAAAGGCATTAAATACTGCGTGTCCAAGTGCTGTTGCTGTCTCAGCAAAGCCAATAAACAATGTTTCATCCGTTAATTCTAGGGTTCCTTCTATGGATTTTTGTACTTCATCCAAATTAGCTCCGTCTTTTAAAGCTGTAACGACAGACGAAGCCATTACCTTTTGTCCCGTAAGATGCTGCTGATACATCATTGCTAAAAGAGTTCCTGTCAGTAAAGGGATTTGCGGACGGACAGCCAAATGTTTGCCTAGTACCGTGCTTACAAACAAAAATTGTCTCTTCTTATTAATCCGAGCCGCCATTCTAAACAAATCGGTTAGCGCAAAATTATGCGGATTGTAGGTAATTTCAATATCAATTGAATAATTCGGTAAAATGTTTAATTTACTCATTTGTTGTTGCATATACACTACCACCTATTTCAGACTGTAATAAAAGTGAGGCAAAATCGACAGATTCATGATAAACACCATAGACATGAGCCTGTTTTAAAATCCGTTGTGCCCATCTCATATGTGGCTTAATTTCATTCATTTTATTAGCATAGTGACTTTTCATAACACCTTTTTGTCCATCATTATTTTCTATAATACTTAGCGCATCTAAGTATTCCTCATACGAAATAGCATACAGGGCATGCACAACACGGATATGGCTCGGATGAATAATTGTTTTTCCCACTATGCCATTTTGTTTATCCATTAAAACTTCTTTCATTAATCCATCTAAACAATCGTCTAATAACGCTTTCCTTGTATCAAGCGCGCCTTTCTCACTAAATGGTGTCACTCTAAGTGCGGGCTTTAATACACGCTGATTATTAAAATACTCCCACACAGGCCCAGAAATAATAAAACCATCTTCCTCACGACCTAAGATATTTACAATATCTGCAATACAATCTCGTATGACACTAATATCATAAATGGTAGAATCCATACGCCGGCGAATTCCGTAAATACCACAAAAATCGGTAGCACCAATTCGTACATTTAATACACGGGCTTTGTATTGATGTAGAACCGCTTTAATGTCTAATAACGCTTCCATGCGAGATTCCTTATATAGTACCTCACGACTTTCTAAAATTGGCATACCATATAAAATTAAATCATTTTCTAAAATGGTTTGTTCAAGCAACTCGAAATAACGGGCACCCTGTTCTGCTGTAAACTTCGGAAAGACATAGCCAGTTAATATTTCTTGCTTTTTCCCTAAAACAGTTGTTAGCCTTTGAAATTGCTCAACATGACGTACTCGAACAAAAAGTAAAGGGAGCTCCTGAAGTAATAGCTGTTTTTGCTGATAGAGTGCATATAATTCACTAATATCCTCTATCAGCTTAGCTTCACAATCTACTAACTCTGCATCTCCAACTGCATCCTCCAAATCAATGACAAGTGATGTGAGTTCCTTATATTTTTGTGATCGGATCAAGCTCACAATCGTAGGCATGGAAGCTGGCATATACAAAGTCGCACCTAGGGCATATGACAAAATATCCGCCGTTTCCCATTTCGTAAACGGCTGTGGCTTCTTATAAAAAATCATCTCTGCATCTGTTGCAAAATGTTGCATCTAATCCTCTCCCCAGTAACTATGCCTTTTGTGAAAAAAGCACTGTATCAGCCTGTTCCATACAGACTAATACAGTGCCTTGTTTACACTGCTGTTTTCTTCTTCAACTTGTAAATAACAAATGTCAATAAGAATGCAGCTATTAAAATAATAACGAAAATTTCATGCGAAGGATGGTAGCCCCAATATACTAACACACATTTTCAGTGTATTACGATAAGCCCCTGTTACATCTGCTAGTTTAAAAACTGTGCATATGTATTTAATATCTCATTTAATACATCCACATCAGATCCTCCACCATACACCTACGTCTCATAGTTACTGTAGGCCATATGCATTGATTAAAGCAGCTAGTCCACCCTGGTAACCTGAACCTACTGCAGCAAATTTCCACTCACCATTATGTCGGTACAGCTCACAAAATACTACAGCCGTTTCAATACTGAAATCTTCACCTAAATCGTAACGCAATACCTCTGATCCCGACTCTTCGTTCGTCAATCGTACATAGGCATTTAAGACTTGCCCGAAGTTTTGATGACGTCCCTCGGCATCGTAAATAGTAACCGTCACTACAATTTTTTCTATTTGAGGTGATACTTGCTTTAAGTTGACAAGAATTTTTTCATCATCCCCATCCCCTGCACCTGTACGATTATCTCCCGTATGGACAACAGACTGGTCTGGGCTGGCTAGATTATTATAGAAAATAAAGTCCTGTTCATTACGACATTTACCTGAAGCATCTAGTAAAAATACAGATGCATCCAGGTCAAAGTCTTGTCCACCATCAAATTGCTTTACATCCCAGCCTAAACCAATGCCAATGCTATTTAAGCCTGGATCCTGCTTTGTTAAATCAATACGTTGCCCTTTACTTAATTGTATAGCCATTCAAAAATCTCCCTTTCTGTCCAAAGATGAAATTTTAGTTTACACTTAAGCCATAATCATTACATAAAGCAGCTAAGCCACCTTGATAGCCTGCACCAATCGCATTAAATTTCCATTCTCCGTTATGACGATATAATTCCCCTACAACAATAGCTGTTTCAATACTGAAGTCCTCGCCTAAATCATAGCGAATAATTTCTTCGTTGGAAGCAGCATTCATAATACGAATATAGGCATTAGACACCATACCGAAGTTTTGACTGCGAGACTCTGCATCATGAATGGTTACTGTGAAGGCTAGTCGCTGAACATGAGCAGGTACTTGAGTTAATGCCACTTTCACCACTTCATCGTCACCTTCGCCTACACCTGTTAAATTATCGCCTGAATGCTCAACTGAACCATTGCCACCTGTAGTGTTGTTATAAAAAATAAAATCATTTTGATCTGCAACTTTACCTGTATCAGCAAGTAAAAACACAGAGGAGTCTAAGTCAAAATCATGACCACCATCATATTTATTTGTATCCCAGCCTAAACCTACAACCACATTCGTTAATCCTGGATTTGTTTTAGTTAAATCTACCTTTTGACCTTTTTGTAGTGAAATGCCCATAATTTTTATTCCTCCTATTTAGTCAATTATTTATTGATATCTTCGAACAACGTCGCCAAGCTTTATGTCATTTGTTCCCGTACCAACCGCAGCAAATTTCCATTCGTTATTATGACGGTAAATTTCTCCACATACTAACGTCGTTAAATTCGAATAATTATCAGTTAAATTATAGCGAATTAGTTCGCTTCCTGTCCTGTCATCATACACACGAATATATGCATTATGAATCATACCAAAGTGTTGATTGCGACCTGCCGCATCATAAATGTTTACAACAAACACAAGCTTGTTATATTGCGAAGGTACAGACGATAATTCAATTGTAATTACCTCATCATCACCATCACCATCACCTGTTAAATTATCACCTGAATGTCGAACAGAACCACAGCTACTTGTTAATTTTCCGAAATAAACAACATCGTCACCCGCTACAACCTTATCATCTTGTAACATTAATACCGAAGCATCACAGTCGATACTTCTGCCACTGCCACTATTTCTGCTAGAAAATAAACCACCTAAAAAGCCGCCACTTTTCTCTTGGCCTACAGGGTCCCACCCTAAACCAACTTTAATTTTATTTAATCCTGCGTTACCCTTTGTTAAATCAACTCTTTGTCCTTTTTGTAAATTAATCCCCAATTCTAACACCCTCCTAAAATATGTATTTCAGTCGAAAGATTTTATGGTAAGCAATAATCTACTAAGCTAAAAGATTTCTACTTAAATTAAGTCTAAAATAACGTGACAAAAAATTCAATTAATGGCTCCGAAAAGGTGTTTTCACTTATTTTTGAAAGCCCCTCACGTCTTTTTCTATACTATAGAACGTTTTTGTAGTAAAAATGTTCCTTTTATATCCAATGGTCCAAGCAGCTAAAAAAACCTTCTAACTTGTAGAAGGCTATTGTCTTATTTACTAGCTTTTCATTTTTGGATCCAGTGCATCTCGTAGTCCATCACCCATTAGATTAAAGCCTAAAACTGTTAACATAATAGCTAAACCAGGGAAAATCATCGTCCACGGAGCATTTAATAAAAACTTCCGTGCATCCGCTAACATTTTTCCCCATTCTGGTGCTGGAGCTTGAGCCCCTAGCCCAAGGAAACCTAATGCTGCCGCTTCAATAATGGCTGTCGCAATTGCTAGTGTTCCCTGTACAATTATTGGGGTTATGGAATTCGGCAAAATATGGGAAAATAGAATTCGTGCATCACGCATACCAATTGCTTTTGCCGCTACTATATATTCCTCTTCCTTGACACTTAAAACCTTAGAACGGATTAAGCGCCCAAAATTCGGTACGTTAATAATAGCAATGGCGATTAATGCATTTTGTAAAGATGGACCAAGCACTGATACTACTGCAATCGCTAGTAGCATACTAGGGAAAGCTAGCATAATATCAAAAATACGTGAAATTATCGTATCGATCCATTTTCCATAATAACCTGCAATGATGCCAAGTAAACTACCAATTATCACGGACAAAATAACAGAGAAAAAGCCTACCCACAGCGAAATCCTTGCACCGTGAATGATCCTCGAAAAAATATCCCGTCCAAAATCATCCGTTCCAAACCAATGATCAGCGGATGGTGCCAGTAAACGCTTCGTTAAATCTTGTTCATTGATGCCCTGTGGTGCAATGAACGGACCAATGACAGCTAGTATAATAAAAAATATAACAATTCCTGCTCCAACAAGGGATACTTTACTCTTTTTAAAACTACGCCACCCTTCGAGCCATGGACCTACTGCCTTTTCTCGAACTGGTGATACTTCTTTTTTTATATCGATTGCTCCAGTCATCATTGCAACTCCCTTCTATTTGTATTTAATCCGTGGGTCGACTACTGTGTACAGTAAATCCACGATTAAGTTAATCATGATGAAAATAAATGCAACGACGAGAATACCTGATTGAATAACGGGATAATCCCTGAAGCCAATCGCATCATAAATATAACGACCAATTCCTGGCCAACTAAAAATCGTCTCTGTTAAAATGGCACCACCTAGCAGTAATCCAGTTTGTAGACCAATTACCGTTAACACAGGAATAACTGCATTCTTTAATGCATGCTTATAAACAACAATAAACATTTTTTGTCCTTTTGCTCTTGCAGTCCTTACATAATCTGAACGCATAACTTCCAGCATGGAGGACCTTGTGATTCTGGCAATGATAGCCATCGGAATCGTTGCAAGTGCTACTCCTGGTAATATTAATCGTTTTATAACTTCGATGAATTGATCAAAGCGGCCTTGAATAAGCGTATCCAATAAATAGAAATGGGTTATGGCGGTAATTGGATTTCGCACATCTTCTCGACCAGATGTAGGCAGCCATCCAAGCTTACTACTAAATGTCCATTGCTCCATCAATCCAAGCCAGAACACGGGTACAGATACACCGATTAACGCTATAATCATTGCTGTATAATCAAACCAAGAATTTTGGAACCACGCAGAAATAATGCCCGCATTCACACCAATAACAATCGCAATGATCATCGCAAATAGTGCAAGTTCGGCTGTTGCTGCTAAGTATGGGAAAATTTCTTCTGATACAGGTAGTTTCGTACGTAGGGAAACCCCTAAATCTCCCTGAAAAATACCTGCTAAGTAACTAAAATATTGTGTATACCACGGCTTATCTAATCCTAAACTTGCGTTTAACGCCTCGACCGCCTCTTTTGTTGCCTGTTGTCCTAAAATAACTTGTGCTGGATTTCCAGGAATTGCCCGTATCAACATAAAGACGATAAAAGTCATTCCAAGCAAAACTGGGATTAGTTGAAGTAAACGTCTCCCCATATAGTGAAGCATTTTCATCACCTCTCTATGATTTTCATAATCTACTGTGAAGTCTTTATATACTGTTGAAAGGTTGAGCCTTCACTAAACGGTTTTGAATGTTTAGTTGAATTCTTTCATACAGGAAATAATCATTATCTTTACTTGAAAAGAATCTGCGAGATTTCCACGGCTTACCCGCAGAAAAGCAAGCAGATTCTTCACATTCCTTTGTTCAATTAAAAATGATGAAATTTACTATTGAATATCTACTGCATCTAAACGGTCAGAACCAGTAGGATGCGCAATGTAATTTGTAACTTTCTTGTTAGCAGCTAAAATTGGAATAGAGTGAGCAAGTGGAACCCATGGAGCATCCTCAGAAATAATTACTTGAGCTTGCTTATAAAGTTCATTACGCTTGTCTTCATCAATCTCAGTTTGAGCAGCTGTTAATATCTTGTGTAATTCTGGATTATCATAGAACGTGTAGTTATTAGAACCAATATTATCGCCGTCTAATAACGTGTATAGGAAGTTATCCGCATCCCCATTATCGCCTGTCCAGCCAAGTAGGAATGCATCCGCTTCACCGTTTTGAGCTTTTTCTAAATACGTAGCCCATTCAAATGACACAATTTTAGATTTAATACCCACGTCTTCTAAGTTCTTTTGAATCGCTTCAGCCACTTTTTGTCCGTCTGGCATGTATGGACGTGGTACTGGCATTGCCCATAGCTCAATTTCCTTGCCATCGTAGCCTGCTTCAGCAAGTAATGCTTTCGCTTTTTCTGGATCATACGTATAGCCTGTCACTTCATCGTTATAACCAGAAATTACTGGTGGCATTGGGTTTTTCGCTGGCTCAGCTAGCCCTTCATAAAATGCATCTACTAATGCTTGTTTATCAATTGCATAGTTGACTGCTTGACGCACTTTTACATTATCAAAAGGAGGACGTGTAACAGTTAAACCAAGGTAACCAACGTTCATAGATGGACGTTCGATTAACTGTAAATTAGCATCACCTTCGATTGTTGCTTTATCAGATGGGCTTAAGCCATCAGCTACATCAATATTGCCTGCTAATAAATCATTTAAACGTGCTGAGTTTTCTGGAATAGAACGATAAATTACTTTATCTAATTTAGGATAGCCATCAATATAGTAATCCGGGTTTTTCTCAATTGTGATTGAATCATTACGTACCCAGCTAACAAATTTGAATGGACCTGTTCCTACAGGATTTGCAGATAAACTTTCTTCATCTGCTTCAAATGCTGTTGGAGAAGCAATCGCAAATGGAGACATTGCTAAATTTTTCAGGAATGGTGCTTGAGGTTGACTTAACTTAAAGACAACTGTGTAGTCTCCCTCTGCAGTTACTGATTCAATTACTTGCTTATCACCAACGACAAATTGCGAGCTAAAGTAAGGGTGTTTATCTGCACCTGTTTTCCAACGTTCAATATTTTTAACAACAGCCTCAGCATTGAAATCTGTGCCATCATGGAATTTCACACCTTCTTGTAGCTGGAAAGTATACGTTAAACCATCCTCTGATGCCTCCCATGATTTAGCTAAGCCTGGTTGAATTGTTACATCTCGCTCTCCAAAGTTTACAAGTGTTTCATAAATATTAGCTGTCACCGTGAAGGATTCACCGTCTGTAACAACAGCAGGGTCAAGTGCTACAGAATCTCCACCACGACCATACACTAAAATTTTTGGTTCTCCACTGCTAGCTGTATCGCCACCAGTTGAAGTATCTTTACTACCCGTATCCTTAGTATCTGAGCCGCCACATGCTGCTAAGATTGTCGAGAGAATAAGGAGTAGCATTACACCTAAAGTCCAAAACTTCTTTTTCTTCATCGAATTTCCCCCTATGAGTTTTTATATCATTTAATGTTGGAGTGCCTCGTAAAGATGGCAAGCAACATAATGACCTGGTTTCACTTCTTGCATTTTAGGTACTACCTGTGAGCACTGATCCATTTTAAACGGACATCTCGTATGGAAAGTACAACCGCTTGGCGGGTTTGAGGCACTTGGAATATCTCCAGAAATGATGATCTGTTCCCGTTCAAACGTAGGATCTGGAACAGGAACCGAAGATAAAAGTGCTTGTGTATATGGATGAAGCGGTTCAGCATATAAATCCTCACTCGCTGTCAGCTCAACTAATTTACCTAAATACATAACGCCAACTCGATTACTAATATGACGCACAACCCCTAAATCATGGGAAATAAAAATATAAGTTAGCCTTAAATCCTTTTGCAGCTTTTGCAATAAATTCAAAACCTGTGCCTGGATGGATACATCAAGTGCAGATACGGGCTCGTCCGCAATAATTAAGCGTGGATTGGTCATCAGGGCTCTAGCAATGCCAATACGTTGCCTTTGCCCTCCACTAAATTGATGCGGATAGCGTTTGATATGATATTCATTCAATCCAACAATCTCAAGTAGCTCCAACACTTTTTGTTTTCGCTCTTTGGCATTACCTATCCCATGAACAATAAGAGGCTCCTCTAAAATTTTGCCGATGTTATGGCGAGGATTTAGTGAGGCATAGGGATCCTGAAAAATCATTTGAATATCTCTACGTGCCTTCCTCATTTCATTGTTGGATAATTCTGAAATCATTTTGCCTGCGAATTCTATCCTGCCTCCAGTTGGCTCTAGTAAACGCATTAATAATCGACCCGTTGTGGATTTACCACAGCCTGATTCGCCAACAATTCCTAATGTTTCTCCTTCAAATACTTCAAAGGAAACATCATCTACAGCCTTTACATCCCCGGCATGTGAATTAAGGACTCCTTTTCGAATCGGAAAATATTTTTTTAACCCCTCAACCTTTAATAACGCTTTCGACACGTTGCTCCACCTCCTGTTTTTCTAGTAAAAAACATCTCGATTTATGATTCTCTGCTGCTTCAAATAAAGGTGGTGTTTCCTGTAAACAACGTTCCATTGCATATTGACATCGTGCTGCAAAACGACAGCCTACTTGAATACTTCCTGGTTTCGGTACACTTCCAGGAATGGAGTATAAATTTTCCTTTTTATAACGCATGTCAGGTACTGATTGAATGAGTCCTTGTGTATAGGGATGTTTAGGATTAGTGAAAATTTCATGAATCGGCGCCTCTTCCACTATTTGTCCTGCATACATAACAATCACTCGCTCACAGGTTTCCGCGACAACCCCCAGATCATGTGTAATTAACAACACAGCTGTATTCAATCGTTTATTTAAGTCTTTCATAAGCTGTAAAATTTGGGCTTGTATTGTAACATCCAATGCAGTTGTAGGCTCATCCGCAATCAATACTTGAGGGTCACAGACAAGTGCCATAGCAATCATCACACGTTGACGCATACCGCCAGACAGCTGATGTGGGTAGTCCTTTAGCAAATCCTCAGCACGTGGTAGACCTACCAATTTCATAATTTCAACCGCTCTTGCAAACGCTTCCTTTTTTGACCATTTTGGATTATGGATTAATATAGCTTCCTTTAACTGGTCACCAATCGTGAACAAGGGGTTTAGCGAAGTCATCGGCTCTTGGAAAATCATTGCAATGTCTTTTCCACGTATTTTTTGCATTTGTTTGTCCGTACATTTAGCAATATTTTTGCCATCTAGCAAAATTTCTCCACCCGTTATCTTACCTGGTGGTGATGGAATTAATCCCATGATGGACAGCGACGTAACACTTTTACCACTTCCCGATTCTCCTACAATCCCTAAAATTTCCCCTTCATGGACAGAAAAATCGATATCGTCTACAGCAGGAATTTGCCCATTATCTGTGAAAAAGGTTGTTTTCAAACCTTTTATTTCTAGTAGTTTTTTCCTCATGTGTAACGCCCCACCCTACCTATATTTTACTTAAATGTATAATAATATTAATAGAATACTATAACTTTCGTTAAATTCCTTATTTTCAGATAATTCTAACTAAAAACCCTTACTCTTTCAATCATTAATATTCTGCAAATTACATAGAATTTCTACAATAATCGCCTTCCATAATAATAAAATCTTATAAAGAGATAATTTTTTACTTTTTTCAAAAAAAAATAGCCTTCCATTTTCGAATAAATGAAAGACTTTTTTTGAAAAAATTTCTTAAACCGTTTAATTTTCGGAAAATTTTAATCTAAGTGCTGTACTTGGAATAAATTATAATATGTCCCTTGACTGTCCATTAACTGTTCATGTGTTCCACTTTCAATTAATTGACCATGATCGATGACGAATATCTTGTCAGCATGGGTAATTGTAGAAAGACGGTGCGCAATAATAATAGTTGTTCGTTCATGGGCAAGCTTGTCTAATGATTCTTGAATCAGTGCTTCACTTTCTAGATCTAATGCAGAAGTAGCCTCGTCCAGGATTAAAATTGGTGGATTTTTTAAAAACACACGCGCAATGGCAACTCGTTGTTTTTGTCCGCCAGAGAGCTTTACTCCTCTTTCCCCAACCTTTGTGTCATAACCATTAGGCAGACTCATAATAAAGTCATGGGCATTTGCCGCTTTGGCTGCTTCGATGACCTGTGCATCTGTTGCATCTGGTTTCCCCATTAATATATTCTCTTTGACAGAGTCACTAAAAAGTATATTGTCTTGCAAGACAATACCAATTTGAGATCGTAAGGAATGTAAAGTAACATCCCGTACATCTTTTCCATCAATGGTCACTTTCCCGCTTGTTGTATCATAAAAGCGAGGAATTAAACTGATAATCGTTGACTTACCACCACCACTCATCCCTACAAAGGCAACAGTCTCCCCAGGATTTATCGTTAAATCGATAGCATCTATAATAGGTGAGCCAGTTTCTTCATATTGGAAGGATACATTGTGAAAGCGAACCTGCCCATTTGCATGTGGTAGTTCACCAGCATAGTCCTTATCATTGACTTCATAAGGCTCATCTATTAAATCGAACATTCGATCCATTGAAGCGATTGACTGTGTTAAAGTTGTGGACGAGCTAACAAGTCGACGAAGTGGGCCATATAAACGTTCAATATAAGCAATAAAAGCAACCATTGTTCCAACTGAAAGTGACCCATTTATTACTTGATAGCCCGCATAGGCTATAACTAGTAATGGCGCTACATCTGTAATGGTATTCACGACAGCAAATGATTTTGCGTTCCACTTTGTTTGATCAAGCGCTTTTTCTAAAAACTCACCGTTTGCTGAATCGAACAATTTTTGCTCATGCTTTTCTAAAGTAAAGCTTTTAATAATGCTCATACCAGCTACACGTTCATGTAAATAGCTTTGTACACCTGCAAGTGCTTGAGAACGTTTCCGTGTCAAATCTCTCAATTTGCCAAAAAAGTATTTCACACTGAAAGCATAAAATGGAAATGCGACCAACGCTACTAGTGTTAGCTTCACATCCATGGTTAGCATAATGGCAATCGCAATTACAATCGTCGCCAAATCTAACCAAACATTCATTAACCCCGTCATGACAAAGGTTTTTGTTTGTTCAACGTCATTAATTACCCTTGAAATAACATCCCCTGCCCGTGTATTGGCATAATACCTTAAGCTTAAACGCTGTAAATGTGCATAAATTTCCTTACGAATATCAAATAGTACCTTGTTGCTTACGTGTTGTGCAAAATATTGTCGATAATACTCAATAGGTGGACGGATAATAAAGAACACAATAATAGTTCCACCTAGCCAATAAAATAGTTCTTTTGTTTTTTCTACATCTGTTAAGTCATCTGCTGCAATAATATCGTCTAGCACAATCTTAATGAGCAGTGGAATAAATAGTGGAATAGCAAATTTTACTATACCAATGATAATCGTTAAAATAATTTCCCATGTATATGGTTTAACAAAGCGCATATATCGCTTAATGCTTCCCAATTTATCATCACATCCTTACAAAAAGAAACAGACATTCGAAGATGAATGCCCTAAGTATTATAGCAATATTTTGATTAAAATACAGTTATGATGACTTTATAGCGAACTATTTTACCTTTACCTTAACAACACTCTGTCCCCTCCAATAAAAAAACACCTATTAGTTAAACTAATAGGTGTCATGATTGATCATCTGACTGCATATCAAGCTGGAACTTGTAACGATTTGTCCAGACATCGATGAAATCGGGTGCAAATGGTCCTCTTTTTTGTTGAATCCAGCTTATTAATTTATCGACATTGCGCTTTAAAATCTTATCTATGACATCAGGATAAGACATTTCCTTACGATGGAGCTCATATTCATCCTCGTCTAAAAGGGTATAAGACATGTCAGGAAAAACTTTAATATCTAAATCATAGTCGATATATTTAATGGCATTATTATCGAAAACAAATGGTGAGCTTAGATTGCAATAATAATACACACCGTCTTCACGTAGCATACAGATGATGTTAAACCAGTGTTCCGCATGGAAGTAGCAAATAGAGGGCTCTCTCGTTAGCCATGTACGACCATCGGATTCTGTCACAAGTGTCCGTTCATTCGCACCGATTACGATATTTTTCGTTCCTTTTAAAACCATCGTTTCTTGCCAAACACGGTGGATACGGCCATTGTGCTTATAACTATGTATTTGTATCGTTTCTCCTTCTACCGGTAATGCCATTTTGTTAGCCCACCTTTTCGTCTATGCTACCTAAATCTAGCAGTCTCTAGTATATTATAGCAATGTGTACGCGAAAGGTGTAGTTAGAAAACCACAAATTTCACTACGCTATTTTGAATTTGTATAAAATTTAGTCAATTATAAGCGAATTTTATTATAATGTCAGCTTTGATGGGATTTTTTAGTTAATGCCATAGAGAATTTCCTTTTAAGCTGACGATTTACTTACCTAAACAATTTGAAAGGGGCTGTCTTTTTCATCTTTTCGGATTTAAGACAGCCCCTTAGAGGTAAATGCAATTATGCAGTTACAAAGTGTTACTCACCTAAATCTTGGTTAGTTTTTGAGAAACGGCCAGAAGCTGGAGCTTTCTTTTGCTCTGCTTTCGCATTTTGCTTTTGCACTTCGTTTACGTCCGTTTCATAACCAAACTCTTCACTTTGACGTTGCATGTTTTTATTCGGTTGGAAATTTTGGTTGTTTTGTTTTTTCATCATTCATTCACCTCCACGCTAGTTATTGTGTACGGAGGTGATGACTTTTATGCTCATGTATCAATGATTTTAAGAAGGTTTTATTTTCCTGCCGTTTGCTTTTTTACTTCATCCCAAATTTTTAGCATAGGCACAGGCATCGGTAAAAGTTCTATTTGCTCACGATTTAGCCAATCACCTAGCTCAGTCGATTCGCATTTTATATAATAGCTATTTAAATGCCAAGTTAAATGTGAAAAAACATGTTTAAATGTAAGTAATTCATGTTTGGCTTGGACAATTACTTTATATTCCATTGTAAAGTTTTCTACCGAAGATTGGCTTGTATCAATCATTGGAAATTGCCATAGATTAGCTAGCAGGCCTTGCTCAGGACGTTGTTGCATTAAAAATTGTCCTTTGTCATTTTCATATACGAGAACATCATATGTGAGATGCTTCATTTTTATCTTTTTTGATTTGACAGGTAATTTTTCTGGTTCTCCCTCATTAAAAGCTGTGCAATACTCTCTGACTGGGCATAATAAACATTTTGGAGAGGTAGGTGTACAAATAAGTGCACCTAGCTCCATTAAGCCCTGGTTAAACGATGAAGCATGATCAGGATCAATTAGTTCCTCAACCGCACTTTCGAAAATTTTCTTCGTTTTGGGAATAGCTATATCTTCATGTATATCAAGCACTCTACTTAGAACCCGCATAACATTACCGTCAACTGCATGTTCAGGCTTATTATAGGCAATACTTAAAATAGCACCTGCAGTATAGGGACCAACACCTTTTAATTTAGATATTTCATGGCGATTGTCAGGTACTATACCACCGTAATTTTCTATAACCTCACGAGCACCTGCTTGTAAATTGCGAGCACGAGAATAATAGCCAAGACCTTCCCAATGCTTTAATAAGTATTCTTGGGGTGCTTCTGCAAGCAAATCTAATGTTGGAAAACTTTCCATAAAGCGATTGTAATAAGGAATAACTGTGTCGACACGTGTCTGTTGTAGCATCACTTCAGATACCCAAATTTTATAAGGATCTGTTGTGTGTCTCCACGGTAAATCACGCTTCTCTGTGTTAAACCAGTCAACTAATGATTGTCGAAATTCTGTTACATATGGGTAATTCACAGTGACCTCCGTTGTTTTTACGATTTAATTTATGATGAAAAGGGTATACAATGAAGAAAAGAATATTCGTGGAAGATCGACAATAATCGTCGCTTTCGCACGAGTGTCAGAATATTTCAATATACCTTTTATTATGTTCGAAATAAAGTTGTATGCACATTGTACTCGATTTTAATGCATACTAGGAGTGGATATTTTTGGATTCAGGTACACATTTCGTTATGGGTATTGCCCTTGGCGGTCTTGCATTAGCTGACCCTGTAGTAGCCAATCATTCAATGACTTTTACAGCAGTAATGGCAGGTACAATTATTGGCTCACAAGCTCCAGATGTCGACACTGTGTTAAAACTACGTAATAACGCCATCTATATCAGACATCATCGAGGAATTACACACTCACTACCAGCTGTAGCTATATGGCCTATTTTAATTACAATTGTTTTATCACTGATTTTGCAAGATGTGAATGTGTTACATTTATGGCTTTGGACATTTTTAGCTGTTGCACTTCATGTTTTTGTCGATATTTTTAACGCGTATGGTACACAAGCAATTCGACCTTTCTCTCGAAAATGGGTTGCGTTAGGTGTCATTAATACCTTCGATCCCATCATTTTTACCTTACATTGTGTAGGTATTGTGTTATGGGCATTTGGCACAAATCCAGTATGGACATTCAGTATCATGTACGTGGTTATCGTGATTTACTATATTTTACGATTTGCTGTGCAAAAAGCAGTAAAAAACGCGGTGCATCATACTATTCAAGATGAAGAATATGTCATTGTAGCACCTACTATGCGCTTCTTCCACTGGCGAATCGCAGCAAAGTCCAAAACTCATTATTATGTTGGCCGTGCTTATGGAAGGACTGTTAATATTTACGATAAATTCGAAATTAAGCCTTTGCCTAAAACTGCGCTTGTAGATGCTGCAATGAAAGATCCTAACTTAGCTGCATTTGTGTCTTTCTCTCCTATGTATCGATGGGAGATTTCCGAGCTTGAAAACGGCCTAATAGAAGTAAGGTTAATCGACTTGCGTTACCGTAGTGACAATCGCTATCCTTTCGTTGCCGTAGCACATTTAAATGATGCGAATGACATTATTACGTCTTACACAGGCTGGATCTTTACAGAAGATAAGCTACAGAAAAAACTACAAATTGGTGCGAGTAATTAAGCAGTAAACCCTGACCAATATTGGTCAGGGTTTTTATTATTGTACCATATCATCACTAGCATCTAGTAAATGTATATACTTCGGATTGCGCCCTGCAAAAGCATGTAGTTTATCACCATAGCTAGCAATTAATTGACGAACAAGATTTTCTGTATACTCTGCCCCACGATAATCATACCCTGCTTTCGCGGCAGTTGATTCAAAGTCACTCCATAACAACTCCACCCAAACCTGTGCCCGTCCAACAGACATCTGAGGATTCTTTGCAAGTAACTCTTGTGTTAGTTTCTCAATTTTTTCATCCATTTATTTGCCCACCTTTACTGGTGAAAGGATAGATACTGGTAGTGCCTCTTGGTACTTGTCTCCGCCTAAACGATGACCCCAAGCAAAGCGTCCCTTCAAATAATCTACTTGGAAAAACTCATTATCTGAACCATCAATACGATACATTTCTCCTGGAACGATTGTATCAAGATCCACTAAATAAGCCGCAGCCATTAAAGCTTTGCGTTCATAAACAGCAAACTCATTGATGATCCCTAGCTGTTCTGCCTTTCGAGCTTTCTCTTTTAGAAAAGCAATTTCCTCTCGCAATTCATGTTCAGACATAGCTGCATAATTTTTTTCACTCATTCTTCATTCTCCTTCTCTTCTATAAAACGATCTATTACTTCTATAGGAAAACCCTTTTGATAGAGCGCCTGTTTAACCTTCATTTTTAGCTCATAACCAGTATACTTCGATACGTACTTTTTCCAAACTTTTTCGCCTTGAGCATCAAGTAGCTGCTGCCAGTTGTCATCATCCTGCCCTATCTCAACTTGGCTAAGCACCTCTTCTACAATCGAGAAAGCATACCCTTTTCTTAATAAGTAATCCTGAATTTTGGTCTTAATCTGTGTTGGGGTCTTCTTGCTCTCCGCTCGAACAATTTTCTCTGCCAGTTGCTTCGCCAGTTTTACTTGTTCCTCAAAACTATATGTAGCAAGCACCTCATCCTGCAAGTTTTTCTCAATGCCTTTTTTGATCATGTCTTGTCTAATGGCTCTTGGTCCTTTTTTCATAGTAGCTTTCTTTGTATCAAGCAGAGCCTTTGAATAGTTTTCATCATTAATAAAGCCATAGGATTTTAACTTTTGGATTGCCTCTAACACTACAGCTTCTCCAAATTCTAAGTTGAGCAGTTTTTTCTTAACCTCATGCTCACTTCGCATTTGATATGAAAGGAAGTTTAACCCCTTATTAAATGCCTTACGTATCTCATCTTCATAGGCAATCTCTTGAATTTCGAATTCATCGAGCACCTTTCCCTTTGTTAAACCAAATTGAATGAGAATGGCTTCATCAACCGGAAAAGCATACTCTTCATTTAAATAGATATTATAGCGTTCAGGATTGTTTTTTTGACGTGCAATTTTTGTAATCATACGCATAGCAAACACCTCACTATTATCATTATAGCATTTCTTTATGGTGGATCTGACAATTAGCACGGTTAATTTCCCTCTCTGCAATTAATGCCTAAAGATGTTTACTTTTTGGTTACATGATAAACTTAAAAGTAAGCGTTTTATTCGAGAAAAGAGGTGCTTGTTATGAAAATAGTGATTGCAGGTGGCACTGGCTTTGTTGGAAATGCTCTTATACAGCTATTGCAGCACAACGGACACGACATTTTTGTCTTAACGCGTCATGAGTCAAAGCTAGAAAATGGCGTTCACTATGTTCAATGGCTACATCAGCAGGAGCAAGCTTTGGAAATCTTTGAAGGTGTAGATGCCTTTGTGAATTTAGCAGGTGTTTCATTAAATAATGGTCGTTGGACAAAAAAGCAAAAGAAAGCTATCTATTGGAGCAGAATGAATGCCACATTAGAGATTATACGTATAATGGACATGCTCACGATAAAACCAAAAGTCCTTGTCAATGCTAGTGCAGTTGGTATATACCCAACTTCCACACAAGCCATCTATGATGAAGATTTTACGGATTACGCAACTGATTTTTTAGGCACTACAGTCCACGATTGGGAGCGACATGCGAAACGAGCAGAAGCATTAGGTATTCGTGTGGCTCTTGCACGCTTTGGTGTCATTTTAGGTAGAAATAGTGGCGCACTTCCACCAATGCTATTGCCCTATCAAATGCATATAGGTGGAACGATTGGCTCTGGAGAGCAATGGCTTTCGTGGGTACATATTGAAGATGTAGCACGTGCTATTTATTTCGCTATTACAAATGAAAATATTCATGGACCATTTAATATAACAGCCCCGCATCCTATGAGAATGAAGGAATTTGGTCAAACGATTGCCGAAGTCATGGGCAGACGTCATTGGCTGCCTGTTCCTAGCTTTGCGATGCGTTTAGCTCTCGGCGAACAAAGCACACTTGTTTTAGAAGGACAACAAGTGCTACCAACCCTATTAGAACAACAACATTTTATATTTAAATACCCTTATTTAAAGCAAGCACTTGAAAATTTGTTAAAGGCTCAAAATTAGAAAAAATTAAGTTGGATAATTTTTTTAGTAATTACGCATTCTAATGAAAAAGAAAGGATGCGTTTTTATGTGGAAACAACATATTGTTGGTGCGGTAATTGCTACTTTTATTATTGCCGCAGGAATTAGCTTTAATCCATTTTTTGCTGCTGGTTCTGATGAACACCATTGGGGCTTTAAACGTGCTAAAAACGGTGAGCAGGCAGAGGCAGGAGCACAGCTCGATCAGTTACTTGACAAATATGGTGCGATTTATAAAGGGAAGGCAGATAAAAAAATTGCCTATTTAACATTTGATAATGGCTATGAAAACGGCTTTACTGAAAGTATTTTGGATACATTGAAAAAAGAAAATGTACCTGCTACTTTCTTTTTAACAGGCCATTACTTAGACAGTGCAAGCGACTTAGTGAAACGCATGGTGAAGGATGGTCATACTATCGGGAATCACTCATATGGTCACCCAAATATGGCTCGACTTTCACCAGATGGCATGCGTGCAGAATGGCAAAAGTTCGATGGCAAGTTACGTGAATTGACAGGCATCGATCGTACAACATATGCTCGTCCACCTGAAGGAATTTTTAATGCAAAAGTGCTAGAGGTGGGTAATGCAGAAGGTTATCGTCATATTTTCTGGTCTGTGGCCTTTAAGGATTGGATGAAGGATGAGCGTCGTGGTGCAGATTATGCTTATAATGCACTTATGGAACAACTGCATCCTGGTGCCGTTATTTTAATGCATACCGTAGCACAGGATAATGCCGAAGCATTACCAATGTTTATTGCAGAAGCTAAAAAGCAAGGTTATACGTTCTTATCGCTTGACGATTTAGTATTAGAATATGAAGATTTCCCTGTTGCTTTGCAATCGCCTGCTCCTTCGCTATAATGGGGAGATGACAATATAGAGCAGGGACGTGGAACGTTTGACGCAGCAAACAACAATGACCGTGGGACAAAAATTCCCACTAACAATAAAAAGGCTAGGCATAAATGGTGAAGGTGTAGGTTTTTATAAACGTAATGTGATATTTGTAAAAGGAGCCATTCCTGGTGAAGAGATCACAGCTCAAGTAACAAAAACACAACGTAATTTTGCTGAAGCAGAGATTTTAGCCATTCGTAAAGCTTCAAAACATCGTCAGGAAGCACCTTGCCCAGTGTACAATGAGTGCGGGGGCTGCCAGCTTCAGCATATGACCTATGAAAAACAGCTAATAGAAAAGCGAGACATTGTTATACAAGCATTAGAGCGTTATGCCAAACCTTTACTCGAAACAATTGAAGTGAGAAAAACACTTGGCATGGATGATCCTTGGCATTATCGTAATAAAAGCCAATTCCAAGTACGTAAAGAAGGCAAGCGTGTTTACGCAGGTTTATTTGCTGAAGGAAGTAATAAGCTGTTAAACATTAATGATTGCCTTGTTCAGCACCCAATTACTTCCAAAATCACCGTTGCCACTCGAAAAATTTTGCAAAAGCTAAATATCACTATTTACGATGGTCGTACGCTAGATGGTTTAGTGCGTACGATTGTTGTACGTACAGGTATTCGTACCGGGGAGACACAAGTCGTTCTTGTCACAACAAGGAAAGAAATCCCTCATTTAGCTGAATTGATTACACGTATTAAAAAAATTGATCCGAGTATTGTATCCATTGCACAAAATATTAACCGTGAAAAAACATCATTAATCTTCGGTGATGAAACTGTTGTACTTGATGGCAAAGAAACCATTCATGAAGAGCTTGGCGAATTGGCCTTTGATTTATCTGCCCGCGCCTTCTTCCAACTAAATCCAAAGCAAACAGTTCATCTTTATAATGAAATTAAAAAGGCTGCTGCTTTAACGGGAAAAGAAACGGTGGTTGATGCATACTGTGGCGTTGGCACAATTGGATTATGGTTAGCGGATAAAGCGAAGGAAGTTCGTGGAATGGATGTCATTCCTGAAAGCATTCAGGATGCTCGTAAAAATGCTCGAAATCACGGCTTCAAGCATACGAAATATGCGGTCGGTACAGCGGAAAGTGTCCTAGCGAAATGGCGCAAGGAAGGATTTACTCCTGATGTGATTACGGTAGATCCACCACGTACAGGACTAGCACCTGAATTTATTCGAACAGTCCTTAAACTAAAACCTAAACGTTTTGTTTATACCTCCTGTAACCCATCCACTTTGGCAAAGGACTTACAACAATTATCTAAGCTTTATCTTGTTGAGTATATTCAGCCTGTCGATATGTTCGCACAAACGGCGCAGGTGGAATGCGTTGCAAAACTTGTTTTAAAAAACAAATAGTATGAAAAGGACGTTTCCCTAGGAGACGTCCTTTTTCTAATGCACAGCACAAGCTGCCTGGTGGATGATGGATGGTCCAGAAAAGTCGATACCTTAACCAATAACCCAGGATTTAAATGATTATTAAATGTTAAATTTTCAGCTTTTATTCAAAGAACTTTCAAACGTAAGATTTGTACTTTCACCTTTTACCTTTGAACTTTCAAATCAGTTTAGTTGAAAATTACCATTGGAGTAAGGCATGTTTTACGTTTTAACTCGCACACATGCCTTGAAGCGCGAGCGACTTTTCGTTTTCCATTTTCGCTAGGACATGCAAATCTTTTTAAACTTGTACTTCAATAAAGGTTGTGGCATTCGACTCTGATAAGACAGCGTCCACCTCTGATTCAAATTCTTCAATCCGATTGCTCAATTTCTCAATTTGTTGTTTAACATTTAGGGGATCAATGATTTCAAACTCATTTCTTTTCATAAATGTTTCGGTATGTAATTTGACTTCCTCTGGTGATTGTTTATCTTTATTGCCCAATATGTTAATTAAATAGGTTTCCAGCTTTGCAGGTAATGCATCATTTTCTTTGGCAATCGTATTGATAGCTGAACGATGCTGATGCTGTATAACTTCTAGCAAATTCTTTTCGTATTGAATGGATTGTTTCCGTTCAATTGCCTCCGCTACAGTCATTTCCTCTTTGCCCACCAACACCTTTGTGTTTGCATTGGACTGCACAACTAGTGCTTTTATTTTATTTCGATAGGAAATTAAACCTAGCACTTTATCATAGGATGCTTGCATTTGTTTTTCATATTCAGGAATGTCTACACCATTAATTTTACGATTGCTTTTTCGATTAGCTACGACTGCACTAACCTCATTTGTTGCTGCTTCAATTCGCAGAGTCAGCATTTTTAATTCTGTTAAAGCACGGTGGATAGATAGTTTTTTCATTTCTGTCATGATAAAAACCTCCTTTTTAAGCAAGTGTTCTTTTATTATAAATAGAAAGATGGATAATGTCCAAAAATACCCATTTTCTTTTTTATTGCTTTCATTAGAACATGTCTGTATAATAATTTTCTAGGTGCCAAACCTATGTAACTTGGACGGAACATCCTTGTTACGCAAAAAACGCCATAACAGCACGGATTTGCTGGGCGTTTTTTGTTTTTTGAGCGGGAGATGAGCCCCGCTCTTTTTATTTTGCCATCCTTGGTTGTTGATGCTTGCGGCGTCCAAATATAAATAAAACGATTGCAACGGCTAGCAAAAGCATAGCCACAAGTAAAAGGAAGCTATAATTTTTTACATATTCTAAATAAACTCCACCTAAAAATGGACCTGTTAAGCTACCAATACTTAAAGCAATTCCGCAAAGTAAATTCCCCGTAGGCAGTAGCTCCTTTGGTGTCAAATCAGCCATAAATGTAATCCCTAAAGAAAACATCGAGCCAACCAGCGTACCCGTTAAGAAAAATGCGACAGCCACAGCGAATTGTGAATGCTCTAAAAAGCTTGCAATCGCAAAAATAATTGCGCCACCAAATGACCCAATCATCAAAATATTCCTTCTCCCTACTTTATCTCCTAGTGCACCAAGCGGTACTTGCGTTAAAATACCACCAAATGTAAACACAGATAAAATGATAGGAATCATGCCGACTTCAAAGCCCTTGCGTAGTGCATAGACAGGAAACAAGGCATTTAGTGAAGACTCCAGAAAACCATAAACAAATGGACCTAAAAAGGCAATCCACCCAAATACAATAGCCATTTTATACCGTTGCCATCCTCTGGCATTTAAATCACCTGTTAAACGCTCAGGCTTTTCATTTTGTAAGAGAAATACAAAGGACCATGCAAAGAGGCACATTATTGAAGATACGATAAACGGTAGCGCTTCAGCAATTTCAATGAGCTTCACCATAAGTGGCCCAACAGCAAAACCTATGCTAAATGATAAGCCATAAATGGCCATCCCCTTCCCTAAGCTTTTATGATCTGCAGTACTAGTAATCCATGTTTGTGTGGCATAATGCAAGGCATGATCACCTACGCCAATTAATAAACGAAGGACAAACCAAAAGGTCACACTTTTCCATAGAGGAAATACAAGTAAAGACGCAAAAACTAGTGCTCCACCAATTAAAATAATCGGTTTATAGCCCCACCTGCGTAAGGGCTGCTCGATAAATGGTGAAATCAGTAATGTTCCTATGTATAAGCCTGTTGCATTCAAGCCATTCAATGCAGAGGATACCCCATCACGTTCAAATATTATCGAAATAAGCGGTAATAGCATCCCTTGTGAAAAGCCTGATATGGATACAATTACTACTAAAATGGTAAATCTTTTTTTGCTGTAATCTGAGAAGTACGTCATTTTTCCCTCCACTATCTAGTCATTCTTCCAAAGAACAGCATACCAAAAAGCCTTAGCGCTCACCACATGTGATTTTACGCTAAGGCTTAACTAATACTTATCCTCATTTAATTGTATAAACACGATTTTCGGCTTTTGAATATTACCGATTACTTGTTTAAACTCCCTCCTTTTCGAGTTAGCGTTGCAGATGACTTTTTCCAATCAGCTCCTTTACTTTATCTTAAAACAACTTTAACATACATCCTCAATATTGTAAATATTCTGTTTATTGTTTTTTAAAATTAATCTCTTAGTCCTAGGTGTTTCCCTAAACATTGAAATTTAAGCTCAAATCGGCTACGATGAAAGGGATGAAATGAGGTGTACGAATGTCAAAGCCAATCACTGATAAAGAGCAACAAGTAACCTATTTAAAAGAGCGTCTGGAGATGTTTTTAGAAGTATTAGATGCCCTTGATCCTGAAACAGCTGAGTTAGAAGATATTGATCGCTTAATCCAAATGATGGATGATTTAGAGGACAAAATGGAGCAATTTCATGCTCGTGAACAATAATGAATAAAAAACAAGCGAGCATCGTGTGCTCGCTTGTTTTTTAATGGCAATCCCAATTATAAAGTACCTTGCTAAAATCTTTATTCATTAACTCTTCCTCTGTGATAAAGAAATTGCCAACGCCACAATCGCCCCAAAGAATATTGTCGCCGACACTATCAATCTGTAACAGCAAAATGATTGAATCTTTATAATCACCATATGCTCGAGGATCCTCTTGCGTAAAGAATGGATACCCTCCAATTTTATGACCATCACCAGTCATAGCATCATAGAAGCTGTCTTCTAATGCTTCGTCATCCTCCAAAGCTGTTAAGATGCTAGCATACTTTTCATTGCTTCTAAAATCATCAATCGACATCGGCTCAACGCCTGTAATAAAGGATAATGCCATTTCACGCTCGACAGGAAAATATAATTCCTCATCATCTATTTCTATAAAAGAAAAGTCTTGAATAAGCTGTGCTTCATCTTGCATAACTTGTTCATGAAATATTACACGAAAGCCTTCTTGATTTTGTCCATTATCAAAATCCATTCCTAAAACATCGTCATAACCATCAATATAAAACTGCAATATTCCCTCTTCTGGGAAATTGGGTAAATGCATAGGAACCTCTGCAAAGTTAATTTGAGCTAATAGCTTTAACGGTTGTCCCTTCATGTTTTTTGGATAGTCCATTCCCAATGGGAAATAAGGATCTCCTGCAAACTTACTTTGAAATAAAGTTGTTTTACTTATTTCCGTATTAACCAATACAACAGGCTTCATTGTCCCTTCTATTAATGGTCTATATTGCTCGAATGCTTCGGGTAATTCAAGTAAAGTTTTAGCAGTCATGCAAGTTCCTCCTAATATTGGATTTATTCTATTTTAGAACAAACGTTCTATAAAATCAATACTCTCCTTCTATATTATTAAAATATGTTTTAATTTAGCGGTCTCAGATAAGGACTCTTTTTTTCATTAGTTGAAAAGAGTATAATGTAACGTGGAAATAATCAATTTTTCTATGGGGGGCAATACCAATGAATCTACAAAATTTGGAGAAGAGTCTTTACGATTTAATTACTGAAACATCTACGAATTTACCTAAGGATGTACGTCGTGCTATTAAAAAAGCAAAAGAAGCTGAGAATGCTGGTACTCGTGCAGCAATGAGCTTAGACACAATTGCAAATAATATTATTATGGCAGAAGATAACGTGTCACCAATTTGTCAGGATACAGGGCTACCAACTTTCAAAATTTATACTCCTGTTGGCGTAAACCAATTAGAAATTAAAGCTGCAATCAAAAAAGCAATCAACGATACAACTGCAGATGCTAAATTACGTCCTAATGCGGTGGATTCATTATCTGGTGCAAACAGTGGTAATAATCTTGGTGATGGTTTGCCAGTAATGAAATTTGAGCAATGGGAAAAAGATTACATTACAATAAAGTTAATTCTCAAAGGTGGCGGCTGTGAAAATAAAAACATTCAATACAGTCTACCATGTGAACTAGAAGGTCTTGGTCGTGCAGGGCGTGACTTAGATGGTATTCGTAAATGTATTTTACACTCTGTATACCAAGCACAAGGTCAAGGGTGTTCTGCTGGTTTCATTGGTGTAGGTATTGGTGGAGACCGTTCTTCGGGCTATGATTTAGCAAAAGAGCAATTATTCCGCCATGTTGAAGATACAAATCCAAATGCAGATCTTGCTAAGTTAGAAGAGTATGTTGTTAAAACGGCTAACACATTTGGTATCGGTACAATGGGCTTTGGTGGTGAAGCAACATTATTAGGCTGTAAAATTGGCGTAATGCATCGTATACCTGCCTCTTTCTATGTATCAGTAGCATATAATTGTTGGGCTTACCGACGTATGGCTGTGGACATCGATCCTCAAACTGGCGAAATTTTGAATTGGCACTATCAAGAAGGTGAAAAAATTACCTTCAAAGAGAATGAAGTAGCTGCTACAACAGAAGATACAACTACAGATGTAGTAGAACTTACTGCGCCAATTACTGAAGAACAAATTCGTTCATTAAAAGTTGGAGATGTCGTTTCTATTACTGGTCGTATGTATACTGGCCGTGACGCAATCCACCATCATTTAATGAGCCACGATGCACCAGTTGATTTAAATGGACAAGTTATTTATCACTGCGGACCTGTAATGGCTAAGGATGAAGAAGGCAATTGGACAGTGAAAGCTGCTGGCCCAACTACTTCAATTCGTGAGGAGCCTTATCAAGGCGATATCATGAAAAAATTCGGTATCCGTGCTGTTATTGGTAAAGGTGGAATGGGACCAAAAACATTAAAAGCGCTTAATGAGCATGGTGGCGTTTACTTGAATGCAATTGGTGGAGCAGCACAATACTATGCGGACTGTATTAAAGGCGTTGATGGTGTTGATTTAATGGAATTCGGTATTCCTGAAGCTATGTGGCACTTAAATGTAGAAAAATTTACAGCAGTTGTAACAATGGATTCACATGGTAACTCACTACATGCAGATGTGGATAAATCATCATTAGAAAAACTTGCTCTGCATGCAGAAAGAGTCTTCTAATTAAATAATAGATAGCAGTAGTAACTCATTTTATTGCACAATTTTGTAGGGCACAGAATATTCCTAGTGAATAGACTGTGCCTTTTTCAATCCTTTCGCATATTGTTTAAAAATCTCCATCAAACTTCCTACTTTATTTTTATAAATTCCTTTGTTATAATAATTCTAAACAAAAGAGATGGTAATTGAAATCCATTTTCAATTGAATAGCTCAATACAACGCTAATTTATAAAGGTTTTGATATTGATTTTCATTATCAGGAGGGATAAAGATGGAATACTCTAATCGAGAAAAGATAAACATAATTGAGAAAATAAAAGAACATGCAGAATTAATTGCTGCATTAATGGCTGGAATTTTCATCTTACTAGCATGGCGTTTAGACACAAGTGGACAAACAACAGCTTCTGTTCTACTATATTTAATTGCCTTTTGTGTAGGTGGTTTCGCGAAAGCAAAAGAAGGCATTGAAGAAACCATAGAAGAGCGAAAGCTAAATGTTGAGCTCTTGATGGTATTAGCTGCAATTGGCTCAGCTGCAATTGGCTATTGGACAGAGGGGGCCATCCTAATATTTATTTTTGCAGTAAGTGGTGCACTTGAAACTTATGCGATGAATAAAAGTCATCGCGAAATTTCTGCACTTATGAATTTACAGCCAGAAGAAGCTTGGTTAGTGCGTGGCGGATTTGAGCCTATGAAAGTATCAGTTTCCACATTACAAATCGGGGATCATTTATTGATTAAACCGGGCGAACGAATTCCAGCAGACGGCATTATTTTTAAAGGCCAATCTTCTATTGATGAGTCAGCTATTAGCGGTGAGCCACTGCCAATCTCAAAAAGCGAAGGAGACGAAGTTTTTGCAGGCACAGTCAACTTAAATGGTGCTATTACTATGGAAATGACAAAGGCGAATTCAGAGACCCTTTTCCAAAAAATTATACAGCTCGTTCAAAGTGCCCAAAGTGAAAAATCTCCCTCTCAACAATTCATCGAAAAGTTTGAAGGGACTTATGTAAAATTTGTTTTACTTGGTGTTGCCATTATGATGGTTCTTCCCCACTTCTTACTCGGCTGGGACTGGACAACAACCTTTTACCGAGCAATGGTGTTATTAGTGGTTGCTTCACCTTGTGCACTCGTTGCCTCCATTATGCCTGCAACACTCGCTACTATATCAAATGGTGCAAAAAATGGTGTGCTATTTAAAGGTGGTTTACATTTAGAGCATCTTAGTGTGTTACGTGCATTGGCGGTCGATAAAACAGGTACTTTAACGCAAGGAAAACCAGTTGTTACAGATTTTATTGTCCGTGATGGAGTAGAACGTGAGACGGCTCTAGCAATTCTTGCAGGAATTGAATCTCAATCCAATCATCCCCTTGCCCAAGCGATTACCTCCTACGCTAAGGCTGAAGGAATCGACATACTGCCACAAGCAACAATTGAAGATATTCCTGGCTGGGGTATTAAAGGAACGATTCAAAACAAGGAGTATCAAGTAGGCAAACCAGAGTTTGTTGATGTACAACTTGCTAACAGTTTTGCAAATAGTGCTGTAACTAAACTTGCAGCAGAGGGAAAAACAGTTATTTTCATTCGCGATCAACATGGTATTGTTGCATTAACAGCATTAAAAGATACTGTGCGCTCTGAAGCTAAGAAAGCTGTTACATTATTAAAAGAGCTTGGTATTCAAGTGGTGATGCTTACAGGTGACAACGAAAAAACAGCGAAAGTTATCGCGAAAGAGGCTGGCGTTACTGAATACGTCGCAGAATGTCTGCCAGAAACGAAGGTAACTGAAATGAAACGCCTACTTACACAACATCAATTTGTTGGCATGGTCGGCGACGGTATTAATGATGCACCTGCATTGGCTACCGCAACTACTGGCATTGCTATGGGTGAAGGTACAGATGTGGCGCTTGAAACAGCGGATGTCGTGCTAATGAAAAATGACTTATCAAAAATCGCCTATGCTGTTCGTTTATCACGTAAAATGCAACGTATTGTGAAACAAAATATTTTCTTTTCTATCGGGGTTATTATCTTATTAATCGCCTCTAACTTTTTACAAGTTGTCGACTTGCCATTAGGCGTAATCGGGCATGAAGGTAGTACAATTCTAGTTATTCTAAATGGTTTACGTATGCTCAATAAAAATGTTTAACATCAAGTAAGCCTCAGCATAATTGAGTCCAGCTTGCTTGAAGCTACTCTTCCTGTGACATGCGCTGTGGCTTTCATTGAATAATTGATGCATTTAATCAGGTAAAATCAAGTAAAATAGCCTCGCTACTCTTTATGAGTTTAGCGAGGCTCTTGTTAATAAATGATCATTTCCTTATCGACGAATTTCCTTTTGAAGTGCTCTTTTCTGCATTGTAGCATTTAATACGCCACCAAAGATTAAAATGATTCCCGTAAAATATAACCAGAGCATTAAAATAATGACGCCACCAATACTACCGTATGTAGCAGAATAATTTGCAAAATTATTAATATAAAAAGAGAAACCATATGTGACTGCTAACCAAGCAAGCGTGGCAAATAACGCTCCTGGCCATACGCCCATTATTTTCAAACGAGGACTTGTATTTGGCACAAACCAGTAGATGCCCATTAATACGATGAAAATCAATAATGGCGGGATTGACCATCTTAATCTATGCCAAACTGATTCAAATTGCTCCTCTATTCCGACGATTGAGAATAGGAAATGTCCAATTTGCTGACCAAAGACCGGTAATAAGAGCGCAACGGCAATAACAATAACGAGAGCGATTGTAAAAACAAGTGATAAACCCCTATCTAATAGGCCTGCTCTCCCTTCTGTATCATAGGCTTTATTTAAAGCACGAAGTAATGCATTAATGCCTTTAGATGCAGACCAAATAGTACCTAAAACCCCAATGGACAGTAAACTACTGTTGCGATTTGTTAAAATCTCATTCAGTGTATTTTCAATCAGCTTATACACTTCATCAGGTAAGATATTCACTAAAAATGAATAGACCTGAGTGGTTTCTAAGTTAAGATATGGTAATAGCGTCACCAAGAAAATAAGTAAGGGGAAGAACGATAGTAAAAAGAAATAAGCCAATTGTGCAGCAAGCGCAGATATTTCAACTCGCTTGAGCCGACCTATTAAATCTTGGATAAAGCCTTTGGATGTCATAATATCAATCGCTCCCTCCTCTGGAGAAACAAACGATTTTACAAACCCAAAAGCGTTATGCCATGTTGCTTTATTCTTTTCCATACAATTCCTCCTAAAACGACCTTTACTCCTTATGAGGTAAAGTAAAGGCTGATTTCGTATCTTCAATCATTCCCTGTATCGTGGAAGGTAAATCCTTAAATTCATCCACCTTTTCAGCAATTGTGTTGACATTATCTGACACACTTTCACAAAGCACCTTTGCCGCGAGTACTTTTTCCTCTACCAAAACCTGCAATTCTTCTCGATTTGCTGCATAGTATGAGATGGCTTCCTTCATCTTTTTTGTTGAGGCAATTGTTTTTTCTCGTGTAGCCCGATCTAACATACTTAATGCTGCTCCTACTGCTGCTCCTGCTACAATAGATGCTAATAATTTACTTTGACCCATATTAAAACCCCCTGCTTGTATAGTTGCATATTCCCTATTATTTCATAAATAAACAGTCTTCTGCACTTATTCTACCCAATAACAGTCTATTTTTAAAGCAATGCCCAAATACGGAGTTGACATTTTTTTTATTCAATGAAATGATATGTGCGAGGATGACGAAAGGTAGGGTAAAAAATGGATTTATCAGTTCCATCTAAAGAAAACGTTATGTATATGGTTGATCAAATGAAGGACAAGCTTCGTATGGTGAATGTCGATGCAATGAAATCAGAAAACTTCGATGAAGCAAATTATGAAGATTTAGTGTATCTATATGAAATGGTTATGAAGAGAGAAACTTTTAGTCCAAGCGAAATGCAAGCGATTGTTGCTGAATTAGGATCTTTACGTAAATAGGTAAAACAAAAAGCTATTAGCTCAAGACATTTGTCTGCTGCTAATAGCTCTTTTATTACGGTGTAGTCTTTGTTTCTGAACCATCCTCTGTAACTAATGGTTGAATTAAAACTTCTACACGACGATTCTTTGCGCGTCCTTCGGCTGTGTCATTTGGTGCAATTGCACGATACTCACCGTTTCCTTTTGCACTAAAGCGCGTAGGATCTAACTGGTCATTACTTTCAATAAGAAGATTTAAAAAATTCGTTGCACGCAAAACAGATAGTTCAAAGTTTGATGAGAAATTCGGACCTGCTGGTACATTATCTGTATGACCTGTGATGACAATATTTCGAGCTGGATCAGATACCAGCATAGTTGATAGCTCTTTGGCAATAGGGACATACTCAGGTTTAACTTTTGCCTGCCCTGGGTCAAATAAAATACTATCGCGGATTGTCACTAGTAATCCCTCATCCGTCATTTCTGTGGCAAACTGATCTTCCATTTCATTGACTGCAATAAAATTATCCACACTATCTTTTATTTCAGCTAACTCCTGTTGATCCTTTAAATAGGCAGAGTTTTGCTGTGGCGTTTGGTCGCTATCCGCATTCGGAGTAGGGACTGGTGCAGGTTGCTCTAGAAAACTAGTTCCACCATCAAAGACTTGACTAAAAACTGCCGACATTCTTTCTAGCTTTTCTTGATCGACTGAACTTGAGGCAAACAAAATAATGAACACGGCTAGCAGCAAAGTTAAAATATCTGCGTATGGCACTAACCAAGATTCATCAATATGTTCATCATGCTTTTTCTTCTTAGCTTTCTTTGCCAAGGCCACCCGCCCCGCTTTCACCAGAAATTTGACGACGTTCTTCCATCGTTAAGTATGATGATAGTTTCTGTTCAATTACACGTGGAGCCTCCCCTTCTAATACTGAAAGGATACCCTCAATCATCATTCTCTTTTGTTTTACCTCTAAAGCAGATTTACGTTTTAGCTTGTTCGCAAATGGATGCCATAAAACATACCCTGTAAAGATACCGAGTAATGTAGCCATGAAGGCAGCTGAGATAGCATGTCCTAGCTTTTCGATATCATTCATATCAGCCAATGCGGCGATTAACCCTACTACTGCACCAAGAACCCCTAAAGTAGGTGCATATGTACCTGCTTGTGTAAAAATAGCTGCTCCACTAGTATGTCGCTCTTCCATCGCTTCTACTTCTTCTGTTAAGACATCACGTATGTAATCAGCATTTTGACCATCAATTGCTAATGTAAGGCCATTTTTCAAAAATGGATCTTCAATCTCTGAGGCCTTACTTTCAAGTGCTAATAGCCCTTCGCGACGAGCTAAGTCAGCCCATTGTGAAAACATTTTAATAATCTCTATATCATTTGCTAATTTTGTTTCTTTAAAAAGAATCTTAAATAGCTTCGGCACACGCTTTAACTCCTGCATAGGAAAGGCAATTGTTACTGCGGAAATAGTACCAAAAATGATAATTAGGATAGCTGCTGGGTTATAAAATGCAGATAAACTTACACCCTTCATTACCATCCCTGTTAATAGTGCTACTAAAGCAAGTATTAACCCTATAATCGACGACTTATCCATTCTAGAACCTCCAAATCTACTATCTAATGTTATTTCGTCTTTTTTTCCATATTTTAAATATATATATTCCTAGTATAAATGTATTTCATATATTTTTCGATGTAATTAATGCTTTTTATTCACATTTCGACCATTTTTGATTATATTGAATTAAGAATATTACACTTAACTGTCTTAAATTGAAAGGGGATATGATTTTGTTATTATCGTTTGACACAAAATTACTAAAATATGCCGAGTTAGCGGTGAAAGTAGGAGTAAATATCCAAAAAGATCAGTATCTTTATATAAGCTGTTCGACTGATAACCTAAAACTCGCACAAATAATTACTAAAATTGCCTATAAAAATGGTGCAAAACAAGTTTTTGTCGATATATCCGATGATGAACTTGTACGTGCTCGCTATGAAGGGGCACCAAAAGACTCATTTGATTTCTTCCCACCTTGGAAAGTGCAGGAACGTGAATGGTTAGCTGAACATGGTGCTGCTTTCTTAAGCATTAGCTCACAAAATCCAGATTTATTAAAAGGTATTGAGCGTGATAGAATCATGGCATTCCAAAAAGCATCTGGCCAAGCACTTGCCAACTATTATCAATGGTTACAAGCAGATAAGTTTAGCTGGTCTGTCATTGCTGCTCCATCTAAAGCTTGGGCAGCAAAGGTCTTTCCTCACCTTCCAGAAGAACAGCAAATGGATGCATTATGGGAAGCTATCTTTGCAGCCACACGTATAGACGTTGAAAATCCTGTTGAAGCTTGGCATACACATGATCAGGAATTACATAGCAAAGCTGATTATTTAAATGCAAAGCAATTTAAGTCACTACACTATACTGCACCAGGCACAGATCTAACAATTGAGCTGCCTCCACACCATGTGTGGACAGGGGGTAGTAGTATAAGTACACAAGGCCAAACATTTATGGCCAATATGCCTACTGAAGAGATTTTTACAGCACCGTTAAAAACAGGTGTTAATGGTTATGTATCAAGCACTAAGCCTTTAAGCTATGGCGGCAATATTATAGATAATTTCACACTAACATTTAAAGATGGTCGAATCATTGACGTCAAGGCACAGCAAGGCCAAGAAATTTTAGCTTCTCTTATTGAAACAGATGAAGGTGCTCATTACCTTGGTGAAATAGCATTAGTACCACATCAATCACCTATTTCACAATCCGACCTATTATTTTACAATACATTGTTTGATGAAAATGCATCCAATCATTTTGCCATTGGTAGTGCATATGCTTTTTGCATTGAGGGCGGCAAAGAAATGACTTCTGAGGAACTAAGCGCGCATGGTCTCAATCAAAGCTTGACACATGTAGACTTTATGATTGGCTCTACCAAAATGAATATAGATGGAATAACACATGATGATCAAATAGACCCAATATTCCGTGATGGAAATTGGGCATTCTAAATAATCCATTCCTACTAATAGTATTCTAGGCTAAGTATGTTAAGGTTGTCATAAATTATCCTTAGATTTTCCTAGTAACCTATTGTATAATTGTTTTAGGGAATTTTAGTAGATCATTTAAGTAGAGAGGAGCTCTAATAATGTTCATTACAACTGTTCTTGGCTTTTCAGCAGTTTTATTAATTTCAACGGGATTCTTCATCCACTACCTACAAGTTGGTTTAGATAGCAAGTCTTCAGTAACTGTAGATCCAAAGCCAAACGAAAAATTTTAATGTGTAAAAAACAGCTACTATTTATAGGTAGCTGTTTTTTTATAGCTTACATGTTATTTCATCTACTAAATCGTATGAAACTGCTCCTTTATTGTAAAAATTATCTGAATAAAGTCTTTATTGTTTGCATATTGAAAATTTTGCTCTACAATATTTTTTGTAAGGAAGGGAGCAATATTCATGACAATGTTACAAGATATTCTAGAATTTAACAAAGAGTTTGTACAAGAAAAAAAATATGAGCCATTCATCACTACGAAATATCCTGATAAACGTATTGTTGTTTTATCTTGTATGGATACTCGTCTTGTAGAGCTTTTACCAAAAGCGATGAATTTGCGTAATGGCGATGTAAAAATAGTGAAAAGTGCTGGTGCGTTAGTGAGCCATCCTTTCGGTGCAGTTATGCGTAGTTTATTAGTTGCTGTCTACGGCCTACAAGCTGATGAAGTGTATGTTGTTGGACATTATGACTGTGGTATGAGTGCGGTTGATCCTGACGCCATGCTTAGCGAAATGGTACAACGAGGCATCGATCCAGAAACAATCAAAATGTTGGAATATTCTGGTTTTGATTTGAAAGAATTTTTACGAGGTTTCGGTGATGTAGCAACAAGTGTTAAGAAAAGTGTCGATACAATTCGTAATCATCCATTAATGGTAAAAGACGTACCTGTTCATGGTTTAATAATTGATCCAAATACAGGTCATCTAGATTTAATTGAAGATGGAAATAAACAATAAAATTATTTCTTCATACATTAATAAAAGAGCAAGTGCCTATCCTCTCTATGTGGAAGATAGGCACTTATTTTTCTATTCATCCTCTAAACGTGCATACATATAGTGATCTACCCAATGACCATTGATATACAGTAGCTTTCTTAGCAGACCCTCCTGCTGAAATCCAGCCTTCTCTAATACACGCATGGAGGCATTATTTTGTGTCGATACGTAGGCCTCTACACGATGTAGACCAATTTGTTCAAATGCAAATCGGACCACCATATTCACAGCTTCTGTGACAATGCCCTTTCCAACATAAATCTCATCCATCGCATAGCCAACAAATGCACTCGAGTACGGTAAGCGTTTGACAGCATAAAGTGCAATATGCCCTATTAGATTATTTGTACTATGCTCAAAAATACCAAAAGTAAATTCACGCTTAGACTCCATTAAATAGAGACTTTCTTGAATTTTTTTGTATTGAGCATCGACTGTATAGTATTCAGGTCTTTGCAGTGGCTCGTATATAGACCAAAAGTATTTATTACGGCTTACGAGACCCGTTAAACTTCGTGCATCTTTTTCTTGGAATGTGCGGATGTAGCATTTTTCCCCCTTTATTGTTACCACATTCCCACCCTTTTTTCTTAATAGATTCCAAATTTTAAGCACCATTTCTCCACACTAGCCTTCCAATAAAAATCAATACGTTTCTCTTTGTTTCATTGGCTACAAGCCATAATTGCAAACCCTATTTAATTTCATTGTATGTAAAAAAACAGGCTGCTACAACCAAAACAGCTTATGTCTTATTGTCATAGCAGCACAATTCAATTATTTAGTTTTTTGTTCTTTCTTTTTCTCGTTTACTATTTCTAAGCTGGAGGAATCAGCATCCTCTAGTTGAGTATTGTCTAACACATTTGTTAAATGAAGACCACGTCTTTGAGCCTCTCGTTCAATGTGTGCAATAGTTTCCTGTAGCACCTGAACACGTGCATACTTTTTGTCATCTCCAGCGACTAAGACCCATGGTGCATCTTTTTTATCTGTCTTTTCAAACATCGCATTTGCTGCTTCAATATACTGAGGTGTTTTATCTCGATTGCGCCAATCCTCGGCTGTTAACTTCCAAGATTTATAAGGGTTTTGTTCACGTTCTTTGAAGCGTTTTAATTGCTCCTCATCTGAAACATGAAGCCAGAACTTAATAATTATGTAATCTCCAGCAGTTAAAATCTTCTCGAAATTATTAATTTCTTCATAAGCACGAGACCATTCATCCTTTGTTGCGAATCCTTCGATGCGTTCTACTAGTACGCGGCCATACCACGAGCGATCAAAAATAGCGATTTGCCCATGTTGAGGCAATTTTCTCCAAAATCGTTGTAAATAATTGTAGCGTAATTCATGAGCTTGAGGAGCAGAAATAGGATGTACAACATAACCGCGGGGATCGACACGTTCGATTAATCGTTTAATAGCGCCACCTTTACCAGCTGCATCCATTCCTTCAAATACCAAGATCAAGCCAATCTTGTTTTTTAATAAAAATTGTTGTGCGTTCAACATTTCATATTGGAGTACTTTTAATTTCTTTTTATACATCTTTTTGTCTAGTTCAACAGTTAGATCTAGATTTTTCAAATTTTGTGTCATGAAACTTCACTCCTTTTATTTGGCTATTCTTATTGTACTAAAGAAATATATGGATGCCTATCAGACATGGTAAATTGTAGGTATTAATGGTAAAACAACACGATACATTGTTGGAAATTTCCGTTATAATAAAAAAAGTGACAGTACTATACTTATTTGTCTTTTCCCTATACAATCTAACACGAAGGGAGAGGAAAACATGCCTCGGTTTATCTTGATGACAATCTCTTATCTTGTCTCAATCATCCTAACCTTTTCATCCTTTTTCGTGAACATCAACGGTCAATCTTCGCTAGAAATCGCTAATCGTTTTTCTGTTGTATTTGCACCAGTTAGTGTAAGTCATGTAATTTGGATTATCATTTATTTTTTACTCGGTTATTGGTTAGTTATGAACATGAAAAAGACAACTTTGAAACAGTCTGCGCTTTTTAGTTGCATAAATATATTACAAGCATTGACGATATATGTCTGGCACCATGAGTTATTTATTGTTTCTCTTGGCATTACATTACTCTTAGTCTTGTATTTGTTTATGTTGTATAATACGTACCCTCTTCAGGACAAATCCTTGTTTGGTCGTATTCCTTTCTCTATTTATTTAGCATGGATGACATTTATTTTTATCACAAATACAAGCTTTACGTTAACGGCTTATGGTTGGAACGGCTTTGGTCTTAGTACGCCTCTTTGGGCAGTGATTTTACTTACTTTAGGAGGAGCCATTGCGCTACATATCCGTTTCCATCACTTTGATGTTATGTATCCAAGTGTTTTTATTTGGGCTTATATTGGAATCGCCATACATAATGGTTTTGATGAGCTACTTGTTACTACAGCCGCTTTATTTTTATGCGGTGTTCTCTTTGTTGGCATTTTATTTATTAAAAAAAATCCTGCCTACCAAAAATAAATTGGTTAGCAGGATTTTTTCATTACATCCTATTCTTCGTCTAATGACGTTAAGATAATTGGTTTATCTTTTGTTACAATGACTGAATGTTCGATTTGAGCTACAAGTGATTTATCAGGCGTCACGAATGTCCAGCCATCACCTGCTTCTACGATATGCTCTGCCTTTGCTGAGATAAATGGCTCAACCGCAAGGACCATACCTTCTTTCATAATAGTAGAATCCCATGCATCGTAATAATTTAAAATATGGTTTGGTTCATCATGTAAAGATTGACCTAAGCCATGACCTGTTAAATTCATAATAACAGTTAACCCATTAGCATTTGCCTCGCGTTCAACAGCTTTACCAATTTGATTTAATTTAGATCCAGCCTTTACCTTTGTCATTGCTCGATCAAAGGCACTTTTAGCAACACGGCAAAGCTTTTCTTTGTCCTCATAGCCATCACCCACAACAAATGAAATACCTGTGTCAGCAAAATAGCCATTTAAAGAGCCTGAAACATCAATATTTACGATATCTCCCTCTTGAATAACACGCTTTCCTGGAATACCATGTGCTACTTCTTCATTGACGCTAATACATGTATACCCTGGAAAATCATATTCTCCCTTTGGTCCTGAAATAGCGCCAGCCTCTGCAAACATGCGACCAGCAATTTCATCAAGCTCAAGTGTTGTAACACCTGGTTTTGTGGCAGCTTTCATTGCTTCGCGAATTTCAGCACAAATGCGTCCTATTTTTTTAAAAGCTTCAATCTCTTCTTGCGTTTTTACAATCATGTATAACGTCCCTTTCATCTAATATCTATTCTTTAATATAACATAACTTTTTATGCGTATAACGATAAACGCTTTAAATATTGTATGCTTTCCTACTTTGCAAAGTGCTAAAAGAGTTATTCACGACAAAAAAGTCCCTCCACTCATGTGAAGGGACTAGCATTAAGCTTTTCTTTGCATTAATTGGGGAGCGGCTGTAAATAAAAGAACACCAACGATAGCCGTTAAAATGGTTGCTGGTAGCATATATGTACCATTGTAGATGATGGAATAGATCCATGCATTTTGGTCACCCGCATATTCGGCAAAAAATACAGCACCAGCGATTGTATGTGCTGTGTATCGTAAGAAGCCTGCGAAAACGGTACCTATGATTATATAAAGTGCCATTTTTGTTTTGTTCATATGTTTAGCAGCGTCTAACACTGGTCCACGTACAACCGCCGCTAATCCTACAACAGTAAAAGCAACACCATAATCTAGTAATCCTTGTAGCCAGTGCACGATATAAGAACCAAACATTGTTTGCATAACACCCACAAGTAGTCCCGTAGTAAGACCAGCTACTAAGCCCCAGCGAAATGCTATTAACATAATCGGTACCATAACAAGACTAACTGAGCCGCCTTGTGCCCATACTTTAAAGGAAACCTGATCCAGTACGAGACCTATCGCTGCAAAAATCGCAATCTCCACTAGCATTAATAGTCTTTTTTTGTCCATACATATTCTCTCCTTTGTTCCGATGTAGGATACAAGAGCAGGAATAGAAAAGCGCTGATATGTCTCTTTCTGACACCTTTTTTCCTTTACGGACGAAAAAACGATGTCAGGACAGAGCCTCACATCGTACAAGTGTCGGTTTCTATCCACATCCCTACGCAAGCGTTAACTTACAGGTTCGAAGAGTCAAGGCATTACGTGCCCAGTCTCAGCTGACATCATCAGCTCCCCTTGTGGTCGTTACATCTGAATTTATTTGAACACTCTCATTGTACGCAAAGGATTGAAGGATTACAACCTTCCATACATCATTTTTTTGAAACTTTGCTGTTTTTCATGCGTAAATATTTAAAAAGGAGGTACAACTATGGAGAATCAAAAAATTTTAGCTGCCTTTAGTTATCTTAGTATTTTCTTCGCCCCTTTTATCGTTCCATTAATTGTATATTTCGTGACTAAAGATAGTGATGTAAAAAAACATTCGATTCGTGCACTTGTCTCTCATTTAGTTCCTTTTGTTTTTGGCATCCTGTTCTTTATTGTCTTTGTTTTTTCCACATTTAGTTTAGATCCAACCTCCAGTAATAATACAGTGATGATTATTTGGTTTGTTTCATTCGCCATCTATGCTCTCGTCTCACTAGGTATTGTGATTTGGAATATAATTCAGGCTGTTCGTGTTATCCGTTAATGTTTTATTTTTAAGTGAAACAGGTAGTAGTAATTGTAAAAGGAGCTGTTTTGGGATGAAAGTATCAAACGTTGTAAAAACTGCCGTTAAGTTAGCACCTATTGTTATTCCTATCGTAAAAAAAGTAATGGCTGCAAAAAAGGGCACAACGCCTACAACCACAACTCGAAAAAAATAAAACGGAGGCGTATTCCTTTTAGAGGAAATACGCCTTCGTTTTATTTCACTTCAAAATGGGTTTGACTATGGCCATTTAATGTTTTTTCCACATGTAAAACTGCTGGCATCGCAGATTTCAATTCAGGCACATGCGAAATAACGCCAATCATACGACCAGAATCCTGCAAATCAATTAATGTATCGATTGCTTTATTTAGTGATTCCTCATCGAGCGAGCCAAAGCCCTCATCAATAAACATCGTTTCAATATGAATATTACCTTGGTAGCTTTGAATCACATCTGCCATCCCCAATGCAAGGCTCAACGAAGCATTAAACTTTTCGCCACCTGATAAAGTTTTGACATCTCGTAATTGATCTGTATAAGCATCATAAACATCAAGACCAAGGCCACTTTGCTTCGCATGCTTTTCTAATCTATCTGAACGTCTAAGCTCAAATTGACCGTTTGATAAATGATACAGACGTATATTGGCAGCTTCTGTAATTTGATCTAAGTAGTTAATTTGTATATAACGCTCAAAGGATAGCTTTTTCGAATTTTGTCCATTTAATAATCCATAGAGCTCCTTTACTCGTCCTGCTTCTTGTTCAAGTAAATGAAGCTCTTTCGCTATTTCTTCCACCCTTTCACTAAAGCCTTGGCATGCTTGTATAAAGCCATTCATCTGTTGCAAACGTTTAAATGCTTCCTCATAGGAAATTCGCTGCTGTTCTACTCTTGCTTCCATCGCCTCTAAATCTTGCTTCTCTTTTCCTTGAAGGTATGTAGCCCCTTCGGTAATCTGAATTTGCAACGTGTGTACTTGTAAAGCATAGTCGCTACATGCTTTTCGAAGTGCATCCAATTGTATGGCACTCCGTTTAGCAGTTGCATAAGCCTCATAGCTTTCGAAACCTATTTCTTGCATATCTGCTGAAAATTGCTGAAGCTTTTCATTCATTTTAAGCTGTAATTCCTCAAAGGACTGTTTGGCAATTTCTACAGTTAGTGTTGCATTGCTAGCTGCTTCCTTTGCTGCATGCAAATTTTCTTGACTCACTTGCCAACTTTTTTGAAGCTCTTCTTTCTGTTTACTAACTTCATTTAGTTGTTGCTTTAATTGCTGTAAAGTTGGTAAATTAGGGGGCATCTGCTTAAGTTGTTCGTCTACAACCGCTTGTAATTTTGTCCATTCTTTTATCTGCTCTGCTAAATATTGCTCTAGCTTCATATGCTTATTTCGTAGCTGCTCTATTCGGTCATGCTGATGCTTTATTTTTAATCGCACATCAGCTAATTGATGTTGAATAATTTTTAATGCAGCAAGCTCTTGTTCCACTTCATGTAGAGTAGCGGTGATCTGTGGTTGGTCTTCTTGTTTAATATGCTGAGCCTCGAGTTGTCGCCATGTATCTTGAAGAAGTTGCTGCGCTGATGCTAAAAATGCCTCTTTCTCTAAATACTTACGCTCGTCTGATGATGCCTTCGCTCTTAATGCTTCCACTTGAGCAAGCTCAATAACTTCCAGTTGCTCATTGTGTGCTTTCTGATGTGTCATACTACCACAAACAGGACAGGGTTCTCCTTCCTTCAGTTGTTCTGCTAAAATACTAGCTTGACTCGTCAGCCATCGTTGCTGCAAAAGTTGAAGTGCCTCTTTACTTTCTTGATAGAGACTTTCTGAAGCAACTACATCCTGCTTAGCTAAATCTACGGCATGTTTATATTTATCCGCTTGCTTGATTAAAGCAACCTGTTCCCGTAGTTTCGGTAATTGTTCTAAATAGCTTTCATAGGGTTCAACCTGTTTTTCATAGCCTTCTAATGATTGAGAAAAATGCTGTAATTGCTCTTGTTCATTTTCCAAAAGTTTGACGTTATCATTTACTGCTCGTTTTGCATTTTCAGCATATTGCTCCGCTATTTGCAGCTGCTGTATATTGTTTTCATAGGCTTCAAATTTCGGTAAAAGCGCTATCATCTGCATTTCCTGCTGTAAGATTTGCTGTCGTTCAGATTCTTTAGCCTGCTCTATCTCATATTTTTCTTGCGCTTCTTGCAACTTTTCTTGTGACTGCTGTTGCTTAACCTTTGCTTGTTGAAATGCTATCTCTTTAACATTCAGTTCAGCACGTAAATCCTTGCATTGTTGTTCGAGCAGCACCAGTCGCTCTGCTTGTTCTGCTAAAGCAATCTCCTTCTCCTTTGCTTGGTATAAATCCTGCTGTTGTAAAAGCATTTGTAGCCGTTGCTGTCGATTAGCTTGTTCATCAAATTGCTCATTTAGCGTTTTTGCTAAGCGATAATATTCCTGCTCTTTTTGATGAAGGCTATACGCTTCTTCATAGTATGACTGTTCATCTTCTCCACATTTCTTATAGTAGCTAAGCTCCTCATCAAGTGCCTCTGTCAGTTGATGTAAATTTTCCGTATTATCAGCAATCACTGTGAATAAAGTGGAAGAACGTTGTGGTAAGGCGCCCACAATTTGACCAAGTAAATGTTCTTTTAATTGTTTGGCACGCTCAAGATCACTTTCTGCTTCTTTACGCTTGGCATCAAGCTTTTTTGCCATGACACCGAAACGATCTGTTTTAAAGATTTTCCGTAAAATTACTTCTTTATTTGTTGAATCAGAGGTTAATAGTTTTCTAAATTCACCTTGAGGTAGCATGACAATTTGGCTAAATTGATCTTTTGTGAGACCTATGATTTCCTGCACTTTCTTATCGACTTCAAGCGTTTGCTGTTTCTCTACAATGCTATAATCTAGCTTTCCGTCTTTTACTTCTGCTAGCTCTATTTTCTTTCCAGTAACCGTTTTATTTTTTTCTTTAATATGACCTGGCTGTCGTACTATTTGATAGACTTTTCCATGCATTTCAAAGACGAGTTCTACAGCTGTATAAACTTCATCATGTGCAAAGCCGCTTCTTAGTAAAGCTGTATCCTGCCGGTCCTCCCCACTACCTGATCCGTAAAGAGCATAGCAAATAGCATCGAAAATGGTTGTTTTACCAGCACCAGTTTTTCCAGAAATGGCAAACAATCGATGCTCCCCTAGCTCTTGAAAATCAATTACTTCCGTGTCTTTATATGGACCAAACGCTGTAATTGTTAACTTTAAAGGCTTCATTTTACAGTCTCTCGCTCCTCATCTAATAACTCCTGTAACATCTCTGTGAATAGGCGTTCCGTATCTTCATCAGGCTGAATGCCAATAATATTGGTGAAGAATGAACGGAATAAATCAATATCTTCTAGTTTTTCAGCTTCTACTACTTGTAGTTCACGTGGCATATCTTGTCTTAGTACCTTCCGCTCCACATGCATAGCGTGCGGAAATACACTACGAATACGTTCCATCGGTGAAGTCACAGATATTTTATCCGTCAATCTAACAAATACATAATCCTCACTTGGTGTGAGCGTTAATAACTCCTCTAATTGACCTTCTACTACTCGTAGATCTCTTCTTGGCACAAGCTTTCTTTTACTTACTATGGTGTTACCTTGCTCATCTAATTCGATGATTAAAAATCCTTTCTCATGTAAATGCTCAGATAACGAGTACTTTAAGATAGAACCTGCATAGCGTATGGTTTCGTTTAAAACAAAATGTGCCTTATGTAAGTGCCCAAGCGCCGTATAGTGAAAAGGTTTGAATAAAGCTGCATTCACACAATCTGAGCCTCCAATGGAAAGGGGTCGCTCGGAATCACTAGTATTTGCTTCCTCCTCACCATACTTCGTCACAAAGGCATGTCCAACAAAAACATGACGCTTACTTGTGTCCATGTCTTCTGTAATATGCTCAATAATTTTTTGCATGGCTTCTTGATGAGAACGGATTGATTCATCTTCAAAGATGTTGCGAATAGCAGCTGGCTCTGCATAGGGCACTAGGTGAAAATGTACTTCACCATGTTGATCATTCAAAACAATAGGTGCATGATTTTTTGTAAATTGGCCCTTAATATATAAACCACTATCACTCATTAAACGGCTACCAAAATTTAAACGACCTGCACTATCATGATTTCCTGCCACTGCTAGAACAGGAATCTTCTTCTCTAATACTATTTTCGCTAATACATCATTTAGTAAATTAACTGCCTCAATAGGAGGCATCGAACGATCGTATAAATCACCTGCGATGATAATTACATCTGGTTTTTCCTCATCAATCGCTTGTATAAATTGTTGAAGAATATAATGTTGATCTTCTGTCATATAGACACCTTGAACAAGCTTTCCTAAATGCCAATCTGCTGTATGAAATATTTTCATTCTAGTACCTCCTAGTCTTCTCTATATTTTAGCATGACTATTCCCAATCTAGTGAACACTAAAGGTTTAGTAGTTCTAGCCAAAATTGGTTTTCATAGAAAAAAGCATCTTATAAGTAAGATGCCTTAGATACCTGTTATTTAGATGTATTTGATAAATGCCTTATATCCCGGGAATCCCTGAATTACGTAAGTCATACGAGGAGATTGATGTTGTGTCACATTTTGCTTCTGAGGCTTTGCTGATGATTGTTGCTTTAGGATTTCCTCAAATGACTTGGGATTTGGCTTTGGCAATTCTGCTGAAGAGATGTTTAAAGCATCACTACCACTATAAACTTGTAAAAATGAGTTAGCCATTTGTCGATAGCCTTCAATATTTGGATGAACATCAGCACTATTTGGTAAGTAGTTGGTTGCATTCAATCCAAAGGCATCATAGACATTTATATAAGCTGCGCCAGCTTGCTCTGCTTGTTGTTGTAAAATCGTATTTAATCTAACTAGCTGGGCATTGGTTCCTTCTTTTTGCGTCGGATGAACTGTTGGATAAGCAAAATAATACCCTATAACATAGATTTTTGCTTTAGGCGCACGTTCTTCTAATTCATCCAAAATCGATAGCATATTTTTTCTTGCCAAATTTAAAGCGTAATCTGCCTGAAGCTGTGAAAAAGCTAAGGTCCCTGCATTTGGGTTTACCTGGACAAGACGTAATAAATCATTAGCCCCTGCTGAAATTGTAATAAGCGTCGCATTTGCTAATAAATTTTGCGCTTCCTCAGATCGTATTCGTTCTAATACATCTGCCGTAGTAAAGCCAGGAAAAGCAAGTTCTTTTGTGTAAAATGATAATTGATCAATCGAACTTAATTTCATGGCAATCAAATCACTATACCCTACATCAATTTCTTTGTAGGGTGTTTGACCTGCTGCTAAGGAATCGCCAATAGCCACATAGGTTTCTGTTTGAGCAAAAGCAGATGAAACACAAATTGTCATGAATAATACTGTCATACCTAGCAAGCTACATAATCGTTTCATCTGCTTCCCTCTTTTCTTATTGACTAAAAATTTAAAATGCCCAGCTACCCTTGCGGAAAATTGGCTCAACTGTACCATCTGGTAAAATACCATCGATGTCCATTTCTCCACTGCCAATCATGAAGTCTTCGTGTGTCACAGAAATATTGGCACCCAATGCTTCAAGTTGACCGTTTTCTAGGTCTCTACCACCCTCTAAGCAAGTCGGATATGCCTCACCAATAGCTAAATGGTTTGAAGCATTTTCATCAAACAGCGTATTAAAATATAAAATTTCCGACGCTGAAATTGGTGACTCGTGAGGGACAAGTGCTACTTCACCTAAGTAGCTTGAGCCTTCATCCACTTGAATAAGCTCTTGCAATAAATCATGTCCTACTTCTGCCTCTGCCTTAATAATTTTGCCCTCTTCAAATGTTAATTTAAAGCCATCGATGATATTGCCCTGATAGACTAATGGCTTCGTATTACTAACATAACCGTTTACACCTTGTTTCATTGGCAGTGTATAAACTTCTTCTGTTGGCATATTGGCCACAAAGACATTATCTTCTGGTGTTTTACTACCACCAGTTAGCCATTTATGTTGTGGTGCTAAAGCGATTGTTAAATCTGTACCAGGTGCTGTATAGTGAAGCTTTGCATACTTTTTATTATTTAAAAGCTGTGCACGAGATTCTAAATTAGCTACATGCTGACGCCAATTATCAACTGCATTGCCTTCTCCAATATGAACCGTTTTAAAGATAGCTTCCCATAATGCAGGTACTTGCTGCTCCTCTGTTAATTGAGGGAAAACCTTTGCTGCCCATTTAGCTGAAGGAACTGCTACGATGGACCAAGCAATTAAATCCTTCATGACTGCATTGCGATAGTTTTTCAATGCTGCCCCTGATACTTTTTGATGTGTTGCTAGTCTGTCTGCTGGAATTCCTGTTAGCTTATCAGGATCTGCTGCATCAATCCATAATAGAGCTCCTTTACGTTCAATCAGTTCATCACGCATTTTCACAACCCATTCAGGGAAGCGATTAAATTCCTCATCGGATGCATGCTCAAAATAAGCACGATCCAATTCATCATCGGAAAAGTTTACATGAACACGGCCTGCCCCAGCCTTGTAAGCCTCTTTTACAACTAAACGGGCAAAATCTAAAGCATCCACAGATGTATTGACTAATAAGTACTGGCCTGGTTGGATATTCACCCCCACTTTTACTGCAAGCTCTGCATATGCCTGTAATTTCTCTTCAAATGTCATACTATTTCCCTCGCTTCTGTCCAATTGTTTTAGAATTACCTTCAATCAGCTCGCCATCATGCCATATTTTTTGCACAGGCTTGCCCGGAATTTCCCTTGTCCATTTTTTATAGGTTTTTTCATCACGATAAGATAATAAGGTTAATACTTCACCATCAGCTCCAGCACGCCCAGTACGACCAGAACGATGCAAATACTGTTCAATTGTTCGTGGGACATCAACATGAATAACATGTGTTAAACCTGCAATATCTAAACCACGAGCTGCAATATCTGTTGCAATTAAAATACGTGCATCTCCTTTACGGAATGCATCTAACGCTTTTTTACGTTCTTCTTTCTTCATATCAGAATGGAGCGTGACAATCGGTGCTGAACGGTATTGTAGTTTTGTTTCCTTCATTAATAATTGATCGATATTATTAACAAAAGCCAACGCTCTTAAACCCTCTGTATGGGAAAGTCGGCGCAGGAAATCCGTTTTATCACGTTCTTCTACCTTCACAAAAGAATGGACAACTTTACCGACCTTTAACATGTCCTCAGGCTTTATTTTAAAACGCAGTGGCTCAAACATCATACGACTTGCCACTAATTCAATTTCCTCTGTAATCGTAGCCGACACAACAACAACTTGTCGGCCATAGGCAGAACCTTCGATAAAGGATTTGATTACAACACGGTATTCACGACTTAGTAATTGATCACATTCATCTAAAATAACTGTTTCGACTTCTTTGAGTTTTAATTTTCCTGCTCGTGCTAATTCGTTTAAACGCCCAGGTGTGCCAACAACAATCGTTGGCTTTTTCTTCAACTTTTCAATTTGACGAGCAGAATTGGCACCACCAATCAGCTGTTGAACAGTGATGTCTGTTCCAGCTGTCCACTCACGAATAACTTCTACGATTTGCATAGCGAGCTCTTGCGAGGGAGCTACAATCAGTCCTTGTGTTTGCTTTTTTGCCCCATTCACTTTATTTAATAATGGTAAGACATATGCTAACGTTTTACCTGATCCTGTTGGTGATTCCGCCACAATATCTTTGCCTTCAAGCATAGCTGGTATCATTTCATCTTGAATTTTCATGGGTGTTTCAAAGTTCCATTTTGCTTGTAGTTCTTCTTTTAATAAATTTATGACTGACATGTTATTTCCCACCTTCTATCTACTTGACACTAGTTTAACACACTCCGTAGGTTCCTACTTTATATGTACGTAAGCAATTGTCTAATCGTTTCAAGAGAACATTGCTTCCTTTCATAAAAAATCTGCTTCACTCAACACGGAAAGTAAGCCTGTCCACAACTCTTTCAAGAATTGTAGCTTACCCGTGAAAAGCAAGCAGATTCTTTTCAATTCAACTAATCGACTAATTCATAACCACAAGCTAAAATGGCACATTCAGCTAAAACGATTAATGAATCAATATAAATGTCACTTAGCTTTAAATCTCTGTTTACAACAGATAGCTCTGTACAACCTAATACAATTCGATCACAATTTAGTGCTAGCATCGCCTCTTCTATCGGTTGCCAATCTTCTAGCGTAACATCCTTCCCAGCCTTGACATAATCATAAATGATCGACATCACATAGGATCTCATTTCATTATCTGGAACAACTGGTGTAATACCAAACTCCTCAAGTGCTTCCTGATACATCCGTGATGTTAACGTGCCTGTTGTTGCTAAAATACCTACTCGCTTTGCTCCTAAATCAGCAGCACGCTTCGCTGTTTCGCGAATCATATGCAAGACAGGTATAGGAGAACCCTCTTCAATTTCTTGATAAAACGTATGCGCCGTATTACATGGGATCGCTATTATGTCTGCTCCTACCGAAGCTAGTTTTTTTGCATCCTCAATAATGACTGGAACTGGATTATCCTTTGTATTATCTAAAATAAAGGCCGTACGGTCAGGAATATTTGTATCATTATCAATAATGGTATGTAAATGATCCTGATCTTTTTGTGCTTTCGTACGTCTTACAATCATTTCTCCTATAAACATTGTTGCAAGTGGACCAACGCCACCAATTATACCTAAAGTTTGTTTTTTCATGTGTTAGACAGACCTTTGTTATTAAAATATTTCTTATAGCTACGATAAAAGCTTAAATTATCAAGCGTGACATTCAACCAACGTTTTGCATTCATATCCTTATAATTAAAAATAGAATCTGTAGCCATACCTTGACGAATTAAACTTTTCGCCTCCATTACTAGTTGTTCATTTTGAACATATTTGAAAAGCACACCATTCGGTACAATTGTCCAAAGATGCTTGTTCCTCACATATGTTAGTTGTTGTTTACTTCCTCGAACATAATCGTTCGCTACATACTGCATTAAATTAAAGCCACTGGCCGTCACATAATAATTGGAAAGTTCATTATGTAATTCAATACTCAACAATTTATATTGACCATCACGATCATCATATTTCATATCAAATGTGGCAAAGCCTTGGAATTGTATCGCTTCAAGGAATAGCTTAACATTATCCATTAATTCCTGATGATAGGTTGTCATAATCGCTACATAACGTCCTATCCCTTCTGGAGAATGTTCTTCTAAAATAGGGTTTCCTACGGCAAGAAGTTTTGCCTTCCCATCTTGTCCTATATATGCATTAACAACACGCATGTTAGCGTCTTCACCTGGTATATATTGTTGAATCATCAGATCATCACGATAAGCTGATTCTTTATAGATAGCACGTAATATACTGTCCTTTTCATCCTTATCATATGCAATATATACTTTTTTCTTACCAGGAAAAATACAAGTAGCATATTTTGTCATATTCATGGGCTTAATGACAACTGGATAATCAAATGGCATGTTGTAGTCTTCATAATCATTCACCGTGCATACATGTGTAGCAGGGTATTGAAAACCAAATTGTGCACATAGCTCATACATGCTTTCACGAGTTAAAAGTTGATGCGCAAGTGTGGCGTCTACATAGGGAACTAGAAAATCCTCTGCTAACTCTTCTTTGTGTTCTACGATTCTTTTGACATAAAATTCATCACAGGCTAATAGCAGTAATTTTTTGTCTCGGAACTCCTCCGCTATGGCTTTTAGGGCGGTTACAAATCTTTCTTCGATATGAAGTCGCGGTATCTCGCGAAAAGTCCATAAATCACTTTGTTGAATTTTTTCCATGTTCGTATGGTTTAGTGCAAGTGGCTTCACACCATAGGCTTCGTAAAATGCTCTGGCCATGCCATAAGCATTCATTTCATCTCCAAGTAAAACAGGTAAAAAAACGTGCTCAATGGCCATTCTACTCAACTCACTTTTACTTTTTTATTAGTGTAACATACTAATGATTTATAGCTTATTTATGAACAGCTACAGCTTGTTTGCCTAATTCCTGATAACTTTTGAAAAATTGATCGACATTGTAAGTAACATACCCTTTTAAAGGATCCATTACGACTACCTTATCACCTAAATGTCCCGTTAAGACGACTGCATGTAAGTTCATAAAAGCATCATGTCGAGTCGTTTCCCCTGTATAAATCCAGCCTCTTTCTGCTTTTCGTTTAGGCTTTGATAAATCTAGCGTTACCCATGTCACGACAGGAATACCTTCACGCACAAGCTGTAAAATATCATCCTGTGAGGCGTTACTCATATTTTTGACATGTAAGCCAGCTTGTTTATCTGTAATAACTGCCTCAGCCGCTTTGACAATTGGAGCAGCAAAAACATACATGCCACGAGCTTTATCACGAGGATTACCTGCAAAAGCATCATTGGGATTTGGTCCAAAACGTTGATTGCCTACTGTTCGTATTTCTTGCTTTGGTAAATACTTGTCAGTCATTTCGAGCTTCGACACATTCATTCCAAAATAATTTAATACGGCTGTAAGTGAAGTAATTTCACAGCCATGTGGCAGCTCGGGGTTTTGCATGACAACAGGGACATCTAACTCCTGATCGTCTCTTAAAAAGTGTGTTTGCAATCGATAATAGGGCTTTGTTGTATCGTAAGTGAAATTCTCGATTGTTGTATACCCATTATTTGTCGTACTATTTTCAAGTGTTGTTGCCGCAATTGCATATTCTCTCCCTGCCTTGAGCTTCGAAAATATAGCTTCTCCTTCTTCTGAACCAATCGCTTCTTCCACTACTTCACCTGTTTGTACATCTGTAACCGTAAGGAAGAGATTTGGAATAGGTGCCCCGCTATTAAATTCTACTGTTAAAACCGTTAATTGATTTTTTTGTTCAGCATCTTGCCAAGAAAATGGCTGACAGCCTGAAAGTAACATAATAATCAAAATGCCAATAAGTAAAAGGCGTTTATACCCCGTCCACAAGACAAATTCCGCTCCTATTCTAAGGCGAAGAGCAGCCCCTTCGCCATTCTCATTATTCAATTTGTCGTAGACTCTATTATACGATACTTTCATAGCCGTTCCTATTTTATCTTGATTTAGTAACTATTTTTTGTACTAATAACGAGTTACACAAGACAGTGAACCCCAAAAATCTGGATAGCAATTATGCCAAAGGATAATTGAACTGTCTTAAATTGTTGTCACTTTCGGCCGTAATGTATGCTTTAGTACCTTCCCAGAGGCATTTCGTGGCAATTCTATTAAAAATTCAATTTCATAAGGTACTTTGTATTTGGCAAGTCGTGTTTGACAATAGGATAGTATCGAATTTTCATCAAGAGACTTCCCTTCCTTTAACACAACAAATGCTTTTGGTACTTCTCCATATACTTCATGTGGCAATCCAACCACTGCTGCTTCTAAAATTTCCGGCATTTGATATAGAACTTCTTCTATTTCGATTGGGTAAATATTTTCTCCACCACGAATAATCATATCTTTTTTTCGATCTACAATATATAAATAGCCTTCCTCATCAAAGCGTCCTAAATCGCCTGAGTACAGCCAGCCATCCCTCATCGCTCTTGCTGTTTCCTCTGGATTGCGTAAATAGCCCTTCATTACTTGTGGTCCTCTTACGCATATTTCGCCCACCTCTCCAGCTGGTACGGTCTTTCCTTCACTATTAACTACGCAAACCTCTGTCTGTGCTAATGGTTTTCCAACTGAGCCAATTTTCGTCAATGCATCCGTATCTAATAAAGAGGTAGCTGCAGGTGAATTTTCAGTTTGACCATAAAGATTTTGAACCTTTACATTTGGAAATGCTTCTTTCACTTGCTTTACAAGCTCATAAGGCATCGGGGCAGCACCGTAACATAATAAACGTAAATGATTAAAGCTATGTTCCTTGAATCCAGGAGTATTTAATATAATGGTATACATAGATGGAACACCAAAGAAAATTGTCGCCTCAGTAGCTACAATTTGAGCTAACGTTTTAGTTGGTGAAAATGCTTCTTCAATGACCACTGTTCCCCCTCTATAAAACATAGGCATAGCAAATACATGAAGACCTGCACAATGAAACAAAGGCGTACAAATAAACATTTTGTCCTTGCTAGACATATTCATAGAAGAAGACCAAATATCTGCTGTAGCCACGATATTCTGATGCGTTAGCATGACGCCTTTGGGTTTACCTGTTGTTCCCGACGTATACATGACCACTGCCGTATCGTCAGCCTCTAATTGCACAATTTTTCTAGCACGATTATCATATTCAATTATGTTTTTCATTTCTTGAAATCCGATTGTATGTTGGAATGAATAAGAAACGTCCTCTAATACCTCTGTTAATCTTTCATCAAAAATTAAGCCCCTTGCTTGTGAATGATTAAAAATAAAATCAACCTCAGGAGCAGCTAATTTAGTGTTAATTGGCATCACAATAAATCCAGCTAATTGGACACCTAAATATGCGATTAAAAATAAATCTGAATTGAGCGTATATAGGGCAATCACATCATCCTTTTTAAAATCTTGTTCCTGCAAGTAAGTCGCAAATCTTTCTACACGTTGGTAAAAATCATGATAGCTTATTGCCTTTCCATCATACAATGTTGCAATTGCATTTGGTTGCTGCCCTGCATAGTCTTCCAGAATATCTGTCATAAACTTCGTCATTATAAGCCCTCCATACTTTCATTTTATTATTATTGAATAAACAAGAATGGGAAACTATTAAACTTCTTAAAATTCTGAAAATTACGATTATATTTTATCAAGCAATGTATTTCTTGGCAATTTTTCCACACATTCAAAATATGTAGCTGAAGTAACGAAATATTCATAGACATTTTACTTTTCTAGTAATTTCTATTAGGTGTATGATACTTGTACGATTATTATTAGGAAAGGCCGGGTTTAAATGCTTTATGCACTTTTAGGAGATTTACATTCTAATATAGAAGACACTAAAGCTGTTCTAGCTCATATTCAACAAACAGCAGAGGAAGCAACAATCATTGGGTTAGGGGATTTATATGAATGCACTGTTAGTAAGAAAAAGGCACAAACCATATCTGACTTACCTTTGCAAAAGGCGGCCATAGTAGAAAGTGAATTTGAAAAACTGCTAACCTTCCCCTCTATTCGAGGCAATCAAGAAGAGCGTATTACTCAGGTCACTGGCATTGAACGTTTTAAAGCTTTACCAGAGACAATAGAGATTGATGGAGCCACGCTTATGCACGGACATCAATTTAGGTGGAATGTAAGCTGGCAACCGACTTTCCCACACTTTCAAAAACCATTATTTTTCTTCGGGCATAGTCACGAATCAGGTCTTTATCATCAACAAAAAAAGCTGCCGATTCGTATTCGCTACGGGCAACCAATTGCGTTACAAGACAAACAATATGGTGTGAATGTAGGCTCTGTTATCAATCACCGTGAATGGTGTCTTTATGATAGCCAAAAGCGTACAGTGACATTTATGTGTGTTCCACCTATTAATCTATAAAAGAGCAAGCTAGTATGTAGACTAGCTTGCTTTCCATTTTTTAATGAATATATTGCTTTTTCTCACTCAATAAAATTTCCTTTAACTCTTTTAATTTTTCAATTACAACATACGATTCATCCGTAATTTCTTTCAGGTATTTTTCAGCGCCCGTTTTATTGCCTACATTGTACTCACGCACTGCTTTTTTTGCTATATCATGCACGTGAATAAATGGTTGTTCTAACTCTGCGTAGACACGCTCATCACCTAAGAGTTTCTTTCCTGTGCCGTAGTACCATTCGCCAAGGCGTGATTCTTTTGGAGACCCTACATCCTGCTCCGTCATCGTTTCAAAGCCTAGTAGCAAATTGTAGATTTTCCATCTCCACAATAGGTGATCGGTAATAGCTAATTCAATAATATCCTCTTGGCTAATAATAAAGTTTTTAGAAATTGTTGTGGATCGGTATCCATCAATCATTTTACTTAATTTATAAATGGCGGAGCCCATATCAAAAACGATTACCTTACTTTTTTGCATGCTCTCTGTAATTGTATGGTTACGTTCAGAAATAGTAGTAGCAGATTGTGCCTGTACCTTTGTCGTTGTAGCTATTTCCTCAAAGCGCGCCCCCTGCTGCTGTAAGTTTTTATTTAGCTCAGCTAGCGTCTGTGATATATATAAGGTATCTGTAACACCTTGATGTAAATCTTGGGAAAATTGAGTCGTTAATGAACTAATATTATGGGTAATATGAAGTAGCTCCTGTATATCTGTATGTATAGATTTGACAGATGTACTTGTATCATCAGCAAGTTTCCGAACTTCCTCTGCAACAACCGCAAAACCTTTTCCTGCTTCTCCAGCACGAGCGGCCTCTATTGATGCATTTAAAGCCAACAAATTTGTTTGATCTGCTATTTTTTTTATTAATTCCATTAATTTCGCTACACTATTTACACGCTCAACTAAACGCCTAATATCTTCCTGCATTGATTTATGGCCTTCATCGGTTGTCTGTAAAATAGATGATACTTGTTGTAATGATTCCAAATCCTGATTTAATTTTTTAAAGGCATGCTTTGTTTGCTCTGAAATATCACCCACTGATGTGGCAATTTCTTCAATACTTTCGTCTAACTCATGCATTAATTGATCTGCTGCAACAATCTCCTGTTGCTGAATCTCCTGAAATTCAATCAGTTCCTTAATGGTGTCTAACTGTGTATTATAAGTAATTATTTCACCTAATCCATTTACTACAGATCCTGCTTGAATTTCAATATAGGTCTCCAAAATAATTTGTTGATCAATTGTTACTAAGCTATCGTAAGACAATAAAACATCCAGCATTTTTTCTTCATCACGAGATAGTTCTTTGACAATAAGTGGAATGATTAATTGATTAATCAGTGTATAGGCAGATATCATCCAATTCGGTAGTACACCAATTCTTGCATGAACATAAGCAATTTTACGACGCTTAAAGACATAATCTAAATCTAATTCATCATCAAATAAGCTAATAAAATGTGTATCAAATAATCCTTTTAAGCGCTCTACTGTCGAATGTGTATTGATGACATGATTAAACTCTGGGATTTCCAGTAGACGAGCATAAAAATTATCGAGTATATGCTGTCGATTATTCTCATAAATTTTACGTAAAAACCCAACAGATTCTCTTCTAATTCTAGATAAAGCAAGGAAATCCAATTTTTCTTTAAAGCGTTCATTTGTTTCGATGTCTGAATTTTTCGTAGCCGAAAAATAATCATAACTTTGATTAATCTTCTTCCTTTTGAACATAGCTCCCACTCCTAGTTGTATTCAAGTAAAATAAAATTACCAATATTTTAAAGCCAATTATAGATTTCTCTTCATTACCTTCAACTAATAAAACATATATATTTTACCAACAATAGAATAACAAAAATAGATTCTCATTTAATTCTTTACACTTTATTATTTTTCCGTCCACTTTATTGACAATTTCTTATTTTCTTAGTTAAACACTGTCTTTACGCAGAAAAAGCGCTAAAATCCAGATTGATTTAGCGCCTTCTTCCCATATAAACTTCTCGTTAGTGCTAGCACTCGCAATCGCAATTTTGTAAGCTATCCAGTAGCTTTTCCATGGCTTCTAGTTGCTCACACAGCGTTTGAATCATGCAACGTAGGATTGGAATTAACTCTTGACAGATGCAGAATCTAAGCACATTTTGTGCCAGTCGTATACCACCCTGATGATGGACGATCATTTCCCGAAGATAATTGATATTAATGCTATTAGAGACTGGTGGAGCACACATTGCGTTGAACATAGCTTCTGTAATTTCTTTGTAAGCACACATATACTCGTATAATTCATACTCTGAATTTTGTACGACACAACATCGATTTTGTATCGCTTCAAGACTCTCAACCATTTCTGTATGTGTGCGAATGATTTCTAAGGCGAGATTTTGCACAGGTATATTCGTTGTATAACGTAAAACATTTTCAGACATTTGTATTGCTGCAACTTGATGAGGGATGATTTGCTTAATAAAATTTTCTGAGATACTACAAGTAATGGTTACATAGGTCATACCCTGCATCATTTTTTTGAGGATTCGCTGATATTCCTCTAAATATGCCTTTGTCACATTACTGAGTTCAATTGGTTTAGCCATTAGACACACTCCTTTCAGAGTAATGTATGCCTGCTAGGTTGTTGTGCGATAGACAATTGTACCAATTGCTCAATTTTTACTAACCTTTATCATCGTAAAAAACTATACTTGCTCTTTCTTATATGTAGCTATGCATGTTGAACAAATGCATAGATTTGGCTCTCTTTGCACTGTAGTTAACAGGGTTTCTGGAATGCTAACTGTCATACACCAGCACTCTTTTTCACCTTTTGCCACGCCACAATGGTTTTCGCCTCCGCATAATGGACATTTTATTTCTCCAGTTGACATGCTTTTACAACTCCTTTATTTTTCATCATTGTAAAATAAAAAGGGAAGAGCGCTCAATACCTTGCTCCTCCCAAAACTTTAATGTTGATGCTTGTGTATATCTTGTTTTACTTCTTCAATGTCAGTGTCACTATAAATAGATGTTCCACGTCCGCCACTTTTTGCTAACAGGGCCTTCACTTCATTATAGGATAATCCTGCCTCTGCATTTTTTTTCTTCACTTCGTTAATATTTGTGCCTGCAGATGTAAACTGGATGTCTTTTTCACGATTCATCATTTTTACCTCCTATAATTCATCTGGCTGCATTTCAATTAATTCGTCGCCTTCTCTTTTTACACGCTTATTGAGTTCCTCTATCGGAATGGCATCTACAGTTTGCATATCCTCATGCAGATCGAAAAGACTAATCGTATCTGATTCAACCATGTCAGGCTTGTCCTTACTATTTAAATTCATGAACATTTTCTTTTCATGTGGTATTTTTTCGATGTCCATTCTGTCACACTCCTTTTCCTATAATGTGTGTAATGCTGAACAGATTATGTGTCTTTCTCTTTCGTACTTTTATCAATTCGATGATACTCAGCTATTTGAATAACTCGTACATGTTTTGTGTGCAGTTCATGGTATATCCCCCTACTATCCGTAAAGGAGATATATTGATCACGTTCATTTTTCACTAATTTTTCTGCCTCTTGTTGCGATTCAATAAAAATGAATCTTCGTACATAATGTACCTCATCAAAAAAATACGTAATTTTAAATTCCTTCATCTTTATGCCCCTTAATCCTGCAATGTCACCGCTTATTCTGTCCAGAAACTGAAAAACCTTGCATTCCTAAAATTACATAAAACATCTAATGCATATAGTAGAGCAATAAACCTTTGCATTGGAGGGAACAATAATTGATTCATACTGTCAAAGCTGGTGAAACCCTTACTCAAATTTCTCAAGATTACCGTACATCTTTGGCATCCATTCTCGCTGCTAATCCAGGAATTCAGCCTGATCATCTTTTCATGGGTCAACAAATCGTCATCCCTGGCTTGCCTGAGCCCGACACAATTCCTTACCGTATTGAGATATCTACCAACAATCGCTGGCTCCGTTTATATAGAGATAATATCCTTCAAAAACAATACCCAATTGCAGTTGGACGCATGCTTCACGAAACACCAGTAGGTAGTTTTATGATCATCAATAAAGCACCAAACCCTGGTGGTCCTTTTGGCACGATGTGGATGAGTCTTTCTAAACAACACTACGGAATTCATGGCACAAATGATCCTAGCTCTATTGGGCATGCTGTTTCACATGGGTGTATCCGCATGCAAAATCGAGATGTTGAAGAGCTAGCCAGTATTGTGCCAATAGGTACAGAAGTAGTGATTCATCCCTAACTTAAAAGGCTATCTAGTTAGTTTAGATAGCCTCTTGTTTTACTTATCTTGTTCTCTAGCCTGTGCGAGCTTCGTTAAATAGTATTGCTCCTCACGCCACATATGGTCCGCCATAGGAGCTGTAAATGAACCTAGCACCTCTGCACTTAGCTCCATTTCTTCTAGCTCTCTTAAAAATGTTTTAAATAATGTCATTTCAAGCTCAACATCTTTACTAAAGCGTTTTAAAGCAGGAAAGGAATTCATATTTGTACGTAAATAGCCTGTTAATTCAACAGCCTTTAAATAAAATTGCTCAAAGTGTTGAGCAAACTCATGGCTCTTTTGCTTCAAACGCTTCTCAACACCGTCTAAATCATCATTAATAATGCCTGCATGTCCAGACGCATCTAAAAGCCAAACTAAATGATGATGAAGCTCATGAAAAATAGGTGGTGCTTCTCCTTTTTTTAAATAACCCAGCACATTTTGATATTCTTCTAATTCATTAACCATATGATTGACAAAAGTAGGCGTTAAATGAATCCCAATATCCCCCAATAGTTGATGTCTGAGTAGATGAAGCTTGAACTGCTTAAATTGCTCAACATTGTCGTCCACGGACACTGAAAAGGATACAGCATTTGAATCATCGAGTGAAGGGACATAGGTAAGTAACTGCGAGAATTGATAAATATACATATGGGCTCTTTGAATGTCTTCTTCTTCTGAGGGATAAAGGGCGTCATGAATAAATTGAGCGTGGTTTTGCATGATTTCTAGCCAAAATCTATGCTCGAAAATGGCATGTTGCACAAAATTTGACAAAGGTCTACCTCCTCTTATCTTGATTTTAGAGAAATAAACTAAAAAACTTCCCTCGAGCTGTCTTTGCTTTCTGTTATCTCCCCATTCTATTCTTCGTGCTATACAATTAGTCTTACTGTAAATTTCGTATAGGATGAAATGCTAAAAGCTATACTACCTATGGCAAAACCATTTAGATGGCTTTATTGAAAACTATAGGAGGGAAATACGTTGTCAACAAGTAAACAGCTATTATCCATATTCGCCCTAGGTGGGATAAATGAAATTGGTAAAAATATGTATGTAGTACAATATGCAGATGACATAATTATTATTGATTGTGGAGCAAAATTTCCGGATGAAACCCTGCTCGGAATTGATTTAATCATTCCTGATATTACGTTTTTACTTGATAATAAGGAGAAAATTAAGGCATTAATTGTCACACATGGACATGAGGATCATATTGGTGGAATTCCCTATTTATTAAAAAAATTAAACGTCCCTGTGTATGCTACCCGATTCACCCTCGGACTTATTGAGTTAAAGCTTAAGGAACATAAACTTTTAAGAGAAACGGATTTAATTGAAATTCATGCTGATTCAGCACTACATTTAGGACAAATCGATATTAGTTTCTTTAGAACCAATCATAGTATACCCGATTGTTTAGGAATCGTTTTAGCTACCCCTGAAGGAAATGTTGTCCATACGGGAGACTTTAAATTTGATCTAACGCCCGTTAACAATCAGTTTGCTGATATTCATAAAATGGCTGAAATCGGTTCAAAGGGTGTGCTTGTCCTTATTTCAGAAAGTACAAATGCAGAAAGACCAGGTTTGACCCCTTCTGAGCAACTTGTAGGGCATCATATCGAGGAAGCCTTTTTACATGCTGAACGAAAAGTAATCATCTCAACCTTTGCTTCAAATGTTAATCGCATCCAACAAATCGTACATGCTGCAATTGCCACCAATAGGAAGCTAGCTTTAGTAGGGCGTAGCATGGTCAATGTCGTTGATGTCGCGATTGAACGAGGCTATTTATTTGTACCAGAAGATCTGTTAATTGATGCACGAGAGGTCAAATACCTCCCACCAGAAGAGGTCGTGGTCCTCTGCACAGGTAGCCAAGGTGAGCCTCTAGCTGCACTAGCAAGAATAGCAAATGGTAATCATCGTGAAATTAAGGTTTTACCAGACGATACAGTCATTCTTGCGGCTTCACCAATCCCAGGTAATGAAAAGGGCGTTTCTCGCATTGTAGACAATTTATTTCAGCTTGGTGCTAAGGTTATTTATGGTTCTTCCAGTCATACAGGTATGCATGTATCAGGACATGGTCATCAAGAGGACTTGAAACTTATGCTGACGTTTATGAAGCCTAAATTCTTCATCCCTATTCATGGTGAGTTTCGTATGTTACATCAACATCGTTTATTAGCAGAATCTATTGGCGTTCAAAAGGGACATACATTTATTATGAAAAATGGTGATGTAGTTGATATTGAAAATTCAAAGGCAAGGCAGACACGGAAAATTCCTGCTGGGGATACCTATGTTGATGGGATAGGCATTGGTGAGGTGGAAGGTATTGTCCTCCGTGATCGCAAGCAACTTTCAGAAGACGGAATGCTTGTTATTGTGTTGACACTCAATAAAGCTGACGGAGCTTTTATTTCAGAACCCGATACCATTTCACGTGGTTTTGTTTATGCTAAAGATTTCGAGGCACTGTTAACTAAAGTCAATGTGCTTACCAAAGAAATCGTCAATGAGCTTCAAGAAGAGGGCAGACAGCAAATACATGTCCTTCGCCGAGAAATTAAAAGAGCTGTTGGACAATATTTATTTACCCAAACAAAAAGAAAGCCCATGATTTTACCAATTATTATTGAAATTTAACAAGTCGGTGCAAGGATTGCCCAATCCATTTGCACCGACTTATGTTAATTGCTCAACCTTTGAAAGGAATCATTTAAGAAATCTCCATTATAAACCTTATGTAACATATCAGCATATAAATATTGGAGCTGTTCAAAGCTATGATGTAAGTTTTTTGAATGCTGATTTACTTGTTTTGATACATTATCGAAATACTGTGGAAGTTTTTCTACCGCTGTGACTAAAGAATCTTTATTCATTAATAAATGTTGAATAGCGTTTAATAGTTGAGCTGCTCTATGCTGTATATCAAGAGGAGGTAATTCAATTATTAAACGAAGGATATGACGCCTCTCTTTATTTATTTGATACCATTTAAAAAAGTGAAATAAATAGTCACTAACAACAATGGATTCATTTGGAATAATGGCAATGATATCATGACCGATGCACACAGCTTTTTTACATTGATAAATAATGGTTTCCTTTAAATTTAATTTGTTGAGAAGAATGCTTTTTGCAGGTACCAGTGACAAATTTAATGAATCAACCGTGTGATCAATCTTTGGCACTTGACTAGCATCATCATCTACCAATAATTTCAATAGTGTTGCTTTGGTGATAAAAGGAGTACCTTCCCTAGTAAAACATTGATCGTTCAAAATTAAATGACCAATTTGGACTTTTGCTATTTCTTCTAAAAAAAACTGCTTCACCATGTATGAACCCTCCAATCCTCTGTCCCAATTAATACCCTAAATACAATCTTCATTAACGCATACCTAGTTATTTATTTAGGTCATTTGTCTGGATAAAAGTATTACTCTAAAGATTGTACCATTTTAATGTAACTTTTTCTCTATTATACCACTATAATAGTATAGTCATTTCCATTGTTTTTCACTAGCTTTTAACATAGAGGTGAATCATATGTCAGATTTTTTAAAGCTAGTAGGTGAACAACTTCGGATTATTCGATTATCTAAAGGACTTAGCCAAGAAGAAGTGGCTGAAAGAACAGGGAAGTTAGGTTTCAGTAAAGGAAGAGTTTCCAATATTGAGCATGGACAATCTAATATTACCTTAAGTACTTTGGAAACAATCATGAAGGCATTAGACATTACCCCTGAGGAGCTATTTAATTTTCAAAAATTATCTGGCGTTACTGATATTGAGGAGAAAAACCTCATGCTAGACATTCATCGCTCATTATTAAGAGAACGAAATTTAGACGAGGTAAAATATGTAGTTCGTATAACGAAGGATTTTTTAGATACGATTGATTCTCAATCAAAGAAAAACAGCTCTAACGGTCAATGACCATTGGAGCTGCTTTTTTATTTCAAAGTAACTTTTAGTAGCTACATACCAAACTTTTGACGATAGCCACATTTTCTACATAATTCTTCCACAGCTTCTCTTCTTGAGAAGCCTTCAACAATCTTATTGGCACGCTCCCCTTCTACAATGTCGGAGAAGGATTTTTCATGTACATTTCCTAAATTAATGACACCTTCCCCATCCAAACAGCAAGGTACTACGGTACCATCCACCAATATAGCTGCTTGACTACGCAGTGCATGGCAAAAACCCTTACCTTCATCCTCTGGCTCTAGGAGACTTGGCCATCTAAACTCATGATCCTGATTTAAATATACATGAGGCGCAATTTTTACCCCTTTACCAGGTTCTACTTTTTCTTCTATACGATAATCAAGATGATACTCATTTTCTAATATTTCTAAAGTCTCGCGGTTGCGACGAGCTGCAACATCCGAAACATGATCCTGTTGTAGATTCCATAAACGATAGGAAATAATCGTATTGTATTCCCTAGAATCTCGCACAAAATCCAATATATCCTCTAAATATTTTTCACGATTTTCAGAGCCTTCATGCCCATCAAAGCTATGCAACGAGAAATTAATTTGACGTAATGCTGGCTTTCCTAATATTTTCTCGCGATTTTTTTTGATTAGCGTACCATTCGTTGTAATATTGACTTTGAATCCTTTTGCATGGGCAGCGTCTAATAGCTGATCAATTCTTGGATGTAGTAATGGCTCTCCTTTCACATGCAAATAAATATATTTTGTATGTGGACGAATTTCATCTAATATTTTATTAAATTGTTCGACTTTTATAAGCCCCTTTGCACGCGCTGTAGGTGGACAAAAACTACATGCTAAATTACAAACACTCGTAATTTCTATATAAACCTTTTTAAATGTTCTCAATGTTGCTTCTCCGTTCCCATTCACTAAATAATCAAATCTCATTCATTTTAACAAATTTATTGGATAGATAGCAAAAATCGTTGAGCTTTCCCTAGACACACCTACCTTTTCTCTAGGTAACATGGCTACACGTACAGGTGGGTTCAAGAAGCGCTAATATCTTAATAGTAATAGGAAAGGAAGGAGGAGAAACGATGTCTGGTTTTAATTCTAAAAAATTTTATGGACCTGACGAACCTGAGCAGGAATCCTCTAACAAGCAAGGGAAAAATCATATAACAATAAATTTCACATTCAATATAGGAAATACTGATTTTCACTTTGAGCAACGTGCAGAAGGCGGAGGCCAAATCAATCATGATGTAGGCACAAATGCCAACCAAGGTGGACAAAATGCTAGTAACGGTAGTCATACACGCAACGTCAATTCGCAATTTGCTGACGGTAATGGAAGAAGTGGTATTGCTGGTAATAATAATGACGAGGCTGGTGGGCAACAAGGCATTAAAGTACGAGATAGTCTTGTCATTGAAAGTGATATTCATTCATCCTCTAACCATAGTGAAAGTAATGAAGAAACTGATGTATTAACTGAAGAAGATGAGTAGGTTGGTTTCAAAAAGATCATGTCAGTAGCAAAAAAAAGGCCATTTTACACGAAGAGGCTCTGTGCTCTGCCACTGGAAAGCAAGTAGCCTGCAACCGATTGTTGACCTTTCACAAAAATACTATTGATGGTTTTGTTTTTCAACACGATGAAAAAACTTCTATCTGCTTGATGGTACCCTCAACAGATAGAAGTTTTTTTATTATACATTGCGTTTATAATTTTTTGTGCCGTCATATGAATAGAGCATCGGCTTTTTATCGACATAGGTTTCTAAATGAACAGGACGTCCCCATAGCTGGTAAATATAAGGTAATACATTTTCTAAATAGTGTGGATCTAACTCCATCCCTTCATAGCCATGAACTAAATATAGCTCGCCATTCCGCAAATAATCACCATTTTTTACCACAATATATGGGAATCCTCCGTTTACACGCATGGATACAAGTTGATCGCGAACCATCTCGTGATCCTTATCCGTTATACGGTATTCATTCCCTTTCTTTTGGAACAAGTATAAATCTTCACGCTTCGCTAAATCCTTTGTTAAATAGTTTCGAATAAAGGAAATATCTGATTCTACCTCTCTTACCTCAAAAATCTTTTCACGTCCCGTATTTGGCAAAACACCTAACCGTTTCATTTCCTCGGTAGGATTATTATAGCGATTTTCAATATCCTCGAAAATTTTAATCCCAAGATAATATGGATTAATCGATGTTTTGGAGGGTTGCACAACCCCCGCATTTAATTTGGCATATTCGATAGTTTCAGCAGTAGTTAACTTTAGCTCCCGCATGATTCGTTGATGCCAGAATGAGGCCCAACCCTCGTTCATTATTTTAGTCTCTAATTGAGGCCAAAAATAAAGCATTTCCTCTCGCATCATTGTTAATATATCTCGTTGCCAGTCTTCCAATTCACGGCTATGTTCCTCTAAGAATAACAACAGGTCCTTTTCTGGCTGAGGAGGAAATTGCTTTAATCTGCGTCGAATTGGTTTATAAACTTTTTCTTTTTCTTCTATACTCCATAAATCATCATACGGTGATTTTGTTGGTGGTTTTTCCTCCTCAAGCTCATCCTCCTCACTCCAGGATAGCTTCGGTCTTAAAATTGATGGATCAATATGTTCTTGAATAGCTAAAACAGCATCTAAAAACTGCTCCACCTCATCCTTGCCATACTCTCTCTCATAGCCAGCTATTCGCTCCGCAGTTGCGGTCATACTTTCTACCATATCTCTTCTTGTATTAGAAAAACGTATATTATTTTTGAAGAAATCGCAGTGTGCTAGAACATGGGCAATAATCAATTTATTTTGGGTTAAAGTATTGGTATCGAGTAAAAATGCATAGCAAGGATTTGAATTAATGACAAGCTCATAAATCTGACTAAGTCCTAAATCATATTGAAGCTTCATTTTATGAAATTGTTTTCCAAAGCTCCAATGGGAAAAGCGCGTGGGCATACCGTAGGCGCCAAATGTATAAATAATATCTGCTGGACAAATTTCATAACGCATTGGATAAAAATCTAAGCCAAAGCTTGAGGCAATTTCGGTAATTTCATCTATTGCACGATGAAGCTCTTTTGTGTCCATTTTACGCCCCCTCCTTTGAACGTGGTGCTGAGGATATTTCCATGTTACTCTTCACTTTTCTTGAAAAAGCTCTTTAAGGCGTCATACACATCGCCTTTTTTTCTCAGAATATGGTATCTGAATTTAGGATCATCAATTTTTTTATACGTATACATAAGCGTTGAGAAACGGTTATGCTGATTCACCTCACCATAGCCAAACATGCTGGATACATCCATTAACTCTCCTACTAACTTCAAGCACTTTTCATTGTCCATCGATATATTTTCACCATCTGAAAAATGGACAGGATAAATATTGTAGCGAGACGGATGATATTTATCCTGAATTAATTCCAATGCCTTTTTATAAGCTGAAGAACAAATGGTTCCACCACTTTCGCCCTTTGTAAAAAACTCCTCTTCTGTGACAACCTTTGCCTCAGTATGATGAGCAATAAATTCAATTTCTACTGTTTCATATTTTGACCGTAAAAACTTCGTCATCCAAAAGAAGAAGCTTCTCGCACAATATTTTTCAAATGCGCCCATTGAGCCACTTGTATCCATCATGGCGAGCACTACTGCTTTGGATTCTGGCTTCTCCACTTCATCCCATGTTTTAAAACGTAAATCGTCATTGTGGATTGGCGTTATTTCTGCTTTCCCATGCATCGCATTGCGCTTTAATGCATTTAAAATGGTACGCTTTTTATCGACATTACCCATGAGTCCTTTTTTACGAATATCATTAAACTCTATTTTTTCTGTTTTAATATCTGCCTTTTCTTTTTGCTGTAAGTTAGGTAACTCTAGTTCATGAAATAAAACATTTTGAATTTCCTCAATACTGACTTCCGCTTCATAATAATCTTGGCCAGGCTTGTCACCCGCTTCTTTTCCTTTACCTGGAGCCTGATTGGCCTTACTGCCATCCCGCGCTACTACATCTCCAACACTACTATCCCCTTGTCCCTGCCCTACATGCTTAGAGTTATCATAGTTATATCGAATTTTATATTCATCAAGTGACCGAATTGGTATCTTAATAACCTCGCGACCATTGGACATCACAATACTTTCTTCGCTAACTAAATCAGGTAAATTATTTTTAATCGCATCTTTCACTTTTTCCATATGGCGTTGTTGGTCCTGGTGCCCTTTACGATGGAGGGACCAATTTTCCTGAGAAATGACAAAGCGTTTATTTTCGTGTTCAGTCATTTTTATCCTCACCCATCTATCAAATTCGCTTTTTCTATACTATGCTTGTGAGCTAAATTTTTGAACTTTTTTCATAAAATCAATTGTATATTTATCAATCACGCCTAAAACGTCCAGATTTTTTTCGACCATGCTCTAAAGTATCTCTTCAAAGTCTCGGACATCTTCTCCTCCTGATAATAAAAGGAGTGCCCTAAAAATGGGACACTCCTATCTTAATTGGAACAATGAACATCAAGTTATCGATTGAGCAAACTTCCTACATACTGTAGCAACTCATTTGCTGATGTTGTATTATAGCCATGTTCATCAACAAGCCTTGCCACAACCTCATTAATCTTCTTCAGTTGAGATTCATCTGGCATTTTAGAAGAAGTAGTAATTTTAACGATATCTTTTAAATCTGCAAATAATTTCTTCTGAATGGCCTCTCGCAATCTTTCATGAGAATTATAATCAAAACGTTTACCTTTTCGTGCATAGGCAGAAATTCGAATGAGAATCTCTTCACGGAATGCCTTTTTAGCATTTTCTGAAATGCCAATTTGCTCCTCAATCGAGCGCATTAATTTTTCATCTGGATTCATTTCTTCCCCAGTAAGTGGATCATAAATTTTATTTTTATTACAGAATGCCTCTACATTATCAAGGTAGTTATTCATCAATGTTTTTGCCGATTCCTCATAGGAGTACACAAAAGCCTTTTGTACTTCATTTTTAGCAATCTCATCATATTCTCTACGAGCAACCGCAATGTAATTCATGTATTTTTCACGATCCTCTTGAGAAATCGATGCATGCTGATCTAACCCATCCTTCAATGCTCGTAAAACGTCTAATGCATTTATCGATGGTATCTCTTTGCGGATAATAGCAGAAGAAATACGGTTAATAATATAGCGTGGATCAATACCGTTCATGCCTTCATTCGGGAACTCTTTCTTCAGCTCCTCTAAGTCAACGGAATTAAATCCCTCCACATTTTCTCCGTCGTACAAGCGCATTTTTTTAATTAGATCCACACCTTGTTTTTTCGGAACTTCCAAACGAGTGAGAACCGAAAAGATTGCTGCGGCCTTTAAAGCATGCGGTGCAATATGGACATGGGACATATCGCTCTCTTTTATCATCTTTTCATAAATATGCTCTTCCTGACTAACTTTGAGGTTGTAGGGAATTGGCATAACGATAATTCGAGAATGTAATGCCTCATTCTTTTTGTTCGAAATAAATGAACGATACTCTGTTTCATTTGTATGAGCAACGATTAACTCATCTGCACTAATTAAAGCAAATCTTCCTGCTTTGAAATTTCCTTCCTGCGTTAATGATAATAAATTCCATAAGAATTTTTCATCTAGTTTTAGCATCTCCTGGAATTCCATCATTCCTCTATTAGCCTTATTCAGCTCCCCATCAAAGCGGTAAGCACGAGGATCCGACTCTGAACCAAATTCACCAATTGTAGAAAAATCAATACTTCCTGTTAAATCTGCAATATCCTGTGATTTAGGGTCTGATGGTGTAAATGTCCCTATACCCACACGTTTATCTTCTGAAAAAGTAATACGTTCAATCATTACATTTTCAATGCGTCCATCGTATTCCTTTTCAAGACGCATTGTATTTAAAGGCGATAAACTTCCTTCAATTCTAATCCCATATTCCTCAAAGAACTCATTACGCAAATGATGTGGAATTAAATGGAGCGGATCTTCATGCATTGGACATCCCTTAATTGCGTAAACTGCACCTTCATCTGTTCGCGAATATTGCTCTAATCCGCGTTTTAGTAAGGTAACGATAGTTGATTTACCACCACTAACTGGTCCCATTAATAATAAAATACGTTTTCTAACATCTAACCTGCGTGCTGCTGGATGGAAATATTCCTCCACCAGTCTTTCAATTGCTGTTTCAAGCCCAAAAATTTCTTGTCCGAAAAATTTGTACATTTTTTGCCCATCGCGTTCCTCTACACCAGAACTTTTTATCATATTGTAGACGCGTGAATGGGCTGTTTGAGCAACTTCAGGTCTTTCCCTAATGATGTTTAAATAATCTGCAAATGTCCCTTCCCACTTCAGCCTGTTTTCTTCTTCGCGATAGTTTTTCACTTTATCTAAAATGTTAATAGCCTTCCCTCCATTCAGGGCTTGATTTATAACATAGTATGAAGTTAATGGCATGATGATACCATTACTTTTTCTTTGATGAAGTTTCTTCTTATTATTTCTATTTTTTGGGGCAAAAAAATTGCGGATATATCAACTGTTTTCATACATAGAACCTTACTGAATGAAGATAAAAATTTCGGTTATTCTAACGTTAGAAAGGAGGTCCATCATTGCATCGCCATTTTATATTTCTTTTCACATTTTTATTTTTAGGGATTATGCTGTACCCTTCTGTCTCTTTTGCAAAGGAGGATCTTACAGAAGAAGAAATTTTACAGCAGCGTATGTCCTATTATGTACAATTCGATGAATTACTCATTCCATGGCATTTTTTAGCCGCTATCGATCAATATGAAAGAAACCTACAATCAGTTCGTAAAGACATCCCTAAACGAGAAGGCTATTTGGCTATCCAATTTTCTGATGAATACTGGTCAGGTGCATTAAATCCTGTAAAGGAAGACACTTCTCCTGAGACAATTAGCTATTTCGGAGGAATGGGCCTTGATGGTAATCATGATGGAATCGCTAGTCCAAAGGATGATGAGGATGTCATATTTTCGATGGCTAGTTATTTAGGGAAATTTGGAACGACTGATGAGGATTTTAAATTAGCTTTATGGGAATATTACGGAAGCGAAGAAGCCGTCAATCAAGTATTTACCATCTCCACATTGTACAGACATTTTAAAACCATTGAACTTGATGCACATACCTTCCCGCTAAATATTCGCTCTGATTACAGTTACCGGGGCACTTGGGGCGCCAATCGTGGTTGGGGTGGACGCCGTATTCATGAGGGAACTGATATTTTTGCCAGCTATGGAACGCCTGTATTATCTACCTCTTTTGGAATTGTTGAGGTAAAAGGATGGAATCAATTTGGTGGCTGGCGTATTGGTATTCGCGACAATCATAATTCCTACCACTATTATGCCCACCTCGGTAGCTATCATAAGGAAATTGAAGTAGGTACAATTGTAAAACCTGGTACTGTTCTTGGCTATGTTGGAAGCTCTGGCTATGGAAAAGAAGGTACATCGGGCAAATTCCCTCCACATCTTCATTATGGTATTTATAAATTTAATGGAAAAACGGAATGGGCTTTTGACCCTTATCCTTCCCTTCTACAGTGGGAACGCCAGGCGAAAAATCAAAAACAATAGAGAATCCTTTACTTATGGCACTTGAAGCATTTTGCTTCAGGTGTATTTTCTTTCTATATAGGAAATTTTACATAAATATATAAATTGGTTGTTAGACATCTGTATATATTTAACTATTAAGAAAAGGAAAATAATTATATCATTGTACTAAAAAACTATTTTTAAATATTTCTATCGAAAGGCTTATTAATACGCATAATTAGTTATAAAATAATACTTGTGTTGAAAAAATTTCTCAATGAGATAGTAAAGGGATGGGAAAATGAAAGGCATTATCAAGTTTAAAACACTTAAAACACGAATTTTAAGTGCATTTATTCTTTTGTTAGTTTTAGTAGTTAGCTTTACAACCTACACTTACAATTCCAATACAAATATGGAAAAACAGGCAAAAGATTTAGTAAAAGAAGATTTAGTTGTTTTAAATGCAAGTAAAAATTTAGCACTCTCTATGAGTGTCCGTCTATCTGCAGCGTTAAATTATGTGTTGACAGGCGACGAAAAATACAAAGAATCATTTGATGAGTATCGCAAAATGGCTGAGGAAAATAATGCTATTCTAGACAAATATGAAAAATCAGATGAACGCGATCAACTTGTAGTAATCGCTCGTGATTGGAGTACCCTTGTCAATACAGAGGTATTTGATATCTACCAAAAGGGCAATAAAGAATTAGCTTTAGAAAATTTAATGGATACACATGAACTCGTAACGAAAGTGCGATATGGTTACGAAAAACTGGCAGATGAACGAGCTAAAGCCATTACAGATGTCGGTAATGATGTTGTATCAACTAGCTCTGAGAATCGAACAATTGGTATCGTCTTTAGCTTGATTCTAACTATAGCTGGTATTCTAATTGCCATTATCACAGCCAGTACCATCTCTAAACCTGTTACAGTAGTAGCCGACCGGATGAAAGAATTAGCAGATGGAAATTTGCAACTAGAGCCTCTGCCTGTAAAAGCCCGAGATGAAATTGGAACATTAATGGTAGCAGCCAATGACATGAACGAAAAATTAAAACAAACGATCCAGTCTATCTACTCGGTTTCTGAAACAGTAGCAGCTAGTAGTGAAGAACTTGCTCAATCATCGAATGAGGTACAAGCAGGTACTGAGCAAATTACAGTAACGATGCAAGAGCTGGCATCTGGTACAGAAACACAAGCATCTACCACAGGTGATTTGGCAGAAACAATGACAGCATTTAAGCGTAGCATTCATGAAACTACACAAGAGGGCATTGAATTAAGCGAACATTCTAGTCATGTTCAAAAATTAACGGTTTCAGGGAAAAGTTTAATGGTGCAATCTACCAAACAAATGGCTACAATCAATGAAATTGTATTAGACTCTGTGAAAAAGGTAGAAAATTTAAATGAACAGTCTGCTGAAATATCCAAGCTTGTGTCAGTTATCGATGATATTTCAAACCAAACAAATTTACTTGCATTAAATGCAGCCATCGAAGCAGCACGAGCAGGTGAGCATGGCAAGGGCTTTGCTGTTGTGGCAGATGAAGTCCGAAAGCTTGCTGAGCAAGTACAGTTCTCTGTCACGGATATTGCAACAATTGTCCAGCGTATTCAAGGTGAGACTGGCAATGTAACATCTGCCCTTCAGACTGGCTATGAGGAAGTAAAAAGAGGAACAGCACAGCTCGATGAAACAAATGAAACATTTGAAAAAATTTCTGATGCTGTTGGGGATATGATTGTTAATATTTCAACGATTTCAACGAATTTAAATCAGCTTGCTCAAAATTCGGAAACCATTAATGCTTCTATTGATGATATGGCCTCCATTTCACAGGAATCCGCTGCTGGCGTTGAGCAAACAACAGCAACTGTGGAGGAAACCGCCGCTACAATGGATGAAATCGCTAGAAGTGCAAATCAGCTTGCTGGAATGGCCGAAGAGTTAAATACGCAGCTACAGCAATTTAAAATTTAATCATCTAAACAACAAAGGCTATCTCAAATTTTTCTATTTTGAGATAGCCTTCTCTCTTATTGCCAATGACTTATTGGCACTCGTTCCAGTTCATGACGTTTAATAATAACACTTATCTTTTGAAACCATTTCTCACAAAGCTCTATGGCTTCTTTATAGTCATCCTCCTCTTTTGATATGGGATCTTCACTATTATCCATGAACATATATTCTTGAATAGGCTCTGATAAATGATCTACTACTAACTTTAGCGATAGCTGTGAAATTGTATCTTCTTCTACCTCCTCTTCTTCTATTTCATCTGCTTCAGCAAGTAAGGAACCACTCATTAGATGATTCTTTGTTCTAACCGTAAATACTTCATCTTCCATGATGGCAACCTCATATATTCTGTTAAATGGAACCTCTATAATTTTTAGTTCTTCGTCTAAAGCTTCTCTTCGGGCAAAAATAAGCATGTTTGTCTGTTCATTTAACAGTAAAGCATTTAAAGCATCATTGGAAACTGTACATTGTGTATGAGGAATAGCCATTATCTCCTCCTCACTAGCTTCCGTCATGGCTGTCAAAGTTTGTATGGCAATATAACGCTCTTTTAAATAACGGATACTCCCTAGACCGACTAAAGCCAGCCCGATTAAAAAAAATAGTTGCTTAATAATGACTAATTCAATGGCATTTGCTAGATAAAGATAGACAATCCCTAATAAAATGAAGAAAATATTTTTCATCCAATTCCCGCCTTTATCAAGATAATCACTAGAAAAATTCAGATGATGTACTAGCAATAGTATTCTTGATTCTATCTTTTCATTCTAATAAAAAACACGAATTCATTAAACTTTACAATGAATCCGTGCTTTTGCTTTTAACGACCAATTAGCTCTTCTTTACTACTTACGTCGTCTAATGTTTTATCTTTTTCTATTTTATGCATCTCAAGAACATGCTCAGATGGCGGAACGAGTATGCTCACCACGACAATTGTGATACCAGTTATAACAACACCTGAAAATACAGGAGCCTGCCATAATTCATTTAATAGACCTATGAAGCCTTCTGATTGGATTGTCAGACTAGGTACGAATGTTAGTGATGTCACAATGTAATAAACTAAGCCAACGGAAATACTTGCCCAAACTGCTGGTGTACTGACACGTTTCCAAAATGGTCCTAAAACGATTGGCCAGAATATTGTTACGAATATAATATCCCAAGCTAAATAAGCTAAATCAATTACTTTTTGGAAGCTTACAGCTAGCACTAAACCTAATAAAGCACTAGCTAGAATAATAGATCGCGAAAATCTTAATAGCTTCTTAGGATCAGGATTGTGATTAATAAAATCTAAATAAATATTCTTTGTGACAATCCCTGAAGTCGCTACATAACATGCAGCTACTGTAGACATCCCCATGGCTGCCATGGCTGTTAAGAAAATAGCTGCTAATAAAGGAGGAAAATAACCTTGTGCAAAGGTAAGCATCAATGTTTCTGGGTTTGTGCTTTCAGGATAAATAGACTTAAAGGCTTCCCCTAGCATCCCTGGAATCCAGCTAATTGCAATGACAATAATACCAGCAATAATCATGCTTCGTTGTGCCACCCGTGGACTTTTTGCAGCAGCTACCCTCTGCCCAAGGTCAACTGCAGGGATATCTCCAAGTGCTAGTACAAGATACAAAGTCCAGAATTCTGCTCCTGCCTTCTCAAATAATGTACTGATATTCCACCACTCGGGATTAAATGTAACGTCTGGATAGTAAAACAAAATAAAAATGGTAATACCCAAAATACCTGCCACTGCAAGCGCACCTTGTACGATTTCAGTATAGGCAACTGCCCATAAACCACCAATAACTGAATAAATAGCCGTTAGCGATACAAATAGAAGCGCCGCAGGTATAAAATCAATTTGCAACAATTGCTGAATAATATACGTTCCACCAACTGTTAACGCCGCTGCATTAAAAACTCCAAAAGCAATTGCCATAACAACCCCTGTATAGGCTCCTAGCTTTTTACTGCCATAGCGTAAACCGTAGTAATCTGCTAATGTCCAGCCCTTTAAACGTCGTAATGGCTTTGTCCAAATGAGTGCTCCAAGAATCATACAAGTCCCTAAACCACCCATTGTTGCCGAACCTTCAAAGCCACCACTTGTATAGCCAGAGCCTACCGCTGCAAAAAAGAAGGGAGCTGCTAATAATGCAGCGACTAAACTACCCGTGACAACGGATAAAGGCATGCTCCAACCAGCAACAATCAAATCCTCGGCTGTGTTGACACGCTTATAGCCTTTATAGCCAATATAATAGATAAATAATAAGTATAAGCAAAAGATAATAATATTTAACATTATTTACTCCTTCGTTTTCCATTAACCGTTCATTACGACCCCACCATTTGGCGTTAAAATTTGACCTGTATAGAAGTCAGCATGATTAGAGGCTAAAAATAATACACTTTTCGCAATTTCTTCTGGTTGCGCTAAACGTTTTAATGGATATTTTGCGGATTCTTCCTCCACATAGTTATCGCCAAACTCTTGTAGAATGTCCGTAAATGTTCCACTAGGAGCAACTGCATTGACAAGTATAGAAGGTGCTAATTCTCTTGCTAAAGCCTTTGTAAAAGCATTAATAGCACCCTTTGCAGCTGAATAATGCGTGAATTCTTCACAACCCAAGCTACCAATATCAGATGAAATATTAATGATTTTTCCTGTATTACGTTCCTTCATTCTTTTAGCTGCTTCACGGCAATTATAGAAACAGCCATATAAATGAACTTTAATCATACGATCCCACTGCTCATCCGTTAAATCTGTAATGCTGGAACCCTGTGCAAATCCTGCGTTATTTACAAGAATATCAAGATTCCCGAGATGCTCGTCCATAAATTGATGCATCGCTTGTACTTCTTGAGAGTTAGAAACATCTGCGAGGAATATAAAAGCTTTCACACCCAACTTTTCTGCTTCTGTACGTACAGCTTCTGCCTCTTGTTCATCCCCAATATAATTAATTAGAATATTGGCTCCATGTTGCGCAAAGCCTAAAGCAATTGCTTTACCGATTCCTTTACTAGAGCCTGTAATTAAAACATTTTTTCCTGTAAAATTAATGTCCATTATGATCATTCTCCAATTTGAATTTTGCCACTAGACCTTGCAGCTCTTCTGCTGTTTTGCCTAGTGATGAAGAAGCATCCTTTACTTCCTGCATGGTAGATAATTGCTCTTGTGTAGAATTCGAGACATTTGAAGAGAACTCTGCTGACTGCTCTGCAGATTGTTTAATATTATTAACAGATGCCGCCACTTCTTCTGAGGATGCAGAAATTTGTTGTGAGGCTGCTGAAATTTCACGTATTTGGCTAGCTACTTCTTCTGAGGAAGTAAGAATTTCTTTAAAGATTTCGCCTACTTCATTGGTAAATGCCATCCCTACCTTAACATCCTCTTTGCCTTTTTCCATAACTGTGATAGAAGCGTTTGAATCAGACTGAATAGAACTAATTAAATTATAAATTTCTGTTGCTGATTGAGAGGATTGTTCAGCTAAGCGTCTCACTTCATCCGCAACAACGGCAAAGCCTTTACCATGTTCACCTGCTCGTGCCGCTTCGATCGCAGCATTTAATGCTAATAGATTTGTTTGATCAGCTATAGCAGTAATTAAGCTAACAATTTCACTTATTTTTTTTGTATTAACATGTAGTCCATTAATGGTTGTCCCTATTTGTTCAACAGAATCATTAATTAACTCCATTTGAGCAATAACTTGTTGTACAACTTCATTGCCTCGTTCAGAAGCCTGTGATGCTGAAATAGAGGATTCCGCAGCTACATTTGCAGAATCAGCAATTTGCTGAATACCTGTTGCAGTTTCTTCCATAGCAGCAGCTGTTTCCTCTGTCATGGTCATCGAGGCCTCAGCATTTTGTGTAATTTGATTCATGTCTAGTGCAATATTTGTTGAGCTGTTATAAGTTTCACCAGCATGTACCGTTAATTGATTGGCTGCTGAAGAAACGTGATTGGATGTATTGCGTATGTTTAAAATAATATGTTGCAAATTAGCCACCATTGTACGAATGGATTCAGATAATTTACCAATTTCATCCTTCGATGTCTCTAAATCCACATCTATTAATTCACCATTTGCCACTTGATTGGCAACGTTCACTACTTTTTTCAGTGGCTTTAATAGTCGATCTATAATTATGTAAACTAAAACTAATAAAATTAAAATGCCGATAATGGCAATGACAATTTGCTTAATCACACTTGTTTTAATAATCGTATTGATATAACCAGCGGAGTAATCAATCCCTAATAGGGCAATCAGTTGGCCATTATCATCTTTAATAGGACTAAAAACTGTTCTCCAAGAACCAAAAGGATCCTCGAATATATCAGTTACCTCTGTACTATTATTTTCAATAGCTAATTTTGCTGTTTCTACATGTTCATCCGCTAAATCAGTAAAAATTTCACCGGCTTCATATACTTCATTTAGATTAGAGGTATAGCCAATTGGATTGACGCCACCCTCATCCTTGACATCCCAAATATAACTCCAGCTCATAATACCTTGCTGTTCCTGAATCATATCAAGTTGCTTTTGGATCTTTGTAAACTTTGCGTTTGTTTCCCCTTTTTCGGACAGCAAATCTTTTACTTCATCACTGTCTAAGTTCATAGCTGTTAATAAACCAACACTTTTTAATTCTTGCTTCAAATCCACATTCATCCGATTATTTAATTCACTAATACTTTGCGTCGTAATAATAGCGATAAGCAGTAATACAACGATAGAGACTGTTAGTAAAAGCTTATTTTTTAATGATGTGTTTTTTAACAACTTCATTTCCCCTTTTCCTCCTTTGAACTTTACTTGCAAAAAAATGCCTATTTCAAAAGAAATAGGCATAAAAGAACAAAAACTAGAATGAGAATGATACAACTAGCACTCTTTTGCAACCCAGCCGCCATAGCATTTATTGCCTTAGACCTGTAGCTTTGCGTCTTTACTTTTCAGTAAATTTACCTATATTTCCCTACCAAAATTAACACAGTAGGTAAAAGTAGTCAATGCTCTCTACTTAAAACATACATATTTTATACTAGCTGTTCCTTCATTAATAATTATATAAATTACTTAATTATGATTCATCTATTGAACAAAATAAAAACAGCTACAACCTCAATTAGCGTTGTAGCTGTCCACTTTCAATTCACTTACCCCTAAGTGTTTGAATAAATTATACGTTTTGTGTGACAAGTAATACGGATGGTATAAAGGATAATGCAAACATAGCGATATACCATACGGAAGTACGTCGTAATGAAAAGCGTACTTTTTTTCGTTCCGCATAAAAAATATCTAACATAACTGCAACAATAAAAGGCATTGTAATACATGCAATAGCTACTAATAAGATGTCAAAATAAATCATACAAGCACCCCTTTGTCTGTGAACATTTTTCATCTTTTTTGTGAACATTTTGTGATAATTTTATTGTACACAATTTCATCACAAATTGTCAACGAGTTTTAAAGAAAAAAATGGCACTTTATGATTGATATCCATTGTGCATTATGCTCTATATTTATATGTTAGGCCCCTTAAAAAATTTCGTACGAATGAATCGCCACACTCTTTATAATTACGATGACTTGGATTTCTTAAAATAGCACCTAATTCACCTTTTGTAACTTTAATGCCGCCGTCATATAAAATCTCAAGCATCTCCTCAGTTGTTAAAGCTAAAGCAATTTTTACTTTCTTTAGCAGCATATTATTTGGGCTTTCTTTACCTGACACAGGTAAAGGTCCAACAGCCTGTCCTTCTCTTGGTTTCTGAGGCCCGCGTTTAAAAGTAATTAATCCATTTAAAAATGCCTCTAACATTTTATTATTACATTTGATGTATTCCTCTGGCGCTTCTTCCTCATCATTAATCTTAATCAGCATATTTAATACTTCTTCCTTTGTATAATCCATGCCACCAAGTTTAAAAATTTCTACCATATCTACATTTTTTATATCGAACGCATAGCGTAAACGAATTAAGATATCATTATTTGTCATTATATTTCCTCCTTTAATTAACCTTATATAGTAAAGAGCCAGGCTTAATTATAACAGAGAGTTTGCTGATTATTGCTAGCTTTCCACAAGTTGTTGTTGTTAGCAAATAGCGTGTGCATTTCCTACTTTTTAAATGTATGAAAAATTTAATCGCAACCATTCTAAGGTCAAGGAGGTGAGAACAATGGCTAACAATAACCGCAGTTCAAATAAACTTCTAGTACCTGGAGTACATGAGGCTGTCAATCAAATGAAATATGAAATTGCACAAGAGTTTGGCGTTCAGCTTGGGCCAGAAGCATCTTCTCGCGCAAATGGTTCAGTTGGAGGAGAGATTACAAAACGCCTTGTTGAAATCGCTGAAAAACGTTCAAAAGGTTTATTATAATTAAATACTAATAAGAAAAGAACGAATCCCATTTACATAATTGGAATTCGTTCTTTCGTGCTCTATAAAATTATGCTGTTTGCAATTCCTTCCCTGAGCTCTTAAGCGTTAGCATAACGATAAAGGAAATACAATACAGTGCTGCTAAGTAAATCATCACGACAGTCATATCGTAGCTTTGTAAAATAAAGCCTACAAAGATTGGTGAAAACCCACCTATAGCTCGTCCAAAGTTAAAAATGGTGTTTGTTGCTGTACTGCGAATTTGTACTGGATAAAAGCTACTAATTAATGCACCATACCCTGCAAACATTCCATTAGAGAAGAATCCTACAACCGCACCGCCTACTAATATCGCTACTGCACCTGTTGCAAACGAGTAAAAGAATACAGCACATGCAGAGGCTACTAAAAATATCCCGAATGTTAGCTTTGCACCAAAACGATCCATAAATCTGCCAAACGTCAGCATTCCAATGATCATGCCAACTGCGGTACTAATTGTCCACAATGCTGAGCTTGAAACCGATAAACCTTGCGATTTCTGTAACATCGAAGGTAGCCAAATCATTAGACCATTATAGCCTGCGATTTGAACAGTAGCCATTAGAATTAGGGAGAGTGTTGTCATGGTGATACGAGGTGAAGCAAATAATTGTGCTAATTTCCCGTTCTCTTGCTTATTATTTTGTTGTTTCTGCGCTGCTAACCATTCTGGTGATTCATCAATATTTTTACGTACGATAAAGGCGAAAATAACTGGTAGTAATCCTACAAAGAATAATGCACGCCACCCTAAAGTTGGTAAAATAATAGCACTTAATAAAGCGGCTAAAATTACTCCATATTGTGCACCTACACTGACATAAGAGGATGCTCTGCCTTGTTTATTCTTTGGCCAAGCCTCCGCCACAAGCGCCATCCCAATACCATATTCTCCGCCAGCACCTAAACCAGCGATAAATCTATAAACATAAACTTGTTCAATACTTGTTGCTACTCCTGTTAAGGCCGTTCCGATGGCAAACAAAATAATCGTATACGTAAACACTTTTACTCGACCATATTTATCTGCTAATACTCCGAAAATAATACCACCCAGTAGCATCCCAATATTCGTGATGGATGAAATCAATCCACCTGTTGCAAGATCAATATTAAATTCTGCAATAATCATTGTCATAGCAAAGGAAATAAACATAATGTCCATTCCTTCTAGCGTTAGCCCCGCCACTGAAGCAACCACGGTTTTTTTACGATAATCCATTCTTTTTAGCCTCCATTTTCTAGTTGTCGATCTCTTTTAGTGAATGGATTATAGCTGTCTTGTCCATTCTCTTTTGAAGCCTCACGGGACTTCCTTTAAAAGAGGAGTACGGAACAATAATAAAAGCCCTTCCGTCACAGAGGACAAAAGGGCATGACAAAGCAAAGATATTAGCTTAAAAATATCACATAGCCCTTTTCAGCCTCTCTGGACCGTATTAAAGGATTTATATATCGTTCATTTATACCGTTCTACATTCTATAAGATTACTGAAGAAAAAGCAATGGTCGAATAGTGGAAATTCAACACGGTATTTCTATAAAGTTTTGAGCAAACTGATAAATTAGATTGGCAGGTACAGCCAAATTAAGGTTTTGACCATCATCGAAGCCTGCTGTAATCAGACCAACCAATCGCCCATGCATATCCAATAAAGCACCACCTGAACTGCCATTTGATATAGCGGCTGTAAATTGAATCATAGACATTTGCCGAATATCACGAAAACCCGAAACAATCCCATCAGAAACTGAGTTAAACAATCCTAACGGACTGCCAATCGCCACAATTTTTTGCCCTCGAACTAATTGTCCATCCATTTTTACAGGTAAAGGATGGCTTATTCTGTCTACCTTCAAAATAGCCAAATCATGCATATCATGATATTTCACAAATTGATGGGTAATATACTCGTTGGTATCATTTTCATAGAGCACAGAATAATATTTTCCACCACCCTCAACATGCAGGTTTGTTAAAATATATCCATCTTGGTGGAGAACGACACCAGAGCCATAGCATAAAACCTTATCATCCTCCCCGAAGGTCTTAATCATCACAACAGATGTGGCTAAGGAGGCTAATTGCTCATAGCTCAACTCCTCCGTCGCATTCGTTTTTTGAGCAGGAATGTTCAATTGTCTTGAAGTACTTTTAATAGGCAATGTTATTTCTTTTTCATAGAAATGTCGACACATATGTAAGGTAGATGACGCTTCTATTATAGGGTACAAATTGGCAATATCTCCTTTGGGATTCATGTAACAAATATCGCACCCCAGTGACGATAAAAAATATAAAAATAGTAATTCATGCTGCGTAATGTCACCTATAAAAACAATTTTGGGGGACGTTGAATTTTCCCCCGAAAAAATTTGTGGTAAATAATAATCCATCCAATACAAAAATTTAACTGCAAAATTTTTTAACAACGTTTCATTAGGATAAGGCTGATTTTCTTTAAATAGTTGAATCATCTGTTTAAAGCTTAGCTTTTTTGTCCATTCAAGTTGATCACTCACTAATTTACTGCACAAAGATAGCTTATACAGTAATTGCGGGTTTTCAGCAGCAGTCTGCCACATTCTCCAGCTTCCGACAATCTATCTACATCTTCCTTATTACGAATGACCTCAAGCTTATGCAGTCGTAAATAAAAAATGCTTTGCTTGGAGAAATAGTCCTCCATTTTTAGAATCTCATCTTTATAAAAATCTACAGAATCAGGTATACCGATATATCGTAGAAAAACAACTTCCTTCGTAAGAGAATGTTTGTTGTGATTAATTTGCATAAACTCCTGAAAAGTATTTGCTGATTTATTGTATTTAATTTTTAACGGTCTAGTTGTCACAATCATCTTCATACAACTCCTATAAGCTCTTCATTACATATAATGGTACTTATATACAATTCTCTGATGTTGCTCTAAATCCTCTATTGATGCAAACAAAAAAGCCCAACTCTATAAAGAATTGGACGTAGCTTTGGAATAAAGATTTAGAATAACCACTTCCAATGTTTTTGAGTTGTTCATTAGTATTCCATTATTTGTTAATGCCACTCTAACATAATTAAAAACTAAAAAGATGTTTTATCCATTCAATATAGTGGAATAGATTGAATGTGAACATATATAGGAGGGATCAATAATGACAGTCAAATTGACAGTAGAAAACGTAGTACAGGCGAAACAAGAAGTGGAGAAATTAGAAGCACAAGGATATCTTCGAGATAACATTTACATCTTTGCGCACTATGAAGAACGTGAAGATGATATTAACGAAGCACTCGGGACTGAAGAAGCTGGTATTAGCGAGCAAGGGTTCCTGACTTCTATGAAGAACCTGGTGAATTCCCGTGGAGATGAACTCCGCAACGAGTTAGCTTCTGTCGGATTAAGTGAATCGGAAGCTGCTCAATTCGAGAAGGAACTGGATACAGGTAAATTGGTCATAGTTGCCAATAAGTAAAAACAAACCCGGGAATCCAATCCTGGGTTTGTTTCATTTTAACCTTCGTCTCTGTATTCAAGATAGCCTTTCAACTATTGTCAATGATCTGCTCGAGGAAATTTTCTTCTTCTTCATTAAAGAGTCTTCTTTAACAATATGGTCCTATTCATAAAGAATGATAATTTTCCTTATTACGGAAAAGCACCCGATAATAGAATAACTAAATATGATTTCCATCAGATTATTTCTCCCAAATTAATACTGCACGTTCTAAAACGGAATCCCAAGAATCCTTTCCTCCAGGAACCATCTCTTCTGAATCAAATTCCACATAATATACCGCATCGTTATTTCCACTTTCAGGTAGAACAAAGGTATCTTCTTGTCCAAGTCTCTTTTCATCATCAATCAGGTTTCTCGAAGGCGAATCAGCCACTGTTTTTGTATAATAAATAAAACTCACAATCTTTTTCTCTCCATCAATTTCAATTCCCATAGGAAACGTTCCGTGAACACCTGCACGGCTTTTGCCATAATATCGGGAAACCAACTGATGATCATTTTGTCTTTCGATTTTGATCAAATCTTCCGAATAAGGAATAACCGTTTCAAAATAGAAAACAGACAAATAGGTCCCCAATAAAATAAGTGCCGTTATGAAAACCGAAGTAATGGAAATGATCACTTTTTTCTTACGCCATTTTTTACTGATCTCTTTAAATTGAAAAGCCTTATTTTCTGCCGGGATATAAAGTTCCTGTTTCATGGTTTCATATTCTTTTTGACATTTTTCACAATGCTGTAAATGTTCGTCTACCATTTCTTTTGTATCTTCACTAACTACCTCATCAACATACAGAGGTAAAACATCTTGAATAATTGTGCATTTAATCTCTTTCATAATTCATCGCCTCCATATACTCGATAATTTGTTTTCTCGCCCTGTAAAAGGTAACCCTTGCCCACCCTGCACTTTTTCCAAAAAGACGTCCTATCTTTTCAAAAGGTAATTCTCCAAAAGTACGTAATGAAAAGACCTCCTTATATGGCTCATTCATCGAGTGAAGAAACTGATGAACCATGAAGGCATCTTCTTCATTCATCAAATGCTTTACAATTTGCACTTCCATACTTGATTCTTCTACTGCACCTGAATCTACTTGTCGTTTCTTTCTTTTGTAGTGTGAGAAATATGTATTTTTCGCAATTGTAAAAAGCCATGCTCGAATATCCTTAGAATCATCAAATTTTTTTATTGCTTTTAATGCCTTAAAAAATGCTTCTTGTGTTATTTCCTCGGCTATGCGCTCATCGTGACTTAATGATAGGATATATAAATAAACTTCTTTAAAGTATTCCTGATAGATTTCCTCAAAGTCCACCTATTTTCACCCCTTTCACTTATATAACTCTTAGAATTTAATTACGTTACAAAAATATGTTATTTTCGATTACCAATCTACAAATGATTCAGGGGCGATATTGTTATTTTCACAAACATAAAAACAAGAGCCCCCTAGCATCTGACAAAACCTCAATAGCGATAAATTGAAAGGAGCAAAGAAAGGGAAATCTCATCCTCAAATCTTTGCTCCTACTTCTACTGTTATTTACTTGACTTTATTGGTAGTTCCATCATTTCATTGTCATTCAATATTGTTTGATTCAAAGTTGTCTAGCAATACACGCACTTCATCCGTTGATTTTGTGTTCATCAATTGACTTCTTAATTCACCAGCTCCTCTGAATCCTTTGACATAAATTTTGAAGAAGCGATGAAGTCCTGTGATGGAACGTGGTAGTTCTTCCGCGTATTGATCTTGAAGATCGAGCTGCAGTCTTAAAAGATTAAGATACTCTTTACTGCTATGCTCTTTTGGCTCTTTTTCAAAAGCAAAAGGATTTTTAAAAATACCTCGTCCAATCATCACGCCATCAATCCCGTATTGTTCAGCTAGTTGGAGTCCCGTTTGACGGTCAGGAATATCTCCATTGATCGTCAGTAGCGTATTAGGTGCAATACGGTCACGAAGTTTTTTGATTTCCGGAATAAGCTCCCAATGCGCATCTACTAGGCTCATTTCCTTTCTTGTTCGTAGATGAATCGAAAGGTTCGCAATATCCTGCTTTAATATATGCGTTAGCCAATCCTCCCACTCATTTACATCCTTGTAGCCAAGCCGTGTTTTCACGCTAACAGGCAGTCCGCCCGCTTTTGCTGCTTGAATTAATTCTGCGGCCACATCTGGTCGGAGAATAAGGCCACTCCCCTTCCCTCTTGATGCTACATTCGGTACAGGGCAGCCCATGTTAATATCAATGCCTTTAAAACCTAGCTCTGCCATCCCAATACTCATTTCACGGAAATATTCGGGATTATCTCCCCAAATATGTGCCACCATTGGCTGCTCATCTTCTGTAAAGAGCAAACGACCGTGCACACTTTTCTTTCCCTCTGGATGACAGTAGCTATCCGAATTTGTAAACTCAGTAAAAAACACATCTGGTCGACCTGCTTCACTTACAACGTGACGAAAAACAACATCCGTTACATCTTCCATCGGTGCAAGCACGAAAAAAGGCCGTGGTAAATCGCGCCAAAAATTATCTATCATGTTAATTCCAAATCCTCTCACTATGGACATATTGATATATTTACCTCATTACCTAATAGAGGTAGAAGCATTATTTATCAAGAGCTAATGTAAAAATCAACAATGTTTATTTTAACGAAAATCAGTCCTAAATGGTATTTTAACAAACAAAAAAGTAGATGGTATAGATTATTTCTACCTCATCTACTTTTATTATACCTAATTTTCATTTCTATATTTTTTCGAATGGATCCATTTGTGAGGTGGATTTAAACAAAATAGATAATATGACTGCAATACTATCGGGTGGAACTCAAATATTTACTTTCTATATTTGAGTTCTGCCGTTATCTTCTTGCATCTGTTTATTATACTGTACCTCTGGTTTCTCTGGTTTTTTCGACCAATAGGTAGCGAGAATCGGACCAGAAATATTATGCCAAACAGCCCCAAGTACACTAGGTAGGGCCGCTAAGGGACCGAAGTGGGCAGTGGCTAACGCTACACCCAGACCAGAGTTCTGCATTCCAACTTCAATTGAAATAGCTCTTCGATTGCTTTCATCAAGGCCTAATACACGGGCTGTTATATAACCAAATAACAATCCGAATGCGTTATGAAGCACTACAGCTGCAAAAATAATGGAGCCTGCCGAAGCGATGGTATCGACATTACCAGCAACAACAGCAGATACAATAATCATAATAGCAACTACTGAAATAAGAGGAATCACATTAATACTTTTTTCTACGATTTGAGGAACAACTCTTCTGATAATAATCCCTAGGATAATAGGGATAATAATTACTTGAATAATTGAAGTAAACATTGCTATTGGATCAACTGGCATCCATTTACCTGCAAGTAATAATAGGATGATTGGTGTGGCAATTGGAGCTAATAATGTCGAAAAGGATGTCATTGTGATGGACAAAGGTACATTTCCTTTAGCTAAATACACCATGACGTTTGAAGCAGTTCCACCAGGTACAGATCCAAGAAGGACTAGCCCTGCAGCTAATTCTGCTGGCAAGTTCATTATATAAGCAATTAAAAAAGCGGAAAGTGGCATGATAACATATTGAGCACATACACCAATAATGACTGGTACTGGATTCGTGATAACCAATTTAAAATCAACTGCTTTTAACGTCAGACCCATGCCAAACATAACAATGCCTAGCAAAATCGTGATATACCCGCCAAATATTAAAAAGGGTTCTGGAGCTATAAAGGCAATAACAGCAATACAAATAACCCATATAGCAAAGTATTTTCCAGCAATCGTACTAATCGCTTCTAAAATTTTCATATTTCCACTCCCTATATTTTTATTTTCAATATTTTATTCGGATTGAAAAGTGTGTCAGGGTCAAGTGCTTGTTTAATCTTTTCCATCACTAGAAGTGCTTTACCGTGTTCTTTCTCTTGATATTTCTGCTTACCAATGCCCACACCATGTTCTCCTGTGCAAGTTCCTCCTCGTTCCAGTGCATACATCACAATCAACTCATTTAATTCATCAGCTTTCTTTATTTCCTTTGGATCATTCATATCAATCATTAATAGTACATGGAAATTTCCATCACCAACATGTCCAACAACCCCACCTGTAAGCGCTAACATATCAAGTGCTTCTCTTGCATGTTCAATAGCACCTGCTAACTCGGATATCGGTAAGCAAACATCGGTTACCATTAGTTTTTTTCCTGGATGTCCATGGACATAGGCGTAAGCTAAATTATGGCGAGCTTCCCATAGTTGATTTCGGGCTGCATTATCCATCTCAAATTCAATATTTTTGCAATTATGAGCCGCTACAATCTCTTTCATAAATTCTACATCCTGCCTTAAGCCAGCCTCATTTCCCTCAAATTCCAAAAATAAGGTTGGTTGTTCTTCATAAGCTGTTTGACTATACAAGTTCACTTGTTTCATTGAAGGTTCATCTACAAGTTCAACTCTTGCAATGGGAATTGCCGCTTGTAGAATACTCACAACTCCTTCCACAGCATCATTCACTGTTTCGAAGGACGCTCTAGCAGCCATGACACATTCAGGAATACCATAAACTCTTAACGTCAACTCAGTAAAACAACCAAGTGTTCCCTCTGACCCAACAAATAGACCGTTTAAATGATAGCCCGATGAAGATTTCTCTGCTAAATTCCCTGTATGAATCACTGTTCCATCTGACAGAACAACCTCTAAATCTCGAACTTGATCGCGCATAGTACCATATTTAACAGATGTTGTCCCACTAGCATTTGTTGCGGCCATTCCTCCAATTGTCGCATCTGCTCCTGGGTCTACGGAGAAAAATAATCCATATTTCTTCAACTCTTTATTCAATTGAGAACGTGTCACCCCTGGTTGAACTTTCACAAGAAAGTCCTTCTCTCTAACTTCTACTATTCTGTTCATGAGTGAAAAATCAATTGTTATCCCATGATTATAAGGAATCACATGTCCTTCTAAGCTTGTTCCTCTTCCAAATGGCACTATTGGTACTTTGTATTGATTTGCTATGTTCATTATCTTACTCACTTCTTCTGTCTTTGTCGGAAATACCACAATATCGGGTAGACAGGCACTATGATAGGATTCATCACTGCTATGCTGTTCTAAAATCGTTTGATTGATTGTCACTTCAATTTCTGGAAGAACACTTCGTAGGGCCATCACTAATTCTTCATTTGTAGTAATCATTTTTTCCTTCCCCTTTTGCTCTCATAGTATTTGGATGGTTTAATTATTAATTTTATATGTCATACCAATTTTCTATATTCTTAAAATTGGTCCAACCTTTTTACATTGTACTAAATATTCAGAAAATATCAACTATTATTTTTTTTCGTAAATTGATAAACATGCTGTATTTCTGTATGATTAAAGCGTTTATAGTACTATGTATTTAAGGTGGTGAGATAGGTAATGCCTCAACCAAAGAAAAAAGCGTATCAAGTAATTGTTGATCAAATAAAGGAATATTTTTTAAATGGTGAATTACAGCCTGGGGATAAACTCCCGACAGAAAGAGAATTAGCGAGTCGTTTTAATGTCAGTCGAACATCGGTAAGAGAGGCACTTCGAAAGCTTGAAATAAAGGGATTTATTGAAATTAAACAAGGCAGTGGTAGCTTTATTAAAACAGCAGAGTCCCATACTTTAGGTGAAGAACTCTCCTCTACAATTATTAATACTGAAAAAAAATTAATTTATGAAATGTTGGAGCTTCGCCAAGCACTTGAAGTAGAGTGTGCCTTTTTAGCTTCACGACGAGCTACTTCTGTAGACTTAGAGCGAATTAGCCAAGCATTAGACATGATGGATCAAGGTAAAAATGATGTAGAATTAGGAATTCAAGCAGACCTAAGTTTCCATCATAATATTGTACTCGCTTCACATAACTCTATATTTTTACAACTGTTCCAAACCCTTAGTGAGCATATGCAAGACACAATCCGAGCTACCCGCAGACAACGCTTGGAAGATCCAGAACGAACGCAAGAGACTATCGATGAACATAAAAAAATTTACTTAGCCATCGCCTCTGGAGATGCGAACCAAGCTAAGCAACTCATGGAAAACCATATCACGCAAATAAGACGAGAATTAACAGAGTCTCTTTTAAGTCATATTGGAGAAAAAAACAATTAAAACTAGAGATACACAATTATATATAGTTTATAAGTGATGGGATGTTCTGAATGGTTTTTGTCAGTGGGAATTGGCTCAATTAGTGAATGTTACAGATGGAAGAAATTACATCGAAAAAAACTCGGATTCGTATTTGATCGAATCCGAGTTTTTATTGATTTTAACTAAATTCCGTCCTAAAACGGTAATTTTTATATTGTATAGATGAGTTTAGTAATGTGTTACACATTTAACTTAAGCCATGCCACGGCTTCACAATGTGTGGAGTGCGGGAACATATCCACTGGCTGGATTTCCTGCGTTTGATAGCCGCCATCCTCTAAAATGCGAAGATCGCGTGCTAGTGTGGCTGGGTTACAGGATACGTAGACCACTCGTTTTGGTCGTTGCTCTAGAATAGTAGTTAGCAGTGCTTCATCGCAGCCTTTGCGCGGTGGATCAACTACTAGTACGTCTGCTTCCTTGCCTTCTTTATACCATCTTGGGATAACTTCCTCTGCTGGGCCTGCCTCAAAATAAGTATTTGTAAAACCATTAAGCACTGCGTTGCGTTTGGCATCTTCAATCGCTTGTGGGACAATTTCCACGCCCATGACAGTCTTTGCTTTTTGAGCAAGGAATAAAGAAATCGTACCAATTCCACAATACGCATCAATGACACGTTCATCTCCCTGTAAGTCAGCATAATCTAGTGCTTGCTTGTAGAGGACCTCTGTTTGCTCTGGGTTGACTTGATAGAAAGAACGAGCAGAGATTTCAAAACGTACATTACCGATAGTATCAATAATAACGTCTTTACCCCAAAGGTTGATTGTGTCATCACCAAAAATAACATTGGTTTTCTCACTATTCACATTTTGCATAATTGATGTAACGTTTGGCACTAGCTTTTGGATTACTGCAATAGCTGCCTCTTTTTGTGGTAACTTTTTCTTTTTCGTTACAAGGACAACCATGACTTCTCCTGTTGCTCGTGCTTTACGGATAACGACATGACGCAACATGCCTTCATGTGTATGCTCATTGTAAGAGCGAACACCTAACGTTGCTAATTCCTTTTTCAAGCCTGCAAGAATAGCATCTGCTTCTCCTGTTTGAATTAAACAGCGATCCATATCCACAATGCTATGCGTTTTTGTTTTATAAAAGCCGGCAATCGCTTGTCCTGCTTCATTTTCAGAGAAAGGAATTTGTGCTTTATTACGGTAGTGCCAAGGTTCTTTCATACCTTTTACTGGGTGAACAGGTGCATGAATTTTACCAATCCGCTGCATCACATTGCGCACCATATTTTCTTTCCATTTTAGCTGCCCCTCATAGGATAAATGCTGTAATTGACAGCCGCCACACTGCTTGAAGTAATCACATGGAGCTTCAACACGGTCTGGAGATGGCTTGATAATATCTATTACCTTTGCAAAGCCATAGTTTTTTAATGTTTTTAACACATGGATTTCGGCCGTTTCGTTTGGCAGTGCGCCTTGTATGAATAGTGGATAACCTTCAACCTTTGCGACACCATTGCCATCATGCGTTAGATCTTCTATATAAACTGAAAGTCGTTCATTTTTTTTCACGGGTGCTGACATTCGTACATCCTCCATTTCAATCTCCTTATTGTAGCATGTGTTGGCGAATGAAAAAAGAACAAGACTTGGCTGTTGCGCGTCTCTGCTAATTAACTTGAAAAAAGAGTCGCTATTCGCGACTCTTTTCCTGCTCTTTTGTAATATGATAATCCCTTGGTGCCCACCAAAATGCACACAAGATCCCAAGAATGACGACAATAAAAGGTGCATAAAAAATTAAAAAACTTTGCATATGTGCTTTCCTCCTATGCGTGATTGTCTTCTTTTCCTGTCACATATTTTTTATTGAATAAGAATAGTTTCATCAATAAATAAAGTGAAGGAAGAAGAAGACACAGTCCTAAAATAAATGCGATAACTAAAGCGATCGCCATTTGTGTGCTTGTAAAGCTATCGTAAATGGTTAAATACGGATACAGTAGATATGGATATTGAGCAATTCCATAAGCAAAGAAGGCTACGGCAAATTGAGCAATCAGGAGCCCAACTGCAAGTCCGTACTTTTTACGCATGGCAATGAGTACGACTGTGACAATAAATAAGACAGCTGAAATCGCAAACATCCACCATAAATTTACCATATGACTGTAGCTCTCTGGGTTGATGGATTTCATTTCATACATAATGCCAAGCGCACTAATCATTAGCGGTGCTGCCCACACAAGAGCATATTTTCTCATTAGTTTCGTTGCTTCGCTATCATTTGCTTTATGCGCGTACCATGTTAAAAATACGGCTGAAATATACAATACCGCAGCGATACTTAGTACCACAATGCTCCAAGCAAATGGACTTGTATATAAAGTCCAGTAGTTCAGCACAGGCTGCCCATCAATTACATCAACATAGCCTCCACCAGCAATGGCAAAGACAACGGATAAAGAAGCGGGAATTAATAAACCTGCTACACCATATGTCAGTGTATATCCGATATGGCCTCGTGTACCATACGATTCAAAGGCATAGTAGGAGCCTCGAATTGCCAATAGTACAAGCGAAATACTAACGGGCACAAGTAAAATCGTTCCGTAATAAAAAGCGGTTTGCGGGAAAAAACCTACGATTCCTACAAAGAAGAATACTAAAAAGACATTGGTAACTTCCCAAACAGGCGATAAATAACGTTTAATAATATTTGTTAAAATATGATTTTTTCCAATAAGTAGGCTGTATGCATTAAAGAAGCCAGCACCAAAATCGATTGATGCGACTATGACATAGCCAAATAGGAATATCCATAATACTGAAATACCTAAAATCTCTAACGTCATAGGATGTCACCGCCTTTTTCAGAGTGGCGATCTTCAATCTCGCGTTCGATTGGGTTCTTTTTAAACATTCTTACCAATACGACAATACTTCCCACTGCTAATACTGCATAGACTCCTGCGAATAAAAGCAGCATTAAATCCACATGGTCGCTCGTCGTAGCTCCCTCAGGTGTACGCATTAGTCCATAAAGTATCCATGGTTGACGTCCAACTTCGGCAAGCCACCAACCTGCTTCAATAGCGATAATTGATAGTGGTCCTCCCGCTACGATAATCCATCTATACCATCGTGAATGAATAAACTGCCAGCACCGTGCTTTCCCTACAACATAAAGTAATGAAACTAGCATCATAAACATACCAATGGAAACCATGATATCAAAGAGATAGTGAATATAGAGTGGTGGTAGATCCTCTTCCTCAAATTGATCTAAGCCGATTACCTCTGCATTAGGATTAAAATGTGCAAGAATGCTTAAAGCATACGGAATTTTGATAGCATATTTAACTTCTTCTCCATCTAAGACACCAAATAATACAAGAGACGCCTTACCTTCTGTTTCAAAATGCCATTCTGCTGCTGCTAGTTTTTCGGGTTGATATTCGGCTAAGTATTTTCCTGAAAAATCTCCAATCACAGCGGCTGCTATGGAGAAAATCAAGCCAATTTTCATTAGTAAAAGTAGTGATTTTTTATGGTATACATGCTTCGAGCCTTTTAACATTCTAAATCCTGCAATAGCTGCTAGCACAAATGCCGATGTCATGTACGCTGTCACAAGTACATGTGCAACCTTCGTTGGCATGGCGGGGTTAAACATTGCAAGAAAAGGTTGAATATTAACAAGTTCTCCGTCTACGATATCAAATCCTCTTGGTGCGTTCATAAAAGCATTAACGATTGTGATAAAGACTGCCGACATCGATGCTCCGACAGCAACAGGGATTAACAGAAGCATATGCTTTTTCTGACTATCAAAGCGATCCCAAGTATATAAATAGATGCCCAAGAAAATCGCCTCAAAGAAAAATGCAAACGTTTCCATAAAAAGTGGTAACGCAATTGTTTGACCAGCGAGTTGCATAAAATTAGGCCATAATAATGATAGTTGTAAGCCGATTGCGGTTCCAGTTACCACACCGACTGCTACAGTAATGACAAAACCACGGGCCCAACGTCTTGCCATTAAGATATAATGTTCATCATTCTTTTTATACCCAGTCCATTGAGCAATCATAATCATTAACGGGACACCCACACCAATTGTTGCATAAATAATATGGAACGATAATGTTAACTCCGTTAATGCTCGGCTCCAATAGACCGCTGATTCATTAATCATCTCATTGCCCCCTTAACTTCCAAATATTCTTCCAAGAATAGAAAGTAGCATAATGATTGCAACACCAAAGCTTAGCCATATAAGCTTCTTTTCTTGTGACTTATACAAAGGCAACACTTCCTTTCCCTTATCCATACCCCCATTTTCCACTATTCCAACGAAAAAAACCTTAATAACGGACCGAAACTTCAGTCTATTATTAAGGTTTCAAATTTTGTTCAAGTAATATACGCACATTTGCCAAACATTTTTCTAATTTCATTCACATTCTTACTTCTAAAGCTTAGTTTATGGGATTTAGCCAGTTTTATTCTAATGATGGAATTTTAATTTGGAGCGGCCTCTCCTTCTTTGAGAGCACTTCAAGCAATCAAAAAAATACAAAATAAAGCTCATCCACAATAAAATCGGATGAGCTTTTCGGGTTCATTAAATACGGTCTTCCTCTCGAATATCTGCGAGTGGAACAAAGATTTCGATGTGACGCTTTAGGTTTTCAAATGTAGCAGGAGCGTCTCCGCCATATTCGCCATCGAGGTTAAGGTGGACCTCATTTTCTGTAGTAACTTTGACAACGCTAGCTTTTTTGTAGATGACACGATCATCATTTAAATGTTCGCCTCTTAGTGCCATGGCTGCTAGTTGAATAAATTCAGGAAGACTTACCTTCTTTAGCACTATTAAAGTAAAGTAACCATCATTAATGCTTGCATCAGGAGCTAGTTTTTCAAAGCCGCCTACTGAATTCGTTAACCCACATAGGAACATCATAGCGTCGCCATCAAATACTTCGCCATCATATTCAATGCGCATATGTGAGGCTTTGATGGATGGAATCATCTCAACTGCCTTTACATAATAGGCTAACTGACCAAGCATTGTTTTCATTTTGCTTGGTACTTCGTATGTTAGCTCTGTAATACGTCCGCCAGCAGCAATATTGATGAAATAGCGTTCGCCATTTAAGAGACCAACATCCACTGGCAATGTGTCGCCTTGAATAATAATGTCTACTGCCTCTTCAATATTTCGAGGGATATGCACGGCACGGGCAAAATCATTTGTAGTGCCCATTGGAATTAGACCAACTTTCGGACGGTTTTCAAATGGACTTACACCTGAAACAACTTCATTTAATGTGCCATCTCCACCAACAGCGATGATGATATCAAAACCGCGTTCTACCGCATTTTTTGCTGCAAGGGTTGCATCGCCTTCACATGTTGTTGCGTGACAGGATGTCTCATAGCCTGCTACCTCTAGTTTTTCCAACACCTCTGGTAGATGTTTCTTAAACACTTCGCGTCCAGATGTAGGATTATAAATGATTCTTGCTCGTTTCATAACATACCTTCCTGCTTCATAAGATTCTACTTCATTCAACGATTTGTACGTTGAAATGTTGCAACACTCTTGTTATTTTTGTAATGCTTCTGTTACTTGCTTCTTAAAGTCCTCATAAACAAATGTCCAATATGTTTGATTGGAGATATTTTCTTCACGAATTTCTGCATAAAGAGCCTTTTGTGCCTCTTCAAATGTTGGATCTTCTTTATCTGGTAAGCTTGCTCGTTTCGTTACGACGAACTCTTGTAATTCTGGTGCGCGTGGTCCCCATTTTCCAATCACTTCTCCAGCATCATCTAATAATAGATAAACTGGAATTGCACGACCACCGTTTGTTAAATAACGATCAATTAGTTCTGTATCAGCATCACGGAAAACGGTACGCATATCTAATCCTGCCGCTTCAGCAATACGGCGAATAATTGGATTATTTAACATTGCGTCTCCGCACCAATCCTCTGTAATCGTTAAAATTTTAGGTTGTTTTTCTTTTAATAACTCAATAAAATCATCGTTTGTTGGTACTTCAAAGCCATCATAAATACGAAAGCTTTCTTCTTTTAACGTCGTCATGTTCTCCATATATTGCTGTATTGATATAGCTTCATTAAAATACTGTTGTTCTGTTTTCATCGGCTCGTCCCCCTTATTACTGTCTATTCTATATTTTGCTATGAATACTCTTTTTAAACAACTATTAAGTTTCGCAAAATGCAAATTTGTTACATTTTTGAAAATTAATAGCCGAGGGAGCAATGAAGCTCTCTCGGCTATTATGTTACAACGAGTATTATCGTTTGGCAATTTCTTGTTGTAATAATTTATTAACCATTGGAGGGTTAGCTTGACCTTTTGTTGCCTTCATAATTTGACCAACTAAGAAGCCAATCGCACGGTCTTTACCATTTTTGAAGTCCTCGATAGATTGAGCATTGTTATCTAAAACTTCTGTTACGATTGCTAGTAATGCACCTTCATCAGAAATTTGCACTAAGCCTTTTGCTTTCACAATATCCTGTGCAGAACCGCCATTTTCTACCAATTCAGCAAATACTTTTTTACCGATCTTAGAAGAAATTGTACCGTCTGTGATTAATTTCACCATTTCAGCAAGGTTTTCTGGTGTTAATGCAGTATCTTTTAGATCTTTTTGCTCTGCGTTTAAATAAGCAGAAACATCTCCCATTAACCAGTTAGCAGAAAGCTTAGCATCTGCCCCATTTGCTACCATTGCCTCAAAGAAGTCTGAGATCTCTTTAGAGATAACAAGAACTCCAGCATCATAAGGTGTTAAGCCTAGTTCTTCAACATAGCGTTTTTTACGAGCATCTGGAAGCTCAGGAATTTCAGATTTCACACGCTCTAACCATGCATCATCAATTGAAAGACGAACTAAGTCTGGCTCTGGGAAGTAACGGTAATCGTCTGTTCCCTCTTTAACACGCATTAAAATTGTTTTACCTGTTTTTTCATCAAAACGACGTGTTTCTTGCTCAATCACGCCACCAGATAATAATACATCTGCTTGACGTAATTCTTCATGCTCTAAACCACGACGAACATAGTTGAAGGAGTTCAGGTTTTTAAGCTCTGTTTTTGTACCAAATTCTTCTTGACCATAAGGGCGAATAGAAATATTGGCATCACAACGTAATGAGCCTTCTTCCATCTTACAATCAGATACGTCAGTATATTGAATAATCGATTTTAATTTTTCGAGATATGCATATGCTTCGTTTGGTGTACGAATATCTGGCTCAGAAACGATTTCAACAAGCGGTGTTCCTTGACGGTTAAAGTCAACTAGTGAATGGTCACCAGCATGTGAAAGTTTACCAGCATCTTCTTCCATATGAAGACGTGTGATACCGATACGTTTTGTATAGCCGTCTACTTCAATATCAATCCAACCATTTTTACCGATTGGTTTATCGAATTGTGAAATTTGATAAGCTTTCGGATTATCTGGATAGAAGTAGTTTTTACGGTCAAACTTTGTTTCTTGTTCGATTTCCATATTGAGTGCAAGTGCTGCACGCATAGCGAAATCTACTACATTTTTGTTCAGGACTGGTAGGACCCCAGGATAGCCTAAATCGATTACTGTTGTATTTGTATTTGGTTCAGCACCAAAGTGAGCTGGTGCTGGTGAGAAGATTTTTGAGTTAGTCTTCAACTCAACGTGTACTTCTAAACCAATGACTGTTTCAAAGTTCATGTTATTTTCCCTCCCACATTTGAGGAACTTCTTTATGGAACTCAGTTGCTTGTTCAAAAGCATGAGCCACACGGTAAATAGTTGCTTCATCGAAATATTTACCAATTATTTGTAAACCTAATGGTAGGCCGTTTTCAAAGCCACAAGGAATTGAAATCGCTGGTACACCTGCTAAGTTCATCGGGATTGTTAAAATATCGTTTGCATACATTGTCATTGGATCATCAACATTTTCACCAATCTTGAATGCTGGTGTTGGAGCTGTTGGTCCAATGATAACATCAAAGTCTTCAAATACTTTATCGTAGTCTGCTTTGATCAATGTACGTGCTTGTTGTGCTTTTTTGTAGTACGCATCATACGTACCTGCACTTAGTGAATAAGTACCTAGCATGATACGTCGTTTTACTTCATCACCAAAGCCTTGTGCACGTGTTTCTTTATAAAGGTCCATTAAATTTGTAACGTTTTCTGCACGGAAACCATAGCGGATACCATCGAAACGAGATAAGTTAGAAGACGCTTCAGATGAAGAAAGGATATAGTACGCAGCTAGTGCATATTTCGAGTGAGGAAGTGATACCTCTTCTACAGTAGCACCTAAGCCTTTTAATACCTCTAATGCCGCAAGCACTGATTGACGAGCTGCTTCACCAACTCCTTCACCAAGGAATTCTTTTGGCACAGCGATACGTAAGCCCTTAACATCACCAGTAAGAGCTGCAGCGTAATTTGGCACCTCAACATTCGCAGAAGTCGAATCATTTGGATCTAATCCAGCGATAGCTTCTAGTAATAGCGCATTATCTTCAACATTGCGTGTAATTGGTCCAATTTGATCTAGAGAAGATGCGAATGCAACGAGACCAAAACGAGATACACGACCATATGTAGGTTTCATCCCTACAACACCACAGTAAGCTGCAGGTTGACGGATTGAACCACCTGTATCTGATCCAAGAGAGAAGGGTACTTCACCAGCTGCTACAGCTGCTGCAGATGCACCTGAAGAACCTCCTGGTACGTGGTTTAAGTTCCATGGATTTTTTGTTGTTTTATAGTATGAGTTTTCGTTTGAAGAACCCATTGCAAATTCATCCATGTTTAATTTACCAACTGTAATCATGCCAGCTTCACGTAGCTTGTTGACAACAGTTGCATCATAGATCGGCATAAAGCCTTCTAGAATTTTAGAGGCACATGTTGTTTCTAAGCCTTCTGTTACGATGTTGTCTTTCACACCGATCGGTAGACCGAATAATGGTCCACGCTTTTCAAATGGTACTTTATCCATTTCAGCAGCTTGAGCAGTTGCTTTTTCTTCGTTTGAAGCAAGGAATGCTTGTACATCGCCATCAAGCTTTGCAATACGCTCGTATGCTTCTTTCGTTAAGTCAGCGATTGATAAGTTACCCGCTTTAATTTCTGCTTGTAACTCCTTAGCTGAACGTTCAAATAGCGTCATGAGGAATCCTCCTATGTTTTAGTATTACATGATAGCTGGTACTTTTACTTGACCATCTTCTTGTTCTTTTACGTTTAACATCATTACTTCGCGGTCTAAACCTTTTACTGCTACGTCTTCACGCATTACATTCACTAATGGTAAAACGTGCGTTGTTGGTTCAACATTTGTTGTATCCAGTTCATTTAACTGCTCCGCAAAGTCTGTAATTTTACCAAGCTGTTCAGCAAATTTCTCTGCTTCTTCTTCTGTAATTGCAAGACGTGCTAAATTTGCCACGTGCTTTACTTCTTCTTTTGTTAATTTAGCCATTTTTCACACCTCCGAATACTTGTTCAATTCATTGTTTTTATTGATAACAATAGGGTTGAATAAAGTTAACCATGCCAATAATCATAACATTTTTCATTTTAAAAATCACAACTTTCACTAAAAATATAGAAACTTTCACTACTATAACAAAGTGTTGTCTCTATCATCCTGTTGTGTTCCTCTATTTCAATCCATTACCATAAAAAATATAGTCAGCACAAAGGCTGACTATATTAATCATAGACATGCACGTAAGGGTCCTTGTCATTGGCCTTTTTGATGATTAATGCCTCAGGACCATTCACTGAAGTAACACTCACTTCCACATGAATATTATCAAATTGATTGATTAAAATCCCTGTTAAATATTGCGTAAATCCTATTATCTCTGCTTTGCCGAAAAATTGGATTGGGATTTCAATCGAAAGGTTTTGTATTTGTTTATTACGATAGAAACCAGTTCCGATCACACTTGTATAGTTAGAAAAATATTTATCAACATCTTGCTTGAAGTTCTTGAAGTTATTGTTGACATCTCGGTATACATCTTGTGAATCATCTGTTGGGAACAAGACGTAATTTTCATCTATACCTTCCCAATCAGCGATGCTGTTCTGCCCAGCTTTTGCTACACCATAGCTAAAGTATGTCCCTGGAATAATTTGATTACGGGCTTGCTGCTTAAACAGACCGACTACAATCGGTACATCCTTTAACTCTTCACGTGAACGTAAACGAGAAACGATTTCAGTAGCCATTTTTTTGCCCTGCTCAATAAGAGTAGACTCTGAAATTGGTTCCTCGTAATATTCGCCATACTGTTCTTTTTGATAGTAATAGATAGAATTTAAAGCAAGACCGATTGAAATCCCGCCTAGTTTCACTTTATTATCCTTCGTTTTTGTTAAGTAGTTTTGCTCTACAATATGGGATAAATAAACTGGAGCCTTTGTTGCTCGCTCCTCAGGTGTCATTGTGTCTGTTGTCGGTGGATTTAATCCATCCTCTGTTTGTGAACTACGAGCAAGCCAAGAGCTTACTGTACTTTCAGCTAAATATTGACCTTCTTGGAAGTAGTAGTTTTCTGTGTCGAACTCGTTTTGAGATAAACGCATTAAACCTGATTCAACTTCCTTCATATCATATTTCGTATAAATGTTAGATACCACTAGACCTCTACTTGCACTCTCTTTATAAGGGATAAGCGTCTTATAATAAGATTCATCAATTTGTATGCTTGGGATAATTGTTGTTTCAGCTTTTTCTTTCTGTTGCGTTTCCTGTGTAAGCTCTGTCTCCTTCTTGTCAGAAGGCACACAGCCGACTAGCATTGCAGCAGCTACGATTGCTGGAATGAGTCGAAAAGACTTCATTATTTAGTGCTCCTTTACTAATAGTCAATTTTAGGTCGACGAATCTACTCGACGCCTTGTTGTAACGGTTGTGCACTCAACATTGCCTTTTATTCATAAAAGGCAGGATATCATGCACTTATTAAATGAGGTTAAGTTGTTCAATTAAGTTATCTTCAGTCCAAACTTCGATACCCAATTGCTCAGCCTTTGTTAGTTTAGAGCCTGCATCCGCACCTGCGATCACTAGATCTGTTTTTTTGCTGACACTACCCGTGACTGTACCACCTAACTCTTCTATTTTCGCTTTTGCTTCGTTGCGTGTCAATTGCTCAAGTTTACCAGTTAAGACAATTGTTTTACCTGCAAAAGGACTATCACCTATCGCTACTTCTACTTTTTTACCTTTGTATGTCATATTCACGCCTGCTTCAGCAAGACGCTTAATGACTGCTCGTGCATCTTCATTTGAGAAATACTCCACTAACGATGAAGCCATTTTATCTCCAATTTCATAAATTGCCACAAGCTGCTCCTCTGTTGCAGCCATCACTGCTTCCATTGAACCAAATTCCTCTGATACGATTTTGGCTGCTTTTTCACCAACATGACGAATTCCTAGTCCAATTAATAAACGCTCCATCGAATTTTCCTTCGATGCTTGAATGGCATTTACTAAATTAGTTGCTGATTTTTCGCCCATACGCTCCAATTCCACAAGCTGCTCTACCGTTAAATGATACAGGTCAGAAACATCATGTATTAAATCTGCACGTAATAATTGCTCCACTACTTTATCCCCAAGACCGTCAATATTCATCGCGTTTCGAGAAACAAAATATTTTATGCTTTCTGCAATTTGCGCAAAGCAGGCAGGATTTACACAGCGCAGGGCAACTTCGCCTTCAATCCGAATCAATTCACTATCACAAACAGGGCAATTTTTTGGCATGACAAAAGGGACTGAATCCTCAGGACGTTGTTCTATTAGCACACCCACAACTTGAGGAATAATGTCACCAGCTTTTCGAATAATAACTGTATCACCAAGACGAATATCCTTATCTCGAATTAAATCTTCATTGTGTAAAGAAGCACGTTGAACCGTCGTTCCCGCTACTTGTACGGGGGTTAAAATCGCTGTAGGAGTAACAACACCTGTACGACCTACTGTTAAATCAATATCAAGTAACGTTGTAACAACTTCCTCTGCGGGAAATTTATAGGCAATCGCCCAGCGTGGACTCTTTGCTGTATAACCTAGTTCATCTTGCTGAGCATAACGGTCAACTTTAATAACAATTCCGTCAATCTCGTAAGCTAATTTTGGACGATTTTCTGTCCAATGTTCTATAAAGGCCATTACCTCTTCAATAGTAGAGCATCGTTGGCGTTCTTTATTGGAAGGGAAGCCTAAGCCTTCTAAATAATCAAGCATTTCTGCATGACCGTCGATACCATATACTTCACCGTCTCCGCCAATGGCATAGATAAACGTTGATAATTGGCGACTGGCCGCAATTTTAGGGTCTAACTGACGTAATGAGCCAGCAGCAGCATTCCGTGGATTAGCAAACAACTCCTCACCATTGTCTGCACGTTGGGCATTTAAGTTTTCAAAGGATTTTTTTGGCATATACGCCTCACCACGTACTTCAATCGTAATAGGTTCCTTTAAACGAAGGGGAATCGCACGGATTGTCTTTAAATTGGCGGTAATATCTTCTCCTACCACACCATCTCCTCTTGTAGCCCCTTGTACAAACATGCCATTTTCATATTTTAATGAAATAGCTAAACCATCTATTTTCAGCTCACATACATATGAAAATTGATCTCCGATAGCCTGACGCACTTTACGATCGAATTCTCGTAAATCCGCTTCATGAAAAGCATTTGAAAGACTAAGCATTGGGTAATCATGCGTCACTTTTTTAAAACCCTCTACCACTGCTCCACCAACACGCTGCGTAGGAGAATCGGGGTAAGTAAGGGATGGGTTCGCTTCTTCTAATGCAATCAGTTCCTGTAATAGCTGGTCATAGACACTATCTGCTACGACAGGTTTATCTAACACATAATAGGCATAACCATATTCATGCAGTAATTTATTTAACTCCGCTATACGCTGTTCTATTTCGTTCATTTACGTTCCTCCGCTTACGCTTTTTCAATCGGTGCAAATTGAGCAAGTAATCGCTTTATACCAATTGGTTGTGGGAATGCGATATCAAGCTCTGTACTATCACCTTCACCTTTTACACTAACAACCATACCTGTTCCCCATTTTTTATGAATCGCCTTATCTCCAGCTTTCCATCCAAATTGATCTCCCCCCGTTGCTTGTAAACGTGCTGTGGCAGGTTGTGTTTGCTGAATAGCACCCAGCGTACGCTTTTGATGGCCACCGATTGAACGATTGTTAGTAGCAAATGGTACTGTTGATGTTGTCCCTGCCTTAGAAATTGACTCTGTAATATCTTGAGAAATTTCACCTAAAAATCGGGATGCATTATTAAAGCTTGAACGACCAAAAATCGTTCGGCTTTGGGCACATGTTAAATATAGACGTTCCTCAGCACGGGTCACACCTACGTACATAAGGCGGCGTTCCTCTTCCATTTCTTCTTGATCGTCTAGTGAGCGTGAATGTGGGAAGATGTTTTCCTCCATACCGATAATAAAGACAACTGGGAACTCTAAGCCTTTAGCTGCATGCATCGTCATTAAAATAATATTGCCTTTAGATGCATCCTCTTTGTCAAGTGCATCAATATCAGCTATAAGGGCTAAATCTGTTAAAAAGGCAATTAAGCTTTTATCATCACTGCGCTCTTCAAAAGCCTTTGTGACAGATAAAAACTCTTCAATATTTTCTAAACGGCTTTCTGCTTCAATTGTTTTTTCGTTTTGTAACATTGCTCGATAACCCGATTTATCAATAACTTGCTCCACAATTTCAGTGACAGATAGATATTCCTGCATTTGTGTAAAGCCTTTAATCATGGCATAAAATTGCTCAGCCGAATTTGCTGCTTTCCCTGATAATCCCATGAAAACAAGATCATTCATCGCGTCAAAAATCGAACGATCCTGATCTATCGCATAACGTGCCATTTTTTCAAAGGAAGTTGCACCAATACTGCGCTTTGGCTCATTAATAATACGTGCTAGTGATAAATCATCATCATTATTAGCAATAAGTCGTAAATATGCTAGTAAGTCCTTTATCTCTTTTCGATCATAGAACTTTGTTCCGCCTACTATTTGATAGGCCATATTGGACTTAACAAGTACTTCCTCCATTACACGAGATTGAGCGTTTGTACGATATAAAATAGCAAAGTCATCAAATGAACGATTTTCTTTTTCAATTAACTGTTGAATCGTTTGTACAACAAATTGCGCTTCCTCCTGCTCGTTATAAGCTTTATATAGTGCAATCTTTTCACCTTCTGAATTTTCTGTGCGTAATTCTTTTGGGTAACGTGTTGTATTATTTTGAATGACGTCATTGGCTGCCTGTAGGATGCGTTTAGTTGAACGATAATTTTGCTCTAGCATAATCACCTTTGCAGTTGGATAATCCTTTTCGAAGGATAGGATATTCCCAATATCTGCACCACGCCAACGATAGATAGACTGATCGGAATCACCTACAACACAAATATTTTTAAATTTCTTTGCTAGTAATTGTACAAGTAAATACTGAGATTTATTGGTATCTTGATATTCATCGACATGAATATATTGAAATTTATTTTGATAATATTCAAGCACTTCAGGTACACGTTTAAACAACGTAATCGTCGTCATAATCAAATCATCAAAATCAAGGGATTGGTTGCGGCGTAATCTTTTCTCATAGCCTTTATAGACACGTGCAACTGTTTGTTCATAAGGATTCTTATCATTCATTTGGCCTGCGTAATCATCCGCTGCTATACACTCGTTTTTTGCTGCACTAATAGCATTTAAAATTGCTCGTGGCTCAAAACGTTTTGGATCAATATTTTCTTCCTTCATCACATTTTTGATGACTGAAAGCTGATCCGTAGAATCTAAAATAGAGAAATTACGAGAAATGCCTAGTTGATCGATATTACGACGTAAAATTCTTACACACATAGAGTGGAAAGTAGAAACCCACATACTATCGCCCGTACCATTACCAAGAATGCCATCAATACGTTCACGCATTTCTCGTGCTGCTTTATTTGTAAATGTAATCGCTAAAATTTTAGAAGGATATACTTCCTTTTCGATAACTAGGTAAGCAATACGATGTGTTAAAACTCGTGTTTTTCCTGACCCAGCGCCTGCCATAATGAGTAATGGTCCTTCAGTTGTTTTAACTGCTCTTTCTTGTTCAGGATTCATGCCTGCTAGTAAATTTTTTGTTAACTGTTCCATTTCGCACCGCCTTACAAACATTTGTTCTAAAATTATAACGTATTTTTAACAGCCTTAACAGTCGCAAGTGCAGCTTTTAAATCTTCGTAAATAATATTTCCAACTACTACCGTATCTGCAACGCGTGCCATTTCCTCTGCTTGCTTTACAGATGTTATGCCACCACCGTAAAAGAGTTTGGTATGCTTCAGTTCGTTTTTCACAGCACTAACTACCTCTAGATTGCCATACATTCCACTGTACTCTAAATAAAAAACAGGCAGTTTAAAGAAATTCTCTGCCATGCGTGCATAAGCTACCACGTCATCAATCGTTAAATCTGTTTTCGCACCCGTTACATGGGCTACTTTACAATCAGGATTTAAAATACAATATCCTTCCGCTACTAATTCATCCCATACCATAATATCGCCGTATTCTTTAATAGCCTCATGATGTAAATTTTTAATCCATTTTGGATCATCACTATTTAATACCGTTGGGATGAAATAATAGTCGTAACCTGGTGTTACCGCATCGATCGTAGAAATTTCAAGTGCTATCGGCACCTCAAAACGACGCACTCGAACAAGTAAATCTAATACCCCATCCAACGTTACATTATCTGTTCCCCCGACCAAAATAACATCTGTCCCAGACTCGCAAATTTTTTCTAATGCTTCATCGGAAATGTCCTTCGCTGGATCTAGCTTGAACACATGTCTCCATTCTAAATAATCCATCTATGTTTACCACCTATCATTTTCTATCTATTCGTTTACAAGTATAGCTTATGATACACGACAAAAAAATGAAAAAGACCGAGTAGAACTTCTACTCAGCCTTTTTTCTGACTATTCTTTTGGTGCTTGGAATGGTTTTTCATCTGGATACAAACGACCTAACATTTCATCATATGTATCATTCCCATAATCGAAGCAGCGACGCACGCGCGAAATAGTTGCAGTACTTGCCCCTGTTTCCTTTTTAATGGATTCGTAGGTTTTCTTTAATCGTAATAAATGTGCAACCTCAAAGCGTTGTGCCAACGATTGAATTTCACTAATCGTACATAAATCATCAAAAAACTTATAGCATTCCTCGATGTCCTTCAACTCTAACACTGCTTTAAATAATTGATCTGTTTGATGCCCCCGAATTTTTTCGATTTGCATACAATTTTCCTCCCTTTAAGGCTGCGTTTTCACCATTGCTTGTAACCCTGGCGAAGATGGTACGAAATGAACCCACGACTTTCCTGGTACAAGCTTTACAGGATCCCCTGTTTGCTCTACAGCCATTGGTATTCCATTAACATTAGCCCATTTGACTTCCCTCAAATAGCCATTTTGAAATACATACGCATTTCCACCAGACGTTAAATCAATTGCTTGGCGACCAATATCATCAATTGTTTGGTGATCCATTTCGAAAAATAGAACATTTGCTAATGACACTGTTTCGCCTGTTAACATATCTTTTGTGTCCACGCTAGCCGATTGTCGTTCATAGTGATTCGTTTGATGATTATACACATACGCGTTATGGAAATCTTCATTATTTCCGTAATAAATGTCAACTTGACTTGTTTCAATACCTATTTTACCACGTTCATCTGGTTCATAAAAAGCCTGAAGTACTTTTTCACTGTAATTCATTGAAGCGCCTACCATTTCAGCACCTTTTAGAATGTTTTCTGATGTAATATAGGAATTGTGTGGCGCAACGCGGTCGTTAGAACGTTTAAACAGAATACCATCATAAGCCATACCGTTGATATTGTCGACGATACGATGATCAAGCATTGTTTTCGCCTCAGGACTATAGCCATGTGCTACATAAAAGGCATCAAATCCCTTGGCCATATCGATAAAATAAGAGCGTGCACTACGAACTGGCCCAATATTTTCAGGCAGTTCACTTTGGTATACTGCTAAAAAGCGTGTCACATTACCTTCTGCAAGCATTTCATAAGTGATATCCGCCGCAGCTAAGCCTGATTGTGGACGTGCCGCTGGATGATTATTAATGGTTACGATAATTGGTCGCTGTGTAATTTCTTCTTGTACAGCCTCCCCAGTAAGTGGTGCAACAAATGCTGGTTGTTGCACAGGCTCCTCCACTACTGCTTCTTCCTCTACAATTGGTTCATCATCCTCTTTGACTTTTGGTGTATCCTTTGAACATCCCCCGATTACCAAAGCACTAAATGCAAAAGCAATCCATAATTTTTTCGATTTGAACACAAGCATATCTCTCCTTTGAACAATTACAATATTTGTAATTGTTTAAACAACTGAAACACTTTCATGAATTAGCGCATAACAGCAGGTAATAATAACTTATTCTTCATCACATCGAAAATTCCTTGTGGTGTTATACGAATATATGGTAAATGAGTAGATTGTAAAAATAATAATGTATAAATGGCATCTCCTAATTGATAGCCTCTATCTGCTAAAGCTTGTTTTAAAGCCTTTTCTTTCTCTGTTAAAGTGAATACATCTCCATCATATAAAAGTCCACCAATTGTTAATGGTATGTCCGCTATAACTTCTCCTTTTTCGACGAGAACAATACCACCATTCATTGCCTTCATTTCTTCGAAGGCTTTAATCATATCGTCTTTATTTTTTCCAATTAACAATATGTCACCAGTGTTGGAATAAGAGGATGCAAAGCCTTGGACATCCGTTGCAAATCCTTTAATCATTGTATTTACATGCCAGTTGCCTTTTCGGTTAATGAGCATTAAATAGCACTCATCATGATTTGCCAATGGCCCTTCTTTCGTAATTAAAGAATTATAAGGCTTTGTAATCACATCATTAACTAATTGAATCCCAAACGGCATAGAAAACTGGAAATCCTGTGAATCTAATGAGAAATCTAAATCTAAAGCTGGGATGGCAGAATAATCAATTGTCGCCATTCTATGCACACGATCCCCATTACGCTTCAACCAGACACCCTTTGATAAAACACTTTCTGGAACAGGATGATATTCATCTTGTAAAATATTGAGTGAAGCAAAACGCCCTGTTGCGATAAAACCATGTAAATTAGACATGTTGTAATAACGTGCTACATTATAGGAAGCCATTTGATAAGCATCAATAGGAGATACCCCTGCATCTAAAGCTACTTGAATGCATTTATCCATCACACCATCCTCATGGAATGAAGGAGTTGAACCGTCTGTTGTCATCATTAAATGATCAAAGATTGGAAGCTCTTTTTCTACTATTCCTTTTAGTAGATGTGGTAAATCTGGTCGTATGGAAGAATGACGTAAAGTTACAGCATAGCCCTGCATAATACGACGCTCTACCTCTTCTACTGTCATTGCCTCATGATCACCATCAGCACCAAGCAGTTTCATTCGTGCCAATGTTCTTTCTGAAGCTCCAGGGAAATGACCTTCAATTTTTTTTCCCAGTCCCTTAGCCATTTGCATACGATAAAGCATTTGATCGTCGCCATGCAACAGCTTAGGCCAGCCTGTCAACTCTCCACCAAGTAAGACATCACTTCGCTCTAACCACTCTAATATAGAAGTATTAGAGAAAACCTCTTCTTCTTGCTCCAATTCAGTTTGTGAGTCAAAGCGAGTCCACCAATAAAAAGAAAAAGGTAGCTTTTTCAAACTCTCTAAAATTGAAAACGCTTTCTTATTTTCTAAATTTAAAACAAAGCTTAAATTATCCGAAATAAAAGTTGTTGTCCCAAGCTGACCACAAAAATCTGCAAATGACTGTGGATGATAAAGCTGGAATGGGTGTACATGTGGCTCAATATAGCCAGGTACGATTGTTTTTCCTGTACAATCCACCACTTCTGTTCCTTCTAATAAAGGAGGCATTCTGTCACCAGCATAGACAATGCGATCTCCCAAAATCCAAATGTTCCCTACTATGAATTGCTTTAACATACTATGCAAATAACGTGCATTCTTCAGCACGATATCTGGTGCCTTTTTCCCATCGATTACTGCTAATTGTTGACGTATTTTTGTTATTTTCCATACTGGATCCATGCTATTCGCTCCTTCCTAAATTACGTAATTTTTCATTGTGTAAATCCAACTTGAAATCACATACTACTACTGCATAATCGCATATTTTCATAAAAATTATGCTTTATGCAATCATCTTGTTTCAATCGTAACACAGCACTTTCATAAAGCAAAGTGCACCTCGCTTATTTTTTCCACAATGACTAAAGGAGGAAGTAATGATGATGCAGCAAGCAAATTTAAGCGAAAAGAACGCATTTTGTCGTTTTGCCATGGGGACAAGTTTAACCGCATTTGGTATCGCTAAAGTTTCTAGAAATCCTAATTGTACAAAAGGTCGATTAATGATTGCATTAGGTGCCATGAAAATGGCTGAGGGACTTTTTAAATATTGTCCAACGAAAGCAGTTTTAAGCTCCAATATGCAGAATGCCATGAACACCTCTATGCAAAGTATGTTCAGCGGGCAAAATTCTATGTCTACTGAACAAATCGATAAGCTCATGAAGGATTTTTCCTCTGCTATAGCTGGTAATTCTTCAGGTTCACAAGCTACTGCTTCAAAACAATCTAACACCAGCACTTCAACTCAAAATTCCTCAAATAGTAGCGATTCTTCAACGAATAAAGCTCAGAATCCTTCTTAGTCAAAGGAGCCGTCCCAATCTATTATTGAGACGGCTCTTACCTCTTACGTTTTGAAACAACAAGAGGTTTCAAAAGACGATAAAAAATATTTAGTGAAAATAATAATTACTTAAACGTACGCCAGCCAATATCTTTACGGAAGAAAAAGTGATCCCATGTTTCCGTTGCAATACCTTCATAAACCTTTTCCTGTGCTTCTTGTAAAGTAGCTGCTTTTGCACCAACTAACAGTACACGTCCTCCATTACCAACGAATTGACCGTCTACTAATTTTGTACCTGCATGGAAAACTGCATGTGATGTCGAAAGTGCCTCTAAATTCGGTAATACCTTACCTTTTTCAACGTCTCCTGGGTAACCCTCTGCTGCAATGACTACACCAAGCATTGCTTCTTCTGACCATTGTAAATCAAAAGGCTGTTCATCCATTAACGCCATCATAAATGCACCAAAATCTGAAACCATACGTGGCAATACAACTTGCGTTTCAGGATCACCAAAACGAGCATTAAACTCTATGACCTGAGGACCTTTATTCGTTAAAATTAACCCTGCGTATAAAATACCTGTAAAGGAAGCACCATCTGCCTCCATCCCTTTAACAGTTGGTTCTACAATAGTTTGAAATGCAATATCTACTACCTCTTGTGGGATTTGTGGTACTGGTGAATAAGCACCCATACCTCCTGTGTTTGGTCCTTTATCACCGTCATAAGCTCGTTTATGATCTTGTGCAATAACCATTGGATAAATTTGTCCTTTGTGCACAAAAGACATAAAGGAGAATTCTTCACCGTCTAAAAATTCCTCAACGACAACACGTGAAGAGGATTCACCAAAACGTTGGTTTCCAATCATATCCTCTACAGCTTCAATCGCTTCTTCCTCTGTCATTGCCACAACGACGCCCTTACCAGCCGCTAAACCATCAGCCTTAATGACAATAGGCGCCCCTTGTTCTTTAATATACGCTATTGCTTTTTCTGCTTCAGTAAATGTTTCATGTGCTGCTGTAGGAATATTGTATTTATTCATAATTTCTTTCGCATAGGATTTACTGCTTTCTATTTGAGCAGCAACTTTTGTAGGACCAAAAATACGTAAACCTCTAGCTGTAAAGAAATCGACAATGCCTTCAGCAAGCGGCTGTTCTGGGCCAACAAATGTTAATGCAATATCATTTTCCTTGGCAAATTGAGCGAGACCTGCGAAATCCATTGTATCAATAGCAACAACTTCTACTTCGCCTCGCATCCCATCATTTCCTGGCGCTACGAATACGTTGTTCACTGATGGAGAGATGCTAAATTGTTTAGCGATTGCATGCTCACGGCCACCGCTTCCGATTACTAATACATTCATTTTAGAGAATCCTCCTCTTTGTAAGTAAAACCGAGATGAACCAACATCTCGGTCTGTTTAGATTTCTATATAATTCTACAATTAATGTTTAAAATGACGTACGCCTGTGAATACCATCGCAATGCCGTATTCATTTGCTTTATCAATGGAATCTTGATCTTTAATGGAACCACCTGGTTGAATAATTGCTGTAATTCCTGCAGCTGCTGCCGCCTCCACAGTATCGCTCATTGGGAAAAATGCATCCGATGCTAATGCAGCACCTTTCGCTTTTTCTCCAGCTTGTTCAAAGGCAATTTTAGCTGCACCTACACGATTCATTTGCCCTGCACCAACCCCAAGTGTCATTTGAGAATCTGTTACAACAATCGCATTGGATTTCACATGTTTGACAACAGACCAACCAAGTTGCAATGCTTCCCATTCTTGCTCTGTTGGTTCACGATCTGTCACCACTTTAATATCCGCATTGCCAAAGCCATAACGATCTGGCTCCTGTACAAGAAGGCCACCCTCAACTGATACTACATTGAATGAATCTTGTTTCGCTTGCTCGAAAGGAATTGTTAGTAAGCGGATATTTTTCTTTTTCGTTAAAATATCTAATGCTTCTTGTGAGAAAGCAGGTGCAATAATAATCTCTAGGAAAATATGACTTAGCTTCTCAGCAGTTGCTGCATCCACTTCCATATTTAATGCGATAATACCGCCAAAAATAGATGTTGGATCTGCTTCATATGCTTTATCGAATGCTGCCTCTAACGTGACACCAGTGCCAACACCACATGGATTCATATGTTTCACCGCTACAGCAGCTGGCATTTCAAATTCTTTTACAATTTGCAATGCTGCATTACCATCTTGAATATTATTGTAGGATAACTCTTTACCATGTAATTGTGTAGCATAAGCTAATGAAAAGTCAGAGCCAAGACGCTTTTGGTAGAAGGCCGCTTTTTGGTGAGGGTTTTCGCCATAGCGTAAATTTTGCTTTAATTCATATGTCATCGTTAAGCTCTCTGGGAACTCTTCTTCAGTCAGGTAGTTCGAAATATAAGAATCATAAGCGGCTGTGTGACGGAAAACTTTCGCAGCTAGTTTACGACGTGTTTCAATTGTTGTGGCACCGTCTGCTTTAAGTTCCTCTAATACTGTTGCATAGTCATTGCTGTCCACGATTACTGTTACATATTGATGGTTTTTTGCAGCAGAACGTAACATTGTTGGACCACCGATATCAATGTTTTCAATTGCATCATCCCAAGTTACATTAGGCTTTGAAATTGTTTCAACAAACGGATAGAGATTCACACAAACAATTTCAATTGGTTCAATTCCATGCTCATTCATCTGTGCTTGATGAGAGACATCATCAAACTTTCCTAATAGACCACCGTGAATCATTGGGTTTAAAGTTTTCACACGACCATCTAAAATTTCAGGAAACTTCGTTACTTCATCTACTGCTGTTACAGCTACCGCATTATCCTGTAACATTTTTTTTGTACCGCCAGTTGATAAAATTTCATAACCTAATGCTACTAATTCCTTTGCAAATTCTAAAATACCATCTTTATTGGAAACACTGATTAATGCACGTTTTGTCACAACAATATCCTCCTAATTTTTATCGTGCTGTCCACGACTGACTTGCTTCAATAGATTAATAGAGTTAGGTCTTACTTGTTGAGTAGGATTCTCGACCTAACTCCCTCTTCAGTTACTGTAATAATTGCTGTAATGCCTTTGTATATAATAAATGCTCTTGTTTGTGAATTTCAGCTTCTGTTGCCTCGCGATTTCCTTCAATGACAGGTACCGCTGCCTGAGCGATAATTGGTCCAGTATCCATTCCTTCATCAACAAAATGCACTGTTACACCTGTTATTTTCACACCATGATTAATGGCTTGTCCAATAGCGTCCTTTCCAGGAAAGGCAGGCAATAGGGACGGGTGAATATTAACAATTCGCTGTGGAAAGGCTGCTAATAATACGTCACTGATTAAACGCATATACCCAGCAAGCACAATCCATTTCACATCGCACTCATGTAAAGCTTCGATAATAGCTGTCTCATATGCTGACTTCGAGACAAACTCTTTTGGATTCAATGCTAACACTGGAATCCCAAAGTTTTCAGCACGTGTTACTACAAATGCTCCAGGCTTATCTGTGACCACTAGTGCGACCTTTGCATGGAGTTCACCACGTTCAATGGCCTCTTGAATGGCTTGAAAATTGCTACCGCTACCTGACGCGAACACGGCTATTTTTGTTGGTGCAGTCATTACACTAAACTCCCATCATGTGAGCCATTAAATACTACTCCGTCACCTTTAATAACACGTCCGATTGTATAAGCCTTTTCACCATTTGCTTCAACTGCAGCAATTACTTTATCAGCTTCAGTTTCTGGCACAGCTATTACAAAGCCAATACCCATGTTAAACACATTATATAAATCTTTATCTTCTAGCTGACCTTTCTCTTTTAGGAATTCAAAGATACGTAATACAGGCCAAGAACCTAAGTCGATTTCCGTTGCTAGTCCCTCTGGCATCATGCGTGGTAGATTTTCATAGAAACCGCCACCTGTAACATGTGCACAGCCATGTACATCTGCTGCCTTTAAAGCTGCTAGCACAGGTTTAGCATATAGCTTTGTTGGCACTAGAAGCGCCTCACCGATTGGGCCTAGATCTTCATAGCCTTCTACAATAGCATCCACAGCATATTGATGATCTGCAAAGACAATTTTACGCACTAAAGAATAACCGTTTGAATGTACACCACTTGATGCAATTCCAATAAGTACATCGCCTTCTACGATTTCTTCACCTGTCACGATAGCAGACTTTTCACACGCGCCTACTGCAAAGCCAGCTAGATCATATTCATCTTCTTCATAAAGACCAGGCATTTCCGCAGTTTCTCCACCTATTAGAGCCGCACCTGATTGCACACAGCCATCTGCAACACCTTTGACAATTTGTTCGATTTTTGCAGGCTCTGCTTTTCCAAGAGCTACGTAATCTAAAAAGTACAGCGGTTCTGCTCCTTGAGCAACAATATCATTTACACACATTGCTACACAGTCCACACCGATTGTATCGTGCTTGTCTACCATGAAGGCTAGCTTTAGCTTTGTTCCAACACCATCTGTCCCCGAAATAAGAACAGGTTCTTTAAGATTCAGTTCTGACAAGTCAAACATGCCACCAAAACCACCAAATGTCCCCATTACACCTAGACGGTTCGTACGTTCAACATGAGACTTCATTCGTTTTACGGCTTCATAGCCCGCTTCAATATTTACACCTGCTTGTTCATATGCCTTTGACACGCAGAGTTCCTCCTTATCATCCAAGTCGCCTAAGTTTCCTAGATAGAAATGACTGTAAGACACTAATTTGTTGCGATGTTGTTCTTAACGTAATAATTCTTTTTCATGTGGCAAAATCGTATCCGGGAAAATCTCTGTTGGATATTTGCCTGTAAAGCATGCAAGACAAAGTCCTCGGTTTTCATCTTCGTATGGTCGTGCAATTGTTTCTACCATCCCCTCAACAGAAAGGAATGTCAGAGAATCTGCACCAATTGCTTCACGAATTTCATCTACATTATGACTAGAAGCAATTAGTTCTTCATGCGTTGATGTATCAATGCCATAATAACAAGGGTTTGTCATCGGCGGTGATGAAATCACAACATGAACTTCCGCTGCGCCAGCATCTTTTAGCATTTTGACAATGCGACGAGATGTTGTACCACGAACGATAGAATCATCAACCATTACTACTTTTTTTCCTTTTACGACTTGAACAACAGGTGAAAGTTTCATTTTCACACCACGTTCACGTAGCTCCTGTGTCGGCTGAATAAACGTACGACCAACATAACGGTTTTTAATAAGACCTAATTCATAAGGGATTCCACTTTCTTCTGCAAAACCAATCGCTGCGGAAATACTTGAATCAGGAACACCTGTTACAACATCTGCTTCAATATGCGCACACTCACGAGCAAGCTGTTTACCCATACGTTTTCGTGCCATATGAACGTTAATACCATCAATATCCGAATCAGGACGTGCTAAATAAACATATTCCATCGCACACATCGAACGTTTCTCCATATCAGCAAAACGATCTGATTTTACGCCCTCATCATTAATAATGATTAATTCACCTGGTTCTACCGAACGAACGAATTCTGCACCAATTAAATCGAATGCACAAGTTTCAGAAGCTACCACCCAGCCATCTCCTAGTTTTCCAAGAGATAATGGACGTAAACCATGTGGATCACGTGCAACAAGCATTTCATCCTTTGTCATAATTAAGAAAGAATAGGCACCCTTTAAAAGAGATAGGGCATTTTTCACCTTCGCACGGAATGGTGAATGCGAACTTTTCTTAATAAGATGCGCCAACACTTCTGTATCAGAGCTAGAGTGGAAAATGCTACCTTGTCGCTCTAGATATTGCTTTAAATGTGTCGCATTGACTAAGTTACCGTTATGGGCAATTGAAAGGCTACCAGTTGAGGAGTGGAATAATAATGGCTGTACATTTTCAATACCGCCACCACCAGCAGTCGTATAACGAACATGCGCAATAGCTGCTTTGCCGTTCACTGCTTTTAATTTATCTTCGTTGAAAACATCATTAACTAGTCCTTCGCCTTTCACCGCGCGAAGATGCTGTCCGTCTGAAACGACAATTCCAGCGCCTTCTTGTCCACGGTGTTGAAGAGCATGAAGCCCGTAATAGCTAAGGTGCGCTGGACTTGGGTTACCCCAAATACCAAACACCCCACATTCTTCGTTTAAGCCTCTGAGTTCAGCAAGCATGGGATTGCTCCTTTCCAATTAGAACGGAATTCCTCCACTGTACCTTCTACAAGCACACCTTTGTCCCCGTTGATTTTCACAAGTGCATCGTTTGTTACGACACCAATTTTTTGAGCATCTTTCATGATTTCTACAAATGCTGCAGCATTTTCTTCTTTAACTGTAACAACAAAACGAGATTGACTCTCACTGAATAGCGCGGTTGTTGCAGAGCCTGTTAATGTTACATCCACACCAAGACCTTTAGCGCCAAATGTTGTTTCAGCAATCGCCACAGCTAGACCTCCCTCTGCTACATCATGCGCAGATTGAACAAGGCCTGCTTTAATCGCCTTTAATAAAGATTGCTGACGTGTCGCTTCAACCTCTAAATCAATAGCTGGCGCTTTCCCTGAAATAACACCATTATTTAAAAGTTTTTGAAGCTCTGAACCGCCAAATTCTGTTTTTGTCTCACCAATAACAAAGACAAGATCTCCTGCTGCCTTTACATCCTGTGTCGTTACATGTGCTAAGTCTTCAATAAGACCAACCATACCAATTGTTGGCGTTGGATACACCGCTTCGCCTGAACGCTCATTATAAAGAGAAACGTTACCTCCGATTACTGGAGCATTTAATGCCGTACAAGCTGCCGAAATACCATCTGCAGATTTTTCAATTTGCCAGAAGATTTCTGGTTTCTCTGGATTACCGAAGTTTAAGCAGTCTGTAATCGCAAGTGGCGTGCCACCAGTTGCCACGATATTACGAGCTGCTTCGGCTACTGCGATAGCACCACCCACTTCTGGATCTAAATAGATATAACGTGAGTTACAGTCTGTTGTCATTGCCAACCCTTTATTTGTGCCACGTACTCGAATAACAGCAGCGTCAGAGCCTGGTTTAACAACTGTTGATGTACGTACCTGATAATCATATTGATCGTATACCCATTCTTTAGAAGCAATTGTCGGTGCTTTTAATAAAGCAATGAGTGTTTCTTTGTAATCAGTCACAGCAGGTTCAGTGTTTTCGATTGCTTGGAACTGAGCATAGTATGCAGGTTCTGCAGATGGTTTATGATAAACAGGTGCATCTTCTGCTAATGCGTCTGCAGGTACCTCTGCAACTACTTGTCCTTTGTGTAGCAGACGAAGCATTTTATCATCTGTAACGCGACCAATCGCTACTGCATCTAAATCGTATTTATCGAAAATCGCTTTAATTTCATCTTCGCGACCTTTTTTCACAACTAAAAGCATACGTTCTTGAGACTCAGACAACATCATTTCATACGCTGACATTCCTGTTTCACGCTGAGGCACTAAGTCTAAGTTCATTTCTACACCAGAACCAGCCTTTGAAGCCATTTCTGCTGAAGAAGAAGTAAGACCAGCTGCACCCATATCTTGAATACCAACTAGAGCATCCGATTTTACAACCTCTAAACAAGCTTCAAGTAAAAGCTTCTCCATAAATGGATCTCCAACTTGTACCGCTGGACGTTGGTTTTCTGATTCCTCAGTTAATTCCTCAGAGGCGAATGTTGCACCATGAATACCATCACGGCCTGTTTTCGCTCCAACATACATCACTGTATTACCTACACCAGCAGCAATGCCTCGTTGAATATCTTTATGATCAATTAAACCGACACACATAGCATTCACTAGAGGATTACCTTCATAGCAAGGATCAAATTGAATTTCGCCACCTACTGTTGGGATTCCGATACAGTTACCATATCCTGCGATTCCCGCTACTACTTCTTCAAATAGATATTTACCACGTGCTGACTTTAATTCACCAAAGCGTAACGAGTTTAACATAGCGATTGGACGTGCACCCATTGAGAAAACGTCACGGATAATACCACCGACACCCGTTGCAGCCCCTTGATAAGGTTCAATTGCAGATGGATGGTTATGCGATTCCATTTTAAACACTACTGCTTGTTCGTCACCAATATCAACAATACCTGCACCTTCACCTGGTCCTTGTAATACCTGTGGACCTTTAGTAGGGAATTTACGTAGTACTGGCTTTGAATTTTTGTACGAGCAGTGTTCAGACCACATTACTGAGAAAAGACCTGTCTCTGTCCAGTTAGGTAGACGTCCTAAAATACCTTCTACCATTGCAAATTCTTCGTCTGACATCCCCATTCCAGCGTATAGCTTCTCATCTTTAATCTGCTGTGCTGTTGGCTCAAACTTAGTTGTTGACATGATTTTCCCTCCACTGCTTCACGATTGATTTAAATACTGCTAGACCGTCTGCGCCGCCCACCAGTGCATCAACAGCTCGCTCTGGGTGTGGCATCATCCCTAATACATTGCCGCGCTCGTTTATAATCCCTGCGATATCTTCTAAAGAACCGTTTGGATTGTCACCTGAGTATGTGAATACGATTTGATTATTATCTTTTAGTGATTGTAAAGTTTCCTCGTCACAGTAGTAGTTACCTTCACCATGTGCGATTGGAATATTGATGATTTGACCTTGCTCATATTGATTTGTGAATAATGTATTGTTGTTTTCAACTTTAAGCTGCACTGTACGGCACATAAATTTTAAGTTTTTATTGCGCAATAAAGCTCCTGGCAATAAACCTGCTTCCGTTAGGATTTGGAAGCCATTACATACACCTAATACAGGTTTACCAGCATCTGCTGCCTTCTTAACTTCTGTCATAATGTTAGATTGATTAGCCATTGCACCACAACGAAGATAATCCCCATAGGAGAATCCTCCAGGTACTAATACACCATCAAAACCACTTAGATCTGTTGCTGTATGCCATACATATTCTACTTCTTCACCTAGCTCGTCTTTAATCGCATGATACATATCGATGTCACAGTTTGACCCAGGGAATACGAGTACTGCGAATTTCATGATTAAATAGCCTCCTCGACTTCGTAACGGTAGTCTTCAATTACAACGTTCGTTAAAACCTTTTCACACATTTCTTTTACTAGAGTATCAATGTCACGTTCTGAATCTTTAATTGATAGTTCAAGATATTTACCGATACGTAAATCTTCTACTTCACCGTAGCCCATCTTAGCTAAAGAACCTTGTACTGCAGAGCCTTGAGGATCAAGAATACTCTCACGTAATGTTACATAGATTTTTACTTTTTTCATTGTTATTTGCCTCCGAGTCTAGAAAGTATAATAGTATAAACTTCAGTTAAATTACCAAGGTCACGACGAAAAACATCTTTGTCTAACTTTTGCTTCGTTGTTGCATCCCAAAGTCGGCATGTATCTGGTGAAATTTCATCTGCCAATAATACATGACCATCCATATCACGGCCGAACTCTAATTTAAAATCAATCAATGTCACATTGACATCTGCAAAGATCGGCTGTAGCACTTTGTTAACGGCTAATGCACCATCATAAATAGCTGTTACTTCAGTTGGTGTGGCAAGTTCAAGAACATCAATATGTTCTGTCGTAATAAGTGGGTCGCCTAAATCATCGTCTTTATAATAAAATTCAACGATTGGTCGTTTTAAAGGTGTCCCTTCTTCAAGACCTAGACGCTTTGCTAAACTTCCAGCAGCAATATTACGAACAACTACCTCAATCGGAATAATTTCTACTTTTTTTACAAGTTGTTGTGTATCGGATAATCGTTTTACGAAATGTGACGCAATTCCGTTAGCTTGTAATTTTTCGAAAATTAATGAAGTAATGCGATTATTTAAAATGCCCTTACCTTCAATTTCCTCTTTCTTTTCACCATTGAATGCTGTTGCACTATCCTTGTACTCAACAAGTAGCACATTTGGCTCCTCTGTTGTGAACAATTTTTTTGCTTTACCTTCATACAAAAGTTGACCTTTAGTCATTTCGTTTTCCCCCTGATATTATGAGATACGCTTGTAATAATGTTCAGAATTGAACCGTATCTCTACGATTCAACTCTGAAACTTTTACTGGTGGCTCTAACATTTATTATTAGATGGCTAAATAAATATTAGTTAAGTCCTAGTCGTTCAAAAATCATATCAACATGCTGTAAGTGGTAGTTGTAATCAAAACAATCATCCAACTCTTCTTTTGTTAAATAAGATGTGATTTTTTCACTTGCATCGACTAATGTACGGAACTGAACTTGCTCGTCCCAAGCCTGCATTGCTAAAGGTTGTACTGTATCATAAGCTTCTTCACGTACTAGTCCTTTATCAATCAATGCTAGTAAGATGCGTTGAGAATAAATAAGACCAAATGTACGATCCATATTACGTTTCATGTTCTCAGGGAATACTGTTAAGTTTTTCACAATATTACCGAAGCGATTTAGCATATAGTTAAGAGTAATTGTTGCATCCGGTAAAATAACACGCTCTGCAGATGAATGTGAAATATCACGCTCATGCCATAAAGCTACATTTTCATAAGCAGTCACCATATAACCTCGCATTAAACGAGACATACCAACCATGTTTTCAGAACCGATTGGATTACGCTTATGTGGCATTGCAGATGATCCTTTTTGTCCTTTTGCAAAAGCTTCCTCCACTTCACGTGTTTCAGATTTCTGTAGTCCACGAATTTCTGTTGCGAATTTTTCAATTGAAGTAGCGATTAAAGCTAATGCACCTAAATACTGAGCATGGCGATCACGCTGTAAAGTTTGTGTGGAGATCGGTGATGCTGCAAGTCCTAATTTATCGCAAACATATTGCTCAACACGAGGATCGATATTGGCATATGTTCCAACAGCTCCAGACATTTTTCCTGTTTCAATTACTTTGGCAGCTGCTTCAAAACGTTCAAGGTTACGCTTCATTTCCTCATACCATAAACCAAGTTTCAAACCGAAAGTTGTTGGTTCAGCATGAACACCATGTGTGCGTCCCATCATAACTGTATGTTTATGTTCTTTTGCCTTAGTAGCAATAATATCAATGAAATTTACTATATCTTTTCGTAAAATATCATTTGCTTGTTTGATTAAATAAGAAAGTGCTGTATCTACTACGTCCGTAGAAGTTAAACCATAATGTACCCATTTGCGCTCTTCTCCAAGTGTTTCAGAAACAGCACGAGTAAAGGCTACAACGTCATGACGAGTTTCTTGTTCAATTTCTAATATACGATTCACATCAAATGAAGCATTTTCGCGAATTTTAGCAACATCCTCTTTAGGGATATCTCCTAACTCTGCCCATGCTTCACAAGCTAAAATTTCAACCTCTAGCCAAGCTTGGTATTTATTTTGTTCTGTCCAAATTGCACCCATTTCGGGTCTTGTGTAACGTTCAATCATCGCGTATCTCCTTCTATTCTGACCAAATGCCAGAACTCTCGATTTGTTGTAGTGTAGCTTCTAAGTCTTTTGTCATAATCGTCACATGGCCCATTTTACGGTTGACCTTAGCTTCAGCTTTCCCATAAAGATGTATGGACCATTCAGGATATTTAGCAATTGAGTTACTGAGTGGCACGACATGCTGCCCTAATACATTGACCATAATGGATGGTGCCCATAGTTGTGGCTTACGTAACGGCCAGCCACAAACAGCACGAATATGCTGATGGAATTGTGAAACATTACATGCTTCAATTGAATAATGACCAGAATTATGAGGTCTTGGTGCTAATTCATTGATAACAATACTACCATCTTCTAATACAAACATTTCTACCGCTAGCGTTCCTACTAAATGTAAATAATCTGCAATTTTCAAAGCTTCTCGTTCTGCAGCTTGAGCTGTGCTTTCAGTTATGCGAGCAGGTACTATTGTCTCGTGAAGAATATGATGAACATGAATGTTCTCTCCAACTGGCTGACAATACGATTCACCATGACCATTTCTTTGAACAATGACCGATACTTCCTTTACGAAAGGAACAAATCCTTCTGCAATACATTGCGAATGCGTGAATAATTCTTTCGCTAAAGGCAAATCTTCAGTTGATTTTAAAAGCTGCTGTCCCTTGCCATCATAACCACCTCTTGCTGTTTTGACTATACAAGGATAACCAATCGAATCAATATTGGCTACTAATTCTTCATAAGTTTTTGCAACAATATATGGTGCTACTGGGCAACCAGCTTTCACAATAGCTTCTTTCTCTGTTATACGGTTTTGTGTAATACGTACCAACTCTGCTCCTTGAGGAACATAAGCCATTTGTGATAAACGCTTTAAGCCTTCATAATCAATATTTTCAAATTCATATGTGATAATATCACTTACTTCTGCAAGTTCTTCTAAAGCAGCTTCATCATCATATGGAGCTACAATGCGAATATCTGCTACCTGCCCACAAGGTGAGTCCATTGCTGGTTCAAGAACAGCCACTTTAAAACCTGACTCCTTTGCAGCAAGTGCCATCATTCGACCAAGTTGCCCTCCGCCTATAATGCCTATCGTTTGTCCAGGATAAATAATCTTCGTCACACTAAGTCACCTGTACTTTCTAATACTTGCTGCTTTGTTGCTTCACGTCTAGCATCTAATTTATTAGCAAGCTCCGCATCTGTTGTTGACAAAATTTGAGCTGCAAGTAACCCTGCATTAGTCGCTCCTGCTTTGCCAATCGCAACAGTAGCTACAGGTACACCACCAGGCATTTGAACGATGGATAATAGTGAGTCAAGTCCATTAAGTGCACGTGATTGAACTGGTACACCGATGACAGGTAATGTTGTTTTAGCTGCCACCATTCCTGGTAAATGTGCAGCACCGCCTGCTCCAGCAATAATTACTTGTATTCCTCGCTCGCGAGCTGCCTCTGCATATTCAAACATTAAATCAGGTGTACGATGTGCAGATACAACTTTCTTTTCGTACGGTACTTGTAATTCATCTAAAATATCACATGCATGTTTCATTGTTTCCCAGTCACTTGAACTACCCATAATGACACCGATTTTCGGATTCATAAATTGTCGCTCCTTTTAAACGATAGAAAAATGATCAATTATTTATTGTGCTAGCCTCTATTTTGAATAGCTACTGCAATTCTTATTTACAAAGAAAATCCCCAAATAAACTACTCTCTACCAGTACACGTGAAAGCAGTTTACTTGAGGATTATTCGGACAAGATCGTCTCCATGTACATAGCTGTACAAAGACCTTCTCACCTTACGCCAAAAGTGCTTTCCCGCATAGTCCAGCATTTACGGTGCCGGGTAGAGACACTAGAGCCAATCCTCTAGCATATATGTGGGATCTATTTGTTTTTCCTTCTCACATTTTAACAAGGGATTGTCTTATCGTCAATCCAAAAATGCGAACATTTTTTATTAGGTGAAAAAAAACGTTCGGTTTTTAGTCAAAATCATTCGATATCTTGAGCAAGTATACCTTTAAACTGAATTTTTTGGCGCAAATAAGCTGGCTCACCATCTACGATATGAAAAAGTGGCTCTTCTTTTCGTCCTATGACCATAAAGCCATCTTTCCGCATTCTTGCCAAGCAATCCTCGATTGACTCGTTTTCCTGTACCTCATACCAAATTTGCTTTTTTCCCAACTTTTTCTTCCTTTCCATTGTACATATTCATTCACAACCAATTTGTAATTCATTATACCTTTTGTTGCTTACAGAAGTATGTAAGAACTTAAATAAATAGAAAAAACTGCAGAATTCCTCTCCGCAGTTTTGATGAATGCTCATGGAACAAAAAATGCCTTTAAATAGATACAAAAAAATAATAGCAGTAGGAACAAATGAAGGACAACAAGAACCATACGATATCCTTTGATACCAAATAGGGCACTGGTGATGCCTAAACCACCTAAAATAAACGGCATAAACATATTTACACGATAGAGAAATGTAAAAAAGTTTCCATACCATTTGGTTGAATCATAGCCAAACATAAAGAATATAAGTAGTAGACTTGAGATCGAAATCGCAGAAAAAATGTTCTGCCTCATTTTGATTCCTCCATTATTAAATCCAGAATGTATCTAGGCGAAAGAAATTTCCTTTAAATCCACTTGTAAATATTAAATATATTATAGCATTTTATGAATAGTTCACAAAATAAAAAAAAGCCATGGAATACATCCATGACTTTTTAATTGCCTAGCGACGTCCTACTCTCACAGGGGGAAGCCCCCAACTACCATCGGCGCTAAAGAGCTTAACTTCCGTGTTCGGTATGGGAACGGGTGTGACATCTTTGCCATCATCACTAGACTATGGTCGACCTTCCATACACGGCGTATTGCTGTGTCTAGAAGCTCTCTTTTTAGAAAGATTTGCTCTTTCAAAACTGGATAAACGGTGCATTGAATGTTTCAAACTTTTTTGGTTAAGTCCTCGATCGATTAGTATTCGTCAGCTCCATGTGTCACCACACTTCCACCTCGAACCTATCTACCTCATCGTCTTTGAGGGATCTTACTTACTTGCGTAATGGGAAATCTCATCTTGAGGGGGGCTTCATGCTTAGATGCTTTCAGCACTTATCCCGTCCACACATAGCTACCCAGCGATGCCTTTGGCAAGACAACTGGTACACCAGCGGTGTGTCCATCCCGGTCCTCTCGTACTAAGGACAGCTCCTCTCAAATTTCCTACGCCCACGACGGATAGGGACCGAACTGTCTCACGACGTTCTGAACCCAGCTCGCGTACCGCTTTAATGGGCGAACAGCCCAACCCTTGGGACCGACTACAGCCCCAGGATGCGATGAGCCGACATCGAGGTGCCAAACCTCCCCGTCGATGTGGACTCTTGGGGGAGATAAGCCTGTTATCCCCGGGGTAGCTTTTATCCGTTGAGCGATGGCCCTTCCATGCGGAACCACCGGATCACTAAGCCCGTCTTTCGACCCTGCTCGACTTGTAGGTCTCGCAGTCAAGCTCCCTTGTGCCTTTACACTCTACGAATGATTTCCAACCATTCTGAGGGAACCTTTGGGCGCCTCCGTTACCTTTTAGGAGGCGACCGCCCCAGTCAAACTGTCCGCCTGACACTGTCTCCTGCCCCGCTAAGGGGCATGGGTTAGAATTTCAATACAACCAGGGTAGTATCCCACCGACGCCTCCTTCGAAGCTGGCGCTCCGAGATCTCTGGCTCCTACCTATCCTGTACAAGTTGTACCAAAATTCAATATCAGGCTACAGTAAAGCTCCACGGGGTCTTTCCGTCCTGTCGCGGGTAACCTGCATCTTCACAGGTACTATAATTTCACCGAGTCTCTCGTTGAGACAGTGCCCAGATCGTTACGCCTTTCGTGCGGGTCGGAACTTACCCGACAAGGAATTTCGCTACCTTAGGACCGTTATAGTTACGGCCGCCGTTTACTGGGGCTTCAATTCGCAGCTTCGCTTGCGCTAACCACTCCTCTTAACCTTCCAGCACCGGGCAGGCGTCAGCCCCTATACGTCACCTTACGGTTTTGCAGAGACCTGTGTTTTTGCTAAACAGTCGCCTGGGCCTATTCACTGCGGCTCTCATGCGCTTGCACGCTCAAGAGCACCCCTTCTCCCGAAGTTACGGGGTCATTTTGCCGAGTTCCTTAACGAGAGTTCTCTCGCACACCTTAGGATTCTCTCCTCGACTACCTGTGTCGGTTTGCGGTACGGGCACCTCTCACCTCGATAGAGGCTTTTCTTGGCAGTGTGAAATCAGGAACTTCGTCCATACGGACTCGCCATCACAGCTCAACGTTACAGTGTGCGGATTTGCCTACACACACGCCTTACTGCTTGGACGCGCACAACCAACGGCGCGCTTACCCTATCCTACTGCGTCCCCCCATTTCTCAAACGGTGAGGAGGTGGTACAGGAATATCAACCTGTTGTCCATCGCCTACGCCTATCGGCCTCGGCTTAGGTCCCGACTAACCCTGAGCGGACGAGCCTTCCTCAGGAAACCTTAGTCATACGGTGGACGGGATTCTCACCCGTCTTTCGCTACTCATACCGGCATTCTCACTTCTAAGCGCTCCACCAGTCCTTCCGATCTGACTTCAACGCACTTAGAACGCTCTCCTACCACTGACATCGTAGATGTCAATCCACAGCTTCGGTGAATCGTTTAGCCCCGATACATTTTCGGCGCAGCGTCACTCGACCAGTGAGCTATTACGCACTCTTTAAATGATGGCTGCTTCTAAGCCAACATCCTGGTTGTCTGTGCAACGCCACATCCTTTTCCACTTAACGATTACTTTGGGACCTTAGCTGGTGGTCTGGGCTGTTTCCCTTTTGACTACGGATCTTATCACTCGCAGTCTGACTCCCGTGTATAAATATCTGGCATTCGGAGTTTGTCTGAATTCGGTAAACCGGGATGGCCCCCTAGTCCAAACAGTGCTCTACCTCCAGTATTCTCATCACGAGGCTAGCCCTAAAGCTATTTCGGAGAGAACCAGCTATCTCCAAGTTCGATTGGAATTTCTCCGCTACCCACACCTCATCCCCGCACTTTTCAACGTGCGTGGGTTCGGGCCTCCAGTAAGTGTTACCTCACCTTCACCCTGGACATGGGTAGATCACCTGGTTTCGGGTCTACGACCACGTACTATTTCGCCCTATTCAGACTCGCTTTCGCTGCGGCTCCGCCTTCTAAAGCTTAACCTCGCACGTAATCGTAACTCGCCGGTTCATTCTACAAAAGGCACGCTATCACCCATTAACGGGCTCTAACTACTTGTAGGCACACGGTTTCAGGATCTCTTTCACTCCCCTTCCGGGGTGCTTTTCACCTTTCCCTCACGGTACTGGTTCACTATCGGTCACTAGGTAGTATTTAGCCTTGGGAGATGGTCCTCCCGGATTCCGACGGAATTTCACGTGTTCCGCCGTACTCAGGATCCACTCAGGAGAGAACGAACTTTCGACTACAGGGCTTTTACCTGCTCTGGCGGACCTTTCCAAGTCGCTTCATCTAACTCGCTCTTTTGTAACTCCGTATAGAGTGTCCTACAACCCCAAGAGGCAAGCCTCTTGGTTTGGGCTCTTCCCGTTTCGCTCGCCGCTACTCAGGGAATCGATTTTTCTTTCTCTTCCTCCAGGTACTTAGATGTTTCAGTTCCCTGGGTCTGCCTTCAAGACGCTATGTATTCACGTCAAGATACTACGCGATTAAACGTAGTGGGTTCCCCCATTCGGAAATCTCCGGATCAAAGCTCACTTACAGCTCCCCGAAGCATATCGGTGTTAGTGCCGTCCTTCTTCGGCTCCTAGTGCCAAGGCATTCGCCGTGCGCCCTTAATAACTTAACCAAGTTATTAAGCCTATAAAAAACTTAAAAAATAAATGTGTTTGTTACAATTTCAATGTCGTTTTATCCAGTTTTCAAAGAACAAGTTTTGAAGTGTTTCATTCAGAAGAATGAACCTTCAAAACTGAACGCAAAACGTAATCTTACAAACCCAAGGTTTGTATTCCGAAATAATCCTTAGAAAGGAGGTGATCCAGCCGCACCTTCCGATACGGCTACCTTGTTACGACTTCACCCCAATCATCTATCCCACCTTCGGCGGCTGGCTCCAAAAGGTTACCTCACCGACTTCGGGTGTTACAAACTCTCGTGGTGTGACGGGCGGTGTGTACAAGGCCCGGGAACGTATTCACCGCGGCATGCTGATCCGCGATTACTAGCGATTCCGGCTTCATGTAGGCGAGTTGCAGCCTACAATCCGAACTGAGAACGACTTTATCGGATTAGCTCCCTCTCGCGAGTTGGCAACCGTTTGTATCGTCCATTGTAGCACGTGTGTAGCCCAGGTCATAAGGGGCATGATGATTTGACGTCATCCCCACCTTCCTCCGGTTTGTCACCGGCAGTCACCTTAGAGTGCCCAACTAAATGATGGCAACTAAGATCAAGGGTTGCGCTCGTTGCGGGACTTAACCCAACATCTCACGACACGAGCTGACGACAACCATGCACCACCTGTCACCGTTGCCCCCGAAGGGGAAACTATATCTCTACAGTGGTCAACGGGATGTCAAGACCTGGTAAGGTTCTTCGCGTTGCTTCGAATTAAACCACATGCTCCACCGCTTGTGCGGGCCCCCGTCAATTCCTTTGAGTTTCAGTCTTGCGACCGTACTCCCCAGGCGGAGTGCTTAATGCGTTAGCTGCAGCACTAAGGGGCGGAAACCCCCTAACACTTAGCACTCATCGTTTACGGCGTGGACTACCAGGGTATCTAATCCTGTTTGCTCCCCACGCTTTCGCGCCTCAGCGTCAGTTACAGACCAGAAAGTCGCCTTCGCCACTGGTGTTCCTCCAAATCTCTACGCATTTCACCGCTACACTTGGAATTCCACTTTCCTCTTCTGCACTCAAGTCCCCCAGTTTCCAATGACCCTCCACGGTTGAGCCGTGGGCTTTCACATCAGACTTAAAGGACCGCCTGCGCGCGCTTTACGCCCAATAATTCCGGACAACGCTTGCCACCTACGTATTACCGCGGCTGCTGGCACGTAGTTAGCCGTGGCTTTCTAATAAGGTACCGTCAAGGTACAGCCAGTTACTACTGTACTTGTTCTTCCCTTACAACAGAGTTTTACGATCCGAAAACCTTCTTCACTCACGCGGCGTTGCTCCATCAGGCTTTCGCCCATTGTGGAAGATTCCCTACTGCTGCCTCCCGTAGGAGTCTGGGCCGTGTCTCAGTCCCAGTGTGGCCGATCACCCTCTCAGGTCGGCTACGCATCGTCGCCTTGGTGAGCCGTTACCTCACCAACTAGCTAATGCGCCGCGGGCCCATCCTATAGCGACAGCCGAAACCGTCTTTCAGTCTTTTACCATGAAGCAAAAGAGATTATTCGGTATTAGCCCCGGTTTCCCGGAGTTATCCCAAACTATAGGGTAGGTTGCCCACGTGTTACTCACCCGTCCGCCGCTAACGTCAAAGGAGCAAGCTCCTTTTCTGTTCGCTCGACTTGCATGTATTAGGCACGCCGCCAGCGTTCGTCCTGAGCCAGGATCAAACTCTCCATAAAAAGAAATTTGATTAGCTCAAATTGTTTTGCTGGCATCATGTTTGATGTCCAAAATTGTGTTCGTTCACTAGTAAAACTAGCTACTTAAAACTTTATTGATTACGTTTTGCTTGTTCAGTTTTCAAGGTTCATTTACTAGTTACACTAAGTAACTTTTTATAATTTAACATAATGTTAACTCGTTGTCAACTGTTTATGTTAATATTTTTTAAGTTGTTCGTTTATTTCGTAACAACGTGTTTAAATATATCATCATAAATTTAAGTTTGCAAGTGTTTCATTAAAGTAAAACTATTCGCATTATTTAAAACCGAGTTTCTTCTATATAAATGTAAAAATAATACCTTCTTTTATTTTGGATCAACTCAATAAAAAACACCTTTAATTGTTAGCAACTTACTAACAATTAAAGGTGTCTGTTTAACTAACGTACCCAAATGAAGTATGCAAGGAAAACAAAGAATAGACCATACATCATTGGGTGAATTTCTTTTTTACGACCTGCTAATAACATTGTAATTGGGTAGAATACAAAGCCGATTGCAATACCAGTAGCAATTGAATAACCAAGTGGCATCATTAATACTGTAAAGAATGCAGGTACTGCTATTTCGAATTTGTCCCAATCAATTAAGCGTAAGGACGATACCATTAGTACCCCTACGATTACTAAAGCTGGAGCAGTAACTGCTGGTGTTACCACTGAAAGTAATGGTGAGAAGAATAATGCAACTAAGAACAGTACTGCTGTTACGACTGCTGAAAATCCTGAACGAGCGCCTGCAGCAACTCCAGAAGTTGACTCTACGTACGCTGTTGTTGTTGACGTACCAAATAAAGAACCGATAGTTGTTGCTAGTGCATCTGCCATTAAGGCACGTCCTGCACGCGGTAATTTATTATCTTTTACTAAACCTGCTTGTGTCGCTACAGCCATTAAAGTACCAGCTGTATCAAAGAAATCAACAAACAAGAATGTTAACACTACTACTAAAAACTTCACGTTAAATAATGTACCGAAGTCACCAAGTGGTTCTAGTGCTACCATGAATGTAGAATCTACACTTGGAATAGCTGATACAACGGCTGTCGGAGGATCAATGATACCTGTGATCATCCCAATAACTGCAGTAATCACCATTCCTAAGAAAATACCGATACTGCGCAATTTAATAATAAGAATAACTGAAAGAATAATTCCGAATACCGCTAATAATGTAGCGCCTGTGAAACTTCCTAAAGTGACTAAAGTAGCTGGGCTATCGACAATGATCCCTGCTCCTTGTAAACCAACAAAAGTTATAAATAAACCAATACCTGCAGAAACTGCATATTTAAGTTGTACTGGTATAGCATTAATAACAGTTTCGCGGATACCAGTTAAAGATAAAATAATAAAGATAATCCCTGAGAAGAACACGCCTGTTAAACCAGTTTGCCACGGAATACCGTATGCTCCGACTACAGTAAATGCAAAGAATGCATTTAACCCCATCCCAGGAGCAAGTGAAATCGGAAACTTCGCGAAAATCCCCATAATCAAAGAACCGACTGCTGCTGCTAAAGCTGTTGCTACGAAAACAGCACCTTTATCCATCCCTGCATTTTCTAGAATACCTGGGTTAACAGCTAGAATATATGCCATTGCAAGGAAGGTTGTAATACCGCCTATTATTTCGCGGCGATAATTAGTTCCTAATTCATCGAACATGAAATATTTTTTCATTATCAAAAAATCCTCCGTGTGGTCGTCTTCAATATCGAAAACAAAAAAGACACGCTGACTACTCTACTAGTCGCATGTCTACGATATATTTCATCACAATTAGTGTGTGAAACAAATTAGTGTTTATACATTTATGTATAAACCTAAATCGTAGTCAAGTTATTTACGGTAACTTGGTAGAAACTCACGGGCCTTATCCCCGACATTATACGACGACGTATTTAATTTACATTCGTAATATATCATTTCGTTTTTTAGATTTCAACCCTATTTCCGAACATTTTTCTAAAAAGAAATACGAAAGTTCGTGTAAAATTCTTATTTAATGTTCAGGTTCTATTAAATGTATTACTAAAGAGGCTTTGTACTGAACATTTCAGCAATTAGTTTAAAGAAAAAATCCCCTAGAAATTCTAGAGGATCCTTCTTTTGAACGTATGTTTTAACTCATCACTTTTCTTTGCAAGACTTGAATTCTTTTTTCTAATTTTTCTTTCCAATCTTCTGCTAATGCATCTACTGCTTGTATTTGTTTCATAGCGATTGCATCATTGTTTTTGAAGTACACTTCATTGCAATACAAAACAGAGATACGTGCAGGATGCTTTTCTACAAGCTCAATTGTTGAATCTGCACAGATTGTCCCTTCTTCAAGTACACGCGCAAGGAAACCTGTATAGCCTGTTTCGATTAAACGTTTGAGTAATGTGTTTGCCTCGGTATATCTATCAATCGTACTACATGGAATACGTCCCTGTGTAATTTGAATGACAGCATCTCCAATTTTATAAATATCACCAATACAAACATCTGATTCTAACATATTTGTTACGGTTAAATTTTCGCCAAATGCAGGAACGGGTAACGTTTTTCCAAGTTCCTGTTCCCATTGTATGTAATGCTCCGTAGGATATAAACAAACTGCTCGATCAGGGCCACCGTGATGTTTTTTATCTGCCACATCATCCCCTTCAAAGCCTTGAGAGGACAAATAAACTTCTTGCACTCGTTGCTTTTCAATCCCTGTAATCATTGAACGTCCTTTACTATCAACTAATTCTTTTGGCATCCCAACCGTTAATGTATGAATCAGTGGTTTATTTTTCTCCATTTAAATCCCCCCTAATCTGAATAGTATAATTTCTTGTGCATTCATTTAGTTTACTACATACAACACTTTACCAGCAATTTTTGCAGTTGAGATACTTCATTAAGCCATAAATTCAGAAGGAAATAAATCAAAAAAAGCCCTAAAAACCTCTCAGGGCTTTTAGGGCTTTTGCTATTATTCCCACTCAATCGTTGCTGGTGGCTTAGATGTAATATCATACAGCACGCGGTTCACGTGTTTTACTTCGTTTACAAGGCGGACGGAGATTTTCTCTAGTACATCCCAAGGAATACGTGCCCAGTCAGAAGTCATACCGTCGATAGATGTAACGGCACGGATACCGATTGCATAGTCATACGTACGAGCATCGCCCATTACACCTACTGAACGGATATCAGGTAATACCGTAAAATATTGCCAAATATCACGATCAAGGCCAGCTTTTGCGATTTCTTCACGTAGAATGAAATCAGATTCGCGAACGATTTCTAATTTTTCTTCTGTTACTTCACCAAGCACACGGATACCTAATCCAGGACCTGGGAACGGTTGACGCCAAACGATTTTTTCGTCTAGTCCAAGCTCTAAGCCTAGCGCACGTACTTCATCTTTAAATAAAGTTTTCAGTGGCTCAATTAGTTGGAATTGCATATCTTCAGGAAGACCACCAACATTATGGTGTGATTTGATTGTTTGTGCAGTTGAAGTACCAGATTCAATAATATCTGTGTAAAGAGTTCCTTGTGCTAAGAAATCCATACCTTCAAGCTTAGATGCCTCTTCATCAAATACATAAATGAATTCATTACCGATAATTTTACGTTTTTTCTCTGGATCAGAAACCCCAGCAAGTTTGTCCATGAATCGTTTACGTGCATCAATTTTAATAAGATTCATGTCAAAGTCTTCTGTGAATGTTTTCATTACTTGTTCAACTTCGCCTTTACGGTTTAAGTTGTGGTCTACGAACATACAAGTTAATTGATCGCCTATTGCTTTATGGATTAACACCGCTACCACTGATGAGTCTACACCACCAGAAAGTGCACATAATACTTTTTTATCGCCAACGATTTCACGAATTTTTGCAATTTCAAGCTCAATGAAGTTTGCCATTGACCAATCGCCTTTCGCTTCACAGATGTCGAATACGAATTGACGTAATAGATCATTACCATATACAGAGTGACGTACTTCTGGATGGAATTGTACAGCATATAGTTTACGTTCAACGTTTGCCATTGCAGCAATCGGACAAGATGCACTAGTTGCGATGACTTCAAATCCAGCTGGAACTTCTGTTACATGGTCACCATGGCTCATCCAAACGATTTGTTCTGTAGGTAATTCACCAAATAATTTGTTTGGTGTTGTTACTTGAATTTCGGCTTTACCATACTCGCGTGTTTCAGCACCTTCAACTTTACCGCCGTTTGTATGGGCCATTAATTGCATACCATAGCAAATACCTAAAATCGGTAAACCTAATTCGAAGATAGCTGGATCCACATGAAAGGCATTTTCATCATAAACAGAGTTTGGACCACCTGAGAAAATAATACCTGTTGCGTTCATATCTTTAATTTCTTCTGCAGTTACCGTATGTGGATGTAATTCACTGAAAACACCAAATTCACGAATACGACGTGTAATTAATTGGTTAAATTGGCTACCGAAGTCTAGTACAACGATTTTTTCTTGCTCTTTTAATAAAGGGCTAGCTGTCAAAATTTCCACCTCTTCTATTATTTTTAAAGGATTTTTCATGTGTTCAAAGAAAAACGCGAAGAAAGTAAAAAAACTTTCTACGCGTTCATAAGCTCTAGAATATTGATAAAGGCGAATGCGTAGCAAAGTAAAGTGATTTACTATACTTTTCACCTAACGAAAACATCCGCCTTCATAGAGAAATCATTTAAGGTGATTTCGTAGAAACATCCGAACCCTATTATCGAACTTATATGAAAGCAATCCTTGCATTTAATTTTTTTCATTTTACTCTTTGTCTACGTTAAAATCAACTGATAGTGCGATTGATTAAATATTCCCAACTTTCTTTCAGCTTCGCAAAATCAACATCTTCTTTGTCTTTCCCATAAATATGTTGCTCGTAAACTACCGTCAGCTTTTGCATTTCATCTGTTTCTAATGCTGAATCTACACGCTCTGCGAATGCACTTAATGTTTCTCCATCTTTTCTGCGCAAACCAATACGGGATAATTGCTTCAGTAAAACATGGTAGGAAGAATCGAAATTTGACCAATCCGCTACTTTTTTACGGTATGCTCGAACATGCATCTTAGGAATCCACGTTTTACGCTGTAAGAATAAAGAAATACCTGTGATTATTAATAATACAACAATTATCACCCAAACATAGGCAAACTTTTTCATCCATAACCACATTGCATCAAAGCTAAATGTTGATTTTGTCTGTTCCTTCTCGGTTACCTGTTCTTGTGGTTGTGGCTGCTCGGGTTTTCGTTCTGGCTGCGCCACTTCCTCCTCATCAGACGTATCTAACGGAATATCATAATCGATGTTAACATTCCCAGAAAAGCCGATTGTAGGCTCAAACTCCATCCATCCCGTTCCAGGTATAAAAGCTTCTACCCATGAGTGCGCATTGTCATTCGTGATGCGATATTCGCGTAATCCATCTGACACAGGTCCTGCAGTTCCAGGTGCAAAGCCTTTCACCCATCGAGCTGGGATTCCTACTGAGCGTAAAAGTACCACCATTGAAGTGGAGAAATTATCACAATACCCAACTTTTGTATCGAACAAAAATTGATCGACATAATCCTGATTTTCACCAGGAATGGCAGCTTGCGTTTTATCGTACTTAAAACCATTTGTTCTAAAATAACTTTCTACAGCCTTAATTTGTTCATAAACCGTATCTTTCTTTTGCGTTATTTCAGACGCTAAGTCCCTTACACGCTGAGGAAGTTGGTTAGGTAACTGCAAAAATCGATCAAAGGAAGAATCCATTGTTTCAAGTGTTGCTGGATATGACAATTGGAGCTGCTCCATACTATAAACAGGCTCACTATAAGACAATGAATAGTTTGATAATGATTTCGATTCCCCTACCTGTTGTTCTATATTCATTTTTTCAGTCTGCTCATCTTGAATAAATAAAGTGGAATCTTGAGCCGAAACAGAAAGCATACCATATGTTTGAATTAAAAATGGCATTGGAACAGCAATATCTAATTGAATCTGACGTTCACTTTCGGGCGGCCCTACTTGTAAAGAAGTCAGAATGGGTGTATTTGACTCATAAACATTTTTCCCAAAGTTCCCCTCTGAAACAATCCAACCTTTTGACGTATACGTATCTTTTGTTTCAATACGCCAATAATGACGATCACGGGAAGAGGCAGTGAATATTAAAGTATTATCTCCTTGGAACGGACCACCTAACTGACTATCATCCTGGCTATAACCAACTGATTTTTGACCATTTCCATTTCCGTCTTGTCCAGTAACCCCTTGGATAAACGGCACCGGATCTGCCCATGTTGGCCCAGTCTTTGGTAAAAAGTATGCTACAGAACTAACGAGTAATACAGATACTAGCATGGGAATAACAATTTTCCATTTCTCCATTACCGTACTTGTAGTTTCTACTTGAAGCCATAGGCGCTTGACAAAAAGAACACCTGTCATGATTAATCCTAAAACAACAACTTTTACAATTGCCGCTTTACCGTCATAGTCACTAAATGTATCCAAAGTAGCAATAAAGAATACGGTCATGGCAAAGAAGTAGAATATATTTTTTCGCACCGAAACCCAATGGTGAATTAAATAGACCAGCATCCAAATCAATACAAGAAATAACACTGTTCTGAAAACATCTGAAACCTGTCCAAAGTCACCTGTTAGAATCGTGGCCATGTTCCCTCTCCATTCAGCCAATAAAAAAGGCAATGTATCACCAGATAATACAGGACTAGGGCTATAGATAAAAACGACAAACCAGGTAATATAACCAAACTTCACTAATCCTGATAATAAAGGATGTACGCGGAAAAGACTTAGCGCTAAAGACATACCGATAAACACTAAGAAAAGATGCATCCCACCTGTATTCGTTAATTGCATAATGGGAATAAGCCATTCACGCAAAATGAAAAATACAATAACATAAGCTATGGCTAATTCTAAAAATTCTCCTAATGATTGCTTCACGGTCTTATCACCTCCGTGAATAAATGATAGAAATCTGCTGGATTTACATAAATAACTTGTATATGTTTATACCGCATCGCAAGCTCAGATTGCACTGGTTGCTGCTTTGCCACTACAAAACAAATACAGCTTTTCACTATATTCGCAAGAGTATGTAGGAATTCATCTGAAACATCACTTGTCACATAAAGCAGTGTTGCAACTTGTTTAAAGGCTTGTTGGTCATGAAATCGAAACTTGACATTCTCTGTAGGTTTTATCGCAGCTAAATGATACATGACTTGATCTAAATGCTTGTCACCCTGTATAGCTGGGAATACTTTCGTCATTGCTCCAGCAGAAATAAATGATAAATCTCCTCGTTCCTGAACGATCATTTGTAGCATTGAAGCTACTAACTCTACTTTTTCTTCAAACATCGAGGATTTTGTAGCGTCTAGCACTAACATTAGTTCAGATGATTGTCGATCCTCAAATTCCTTAGACTGTAACTTTTGTGTACGTGCAAATGATTTCCAATGAATCCACGAAAAACGATCTCCTGGAACGTACTCTCGTAATCCAACAGCCATCGATGTGTCCTTCACAATAGAGTATGGAGACATCATCAAGCCAACATCATATTTTGTTTGAAGCGCAGCATATTTCATCTCTTGTACTCTTGGGTAAACTAAAATAGTTTGGTCCTTTTCTGCTACGACAACCTTTTTAGCCCAGCCAAAAAAATCATAGAAAACAATTGTAACACCTAGGTAACGATGTTCACCACGTGGCATATTTTCCAATTCATATTGCCAGCTAAAGGTTTTTTTAAATCCAACGAACTTAATGGCATTCGCATTTTGTATTTTAGCTTGCACTAATCCCTCACTATCCACAAGTTCCTCCATTACGATATAGGCAAATGGAAAACGTGTTTTACGTTCTATCGTAATAAGCACCTTCGCTGATTGACCTCGTTCTATATGAATCGGGTCAATCTTGCGTTCGATTAGTAAAATATCTTCTCTAACGACAAAGAAAATGAATGCATATACTAAAAATGGGCTAACCGTAAAAAATACAAACCAGCTCACAAACCCACCTTGGAACATTGCATAACAAAATGTTATGATCATCAAGAAAGCGATTAATAGGAAATGTTTACTTTTTTCTACAAAAGCTTTCCATTGCCTCATTGTTCTGCAAACCTCTTTGTCGGAACTGGTGTTTTAGCAATGATCCGCTGGATAATTTCGTCTGCTGTCACGTTATCATAGCGTGCATCTGGTTTTAAAACTAAACGATGATTAAAAACAAATGGCACTAAATATTGAACATCATCAGGGGTAACATAGCTTCGTCCTTTTAAAAATGCGTAAGCTTGAGAAGCTTTCATTAGCGCTATTGTGGCACGTGGACTCACACCTAAATAGACATAATTATTTTCTCTTGTTAGGGTAGCAAGCTCCACCATATAATTTTTAACAGAATCTTCTACATACACACCTTGAACAAGTTCCTGTAATTCGATTAATTGCGCTACCGATAATACTGCTTCGATTTTTTCAATGGCTTTACCATTCTCAGCTCTTCGTAAAATTTCAACCTCTTGCCCCCTAGATGGATAGCCCATTTTTATCTTTAAGAGAAATCGATCTAGTTGTGCTTCAGGTAAAGGATAGGTACCTTCATGTTCAATCGGGTTTTGTGTAGCCATCACAAAAAATGGCTGATTGATCATCAGCGTTTTCCCATCAATTGTAACAGAAGCCTCTTCCATCCCCTCTAACAACGCTGATTGAGTTTTCGGTGACGTTCGGTTAATTTCATCGGCTAATACAACATCCCCCATGATTGGCCCTGGACGAAATTCAAACTCCATTGTTTTGGGATTATAAATAGAAATACCGACTACATCTGATGGCAATAGATCTGGCGTAAATTGAATACGCTTAAATTGTGCATCAAACGATTTTGCAAGTGCTCGCACCATCATTGTCTTTCCTACTCCAGGTACATCCTCCAATAAAACATGTCCCCTTGCTAATAATGCGACAATACTGAGCTCAGCAACTTCTCTTTTACCAATCATTACCTTTTCTATATTTTCTAAAACATTCTGTATTTGAGCATTCATTAATCGAAAAGCCTCCCATTCCATCAAGCAATTGTGTGAATTGCAAGCAAACTTAATCTAAGCATAGCGAAATCTGTCTTGTAAAACAATTATCTGAAACTTCTACTTCCTACGAACATTCATAAAAAAGGCTTGTTTGATAACATCCAAACAAGCCTAATCCTTATTATATAACGTCATTAACCATTAGAATGTTACAAATTCAATCTTTTTAACCATATTTCTTCTAAAGATGTAGAATTTTCTTGCAAGAAAATTTCAGATATCGCCCCAGAAATGATAATTTCACCTTCATGTAAAACTAATACATCATCTGCTATTTCTTCAGCAAAAGATAGCAAATGAGTAGAGAAGATAACGGTATTGCCTTTTTTCTTCTCCTCCAACATCATGTTTTTCAACTGTGCTATCCAAAAGGGATCTAGACCATTCGTTGGCTCATCTAAAATTAACAATGACCCGTTACCAAGTAAGCTCTGGGCTAGGTTTAGCCGTTGGAGCATCCCTTTGGAAAAGTGTTTAGCTCTTTGCTTCCGAACATCCCACAAGGAAACACGCTTCAGTACATTCTCTTGCTCATATTTATCTACTTGTTTTAAAGATGCCAACAGCTCTAATATTTCAGCTGCAGTTAGCATAGTTGGAAAGTTTACATCATCAGGCATAAAACGGATTGTTTGTGGTTGATGCCATATTATTTCACCAGATTGCTGTTTCTCTTGACCCGTTAACAAACGAATCAAAGTACTCTTTCCAGCCCCGTTTCCTCCAACCAATGCAAGAATTCGACCAGCTTGCAGCTGAAAGGAGGCTTCTTTTAATCCTCTATCATTTTCATAAACCTTAGCTACATTTTTTCCCTCTAACAGAATCATCGCCGCTCCCCCTCCTTTAACAGCTTCGTAGCAAGCATTAACGGTAGTACAATCCAGAGTATTGTTATTATTCCATACCCCACCTGACCAAGCGGTGATAAGTAAAACCTCGTTACATCATAAAAGGCTGGACCAAGCACACTAGCTTGATTACTAAATATAAAATAGCCGAAGCGCAGCCATTCTACTGGATTAATATGTATCGTTATGATGATGAGCTTTTGTAAAAGATGCCCTGAAACAACTGCACCTATCGCCATTAAAGCATAAGAAATGAGCAATAAAAGAAAGGACCATACTACAAGTGATAATGCAAGTGCAAATAATCTTGTTTTTGCAAATACCCCTAGCAAGATTCCTAAAGACACAAAGATAATAATACATAATAGCGTAAGAATAACTAAAACAATTGGTAACCGTACCCCACCTAGTAACCCACCTACGGTTAATACAAAACCAAATGCCACTACTATTACTAATAAAAACGCAAGTACCGTAGCTACATATTTGCCTGTAATATATTGCTTCCGCTTCATAGGGTATGTTTTTAATAACGATAACCAACCTGATTCTATATCACCAGCTATACTCATACTACCAATGGTGAGGATAAATAGCGGCAGCAGAAATAATAACACACTTAAAAATGATGCAGTTTGACGTGTAAAGCCTTCAATATCTGGTAAAGCCATTTGTTGAATGACGACTATGGCAACGAAAACAAACGTAAACAGAAAGGCTACTAGTTGCATCCATCGACTTCTTAAAATCTGCTTCAACTCTATTTTTACAAACATCACTCATGAATCCCCCAATTCAATGTCAGCAAATCACGATAGGCAAATAGTTGACCTTCTTCTTCATCATTCATCCATTCTTTGGCTTCGTCTTTTGTAGCAAATGCAATAACACCATAGTTCATCGGCGTCCAATAATTTTTGTTGTACACATAAATCGCTTTATAAACGTCAATCCATTCATTCGTTGCTTTATTTTTAATATAGGCTGCTCCCACTTCACCATCGCCATTTAGCTCAATGTAATCCATTAAGCATCCAATATCATCAAAAATCTCATAGTCTCCATTTTTCAAAACAATTTGCCCTGCGTATTCATTATGAACAATACTCATATTACAAACTTCACAAACATCTGTTTCACTATTAATTTCACGTGGAAGGTATGTTTTTTCACCACAGCCTACTAAAATAACGCCACATATAATTACTATCATTATCCATCTAGTCACACTCGTATCCCCCTTTTCCAAAGCCATAAACTTCCCATAAACACGATAAAACCAATCACTAATTGTAAGATATTGAATGAAAACTCTATCTCTTTCATATTGCTCAGTAATTTTGGTTCATTATCTACCAGTAGATTTCGTTCTGTTTTATTAATCTGTTGATCTAGTGACGTCAGGATAACAACGCTTGGTGATGCCACAAAAAATTGATAAACCGGCTGTCTCACCATCCATTGTCCAAAACTTGACACAGCCACATATGGAACATCTCCAAAACCATCACCTGTAACATCTAGCCCTGTATAATCATCATAAAAATTATGAATTAAACGTAACCCCCGATTGTCTGACCTTGCTGTTAATATATTGCCTGTAAACTGATTATCCATAATGATCGAACGCTCATCGACTTTTGTACCTTCTAATGCAGTTTGATTCATCTGAAAGCGATTTTCTTGTATTTGAATCACTGAACTCTTCTGCAACGCTACCCCTACACGATTATGTAGAAAGCTATTTTCTCTTACCATTGCCTCCTGTGTGTCATACATCATAAGTCCATAACTATTGAAGCCATTATGAGCACTAATTGTATTACTACTTATTTCTAAATTAGTAGTCATCATCACCATAAGACCTGTAACATTCTGTAAATATGTATTGAACAACACCTTCACATTACTTGAATACATAAAATGTGTTCCATAACGGCTATTTGTTACCTTGTTTCGCTGTACATCTATTCGCGTCCCTTCTTCAACATATATACCATCCTGGACTTGTTCGATCGTATTTTGATCGATCACGACATCTTCACTTTTAAAAATCGCAATTCCATTTCCTTTTTCAGCAAAGTGAGATTCATTTCCAATGATCCTATTTTCTAAAATTCGAATATGCCTTGATTGTTGAAGATATATACCAACTCGGATATCTTTTAGTTCAATAGCTCTTAGCTCTAAATTATCCGTCTCATTAGCAACAATTCCTTTATTTTTTGCTGTTATCCTTATATTTTCTATAGAAACATTCGATACATGTTCAATTTTTAATACAGGTTCATCATTTTGAGCATAAAGCTCAGTCCCTTTTTGTCCGTACAGTTTGATCGGTTTCTTCACCGTGAAATTCCCTTGGTAACGACCAGCAGGAATATGAATACTATCTCCAGCTTTTGCTTGATCGATAGCATATTGAATATCAAATTCTGCATACGCCGTTTGACTTGTCATGAGAAAAAATAAAAAGAACAACATGATTTGCTTCATCACTTTCCACCTCCTCATTCAGCAAGAAAAGACTAGAGGATTTCCCCTAGTCTATGATTTAATGACCGTGCCCTTCTTGATTCATCTCATTCGAATGCATAGAACCGGATGCATCTTTTTCATCCTCAGCCTTTTTTTGCATCATTTTCTTACGTCTCTCCAATGCATCATCTTTAATTTTTTGTAGTTCCTCCACATAAGCTTTCGAATTTTCTTGCATATATTTATCTGCTTCAGCCTTGTCCACGAAATAAATATAGCCCCAGTTCATCGGAGATTTCAGCTCTGTTTTTATAATTGTTACATCTTCAATCTTTGCCCAATCTTTCGACACAAAATCACGTACAAATTTTTCGTTTTTTTCTTCATTAGCAACCTCTGCATTTAATAAACAGCCAATATCGTCATAAAAAGCGATTGTTCCATCTTCTTTTATTGCCTGTGCTGAAAATACACCCATATCATGGTCTTTCATATAAACTTTCATATTACACATTTCACAAGTTGTCTCTTCTTCTGGCTCTTGTAACCGTGTATCTACTAATGAAGCAACTTGCACGGTTTCTGATTCATTTTTCGTAACTTCGTGCTCAATTTCCGTTTCTTCTACCTGTTTTTTTTCGCTACCACAAGCTGCAAGTACAAATAATAATATTAGTGCAGGTAACCATAATTTTTTCACAACTTTATCCTCCAAGTTTAGTTTTTTGTTGCCACCTCCTACATTACAGATTAGTTGTGAAATTAGTTAAAAATCGCTGTGAAGAAATGGAAAAATTACCTTGAACATTCCATGAACATCTTCACTTCAAATATTTTGAATTTAGTACTTTCATTTACTTCCCCTCAAAAATAAAAACTCTCCACACTGATGTGGAGAGTTTGGCTTATATGGAAGAACGGTAACTATTGAGACGCTTCTTTTGTTTGTTTAAACGACTGAGCTTTAATGCCGTCTCATTTAATTCACGGCGAATTTCCAAATCACTAGCGCTATCTATATGGATAGGTGTAATCGGTTGCTGCTGTTGTGAATTAACAGAAATAGTTGTTGAATTGTACGTCTTCTCTTTATTTTTTTGTAATCTATTCCGAAATTGCTTTTGTGGATTTTGCCCAAAGTTATGGCTGAGATCACCAGCATGTAAATACTGTTGTTCCTGCCGAAAAACACTACTTGTCGTTGCACTCACTCTAGAAGTCCTCATAAAAAGTTACCCTCCCCTACATTTTATTATCCTTATAGGTAATTATATCGACATTATATGCCGACAATTAACAACATAGAACCATAATACATAAAAAAAGAGCGAAAAGAGCTATTTTTAAAAGTGAAACCACTTTCTTTATAACCCTTTTCGCTCATCTTACTTCCAAAAATCATCAAATATTGTAATTGGCATATGACGTTTATGTTGGGAACGCAAATAATACCCTTCTAATCTTTGGCGAGGTTCTTCTGGAATTTCTTTCCCCTCTAAATAATCATCTATTTGATCATACGACACACCTAGCGCCACTTCGTCTGGCAATGAGGGACGATCTTCTTCTAAGTCTGCTGTAGGCACCTTTTTATAAAGATGCTCAGGGCATTGAAGTTCTGCTAACAATTGCTTTCCTTGTCGTTTATTTAAACGAAAGATTGGCATTAAGTCTGCTCCACCATCCCCGAACTTTGTATAGAAGCCTGTAATAGCTTCCGCAGCATGATCTGTTCCTAATACAACCGCTCCATTCATTGCAGCAATTGAATATTGGACCTTCATACGCTCACGAGCCTTTTCATTCCCTTTCACAAAGTCATTCAGCTCAACCCCCGCATTTGTTAGAGCTCTCACACTAGCATCCACTGCGTCTTTTATATTTACTGTATAAACCTTCGTTGGCTTTATATAATCAATGGCATCTTGGCAATCCTGTTCATCAGCTTGTACGCCATATGGTAATCGTACAGCGAAAAACGAATACTTCATTTCTCCCTCTTCTGCATTTAATTCATCAATAGCCAACTGCGCTAGTTTTCCTGTTAATGTTGAATCTTGACCACCAGAAATACCAAGAACAAAACCTTTTACAAAACTATAGCGTTTTGCATATTCCTTTAAAAAATCAATTGATTTACGTATTTCCCTCTGTACATCAATGTTAGGCAGTACGCGTAATTCCTCAATAATTTGTTGCTGTAAAGTCATTGCACCCGTCACTCCTTTTTACATTCGTTTAACCATCGCATGCACTTCTTCAATATTACGCATCTTATTATCCCAGCATTTTTGACTGAGATCGACCGGATATTCTTCAGGATTCATCGCACGCTTATATTCATCCCACAACAGCTCTAAATTCTCCGCCGCGTAATCACGCATTTCCTCTAATGTAGGGTTTTGATAATTGATCGCTCCATTTTTAATAACATGCTGATGTAAATTTTTTGCTTCAAAATTTGTGACAAACTTTGAGACAAACGTATGAATCGGATGGAACATTTTGATACGTTCCTCAGCTTGAGGATTTTCATCGTGCATTGTGATGTAGTCTCCTTCTGCCTTTCCATTCTTTTTATCGATAATACGATAGACATTTTTCAAGCCTGGCGTTGATACCTTTTCCGCATTAGCTGAGATTTTTATTGTATCTTCAAGTTGCCCTTCGCTATTCTCGATAGCCACCATTTTATATACTGCACCTAACGCAGGCTGGTCGTAAGCTGTAATAAGCTTTGTACCAATTCCCCAAACATCCACTTTTGCTCCTTGAGCTTTTAAATTTAAGATGGTGTATTCATCTAAATCGTTTGAGACAATGATTTTGGCATCATGGAAGCCTGCAGCATCCAACATACGACGAGCTTCTTTTGATAAGAAAGCAATATCGCCGCTATCTAAGCGTATGCCAATAAAGTTAATTTTGTCTCCTAGCTCTTTAGCTACTTTAATTGCAGTTGGCACCCCTGATTTCAATGTATTATAAGTATCTACCAAAAACACACAATCGCGATGACGTTTTGCATAAGCATGGAATGCATCGTAATCATTTTTATAAGCTTGTACTAATGCATGGGCATGTGTACCAGAGACAGGAATTTTAAAAAGTTTACCTGCTCGAACATTACTTGTGGAAGCAAAACCACCGATAAACGCGGCACGTGTTCCCCAAATAGCAGCATCCATCTCTTGTGCACGCCTTGTACCAAATTCCATCGCCACTTCATTTTTAATAATTTGCTTGATACGGCTAGCCTTTGTAGCAATTAATGTTTGATAGTTAACAATATTAAGTAAGGCTGTTTCAATTAGCTGCGCCTCTACTAATGGAGCTTCAATTCGGACGATTGGTTCATTAGCGAAAACCAGTTCCCCTTCTACCATGGAATACATTTCTCCAGTAAATCGGATGTTCTTTAAATACTGGATAAAGTCATCTTTATAACCTACTTCATCACGTAAATACGCAATATCCGATTCACTAAAATGAAAATCACGTAGATAATCAAGCATTCGCTCTAACCCAGCAAATATGGCATAGCCATTACCAAAAGGTAATTTTCTAAAATACAATTCAAAAACCGCTTTTTTATTATGTATGCCATCCGCCCAGTAGGATTCTGCCATATTGATTTGATATAAGTCTGTGTGTAGCGCTAAGCTATCATCTGCATAGTTCGATCTCAAAAGAAACCCCTTCTTCCGCTTTGATAATTAGTCCTAGTATACACTATATACCCAAATTCTTGCGTATTACATTCCCTCTTGTAGATGTTAGGTTTTCTAACATAAATAGTCAGAAAATTTAGAACCGTACACATTTTAGACACAAATTTTAGTACCGCTTTCATTCCCTTTATAAAAACCTTTTTTCTAAAATACTTCGAGACTAGAAATATTCTATGTAAACTAACCTTACATAGAATTCAAAAAAACAATTGCACTGTTTTTAATACCGTTTTAACATGTAAATTAAATTTACGCAAGGAGCTGGTACTCATGAAAAAAATTGAAGCAATCATTCGTCCTGAAGTTTTTGGAGCTGTTCGGGATGGTCTTGCACAGGAAGGAATTGCAGGGTTAAGCGTTTCTGAAATCGCTGGTTGTGGTCGTCAGCTAGGTCGAACAGGACTCTTCCGCGGCAATACGTATGAAATTGAATTTTTACCTAAATTAAAATTAGAAATGATTGTAGACGATGGCAAAGTTGATGCCATTGTAGAGATTTTATTGCGTGAAGCAGCAACCGGTAAAGTTGGGGACGGGAAGATTTTCATTTATCCAGTAGAACAAGCAATTCGTATCCGAACAAAAGAAGTCGGATCGATTGCAGTAGAATAAAGGGGGCGATATAGATGGATGAGGTACTATTATCTGTTAATTTAATTTGGGTGATGCTTGGCACTATTTTAGTATTCTTTATGCATGCAGGTTTTGCTATGGTTGAGGCTGGATTTACCCGCTCAAAAAATGCAGTCAATATCATCATGAAGAATTTTCTTACCATTTCTCTTGGTGGGATCGTCTATTTTTTATGTGGCTATGCCATTATGTTCGGAGACTCAGTAGGTGGCATTTTCGGCACAAGTGGCTTTGCTTTAAAAGGAGTAGATGATCTTTCTTTCTTTATCTTCCAAACGATGTTTGCTGCAACTGGTGCAACTATTTTATCGGGGGCTGTTGCAGAACGTACTAATATTTTCGCTTATGTTGGAGTTATTATACTTATGTCTTTAGTTGTTTATCCTGTAGTAGGCCACTGGGTTTGGAGTGGTCAAGGTTGGTTAACAGATTTAGGTTTTGTTGATTTTGCTGGCTCGACAGTTGTCCACTTAACAGGGGCTGTTGCAGCATTTGTCGCAGCAGTTATGGTTGGACCTCGACTAGGCAAATATGAAAATGGTCGAGTAAATGTTATTACAGGACACAGCATTCCATTAGGTGCATTAGGCGTATTTTTACTTTGGTTTGGTTGGTTCGGCTTCAATGGCGCTTCTACATTAGCTGCTGATCCAGAGCTAGTTCCTAGTGTTATTGCTAATACGTTTTTTGCAGCTGCAGCTGGTGTCGTTGCCACTGCTTTCTATACAAAATTTCGATACGGACATATCGATGGCTCTCTTACATTAAATGGTGCATTAGCTGGGCTTGTAGGGATTACTGCTGGTGCAGCGAATGTCAGCATTTTTGGCTCACTTATCATTGGTTTAATTGCTGCCCCTTTACTTGTGGAAGGTGTACGCTTCCTAGAGTGGAAGCTAAAAGTTGATGATCCTGTTGGAGCAATTGCTGTTCATGGTATTTGTGGTATTTGGGGAACACTGGCAGTTGGCCTATTTGATATTGGTGGGCAAGGCTTATTTTATGGTGGGGGTTTTGGTCTATTAAGTATTCAAGCAATCGGCGTTATTGCAACTATTGCTTGGGTTAGTGTATCTGTAGCTGCAGGTTTATTGATCATCAAAGCATTTGTCCCATTACGAGTAACAGCTGAAGAAGAAATTGCTGGATTAGATGTAATGGAACACGGAACGCCTGCCTACGAATACCAAGATATTTTCAAAAGCTCCGCTGTACGAGGCGAAACCTTCGCTCATCGTTTAACACATTTCGGTAAAACGCAGAACAATGTTCAAGAAGAACAACATGTATAGCTAGTTCATCTGCTCCTTTATCTCTGGATAATGGGGCAGATTTCTTTTGGTGCACTCCTACATGTGAAACTGTTCGTTTACAGAGAAAGAAGGTTACTTTGTTTGAAGTGATCCAATCCATAGAAAAAGCGCTCTTTCCATTATTTCGCAAGAGACTAACATTTACCGCTTCACTCGTTCTATTCCTTCTCTAACTCAAGTAAAAATTGTTTCATAGCTAAGCCGCTTCTGAAGCCTGTTAATTGACCATTTTTGCCAATAACCCGATGACATGGAATAATTGCCAGGATTGGGTTTGCTCCAATAGCAGTCCCCACCGCTCGAACCGCTTTGGGATTACCAATGCGTTGAGCAATATTTCCATAAGTTGTTGTTGTACCATAGGGTAATTCTTTTAATGCATCCCACACTGCTAATTGAAATGCTGTCCCTTTCACATGGATTGGAAGATTAAATTCAATAAGTTCCTTCTTAAAATAGGCTGTTAACTGCTCTTTATATGGGAGCAACTTTTCTGAATTCTCTTCAAAACAATATCCTTTAAATGGTTTTATAGCCCACTCCTTTACTTCATCGAATGGTGCATTTGGTGTACCTATATAAACAAGTCCTTTGTCTGAAGCCACAACATACATATCGCCTTGTTCATATGTTAATGTATCGAAATACAATATTTCCATTCCCAAATCCCCTTCTTTCTTTTATTTCAACACCATCTTCCAGTCATTTCATGCTACAGTTATTTTACTGACTAAAGTAAAGGAGTTTCAATAGATGAATATGTTATATGAACCTGCCATTCACTTTCAACAAGTTCATTTTTCAGTAAATGACAAAATGATATTAAAGTCAATTACTGGGTCATTTCCGAAAGGGCAAATCACCACTCTCGTTGGCCCCTCTGGCGCTGGTAAAACAACATTACTTAAATTATGTAATGGCCTTCTCTCACCATCAAATGGGCATATACTCGTCGATAATCAACCTATTTCTACATATGATCCAACAGCTTTAAGAAGGCATGTTGGTATTGCTTTACAGGCAGCTCCTATGATAGCAGGTACAGTGTTAGAGAATCTTGCACTTCCCCGTACACTGCAAGGACAAAAACTTTTGCAGCAGGAGGCTATTCAATATTTAGAGGACGTTGGGTTAAACGAAAGCTTCCTGCATCAATCTACAAATGATCTATCAGGCGGACAACGTCAAAAGGTATCCATCGCTCGAACACTTATCAATAAATCCTCTATTTTATTATTAGACGAAATAACGTCTGCCTTGGATCGTCAATCCGTACAGGATATTGAAAAATTGATTGTCACCATTAACAAAAAATACAATGTTACCATGATTTGGATTACCCATAATTTGCAACAAGCGCTAACGATTGGTCACTATACATGGGTTATGATGAATGGGGAGCTCGTTGAAACTGGTAAAAGTTCATTACTCGATGCACCAACAAATCCACGTGTTGCCGAGTTTGTACAGGGGGTAAACAAATGACATATACAGCCTTATCCCTGACATTAATTTTTGTTTGTATCCCTTTACTATTATCCAAAATATTAAAATTAGACCTTGAAAAAGATACGCTTATTGCAACATTACGCTCCATCATTCAATTGCTTGCTGTCGGCTATATATTAAAATTTGTGTTTGATGCAAATAGTTATAGCTATATTTTACTGATGGTAGCACTAATGATTATCGTAGCCACGTTAAATGCACGAAAAAAAGGAGCAGGTATTAAAGGAATCACCTGGAAGATAGCACTGACTCTTGTCATGATAGAAATAATTACACAAGGTGTTTTGCTAGGCTTTCATATTGTTCCAGCAACCGCTCAGTATATCATTCCCATTAGCGGGATGCTAATTGGTAATTCCATGGTGCTATCCATTTTATTCTTAAATCGTTTTACAGCTGAAATTATTAACCATAAGTATCAAATGGAACTAATACTATCCCTGGGTGGCACACCAAAACAGGCTATTCATCGCCAATTAATTAATGCCATAAAAGCTAGTATGATTCCTACGATTGAGAGTCAAAAAACAATCGGGCTAGTACAGTTACCAGGTATGATGAGTGGTCAAATTATTGGGGGAGCCGACCCTATTCATGCAGTCCAATTTCAACTTTTAATTATCTTTGCTCTCTTAACTACTGCAACATTATCCAGCGTTATGATTGGCTTTTTAAGTTATCCTGCACTATTTAATGAACGTATGCAATTACTCGAAATGAAATAATTGTTAGGCTGAATATAATATAGTTTAAAAAATTTATGTTATACTAAAAAGAAAATGCAGTTAGGAGAATGACCATGTTATTACGCGATTTTTTCATCCACTTATCTGAGAACCAACTATTAAATAGTGCTGCAAAGAAATATGGCCTAAAATTAGGAGCACAAAGTGTAGTAGCTGGTACAAATATCGAAGAAACAATTGCAAGCATCAAAGAACTAAATGCACATAATATTTCTTGTACAGTAGATAACCTAGGTGAATTTGTTTCAAGTAAAGAAGAAGCGACTGCTGCTAAAGAAAAAATCCTTACTGTGATCGAAGCTATTCACGAAAATGGTGTAGCGGCACATATTTCATTAAAGCCATCTCAATTAGGCTTAGATATTGATGTTGATTTTTGTTATGACAATCTGTATGAGATTGTAGAAAAAGCCGCTTCATACGATATCTTTGTTAACTTTGATATGGAAGACTATGGACGTCTACAAACTTCCTTCGATATGGTGGAAGAATTATCGAAAACATTTAATAATGTTGGTACAGTCATCCAATCATACTTTTACCGTGCAAAAGATGATATTGAAAAATTTAAGAACTACCGTTTACGTATCGTAAAAGGTGCTTATAAAGAGCCAGTTGAAGTAGCCTATCAAGACAAATTAGATATTGATTTAAACTTTATTGAGTTGATTGAATATCACCTACTAAATGGTAAATTTACATCAATCGCAACTCACGATCACAATATTATTGCGCACGTAAAACGCTTTGTAGCTGATCATAATATTCCGCTTGATAAATTTGAATTCCAAATGCTATATGGTTTCCGTACAGATATGCAAAAAGAACTTGCAAAAGAGGGCTATAACTTCTGTGTGTACGTTCCATTCGGTGAAGATTGGTACGGCTATTTCATGCGCCGTTTAGCTGAGCGTCCTCAAAACCTTAATCTTGTCACAAAACAAGTATTTACGAAAAAAACGAATACTTTTCTTGCAGTAGCAGCAGGTGCATTCGTTCTTGGCCGTTTAACTAAACGTAATAAGTAAAAAAAAGAGAACCTTTTTGCTTATGATGCAAAAAGGTTCTCATTTTATTTATTCCATCCTTTTTCTTTAAAGCGTGCAATGGCCTCAATTCGATTGCCGACGTTTAGTTTTTCTAAAATCGTCGAAATATAGTTACGAACTGTGCCAGCAGACAAAAACAGCTCAGCAGCAATTTCCTTTGTCGTCTTGCCCTCTGCTACAAGTGTCAGAACTTGACTCTCTCGCTCCGTTAAAGGATTTTCACTATCATCTTCATAGACAAAATCAACGAGCTCTGGCGCATAAATGCGTTTACCGTCCATGATTGTACGGATTGCGCTCACTAACTCCTCTATAGGGCTATCCTTTAATAAATAGCCTCTGACACTCGCTTTTCTAGCACGTTCGAAATAACCAGGTCTAGCAAATGTAGTTAAAATAATGACTTTACAACCTGAGCCAGTGCTATGCATTTCTTCTGCTGCATCTAGTCCCGTTTTCACTGGCATTTCAATATCCATAATACAAATATCAGGCTGATGCTCTTCCACAAGCATCAATGCTTCCTCACCATTTTTTGCTAAGCCAACAACCTCCATATCCTCCTCCATACTAAGTAAAGAGCGAAGCGCGCCTAATAGCATCCCCTGATCTTCAGCAATCACAATTCGTATCATGTCACAATCCTCTTTTCTATATATTCTTCAGATTGTCTTTGACATTCTGATGCGTAATAGCTACTGGGATAGTTACCGTTAATGTGGTGCCCTCAACACTTTCAATTTTGAAGGACCCATTAATAAACTCTAAACGTTCCCGCATTCCTTTCAATCCATTACCAGTTCTCCAGGCTTGTTTTTTCGTAATGCCCTGTCCGTTATCTCGCACTACTAAGTAAACTTCTTTAAAATTTTGATGGAAGGCAATTTCACATTTTGTTGCTCCACTATGTTTGACAACATTATTAACCGCCTCTTTTAAGCACATAGATAAAACATTCTCTACAAGTGGTGGAACTTGCAGTGCGTTTTTATCCCCCTCAAAGACAAACTCCATTTCAGCTGCCTTTAGTATTTGTGAAATACGCATGATCTCATCTTCAAATTTTGCCGTGCGCATATCTGAAACTAATTCCCGAACCTCTTTTAAAGCAATACTAGCCGTCTGGCGTATATCCTTAATCTCAATCAAGGCCTGCTGGGGATTTCGTTCAATCAGCCTAGAAGCTAGATCACTCTTCAAACCAATCATGGACAATTTTTGTCCTAATGTATCATGCAAATCTCGAGCTATTCTTTGTCGTTCTTCAAAAACAATTAACTCAGCAATACGTTCATTGGCTGTTTCTAACTGTCCCTCTAAATTTTCACGTTTATTTTTGGAATAAAGCGTTAGCGGTAAAAGGACAACAGCTAAAATAGTTAATACAACGAAAGGCAACTGCGATAAAAATAGGTTGAGCTCTACAAAGAATCCAGCACCAGTTGAAATAACTGTAAAGCCAATATGTAGACCATACATAATATAAAAGCCGACGGGTCTTCGGATATTCCCAATAAAAAATGCTGTAAAAATGGACAAATAGACATAGCCATACAAGATGGTCATAATAATGTTTATGACCATTTCAAAGCTAATCCACATATAAACTAAACCGCTTTTCGAATTCATGGCAAATCGATAGAAGATAAAATAGAGCATTAAAAATGTAATGCCTATCGATATTTCGATATAAGATGATTTCCTAAAAATGAAGAAAAACGGTAGGAAACAAAAAATTATCCACAAATATACACTGAGCATCGGACTATTCGGAATAATACTATGCCATTTCCTCAACATAATCTCACGCTCTTTCCTACTTTTCCCTTATTATAACAAGAAAATTAAATTTATGCCTGTACATGCTTTGACCCATATTCTTCTCTTTACATAAAACAGCCATCTCTCTTGCAGAGATGGCTGTTATCAACTAAGCGGCAATACTGCCTCTTTCTTTACGTTTTATAATTTCATTTACTTCTTTAAACGTTACAAATTTACCTTGATCTTCATCATATAACTTGTAACGTAGTGATTCTAAACTCGTACGTAAAGTAATCGTTGTTGCCATGTGTAATGGCGGTGTCTCATTGTGTGCCTTTTCAAGATTATAATTAGGTACACGAGGAGCTAAGTGATGAACATGATGGAAACCAATATTCCCTGTTACCCATTGTAAAAGTTTTGGCAATTTATAATAGGAGCTTCCTTCAACTGCGGCTTTCACATAATCCCACTCTGAATCGTGTTCAAAATAAGAATCTTCATACGTGTGCTGGATATAAAATAACCAAATTCCTAAAGAACCTGCAATAAATAAAGTAACGCCTTGCACTAATAAAAACGCTTGCAAGCCCATGAAGAAAATTAAAGCGGCACAAATTCCCACAATGACAATATTCGTTAAAATTGTATTGAGACGTTCCTTCTTCTTCGCATCCTTACGATTAAAACGATTTAAGACAAGAACCATATAAAGTGGGCCTAATCCAAACATCACAAATGGATTACGATAGAAGCGGTACCATAGACGTTGCCCTTTTGAGGCTTGCATATATTCTTCAACTGTCATCATATCAATATCACCGATACCACGCTTGTCTAAGTTTGAGCTTGTTGCATGGTGAATTGTATGTTCACGTTTCCATTTTTCATAAGGGAATGATGTTAGCACCCCAGTAAAAAATCCAACCCAGTCGTTTGCCTTTTTACTTTTGAAAAATGAGCCGTGTGTACAATCATGAAAAATAATAAAAGTTCGTACGACAAAACCTGCTGAAATAGCACTTAAGCCGACTGTTAGCCAAGGTGATACATCCACTAACAAGTAACCAGCCACCCATAATGCAATTAACGGTACAATTGTATTTATAATCTGAAAAACACTTTTACGCGTATCTGATTTGGCAAATGGCGCTACATCTTGGCGTAACTTTTTTGTTTTTTCTTTAATAGTTGCCATCTTTTACTCCCTCGTTTCTTTTTTTCTTATGACCTCATCATAAAACAAGAATACAAGTCAGTAACAGACGCAAACATCACAAAAAGGATATGACATTTGTCATATCCTTTTATGATTTCGGTCCAGTCAAATGAAGTTGATAGAACACAAGGTCTAGCCATTGTTCAAATTTATAGCCTGCATTTTTAATGGTTCCTGCATATTCAAAGCCTAATTTTTCATGTGCTTTAATACTACCAATGTTTTCTCCATCAATACCAGCAACAAGCGTTTTGACACCATTTTCTTCAGCGATCGCTATCAGCTTGTTCATGAGCTTTGTCGCAATCCCTTTTTGATAATGTTCTTTATGCACATAGACAGAGTGCTCCATTGTATATTTATAGCCTGGGTAAGGACGGAATTGACTATAGGTAGCAAAACCAGCGACAAGCCCATTATCCTCAAATACAAGTAAAGGATTATCTAATGCTTGTTGCTCCCTAAACCACTGTACTTTTTCATCTAAAGTTTGTATGTCGTATCGATAGACAGCCTTGCTTGTTAAAATAATATCATTATAGATAGCCAAAACCTCGGGAATATCTCTTTCTTCCATGAATCGTATCATTCTGCTCACTTCCCTTAACCAAATGTTTTCTTCTATAAAGGAACAGAGATAGACAGTCATTGAATAGACTATCTATCTCCTCTTATTTTATGCCTTAAACATTGAAGTAGCGAGCATCAGGATGAGCAAAAACGATTGCAGATACAGATGCTTCAGGCTCCATCATAAAGCCTTCTGTAAGATGGACACCAATATCCTCAGGTTTTAATAGGCCGAATAGTTTCTCTTGATCCTCCAAGTTCGGACATGCAGGATATCCGAATGAAAAGCGTTGACCTTGATATTTTGCAGCAAAACGATCTCTCATAGTGAAATCTGTTGCATCAGGGAAGCCCCATTGGTCACGAATTTCCTGATGCATACGTTCAGCAAAGCCCTCTGCTAATTCTAAAGCAGTCGATTGCAAGGCATGACTTTCAAGAAATTTCCCATCCTCTTTTAACTGGCGTGCTTTAGCCATAACTCCTTGACCTGCTGTTACAACCATGAGTGCAATATAGTCCATTTCACCGCTCTCTACCGTTTTTAAGAAATCTGCAAGACATAAAAATGGCTCAACCTGCTGACGAGGGAAGGTAAAACGTTCAATTTCTGTCTTACTATCGGCAGGATCATACACAACGACATCATCACCATCTGCTTGAGCAGGGAAAAATTGATACAAACCTGATGGCTTTAATAGATCACTTTTTAAATAATCATCTACTAAATCCTTGAGCTCTGTTGCTCTTGAATCGCCCGCATCAAGCAATTGCTGAACTTGCCCTTTCAAGCCTAGATGGTGTCCCAGTAATGTACGCATATTAACATAAGGGTATAAATGAGATACAGAATAGTCTTTTTTCACATGACGTCGTAAATCCGCTGGTAAAAATACTGGCGCTCCTTTTACTGTTCGTGCAGGCTTTATTGTTACCTCTTTTGCCGGACGAGCAGCTCGTTTTTCATCGGCCGCTAAACGTTTTTGACGGGATTCTTCAATTTCTGCTAAGAAATTTTCACGTGTCCCTTCACCCATTAATAGATTCGCTTGCTCTAAGCCTTGCATAGCATCCTTTGCATAAATAACAGGACCACCATATTCATCTGCAATTTTTGTTTCAGTAAAACGACGTGAAAGTGCAGCACCACCAACTAAAATAGGAACATCAATTCCCGCCTCTTTAAAATCCTGAGCAGTAATAACCATCTGTTGCGCTGATTTCACGAGTAAACCTGACAGCCCAATAAAATCAGGTTTTTCCTTACGAATCGCTTCAATCAATTGGGCAGGAGTTACTTTAATGCCCAAATCGACTACCTTATAGCCATTATTACTTAATATAATATCAACAAGGTTTTTCCCAATATCGTGAACATCACCTTTTACTGTAGCAAGTACCATTTTCCCTTTTCCAGCACTCTCTTCATCCTTCTCCATGAATTGCTCTAAATGAGCCACTGCGGCCTTCATCACACCTGCTGATTGTAAAACCTCTGCTACAATGAGTTGATTATCATTAAATAATCGACCTACCTCAGCCATGCCCTCCATTAAAGGACCATTAATTATATCAAGTGGCGCCTCGAAGATTTCCCGTGCAGCGTCTAAATCCTCAATTAGCCCTTCTTTTGTACCTTCTAATATATAGTAAGCTAAACGACCTTCAACCGTTTTTGGAATATCAGCTTCCGTTTTTTCCTTCTTTTTATCTCGATAAAAATCTGTAAACACTGCTAATGTTTCATCATTTGTATTAAAGAGCAGGTCATTTGCGAGTTTGATTTCCTCTTCAGGGATGGATGCATAACGCTCCAATTTCTCTGTATTAACAATGGCATAATCTAAGCCCGCCTGTGTACAATGATAGAGATAAACAGCATTCAGTACTTCACGACCAACAGGTGGTAAGCCAAATGAGATATTACTTACGCCAAGTACAGTCAATGTCTGCGGCAATTTTTCTTTGATGAGACGAATGCCTTCAATCGTTTCTAGCGCTGAACCAATATACTGCTCATCCCCAGTTCCTACAGGGAACATTAATGGGTCGAAAATGATATCCTCTGGTGCAATCCCCCATTTTTCCGTTAAAAGTTGATAGGAGCGCTCGGCAATTTCGAGCTTTCGATGACGGTCAACCGCCATCCCCTTTTCATCTATCGTTCCAACAACTAATGATGCACCATATTTTTTCACGAGTGGTAATACTGCATCAAATCGTTCTTCACCATCCTCTAAATTAATAGAGTTAATGATGGCTTTCCCTTGTGAAAACTTTAATGCTTCCTCAATTACTTTTTCATCAGTTGAGTCAATCACAAGAGGCACCTTAACCTTTTTTACAACCTCCTGCATAAATCCACGCATATCGGCTAATTCATCGCGATCAGGGTTGGCTAAACAAATATCAATAACATGTGCACCATTTTTGACTTGAGCACGTGCAATCTCTGCGGCCTCCTCAAATTTCCCGTCAATGATTAAATTCTTAAATTTACGAGAGCCGATTACATTTGTTCTCTCCCCAATAAATAACGGACGCATAGAATCGTCATACAATAACGGTTCAATTCCTGATACCGCATGACCATGTGTTTTTTCTGGTAATTGACGAGGTTTTTCATCTTTTAAGATCTCACGAATGGCTGCAATATGAGCGGGTGTCGTCCCACAACATCCACCTACAATATTAAGCCAACCCTTTTCTGCAAAGCCTTTTAATTTTTGCGATAGCGATTCTGGTGATTCGTGATAACACCCTTCTTCATCTGGTAAGCCAGCATTTGGGTAACAGCTAATATAGCCTGTTGAAAGCTCTGCTAATGAACGAATGTGATCCGTCATAAACTCAGGTCCCGTCGCACAGTTTAGGCCAACTGATAATGGTTTAATATGCTCGATCGAAATATAAAAGGCATCAATTGTTTGCCCTGCAAGCGTTGTACCCATCGGTTCTATTGTTCCTGAAATCATGACAGGTAGCTCTTTTCCCGTTGATGCAAAAGCGCGCTTTACGCCAAGTGTGCCTGCTTTGACATTGAGCATATCCTGACTTGTTTCTAATAACAAAACGTCGGCTCCTGCCTCAATTAATGCTTTTGCCTGTACATAAAAATTTTCCTCTAGCTCTTCAAATGTAATACCACCTGTTACTGATAACGTTTTTGTTGTTGGCCCTATAGCCCCTGCAACAAAACGTGGCCAATCCGATGTGGAATAACGATCCACTGCTTGGCGAGCAATTTCCACTGCACGCTTATTAATTACTTCTGCTTTTGTGCCAAGATCATATTCATTTAACACAAGAGGCGTCCCACCAAATGTATTTGTACAAATAATATCTGCGCCTGCCTCTAAGTATTTATGGTGAATTTTTTCAATAACATCTGGTCTAGTAAGCACAAGATTTTCATTACAGCCATCAAGTTCCTCGCCACCAAAATCCTCTGCTGATAAATTTTCATTTTGTAGCATTGTTCCCATTGCGCCATCAAGAATTAAAATACGTTTCTCTAGTTGCTCTTCAATCGAGTGCTTAGCCATGTATACTTACTCCTTTTTTCTGTTCATCCAATTGCTCTATATATTTCATCAACTCTAGTGTCACATCGTAACGTAAAAATGGTGTAATAAGGTAAATCCCATTGAAATATTGCGTAGCCACTTCTACTAATTCTTTGGCAATAGCAATCCCTTCCAATGTTGCCTTTTCTTTATCTTCTCCACATGCTTTCATTCTTGTTAAGGCATCTTCAGATAATTTGATACCTGGCACTTCATGATGTAAAAATTCAGCACTTTTATAACTCGTAACAGGCATAATACCGATGTAAATTGGAGCTTGTAAATGCTTTGTTGCCTCATAAATCTCTACAATTTTCTCTTTCGTATATACTGGTTGAGAAATGAAGTAGTCTGCCCCATGCTCAATTTTCTTCTCCAAGCGTGTCACAGCACGATCTAACACACGGACGTTTGGATTAAATGCAGCAGCAACTGAGAAATTTGCTTTTTTACGAAGTGGCTTACCTGAGAAAGAGACCCCTTCATTTAATTGCTTAATTAATTGGATTAGCTCCATGGAAGATACATCATAAACACTTGTCGCACCTGGGAAATCTCCTACTTTCGTTGGATCACCTGTAACGGCCAACACATCATGAATACCTAAAGCATTTAACCCCATTAAATGAGATTGTAGACCAATTAAATTACGGTCTCGACATGTAATATGAGTTAGTGGGCGTACACCATGTGAGCTCTTCAACAATGCGCCCATTGCAATATTGCTAATACGTGGAGAGGCCAATGAATTGTCTGCCATCATAACTACATCTGCACCTGCATCATATAATTGCTTTGCTCCTTCAAGGAACCCATCAATCTCTAAATGTCTAGGCGTATCCAACTCTACTATGACAGAGCGTTCACGTTTAACCTTTTCATGAAGAGGCTCATACTTTGTTGGCTCCGCTTCCCGAACAATCTCAATCTTTTTAGGCTTCGCATGCTTCTCCTGAACCGGTGATAACTCTTCTAAATACTTCTTTGCTGCTGCAATATGTTTGGGTGTTGTACCACAGCAGCCCCCTATTAAACGTACACCTTGATCACGCAATTCAACAGCCGCTCGACCAAAATAATCAGCTTCTGATTCATAAACGACACGCCCATCCTCTAAGTCCAGAAGTGATGCATTTGGATAGGCCGACATAAATGCCTTATTAGGAAGTTCTACACCTTCAAATGCCTGAATTGTATGGTGTGGACCTAGTCGACAATTGACACCAACAATATCAGCACCTAGAGCTTCAAGCTCATGGAGAGCATTATTTAAAGACATCCCATTTTGTAGAACACCGGGCTCATGCATAGAAACTTGTGCAATAATCGGCAATTTTGTTTTTTCTCGTAGCATCTTTAAGGTTGCTGTTAATTCTTCAAAATCATAATAAGTTTCAAGTAAAAGGCCATCTGGATTCCCTGCAAGTAAGACGCTTGCTTGTTCTTCAATAGTCGCTAATATTTCATCCAAGGTTGCATCACTTTTACGAATTCCCCGAATACCACCAATTGTTCCTAAAACAAATTGACCGCCATCAGCCGCTGCTCGTTTTGCGATGGTGATAGCAGCTTCATTAAATTGTTGGACACGTGATTCCAATCCATAGCGAGCTAATTTAATGGCATTTGCACCGTACGTATTCGTTTGAATGATGTCAGCACCAGCCGCAATATATTCTCTATGAATCTTTTCAATTAACTCGGGTCTCTGAACATTCATTTCCTCATGGCAATACTCCAATCCATAGCCATATAGCACTGTGCCAAATGCACCGTCTGCCGTCAATACATGCGTTTTTAACCTTTCAAGCAATCCCATAAAATTAGCCTCTCTTCCTATGTCTCTATATAATAAAAAGCCTTCTTTCATAAAAAAAGAAGGCTTTAACGATTCATCATTGTTGTTCCTTCTCATCTTCGACTCAACGGTCTTCTGGATTTAGCACCTGACAATAAAGTTGGTTGCTGAAGCTTCAATGGGCCAGTCCCTCTGCTTCTCTTGATAAGAATTAAGTATGAATTTTTTAAATAATTAAAAGAATCATATCGTTTACTGACGAATGAGTCAAGACTATTTCACATAACAAAGTTTTTTTCCACTTAAAACCTTAGAAATTGGCAAGTTCCTTTGCAAGCTCTTCACCAATTTTTTTCCCGTTTTGAATGCAAGCACCAATACCTACGCCAAAATACGAGCACCCTGCAATCGATAAATTAGGATATTTCTCATGTAATTCTTGTAGTAATCCTTGTAATGCTTCACGATGCGCTAGATCATATTTAGGCATTTGATCAATCCATTTTGTTACATTCACAACGGTTGGCTGCTCCTCTATTCCTAGGCTCTTTCTCACATCTTCTAAAGCAACTGCTGCTAATTCTTCATCCGTCATGGCGCGTAGTTGCTCATAGGCTGGATTGATGCTCTTATAAAAGAGTCGCACAAGTAATTTATTTTCTTTCGATGTATGCTTCCATTTACGACTAGTCCAAGTTGCCGCATTACAAGTTACGTCTGAATTATGGGAAACAATATAGCCCGTTCCATCTGCTGGCAAATTAGCGTCTGGCACATCAAAACCTAAATAGATAGTAATCGCTGACGCTGTCGTAAATTGGTCAAAATAGCGGTTTAAAGATTCATCCTGTAGCAGATTTTGTACAGTATCGTTCGGTAATGCTAAAACGACATAATCTGACTCAATAATTTCACCATTAGCTAAGGAAATTGTGTAGTTCTTATCTTGTTTTTGAACATTTAGTGTAGTAACACCCTTGATAATTTCTACATCGGATAAGGTTTGTTCAAGTCGATCAATTAAAGAAGATAAACCATTTTTAAAGGATATAAATTTTTTGTTCGCTGCTTTAACAAATTGCTCACGATTCGCATCAAAGCCTTTAATAATACTTCCAAAATCATTCTTATAATCAATTAAATACGGTAAAGTAGAGCCAATAGAAAGCTGATGTAAATCTCCCGAATAAACACCTGCAAGGACTGGTGCAATTTGGTTTTTCACCAGTTCCTCTCCTAAATAGTAAGTTAAAAATTCACCGATAGAACTTTCCTTTGTGAAGCCATTGTTTGGCAATGTTAAATCCTTCAACGCTTCTTTTTTTCCCTGCTCGGAAATAAGTGTACTTTCCTCTAAGGATGCTACACTCATCGGTATTCCGAAAGTTGAATCTGCCGGAATAGCATGTAACTCATTATTCGTATAAATATAAGAAATACCTGTTTCGTTGTAAACTAATTCCGCCTCAAAATCAAGCTCCTGCACGAGTTCCATAACGCCTTGATGACGGGCTACAATAGAATCAGCACCCGTTTCCATGATGAAACCTTGTTCATGTGCTGAATATAATTTGCCTCCTAAATATGTATTTTTTTCTATAAGCACTAGACGAACATCTAAATTATGTTCCTTCACTTGACGTTGCAAATAATGCATTGTACATAGTCCTGTAATACCGCCGCCTAAAACAACAACTGTTTTCATCATAACCGCCCCTATTATTCATTCTTTCTACAGTATAATCCTTTTTCATTGAAAATTACGTTAAACCCTTTACAAATTTAGCAAAAATAGAGCTATTTCATCAGTGAAATAGCTCTTACTTTCTGAATCTCTATAAAATTGATTCTCTATAGCGATAACTTCACAACAAACATTTAAATAGGTACTATAGTGTTTATTACGTCTAAAAATATGAAAAATAGAATGTAAATGTTAGTAGTCTATCCTTTTAAATTTTGCGCAAAGCTCGCTAATTTTTCAGCTGAATTTGTTACCTCAGTAAATGAAGTGCCTAATTCACTTAATATGCCTACAATTGCTTGTATTTTTGTTGCCATACACTCATTTTGATCTTTTGCTTCTGTCATGGCTCCCAATATACTCGTAAATTGGCCTTCAGTTTGTAACATATTTTCTTCACCTGCTGCAACTTCATCTTGAATGTTGGTCAAAGAATACTCTAATTTCTCTGTTCGTTCACCTGTCTTTTTCAATAACAAAGCCACCGCTGTAACAGATTCTTTTGTCTGAATTGATAATTTACGTACTTCATCGGCCACTACGCTAAAGCCCTTTCCCGCTTCCCCAGCACGTGCTGCTTCAATTGCAGCATTTAAAGCCAAAAGATTCGTTTGATTCGCAATATTGGTCACAACACTCATAATTGTTTCCATTTCCTTAGACATACCTGATAATTGTTCAATATTCTCTTCTATATCATGAAGAGAATGACTAATATTGAGCATATTTTGTGATTGATTTTTTAAACGCTTGCGACCCTCAAGTGCTTGGTTTTCAGCCAGCGTAGACACATCGAGTGATTTTTTTGCCAAATGTTTAATTTCGTCAGATTGCTTACTTAAGCAGCAAAATGAATTATTGGTTTCCTGCGAGATAGCTGCAAGTGCTTCCGAAGAATCTACAATCTGTCGTTCAATCGCTTCTTTTTCATGAACCATTTTTTCTTTCAGTTGTTCCACAGTGTTTTCAAAAGCTTCTAAAACGAGTTGTTGCTCAAAATTACAAATTTTCGATATAGCTCTGATCGTATTAAATTGATCTTGTGGAAATTCTATATTTTTTTCGACTAAATCAATAAATGATATCGATAAATCTTGGAATGCGCAGATATACCACTGTGTTCTAAGCCCAATGTGGACATGCACCTTTGCAATTTTTACACGCCTTTGGTAATACATCTCATCAATGGTTCCGTTAAACATTTCAATAATATGTTGCCGTAATGTTACTTTAAGCTTTTCTACAGAACTATGATGACTGATAATATCTACCAAATGATGCTCTGTTCCAATCATGTTGTAAAAACGGTTTACGATGTGATCTACATTATCCATAACTATTGGCTGGAAAGCTTTTAAATATTGTAAGTCGTTCTTCGTTAAGTTCAGCATTTCAATTTGCTTCGCCATCGATTGACGAGAGGACAAATCCATTTTCACTGTGTATTGCTGTAAATCCAATACCTTCGTCTTTCTTTGTTTTTGAAAAATCACACATCTTCCCTCTTTCATTCCGTTTACTTTCATCAGGCTGAGAAACATCAAATCCCTTTTAACATATTGATGGATACACGAAAAAATACCGATAAAATCTGATTAGTCAGATTTAATGGTTACATTCGATAGCGCAATTCCGTATGACAAACTTCCTCCAAAAGTATGTCGGGTACCCATTTGCTCAATTTATCCTAAGGTCATTTGCTCTCAGCAAACAGATATAGTCCCTACATGACTAACAGTAAATTATTTACGTATGCTTCTTTTCAAAATCACTCATTTACATTAATCATTTTATAAATGACTGTCAACCTTATTAATACCATTATTTTACACAAAATGTATAAAAAGTCCTTGTTGTTAAATAAAGCGTAATAAACTATAAAAAAGCTACCACAATATTATTGGGTAGCTTTTTTAACTATTTTTTTGTTTATTATGCTTACTTGCTTTATATTTATTCTACTTTTTTATCGATCATCTTCAAATTTCACTATACTAATATTTTTTATCCTCAATCATGATCTATCTAAATACTCGTAAACAGCAGTCTGTTTTAGACCAAAATACCCTCATACCGTAGCAACATAAATAATTCTAAAAGCCTATGTTTTTTTAACACTAAATTTACAATCCTTTAAGTTCCTGTAATATTTTAGCCGCTTCTTCGGATCCTGCATCTGCCGCGAGTCCATACCATTTAATAGCTTCTTTCAGATTTCTATCTAACCCTGTATCTTTATTAAAAATATGCCCCAACTGTAGCTTGGCTTCCACATCTCCTTGAAGTGCAGCCTGCTTAAACCAATGAATACCTTTTTCGAGATTGCGTATTCCTGCCAGACCATTACTCCATATATAACCTAAATCATAAAAGGCGTCTACATGATATTGCTCCGCAGCTCTTTCATACCAAAACAGACCACGATTGACATCTTTCGCTTGGCCTAAGCGCCCCTCTAAATAAATTCCACCAAGTCGATATTGTGCTTCCACATACCCTGCCTCAGCTGATTTTTTATAGGCGTTAAAAGCTTCTTTCTCATCTACCTCAACGCCTAACCCCTGCTCATAAATTATTCCTAACGTAAACATTGCCTCTGCCACATTCTTTTGTGCAGCATAATCAAACCATTTTTTTGCTAATGTATAATTCGTTGCTACGCCCTCGCCATTAAAGTACATATCTGCTAAATTATTGGCAGCATCCGCATGTCCCTGCAAAGCTGCTTTTTCATAGTATGAAAAGGCAAGGGAATAATTTTCCTCCATACCTATGCCCCCAAAGCAAAAATTCCCAAGCATATATTGAGCATCTGCATTTCCCTGGGCAGCGGCTAGCTCAAACCATTTCAATGATTTTTCAGGTTGAAAATGTTTACCCTCTCTAGAATTATAGTATTCACCCAGTTGATATTGGGCATCCCCATCCTGCTCTTCAACCGCTTCTTTATACAAATCAATAATGAGCTCATGATCTAAGTCCTCTTCATCTAGAGCAGCAACTTGTTCATCTTGATGGCGAAAATACCACTCTACAATATCAAGCACATCATCTACTACTTCTATACTGTTTTTTAACTTTTCTAGCGAAGAAATTTGCCAAATGAGTATATAGATAGGCTGTGGAATGGCATCGCGCAAGACATCATCATATTCTGCCAACAGCGTTAATACATTCTCCTGTATCGATTGAGATTGCACTGTATGGACAATCTGTAAATGACGTTGTTGCTGTTCTTTTAATAACCCTCGTACTACTTGATACAGTATTTTCTGCAAGGCTGTTAGGTTAACTTCAGCGAATGTAAGTAATTTTATATTTTGAGCAAACCACTGATCTTGAGTTTGTGTAAGATTTTGTAGGGAAATTATTCGTTCTTTATTTCGCTTGGCTAAAATTTGCTCGTACATTATTTTCCTCCCTTGCACACTATGTAAAAAAACTGCCTTACCACTATTATATGGAAGACAGTTGAAGTTTGGTTACACATATGCTCTCAATAGTAAGCCTACGAATAGCGTAATAATTAAAAATACTGTGACATGGGTCCATTTATACATGGCTAATAAACCTATAAATTCTCGTGTGAATGCATTAGGAACATAGTAAAAAGCAGTTTTTGAGCCAATCCCCTCGGCATCTAATGCTGCTTTCCTAGCATAAATACTTGCGCGAAACACATGGAAATTATTCGTAACAAAAATGGAACGATAGTTCTCTCCATGAGAATGGTGGTCCATTATTTGCTTTGAAAAGATCATATTTTGTTCTGTATTGGCTGAACAATCCTCCATTATTATCTTGTCAGTCGGAATATGATGTACTTCTATTAGGTATTGTTTCATTGCATATGCTTCTGATACCTTTTCATCATTTCCTTGACCACCAGAGACAATGATATAAGGCTTCATCTCATACTTTATATATTGCTTTACTGCTTCATCTAAACGGCTTGCTAAAAGTGGAGGTACTCTATCGCCAATTAATCCTGAACCTAATGCAATAATGTAATTTGGTTTATAACGTATTGGTGTAAGAAGATACAATATTGAATAAGCAAGGACACTAGTGTATAAGAACATTGTATAACCAAAAATCAAAAACGCATAGAAGAAAAGAATATGCCAAAATACATTTTCAATTTCAATAAAAATGACGAATACATACCATAACATCATAATAACAAAACTTAGCCCTAATATGGCTAACATTAAGTTACGGAATTTGCGTCCTTCCTTTTCCAATAATACTTTACTATTGAAAAACATGGCTATTGATAAAATAAACATAATACTTGGAAAGCTTCCTAATATAATGAATATCCCCATTTCAGAAATAATCCCCTGATCATTTGGTAGCAATAAAGGATAATGAATAATAAACGCTCTGACAATATATATCCCTATCACGCCAAGGGCTACAACGTTGAGAAAGCGCCTTTTTTCTGTTAGGTACAAAATGATAAAAATGGTAAGGAAGATTGATAAAGTTAGTAGCATTTTTTCACTCCTTCCTATTGCATAATTTCTACAATCATTACATCTGCCACTATTTGTCCATATTTTTTGATATAGCTTAATTTTTGAAAGCGTTTGTTTTATTTTTTAATATAGTTCATGTAATATTACTATATAAGAACTAGTTTATGATTAGATTAAAAATTATATTGGAGGAATGTATGTAATGAAAAAAATTCTTGCCGCTCTTTTTGCAGCGACACTGATATTTTCGACTGTTGGTGCAACATTATTTATTTCTGATACGCCAACGGCAGAAGCTAAATCCTATAAATCGGGTAAAAAGGGCTTCTCTAACAATAATAATAGCTCGAATATCCAAAAGTCGGATACTACTAAAGATCAAAACAATGCAACAACAAATAAAAACAACTCAACATCTACTAATAAAGCAGATACTACTAAAAAAGGTGGTTTTTTCTCAGGTGGTCTGATGAAAGGATTAATGCTTGGCGGACTTGCTGGATTATTATTCGGTAGTCTATTTAGTGGTATGGGTATACTGGGGAATATTTTAGGTTTACTTATTAATGTGGCAGCAATTGTTGTTATTGTGATGCTTGTTGTGAAGATAATAAATATGTTTAAAGATAAAAAGCGCAAAGAGGAAGCACAATGGCACAAATAATCAACGAACAAGATATTATTAATGCTATTTGTTTATCTCAAGCCTACTATCAAAACATTCGCCCTGAGGATGTTCTTGTTGAATTAACTTACGAGGATGATGCAGGTTTTGGTGCAGAGGTCGAAGTCAACGGTCAAATCGAGGTGCTTAATACAGCAGCCATGATTGGTGCCTTACGTGTTTGGATCAAGGATGTTCTACACGGTGATCCATTCTCGACAGGGATTGAATTAGTTTTAGATGACGAAGAAGGCATTATTGCCAAACTATCATAAAAAAATAGCAGTACAATGAATCGTCCAAAAAATTCATTGTACTGCTATTTTACTTTTTCAAACGTTTTTTAACCTCTTCTTTTTCTTCTTCATTCAGAGAAAAATCTACGATAGAGCGTCCCAGCATTAATAACATGATAAACATTACTCCTGTACCAACAATTAAATAAATCATTGTAAATACTTTAGAATAAGCCGTTGTTGGATATAGTCCTGTTTCGACTCCAGTTGGAATTAAGCTCACTACAGCAAAATACATGGCATCCAACCAGTACCATCCTTCTGTCCCCTTGTAGAATAGAGTTCCTGATAGAATGATTAAAAATAGTGTAGTAAATAATGATAGGAACTGTGGACGTTTAAAGGACCTCCACAGTCCTTTTCCTAATCTTTTAGCAGATAATATAAATGACAGCATCCCATTCTCCTTTATTTAGATAGACTATACTTCGTTTTTTACGAAAACATCAAAAGGTAGAGGAGACAATCCCCCTACCTTTTAATGATTATTGAATGAGTAGCTGACTAAGATTGGTAAATATTTTAGCTGCTTGACCTCTTGTTGTGACAGCCTCAGGTGAAAATTTCCCTCCATCCCCTGTCACGATTCCTAATTCATACAGCATTGTGATTGCACGTTTGGTTTCTGCATTATATGAAGCGACATCTACAAATGGCACATTGCCTTTTGCAATATACGGCTGATTAGATTGCTGTTCATAAGCGCGATGAATCATTAAAGCTAATTGAGCGCGTGTCACAGGGTGTCCAGGCTTAAATTTCCCATCTGTTCCTTTAATAAGACCATGTACATATGCTGCCGCAATTTCTGCCTGTGTTGCTGCATCATAATTTTCGATATCAGTAAATGGTGCTTTTTCTTCTGTAGTTAAGCCAAGGCTTCTTACAAGAATAGCTGCAGCTTGGGCACGTGTTACACTACTCTCAGGTCTAAATGTCCCATCAGTATAGCCGTTCATTATACCTATATTTGCAGCTGTTTGAATATAATCTTTTGCCCAATGATTCTGTGTATCTGTAAAGCTAACTGTTCCTTTCGTAGTGAAAGTTACTGTAGGATTTTGAACACTTTCATTACCAGCAGCATCAATTGCTTTGATAGATACATTGTAGGTTGTATTTTCTATTAAATCTTTGAGCGTAATTGTAGTAGTGTCAGCATTTAATGTTGAAGTTAATTTTCCATTCACATAGACAAGGTAATTTGCTACGCCTACATTATCTGTCGCTTCTTGCCAGCTAACCTTAACAGTTGTACGATCTTTTACCTCTACTCCAATAGCCTGCGTGACATCCCATAAAGAGCTTGTTTTAATGATTGGTAAAAATGCTTCATTTGCTACTGCTAAATAACCAGCTTCACTTAAATGAATATTTTCAGGGTTTGGTAGATAGTTGGCAACATCCTTTGCAACAACATCATATGTAGGAACAAAAATAGCGCCCGCTTTTTCAGTAGTTGTTTTAATTGTTGCATTCAATGTAGCTAATAACAAATTAAATTGTTTTTGTAAGTTCTCACTATAGTATGGGAAGGAATTATAATAGCCCATTACATATACTTCAGCTTGTGGATTAATCTTTTTGATTTCAGATAGAATAGTAGCAATGTTCGATACAGCTTCTTTAGTAGCTTTTATGATAGCCACAGTGTCAATTCCCGTTGCTTGAGATTCTTTTAATATTGGCAATAGATCATTTGCCCCAGCTGTTAATGTGATGATTTCAGCTTCTTTAATAGAAGCCCGTAACTTTGCCTGTTCGTCTGTATAGCCAAAACCAGTCACTGTTTTTGCAACATCATTTTGTAGATCAGCTAAAACATTTTTAGTTGTGTAGCCTGACATAGCAAAGCCCTTATTAAAGGAAGTAAGGAAGCCATCTTGCTGTAATGCCTGTGCAATAAAATCGGTATAGCCTAATCCAATTACACCTACTTCATTCATCCCATGTGCTAATGAATCACCAAGTGCCACATAATCGGTTTGTACAACCCAACTTGGTGCTATATGGTCACCCTGTCCTTCTTCTGCACTAGCTGCTACAGGTATAGCTAATTGCAAAGCCAATACACTTGAAGCCAAAAAACGAAATTTCTTTGATAATCGCATTTACTCTCTCCTCTACTTATAAAATAGTCGTTATTTTCATTATTTTACTAGAGGAACGATAAAAATAGGTTAAATTACAACAATCTTTTTGAAACATTTCATTTTTTATCTAATCAACCTGTATCTTTCCATAAATCCCACCACCACCAACTTCAATGGCTAATTGACCCGTTCTCGCTAAATCGATTAAATGGGCTAGTTTATGTGGCATAATTTGTTCAAGCTGGTCGATTGTTACACGATGCAAAATATTCATTTCTGTACCAAATGCTTCGATTAAACGTTCCATCATTTTAGGACCAATACCTGGAATGAAATCAAGTGGTATCTGATGAATATAAGGTGGTCTATTTCGTTTATTGGGAAAGTCTTCAGATAGCTCCTGTATACGGGTAGCTACTCCCTTTATAATTTGAGTACTCCCACATTCTGTACAAATGGTAGCCTCTTTACTTAGCTGTTGACTACATTTTGCACAAACTGTTTGATGATATTTGCCAAGCAAAGGGTTTAGGCCATAATTGGCTATTACCGCTCGTCCCTCTTGCTCATGCAGGGCCATTTTTAATTCTGTAAAATTCGCTTCTGCTAATCGTAACTTTTGATACTCTCGTGCTAATTTCCCAAGCGAATGTGCATCAGAATTGCTAACGAATGTATATGCTTGTAATTCTTTAATATGACTTACCATATTTGTATCAGAGCTTAAACCTAATTCAATACCATCAATAAGCTGCGGATCAAAGACTTCAGTTAAACTTCGACGAACCCCTTTGCCAAACAAGCTTTTAAATGGTGTAAATACATGTGCAGGAATAAAAATACCTCCCAATTCATGTACCTTTTGCTGCAAGGTCTGACCATCACAATAAATACGCTGTGAACTTAAATGGATATTCTTCATATGTTGTGACATCCATTCTGAGAACAGCTTCATGAGCTCTAGTGTAGGAAAGTAAGCAAGCACATGAATAGGACCCTGACAATGTTGATCATAAATTTCGATCTCTGATCCGGGAATTAAAGTTGTTTCCTGAAATCGCAGACCACCTTCTTTAAGTTCTTGTAGTTCTCCGTGTTCAATCATCCTCACCATTTCTTCGATTACTTCAGGTGAGTGACAGTCAATGATCCCAATGATGTCTAATCCCTTTCTTGCACTAGCCGTCTCTAAAATTCGTGCTAATGTTAACGTTTTACTGCCAGTAATTTTCACTGCCCTTCCACTAGAAGTACGTCCAATATGAATATGTAAATCAGCATAGAATTCATTCAATTCAAACACTCCTTTAAATACATTCTATAAAACGAAAATACCTTACATTACTGCAAGGCATTTCTCACTTCATTATGATGGATGATTTGTAGTAGTGCTATTATTTGACTCAAAAGCGCCGGAACCGTGTGATGGTGTGGAGGAAGCATCATAGGCAACTAATGTTACACCAATCTTTTCTTCAAGCTCATTAATTTTTTCTAGTTGCTGCGGGTCTAATTGTGCAAACTTAATTTCTTTCATGGTCATCAATCCTTTCAATTATACAATTCCCCGAAATATAGAAAATATACTCCTTCGCATAATTGTGGAATTACAAACGAACATTGGATAATAAAAATGACTGATAATCAGTCATTTTTATTGACATTATTTTTCTTATTCTATAACATAATAATTAAGTAAGGCAAAAGTGAGGGATTGCATGTCAAAAGAAGAAAAAATTATTCAAGCTGCCATTGAGGTTTTTCGAGAAAAAGGTATAGAAAAAACAAAAGTTTCAGATATCGTTAAAGCTGCTGGGATCGCTCAAGGAACATTTTATCTTTATTTCCCATCACGCCTTTCTGTTATGCCTGCTATTGCAAAAAATATGGTAGAAAGAATTATTGCTACCTTAGATGAAGGTATTTCAAGTCATAAGCCCTTTGAACAGCAACTTGAAGAGGTTGTGGAAATGGTTTTCTTAATCACGAAAGATTATGGAGATATCGTTGCACTTATTTATGCAGGTATTGCGCAAACTGAGCATTTAAAAGAATGGGAAAATATATATGCACCCTATTATGACTGGATGAGTCATTTCTTATTATCTGGCCAGCAACAGGGAATGATACGTGATTCAATTGACCCAACACGTTCTGCTAAACTGATGATTGGTCTAATTGAATCTGCTGCTGAACAAATTTATTTATTTGATGATAGCAAGGACGAAACAATGAAATTGCTCAAGCTTGAGCTTATAGACTTCCTATCTCACGCACTTGGCCTACGTCACCCATAAAAGTGACGTTCTCTTTTACCTCGAAAATGACTGAATGTCAGTCATTGCATTACCTAATAGAAAGGATTTTATTGATGAAAAAAGAATGGATGTACGTCGTTTTAACAAGTTTATTTGAATTGCTTTGGGTATTTGGCTTTAACGTAGCAAGCTCATGGTGGCATTGGATAATTATTGTGACAATCATTGCTATAGATTTTCATTTCTTATCGAAGGCTTGTGAGAGCTTACCTACTGGTACAGTCTACGCTATTTTCGCTGGAGCAGGTGCAATCGGTACCACATTAATGGATATTTTCATTTTCGAAGGAGAATTTAATGCCATTAAAGGACTGTTCATGATTATTTTATTATTAGGTGTGATTGGTCTAAAATTAGCGGATAATTCCTCTAAAGAGCAGATGCAAACGAAAGGAGAGAATGTATAATGGGTTGGATACTTATTATCTTAGCTGCATTGTCTGAAATTATAGGTGTGGTTGGCTTACGCTTCTATAGTCAGCATAAAACATTACGAAACTTAATGTTATATATTGGTGGTTTTGGTGTGTCTTTTGCCCTTTTATATGCATCCTTCAACTATTTGCAGTTAAGCATTGCCTATGTTGTTTGGGTAGGAATTGGTACTGTTGGAGCTGTACTCGTAAATATCATTTTCTTTGGCGAATCTAAAAATCTATCACGTATTATCAGTATCATAGCAATTATCATAGGTGTAGCAGGCTTAAAAGCAGTATCTTAATGGCTTTACAATATAGGACGCCACTCTTAAATCGGAGGCGTCCTGTATTCATTTATTTAAAATGGCATGAAATGGGAGTAATTAAGATAAAAATTCATAAATACCATCCGCTATAAATTCTGCAGGTCCACGCATCCAGATATGGTCATTGTCAGCCCATCGAATGACTAAGTCACCGCCCCTAAGTTGGACTACTATCTCTTCTTCCTTCTGACAAAAACCATTTAATATAGCAGCCACTACCGCTGCACAAGCACCTGTCCCACATGCCTCTGTTATACCCGAACCTCGTTCCCAAACGCAGCATTTTAATGCCTTCTCATGAACAACCTCTACAAACTCAACATTGCAACGATAAGGAAATCTCATATCGTTTGCTATAATACCGCCTAATGTTCTTAATGGTGCTTGCTCGATCGCATTCACAAAAACTACGGTATTGGGATTGCCCAAAAACAAAGCTGTTACTAAAAGAGATTGTTGGGGTAAAGGAAATATTTCATTGATGACAAGCTCATTTGGGTTTCCTAACATCGGAATGTCTTTGCGCAATAAGAGAGGTTTGCCCATATCGACAATCACTTCTATTACACGATTGTCTTGCACCACTACCTGTGCCAGCATAATCCCGGATTTCGTTTCAATCGTAATTAGCTCTTGTCGTACAATATGACGTTCAAAAATATACTTAGCAACACAGCGAAGACCGTTACCACAATTTGTCCCCTCAGATCCATCTTTATTAAATACACGCATACCACAGTCAGCAATTTTAGAGGGTTGGATAATAATCAATCCATCTGAGCCAATACCAGTATGGATATTGGCCATTTTTTGAGCCAATTCACAAAAGATATCTTCCTTGTAATCATGTTGGAAAAGATCAAGGTAGATATAGCTGTTGCCAATACCATGCATTTTCGTAAAGGCTATTTGCATACAGTCACTCCTTAAAGGATGTTTTATGTATCTAATAGAAGATGACACTTTTCTATATTTGGCTAACCCCCTTCGTGAACTGTTCAGGTACATATGTAAGATACGGCTTCCCTGTCATTGGATGTATTTGAATATCCGCAAAAACACCAAATACATCTTGCAGCACTGTTGGCGTAAGTACTTCCTCTGGTGTACCATGACAAACTATTCGCCCTTGCTGTAAAACGTAAATTTGATCGCAATACATAGCAGCAATATTCAAATCATGTAAAGCTGCTACTACGGTTAAATGCAAAGTCTGAATTAAATCCATAAGTTGAAGTTGATGTTGAATATCTAAATGATTCGTCGGCTCATCTAATATTAATATCTGTGCTTGTTGAGCGAGTGCCCTTGCAACCATGACACGTTTTTTCTCGCCACCAGAAAGCGAACTAAAGCTTCGTTTCTCTAAATGCGATATGCCCGTTTGCCTAAGAGCCTCTTTAACAATTTGAAAATCTTTCTCTTGATCAAGCTCTAACAGCTTTTTATGTGGGGTTCTTCCCATACTGACTAAATCATGCACAGTGAAATCAAATAATACGGGTGTCTCTTGGCTTACAACAGCCAAATTTTTCGCAATTGCTTTGCTTGATTGCTTTAATATATCTTGCTCATTTAATACTACCGATCCACTTTCAGGTTTTAGGAGACGATACATATTTTTTAACAATGTTGATTTTCCGCTCCCATTAGGACCAATTAATCCAACAAATTGCTTTTCTTTTATTTGAATACTTACATCATGCAGTATACGCTGATCGTAAATGGAGAATGATACTTTTTTCGCTTCTAATGTCATGGAAGTTAATCTCCTTCACCGAAAGAATAATTGTTACGACGGAGAAGCCAAATGAAAAATGGTCCTCCACAAAAAGCTGTAATAATACCAATTGGCATTTCCTGAGGAGCAATAATAATTCGAGCAAAGGCATCTGCCCACACTAAGAATATTCCACCTATTAAAGCACTGATAGGTATTACGTATTTATAGTTTGAGCCCACAATTAAACGCACAATATGGGGAATAATCAATCCCACAAATCCTATAGAACCACTAACTGCGACAAGCACACCTGTTAATAGAGATACTAGTAGTATTAACTGAATACGGAATTGCTGAAGATTAACGCCTAATGTCACTGCCGCCTCTTCTCCTAGTAATAATAAATTTAAATTGCGATAGTGTAGCCACAGTAGCCCAAATACAATAAAGAATACGAAAGCTGGAATCACAATATTATTCCATTTGGCTCCAGCTAAACTACCTAGCATCCAAAACATAACAGCCTTTAAGGCCCCTTCTTGCTTTGACATCATTAAAATAAAGTTAGAGATAGCCGTTAAGATAAAGGACACAGCCATGCCTGCCAATAGCAAGCGGAAAATAGAGACACGTCCCCCAACACGTGATAAGAAAAAGACAAGTGCAATGGCAAGTAATGAACCAAGGAATGCGGATACTGAAAGAGCGTAAATACCTAAAAATGAAAAGGCTCCTAAAATAATCACAGAAGTAGCTCCGACAGCTGCCCCTGAAGAAATCCCTAGAATATACGGGTCTGCAATAGAATTACGTACTAGTGCCTGAATGGCTGCCCCTGCAATAGCTAACCCCGCTCCTACTATCGCAGCTAGCAAAACACGAGGTGCTCTTATTTGCCAGATGATGATTTCCTGAGAGCGACTCCAATCTTGCTCGATCGAATTTTGTATAAAAGGAATTTTAGAAAGAATAACTTTCCATACATATAACGGTGTAACTGAAACTGAGCCAACCATTACAGCAAAGGTCATTGAAACAATTAATACCATGAAAAGTACGAAGGAAAATAACATAAATTTTTTATTCATCTGTTTTAAACTCCTACTGAATATTGATGAATGAAGCAATAAAAAAAGGTATCCCATGCGAAAATGCGCATAGAAATACCCAAGATTAAACAAAGTCAGAAAAATATCCAGCTATTGTCCGTAATTGCTTGCATCCTCGTGGGCATTACAGGTATTACTAAATGGCAGGTCTCCTGGCTTCGATTCACTATCCTATAATTGCCTTCCCATTCTTAAACAGTGGCAAATCATATTATAGGATTCCTCGTTACAGTTGCGGGACAGCGTCGGACTTCCACCGACTTCCCTTTTAAGTGACATTCAAAATGTCACACCAATAGTATTTGAAGTTATAAAATTGTGACGGTTCTATCATACATTTTTATAGATAGATAGTCTACTTCAATTTAATTCAACAATTGAGTTAACTTATATAAATAATAAGGTTGACACAAATACATTCGTTTTTTACACTAGCAGTAATAACTTATAAAACGAGGTGAAATCATGGCAACTGTTACACAACATAGTCACCATAAGTTAAGAACTGTTGACATTACCTACATTGGATTATTTACAACGTTAATGATGGTGGGTGCTAATATCACTTCCTTTGCACCTTTTATGGTAGTTGGTGGTGTACCCATTACGCTTCAAACCTTCTTTGCAATTTTAGCAGGGCTTATTCTTGGTAGTAGAAAAGGTGCGCTCGCCTGCACAATTTATATGTGCGTAGGATTGGCAGGAGCTCCTGTCTTTGCTCGTTTCGGTGGTGGAATTGGCCAAATTTTAAGCCCTACCTTTGGGTTTATTATTACATTTATATTTGCGGCATTTGTTGCGGGGTTAATCGTAGAACGAAGCGGAACAAAGAAAAGTTTTATCGTAGCTGCTTTGGTAGCAACGGCTATAAATTATTTGATAGGAACAAATTGGATGTTTTTTGCCTATAAGCTATGGGCAAGTGCGCCAGAGAATTTTTCATATAAGCTCGCTTGGCTTTGGATGATTCCTCCACTACCAAAAGATATTATTTTAGCTATTTTTGCTGGTATCTTCGCCCATAGATTACAAAAAACATTGAAGATCATGCCCATTCAATAGCATATCTCCCCGCCAGACTAAAGAAATGTTTTTCATAGGTTATATCCATCGTTTCTGCACATTTATTTGCTACATTAGGAGCACATAGTGAGGAGGATATCATATGAAATTCAATAAAAGATGGTCAGTCGGACTATTATCAGTAGTCGCTCTAATTAGTTTATCGGCTTGTACAGAGGATCAAACAAAACCTGCGTCCACTTCTAATGAAGCTGCTGAAGAAATGGATCATTCTACAATGAACCATTCAAGTTCTGGCGAAGTACCAGTAACGTTAAAAAAAGCTGAAAATCCGAAATTTCCTATAGGAAGCACAGCCATTATTACAGATGGACATATGGAAGGTATGAAAGGGGCCGAAGCAACAATAGTAGGTGCCTATACTACAACTGCCTATGTTATTTCCTATGAGCCTACATCTGGTGGAAAGCGAATAGAAAAGCATAAGTGGGTAATTCATGAAGAATTAATTGACCCACAAGAAGCACCACTGGCTCCTGGAACAGAAGTAAAAACGGACGCAACACATATGGAAGGTATGGAAAATGCGACTGTCCTTATTGACGAGGCTGTGCAAACAACTGTATATATGGTTGATTATACTTCCACTACAAGTGGTGAAGCTGTAACAAATCATAAATGGGTAACAGAAGAAGAGCTTAGTCCAAAATAATAGAAAATAACCTCTACCTTCAATTCTGGTAGAGGTTATTTTCTAGCTTTTATGTTCCATTTGCTTTCTCTTTGCAGACTTATGCCATTTATAGCCGATGCCCCAAACGGTTTGCAAGTAATCATCCGCCGGAAAACCACTTTTTCTTAATTTTTCTCGTAAATTACGTACATGTGAATCAATGGTACGATCTTCAATCGTTACATCATATCCCCAAACGGCATGTATAAGGTGTTCTCTAGAAAATGCTCTATTTTGATAATCTAAAAATAGGGCGAGCATGGCAAATTCCTTTGGTGTTAATGGAATTGCCTTATGTTGAAAATATACTTCAAAGGACTCTCTATCTAAACAAAGCCCTTCAAAGTTAATCACTTTTTCTTCAGATATCGTTCTTCTTAATACAGCATGTATGCGTGCTAACAATTCTTCCTCATCAAAAGGCTTTAAAACGTAGTCATCAGCACCAAGATTTAAACCTTTTACAATATCAGCGTGTTCTCCTTTTGCAGTAAGCATAATGATAGGAACATCCCAAAACTTCCTAATTTCCTGGCAAACCTGCCACCCATCCATCTCTGGCATCATAATATCCAAAAGAACTAAATCCACATGCTCTTCTTCTAAAAAATGCAATGCCTCTTGTATAGAAGACATTGCTCTACAATTAAATAGTGGTTCCAAATAAAGGGTTAATAAATCTAACATTCTTGGTTCATCATCAATGCATAAAATCGTTTTCATTCATTTCTACTCCTTTAAATGATAATTCAAAAGTAGTCCCTTTATTTATTTCACTTCTAACCTTTATTTCTCCCCCATGTGCTTGTACTAGCTCCTTGACAATAGCAAGCCCAAGTCCAGATCCACCTAAAGCACGACTACGTGATTTTTCCACTCGATAAAACCGATCAAAAATATACGGTAAATCCTTCTTTGGAATTCCTTTCCCTGTGTCTTCAACGATGATGCTTAAAATTCCACTGTCTTGTTTTACAGTGACTGTAGTCATATCTCCTGGTGCACAATAGATTAATGCATTATTTAATAGATTAATCAGAATTTGCTCAAGTCTTGCTTCATCTGCACATAGTGTTAAGCCATTATCACAACGTACAACTAAATAGATACCTTTATCTTGAAAAGCGGGACTTAATTTTTCTTCAATGCTTGTAAAAAACGGCTCTAAATGTAAGCAATGTTTTTCAATTACAAATGAGTTTTCATCCATTTTCGCTAAATCAAATAAATCTTTGATTAATCTAGAAAGTCTATTTGTTTCTTCTATTATAATAGCTAAATACTTTTGACGATCTTGCCCTGTTAAATCCCGTTTAGCAAGAATGTCTGTATAGCCTTTAATAAAAGTTAGCGGTGTACGAAGCTCATGTGCAATACTCGATAAAAACTCCTTACGCTCTTGCCTTAGATGATTTAAATCATTGGATAAAAGCTGGATAGCATTTGATAAATCCCCAAGCTCATCTTTTCCATTCGTAGAAAGAGCAACTGTAAAATCACCCTTACTCATTTTCAATGTAGCCTCTTTCATTTGAATAAGTGGCTTAGCCAGCTTACGAGATAGAACAACAATGACTGCAATACTGACTAGACCAGATACAATACCCACGATGAGAAAATGCTTATTCAGCCGTTTCATTAATGCATGGATGGAATCGGTATTTTGAAACATAAATACATAGCCAATCGTTCCTTGCTGATTTTGAATAGGGCTTATAGTCGCAATTGCTTTAACTTCTTGCCAATTGTCTTGTAAAACCCTTCCTTCATAAGGTATTTCCCCCTCTATTTCACGAATCAGATCACTGATTTCTTGATGTGGCTGTGAGGATGCAAGGATTGTCCCGAAATGGTCAGTCACCACGACATCTGTACTTGCTTCTGATTCCATAAGAACGACATGTGCTAGTGTTTCATTATTGAAGTTCTGTTCTAATATAGTACGATGTGAATTTCCTCTCGCTTGTAAACGCTCTAGTTCCTCTTCCACTCTAGAATTCGTCAAGGAAACATGCAAAAAAAACATCATAAAGGTTTCAATACAAAACAATGTGATGAAGAAGATAATGCCCAGCTTTAATGATAATTTTCTCATCCGTAACCACCATTTTAGAATTTCTTAAAAGTATATCTTGAAAGTGTGAAGATTTCATGCAGAAGTAGCATCTTTCCAAACAAAAAATGCCCATAAGTATATTGTATACCTATGGGTCATAGTATTGAACATTCATTAGAATTTGTATGAAAAAGGCTTGCCGTTTCACAAGAATTACCATCTTAGCAAAGATTTTATGGGTAACTAATCACTTCTCCAAGTGCCTATCATTTCTCTAATGGGCTATTTTATCCGCTACTGCTAATATGAAAAATAATCTCTTGATGTATGGTTGATGGGAGAGGAGCTAGCGTCACAGAGTAGACCCTAGAGCGAACGGAATTGAGGGAAGCGGCATCGGACGCTAGCGGAACCGAAATCAACCATTCGCCTTAACAAAAGAGCTTTTTTTGCTAGTGACATCCTCTTTTTTTCAACAATATAACCCATAAGTATATTGTATACTTATGGGTTATATTTTAATTAAACGTATTTTTTTGCCCAACTTAAGAAATTATCAATAACTACGTCAAGGAATTTCACTGTACCTTCATCAGTTAAATTGCCTTCTTCATCAAATTTAGTGTGAACAGCACCAATATAAACGTCATTACCGCTAAGTAATGGTGAGTTAATGCCTGGAGAGAATAAAATATCACGTAAATGTAATTGTGCTTTTACAGTACCTAAATTCCCCATTGATGCACCCATAATGATAGATGGTTTGCCAATCATTACTTTATCTACACGAGATAGCCAATCAATAGCATTTACCATAACCCCAGGAACTGTACCATTATATTCTGGTGTAACCCAAAGTACAGCGTCTGCAGCTTTTACTTTTGCTTTAAAATCAAGAACTGCTTGTGGAGCCTCATTTTCAATATCTTGATTATACATTGGTAGGTCCTTTAAGCTTAATACTTCAAGATCTAACTTTTCTGTATAACGTTTTTGAATAAATTGAGCTAATTGCATATTATAAGATTCTTTACGGATACTACCTACGATTGCTACTACTTTCATGATGTTTCCTCCTAAATGTACATTATTCATAGTATTTGTATAGCTATTGTATTTTATACCATTTCAATAATAAATGGCAAATTCTTCAACTGGCTTGCGATACCCACGTAATCGACGACTGCTTTCTTTTTCTTTTCCAATAGTAATCATTAAGGCTATTTCATGTGTTTCTGGCACATTGAAAAGCTCACGCATTTTCTGATTATCAAAGCCAATCATTGGGCAAGTGTCCCAACCACGATTTTTCGCAGCTAGCATGAATAACATTGCAGACAGAGAAGCATTACGAATGGCTTCATCTTTCATGAATCCTTCACCGCGATCCTCATAAAATCTTGTATTCTCTGCTACAATATCCTCTAGTTCACCCGCTGTAATTATGCCTAAATCCACCATGCCCTGACTTAACTCAGCAGTATTTTTATATGCTTCCTTGTCACCTAGTACAAGAATTACACCTGAAGCTGAATGTACTTTATATTGACCATATGCTGCCTCTCTCACCTTTTCTTTCATATCCTCATCCAGCACAACAATATAATTAGCATGCTGTAAGTTAAATGCTGAAGGGGCAAGCTTAACATCCTCCAAAATAGGGCGTATATCTTCTTCAGTCATTTTAACGTCCTTGATAAAATTATTAGCAGAGCGACGCTTATCAATCAGCTTGGAAAATTCCATTTTTTTATCCCCCAATACAGTTATGTATACATCCAGTGGGGCTTTGCTTTCCCAACTGGATGAAATTGTGTTACTCATATTCTTTATCGAACATAATGGAACTTCTTACAGTGTCAATCGGACGAACAAGACTTTCAATCTGTTCACGTTTTGGTTCTAAAAATGGTGGTAATGACAGTTTTTCTCCTAATGTTTCATATGGTTCATCGCCCATAAATCCTGGACCATCTGTAGCCAATTCAAATAAAATCTGCGGAGCTACTCGTGCATACAATGATTCAAAGAAATGACGATTTACATAGCCAGAAGTGTGGAAACCAAAACTTTCGAAACGTGCAGTCCATTCATCTAATACCGAACGATCCTCTACACGAAAGGCAGCATGGTGAACAGTACCAAAACCTTGACGAGCAACGGGTAACACTGTGTTGTGCTCGACAATAATCTGGGCGCCATTTCCTCCCTCGCCTACTTCAAATAAATGGAAGTCCCCTTCATCTGCAATCTCTGTAAAAAGCATTACCTTTTCTAAAACATCCTTAAAGTATTTAAAATTAGCGACACGGACAAAAACTGGTCCTAAACCTGTAATGGCATACTCAAGTGGGATGGGGCCATTCTGCCAAGGCGTACCTGCCGCCACACCTGTATTGTGCTCATCAGAAATTAACTGATAGTGCTGATCATCAAAATCTACGAAAGATAGTGTTTTTTTACCAAACTGTTCTTTCATACCTGTATGCTTCACATTTAAACGGTCAAAGCGCTTTATCCAATAATCTAAAGCAGCATCCGTTGGTACACGGAAAGAAGTCTTTGAAATTTCATTTGTACCATGTACACCTTTTGGGATATTAGGGAAATCAAAGAACGTCATATCTGTACCCGCACTACCCTTATCATCTGCAAAGAATAAATGGTATGTTTGAATGTCATCCTGATTCACTGTTTTCTTTATTAAGCGCATTCCTAAAACATAGGTAAAGAATTTATAATTTTCTTCAGCACTACTTGTGATAGCCGTTACATGGTGTACACCTTTTAAATGATTCATAGTATGCTCCTCCTATATATCTCGATATCGAGATATATATTTAAATTTTTTTATTGGTTAGTGGCGTTCTTGCCAACTTTTTTAAGTGATAAAATCATGTTGTCCAGCTCCTGGGCTTCCAATACTTCAAATATCTCATTTATTTTCTGTTCATGCTTAGGGAATATTTCTTCCATCAAAACCTGTCCCTCAAGCGTTAGTAATACGTACGTAACACGACGATCTCTTGGACATGCCTTACGGTACACATAGCCCTTTTGCTCGAGCTTATCAATCACATAAGTAATACTACTGCTTGCAATTAATATTTTTTTACCAATCATTTGAACTGGTTGTTCTCCATGGTGATACAAAAATTCAAGAACCGAAAATTCAGTTTGATTTAAATCGAATTGAAGTAAATCTCTTCTAGTTGCATCTTGAATCGTTTGATATGCTCGGAACAAGACCGTAAATGCTTTTAAGTTACGATTGTTTTGCTTCATACGACTCCCTCTTTTTACTTCGAATTTAATTATCTCTAATTCGAGATAATAATAACATATACATTTTTAAACAGCAAACAATTTGTTTCTTTATGTTTGTCATCTTTTCGTTCGGGTAGAAGGTAGTTGTAACTTATAAAGGAGGATTCTAAATGAAAAAAGATGTCAATCAAAAACAACAACAGCTAGAAGCATTCCGAGTAAGTGATAAAGATCAACCTCTCACAACCAATCAAGGATTAAAAATATCGGAAGATGAACATTCACTAAAAGCAGGTGAGCGAGGACCCACTTTACTAGAGGATTTTCATTTCCGTGAAAAAATGACTCACTTTGACCATGAACGAATTCCTGAACGAGTAGTACACGCACGTGGCTCAGCCGCTCATGGAATTTTTGAAACTTATGAATGCGCAAGTGATATTACAAAGGCTCAATTTTTAAATGGAAAAGGCACTAAAACCCCTGTTTTTGTCCGCTTCTCTACCGTTGCCGGGTCTAAAGGCTCTGCAGATACTGTTCGTGATGCACGCGGCTTTGCTACTAAGTTTTATACACAAGAGGGCAATTATGATTTAGTTGGAAATAACATACCAGTATTTTTTATTCAAGATGCTATTAAATTCCCCGATTTTGTACACGCTGTAAAGCCCGAACCAAATAACGAAATACCACAAGCACAAAGTGCCCATGATACTTTTTGGGATTTCATTGCAAATAATCAGGAGTCTGCTCATATGGTTATGTGGCATATGTCAGATAGATCGATTCCACGAAGCTATCGAATGATGGAGGGCTTCGGAGTTAATACTTATCGCTTTATCAATGCCGAAGGAAAAGCCCACTTTGTTAAATTTCATTGGAAACCCGTACTTGGGGTAAAATCATTAGTATGGGATGAAGCACAAATTATTGCTGGAAAAGATCCCGATTTTCACCGCAGAGATTTATGGGAATCCATTGAACGTGGGTATTTCCCAGAGTGGGAGCTTGGTGTGCAACTTATTCCCGTTGAAGATGAATTCAAATTTAGCTTCGATATTCTTGATGCCACGAAAATATGGCCTGAAGAAGAAATTCCAGTACGCATTCTTGGGAAAATGACCTTGAATAAAAATGTGGATAATTTTTTTGCAGAAACGGAACAAGCCGCATTCCATGTCGGGCATGTTGTGCCTGGCATTGATTTTTCAAATGATCCTTTATTACAAGGTCGTTTATTCTCCTACACCGATACACAGTTAATACGACTGGGAGGACCTAATTTCCATGAGCTTCCTATTAATAAACCAATTTGTCCATTTCATAATAACCAACGAGATGGCTATGGCCGACAAACCATTAATGTGGGACAAGTTAGCTACCATAAAAATTCCTTAGCCAATAATACACCACATCCTGTTTCTGAAGCAGATGGTGGATATAAGCATTATGAAGAAAAAGTTGAAGGGCATAAAGTACGTGCACGTAGTGAGAGCTTCAAAGACCATTTTTCTCAAGCAAGATTATTCTGGCTTAGTATGACAGATATTGAGAAAAAGCATATTATCGATGCCTTTAGCTTTGAACTTGGCAAAGTAAAAAATAAAGCGATTCGAAAACAAGTTGTAGACATGTATGCTCATGTCAGTTACTCACTTGCTTCAGCTATCGCTGAGCGTATTGGTATAGTTCCACCTGTAGAAGTGGAAGTACCACATATTCAACAAACTTCTCCTGCTGTTAGCCAAGTAATCAATGCAAAGGAAAGTGTCAAATCTAATAAAGTAGCTGTAATTGTTACAGAAAATAGTAGTGAAAAATTAAATGAACTTATTGCTACATTTTTAAGTGAAGATATCGTAGTTGAACTAGTAAGTAATAAACAAGGCATAGTAAGCGGTTATGAAATTCACGAAACATTTGCTACTACCTCCTCAGTTCTTTATGATGGGGTTTATGTTACAGGAGCCTTTCAGAATTCCTATGAACAAGCAAAAGCAGAACAGTTTATTGAACAAGCCTATCAGCACTGTAAAACAATAGGTTATACGGAAAATGTTTTATTTTTACAGCATATAGCCAATAAACATGGGGTTGCAACCGATCCAAAATCTTTTGTTCATGCCCTTGCTAAACATCGACATTGGGTACGAGAATGTAAATGAATGTAAAGCCAGCTAACTGATTAAATCAGCTAGCTGGCTTGTTTTTATTATTTAATTCGTTTAAATTCCTTTTCATTGCCGTCTACAAATTCGACATCCACTTCAATGGATTGATAGTTATCTTCAATATTGAATACTTTGATTACTTGATCAATCACTTCATCATTAGATGTTGTAGAATCAAAATTCAACTGCTTAAATAACGGCTCTAATTTAGTATAAGCTTCATCGCCCTGCAGTTTTTCATTTTTTCGATCATCTTCTAATTTTGCTTCTATTCCTGTTTTTTTATCCTCATATTCTACCTCATAAGACTCCGTTGCAGAGTAATCAACATCTAAAGAAAACTCTAAAAAATTAAATGTCACTTGGTCAGTTGGCGTCTCACCCGTCTGTTGAGTAGCATTCTGATCTGCTGGAGCATTTGCAGGCACATCTTTTACCTCATCCTTATTACAGCCGTAAAGAATAACAGTCATTAAAGAAATCACTAAAATAAATTTCAATTTCAATTTATTCACTCCTTTCTTTACATATTATTTCCCCATTCTTCTACAAACTAACCTAAAAAGGGCATCTCCTACAAATAAGGAGATACCCTTTTCATGGAATGCGACTTAATAATAGAAGTTACGATCCACTTTATTTTCTTGAATAGCTTTTGCTAAACGAACTGTTGACACAGCCAAATCGGCATATGACACACTCTTGGTAGCATTAAAGTTATTTTGCTGTGTATCAATCAGCCCCATCCCATTTGCTATTGCTATATAGCCTGTATACGCTGGATCAATAGAAGCTGCATCCGCAAAGTTTAATTTGTAAATATCCTTATACTTTGCAACATTCTCCAATTGCATTGCTTTAACAGCCCATACTGCTAGCTCTTGACGAGTCAATGTTTCATCCAAAGCGAATTGGTTTGCTGGCTGTAAAATTCCCATTCTTACAGCTTGTTCAACCACTCCATATAATGGATGGTTTTTATCGATATTGCTGAAGGTTTGCTTTTCACCATCGCCACTACCAAAATGGCCATATGTTAAAGATTTTAGTAGAATCTTTAATGCTTCTCCCTTTGTCACAGCAGCATCAGCATTAAAGTTTGCTATATCTTTTATCTCTAATACATTTTGATGTAGAAGATAATTTAATTCATTGGCTGCTGTTGGGTGTGAAATAGATTGCTTTTCTTTTGAGCCATCTACCTCATACAACCATTCACCAGTAATTGCATCAATTTGATTAACTAAGCTACCGTTGTAAGTTGGAGCATAGACTAGATCATAATGTTGTTTACCTTCAGTATCCTGCTTTACATATTGTAGTTGTAATGTAAGGGCCTTACTATATGCTTCTTTTGCTTTATCAGCAGAGATTACTTGACTAAGAGAAGGCCAGTTATTAATCTTTTGTTTATTAACATTCAATGAACGTAATGATCCATCAGAGCCAATACCTACGTTTATTTCATCTCCAACAACCGCAATTCCGTTTACGATGCGTGGGAAGGAGAAGTAATAATCTTTACTATAATCATCATGTACAGGATCATCAATTGGCATCGAATACTCATGTAAATAGGATGGAGCCCATTGCTTTAAGTATTCAACAGCCTTTGCTAATGCCGCATCCTTAGAGAGGGTAGTTGTTTTGTCAGTGTTGATAAAATCTCTCATAATATCGTGATACTGTACGATATCGCCTGTTGCCTTATTAATTTCTAAAGAGGTACCAGACCCGCCATTATTGTACATATACATGTAATTTACTGTATAAACCGTTTCACCATTGTCATTTTCTCTTTCGTCAACCATATCAATAGTGAGCTTTGCCTTGTCTTCATCAACTTTTAATAAATTTTTAGCGAATTCCTCAACTTCTGCTACTGTCATACCGCTTTTTCTTGGTGGTAATTGCTGTGAGGATATTTTCTCAGCCCTTTTCGTCTTAGGAACTTGTGTAGAGAAGCCATTCGTTGTTTGCCATTGACCCGTTAATGCATGTACACCATTAAATCCTGTTGCTGGCATATAGACAAGCTTCACATTACGTTGATCGCTAAAATAGTCAACGTAATAACGAAGTTCAACTGCTAAGTTATCACGTACTTGTGCAACAATTTCTTCCTCATTTTTTTTCTGGCTTGAGCTATCAAAGGTTGCTTTACCAATTGATTCTGTATTTTTATACATTCCTGTTATTTGACCATTAGCAAGAACATCTATAGTGATACTTTGATCGCCAATAAGCACTCCATTATAGGTTGGTGAATAAACAAATGAGTAGGTAATAGGTTGTGATAATGGACGATTAATGTCATTGTAATAACCGAAGCCATCTTCACGGAGTTTATAGTTCTCTATTTTCGCAAATTTTCTTAGGAAGTCATCTGCAATTTTTTTTGCTTCAGTCTCTGAATATTTTGCGGGATATACTGCTTCAGCGATATTAGCTGGCTGATAATAGAAATGTTCTAACTCTAAATCTTCACCTTTAAATGTAAAACCACCATATACATCTTTACCATTTACCGTTTTATGGAAGTTCAAATCATAACGGACCGTTGTATCATCTCTAAAGAAATGACCGCCTCCAGAATTAAACTCATTATCAGCTACAAATTTGAACTCTTCAGGGAATAGTGCACGTAATTTGTTAATTAGCATACCTTTTGTCACTTTCGTCTCTGAGGCAGCCAACTGTATTGCAATACGCTCTGAAGGTTCTTTCACATTTGCAGAAGCTTGTGAAACGGGTGCTAGAATACCAACAGAAAATGCAGTAGTTGTTAAAATAATACCTAACTTTTTAAATTTACCCAAAATATACCTCCTAAAATACTATTTACCATAATTATAATATATTTACCCATAATTAGAAATGAATTTTACAGATAATTTCCTCTTCGAAGAAAATACATTGGGCAATCCGTCCTTTTTTCTTCATTTTCTCATTTCTTTACCACATCAAAATTGGCACCAATTAACACCCAGTTCTGAGGGAATGGTAGTCCTAATTTCCAATAACCAATACCACGAAGGTTATATTGTTTAATGAGATTGAATTTAGCTTGAATAGATCTAGCATCTTCAAACCATACCATATGCGCCCTACCTTGCTCATCATAGTATTCAAAAAATGGTGCTTGGGCTCTCCAATCATACTGAATTGCTGCATTATAACGTTTAGCAATTTCAATGGCTCGCTGTGGACTAAGCGCTTCTGCATACGGTCCCCCCTGAACAAAAGGTAACGTCCAATCGTAGCCATATAAATTTTGCCCTAACATAATTTTGCTTGCAGGTATTTCACTCACCGCATATTTTACAACTGCTTCTACCTCTGGGAGAGGTGAAACGGCCATTGGTGGGCCAGCTGAATATCCCCATTCATAAGTCATGAGTAAAACAAAGTCCACGATTTCCCCATGTGCTCTATAATCATGTGCCGCTGTCCATGGTCCTCGTTCACTATCACTTGTTTTAGGAGCTAATGCTGTAGACACTGTATATCCTTGAGCGTGAAATTTTTCTACAGCTCTTCTTAAAAAATTGTTATAGGCTTGTCGTTGATCTGCTGGCAAATTTTCGAAGTCAAAGTGGATATCTTTAACATCCCCAAGTCGCTTTGCTTCTGCAAGAATATTATCAAATAATAAATCTTGAACAGCTGTACTTTGAAAAATATCTCTCGCTAATTCACCACTAAAACTAAAATTCTCCAAATTAGAAATAACCATTGCCATTGATGCTCCCGTATCATTTGCAATTTGTGTCACACCTTGGCTTGGTGGCTTCTGTAAAGTACCATCACGCCTAGCCTCATAGCTAAATAAAGCTAAATATGTTAAATTAGGACCCGCTTCCCTCGCTTGATTCAAGAGTGCTTCACTAACTGATGTTCCTCTCGGCTCTAAATAGGCTAATGTTTCTGCCCTTGTTTTTGGTGGCTGTGGGATATATAATCTCGTTCCAACTGCTAATGGTTGATTTGGATTAATGCCATTTACTTGTGCAAGTGTTACATAATTAATACCGAAACGTTGGCCAATTGACCATAGGCTATCACCTGGCTGTACATAATAAAAGCTTCCGACAATCGGGATTACAAGAGCTTGCCCCACAACTAAACGATTTGGCTCTGGAATTTGATTGGCATCTATAATGCTCTGAACCGTAGCCCCATACGCCTGTGCAATTCCCCATAAAGACTCGCCAGCCCGTACAACGTGTATTTGAATGATTTTGCCTCCTTCTAGCTTTATAAAATCATACCTATAAAGCTTATGAAATCAGAGATGAAAAGATGTCTCTTAACAACTCCACAAAAGTACACCACTATTTATAGCAAATAAATAGTAGGCTGTATTATGTCACCTATTTAATACTAATGAGAATAATCTTCGTTTACGAGATTTCATGAAAGAATGTTCTTTTAAATACGTATGTCTAAAAAGTTACCTGAGTAATATATTCTGCTTCTTCACCGTTATTAGAATAAAAAAACGCAAAATGATACTTATCTTGATAACAATAATCGTACAAATGTTCTATTTTCCGCATAATCTTCAGTAAATTTTTACCCACTTTCTACCCTACAAATCAGTTGTAGCAGGCTACTTTTGATAACACTTTTCCCAAATTTTTTTACGCAACTAGCGTCGTATGCCTTATTCTTTTCCCTGTTCTCACTCTTGTATAATGAAATTATTGTAAGGAGGTGTTAGATTGCGTTTATTTTACCAGCAAAAAGTAATCGGTAAGAAGTCTCGTAAACTTGAAAAAATTTCATTTTCAATTGAAGAGCCTGTCATAACGTTACAAGATTTACTTGTTCAGCTTGTTACACAGCAGGTTCAACAATTTAATGAGAAAATGGTAGATACACCACTTCATGTTTATTTATCGGATCAGCAACTAGAAGAAGCTGCTCAATATGGCAAAGTACATTTTGGAGAAAAGAAAAAGGATACTGTACAGTCAGTGGATCAAGCTATTTCCACAATGCTTCAAGCCTTTCAGGACGAGCTGTTTTTAGTCCTTCATAATGAAGAATCTTTAGATTCTCTTTCTACACCATTAAACATACAGGAAGACGATGTCTTTACATTTATTAAACTTACTATGCTTGCAGGACGAATTTGGTAAGGAGGGATTTATATGACACTTTCACATGAACAAAAAATACATTTTCAAAGTATAGTTGATTCTGCACCTATAGCAATACAGCCTTTAGCAGCTGCATTGTTAAAATACATGGACAATAGAGATTATGACATTGAAACGCTTATAGCTGCTCAGCAATATTCCTCACTTGAAGAACTATTTAGTGGACCATTATTTGAAGTGCTTACCATGTTTTCTTCACAAGAACGTGCACTTAAGATCAAGAAACTAGCATTACGCTTTGATGCTACAATGTTCCAAAGAGGTGTTTTACGTCGATCTTTTCGTTCTTCTCAACCAGTGCAAGACCATCTGTTTCAATGTTTACAGTTAATAGAAGAAATGCTGACATTTGAGGAAATTACTTTGCAGGAGTTGTTAACGAATCATCGTCAATATGAGCATGGAACCTATCCAAACTATAGCTCCTATGTCTTAAAGAATGAAAATACAAAAGTAATGGGTTTTAATGTCTTTGAGCAGTTGCTTGCTGAAGAACTATCATTAGAAAACCCGTCAATTGAAGAAGCAGTAGAAGGTATTTTATTTGATGAACATCAAAGTAGCTTTTTCGGCCATCCATTCATTCGAGGTATTTTTAAATCAAGTAATCATCGGATGCATGATGCACTTGGCAAACTCTTATTAGCAGCTGCACGACAAGAAGGTTTACGACAGGCAATAGTAGAAAATATTGACCATGGCAATCTTGATGCACAACTCAACATGATGAAGCTTATTCAGGAACATCGCCTAACACGCTTCTCCTCTGTAATTCGAGCAGTCGATACTTGGATGGGACTTGGCTATAATAGTTTCGAAAATCAAAAAATAACAGAGGAAGTTCTTGCATTAGCCATCCAAGCAATCGAAGAAGACAGCTTTGTTGAGCAATTGTTAAAAAGTGAACGTACAATTGATATTTATGTTGTATTATGGGCTACTGCTACAAAGGACTATACGAAGTTAAATGACCTTGTAACAATACTCTTAAAGCGTGACAAGCATATCCAACTTACAACGCTTGCCTTTTTGAAAAACTTATCGAAAATTTCCTTCACTGCGCCATTTGTAAAGGATTTAATCTTATCAACAAAAGATATCGAGTTGTTTGCCTTTGCATGGGGCAATTTTCTTTATGCTAATCACCATATTAATAGTGAGTATGCAAGAGACAATGAATGGGCGCAAATCCTTCAAACCTTCATGCAAGAAAACACACAGTTACAAGGGATTGAATACCTTTTATTTGAACAGCTTGAGTGGGCAAAAAATGAAATTACGAAAGATGGACTTAACATTACAGGTAAACCTCTATCCTTTGTCCATGTCCATTTGTCATTAGAAGATTTAATTTCAACACAAATTATTTTAGCCCATCATGTACAAGACGAGGCATTATTCCAACGAATTATTGAGCATGCAGATTCTTACTCACCATCTAGCAGAATCGGCCTACTGAATATTTATTGTCTTGACCCTGTCACAGAAGGTCAACGTGAATTTTTATTTAATTCATTACGGGATCGCAGTTCCATCAATCGTTCTCTTGCGTTAAAGAAAATACATGCTCTAACACCAACAGAAGAAGAAATAGCAAAAATTGAAGATCTTTTAGCTAATAAATCAGGTGCACTTCGTAAAGAGGCTATTTCACTCTTAAAAGTTCAGGCACAGAATAATCTGTTACAAAGTGCTGAAAGGCTGATAAAAGATAGTAAGCAGTTAAAGAGACTTGGAGGGCTTGAATTACTACTAGTAGCCTCTAAGCAATACAACTTAGCAAGCGAGCAAATTACAGCTTTATGCTCCTTATTACCAAAAGTAACTAAAAACGAGCAAGTTTTGTTAGAGCAATTAATTACAAGGGATGTCCCTGAGTATAACGAGAGTAATGGCTTTGGCTTGTATACACCACATCCCCCTATTCAATATGGCTGTATTTCGGATGGAGCCATTCAAATGAATGGTGTAGAGCCTTGGCAACAGCTTGCTCCACTTTATGTACAGGCACCTACACCTTTTGAAAAATTCTTTCAATATGATGTTGATAAGTTATTATCTAAGCTTGAACAGCTTATTCAGGTTTTAGATCAACATGCTGAACTAGAATATGAAACATACCAATGGAATGACACTCCCATTAGCACTACATTAGGACAAAGATATAGTGTAATGGCAACTAAATCGGATAATCAACGACATGCTAGTCTTGATGCTTATCCTATCCCCGAAGAAATTGTTCAATGGATGAAGACAGCATTATTTAGTAATGAGGACTTAGCCTATTTTAATTTTTACCATAATCTATCAGAATACCCTGCTGCTCATGATCTTTCCGAAGCAGCTCATACACTAATCAAACCGTTCTTCCAATACAAAGATTTAAAAGTACGTGTTGCGCAATTTAATTCCTTGAAATATGACGATACAATTCAACAGATTTTCTCAGTGCTATCCCAAGACATCGACAAAATCTCAGGTGATACAGTGCTGCATCAGGAAGCACTTTCATTACTCGAAAAGCATGCACCCGAATTTAATCGCTTCGAACAGGCAGTAGGCATAATGTTACAGATATTCAAACAAATCCCTGCTGATCAGTGGCAACTTGATGTTCGAGAGAAGGGTTATTATTACTATCGTTCCACTTCTACTATTATCGATTTAGATGTCGTTGAGTCATTCGTTGATCGATGCTGGTCTGATTACTCAACCTATGGTGAATATGTCAAAATGCTAGCTGTTAATGAAGAGCTAACAAAGCGTATGAAAAATGCAAGCTATAGCCCAAACGTCTACAATTTATCTTTGTTCCAATATTTAGACGCCATGAAAGTTGGTTTATTTACGCAAGATCACTTATTTGAAGCCATATTTACCAACACGCTCGCTTCAGAAATATTTAATGAGCCAACTAAGTTACAAGAACGCTATCAACAATCGTTTGAAGATTTAACAGATTTCTTTGCTATTCGTGAACAAGCGATTGATCGTATTTTAGCCATAGAGCTAAAACGTGGTGATACGCCTACTGCTGTAACAAAGCTTGCTAGTAGCATTTCTTATTTTGAGGGTATTGATTATTTCTTACAGATTCTACAGGCACTTGACGGAGAAAAGCTTGCGAGAGGATATATTTGGCAGGCAGAAACGAAAAAGGATGTATTCTCCCGATTGCTAACTAACTGTTACCCCAAAAAAGAAGAAACAGCGCAGCAATTAAAAGAAGCTTGGCAGAAAACAGACATTTCTAAAGAACGATTAATTGAAGCAATGATGTATAACCAGCATTGGATAGACCTTGTAAGTGAAGTGATTGGCTGGGATGGACTAAAAGAATCAGCCTGGTATTTTATTGCTCACACCACAGATTCTTTATCCGACTTTGCCAAAGATCAGATTGCCCTTTTCTCTAGCATCACTGCTGAGGATTTCCGTGATGGTGCATTCGATTTAGCTTGGTTCCAAAGCGCCTATCAAACACTTGGAGCTAAGAAATTCAAACTTGTTTATGATGCTGCAAAATATGCTTCTGAAGGAGCCAACCATCGTCGGGCACAGCTTTATGCCGATACAGCCATCGGTAAACTCAGTCCAAAAACGTTAATGCAAGAAATTCAAGATAAACGCAATAAAGATAAACTGCGCGCACTTGGTCTTATCCCTTTCATAAAATCAGATGACAAAGACGCCCTGACACGCTATCAATTTATTCAACAGTTTTTGAAGGAAAGTAAGCAATTTGGTGCTCAACGCCGCGCAAGTGAGGCTCGAGCAGCAAGTATCGCTCTAGAAAATTTAGCGCGCAATGCAGGGGATGGAGAAGCCACTCGCTTCACATGGCGTATGGAGTTATCTGCCTTTAACGATATGAAGCATTTATTTAAAGCACAACAAATCGAGCAAATTACAGCCCATCTACAAATAGAGGATGATGCCTCTGTAGCTATTATTGTTGAAAAGGATGGTAAACGTCTAAAGAACGTTCCTGCTGCATTAAAAAAGCATGCTGATATTGTAACCTTGCAGGAAGCCCGAAAAGACTTACAAGAACAATATAAACGAGCACGCCCAGCGCTTGAGCAAGCAATGGAATTAGAAACAGTATTTTCGGTCGAGGAGCTCATTCATTTATTAGCTCATCCGATTCTAGCTCCGCTGTTACAAAAACTACTATTTATTAGCGATAATTACGTTGGAATGCTGACATCAGAAGGTTTACAGCTTTTATCGGCTGACATTGTGAACCTTGCTCCTACGTCCTCTATAAAGATTGCTCATCCTTACCATCTTCTAGAGAGCGGTCAATGGAGACAGTGGCAATCCTATATGTTCGAGCACAACATTAAACAGCCATTTAAGCAAGTGTTCCGTGAGTTATATCTCATCAATGCTGATGAAAAAGCACAGAAACATTCATTGCGCTATGCAGGGCATCAAGTAAATCCTTCACAAACAGTAGCCCTGTTGAAAACACGTGGCTGGCAAATCAGCTATGAAACAGGACCACGTAAAGTATATTATAAGGAAAATATTGTGGCATCCTTGTATGCACAGGCAGATTGGTTTACGCCAGCAGAAATTGAAGCACCTGCAATCGAAGGTGTTTACTTCTATGATCGACTAACAGGCAAAGATATCGTTTTAGATGATATTCCAGCTGCGATATTCTCTGAGGTTATGCGAGATATTGATCTTGTTGTCAGCGTAGCTCATGTTGGTGGTGTAGACCCTGAGGCAAGTCATTCTACTGTTGAAATGCGCAGTATTATCGTAGAAGAATTGGCTAAATTATTGAAGCTAAACAATGTGGAAGTGAAAAAGCAACATGCCCTCATAGAAGGTAAGCTAGCAAGTTACTCCTTACATTTAGGAAGTGGTGTGGTGCATCAAATAGGCGGTTCCATGATCCCAATTATTGCTGTCCCATCTCAGCATCGTGGACGAATTTTCTTACCGATGGTGGATGATGATCCACGGACGGCTGAGATCATGACCAAGCTCTTATTACTATGTGAAGATACAAAAATTAAAGATCCAGCTATATTAACTCATATTCGAAGCTATGAGCAAATGCACTAACGTACTCTAGATAAAAACAGGTGACTCCATTCGTCACCTGTTTTTACTTTACATCTGTTTTAATCATTTCAAACAATAGCGGTACATTCGTGCCACGATGCAATGAATGACAGCCTTCCATTAAAAATGACCAACTTTTCTTTATTTTTTCCCTATAAGACAACTCTGAACTAACTGGGAGATAGGTGCTTAAATATTCCTCAATCGTGCATGTCAGATTGTCCATAAATTCATCTGCTTTTTGTATTTTTTCTGTTGGGATTTCATTGCGCTCATTCCATAAGACATGTTCTAAATTCGTAGAAAAATAAAATAATTGATAAGGTACTTTCATACGGTTAATGCTAAAGTGGTCATTGGCAATCAAAATTCTAGCATTCTTAGCCTTCATATCATTACGTTGTTCTATTTGTTCTTTGCGTTTATCCGACTTCACTAAAATAGCATCCTCTGTATAAAATAAGTTTTGCTCGATACGCTCATCTACCTTGACGCACTCTGGTGAGATAAAGCATCCATCTGCATCTGTAATATGAACAACCGCTGTTAAATCATTGGCTAAAAATTTATATTTTTCAAGATAGCTTTGAATCACTCGTACAACACTGTTTTTAATATTCGGTATTCGTTTGTGCGCATCCCACTTTGTTAAGATATCTTCTCGTTGTACATCAAAACGTATTGTGGAGTTCGCAAAATGAGCATCTAAATAATCCTCTAAAATAATTTGCTCCGTCTGCCCTTCCACAATAATCAAAAGTACTTTTTTAGTCATGTTGAACACCTGCTTTACGAAAAGCCCGCTTTATTTTAAATGTTTTAGTTTCCTTATATATCTCTTCCTCTTGCCCGCCAAGCTGGATAGCACGTAAATAGACATCTCTAGCGTTATTCACTTCTTTAATACCTTTTAGCTGCATATAACGGTGATGTTCATTTGTTGTCGTAAACCATAAATTTTTAATAGCTAGCACCTCTAACACACGTAGATTATGGGAAGTAAAAATAAGTTGCCCTTTTCCATCCTCATCTATCACTGTTAACAACTCACCTAACAAATATTCAAATACACCTGAATCTAATTCATCAATAACCACGCATGCATTCGGATTATTGTATACAGCAATTAATACACTAAGAATAGAAATGATCTTTAAAATTCCCTCTGACTCTGTTCGTAGCGGTAATTCCTGCTCCCCGCGCTGAGACAAAAATTCAAAACGAATTCCTTGCTCGCCACTGTCCATCATTTGCTTTGTAATGATATTAATTTTAATCGTCAGACCAGGAATAATTGCTGAGAGCACTTGATTACTTTGTTCAATAACTTCACATAATGCATAGAATGCATCCTCTGGTAATAAAGCTGGTCCATTTAAATCATAAGGAATAAGACCTCTTGTTTTCTCTAAATGAATACTGAATGGCATCATCCGTTCTTCAAATAGTGGGGCAATATTTTGAGTATTAACAACATGTAAGTCTCGACTAAAATCAACAGCAATATTTTGTAGCAACTGCATTTCTAGCTCAGAAAGCCGTTCCTGTAATAATGTCTTTATATCTTTATGGAATAAAAATGACATATATTGTTTTCTTGCTAACTGTTGAATAACCAGTAATTGAATTCGTGCTTGTTCACTCAAATCATCCAGTTTCGATTGACGAATTTGTACATCCCTCTCCGTCACAGCCACTAAAATCTTTGATCGCTTCCCTTTCGTGTTTTCTCGATAGGTAAGGCGCTCCAACGTAGTATATAGTCGATGTTGATCCTCCTGTAGCTCCACATAGTAATTCACAAAAAATGTACCGAATTGATTCTGAACTAGAAATTCTACATCCATGCTAGCTGTTTGCTCTCCTGCCAATATAAGTCGCTTCTTTTGAGAGGGCAACTTCACTTCAGCAAGCCATCCTGATAGAAGTGTCTTCAATAAACTAAATGCATCTACAATGGTTGTCTTTCCAGAGCCATTTTGTCCATATAGGCCAACAACATTCGCTTGTAGAAATGTCTCAAAATTTACTGTGAGAACAATCTCACCCTGTCGTACATTTCGTAAATTTTGTATGTTTATTTTTTTTATCTTAATAATTGCCATGTGCTAAACATCCTTTTAGCTTTTTCCCTTATTATAATGAAAATCGTTTTATTTTATAACAAATTCGAACTTAAGCATCCATAGCCTATAGCCTATGACAAAAATCGTAATAGGCATATGTTAGAAAAAATGAAGAAAGGTGTGTTTCATTGGTTTATCCTAGATTAGCCCCTGATGATTTTAACAGTCAATTTCGCCCAGGTATGAAAATATGGGTAACACTCCCTACTGGTACTTATTCAGGTACATTAATTCGGACATTCGGTACTGGAGGAAGAACTGCTGAAATTCAGTTAGATAATGGTCAAATAGTGACTGTGGATGTTAGTCAAATCACTGCTGCAGGTACAGGAACACCTCCTGGTAGTTCCTATCCGCCGCCATACCCACCACCATATCCACCATATCCGCCTCAACCTTATCCACCGCGGCCATACCCACCACAGCCTTATCCACCGCAACCTTATCCGCCACGTCCTTATCCACCACAGCCTTATCCACCGCAACCTTATCCGCCACGTCCAGGGGGGCAATATCCTGGTTTCCCACCACCATTAATACCAGGACTCCCTAATATTTTACCGGGCATATTTGGTAATCCGCGGCCTTAGCAACAATAGAAAAGGTTATTTCTTTATTTAAGAATAAAGAAATAACCTTTTTTCATTTTATTCCCATAACAATAATCATCAAATTCCTTTACATATAAGTCATGACAAAATAAGTAAAAAGCCCTAACAAGGAATTGGAAATTGGTATTTCAGCCAAATTTTTAATCAACTGAAAATAAGTTAGATCTGAGCATACTTCTTTTTTATACCAGGAAATATATAGCTTTTTGTAAAAATTTATCCTAACCTAAAAAATATATAGACTAAAAAACTATATATCATCATTTATTTATAGAAATCATGACTTGAAATAGTAAGTTTTCTGGGTTGTGAATCAATTTTTTTGGCAGTATAGTAGTTAAATGATAGGGGATAAATAGATTATTTTGCATTTATAAATAGTTAACACGCATCTGGACTTCTACGAATAACATCAACATCTTCAATGTGTAGTACATTGACTAAATTATCCATTTATAGTCCTTAGCTTGAAATATTTGCTATATCATATTAGGAGGAAAAGCATGAAAACACGCAAGAAGCAGCAAATGTCTATTAGTAAGAAATTAACTGCAATAGTAGTGAGTATTTTATTATTATTTGGATTAGTTACTTTAGGTCTTTCTTATTATATAGTAAGAAATAGTAATTTAACAGACATGAATCAATCTCTTTCTGACAAAGGCATGATCCTAGCCAAAACCATTGATATTACTACACTAAAATCGATATTAGAGAATCCTACAAATAGTAACCCTGATGCTCTACGATTAACTAGTGAAATGGATGCAATCAATGATAATTCAGATAGCATTACCAATCTATTTTTAATTACAGTTAACGGTGAAAATATTAATGCACCTGTTCTATCATCTAGTATACTTGAACTAGGGGCAGAGTATAACCAAGATATGATTGCAATGGGTTTATCTCCAGATTTCCTAGCAAGAATTAAAGAAGTCTTTGATACAAAAAAAGCAACAGCAACAGATATTTATAGCGATGAATATGGTAGCTATAAAACAGGCCTTACACCAATCTTGGATGAGAATGGGAATATGCTGGCTGCTTATGCCATTGACTATGACGTATCAATGGTAACAGGAAAAGCGATGTCTGAAGCCCTATGGACGTTATTAGTAACGGTTATTTTCTTAATTGGTTCATCCATTGCTGTTTACACTCTTTTAAGAAAAAAATTAACACCAATTCAACAACTTTCCTTACAATCTAAAAAAGTCGCAGAAGGTAATTTAGAGCTGGAACCATTACCAGTTACTTCAACAGACGAAGTAGGAATGCTCACACAAAATTTTAATTCTATGATCGATAACTTAAAAAATGTTATTAAGAGTACAACGATTGTTTCTGAGCGTGTTTCAAACACAGCCAATGTTTTATCTGTAAATATGCAAGAAGCTTCCGATTCATATAATAATGTAGCATCTTCCATGCAGGAGATTGCAAGTGGCGCTGATCTTCAAGTACAAAAGGCAAAAGAAAGTACAATTACCATTGAAGAAATGAATATTGGTATTCAACGTATTGCCATGACGTCCAATCAAATTTCAGAATCCTCGATTTTAGCATCAGAGGAAGCTGAAAGAGGGAATGAATCGACAAATAAATCTGTTGCACAAATGAATGCTATTAGCAAAGCTGTTAATCAATCTGCAGCTTCTGTTAAATTACTTGGCGATCATTCCAATAAAATAGAAGAAATCGTAGGAATCATTACAGGGATTGCTTCGCAAACCAATTTACTTGCATTGAATGCGGCAATCGAAGCTGCACGTGCTGGGGAGGCTGGTAGTGGCTTTGCAGTGGTTGCTGATGAGGTACGTAAACTTGCAGAGCAATCTGAGGCATCTGCAAGAGAAATTTCTACACTTATTTCTCATATCCAGCATGATACAAACGAATCTGTAAATATCATGGTTCACGCTGTAGAAGAAGTAGATCATGGTATTGTCATGATCAATGACTCAGAAAAATCATTTAGCCAAATTTTAACTTCCATTCACCATGTGACAGGGCAAATTCAAGAGCTTTCTGCAACAATTGAAGAAATGGCAGCTGGTATGGAAGAAGTAACATCTGCTGTAAAAGATATGGAAGATTTTTCAGTCAATTCAAAGGACAATACAAGAGCAGTAGCAGCAACTTCTGCCTCTCAATTGAATACAGTACAACGAGTTTCTGAAGAAGCTCAAGTATTATCCGAGCTATCTGATGAATTAATGAATGTTGTTAATACCTTTGTAGTGAAATAAAAAATGAAAGGGCTGCCCTTATTAAGGAGAGTTATGTCCGTTAGTTTCTCACAGATCGATTCACTACTGTGGACCTAATGACGATAATCGCTCCTTCATAGGTGTCGGCCCTTTTCTAAAATAGGAGTTGTCATAATTGAATAATAAAAATGAATTTGATGTACACCCATCACAGAATAATACGCTTTCTTTTGACCAACAAACACTTCAATCCAATAGTACACAATTATTAAACAGAGAAGACTTACTCGCATATCAAACGTTAAACCGTACAATAGCTGACTACGATCAAAACACCACAATACCTGACGTATTTTATCAGGCAGCACAAAAATTTGCGGAACGAATCGCATTATCCTATGAAGGTGGAAAACTTACCTACCGTCAGCTAAATGAACAATCCAACCAAGTTGCTCATATGTTAGTTGCCAACGGTCTACAAAAAGGAAACTATGTAGCGATAGTTATGGAACGCTGTAAAGAAACCGTCATTAGTTTGTTAGGTATCCTGAAAGCTGGTGGAGTTTATGTCCCCATTGATCCGAGCTATCCAAAAGAACGTTGTCAGTACCTATTAAACGATACAGGTACTCCATTTATCATAACGAAAAACGAACATACAGCTCTACTGAATGATTTTATACATAATGATTCCCAAACACGCACAGTGTTCACAATCAACCAAATGGAGCAAGGATATTCACAGGAAAATATCCAATGTGAAATTCTTCCATCCGATTTAGCCTATATTATTTATACATCTGGTTCAACAGGTAAGCCAAAAGGCGTCATGCTTAAGCATGAGGCTGTCATTAATTTAATAACAGATAATCAACGAATCTACCATTCAACTAAAGAAGATGTTTATTCCCAGTTTATTTCTTTTAGTTTTGACCCTTCTATAACAGAAACCTTTACTGCTTTATTTTCAGGTGCAAGACTTCATATGCTTACAAGTATAGAGCGTTTGTCCATTGAGGCATTTGCTGATATGATCGACCGTGAGCAAGTAACGACCGCTACTGTTCCAAATGCTTTCTTTACACAGCTAGCTACACATTTACCAGTAAGCTATAGAAAAAAGCTTTCGACATTAAATTATTTATCTGTAGGTGGTGAAGCCCTATTGCCTGCCATTGTTCAAAAATGGCAAGACAAATTTGGACTCTCTACAGAAATTATTAATGTGTATGGACCAACTGAATGTACAGTATTGTCCTCCTATTTTAAGGTGAAAAGTCAGATAACAGACATGAGTATCCCTATTGGTAGACCAATCGCCAATTATGAAATGTACGTTATTAACACGGACGATCAGCTATGTCCCGTTAATGTAATCGGAGAATTATGTATTGCTGGTGCTGGTTTAGCAGCAGGTTATTTACATCAGCCTGAAAAAACAGCTGAAGTATTTGTACCTCATCTCTTAAAGCCAGATCAAAAAATGTATCGAACAGGTGATTTAGTTCGACTATTGCCAACTGGTGTCATTGAATTTGTTGGACGTAAAGACTCTCAAATTAAAGTAAGAGGCTTCCGTATTGAACTTGGTGAAATCGAAACAGTATTGAGCAATCATACGAGCATTCAGGAAGCTGTGATCATTGCAAAGAAAATGGCTGATGGGAATAATCATTTATTTGCCTACTATACGGTGGCAAGTGGGATGCAGCTTGAGGAGAATCTTTTAAGGGACTACTTAGCAAATCTTTTACCAGATTATATGGTGCCAGAGCAATTTATTGAATTGCAAGAAATGCCATTATCCCCTACAGGAAAAATTGATCGAAAACACTTAGCTTCATTGGAATTAACTTTATCACGCAGCACTACATATATTGCCCCAGAAAATGATACACAGCGTATGCTTGCTACTGCATGGGAATTTGTACTCGGTATTGAGCCAATTGGCATTCACGATAACTTCTTTCATATCGGAGGGCATTCGCTAAAAGTGCTCGAGATTCTTGTACAAGTGAAAAAACATATACCATTCTTAAAGATTCAGGATTTCTTCCAATATCAAACAATAGCTGAACTGGATCATTATATTCGTCATTATCAACCAGAAGCGATTGAAGATCAAGACGAGCCAGCTAAAAGCATTGTATTCAAGGACTTAATGGAGCCTAGTCCTCTAAAAGTCTCCCAAAATGTGAAGCCCTTGCCAATGACATCGGTATTACTAACAGGTGCTACAGGTTATTTAGGTAGTCATGTATTATATGAGCTATTAGCAACAACAACTGCGCACATATATTGCCTTATTCGACCAAGCACCCAAACTACGATTGAAGATAAACTAAGAGAGAGTATGCAATTTTATTTTGGCAATACCATTGCTCAGCAGATGAAAGATCGTATTACTGTTATCCAAGGTGACTTAGGGAAGCAACGACTACACTTATCTGATAAAGATGAAAAAATCATTATGAAAGAAATTAATGCTATCATTCATTGTGGTGCAGATGTACGTCACTTCGGTGCAGCTGATCATTTTAATAATGTCAATGTGAATGGAACTCGCTACTTGCTTGAAATAGCCAAACAGAAACCAGGTGTGCATTTCCATTATGTATCGACAATTGGCATTCCAGAGGAGCTAGCCGCCATACAATGGGGACCAAATGAAGCAAAAGGTAACTTCAATTACAATGTTAAGCTTGATAATGTTTATACTCAAAGTAAGCTAGAAGCAGAAAACCTTGTTCGAAACGCTGTACAGGATGCAATCCCTGTCTCCATTTATCGTGTAGGAAATTTAAGCTGTCATTCTGAAACAGGTAAATTCCAACGTAATATCGATGACAATGCCTTTTACCGTATGATTAAATCAATGCTTTATTTAGGTAAAACACCTACCGCACAATGGCATGTTGACTTCACACCAATCAATTATGCTAGTCAGGCACTTGTTTCTTTGGCAAGCCAGCCAGCAACCAACGGCCATGTCTTCCATTTATGTAACCCTGTATCGCTTACTTATTTAGAATTAATCGATATGCTTAAGGAAATTGGTTATGACCTAACAATTGTGTCAACACAAGAGTATACAGATTGGCTATTAAATGGTGATCATTCAAAAGATGTACAGGAATATTTATCGTTAGCCATTGCGCAGCTTGAAGGTGATGGAGCAAGTGACTCCCCATTTATCTTCAATTGCAAAAAAACGATAGAATTTTTAGCTCATACCAAGATTGAATGTGCGGCACCAAATAAAGCCTTTATTTACAGAATGATTCAATATGGCATTGATACAGGCTACTTTCCTGAGCCAAAACAAGTCAATATAAGATGATAAAACAAACTATACAGTTATTTGCACTTCCTCTAGGAGTACAGTTAGCACCACCAGAACGGGATGCTTTCCTTAAAGTACTCCCTTTTGAGGTGCAAAGAAAAGTTCAGCAATACAAGCGCTGGCAAGATCAGCAAAGAGCGTTGCTAGGTAGCACTCTTATTAGATGGGCACTCCTTCCCTATATAGATGACGTTCTGTTACAACTAGCTCATAATGAATTTGGGCGCCCTTATATTGCAGGACACCCTCATTGGCAGGGAGATTTTAATCTCTCTCATTCTGGGGATTGGATAGTGTTAGCAGTCACCACTATCGGACGAGTCGGCATTGATGTTGAAGAAATAAAGCCAGTGAGTGAAGATATGATGATATATGCGCTTTCTGAGACAGAGCGTCAATTGGTCTCTCATCAGCCTTTACATGTTTTTTATGAGTTTTGGACTTTAAAAGAGGCTCTTTTTAAAACAGGCTTATTGCCAATCCTATCGCCATATTTGCTTGATACCACCAACATAAAAAAAACAAGGAAAGACCTTTTTACCCAATTACTCTATCTCGATCCGCAGCATCCTGTATCCGTCTGCGGGAACAATGAAAATTCTAAGTTAATAACCACAATATTAAATAAAGAGCAGCTTCTACAGCCATAACAATAATTATTCCTCCGTATTAAGAAAACGCTGCCCTAACGTGTCATTTATTCGACCCGCTAGGACAGCACTTTTTGTTTTATTTAAATAAGTCTGGGTACATTTCTTTTGCTAATGCTTCCATTCCATCAATTGTGTTATAGCCATAGCCAAACATGTAATTGTAATCTACAATATACATTTGTTTATTTTTAATAGCCTTCATGCTTGATAGTTTAGGATTCGCATAAATTTCTTCACGTACTTTTGTCAAATCAGAACCGTCCCAGTTAGGAAGAATTAATACATCTGGATCTGCTGCAATTAATGTTTCAACACTTACATCGCCTGTTTCATCTTTAAAAATATTATCTAATTTAACCATTTTGAATGCATCATTAAAGAATGTTTCATCGTGTGCTGGATAAACAAAAAGCTCTTTTGGATCATTTGTATGCAAATAGGCAAATGTTTTTTCTTCTTTTATACTTTCTAATTTTGAGGAAATATCTTGTTGTCGACCTTTTAATTCTTTAATAAAGCTATCTGCTTTGTCTTGAACATTAAAAATTTCACCAATATTCTTTATATCTTTATAAATAGAATCATACGTGCCGCCTGTTACGGATGACTCTAAAACATATGTTTTTACACCCATTTCATTAAGCGAATCTACTGTCCCTACTCCCCATTCAGCATTATCAAATAAGCCACCACGACCAAATACTAAATCAGGATCAGTACCTAATGTAACCTCTTTCCCAACATATTCATCACTTAAAATATTTAGCTTTGCATACTCTTTTTCAACAGCTTTATCAACTGCACCAAAGTTTGCACCAACACCAACGATTTTATCGCTTAATCCTAAATGTAATAATAATTCTGCAGCTGGGCGTGTATTTGCCATAATTCTTTCTGGTGCTTTATCAAATACTTGATCTTTCTTTTCCCATGTTGATCCACCTTCAGCCTTTGAAAAGTTCTCAATTGTCAGTGGATAATGCTCTTTTGTTTGTGTTTCCTTAGATGTATCTTTTGATGTGTTACCGCAGGCTGTTAATGTTAATAAAGCTGCTAAACCAATTCCTAATAATAATTTTTTCTTCATGTTTTTCCTCCTACAGTCCATATGCAAAGCCTAATCCATTCGTCACTGGATTAGTAAACGTTTGACATTTGATATGATATAAAGCTTCTATTGTTTCTGGTGTTAAAACTTCTTGGGGTGTACCATGTGCATAGATTTCACCATCTTTTACTGCATAAAGATAATCACAGTAATGTGCTGCCATTTCTAGATCATGAAGAGCTGCTAAAACACCGATGTTTAAACTTTTTACACAGGATAGTATTTCAATTTGATAACGAATATCTAAATGATTTGTTGGTTCATCCAAAATCATAAATTTAGGCTGCTGGGCAATCGTTCTAGCTAAAATAACCCTTTGCTTTTCACCACCAGATAGTGAAAGAAAACTGCGCTCTCTATAAGATTGTAAGTTCGTTCTTGTCAATGCCTCTTCTACGATGTCAAAATCCTTTTGGTTATCTGACTCTAGCATTTTTTTATGAGGTGTTCTACCTAACATCACCATTTGTTGTACCGTTAAATCAAAGTGCATTTCATTGAATTGTCCAACTACACCTAAGTGTTGAGAAATCTTTTTTTCGGCGCTTTTTAAAACATCTAAATCATCTAAGAAGACCATCCCTTTTTGAGGTACTAGGCTTTTATAAATGCTTTTCAGTAAAGTTGATTTTCCGCATCCGTTTGGTCCGATTAAGCCCACAAATTGTTGCTTATTCACATGAATGGATACGTTTTTTACGATTTCCTTTTTGCCGATTTTTACTTCTATTTCCTTTGCTACTAATTCCATTGTTCTACCCTCCGAAGTTGTAACCTTTTTTTACAATCATATAGATAAATAATGGTGACCCAATGACAGAAGTAATAATACCAATCGGTAATTCCACATTTTGGATTAATGTTCTAGACAGAATATCAGCCCAAATCATGAAAAGGCCTCCTAAGAGCAATGTTCCTAACATTAATCGTTTGTGATCTGCACCGAAAATACCTCTTGTGATATGAGGAATAATTAAACCAACAAAACCGATCATACCTGCATAAGCGACCATCGTTCCTGTAATAAGCGAGGTAAGAATCATATATAATTTACGATAAGCACTTAAATTGATCCCTAAGGTGATAGCTGATTCATCTCCAAGTAGCATTGTGTTTAGCACACGATGTTGGAAAAGGAATAATGCAGCTCCTAGTACAATCACGATTGTTAAAATTGGTGTTTTGTCCCAGCTGGCAGATGATAAACTCCCCATAGACCAGAACGTAACAGTTTTAATGCCCTCTGCATTATTGGCAAAAAAGATGATAAGGCTTGAAAACGAACTACATAATGCACCGATAACAACCCCTGATAAAACCAATTTTACTGAGGTTGCTTTACCTCCAATGCTGGATAAGATAAGCACTGCCATAGAGGTAATCATCGCCCCTGCAAATGCACCAAAGGCTACTCCAAATTGTGCTAACAATGCACTACTCCCAAAACCAACTAGAATAGCAAAGGTTGCACCTAATGACGCTCCTGAAGAAATACCAAGTATGTATGGATCAGCAAGCGGGTTTTGGACAACTGCCTGCATGACAGCCCCACACAATGCAAGACCGACACCAATCAATAAGGCAAAAACCACACGCGGCATTCTGACCTGTAGAATAATATTCAAATAGGATTCACTTTCCACACTATCAAGTGTTCCAAGTTTTCCATTGGATATAGTATGTAGCAAAATATCCATCGATTGCTTGAAAGGAATGCTGACTTGTCCTATTGATACAGAAAAAATGGCAGATATTAAAATAGAGACTATTAAAAGCAAGATAATAACATAATAAATATTGCCCATTCCTATTCTGTTAGCTTCCTGTCTATCCAAAATTTCACCTCTATCTATTAAACTTTTAGTTAATGATAACGATTATCATTTTCATTTTGTATTGTAAGTGATAATCCATTGAAAAACAACAGGAAAATTTTTAATTATAGATTATGCATACATTCAGTAGATAAATATTCCACTACTGGCGGGTTTTAATTCGCTAAAATTATTGTTCCGATAGAAATTAAAACAGCTCATTGTAAATTCCGGATATTATATAGCTAAGAAAATTTAAGGATTTTTATTTAAACTCTGTTCTAATAAAAAATCAAAATAAAAAACCACTTTCCATAAAACTATGGAAAGTGGTCATATTACTTAAAAGATTGTGCTTATAGGCTAACTAAATCTTACATCATTCCTGGCATACCGCCCATGCCGCTCATATCTGGCATTGCTGGTGCTGCTTCAGGGATATCTGCTACAACCGCTTCTGTTGTTAAGAATAGGGCTGCAACTGATGCTGCGTTTTGTAAAGCTGAGCGAGTTACTTTTGCTGGGTCTACTACGCCTGCTTCCATCATGTTTACCCATTCGCCAGTTGCTGCATTGAAACCAATGCCAACTTCTTCACGTTTTAGACGATCTACGATAATTGAGCCTTCAAGACCAGCATTATTAGCAATTTGACGAACTGGTTCTTCTAAAGCACGTAGAACGATTTTCACACCTGTAGCTACATCGCCTTCTACTGCTTCAGCCGCTTTTTCCACTGCTGCATAGACGTTAAGAAGTGCTGTACCACCACCTGATACGATACCTTCTTCAACAGCCGCACGAGTTGAGTTTAAAGCATCCTCAATACGAAGTTTACGCTCTTTCAGCTCTGTTTCTGTTGCAGCACCAACTTTGATAACTGCTACACCACCTGCTAATTTAGCAAGACGTTCTTGTAATTTTTCTTTATCGAACTCTGAAGTAGTTTCAGCAAGTTGTGCACGGATTTGACCAATGCGTGATTCAATCGCGTCTGCTCCGCCTACACCTTCAACGATTGTTGTGTTATCTTTTGTTACAACTACTTTTGCTGCACGACCAAGTGCAGAAATATCAGCGGATTTCAGGTCTAAGCCTAATTCTTCTGTAATCACTTGGCCACCTGTCAGGATAGCAATATCTTCAAGCATTGCTTTACGTCGATCACCGAAACCTGGTGCTTTTACTGCTACAGCATTAAATGTACCACGAAGTTTGTTCACAACAAGTGTTGCAAGAGCTTCACCTTCTACATCTTCAGCAATCATTAAAAGTGGACGACCTTGTTGCACCACTTGTTCTAATAATGGTAATACTTCTTGAATGTTTGTAATTTTTTTATCAGTAATTAAAATGTATGGGTTATCAAGAACCGCTTCCATTTTATCTGTGTCAGTTACCATGTAGTGAGAAGCATAACCACGATCAAACTGCATACCCTCAACTACATCTAACTCTGTTGTGAAGCCTTTTGATTCTTCAATTGTAATAACTCCATCGTTACCAACGCGTTCCATTGCTTCAGCGATTAGTTGTCCAACTTCATCATCTGCAGCAGAAATAGCAGCAACTTGTGCAATTTCTTCCTTATTGCTTACTGGGCGAGAAATAGCGTGTAATTCAGTAAGTGCTGCAGCAACTGCTTTATCGATACCTTTACGGATACCTACTGGATTTGCGCCAGCTGTAACGTTTTTCAAGCCTTCACGAATAATTGCTTGAGCTAATACTGTTGCTGTAGTTGTACCATCACCAGCGATTTCGTTTGTCTTAGAAGCAACTTCTGCTACTAATTTTGCTCCCATGTTTTCGTATGGGTTTTCTAGTTCGATTTCTTTAGCGATTGTCACACCATCATTTGTAATAAGTGGTGAACCGAATTTTTTTTCTAAAACAACATTACGTCCTTTTGGTCCTAATGTTACTTTTACTGCATTTGCTAATTTATCTACACCTTGTAACATTAATGAACGAGCGTCTTCTGAGAATTTAATATCTTTTGCCATGAGAATTTACCCTCCTGAAATGGAATATTCGTTAAGCTTCTTCAATATATTTATATCAATTTCACCTTATTGTCACATTTGTTATGCAAACAATAAGTATTCACCTTACGTAAGGTGCCTTTAAAGTTCTTATTCAATAATTGCAAGAATATCGCTTTCGCGTAAAATTAGGTATTCATTACCTTCAAATTTAACTTCTGTGCCAGCGTATTTAGAGAAAATAATGCGGTCGTCAACTTTAACGTCAAGCTCTACACGTTGCCCGTTCTCTAATACACGACCTGTCCCAACTGCTACTACTTTACCTTCTTGTGGTTTTTCTTTTGCAGAGTCAGGTAGTACAATACCGAATGCAGATTTTTCTTCTACCTCGATTAGTTCAATTACAATACGATCTCCTAGTGGTCTTAACAAGTGAAACAACCTCCTAATAGTTAAATAATTGTTGATATTTATTAGCACTCTATATCAATGAGTGCTAACACAATTATTATGATAATCAATCACTCTTTTTTTTGCAAGTCAGAACTTCAAAAAATTTTGTTTTCTTTCCATATTCCTCTACAATAGAAAGGAAGCATATGAATGGAAAGGATTTTGACTGTGACTAATTCTCAAAAAGTAACGAAACATAAAAAAACAGCCCTGTATGTTTTGCTGATTTATATCTTGATGCAAATCTCTAGCAGATGGTTGCTCTTACCGTTCCATAAGCTCATCATGAAGGTAACTGGTTTAGCTTCTGAACAAGCGGCTCCTATTACTCAAGGTTGGTATATTGCACTAAGTTTTGCAGTAGCGCTCATTTTAAGCTTAATCCTTACATCTCGAGATAAAGCATTTTGGAACATTTATCAAGGAAAAAAAGAAACGATACCTCTTACAATTGTGTGGGGAATCATCGGCTTCTTCCTAGTGTTCTTTGGACAAATGATTGGTGCAGCTATTGAGATGGCTGTTTTCGGTATTGAAGGAGGCTCACAAAATACTGCAGATATTGTCGCGATAGCTAAAGGTGCTCCCATCGCCATATTAGCAATTGTTGTATTCGGGCCAATCTTAGAAGAATTCGTCTTCCGTAGAGTGATCTTTGGCTCGCTTGTCCAAACAACAAATTTCTGGGTGGCAGCAATTGTGAGTGCCATTTTCTTTGCGATTATACACTTCGACTTCTCACATATCTTGCTTTATACCATTTGTGGTTTAATTTTCGCCTTTTTATATCACAAAACAAAGCGCATTTGGACGTCTATTATTGCACACGTCATGCTTAATGGATTTGTGACACTTGTACAATTCTATGCGGAACCATTGCAAAAGTTTCTTCAAGAACTCGAAAAAATGCAATAAATTTTTGTAAAGCGCTTGTAAGATGCAAAAATAACACAAAAGCTCGGTGTCCCATTTAGGGCACCGAGCTTTATTTATTACTGTTGATTCAATTCTTCTATTTGTCGTCGTTGCTGCTCAAGTGCTTCTTCAATCTGGCGCTTTTGCTCCGCTTCCTGTTCTTCTTTTAATCGAATCTCTTCGGATTTAAGATATTTCTTATAGCCAATTCGTGAAATCATAATACTAATTTCATACAAAATAAACAGCGGAACTGAAACCATTAAATGCGAAGCCAACTCAGGTGGTGCAATAATCGCAGCACATACAAATAAACCGAAGTACGAGTATTTACGAATACGAATTAGTAATTCCGGACTTAATATGCCAATTCGTGAAAAGAATAAAACAACAATTGGCAACTGGAAAAGGAAACCGAACGGTATTGTAAGCTTAAACAAGAATGTAAAATACTCATGTATACCAATGGTTTGCTGTATCTCCAAATCATTCGATAAATTCATCATGAATTTGATGACATATGGGAATAGTAAAAAGTACGAAAAAGATAACCCTGCAAGAAACAATAAAAATGAATACGGAATATAGCTTAGAGTTGCTTTACGCTCTACTTCCCTTAATCCAGGGCTAATAAACGACCATAATTGATACATCAACACGGGTGATGAAAGAATAAATGCAATTATAAAAACAACTTGTATATAAATTGCAAGTGGTGTGACTACATCAAATGCATGAAGCTCTATATTATATTTGGCTCCAGTCATTTGAAGGTATTTTACAAGTGGCTTTGCGACAAAAAAGGCGCCGGCCATAGCTAGAACAAAGAAAACGGCAACAATGAACAGCCGTTTTCTTAATTCTTCTATATGCTCAATGACAGTTAGATCTTTTGGATTCATTCCTCAAACATCCTAACTTACTTATCTAGTTCTTTCTTTTTCTTATCATCATCATCTTCGTCGGCTAAACCTTTAGTAGCATTTTTGAATTCACGTAGTGTTGAACCAAATGCCTTACCAAGCTCTGGTAACTTTTTAGGACCAAAAATTAGTAACGCGACAACTCCGATAATAATGAGGCTCATAGGACCAATACCACCCATTACAGCCACCTCCTCTTTATATCCATCATTTTAACGCATATTTCGCCATTTTGCTAACTAATTATATGTGAAAGTTTTTCGTCACACTCACTGATTTGACCTCATTTTATTTAAATTATCTATTTGACAGAAACGGTGAATTACACTAAAAAATATGTATGGTTTTCACTCTTCCTGATTACGAATTAAATAAATAAGCGCTTGCAACTCTACCGATAAATCGATGGTTAAAAGCTGCATTCTATCAGGTACTGTTAATCGCTCTGGCGTAAAGTTTAAAATTCCCTTTGCATTCATGGCTGCTAAGCGATCCGCCATTTTTTGAGCGGAGCGTGGTGAAACGGTTAAAATAGCAAGCTCTGCACCGTATTCTGCATATTTTTCTTCCAATAAATCTGGATGAAAAACCGGAATGTTACTGATCATTTTGCCATCCTTCGGTGCTTTTGAATCGAATGCTACCACAATATGTGTATTATGGTTTTTTTGAAAATTATATTTTAATAATGCACTGCCTAAATTCCCCACACCAATTAACGCTACTTTTGTCGTTTCATGTTGATCAAGCGTCTGGCTAAAAAATTGTAATAGATGCTGCACATCGTAGCCATAACCTTTTTTCCCAAGTGCACCAAAATAAGAAAAATCACGGCGAATAGTTGCAGAATCTATTTTCATCGCTTCACTCAATTCCTTCGACGAAATACGTTCCATACCTTCTTGTGCAAAGTTTTGAATAAATCGATAGTAAAGAGGAAGTCTTTTTGTAGTGGCTTGTGGAATTTTTAATTCTTGTTTCAAACTTTTTCCTCCTTATGATGTACCTCCATCAATTTTACTGTCTTTAACTACTAATTTTAATACATTCATCCTTAACAATATACAACATTTTTGCAATCCCCTGCTGTATTTCTCTTTAGTTAATGGCGCCTTATACGCAGCTAACTAAAAAGAAATCGTTTCAATCTTACATGACTGCTAGGAATAAGTAAAGCACGGACATTGCATGCAAATCGTTCATCCATTACACTAAGGTAGAATTGAGGTGTCAAGAATGATTGTTTTACAGGTCAATCAACTAACTAAATCCTTTCTTGCAGATGAAATTTTAAGTGGTGTTAAATTAGAAGTTCAACACCGTGACCGTGTTGCCTTAGTAGGACGAAACGGTGCAGGTAAATCTACTTTATTAAAAATAATTGCTGGTCAAATGTCTTATGATTCAGGTGATATCATTATCCCAAAGGATATTCAAATAGGCTATTTAGAGCAACATGCAGGATTAAACTCTACGCTAACAATTTGGAATGAAATGATGACTATATTTGAATCTCTTTTAGCCCAAGAACAGCTGCTACGCTCACTTGAACAACAAATGGCTGATCCTACTGTCTATGAAAACCCTACTATGTATGCGAAAGTTATGTCGGAATACGATCATTTACAGCATACGTTTAAAGATGCAGGTGGCTATCAATATGAATCAGACATACGGTCAGTCCTTCATGGTATGCAATTTTATTCCGAAGACTATGACAAACCCATCAGTTCCTTATCTGGTGGACAGCGCACACGTTTAGCACTTGCTAAGCTCTTACTTAGTAAACCAGATCTTTTAATTCTCGATGAGCCAACGAACCATTTAGATATCGAAACACTATCTTGGTTGGAATCCTATTTAAAGGGCTATGAAGGCGCTATTTTAATTGTTTCCCATGACCGCTACTTCTTAGACCAAGTCGTTTCTATTGTCTACGAAGTATCTCGTCATCGCGTTACCAAATATCCGGGTAATTATAGTGCATATTTAGATGAAAAAGCTAAAAATTATGAGCGTGATGTCAAACTCTATGAACGTCAGCAAGATGAAAAGGCCAAGCTAGAGGATTTTATCCAAAAAAATATTGCACGTGCTTCTACAACAAAAATGGCACAAAGTCGACGTAAAATGCTTGAACGTACCGAGTGGATGGAATCGCCAGATGGTGATGAGAAATCCGCTAGTTTCGGTTTCACGATTGAACGTCAAAGTGGAAATGATGTTTTATCTGTTGATGAATTAACGATAGGTTATAACGATCGTACCATTTCTAGTGGGATAAACCTCCGCACTTTTCGTGAGGATCGTATTGCCCTTGTTGGCCCAAACGGAGTTGGTAAATCGACATTATTAAAAACAATTGTAAAAGATTTATCCCCTCTTGGAGGTAGTATTCGTTATGGTACGAATGTACAAATCGGCTACTATGATCAAGAGCAAGCAAAGCTATCGAGCAATAAGAGTGTCCTAAAAGAATTATGGGATGAATGGCCACTCATGAACGAAAAAGATATTCGAACTGTATTAGGGCGTTTTCTTTTTAGTGGTGAAGATGTGGATAAAGCTGTATCCTCTTTATCGGGCGGTGAAAAAGCACGCCTTGCACTCGCAAAGCTAATGATGCAAAAGGCTAATTTCTTAATTCTAGATGAGCCTACCAATCATTTGGACTTAGATAGCAAAGAGGTATTAGAAAATGCCTTGATTGATTATCCAGGTACGCTTCTATTTGTCTCACACGACCGCTACTTCATTAATCGTATCGCAACAAAAGTGGTGGAGTTATCTGGAACGGGTTCATTTGAATATTTAGGTGACTACGATTATTACGTTGAGAAAAAGCAGGAACTATTGGAGCTAGCACAAATGAAGGCTGCCTCCCAACCACAAGTACAGCAAGACCTACCTGATAAAACCTCTACATCAAAAATTGATAAAGAAGCAAAAAAGCGTGAACGTCAAATTAGACGTACGATTGAAGATTTAGAAAGCAAGATGCAAGAAACATCTGCTATTGTTGCAAGACTAGAAGAAGCTCTTTGTGACTCTGCCATTTTTACCGACCATGAAAAAATTTCAATGCTTCAAGCAGAATTAGCAACTGCTAAAGAACAGCATGAGCTATTAGAATTAGAATGGCTTGAGTTAAATGAAGAACTTGAAAATATTAGTATGTAAATGATGTAAGCCATGTGAAAGGTCACATGGCTTTTTCTTTACTTGTCTTCATTTTTCATATATATTGGTCAAGTGCTATTTTTCGACAAAAAATGCCCACAGTTTTATTCACACTACAAATCTAGTAGTACCAACATATCAACAGAGTTTTCCACATTGTCCACAATGAAAATTTATTTTATCCACATTCTATCGTATAAAACCAGCTACTATATATTGAATAATCACAAGTTATACACAAGTTATCAACAATTTGTGCATAAGTACGCGTGTTCGCCATTTAATTCGCTCCTTTACCTGTGGATAATTTTCTGAAAAATTTGTCAATTGTGATGTTTCTACTGACTATTCCCTTAGCATGGTTCCTTTTTATCAACAATTATTCGACAATTAAAAAAAGAGATATCTAAAAATATAGATACCTCTTTCCTATACTATACCCAGGATTTTAACTCCATTCCTGGACGTCCATTCATCATTAAGTTTCCTCGAATACCAGCCTCAAACATCGGCATAGCTGCTGCGCCAATCATTGCCGCATTATCAGTACACAATTTAAGCGGCGGTACAAAAAACGGGATACCTTCCTCTTCAAATACAGTCTCCAAAGAAATTCGCAACCCCTTATTTGCTGCTACACCTCCAGCTGCAATAACCTGTTTCACCTGATATTCGCGAGCAGCACGTAATGTTTTAGCAGTCAGTACTTCAACAACACTTTCCTGAAAGCCCTTGGCGACAGCTGCTGGTGAAATGGCTTCACCTCGTTGATCCATATTATGTTTATAATTGATGACAGCTGATTTTAAACCGCTAAAGCTAAAATCATATGAATCCTCTTCCAACCATACTCTTGGAAAAGGAACAGCCTCTCCTTCCTCATGAGCAAGACGATCAATATGTGGCCCACCAGGATAAGGTAAATTTAAAACACGCGCCACTTTATCATAAGCTTCACCAGCTGCATCATCTCGTGTTTCACCAATGACTTCAAAAGAGCCATGTTCCTTCATATAGACAAGCTCTGTATGACCGCCTGAAACTACTAGTGCTAATAAAGGGAACTCCATCGGCTGAACAAGCGCATTGGCATAAATATGCCCTGCAATATGATGCACACCTACAATTGGTAGGTTATTCGCAAAGGCAAAAGCCTTCGCTGCATTAATACCAATCAACAATGCCCCTACAAGACCCGGACCCTCTGTAACAGCAACCGCATCCAAATCTACCGGCTTTAAATTTGCTTGAGCTAATGCTTCTTCAATTACCATCGTAATTTGTTCAACGTGATGGCGTGATGCAATTTCAGGAACAACGCCACCAAATCGCTTATGACTCTCTATTTGAGAAGCAACAACATTCGACACGATTTCATGACCATTTCGTATAATCGCTGCAGCTGTTTCATCACAGCTTGATTCTATTGCTAATATCAATCCATTATTCATTATAAATTCACCCACATGACAAGGGCATCCTCCCCGTTATCCGTATAATAACCTTTCCGTATACCACCATCTTGGAATTGGAGCTTACGATAAAGATTTTGTGCAACTGTGTTCGTTACTCGTACCTCCAATGTCATAACCTCCATTCCATGTAAACGAGCTATTTGCATTGCCTCACGCATTAATCCCTCGCCTATACCTCGTCCACGAGCTGCCTCAATAACTGCTACATTCGTAATTTGGGCTGCATCTATAACCATCCACATCCCGCAAAAACCAATAATACTTCCACTTGCATCAACAGCCAGCACATAATGGGCATACTGATTTTCATGTACTTCATAGTAAAAGGAATCCAACGTCCAAGGTACAGGAAATGAAGCTACTTCAATTTCATAAACTGCTGGTACATCATCAGAAACCATTTTACGATAAGTTACATCACTACTCATGTTCTTTCTCCTTCTGTTCTTTCAGCCAATTTGCTTCAGCCTCTGCAATTCGTTTATATTGTGGGACAAAGTGATGAGTAGCTTCAACACTCGGTAATTCCACTTTAGTTCCTACACGAATAACTTCCGTTGCACGTGGCAAGTCAAGACTAAAAGGTGCACGAAAAGCGTTATCGCCAAGCTCCTCTACAATGTTATCCCAAAATAAGCCCACATCTGTTCCTACAAATAAAATAGGTGCATCTAATGCCCTTAAACGCTCTAATAAATCAGCGATATGTGCATGATGATCCTCCACAAGAGCCTCTAGAGTCACTCCTTGATAAACAGCTGTATAAACATTATCTCTTCTTGCATCAAAAATTGGACAAATTAATCCATTATAAAGGGTAGCATTTGCAGCTAATGCTTTTAAGCTAGAGACACCAACTAAAGGTATCTGTAATGTCCATGCTAGGGTTTTCGCTAATGTTACACCTATACGGACCCCTGTATACGAACCTGGCCCTTCAGACACTGCAATAACATCCAAGTCGCCTGCCTTCAAACCTGCTCTTGCTAATACCTCTTCAATAGCGGGCATTGCGCCTGCTGAATGTGTTAATTTTATATTTTGTACCAGCTCAGCTACCACTTTTCCATCCCTCACAATAGCAACGGAAAGTGGTGTATTCGCTGTTTCTATTCCTAACCAAATCATTTCATTAGCTCCTCACATAGTGCCTCATAGCGTTCCCCACTAGGTATTAACACAAATCGTCGTTCATTGTCTCCGATTCGATAAATCTCTATCGCTAATCGATTCTGTGGCAAATCCTGTTCTATTAAATGCGCCCACTCTACCACTGATACTGCATCTCCATAAAATAATTCATCCCAACCAAGGTCCTCGTCACTTTCAGCCAAACGATAAACATCTAAATGATTGAAGGGTAAACGTCCTTCATACTGTTTAATGATTGTAAATGTTGGACTGTTGACCGTTCTTTTCACACCAAGCCCTTTTGCTAAGGCCTTCGTAAACGTTGTCTTGCCTGCACCCAAATCTCCTTCTAATGTAATCGTATCTTGAGCTTCTAGTAATTTTGCAAGTGTCACGGCAAAACGCTCTGTATCATCAACTGAATTCATGATTATTTCATACATTCTCATTTTTCCTCTCATCACTACATTACCTCTAGTTTACCTAAACTAGCGAAAATGTTCAAAGCATCCAATATCATTATATCCTACATAGATTATCTTCGTTAAAAAGCCTAATTTTATGACATGGTAGCCATTTAAATAAAAAAACACGCCTTCTTTTACAAAGACGTGACAACTATTTATCTGTTTGAATGACCTTTCACTGCTATGATTTCTTTGCCAATTAGTTTATCATCCTTAAATTTTACTATATAGGCCTGTGTCATCAAGATTTCATCATTCCAACGATATTCATTATTTTTGATTTTTTTACCTGCGCCGCCTGCTGCTTCTACTACCTCAATATATGACATATCATTTTTTAATTTCTCAAATTCTACTTCGTTCATATTTTTTTGCCAGTGATACGCATTTGATTCTTCAATCTCCATAATAGGATCTCCACAGCCTACCATCATTATCATGGAACCAATAAGCAAAGGGAAATAAATACTTTTAAAAGAATAATCTTTGCTCATATAAACACCTCCGTAGCCAATCCGATTACTTCTACTTTTTTACCCCTAATCTTTATATTAGAAACATCTCTAATTTTACCTTATAGAAACGCTATCATTTATCGGTAATTTTTACTATTTTTAGATAATGTTAAATATATGAAATTCGCTATGTTTATGGCATTATTATCGATCATTTCACAGCGATTTAAGCCATTTTTTAGATACACTTGATATGTTTTAGGGAAATAGATGTTGTTTATGAAATAATAAAGGGAAGTTGGTCTCAAATACTTCACAGAATGTTATGCTTTTAGCCTCTGTGTTTCTACTAGGCAGTGTTGATCCTTTCGACATTATTCATTTGTCATGTAATTTCTACTTAATTTACTGATAAACTCCTGAAAGATGAATTGGATTCATACTCCAATCACATACAAAAAAGTCCCTATGATGTAAAATCATAAGGACTGTAATATCAATTTAAATGGCGGTCCCGACCGGGATCGAACCGGCGATCTCCTGCGTGACAGGCAGGCATGTTAACCGCTACACCACGGGACCTCTTTAAGACATTTATAAATATATCATAGAAAATATAGATATACAATATCTTTTTTCACATTTTTTTAATATATTTTCCACATAATCAACATCTACTTTCATATAAGCTCTAAACATGATGCAAATTTTGCAGTATATTTAACTTTGAAGGGGGAAACATAACATGTCAAATTAGAACAATTACAAGCAGCCTTACAGCTCCACAATACCGATGCAATTATTATCACAAATGCTCAAAATCGTCGCTATCTAACAGGTTTTACAGGTAGTGCAGGTACAGTTATTGTAACAAAGACACGCGCACTTTTATTAGTAGACTTCCGCTACACACAGCAAGCAACAAATCAGTGTGACACCTTTGAAGTACTAGAGATTGATCGCAACCATTTATATGAAACCATTCAGGAAATTCTTGAACAGGAATTAATTCAAACTGTTGGTTTTGAGCAACATCATGTAACTTATTTTAGCTATCAATTAATGAAGAGCAAATTGACAGCTATATTAAAACCAATGCCTACTATTGTAGAAGATTTACGGATGATTAAAACACCAGAAGAAATTGAAATAATTAAGAAAGCAGCATGGATTTCCGATGAGGCGTTTAATCATATTCTGACATTCATCAAACCAGGAATTTCAGAACTTGATATTGCCTATGAATTAGAGTCTCATATGCGAAAAAATGGTGCAACAGGTGCAGCCTTCGATATGATTATTGCTTCTGGCCATCGTTCAGCACTCCCACATGGCGTAGCATCCTCTAAAATAGTGGAGCAAGGTGACATGTTGACAATGGATTTTGGTGCTTACTACCGAGGTTATCGTTCTGATATGACAAGAACGATTGCTGTTGGAGAACCATTAGAGCAATTAAAAGAAGTATATCAAATAGTTTATGGTGCCTTACAACATGCCCTTTCCAATATGAAGGCTGGTATAACTGGACAAGAGGCCGATAGTTATTCACGAGACTACATTACTAAAAAGGGATATGGACAAAATTACGGACACGGTGCAGGACATGGTATAGGCTTAGATATCCATGAAAACATATTTATGTCTACCATATGTAAAGACATGTTAGAAGAAAATATGGTACTAACTGTCGAACCGGGTATTTATATACCTAATGTAGGTGGTGTTCGAATCGAGGATGATGTTATCGTTACAAAAGAAGGTGTGGAAGTCATCACTCACTCTCCTAAGGAACTCATTATTTTATAGCCCATTAAAGTGATGTTTTATATGGAGATATCATTAAAGAAGTTTAGCTGCTTACTTTGATATATAACAAATGTTTTAAAGAGTAAGTACAATAAATTCTTTGTATTTACTCTTTTTATAAAAGAAAAAACAGCCAACACACAGCTGACTGTTTTGTTTGCCTAGCGACGTCCTACTCTCACAGGGGGAAGCCCCCAACTACCATCGGCGCTAAAGAGCTTAACTTCCGTGTTCGGTATGGGAACGGGTGTGACCTCTTTGCCATCATCACTAGACTTATGCGACCTCCAATACACGGCGTATTACTGCGTCAGCTGCTCTCGTTCAATCAGTCACGTACAGAAGTACGCTCCTTCAATCACTCGTTTGCTTCCTTGTACTACTTGTGTCTTGAAGCTCTCTTTTTTTGTTGAAAGATTTATTCTTTCAAAACTGGATAAACGGTGCATTGAATGTTTCAAACGTTTTGGTTAAGTCCTCGATCGATTAGTATTCGTCAGCTCCATGTGTCACCACACTTCCACCTCGAACCTATCTACCTCATCGTCTTTGAGGGATCTTACTTACTTGCGTAATGGGAAATCTCATCTTGAGGGGGGCTTCATGCTTAGATGCTTTCAGCACTTATCCCGTCCACACATAGCTACCCAGCGATGCCTTTGGCAAGACAACTGGTACACCAGCGGTGTGTCCATCCCGGTCCTCTCGTACTAAGGACAGCTCCTCTCAAATTTCCTACGCCCACGACGGATAGGGACCGAACTGTCTCACGACGTTCTGAACCCAGCTCGCGTACCGCTTTAATGGGCGAACAGCCCAACCCTTGGGACCGACTACAGCCCCAGGATGCGATGAGCCGACATCGAGGTGCCAAACCTCCCCGTCGATGTGGACTCTTGGGGGAGATAAGCCTGTTATCCCCGGGGTAGCTTTTATCCGTTGAGCGATGGCCCTTCCATGCGGAACCACCGGATCACTAAGCCCGTCTTTCGACCCTGCTCGACTTGTAGGTCTCGCAGTCAAGCTCCCTTGTGCCTTTACACTCTACGAATGATTTCCAACCATTCTGAGGGAACCTTTGGGCGCCTCCGTTACCTTTTAGGAGGCGACCGCCCCAGTCAAACTGTCCGCCTGACACTGTCTCCTGCCCCGCTAAGGGGCATGGGTTAGAATTTCAATACAACCAGGGTAGTATCCCACCGACGCCTCCTTCGAAGCTGGCGCTCCGAGATCTCTGGCTCCTACCTATCCTGTACAAGTTGTACCAAAATTCAATATCAGGCTACAGTAAAGCTCCACGGGGTCTTTCCGTCCTGTCGCGGGTAACCTGCATCTTCACAGGTACTATAATTTCACCGAGTCTCTCGTTGAGACAGTGCCCAGATCGTTACGCCTTTCGTGCGGGTCGGAACTTACCCGACAAGGAATTTCGCTACCTTAGGACCGTTATAGTTACGGCCGCCGTTTACTGGGGCTTCAATTCGCAGCTTCGCTTGCGCTAACCACTCCTCTTAACCTTCCAGCACCGGGCAGGCGTCAGCCCCTATACGTCACCTTACGGTTTTGCAGAGACCTGTGTTTTTGCTAAACAGTCGCCTGGGCCTATTCACTGCGGCTCTCATGCGCTTGCACGCTCAAGAGCACCCCTTCTCCCGAAGTTACGGGGTCATTTTGCCGAGTTCCTTAACGAGAGTTCTCTCGCACACCTTAGGATTCTCTCCTCGACTACCTGTGTCGGTTTGCGGTACGGGCACCTCTCACCTCGATAGAGGCTTTTCTTGGCAGTGTGAAATCAGGAACTTCGTCCATACGGACTCGCCATCACAGCTCAACGTTACAGTGTGCGGATTTGCCTACACACACGCCTTACTGCTTGGACGCGCACAACCAACGGCGCGCTTACCCTATCCTACTGCGTCCCCCCATTTCTCAAACGGTGAGGAGGTGGTACAGGAATATCAACCTGTTGTCCATCGCCTACGCCTATCGGCCTCGGCTTAGGTCCCGACTAACCCTGAGCGGACGAGCCTTCCTCAGGAAACCTTAGTCATACGGTGGACGGGATTCTCACCCGTCTTTCGCTACTCATACCGGCATTCTCACTTCTAAGCGCTCCACCAGTCCTTCCGATCTGACTTCAACGCACTTAGAACGCTCTCCTACCACTGACATCGTAGATGTCAATCCACAGCTTCGGTGAATCGTTTAGCCCCGATACATTTTCGGCGCAGCGTCACTCGACCAGTGAGCTATTACGCACTCTTTAAATGATGGCTGCTTCTAAGCCAACATCCTGGTTGTCTGTGCAACGCCACATCCTTTTCCACTTAACGATTACTTTGGGACCTTAGCTGGTGGTCTGGGCTGTTTCCCTTTTGACTACGGATCTTATCACTCGCAGTCTGACTCCCGTGTATAAATATCTGGCATTCGGAGTTTGTCTGAATTCGGTAAACCGGGATGGCCCCCTAGTCCAAACAGTGCTCTACCTCCAGTATTCTCATCACGAGGCTAGCCCTAAAGCTATTTCGGAGAGAACCAGCTATCTCCAAGTTCGATTGGAATTTCTCCGCTACCCACACCTCATCCCCGCACTTTTCAACGTGCGTGGGTTCGGGCCTCCAGTAAGTGTTACCTCACCTTCACCCTGGACATGGGTAGATCACCTGGTTTCGGGTCTACGACCACGTACTATTTCGCCCTATTCAGACTCGCTTTCGCTGCGGCTCCGCCTTCTAAAGCTTAACCTTGCACGTAATCGTAACTCGCCGGTTCATTCTACAAAAGGCACGCTATCACCCATTAACGGGCTCTAACTACTTGTAGGCACACGGTTTCAGGATCTCTTTCACTCCCCTTCCGGGGTGCTTTTCACCTTTCCCTCACGGTACTGGTTCACTATCGGTCACTAGGTAGTATTTAGCCTTGGGAGATGGTCCTCCCGGATTCCGACGGAATTTCACGTGTTCCGCCGTACTCAGGATCCACTCAGGAGAGAACGAACTTTCGACTACAGGGCTTTTACCTGCTCTGGCGGACCTTTCCAAGTCGCTTCATCTAACTCGCTCTTTTGTAACTCCGTATAGAGTGTCCTACAACCCCAAGAGGCAAGCCTCTTGGTTTGGGCTCTTCCCGTTTCGCTCGCCGCTACTCAGGGAATCGATTTTTCTTTCTCTTCCTCCAGGTACTTAGATGTTTCAGTTCCCTGGGTCTGCCTTCAAGACGCTATGTATTCACGTCAAGATACTACGCGATTAAACGTAGTGGGTTCCCCCATTCGGAAATCTCCGGATCAAAGCTCACTTACAGCTCCCCGAAGCATATCGGTGTTAGTGCCGTCCTTCTTCGGCTCCTAGTGCCAAGGCATTCGCCGTGCGCCCTTAATAACTTAACCAAGTTATTAAGCCTATAAAAAACTTAAAAAATAAATGTGTTTGTTACAATTTCAATGTCGTTTTATCCAGTTTTCAAAGAACAAGTTTTGAAGTGTTTCATTCAGATAGAATGAACCTTCAAAACTGAACGCAAAACGTAATCTTACAAACCCAAGGTTTGTATTCCGAAATAATCCTTAGAAAGGAGGTGATCCAGCCGCACCTTCCGATACGGCTACCTTGTTACGACTTCACCCCAATCATCTATCCCACCTTCGGCGGCTGGCTCCAAAAGGTTACCTCACCGACTTCGGGTGTTACAAACTCTCGTGGTGTGACGGGCGGTGTGTACAAGGCCCGGGAACGTATTCACCGCGGCATGCTGATCCGCGATTACTAGCGATTCCGGCTTCATGTAGGCGAGTTGCAGCCTACAATCCGAACTGAGAACGACTTTATCGGATTAGCTCCCTCTCGCGAGTTGGCAACCGTTTGTATCGTCCATTGTAGCACGTGTGTAGCCCAGGTCATAAGGGGCATGATGATTTGACGTCATCCCCACCTTCCTCCGGTTTGTCACCGGCAGTCACCTTAGAGTGCCCAACTAAATGATGGCAACTAAGATCAAGGGTTGCGCTCGTTGCGGGACTTAACCCAACATCTCACGACACGAGCTGACGACAACCATGCACCACCTGTCACCGTTGCCCCCGAAGGGGAAACTATATCTCTACAGTGGTCAACGGGATGTCAAGACCTGGTAAGGTTCTTCGCGTTGCTTCGAATTAAACCACATGCTCCACCGCTTGTGCGGGCCCCCGTCAATTCCTTTGAGTTTCAGTCTTGCGACCGTACTCCCCAGGCGGAGTGCTTAATGCGTTAGCTGCAGCACTAAGGGGCGGAAACCCCCTAACACTTAGCACTCATCGTTTACGGCGTGGACTACCAGGGTATCTAATCCTGTTTGCTCCCCACGCTTTCGCGCCTCAGCGTCAGTTACAGACCAGAAAGTCGCCTTCGCCACTGGTGTTCCTCCAAATCTCTACGCATTTCACCGCTACACTTGGAATTCCACTTTCCTCTTCTGCACTCAAGTCCCCCAGTTTCCAATGACCCTCCACGGTTGAGCCGTGGGCTTTCACATCAGACTTAAAGGACCGCCTGCGCGCGCTTTACGCCCAATAATTCCGGACAACGCTTGCCACCTACGTATTACCGCGGCTGCTGGCACGTAGTTAGCCGTGGCTTTCTAATAAGGTACCGTCAAGGTACAGCCAGTTACTACTGTACTTGTTCTTCCCTTACAACAGAGTTTTACGATCCGAAAACCTTCTTCACTCACGCGGCGTTGCTCCATCAGGCTTTCGCCCATTGTGGAAGATTCCCTACTGCTGCCTCCCGTAGGAGTCTGGGCCGTGTCTCAGTCCCAGTGTGGCCGATCACCCTCTCAGGTCGGCTACGCATCGTCGCCTTGGTGAGCCGTTACCTCACCAACTAGCTAATGCGCCGCGGGCCCATCCTATAGCGACAGCCGAAACCGTCTTTCAGTCTTTCACCATGAAGCAAAAGAGATTATTCGGTATTAGCCCCGGTTTCCCGGAGTTATCCCAAACTATAGGGTAGGTTGCCCACGTGTTACTCACCCGTCCGCCGCTAACGTCAAAGGAGCAAGCTCCTTTGACGTTCGCTCGACTTGCATGTATTAGGCACGCCGCCAGCGTTCGTCCTGAGCCAGGATCAAACTCTCCATAAAAGAAATTTGATTAGCTCAAATGTTTTGCTGGCATCATGTTTGATGTCCAAAATTTTTGTTTTGTTCACTAACCGAAGCTAGCTACTTAAAACTTTATTGATTACGTTTTGCTTGTTCAGTTTTCAAGGTTCATGTCATCGCCCTTTTGGACAACTATTTAAATTTACCATACAACCAAGAGGTTGTCAACACTTTTTTGGAGCGGGTGATGAGAATCGAACTCACGACATCAGCTTGGAAGGCTGAGGTTTTACCATTAAACTACACCCGCATATATTTTCTTGAAAATGGCGCGCCCGGCAGGAGTCGAACCCACAACCTTCTGATCCGTAGTCAGACGCTCTATCCAATTGAGCTACGGGCGCATATGAAATTAATTAATTGACTTGGTGCGGCCGAGAGGACTTGAACCTCCACGGGGTTGCCCCCACTAGGCCCTCAACCTAGCGCGTCTGCCGTTCCGCCACGACCGCATTCAATTAGTAACTTTTTTATTATACTATGATAATTCAAAAAGTCAACTCTTTTTCTTAAAGAGATGAGCCATGAAGGACTCGAACCTTCGACCCTCTGATTAAAAGTCAGATGCTCTACCAACTGAGCTAATGGCTCGAATTAAGAAATGAATGGCTGGGGTACTAGGATTCGAACCTAGGCATGACGGAATCAAAATCCGTTGCCTTACCGCTTGGCTATACCCCAATAAGTGGCGGTCCCGACCGGGATCGAACCGGCGATCTCCTGCGTGACAGGCAGGCATGTTAACCGCTACACCACGGGACCAAAATATTATTTACATTAAATTATGAAAAATGACCCCTACGGGATTCGAACCCGTGTTACCGCCGTGAAAGGGCGGTGTCTTAACCACTTGACCAAGGGGCCATGGCTCCGAAGGCAGGACTCGAACCTGCGACAACCTGATTAACAGTCAGGTGCTACTACCAACTGAGCTACTTCGGAATAATTCATGTTATGTTGTCGTCGTTATCTTGTCGACTTTTACTATTATAGGGACAACTCAACAAAACGTCAACTATTTTTTAAACTTTTTTTACTCTACTAATTTTAATTTCCCCAAACACTTACTGCAACAATACCTTTCAACATTCATTTTTATTTTCCGTATATATAATTGGTGGCAATTGACACAAGTATATGTATAGCGTCGTCGTTGTTTTTTAACTGTAGCTTTCGGGACATGTAAAACTGCGCAAAATCGAGGGGCATCTACTTTCCTTAATAATTCTCTAAAATCTTTATCTCGATGCTGATACCCTTTACCTTCAATATGTAGGTGATAATGGCATAATTCGTGTAAAACAATACCTTGAATCTCTTTCAAACCGTATAACTCATAGGCTTTAGGATTAATCTCAATATTATGGGATTGTAAAAGATATCGTCCTCCCGTTGACCGTAATCTCGGATTAAAGTAGGCTTGATGCAGAAAAGGCCTCTGAAAGTTTTCTAAAGATAAGCGACGAACAAGCTCTTGTAATTCTTGATTGTCCATAGTAATCACCTCTAACAACAAGAATACCACACTGCGTAGTATAGACAGTGTGGCAAAAATTTAGTACTCAAACTAATGCTTGATTTTTAGGAGGAAGCATCGTTAAAGAGATACGCCCTTTCGTTACATCTATTTGTTCAACCCAGACAGTTACAATATCCCCAAGTGCCACAACTTCTAATGGATGCTTAATACGTTTATTTTGGAGTTTAGAAATATGCACAAGTCCATCTTGCTTCACGCCAATGTCAACAAATGCGCCGAAATCTACTACATTTCTTACCGTCCCCTGCAATTCCATACCTACTTTTAAATCTTCCATTTTTAATACATCAGTCTTAAGCAATGGTTGTGGGAATGCATCACGTGGGTCACGACTAGGTTTCATTAAGGTATCCACGATATCTTGAATTGTCACAACTCCTACTCCAAGCACATCACTTAATTTTTGGATATTTAGTGCTGCAATAGCATCCTCTGCCTTCTGTGTCCCTAACTCTTTTTTATCTATTTGAGCCTCTGCTAATATTTGCTCAGCAAGGGCATAGCTCTCAGGATGAATACCTGTAGCATCAAACGGATTTTTTGCTTCTGGGACACGTAGGAAACCAATAGCTTGTTCATACGTTTTGGCGCCTAACCTTGGAATCTTCTTTAATTGCGCACGTGTAGTAAATTGACCATTTTCCTCTCGCGTCTTTACGATATTCTCTGCAACAGTTTTTGATAGACCCGAAACATATTGTAAGAGTGATGATGAAGCCGTATTTACATCTACACCAACTTGGTTAACAGCTGTTTCTACTATAAAAGATAGCGATTCATTTAATTTTTTTTGAGAAACATCATGCTGATACTGACCTACACCCACAGCTTTTGGTTCAATTTTCACTAACTCTGATAAAGGATCCTGTAAGCGACGTGCAATGGAGACAGCACTACGTTGTTCAACCTGTAAATCAGGAAATTCTGTACGTGCAATTTCAGACGCTGAATAAACAGACGCCCCCGCTTCATTGACAATCACATAGGCTATGTCAGTAGTAAGTTCATTTAATACATCCGCGATAAATTGTTCTGTCTCTCGAGATGCTGTACCATTACCAATGGCAATTATACTTATTGGATACTTTGCCAAAATTCCTTTTACAATAGCTTTGGATTTTGCCACATCTGGTTTCGGTGGATGTGGGTAAATAGCTGTAACCTCAAGCATTTTCCCAGTTTCATCTACAACCGCTAGCTTGCAACCTGTACGGTAAGCTGGATCAACCCCTAAAACATATTTACCTTTCATAGGTGGTTGTAGCAATAGGTTACGTAAATTTTCGGAAAAAATATGAATAGCCTGTGCCTCAGCTTTTTCTGTAAGCTCGTTTCGTAATTCCCTTTCAATTGAAGGCTGAATTAAACGCTTGTACGAATCCTCGATTGCTAGTTTAACTTCTGCAATAGCAGGAGACGAACCAGTTGCAGGTATCCATTCTTTCCACATAATCATTAATACTCGATCCACCGGCACATGAATAGAAACCTTTAAGATTTCTTCTTTCTCTCCTCGGTTTATCGCTAAAATACGGTGTGGTACAATGCGACTAACAGGCTCTTCATATTCGTAATACATTTCAAAAACATTTTTCTCGTCGATTTCTGTATTTTTCACAGACGTCACAAGAATTCCATCTTTCCATGAATAAGCTCGGATTTTTTCACGAATAGAGGCATCGTCCGCAAAACGTTCTGCTAATATATCTCGAGCTCCTATCAGGGCTTCTTCCGTATTAGTAACTTGTTCGTTGTCCACAAAGTCAGTTGCTAATTGCTCTAATGCATCATCACTAAATGCTAACAGGAGATCTGCAAGAGGCTCTAAACCTTTCTCTTTTGCAATCGTCGCCTTTGTACGTCGTTTTTGCTTATAAGGTCTATATAAATCCTCAACACGTTGTAAGATTGTTGCAGAAAGAATAGTCTGCTCTAATTCTGGTGTAAGCTTTTCTTGCTCTTGGATTAATCGTATAACTTCTTCTTTTCGTTGTTCAAGTTGCTGTATGTAGTGATAACGATCTTCTACAGCTTTAATTTGCACCTCATCAAGTGATCCTGTAACCTCTTTTCGATAGCGCGCAATAAATGGTACCGTATTTCCCTCTTCTAATAAGTTAATAACAGCTTCTACTTGCCCTGGTTTGACTGCTACATCCTTTGCAATGAGCTGTAACATTTGCTTTTGCTCCACATCATCACTACCTTTTTCTTTTCATTTTACCATTACACTTTACTAAAAATGCAAAAAAATAGTCTACTCAGACGAATATGAGTAGACTATTTCCATTCATTTTAAAGGTATTTTTCATTAAACACCCACGAAAGATTAGAGCGAAACACCGCCACTTGCTAGAATAGCCTCTTGTAATTTCTTTATTGCTTTCCTTTGTATCCTCGATACATGCATTTGAGAAATCCCTAATCGTTCTCCAGCTTCTTTTTGACTAAGTTGCTCTAGATATGTAAGCTGAATAATTTGTTTTTCCCTCTCATTCAACACAACCAGCGCCTCTGAAACAATCATTCGTTTATTGGTCATTTCATAGCCATCGTCTTCCCTGCCCAAAATATCGAATAACGTGACTGTACTACCGTCTGAGTCTGACTCTATCGAATGGTCCATAGAAAGAGCTTGATAACTACGGCTCATTTCCATAGCTTCTAGTACCTCTTCCTCTGCTACTTCTAATCGTTCAGCAATATCTTTAATGGATGGAGAACGCTGTAATTCAATTGTCAGCGCCTCCACAGTTGATTTAATCCTCGGCCCAAGTTCCTTTATACGTCTAGGCACATGCACATCCCATGTTTTATCACGTAAAAAACGTTTGATTTCCCCAACAATTGTTGGCACGGCAAAAGCTTCAAAACTACGACCAACATTCGGATCAAAACGTCTTATTGCACCTAACAATCCCAGCATCCCTACTTGAACAATATCATCATAATATGATTTACCATTCGAATATTTACGAGCTATAGATTCAACTAGATATCGATAATGAATCACTAAATTGGTTTGTGCTTCATCATCCTCCGTTGACTGGTACAATTCAATCCACTTAAGTACATCTTCTTTAGATGAAGATTTATGTAGTGATTCTTTCGACATTTTTCTCCACCTGCTCCCTAGTGACATACTTTGTCATGAAGACAGTTACGCCACCATCGTTATTGATCATCACCTCATCCATCAAAGTTTCCATTAAATAAAGTCCCAAACCACCTTCTCTTAGCCCTGCAATACTTTCTTCAGGATGATACGGCCCAATCTTAGACTTAATCTCTTCAAAATTAAAACTATTGCCGTAATCCGCAATCATCATTTCCATTTTATTGTCGTACAGCGCACACCCGATGACAATTTCACCCTCTTCTTCGTCTTTATAAGCATGGTGAACAACATTTGTCACAGCCTCACTTGCTGCAATTTTTAAATCTTCAATATCATCATAATTAAAGCCAATCCTACTCGCTAAGCCCGAGACAGTTAATCGAATGACACTGACAAATTGCGGTTTAGCAGGAACTCTAATTTCAATATAGTCAAATTCCTTCATTATCTTAATTCCACCTTTTTATCAGTTTCGATATCCATCAAATCACTAAGACCAGTAATTTCAAATAATCTTTGTAACCTATTCGATAAACCAACGAGCTTTACTTTACCATTTTCACGTAATGCTCTTTTATAAAAGGCAACAAAAATCCCAAGTCCTGTACTATCCATGTAATTTACCTTTGATAGATCAAGCTCAATTTCTAAACCCTCTGTAATCTTTACAGCTTCTAATTCGTCTCGTAATCCTGAAGCAGTAAACGTATCAATCTCACCCTCAACAAAGCCAAATAATTTATGATCAATTTCTTTAAAATGTATCGTTACGTCCATATAGCACACCTCCACCATATTTGTTAGACTATTTTCTCTACCCTGTTCAATTTAAACTTAAACCTATTTTTTTAAAATAACTACAGTAAAATCATCAAATAGTTTAAAATTTTGCACTCTCTCTATTTCCTTATAAAGGAGCTGACACAATTGCTGGGCAGATAAATGTCTATTTTCTTTTATTAAAGTTGTGATTACCTCTCGCGAATTTAATTCTTCTTTCACTCTAAATTCTGTCACACCGTCGGTCATCATAATAATCAAATCATTCTCTTCTAACACAATTTCATGAAACGTATAGTTTGTTTCAGACAATACACCCAATAGTAAACCTTTAGCCTCTAAGGTAAAGAACTGATCGTTCTTTGCACTATAATGTAAAGCTGGTTCATGGCCTGCCGAAGCATAAGAAAAAATGTTTTGCTCTACATCTAAGCAGCCATAAAACATCGAAACAAACATACTGTCATCCACACCTTTTTCTATTACCCTATTAATAACTTCTAAAACATATGAGGGATCTTTATATGCATATACTAATGTTTCAAGTCCATATTTCACCATCGACATACATAAAGCAGCAGGAACTCCTTTACCGACAACATCTGTCACAGCCACACTCAAATATTCTTCTCCATCATGAAAAAAATGTACATAATCGCCGTTCATTTTTCGAATAGGTACTGAAATCATACCTATATCAATATTTTGCATATTCGGCACATAAGTTTTCAACAATGTTTTTTGGATGTTTGTCGCTATTTTCATTTCCATTTCATATTCAGCTTGCTTTTGAAGTAAACTTTGATGCTCTCTATGTGCCATTCCATAATGCACCATTACTTCAATCAAAAAATCATAAGCAGGCTGTGATTCGTTCATTTGATTCGGAAATATTTGTTCTACAGCATTTTTATGAATGCTAATAACATCCTCGGGAGAAATATTTTTTTGAATTAACTGACGTGTGAAGTTCTGAGCGATATATAAATTTCTTTCTGTTTGGTTGACCATATAATCTGCTAATATTTTTTTATACTGAGCTTCTAATTGTTTCAGTTTTCTTCACGTCCTAACGCAACCATTTTTCCGCTCTTATCGTTGTTCCCTCTCCAACGACAGATTGAATATCTAAACTATCCATCAATCGTTTAACACCTGGCAAACCAGCACCTAGCCCCCCCGAGGTGGAATAACCATCCTCCATTACTTTACGAACATCTTTAATACCAGGCCCTTGATCTGTTGCAACAACAACTATTTTCTTTTCAGTATCTGCTTCAACCCTTTCAATTGCTATGATACCTATACTTGCATATAAATAAATATTTCGTGCTAATTCACTAATTGCCGTGGTGATGCGGGCTTGATCAACAGTGCCAAATCCAAGTGCTTTTGCTTCATTGCGCCCCAGTTGTCTAGCTGCAACAATATCCCACTCTGTAATAATTTCAACCGAAGACCTATATGTCACTGCTGTCCCTCCATTTCCTTTGGAGTTATACTCTTACACTTTTATTCAAACTGCTTGCCATCATTTAAAATGAATGAATTGCCTCTATAAATGGAATATTCTATGTAAATTTTCATATACCTTTTAAGAATTTTTTCAAAAATCTATTTTTATTAAAAATCTTGTGTATATCTTAAAGCTTTTTGTAACATTTATCAATTACACCTTGGCTTAATTATTTCAGGTACTTCATCTTTCGTAGCAAAATCGCTTGCTGAGCAAGATCTATCGTAATTCAAATTATGGTAAAGACATTTCAAGGATATAAGACAAAAAAGCATCGAGATATCATAATCTCGATGCTTCTATACACATATGTATATCAAAATTTAACTAGACCTAAACTAATCATCAACGCACCATCAACTTTTTCCATCACAGCATGATCCAGTTGCGTAATACGATCCGTCAATCTTGACTTATCAATTGTCCGCACTTGTTCTAGCAAAATAACCGAATCACGTTCAAAACCATACTTTTCAGCATTGATTTCAACGTGTGTCGGTAACTTTGCCTTTTGAATCTGTGCAGTGATAGCTGCGATGATGACAGTCGGACTAAATCGATTGCCAATATCATTTTGAATAATCAGCACCGGCCTAGTGCCTCCTTGTTCAGAACCTATTACCGGTGATAAGTCTGCAAAAAAAACGTCACCACGTTTTACATTCAAAGTGTCATCCCCCGCTAACGAGACGCTCCACCATATGTTGTGCTTCATACTCTGCATGCAAGCATTCGCTCGCAATCATTAAATTAATATGAGACATTTCAACATATCCTTTAATCATAGCTTCCCGTATTTGATTTGGTTGCTCCTGCATTAAATTTTTGCGCGCCAAAATACGCACAAAAGATTCACCTTCAATTACTTCCTTTGTTTGTAGAAATAGTCTGTCTTGAACAGCAATTGTAGCTTCTCTTAACTTTTTCTCGTACACAGCAAGCACCTCCAACGGAACCATACACTTTTCATTACTTCCCATTCTATCATTGAAAGATATTGTTGAAAAGACATGAAATGACAAAATATCTGACAATTTGAAGTACAAATTGTAAAAATATGTTGGTTGTCGAAGGTATATGCTGAATAATTATTATTGCAATGTGTTTTCAAATATGAGCCATTACTATGTTTTGGAAAAGAAATAAGTTCTCCAGTGCTAATTTATTTACCAAATTCAACTTGGAACATTGCTCATGACATTACATTGAGATTTGACTTATTCTAATGAAAGACAACTAAAGATATGTTCTAGGAACTCTTGTTGTTATAATGCATGGTATTTCATAATTAATTGTTTCGAGCTTTGTTGCCCATTCATCGATCGATACTCCAGTATTTCCTTGTCGACCAATGAGTGTTACCTTCTCACCTATATCATATGCTTTTGGTAGGGCAACCATACATTGGTCCATACAAATTCGTCCAACAATCGGCATTCTTTGTCCATCAATTAAAACCTCTTGTCCACCTAACTTGCGAATCACGCCATCTGCATAGCCAATTGGAATTGTTCCTATCCACATATCTGTCGGAGCAACATATGTAGCTCCATAGCCAACTGGATCACCTGATTTTATTTGCTTTACATGAACAAGTTCACTTTCAAGCGAGAACGCTGGTAACAAGGGAAAAGGTAATATACTTTTCACATATGAAGAGGGTGATAATCCATACATCGAAATACCAAATCTAACAGCATCATATTGTAAATGCGGATCTTTTACTAATGAGGCGGCTGTATTAGATGCATGAACAAGTCGCGGCTTATTAGGTATTACAGCTAAACATTTCTCAAAAAATTGTACCTGTTGATCAAAATGTAGCGTATCCTCTTCATCAGCTGTCGCAAAGTGTGTAAATATTCCATCCAGCTCCATGTGATCTGTAGACTGTATTGTTTGATAGAGCTCTAATAATTCCTGCTCTGAGCGAATACCTATTCTACCCATTCCGCTATCTATTTTTATATGAAGTCGTAAAGGAAGCGCTTCATCTACTAAAAGAGAAGCAGCTTGCTGAATCCAATCATCGGCAAATGCCGTAAGTATAATACGTTGCTGCGCTGCATAAGGAGCAAACGAAACTGGAGATGCACCTAATATTAATATGTCTGGTTCTTCAAAATGTGCTCGAATATGTAATGCCTCATCGGGCGTTGCCACTGCAAGTACTGTGGCACCAGCTTTAAGAGCTGCCCGTGCAACGGCTACATCTCCATGACCATACGCATTTGCTTTTACTACAGCGATAATTTGAACATTAGGTCGTAAAAATTCTTTTAAGTTTTTTACATTTTGTTGAATTGCTTGTAAGTCTATTATTGCTTTTGTTGGACGAAAAAACTGCTGTGTCTTCATAAGAATACCCTCTTTATTTTTAATTAAAACATTATGTAGGACATACATATTGCAAAGTATGTCGATTTAGCTTGTACACACAAAGTTTTAGTTTTCGGATGAGCCTATACTTTATAGGTTCATTTTAATTATCAATAAGCTACAGCCTCCGTATTCCAGAAGGCTGTAGCCAGAAAAGTTACTTCATACTACTTATCGTCATAGATGTAGCAACTTCAATCATTTCTTCTCGCGTTAATTTACTTGATGCTACAAAGAATTCAACGCCATCTTTTTCCCAACTAATTGATGTATCTGTAATAGCACCAATTGTATAGCCTAAATCAACTGGATCACCAGGTGACGATACAGGTAACATTGAATTTTCCTTCATTACTGGTTGCTGCATAACAGTAAATGCCTTCTCACCATCGTATGTTAAGATTACTCGTTCCATTCCACTTTCCTGCACAACCTTTTCATTCGCTAATTGTGCCCAATTTACAACAGGATAATGTGTTTGGAATTCTTGATATTCAACTTCTGCTCCAACAGCTTCCTTATCCTCATTATCTTCTTGCCCTTCTTTTTCGGCAGGTGTAGCTTGTTCACCTTTCGTGTTATCTTTATCAGTGAATTGCTCAACTGCATACTCTTTTGCAGCATGTTGTACACCTAGCTTAATTTTCTTAAATGTGATTTTGATTTGCTCTTCTTTCACATCATTCATAATCACTACTGAGGTTGGCAATAAAGTTTTCTTATCTACTGTTATAACCTGATGTGGCATACTGTTCTTATAGCTATTTCTAGTAGCCGCTTCAAATATATATGCTTTTTCTTCTTCTTTCATGACAAGATTTTTATCTTCTGCTAAATCTTCTGCTAGCGCTCCAATTAAGTATGCCTGACTATTTTTCTTTGGCCAATCACTTTGGAATTTATACATTTTGTTTAATGTCGGTGTTACGACAAAAACACCATCAGCATTACGTACAATCATTTGAGAAACATCTTTCCCACTTTCAACTACTTCTACTCGATAGAAATCAGGTTTTGTGTGCCATACTGTTACATCATAATTTCTAGGTTCCCCACCCGATTTAATTTCCATCGATGCATTTAATTCATAACCATTCGTCTCTGCCCATTTACCATTCACTTTCTTCAACACTTTTTCCTGTGAGGCTGCACCACATGCCGACAGAAGTAATATCGTACAAAGTAAGACGAGCCATTTAACTATACGGTTGCCCACGCTTTCACCCTTTCTTCTTTCAAATCCACTACGACAATATATGAACCGTATTTGTCAGTTATGTCATTTGAAGAAAGGGCAATATATTTAAATTTACATGCAATCCTTTTAGACAAGTTAAGTACTATTCTAATAAGATTACTTGAGCAGCTGCGTATTGCTTAGAATGCGTAATACTAACAAAACCATTGACAAGTTCATCCTTAAAATATAAAACAGGATTGCCAGCTGCTCCTTTTAACACTTCCAAATCATGAAGCTTACATTGTTCCCCAAGCCCTGTTCCCAGAGCCTTCGAAAATGCTTCTTTTGCAGCAAATCGCCCAGCTAAAAATTCTATTTTGCGAGTTTCCGAATAACCATCAAATATTTTTTTTTCATTTATCGTTAAAATGCGGTCTTTCAATTTATCTGTTCGTTTCATAGCCTTTGCAATACGATCAATCTCTACAATATCGAGGCCAATTCCCTTAATCATGTGAACCTTCTCCTTTACCTATTTCCAACAAGGCATGTATAATAATTGTAAATTGAGGTGGAGCCATGTTTAGTAGAACGGAAAATTTTAAGCAATATACAAAGTATTACCCTGTTGTTTCAACTTTAATAGCAATAAATCTTACTCTTTATGTATTGTCTCTCATACCCAGCATAGGAACACTCTTGTGGAATTACGGAATCCAAGCAAATTTCCTGATTCAAAGTGGTGAATGGTGGCGTGTTTTCTCTGCCATGTTTTTACATGCAGGTTTTATGCATGTGTTTTTTAATATGTTTTCCTTATATCTCTTTGGACCAGAGCTAGAAAAAATCGCAGGGAAAGCACGTTTCATTACAATTTATTTAGTATCAGGTATTGTAGGCAACATGGCAACCTATATATTCTATGATAGTAGTTATGCGAGCCTTGGTGCAAGTGGGGCTATTTTTGGAATTTTTGGTGCATTTGGGGCATTAGTTTACTATACTCGACGTACAATGCCCATGCTTCGTAAGCTCATTTTACCAATCATCGTCATCAGTGTCATTATGACCTTTCTCCAACCAAATGTGAATGTCTTTGCTCATTTAGGCGGTCTAGTAACCGGATTTATCCTTGGACTTGTCTATTTACATCCAAAAAGAATTTTAAGCTGGCGCAAACAAAAGATGGCTGGTAGACCATAACATTAAAAAGAGGAGCTGCTCACCTATAGAGCAGCTCCTCTTTCCTTACAATGACCTCCATTATAAAACCACTGTAGCTTCATTTGACATCTTTATTTTTTTCCATTCAGTTGCTGTTAAACCATAAACAACCTGATCTACGTAGTGATCATATAGCCACTCAGCATCCCTTAAACGCCCTTCTTCATGAAAGCCCAATACCTTTGGGATTGTACGACTACGAATATTACCAACTGCAACACGCACTTCTATACGATTTAACTTTAAATAATTAAAGGCAAAATCAATCAATGCTTTCATGGAATTCGTAACGAGCCCCTTTCCTACAAATTCATTCCCTAGCCAGTAGCCAATACTTGTCCATTTATGTTGCCAGTTGATTTGGTGATAGCCGATAACACCGGCAAGCTTTCCATCATAGTAAATCCCTGCTTGTATGCCATTGTGATCAGCATATTGTTGCATAGCATTTTTTACGAATTGCTCAGTATCCTTTACTGTTTTGACATCATCTACAAAGGGCAACCATTCACGTAATGTATCCCTTGAACGGTCAGTTAAAGCGAATAACTCTTCTACATCACTTAAATCCAAAAGCTTTAAATAAGCGCTTTCATTAATGTCATATTTAAACAATGTCTCCACCCCTTTTGTTCTATTTATTTTATTATAAACAGCATCTCTATTTATTTATAGTTAAAAAAGCTAATCCTTCCATAAAATTGAAAGGATTAGCTTTTTAGTTCATTAATGTTCGTACCATGTTAAGATCGTCTCGGCATCTTGTTGCTCTAAGCTGGAAACACTCCCCGTTGTACCAGTTGCTCCTGACATGACGGTTGCTTTTACAGACATAACATTCTTTCTTTTTTGAAAGTATGATTGTGTACTTTCAATAGATTGAATTCGCTTCTTCTCCATGATTAACGTAATTCGACTAAACACACGATACTGCATAGCCAGTTGCTTGCCATCTATTTGATAGCCTGCTGTTTTATGTTGCCAAATACCAAGTAACATTGTTAATGGAATTAACAGCAACGACAATAGCCCGTATGGATAAAAGAAATAGATAGATGCACCGATAATCGGAACTAGCCAGAAAAAATCAATGCGATAAAAAAATGGTCTTGCCCTTTTTGGTGAGCGAGTAAATGTAGGCTGCCAATTCATTTCTGGGAAAAGCTGTTCTAATGTTTGCATACAATCCGGCTTCTTAATAAGTGGAAATAGCGTAATTTTTTTATCATTTCCATTTTCACCATTACCACCAGCACTTTCAACAACCACTGTAGCATAGCCTGTTAACTGACGTAGTGGATTTTCCACAATACGAATTGCCTGAATTCGATTCAACGGCAAAGTAATACGCTTTTTTTCTAACAGTCCCTTTGTGATAATCAACTTTTCTTCCTCAATGCGGACAGTGTAATCATAATAATTTATCAGTGTGATGACCACTGATACAATCCAAGCAACAATTAAAACAACCATCACCGTCAATGCCACTAAAAATGCGCCGATTTTCACGAAATCAGCTAACTCATGAAATACAGTTTCATAAGGAATAATGTCGGAAAATTGTGAAGCAACGGCTGCAAGACCTGATAACACAACACCAATTCCACCAGATGTTGTTGCTAATACTAGTAAATCTCGCATGGACATATGGTAAATCATCGGAGTTGGTATAGCTTCCTCTACAACCTGCATTTGATCCTGTTGTTGAACTGCTTCGTTTTTAGCATGACGCATTTCTAATTCAATAACATCTGCTGCTGCTTTGCGAATGGCTGTCAGCTCAACCTCAGGTTTTCCCCCTTTACTACCAGCAGTCTCCACCTGAACTTTCACTAAACCAAAAATACGATGAAAAACACCTTCATTGTAATTCAAACTTTGAATACGTTCAAAAGGGATATAACGTTTCTTTTTAACAAATAATCCATATGTCACACGCAACTCCCCATCTTCAAACCAGTAAACAAATGTCCGCCATTTTATGATTCCTCCCACGAGCGCAAGAAGTGCTGCTACTCCCCATACACCGAAAAGTAAAATGGTTTCAAAAAAATGATCACTACGAAAATTCAAAGAAAAATTAAAGCCGTTACTTATGATAATAATGGCAATTGGTAATATCATACTTTTCAATGCTTTTACACTCGTTATAATTGCAGACACTGGGTGTAAACGATTAATTTCCTTAGACATCATCTTCAGCCACCCTTGCTAAATCAGAAATACGCGCACGCAGTACGTCTGCTTCATCCATAACAAGTGCAGGAATCGTATGTACAGTTGCAGCTGTAGAAATAGAGATATTACCTAAGTCGTATTTTTTTAATATCGGCCCTTGTGTTGTATCAACATGTTGCACACGTACCATTGGAATTAATGTGCGTTTCACAACAAATAAACCATGTTGTACTTCGATTTCATGCTCTCGAACTTCATAGCGCCATCTTTCCCATCTTATTTTCGGGAAAATAAAAATAGATAATATCGCACTTAGTAAAACAATTGCACATGCTATGAAGTAAATAAATGAAGGCCATTCAAAATAATAAGTACCATAGCTTACAAGTCCTGCTACAACTAACAGCACCAATGTTTGTATGACTCCATATAAACGCCACACTGTTAGCCCTTTACGAGAAATTTGATGAATCGGTTGTGCTCTCATTGTCGTTCCCCCTCTTTCTTCATTAGGTGTATACGAATTCACTCACCTTTTTGTTTCAACTATAGCCGAAAAAAAACCTTACAGCCATCATGACTGTAAGGTTTACTGTAAAAAATTAAGTGTATTTCGTCTAAAATTATCCTTCGTGACGTCTTGGAGAACGAGAACGACCTTGTCCACCTTCACGACGTCCGCCTTCACGGCGTCCACCCTCTCGACGGCTACTGCTACTGCGACGCTCTCCACTGCGAGCATTGTCACGACGTCCGCCGCCAAAGCTACGGTTAACACGGCCACGATCACCGCCACCACGGTTATTGCTAGAACGTTCACGACGCATTGGTAATGGACGTTCTTCTGTGATTGTTACTGGTGTATCGTCTGGCTCTCTCGTTAATGAACGCAGAGCAGCTGCAACAACATCAACAGCATCATGATTGTCTAATAATTCTGCTGCAAGTGTACGGTAATCACCTAAATTGTTATTAGCAATAAGACCTTCCAGTGTTTCAACAGCTAAGCGTTGTTGACCTTCTAATGCTTCGTCCGTTGTTGGTGGGCGAAGAGGTGTCATACGTTTTTTCGTAGTTTCTTCTACAATACGTAAGTAACCCATTTCACGAGGTGTTACAAATGTTACGGCAAGACCTGATTTACCTGCACGACCTGTACGTCCAATACGGTGAACATATGATTCAGGATCTTGAGGAATATCAAAGTTATAAACATGTGTTACACCAGAAATATCAAGTCCACGAGCGGCTACATCAGTCGCAACAAGGATATCGATTTTATTTTCTTTAAACTGACGTAATACTGAGATACGCTTCGCTTGGCTTAAATCACCATGAATACCTTCAGCTAAATAACCACGAATAGATAGTGCCTGTGCAAGCTCATCTACACGACGTTTTGTACGACCAAAAATAATTGCAAGCTCTGGTTGGTGTACATTTAATAAACGAGATAAAATATCGAATTTTTCACGTTCAGCAGACTTAACAAAATATTGATCAATGTTATCAACAGTTAGTTCTTTAGCTTTAATTTTTACAATCTCTGGATCACGCATAAATGTTTCTGCAATTTTACGGATTGCTGGTGGCATTGTTGCTGAGAACAGTAATGTTTGGCGCTCAGAAGGTACGTTTTCTAAGATTGAATTAATATCATCAATAAAGCCCATGTTTAACATTTCATCTGCTTCATCCAATACTAATGTTTGAACATCTTCTAATTTTAACGTACGACGATTAATATGATCAATAATACGACCTGGCGTACCAACAATGATTTGAGGTCTATTTTTCAGTGCACGAATTTGACGACCTATTTCTTGACCACCGTATACTGATAATAATTTTACGCGTTTGTCATAGCCAATTTTATAAAGCTCTTCTGAAACTTGAATTGCTAACTCACGAGTTGGAGCAATGACTAATGCTTGAATATTAGGGTTTTTTGGATCGATTTTTTCAATTAGTGGAATCCCGAAAGCGGCAGTTTTACCAGTACCTGTTTGTGCTTGACCTAATACATCACGGCCTTCAATCGCAAAACGAATAGTACCTTCTTGGATTGGTGTTGCTTCTTCAAATCCCATACGCTTTACTGAGCGTAATGTAGATTCGCTAATATTTAATTCTGAAAAATTTGTCAAACTTCTCAATCTCCTTTTTTTCCTTTTAAGTTGACAAATGGTTACATTTTCAGATGAAGTTGTCGGCAAATTCGAGCCTGTGTAGTGGAACGTTTCCGTTACTTAAAAATTTTCTCTACATGATAGTCCATATAGAGCTCTCTTATATGAAAAGGAAAGCCCGGTCTTTACCGAGCGGTTCGATTCTGTCGTAATTTTTCACTTTAGAATAAAACCGTTGTGTTCAAAAAAAAGTACTCTTCAACCAAATATGAAGAGTCTTCGCACAAAATGTATCCATTGCTTACACTAGTCTAACATGGCTTTAAATCCTATGCAACGATAACGCATGAGTCGTAATAATCTGACTACTTTATTTACCTTTTAAAAACATTAAAACCTGTGGAAACCATTCAGAGCAATCTTCCTCAAAACATATATGGTGCTTGCCATTATCAGAAAAATACAAAACCTTGTCTGTAGAGGCTAATTCATCAAAAAGAAATTGAGCCGTATGATAAGGCACTATCCCATCCAACTTCCCCTGCACAATATATACAGGAATTTGAATATGCCGATAATATGGCTCCACCATTCTTACCAACTTCATAAATTCTACTGTTGAGGCAAGTGGCACATTGTTAAACTTCTGATGGTATCGTAGATAGAGTTCGTTATTAGTTAAATTATGGTGATAGGCTTCAGTAGCTAACATTTTAAAATCTTTGACTAGCTGTTTAGGGCTCACATACTTTGCAGCAGCACTTAGTAATACAAGCTTTTTCACTTTATAGCGTTTAGCTAAATATAGCGCTATAATTCCTCCCATTGAAAAGCCAACAACGATTACCTCGTCAACTTTTTTTGCCAACGATCGGAAAGCTAATTCGGCATCCATTAACCAGTGTTTCGCCTTAAAACCACTCATATGTAATTCTTCACCATGTCCAGACAATGTTGGCTCTTCAATTATCCAATCTGTATGTGAACGTAAATAACTTGTGAATGGCTTCACCTCATATGGTCCACCTGAAAATCCATGAATACATAGTACACCTACTGACAAATTCTTCACCTCATTTAACAAAGATAAACCTACACAAATAAATCGGTGAGCGTTTCTCTCACCGATTCATTGCTACTATGACGTAAATGCCTTTAAGATTGTCTCTAATTTCATACCACGTGAACCTTTAAGTAAAACAATAGATGATTCATTCGCTTGTTTTAGCTTTTCAATAATAGCCGTATAATCATCTTCTGTATACAATAAACGTTCAGCCTCAAAGCGCTCTTTTAATATTTTGTAAAGATATAGCATCCGAGGGCCAAACAAACAGACATAATCAATTTCATCCTCATTAATATGCTCAGCCAGACCCTCATGGAAACGTTGCTCATTTGGTCCAAGCTCTAGCATATCTCCTAACACAAGCCATTTTTCAGGTCGAATAGTTGATGTAGCCATAAATTGAATGGCAGCTTTTACAGAGGTTGGAGCTGCATTATAGGCATCATTGATAAATAGAGCGCCATTCGTTCCTAGTACCTGTTGCATCCTCATATCAGTTAATACGACATGCTCTAAGGATGTACGTATTTGTTCATTGCTTAAACCTAGCTTATGAGAAATTAACATGGCCACAAGTGTATTTTTTACTTGATGCTTGCCAAGCACTGAAATAAAGAAATCACCCTCGATCAGACCGTGTGTAGTGAAGTGGCTGCCATCAGCGTTAGCATGAATATTGTCAGCGTATAAAAGATTATTGGATTCTAACCCGAACGGCACTGACTGTAATTGCTGTTCTTTTGCCACTAATTCCTTGAGCAAAGGTTCATCACCATCATAGAATAATAGACCATCTTCTTGCATTCCTTGAATAATTTCAAACTTAGCTTTTGCAATACCTGCACGTGACCCCAAATCCTGCATATGGGCCTCACCAATGTTGGTAATAACCGTCATATGTGGACGAGCAAGCTTCGTTAAAAACTCAATTTCACCAAATCCACTCATGCCCATCTCAAGGACAGCCACATCTGTATCTTCATCAAGCTGTAAGATAGTAATAGGCAAGCCCAATTGATTATTAAAGTTCCCGATCGTTTTTTGTACTTTAAAGAATGGAGCTAGTGTTCCCGCTAAAATATCCTTTGTTGATGTCTTACCATTTGAACCTGTAATGCCTATAAATTTTGCTTTATGTTCATTACGATATGCTCTAGCCATTTCTTGCAAAGCTAATTCTGGATCATCCACAAACAACAACGGGTAACCTTCTGGTGGATTCGGCTCATCCTTTTGCCAAAGAGAAGCTCCGGCACCTTTCTCAAATGCCTGCATTACAAACTTATGCCCATTTGTATGCTCACCACGAAATGGAACAAATAGGTCTCCTTGTTGAATTGTTCTTGTATCAATAGAAATTCCTGACACAACAGTGTCACCCAAAGCCGCCATATCCTCATTTAACCATGCAGCTAATTGTTTTAAAGTTTTTTTCACGATAATCCCACTCAGTCTTTTTTATAGTGGAGCTGTTGTTTTTCTTCATAGCGTTCAATTGCTAGGGTAATTAAACGGTCAATCAGCTCTGGATAACTCACATCTGTATGCTGCCATAATAATGGATACATACTTACAGGCGTAAAACCTGGCATTGTGTTTACTTCATTAATGTAAACGTTATTTTCAGTTGTTACAAAAAAGTCCGCACGAACTAAGCCGCTACCATCTATAGCCTTAAATGCACGCTTTGCCAGTTCTTTTAAGCTTGCCACAGTTTCTACTGGAAGCTCAGCTGGAATAATAAGTGCTGTAGAACCGTCCTTATATTTAGAATCATAATCATAAAAATCAGTAACGGGTTTAATTTCTCCTGGCACTGATACTTCAGGATAGTCATTTCCTAACACCGCTAGTTCAACTTCACGAGCGACAATTCCCTGTTCAACAACGATTTTACGATCATATTGTAAAGCAACCTCAATTGCTTTTACCAATTGCTCGCGATCTGTTGCCTTGCTAATCCCAACACTTGACCCTAAGTTTGCAGGCTTCACAAACATTGGCCAATTCAGGTTATTTTCACAGCGTTCAATGATTGCGTGTTGCTCATTCTTCCACTCACTACGAATAAAATACGTATAGGGCACTTGAGGTAATCCAGCAATTTCAAATAATTGCTTCATTACCACTTTATCCATTCCAGCAGAGGATGCCAATACACCATTTCCTACATACGGTAAATTTAGAACCTCAAGTAAACCTTGCACTGTTCCATCCTCACCATTCGTACCATGTAACAATGGGAAAATGACATCAAACTTTACCTCATTGCCATTTTTATCAAGCAAAAAATCAGTGATATTATTTTCTAAAATTGTAGTATTATCACCAAATTGTAGTTCTTCTATTGCACTGACGGGTTTTTCTAAACGCTCTCCACGGCGCCATTCCCCGTCAGTTGTAATGAAAATCGGATATACTTCATACTCCTCGAAATTCAAAGCTCCTGTGACTGCACGTGCTGTCGATAACGACACTTCGTGCTCCGCTGACTTTCCGCCGTATAATAAACCGATTCTTTTTTTCATTTTTGTGCCCTCCACATACTTCTTGAGTACTATTAGTTTATCATGAAACGTCTTGACAAATGACATAAAAATCTCACCGTATTTTTAACGGTGAGATTTTGCGTGTACATTTCTTCGATTATGCCCCAGCATCAATACTTCCTGCTATTAAATTGTACAGGAATAATGCAACATAAATATTGTCTACCAACATCTTAGTTCTTTGATTGCGTCACCATGAAGTTTAAATAATATAGATTAATTCATCATGCTCTGTTTTTAAAATCGTATTTAAGTCATCCCAAACTTCGTCAGGAAAAGAATATTCAGACAGATTGCGAACTTCTATTCCATACGCTACTTTTGGTTTCTCAATCCGATACAAAGATAGTAACGCTCCATCTTTCGCAAAGGATCGGTAAGAACGTAAAAAATCTGGTGATATAGCGGGAATACTCGCTTTTACTTTTCGACGCCAAAATCCAGTGCTGCGTTCCTTTTCACGAATTAAACTATTAAAAACATTGGCAACCAATAAATCCGAATCACTTAAATGACGAAAATAAATTTTAGTCATTTTCTCTAAGTCTGAAGAATAATAGACGAATCTATTTTGTAATTTATTAAAAAATGCTGACGTAATTGGTTCTTTCTTGTGACTTATGTACAGCAATTCTCCTTGTTCCATCGGTGTTAAATGATCTAGCCTCTTCTCGTCCATAAAATCTACCCAGCATAATTCTTTAGATTCAGCAGATTTTTTCACAAAACGAGGAACATCTTCTTCTAATACATATTCAAATTGTGTATGCATATTAAAAGAACCGTCTTCATAGGAATGTTTTAATAACAGTAAGTGATGTAGTGGTTCAAGTGCAGCCACAAATTGCGAGAATTTTAACCCGCTAAATATAACAAATTTATCGACATCATTCATATGAACATAAATATGATACATAAAATCATCAGCTGACTTTAATTTTTTAGCCACAACCATCACCCCATTCTTCACTACATTATAAGACTAAACATGATTTTTTTGAAACATTTTATGTTAATTGTCGTCACTACTATATACGCAGGCATAAAAGTAATTTTTGCGTTATAATTAGGAATGTTAAACATGCATTTGCATATAAAGTTTAGATTACTCAATGAGTTCAAGTATTTGCTTAAAATTCCATTGACAATATTCAAAGCAAATTGCAAGCTTATCAATAGATATGAGCTATTTTCACACCACTGCTGGTTATTAATTTGCTTTCTTCTTTGACCAATTATAAACGAAATAGGGAGAATCGCATCACATTTACTCATATTGAGATACTATTTTAATTTTAGGTGGCTTTTATGGAAAATAAACGAAATTTCGCAAATCGTTTTGACTGGACACTTGCATTTATACTCTTCACTTTTCTAGTCATTAGTTTGTTAGCTATTGCATCTGCCCAAACTTCAGGACAATATGGCATTAACTACGTACCAAAACAAATGCAATGGTATGTGATTGGTGCAGTAATTATTGGTATAGTCATGTTTTTTGAGCCAGATCAATATAAAAAAATGTCATGGTATATGTATGGAGCAGGGATTGCCTTACTGGTACTGCTTATTTTTATGCCAGAAGGAGAAGGTCAAATCGGTGCACCCGTTAATGGTGCTAAAAGTTGGTATCATACGCCGATTGGAAATATTCAGCCTTCTGAGTTTATGAAAACTTTTTACATTTTAGCACTAGCTCGATTAATTAGTAAGCACCATGAAATTTATTCATTACGATCAATTAAAACAGACTTTTTGCTACTAGGTAAAATCGCTATCACCTTAATCGTACCATTAGCTATTATTTTAAAGCAGCCTGACCTAGGCTCAGCACTTGTATTCTTTGCCATTACGGCAGCACTTATCATTGTAGCAGGGATTTCTTGGAAAATCATTCTACCAACATTTTTAGGTGGCATGGTAGCAGGCGGTACCCTACTGTGGATGGCACTCTATATGCAGGACTTTCTAGAAAAAACATTTGGTTTTAAGGCCTATCAATTTGCTCGTATTTATTCTTGGCTAGACCCCTATTCCTATTCATCCAGTGATGGCTATCATTTAATTACCTCTTTAAATGCCATTGGATCAGGTGAAATTTTTGGTAAGGGATTTAGAAATCGTGAAGTATATGTAGCTGAAAACCATACCGATTTCATTTTTACAGTTATCGGCGAGGAATGGGGCTTTATTGGCGCTAGTATTGTTATTTGTATTTTCTTCTTATTAATTTATCATTTAACAAAGACAACCCTATTACTGAAAGATCCCTTCTCGACCTATGTATGTGCTGGGATTATTGCTATGATTACCTTCCACGTTTTCGAAAATATTGGTATGACTATTCAATTATTACCTATCACAGGTATTCCACTTCCGTTCATTAGCTACGGAGGAAGTTCACTTATGGGGAATGCTTTAGCGATTGGGCTAGTCTTTAGTATGCGATTCCATTATCGAACATATATGTTTACCACACATGATGAAGATGAATAAATATAGAAAAAGGGAAGTCTCGCGTATTGAGACCTCCCTTTTTCTATTGGAAACGAGTTAAGCTTGAACTTGCGGAGTTTGCGTTGGTGGTGTTAGCACTTTTAAAAGTTCTAGTCGAGACTTTGTTACAGTGGCTGTTACACCCAACTTAGATAAATTCGAAACAATCTTTTTCAAATCTACTTCTTTTGTCATACATTCCACCTCAATCTTTCCTCGATTTTATATAACGTTTTATTTACGAAAAAGTTTCATTTTTCTACGAGTATGATGTCTGACAAATTTATCATACCATTTAACTTCCCTTTAAAATTTTTCAATTTTGTTACATTGTAAATTTTTCACATCATCAAACTTTTCCATCAAACATATTTAAATTACCCAAAATGGCTACATTTTATTCAAAAATCAGAACATAGATTTAAAAAATCTAAAATGCTTCATTTCTTTCTTTACTAAATTGTTCCACTTTATTCAAGCTTCCCTTCCCCTATTGTTGTAATCGCAAGAACAAGAGAGGTAGAATATACATATTGAAATATCGTATGAAAGCAGGGAACTGTATGAAAAAGGCTATTTTACTATTGATGTCTGTTCAATTCCTCGTTTATCTAGGGTTCGGCATTATTATTCCCGTCTTACCAGAGGTAATTGTGCAGCAAAATTGGCATGATCTCCACGTGGGTGGTTTATTGACCGTTTATTCACTTGCAAGTTTTTTCACAGCACCGTTATGGGGGATGCTATCAGATAAGGTAGGGCGAAAACAACTAATCCTTACTGGTCTAATTGGCTTTAGCCTTAGTTTTGTTATTTTTTCACTATTTATAGATAACCTAGCTATATTGTATGTTTCACGTATTATTGGTGGTTTATTTTCAGGTGCATTATATACAGCAGTAACAGGATTTATCGCCGATATATCTAGTGAAGAGGATCGCAATAAGTATATGGGCTTTATGGGCATGTCCATTGGTCTTGGGTTTATTTTTGGTCCAGCAATCGGGGGAATGCTAGGCCATTATAGCTTGCAGTTACCGTTTACTGCATCAGCATCATTAATTGCACTATTATTTATTTATGCAAGTTTCGTCCTAAAAGAACCTAAAAAACGAAAAGATTCAAATAAACGTGCTATAGTGCCAAAGGGTGCTGCAACAATGTTACAATTCCGTGTGCGCTATCTATTTATGTTTTCTTTTTTAGTAACTTTTATGCTAGCTGGCGTAGAGGCTACATTTCAGCTATTTCAAATCGAAAAAATTCACATTACACCATTACAAATTGGTTACTTGTTCATGTTTAGTGGATTTGTCGATGCTGCTATTCAAGGAGGGGTCGTTCGACGCATAAAAAATGGCAGTGAAACGACATGGTTAATCGGTGCACAAATTGTAACTGCTATCGGCATGCTTTTATTTACATTGACAGCTAATCTTTTTATCGCTGGGCTTGCCCTTTGTGTCTTTACAGCAGGTAATGCACTTGCAAGAACATGTGTTGTATCACTCTCCTCTAAAGAATCTGGAGGACAATATGGAACTGCCGCTGGACTGTCCTATTCAATGGATAACTTAGGACGTATTCTTGGTCCACTCTTTTTTACATGGTTATTTACCGTACAAGCAAGTCTTGGTTATTATATTTCGGCTGCAATAGCCATTCTTTCTATAAGCCTAATCTTTATATATAAGGCATCCCGTAAATCATTACGTCTTCCGTAAAATATAGTAGGTTGCATTTTATGAATTTCTAACTATTAGAGAATTACTAATTAAACCATGCGGATTATTCCTATATATCAAAGGGATAATCCTTTTCCATGCTATCTAGCCATTTCATATCTTCTTTCCGCATTTGAAGTAGGCTATACTAAGTATGTTATTAACAATACAAAGGCAGGTGTAGGAATGAGCATTTTTACAGATATAGAATATTTAGTTCCTTTAACTTTGTTTTTTAATATTTTATTAGCCATGACCATCATTTTCTTAGAACGTAAAGATGCTACCTCTACATGGGCATGGATCCTCGTGTTATTTTTCCTGCCATTAGCTGGATTTATTTTGTACTTATTACTTGGAAGACAATTACGAAGAAAGCACCTATTCCGTTGGGAAGGACGCAAGGATATTGGGATTGATAATCTGATTACCTATCAGATGGAAGCGATTCGAGATGAAACGTTTGAGTTTCGTATTGCTAATGCAGAAAATTATCAAGAGATGATTTATATGCACCTCAGAACAAACAATGCGGTGTTAACACAGGACAACCATCTGGATATTTTTGATGATGGTGCCGATAAGTTTGAGCAGCTCCTTAAAGACATTGAAGCAGCTAAAGATCACATTCACATCCAGTATTATATTTTTAGACTTGATGACTTAGGTACACGTATCGTCAATGCATTGATAAAAAAAGCAAAGCAAGGTGTTAAGGTGCGTCTTCTCTATGATGAAATGGGATCACGTAATGTTAAAAGACGCCATTTTAAAGAGTTGCTGCATGCTGGTGGTGAAGTAGAAGTTTTCTTCCCATCCATTTTGCCACTTCTTAACCCTCGTTTAAATTTTAGAAATCACCGAAAAATCGTTGTCATTGATGGTCGAATTGGCTATATTGGTGGTTTTAACGTCGGTGACGAGTATTTAGGTTTACAAAAAAAGTTTGGTTATTGGCGAGATACACACTTACGTATTGAGGGTAGTGCCGTACATCCTTTGCAAACACGCTTTTTACTCGACTGGAACCAAGCTAGTGCACAACAAAAAATGGGGTACTCTGATCGTTACTTCCCTGCCATCCCGAAAAAAGGTGATGTGGGTTTACAGATTGTTTCAAGTGGACCAGACTCAGACTGGGAGCAAATAAAAATCGGTTACTTAAAGCTTATTAATATGGCTCAAAAATATATTTATATTCAAACACCATATTTCATCCCAGATGTTAGTTTTTTAGACGCCATTAAAATTGCCACCTTGTCAGGCATCGATGTACGCATAATGATTCCTAATAAGCCTGATCACATGTTTGTATATTGGGCTACTTATTCTTATGTGGGTCAATTATTACGTGCTGGAGCCAAAGTCTACATCTATGAAAAGGGCTTTATCCATGCTAAAGCTATTATTATTGATGACGAGGCTTCCTCTGTCGGAACAGCGAATATTGATGTACGAAGTTTTAGTCTAAATTTTGAAGTCAATGCCTTCATATATGATGCAAATATATCGCACCAATTGGCAGAACTGTTTGAGAAGGATATTTTTGATTGTACGGAATTAACATGGGAAATGTATAAAAACCGTTCAACACTGATTAAATTTAAAGAATCTATTTCCCGTCTATTAACACCCATTTTATAAAAATAAAAAGGAAGAGAGCCTGTTCACAGAATGGCTTCTCTTCCTTTTATTATTTTACGCCTAAATATTCTTCCAACGTAATGTTTTTCTTTGTTATCTCTTTTGCAATCTCTTTGCCCACATAACGATAGTGCCATGACTCATACATATAACCTGTTATCTCTTCTTTGTTTTGAGGGAAACGCAAAATAAAGCCGTACTCCTGGGCATGTGCAAATAGCCATTGCCCTGCTGGAGTTTCCCCAAACTCTTCTGTCAGCCACACATCTTCTTTTCCACGCTCTCCTATATCAAACGCTAAGCCTGTTTGATGTTCTGAGTAGCCAGGACGAGCACTATATCGATCTGCCGCTGCCTGTCCATCACGCTTAACATAGTTATCATAAAGGGTTGTTTGATATTCAAAAGATCGATAGCCACTAAATGCAACTAAATCAAATCCTTGCTGCTTGGCAGCTGCTAACATTTGATTTAACGCTTCTCGTGCTTCTGGATTTTCTTCAGGTGCAAAGGTAGATGGAAGCGGATAAATTTTATTAGCTAACAGAATACCATTGATATAGGTTGGTTCCGTAGGTAATGTTTGATTTGGAAGATACCCATTTTCGTCTGGTTGTTGCTCTGGCTTTGCAGGAGTTTCAGTATTGTCTAGTTTCTCTGTTGCAGTAGAATCTTGTTCAGTTGTTTTGTTTGTTTCTGTTGTTTTTGGCTGCTCATCAGATGCACTATTTACTTGATTATTTTTATAGTTATAGACTACAAAAATTGCTACAATTAACGCGATAGATATGAAAGCACCAACGATAAGCGGAAGACGATTGTTTTTCACTCTTTATACCCCTTTTAAAATATCAGGTATCTAAAAGGATATTTAAAGCATTTCACCTTGAAAATACCTATTTTATTGTATTACTAGTTATAATCTTATTTTAGCACTGTTCACATTTTCAGGTGTAAATTTCCTACGTAAATATTCAATTAATCTGTTAGAACGATGACAAATACTACTATAGATGCAATTGCGAAAAAAACTGCCATATACTGCATCCATTTTGCTTCTTTTACATAACCTTGCTCTTTAAAGCTTTTTGCTCTAAACCCATTTGATAGGGCAAACATGATCGTCATTGCAAGTACGGCAAAATTAAATTTCCCCATAATAATAAATACAAGTGCTGCAATACTAAAAATTGCGACAAGAATAGATGATAGCCATTTTTTGTTCATCTTGCTGTCCTCCTAAAAAAATCGAGGCAGCAAAGGCGCCTCGACATCAATCAATTTATTTTTTTGCTTTCTCAGGATGTTCCGAATAATATTTACGCCCAATATATGTTTGAATAATCAACAATGCACCACTGACAGACCAATACAAAGGCAGTGCTGCCATAGAAGACATGGAGATAAAGACAATCATAATTGGTGAAATATAAATAAACATTTTCATCTGCGCTTTTTGTTGCTCAGGTACCGTCCATAAAGATACACGAGCCTGGATTAGGTAAACAATCCCTGCAACAATAGTCATTACGATATCAGGTGAACCTAAGCTAAACCATAAAAACTCATGGGATTTAACATCGGCAGAATACAAGATCGAGAAATACAGACCCATAATAATCGGCATTTGAATTAACATCGGTAAACAACCCATATTAAGTGGATTAATGCCATGCTTTTGATATAGAGCCATCATTTCTTGTTGATATTGCGTTTGCTCTTCTTTTGTCTTAGCTTCCTTCATTTTTTTCTGAACGGCTTCCATTTCAGGTTTAAAAGCATCCATCTTCGTTTTCATTAATTGCTGTTGACGATAGTTTTTTAGCATAATCGGCATTAATACTAAACGAATTAGAACAGTAATCGCAATGATTGCTAAACCATAGCTCCCTGAAAAGATATCATTCCCGAAAAACTCCAATAAAAATTCCATAGGTTTTACAAAGATACTATAGAAAAAACCTTCTTTGTTTTGCACAGCTTGACAGCCACTAAGAACAAAAACGGCAATACCAAGCATTGAAAATAGCTTCAAATTTTTCATTTTTCCACCTACTATTATTTATCAACTACTGTGAAGTATACCTTATAGGGTCTCTCTTTATCAAATAGCAAGTGCTACTTATTCCTTAAGCTGGTTCCTCAGATGATTCATCAAAAAAGATGCGAGCTTTAGCAACGCTAATATGTTCGCACCTTCTCATTTTCTATGCTCAAAATCTACACATTTTGTAATTCAGCTTCTGCCATTTCAAAACGATAAAATTCATGATGAAGCTCGTCTCTAAAATGTTTTGGCGTAACTCCAGTATATTTTTTGAAAATACGAGTAAAATAACTTTGATTACAGAAATGGAATTGATCTGAGATAGAAGTAATACTTTTGTTTGTATGTCGTAAGTAGTATTGTGATTCTTCTACACGTCTAACATTTAAATACTCAACCAATGTAATGCCCACATGTTCTCTAAAAATACGTGATAAGTGACTAGTACTTATATGAAAGTTATTTGCTATACTTTCAACAGTTAAATCATTTTCAAGCTCGTCATTTATATACATTATCACTTTGTTAACAGTTTGATGTCGGAAAGTCGGTTGTTTGCGATCTGCAATAAAGTAAACAAAGAAATCAATTAAATCATCAGCAAATTGTAAAAACTCTGCGTCTTTCATTTGATTTTCTATCATATCGTTACAAGCAATATTGAAAGCAAATGCTTTTTTCGAAGGTACTTGATTGTCCAGCAATTTACGAGCAACAATTGATGACAAAACAGAAAAATAACTTCGAACGATTTTAATGACCTGTTTGCCAAAACGAATTGAGAGAATATCAATTAACTCATGCAAAGATTTTTTCGCTTTTGCAGATTCTAAATGGTAAATTTCAAAAATTAATTTCGACTCAATATTAAAAAATTCTTCGACACCGATATATTGATTAATATTATCGATTTCTTGGAAGTATCTTTTGGATATCGTTTCTGACATAGAATGTTGATGTAGTTGCATAATCTTCCCCATCTTTCCTCAGAGTGCACGAATTGCATGACAATATTTGACACCAATCCCGACGAATTAAAAATAAGAAAATAGTATTTACTTATTCAATATAAGAACTGAGTCCTATTTCACAAATTTTATTAACAAATAAATCAAAAATAACCCTACTAAAACACCAGATATAAAAAAAATAGACTATACAGTGAATTTTACCATATTCTGCGATTTCCTTTCAACCACATTTTAATTGCTACTCTAGTTCTAATTTATCACATATGCATAGTAGAAACCTCGTAAACTTATTCCTAACAATTAAATTTTACCATATACATATCAAAATAAATTAGTCATTTTATAAATTTATTTACAAATTATACAAAACAACTTACATCATTCTAATGGATCATTCGACATTTTTCTATTTTATTCCTAAATCTTCTCTATATAATTTATATGAATATGTAGTAAAATAGATGATAATACTATTTTTAAAAGTTTAGACGAGGTGTTTAAAGTGGATCCAAAACAAATAGAAGAGATCATGGAAATTATTAAGGAATTCTTCCCTGAAAATACGTCCATCGCTATCTCTGATACAAATGAATATTTGTATTACCAACCAAGCAAGAAAGTTGATTTAAAAATTAAACCTGGTGACCCTATCAAAGAAGGTTCAGCCGCACACAAAGCATTAAGCTATGGTCAAAAAATCAGCTCTTATATCGAACCTGATGTCTTCGGTGTCGCTTATTATGGCATGAGTATTCCTTTAATGGAGGAAGGCGAAACAAAAGGAGCTATTACTGCTATCTTCCCGCAAAAACCATCAGCATTCTTAACTAACTACATTACAATCAAAATTGATGATTGCTGGTACCCAATCAAACATGATCAAGTTATTTATTTAGAAACACAACTCCGTAAAACATTTGTTAAAACAATGACACGTGAAGGTTATCACCGTTTAAACTTAAGTGATCTAGAGCTATTTTTAGCACCTGACTCATTTATTCGTTGTCACCGCTCTTATATCGTTAACATTGACTACATCGATGAAATTCAACCAGATTCACACTCAACGTTTTTATTAATTATGAAAGATGGTACACGTATTCCTGTTAGCCAACGCTATGCAAGCTATTTCCGTCGTTCTTTAGGTTTCTAATTTGTATGAACAGCGAGCAATTTTTATAATTGCTCGCTGTTCTTTTTTGCGCACAAATCCGCCTCATTTACCTCAACATTTAACTATTTTTGCACTATTTTTAATATAGAAAACAACTAAATTTATACAGCTCTACAATAAAACGTTTTCTCTGTCGAAAAATCATCTTAATGCTCGATTTTCCTTTTTTTACTCAATTTAATGCTAATTCTAAAGTTTTTGTGACAATTTGGTGATAGTATTATTCAAATGGTTGGAGTCATACTACAACTGAATAAACAGAAAATTCTTAAATGTTTTTTCTAGTTTTGTAATCGGTTTCCATCAAAATTATTTAGGGGAGGATTTTTTTATGGATGCAAATGTTCAAAAACGCCTAGGTTTAAAAGAACTTGAGAGTAAAATTGTAACTGCTGAAGAAGCAGCAGCACTTATTTCTAATGGTGATGTAGTTGGGATGAGTGGTTTTACTCGTGCTGGGGATGCAAAAGTTGTTCCAATGGCATTAGTTGAGCGCGCAAAAAATGAAGAATTCAAAATTGATGTATATACAGGTGCATCATTAGGACCAGAAGTAGATAAGTACTTAGCAGAAGCTGGTGCCATTCGTAAACGTGGACCATTCCAGGGTGATGCGGGTATCCGTAATTTAATTAATTCTGGGGATATCTTATATGTAGATGCTCATCTTTCTCATAATGCTGAGCTAGTGCGCCAAGGAATTATCGGACCAATCAAGTATTTAATTCTTGAAGCGGTTGCTATTACTGAAGATGGTTTAATCATTCCAACAAACTCTGTAGGTAACTCACCTATCTTTGCAGAATATGCAGAAAATATTATTATCGAGTTAAATATCTCTCATCCAGAAGCTTTAATCGGTATCCATGATATTTATGTACCTGGAGAACAAGGTAAACGTGAAGCTATTCCAATGACAGATGCTATGCAACGCCTTGGTGATATTGGTATCAAAGTAGATCCAGCTAAAATTAAAGCAATTGTTATTTCTGAAGAGCCAGATGCTCCTTCATTAATCGTACCTCCAGATGAAGAAACACAAACGATGGCAAACATTTTATTAGACTTCTTCCGTGATGAAATTAAAGCGGGTCGTTTAACAAATCAATTAATGCCATTGCAATCTGGTGTAGGTTCTGTAGCAAACGCTGTACTTGATGGCTTTGCAGATTCAGAATTTGAAGATTTAATTGTTGCATCTGAAGTACTTCAAGATGCTGTATTTAACTTAATCGATGCTGGTAAAGTTAAATTCGCTGCTGCAACTTCAATCACACTTACTGAAGAATTACAGCAAAAAGTTTATGGTAATTTAGAAAAGTATGCTGATAAAATTTGCTTACGTCCACAAGAAATTTCTAACCACCCTGAGCTTATCCGTCGTTTGGGTCTAATCTCAATCAACACAGCTCTTGAGTTAGATATCTATGGTAACGTTAATTCGACACATGTTTCTGGTACTCGTATGATGAACGGTATCGGTGGTTCAGGTGACTTCGCACGTAACGCACGCCTTGGTATTTTTGTTACAAAATCATACGCAAAAGGTGGAGCAATTTCTTCTATCGTGCCAATGGTATCTCACGTTGACCATACAGAGCATGACGTTGATGTTATCGTTACAGAACAAGGTATTGCTGACTTACGTGGTCTTGCACCAAAAGAACGTGTACCTTTAATTATTGAAAACTGTGCACACCCAGATTACAAAGAACAATTATGGGATTACTATAACCGTGCAGTTGAAGCAACTGGCAACCACCAAACTCCTCATCTGTTAGAGGAAGCACTTTCTTGGCATGTAAATCTTGCTAAAAACAAAACAATGAAAAAAGAAGTTGCAAAAGCTTAATTATTACATTCTCTACGTCTAATAAGTTAATACTTATTAGACGTTTTTTTATACGTGAAAGCAAAAAACAAGTGAGAAGTATTATCGATTGGAAGATGCTATAATAGGACTATATTAATCTTATTGACTATAATGTTCTATTTATCGGAGGAACCATGAAGAAATTTATCTATGCTATTATTTTCTTTTCGTTTTTCGACCTTTTTACCCAGCTTCCTGTTATGAGTACTTATGCTGAGTCTTTAGGTGCATCGGCATTCCTCACTGGTCTTGCAGTGGGCATGTATTCGCTTTCCAATACATTCGGTAATATCATTTCTGGTTTCTTAACGGATCGCAAAGGACCTTTCATCATACTCATAATAGGTCTTCTAACAACAGGTCTATCATTAACATTTTATAATTTAGTAGAAGAGCCTATTGCTCTATTAATTGTACGTTTTATCCATGGCCTTGTTGCAGGCTTCATTGTTCCTGCTGCCTTTACATTTCTAGCGAACGCTACAGAGCAGGAAAAAAGAGGTAAAGGCAGTGCTATTTCTGGCGCCTTTGTTGGTATTGCAGCCATTATAGGCCCTGCATTTAGTGGCATTTTAGCTAGCCGGACAAGTGTACCATTTGTTTTCAATATCACAGCAAGCTTTATGCTTCTGCTAGGTATCCTTGCGTTCTTTATATTGAAAGCAAATCAAGTAAAAAAAGAGAAGGCTAAACCAAGTAATTACATTCCGATCAGTGTCTTTTTTAATAACACAGGAACATTAAAAGCCTTTTTAGGAGCCTTTTTCTTAATGTTTTCTCAAGGGGTTATTGCGTATCTACTCCCTCTTAAAGTACATTCCTTAGGCTTCGACTCTCGTTTAAGCGGCACTTTAATGAGTACATTTGGTATTATTGCAGTTCTTGTTTTCCTATTACCAACTAATCGTATTTTTGATAAGGTTAATCCACTCAAAACATTGTCTTTTGGTATAGGTTTAATGGGAATAAGCCAGCTATTAATTAGCCAAGCAAATTCTAGCTCTTTACTCTATACAGCAATGGCTTGCTATGGGATCGGATTCGGTTTCCTATTCCCTTCAGTAAATTCGCTGCTAATTGACTCTACAACTGCTGAAGTACGAGGAAAAGCTTACGGCTATTTCTACGCGTTTTTCTCTCTAGGTGTAGTTATAGGCTCTTCTTTATTAGGTTGGCTATCACTTGGTACTGTCAGTGGCTTTGCATTTACTGGCTTTGTATTATTGCTCTTTGCAGGCGCAATTCTTATCCCACACAAAAGACCTTCTCATGCTTAGATGAGAAGGTTTTTTGTTTACTTTTCCTTTTCTTGAATTTCTTCATTATAGAAATGGACACCAGTATGTCCTCCACCTTCAGCTACCATTTCATTCGAGGCAATTTTAGTTGGTGAAGTACCAGCCTCTGTTGCTACCTCTGTAGCTACACGTTCTGCAATATTGTCATGCATATCAGGACCTGTAGTAAGATACGACTCTAATTTTGCTTTCATACTATTAAACATTGTTAGTGCTTTATCACGATTCTCTTTTTTACTGAAATAAGATGCTGCTAGTCCTGCTAATCCTGCAACGACAACACCTGTTCCTTTTCGTTTTGCCATAGTTTATAACCTCCTAAAAATATAGAAACTAGCTCTGTAGTATAGTTTTTCCCTATTCTTAAAAGAATAAACATTATTTTTTTATACCCTCTAGCATATATATTAATGTATGGATAAATACTTGCCCTTTTATCTAGTAAAAACCCCGTCAATCCATTATAGTTCGTCTAGTTTTTAATGCAGACAATCACACTCTATTTCCTATTAAAGCCCAGTTATCGTACCCTTATTTTTAGCATTCGTCAAAATTTTGTAACTATTTATGATTATAAAAGGCAAGTAAAGGGAATTAATGAATTAATACTAAAATAGGAGAGTGGTTAAAATGAAAGATTTCGATTTAGCATACGATTGGATAGATATGGCTTCATTAATTGGCGGGGCTGGCTTCTTAACAGTACTAATTTATAGTGTCATTCTATTATAAGGAGCTATTTACATGATTTGCTCTAGCAATTAAAAGGCAATCCGCTTAATTAAAAGCAGATTGCCTTATTTTTTATTGTTTTACATCATTGTATGCATCTGACTTTTCAAATGCTGCCACCACATAGGAACAAACGGCCTTCATTTTATAACCATTTTCGCGTGCATACGATGCTGCTTGATCGAGTAATTGTTTGGCCACACCTTGACCACGGAGCTTATCAGATACATATGTGTGATCCATTACCATTACTGAGCCATTTTGCTGCCAAGTAATTTCTGCTAGTTTTTCCCCTGCTTGCTCATTCAAAAATGCAAACTTATTTTCTGCTAATTGTTGTAATTGGAATTCCATTTCTCACCACTCCTTTTATTCATAGTACCATAGCTTTTTATATTTTCACAAAATTTGTGTACGCTTCTTTTATCTAATCAGCGAAGCTATGTCCAGATATTCGGTTAGCTTTCCTATGTCGAAAACATCACACTTCAAAATCTTTCACTTGTTGAATAAAAACGAATCTGTACACCTTCTCTAGCAAAGTGAGAAGGTATAACAGATTCCTTTCTATCAACTATAAATTTAGTTAAACCATGAAGAAATAGTATCTTTTAAATTAGCAAAAAAGCTTTTTACGCTTTCCCAGAAACCTTTATCTTCCATAAGTGAGCCGAATTTTTCTTGGATTGTATTACTGATATCATTTAATTGATCAGACCATTTACTAAAATCAATGTCCAACTTGCTTATTTTATCCATTAAATCCACTAGCAATTGACGGTCCTTTTCACTTAAATTAATTTCAAGCTTACTTAATTGCTCTTCTACAATTTTCTCCACATCTTCACGTGTTGCTGGCTTTAACTCTGCAATTTGCTTTTTAATTTCTGTCAGTAATTCCGCAACCTTTGCATCGTCTACCCCTGCAGATTCTGCAATGGATGTTGCTACTGATAATTCTTCGTTTGCTACATCTGTACGATCAATATCCAGTGTTTCCCCTGTAGTGACCTCATATGCCTTGTAAATACCTACTAATGCTGAATGCCCTGTAACGGCTTTCGGTGCAGCTACTTGTACGGATGCATCCTGAATTCCTGCTGTTAACATCGCATTTGCGTACATCTCTGAAGTTACCTGCGTTATATTTGATGGTGTGACAATTTGTATTACTAGACCCTCTCCTGCTTCTCTGCGTGTAATCTTTGCAGAAGAGTACATACGTGAGCTTGAATTACTATCTTTAATGTATTTTACTAGATCCTCACCAGACACAGTAATTTCTTCAATTTCAGGTTCTTCGCTTACTTTTAATGATTTTTTTACTGACTCTTTTTCAGCCTCAGATAAATTTGCTCCATACACGACGATCGGTACGCCTAGTTTTTCATCAATTGCTTTTGGAGGCGTATTGTCAGATGCAAATCCTGTTGCTGGTGCCATCACTCCAAATACTAACATTGTAGCAGTTAGTATTTTAATCCATGTTTTTTTCAAATCGTGTGACCCCTTTCGCTAAAACTTCATAATTAGCAAGTATAGTGTATGCCACTATACAATAATTAGTACGAAAAAAAGACGAGAAGGTTTCAAGGCTGTCTCTCGTCACTTTTCCTGTTGTAAATGTTTTGCTAGCTAGTCAAACAAACCATCCTTTAAATTTCTTCAGTCCAACCGTCCTGTTGTTTCACTTTACCAGCTTTCATTAACGTTCCTAAGGCACGTTTAAATGCCCCTTTACTCATATTAAACATTTCTTGAATCTCTTCAGGAGACGATTTATCACCAAATGGCATTTTACCGCCCACATCCTGTATATACTTTAATATTTGTTGCGCATCATTTGAAAGACGCTCATGTTTTCTTGGTAAAAGTGAGCCATTCATGGAACCATCGTCTTTTACATCAATAATACGTACAACTACATCTTGTCCTAATCGAGGCTCATTATTTCGCTCAGACTCATGCACAAAAATACGGTAAGGAACCTCTACACCTAGCAAAAATGTCCCGATCGGTAACAAACGATATGGGCGTGCTTGGATATTCTTATTGTGCATATCTTCAAATGCACCTTCATATAGCTCCGAAATTTTTTCCTCTGTGGCTAAACGACCAAATAAATCACCGTTACGATCTGTACGTAGTGTCATAAATAAATGATCGCCTGGTTCTGGCCATACCTCTTTTAATGCAGGTAAATCTTCTGCTCTTACTAATACTTCACGAGATGTACCAATATCCACAAAAGCACCTTCACGTTCCACTACTTTCAAGACACGTGCCCAGCCGTATTCACCTTGTGTAAAAGCTGGAATAGCCGTTGTTGCAGCCAAATCTCCACGACGGTCTGCAAATAAAAATACTTCAAGGCGGTCACCTACTGTTAGTGGCTCTGTTACCTCTGAAGCATTTAAAGGTAGTTCTTCAACTCCATTTGTTAAAATCCATTTTGATGCTTGTTGTTCTAATACCGTTAATGTAACGACTTCACCTGATTTTAATGCGTTCATATTGTCTCCCTTTCCTTCACACCATCATTTTAAAGATTGTGCTGTGTCTTAGATGCCTCTAATTTTTTCACGATGTCTGGATTTTCTTCCATTACTTGCACAAGATCTGCAATACGATCGATTGAATTCCAACTTAAATGATGTTCAATTCCCTCTACATCATCATAAATACGTTCTTCATCCACACCAATCATTCGTAAAAACTGCTCGAGCAATTCATGACGCTGCACAAGACGCTTTCCGAGCTTATCCCCTTTAGGCGTCAATGTCAGTCCACGGTACTTTTCATAAACTAAATAACCATCTTTATCTAATTTTTGAACCATTTTTGTAACAGAAGAAGGAAGAACAGATAATGCTTCAGCAATGTCAGACACTCTCGCATATCCCTTGTTGGCAATTAATAAATATATTTGTTCGATATGGTCCTCCATACTAGGTGTTGGCATATCCTTTTCCCTCTCTTTCCTTTTCTTACTCTCTAGTTTACTACAAGCTTGGCTTAAAAGTTAACTGAAAATACATTGCCTAGAAAAACACTTCCTATACAACTTAAATAGAGCCTCTTCTATTAAGAAGTAGGCTCTATTTTGTGTCGAGGATACTTATTTACCACATGTAACGCATGAATAATCTCTTTATTAATACGCTCAATGTTTCCAGGAGTATTCATTTCTTTAAATGCCTCATCTCTAGCTTCCATAGATGTAACATACTTACTTGGCAATGCATTTAGTGTAAGTGCCACCGTGTCTAATTCACAGATTTCGCATTTACAAAATGTTTGATATTCTGGTCCTCGTAGTAAAAAGCTTACTAAACCACGCACAATTTCTTCTGTAACATTTACTAAAATAGGATCTGACATATTCAAACTTTCGCCTCATTTATATTTAATTGTTACATTACTCCTGAAACTATAATAGCCTTAAAAAAAGTCTTTTTCAAGAATCACAAGTAGCATCTATTCACATAAAATCCCTTGTGTCAAAGCAAGATTAATTTCCTACCTTTTCAGATTGTTCTACACCTTACTTACTACTTTTTTGCTCTAATTAGTCTTAATGAATTAAACACAACTAATAGTGTCGCACCCATATCGGCAAAAATTGCTATCCATAATGTTAACCAACCAGGTATGACAAGTAGCAATGCAATTAATTTTAAAACTAGGGCAAATATAATATTCTCTTTAATGATACGTAATGTTTTTCTGCTCAATCCAATAGTGTAAGGAAGCTTTGTTAAATCATCACCCATTAAGGCAATATCTGCTGTCTCAAGAGCTGCATCTGTTCCTGCTCCACCCATGGCAATTCCTACATTTGCAGTGGCCAATGCTGGTGCATCGTTTACACCATCTCCAACCATTGCTACAGCACCAAATTGTTTACGTAAATCCTTAATCGCCTTTAATTTTTCTTCTGGTAACAAGCCAGCGCGCACATCTGTCATCTTTAATGAAGTAGCAATGGCTTGCGCAGTAGGCTCTGCATCGCCTGTTAACATCACCATATGCTTTACTTTTAAGGCATTTAATTTGTTCAATACATCCTTGCTTTCATGACGTAATTGATCAGCAATTGCAACCAGTCCAATAAGTTGATTATTCGAAACAGCTGCTACTACTGTTTTACCCTGTTCTTGCAGATTCTTAACCTGACTTTCTATGTTTTGATCTACAGAAGTTAATGAAGTAGCCCATTTCATGCTACCTACATAAATAATCTGATTATCAACGGTAGCATAGGCACCTTTTCCTGTTACTGATTGGAAATTTGTTGGTATTAGCTCAGATAATTTTTTATCGTGTAATCTATTTAAAATTGCTTTAGCTAAAGGGTGCTGTGACTGTTTTTCTACCGCTGCCACTAGTTGTAACACATAGTCCTCTGACCAGTTTTCAGTCGTTACGATATCTGTTACTGCTGGCTGCCCCTTCGTTAATGTTCCTGTTTTGTCAAAGGCAACAGCTTCAATATGTCCTAGCTGCTCTAAATGAACACCACCTTTGATCAGTACACCTTGCCTTGCTGCATTACCAATGGCTGTAACAATGGCGACGGGCGTAGAGACGACCAGTGCGCAAGGACATCCTACTACTAAAACAGCTAGCCCTTGGTAAATCCAATGCTGCCAATCACCTACTATTAAAGGTGGAATTACAGCTACTAAAAAAGCAATAACCATAATCGCTGGTGTATAATACTTTGCAAAGCGATCTACAAATTGCTGAGAAGGTGCCTTTTCTGCTTGTGCTTCTTCCACTAGATGAATTATTTTAGCGATAGTAGTATCTTCTACACGCTTTGTCACACGTACTTCAAGAGCACCCTCTTCATTTAAAGTCCCAGCAAATACTTCATCATTTACTGTTTTATTTACGGGAATCGACTCACCTGTAATAGCTGCCTGATTGACTGCAGACAACCCACTAATGACTATGCCATCCATCGCAATCTTTTGCCCAGGCTTTACAATCAAAATATCTCCTATTTCTATATCCTCAGTAGGTAACTCAACCTCATGGTAGTGTTCACCGTGGGCTCTTTTGATAATCGCTGTTGGTGGAGCGATATCCATTAATTGACGAATAGATTGACGTGCCTTATCCATTGAATACGCTTCAAGTGCCTCACTCACAGCAAATAAAAATACGACCACTGCCGCTTCTTCCCATTCACCGATAATAGCAGCTCCAATGATGGCGATTGTCATAAGCGTCTTCATATCAAATTCAAAGCGAACTAAATTACGGAAGCCTATTTTAAAAATACCCACTCCACCCACAAGGATAGCTATAATGAACATGGAAATCGGTAGCGGGCTCGATTCCCCATTCATACCCGCAAATAGATAACCTAGAATGACAAAAAGCAATGAAATTCCTGCTAAAACGTTTTCCTTTTTACGATAAAAAGGTGTAGTATTTTCAAGTGCTTTTGCTGCCGATTGTGTAACCTTAATGCCATCAAAGGCACCTGCTTCTTCAATTTGGTCTACACTAATAGCACCGATTACTGTAATTTTAGAAGCACCAAAATTCACTTGTGCATCCTGTACTTCTGGTATAGCCTTTACGTTTTTCTCAAACTTTGCAGCACAACTAGCGCAAGATAAATTTTGCAATCTGTATTCTTGTTTAATTGGCGTCGTTGCCATTCGCAATCCCCTCTTTCGCATGTTCGTAGGCAATTGTTACAATTTGATATACATGCTCATCCGCTAAAGAGTAATACATTTGCTTACCTTTGCGGTGTGATCTCGCTAAATTATTATCTTTCAAATATCGTAAATGATGGGATGCTGTAGCAACTGAAGAACCAATAATAGTTGCAACATCACAAACACATAGTTCATCTTCCACCGTTAAAGCATAGGCAATTTTAAGTCTAGTTTCATCAGATAACGCTTTTAAAAATTTGGCTACACCTGATAAATCAGGCATTTGTTGTTTCACCTTTGTGACTGCTTCTTCATGTACATGCGTCACCTCACATATTTCTTTCGGCATTTTTCTCACCTCATTCAAATATTCGTTTGATTGTTTTCAATGTAACATATTATTCCATCATATTCAAACGAATATTTGAATGTTAGGATGTATATCCTTCAATAAAAAAAGTTAGCGCACTTTCTGTACGCTAACTCTTTTATTACTTCGCTATTAATTGTAATGTTTTCCCTTTTATCTCTTCCTGTTTAATAAATGTTTGATGGTAATCACCATTTGCCCAATCCAGCACCTGATCTTGATACCAATCAGATTTTACATGACCACTTTGACCAGGACCAACAATATGATAGGCTGAGCTTAAATCACCTACATCCACCACAAAACGCCAAGATGCACCGTGATCTACATTACCAGCTAAATCATTATCTGCTGCTTGTACGGTAACTTTTGATCCACCAATAGGAACCTTTTTAGCATTAAAATAGGCTGCAAGAATAGGCGATGCACTTCCTAGTGTATGGTCAAAAGTAAGCTGATGGTAATCACCCCATTGCCATTTCGAGGAATTTTTTCCGAATTGATCTTCTAATTGTGCAATTGTTAGCTCAAATGCCTTGTATATGGTTTCATCAATGCCACCCTGCTCCTCAATCCAAATGCTTTTCTCTCCTGAATAGGCTGTACGTAAGAGCTGGTCTGTAATATTAAACTTCCCATACATGATGCCATACATATCTTCAGGCATTTGATCTTTAAACAAAACTTCCTGTAGCTTAATCATTAATGTATGGAACACAAGTGGTGCACCTGATTCCTTTGCGTCTACCATATCCCACTTCTCTAGCATGGCTATAATCTCGGCATACTTCCCATCCTGATCTTTTTCTTTTAAAGATGTTAATAAATCAGGCAGAAATTCTCTCGCATAGAGGTTGTGCTGATCCATTTGCAAAGCCATCATATCTTCTACTGTAATCGCATCATTTGCCTCTAACACTTCTTTAATTCTTTCGAAACGATAAGGTTGCGCCCAGAAATCAGTTATGTGATAAGGGTAGTCCTCTCCTATTACTTGGTTATTTGCCGTTGCAATAAAACCTTCTTTTGGATTTACTAGAGTTGGTAATTAATCCCATGGGATAAAGCCCTCCCAGCCATAGTCACTCGAATCACCTGGAACTGGTAATTGGCCCTCACCTTGCTTACGAATAGGTATTTGACCATTAGCTTTATAGGCAATCGTACCGTCTTTTGATGCAAATACAAAATTTTGTGCTGGCGCTTTAAAGTCTTCTAATGCTTTTTCGAAATCACCCCAAGTTTTTGCCTTATTAAAACCAAGCACTGCTCTTAGTTCAGCTGTCGGTTGTAGTGCTGTCCACTGCATCGAAAATTGTGCGGTTGGCTCTGTATCTTTAAAAGCTAAATCTGTCATTATAGGGCCGTGACGTGTAACAACGACTTCAAAATCTACCGTTTCTCCATCTTTTACCTTAATTGATTCGTCGCGTACCTCTGCTTGTTCCCACTTTCCATCGTATCGAAATTGTGTTGGATTATCTGGATTTGGTATTTCAATATATAAATCCTGTACATCTGGACCCACATTGGTTACCCCCCAAGCAATTTCATCATTATGGCCTAAAATAATACCTGGAATCCCTGCAAAGATAACGCCACTAACGTTTTGCTGTGGTGATTGCAGATGCATTTGATACCAAATAGAAGGGGTGCTTAACCCTAAATGTGGGTCATCTGCTAAAATAGGCGTTCCTGATTTCGTTTTATCACCTGAAACTACCCAGTTATTACTTCCGTTAAATTCGTTTGGTAACATTTCCGCACTGAATTGCCCAGCTACCGCTACAGGATTTTGGATATTGGCCTCGATAATCGCCGAAGCATTTTCTGGATATTTAATAAATAATTCTTTTGCCTTTTCTTCATCAAAATTCTGTAGTGCCCAATGACGAAAAGCTAACGTATTCCAATTTCCACCCAGATCATAGGCCATATATTTTCCAATGGTTAAGGAATCAACAACTGTCCACTCCTCAGGCTCATAGCCTAACAAAGCGAATTCATAGCTTAGTGTATTGCTTTCCTTTGCCTGTGCAATAAAAGCATTTACTCCTTCAGCATACCATTCAAGTACTTGTTTGCTTTCGTCATCATAGGCAGCTAATGACTTCTCTGCAGCATCTCGTAAGCTAAATGTACGGAAATGTTTGTCGGTATTAACCGTTGCTTCTCCAATAATTTCAGATAATCGACCACTTGCCTGCCTTCGTGCTAAGTCCATTTGAAATAGTCTATCCTGTGCTTGGACATAACCTTGTGCACGATACAAATCCGCATCTGTTTTGGCAAAAATATGCGGAACCCCTTTTTCATCTCTCGTGACTGTCACATCCTGATCCAGAATAGTAACAGCTAATTCACCATCAATCACCGGCTTAGATTTATTCATAAACCATGTAAATCCAATAAAAGCCACAAGAGCCAAAGCAGCTATTATCCCAGCTATGACAATGAGCCACTTTTTCCAATTAAACTTTCTCTTCCCCACTGAATAACCCCCTTTTTGCACTATATTCCCGTACTACCTTCCCAAACCCGCTTTGAAACGCAAAATTTTTTAGCGAAATTTCTTATTTTATGTATATAAAATTGTCTCTAAATACAAAATTTTATATTTATCCGCTATTAGAATAGTATAATCAATAGGAATTATGAAGGCTACTGAGTAATGTTAAAAATTCGTATGTTCATAGAGGTATAATGATTCTATAGAGTATATTTTCTTTTATCTTCTCTCGTGGAGCGGACTTATATGGTGGAAGCGGATTCCCATGTGATTGTAGCGTCTACTCCTCACTTTGAAGGTACCCCCTGGCATTGCCAAATCTCACATTTTTAAAAGTCACCTTATTAAGTTACAAATACAAAAAATCGTATTTCCATTTAGAAAATACGATTTAAGTACTAGCATTGTAATTGCAATTCAATTGGACAATGATCACTGCCCATAATGTGTGGGTGAATTGTTGCGCTTTCAATTTGTTCCTTCAATTGATTGGATACAACAAAATAATCGATACGCCAACCAATATTACGTTCACGCACTTTATTCATATAGGACCACCATGTGTAGTGGTCAGTTTCCTCGGGATGCTTGTATCTAAAAGAATCTACAAAACCGCTTTCCAATAACGCTGAAAATTTTGCTCTCTCTTCATATGTAAAGCCCGAATTTCCAATATTAGATTTTGCATTTTTTAAATCAATTTCCGTGTGTGCAACATTTAGATCACCACAATAAACCACTGGCTTCTGACTATTTAGTTCTTGTAAATAGCTAGCTAAACGATCCTCCCATTGTAAACGTAATGGTAACCGCGCTAAATCACGCTGTGCATTTGGAGTATAAACATTTACTAAATAGAAATTCTTATATTCTAATGTTATAATTCTGCCTTCATCCTGAGAATCTTCGGCGCCCACCCCATACTTAACAGACAATGGCGTGTGTTTCGTGAAAATTGCTGTTCCAGAATACCCTTTTTTCTGCGCGTAATTCCAATACTGCTCATAACCTTCGATAGAGAGCTCAACTTGTCCAGCCTGACATTTTGTTTCTTGGATACAAAAGAAATCTGCATCTATTTGATGAAAGAACTCTAAAAAGCCTTTACCTAGACATGCTCGTATCCCATTAACATTCCATGATATAAATTTCATTTTATCCACACTCCTAAAAAAACGCCCTTCGGCTTATGCGAAGGGCATCCTATTATAGATCGTCACCAACAATTTTGACTTCCGTCTCTAATTCAACGCCAAATTTTTCTTTCACTACACGTTGAACCATTTGGATTGTCTTAATATAGTCTGAAGCAGTAGCATTTCCTTTGTTGACAATAAATCCTGCATGCTTGGTAGAGACTTCAGCATCACCAACACCTTTACCTTGTAGGCCACTATCTTGAATAAGTTTTCCAGCAAAATAACCAGGTGGGCGTTTAAATACACTTCCAGCAGATGGATATTCTAAAGGCTGTTTTGATTCACGTTGGAAGGTTAAATCAGCTATCTTCGCATCAATTTCCTCCTGTACGCCAACCGCTAATTGAAATTCAGAGGACAGCACATAATAACCCTTTTTGGCAATAATGCTTTGTCGGTATCCTAGCTCAAGGTCTTCTTTACCTAGTATTAAAATGTCCCCTTCTTTTGTTAACACCTTCGATGAAACAATAATATCTTTAATCTCACCGCCATAGGCACCTGCGTTCATAGCCATTGCTCCGCCAATTGATCCAGGAATACCACATGCAAATTCAAAACCTGTTAAGGATGCTTGCGCTGATAGCTTTGATACATCTTTGATCAGTGCACCACTTTGAGCATACACATGCTCACCAGTAATACGAATCTCATCTAAGCGTGAAAATGTTACAACGATTCCTCTATGACCGCCATCTCGAACAACCATATTAGATCCGTTACCTAACATTAATAAAGGAATATTATTTATATATGCATAGCGAATAACGGATGCCGCCTCTTCTTCTGTTTCAGGAAGAACAAAAACATCTGCTTTGCCACCTAATTTTGTCATTGTGTATTGCTGTAATGATTCATTTAACTTAATATTGGCAGGATTAATACTTTTTGCTAAATCCATCGCCCATTGTTCTTTTGTCATGAGAGCTAATTCCTTTCTAACGTCCTTCTTACTCTACACCAGTATGGATTTACAACCCCAATTTGACAAGTAAAATGAAGGGTATTTTTATCTCATATTAAAAAACAGGTAAGACCTGTGCAGAGATGATGAATATTATAAAGAAAATTGACAGTCATTCCAAGTGTCGTTTTTAGGACATTATTTCATTGTATTATCTAGTAAAATAATCCATTCACCCTAGAGCCAACTACTTGCCCATGTTTCGATATTGCGGATAGCACCTTCAAGTGCCTGACCTTTATCTGTTAATGAATACTCAACGCGTACCGGTACTTCTGAATATACTTTACGTTCAACAAGCCCCTCTTTTTCAAGCTCCTTTAAACGTTCTGATAATAAACGTCCACTGACAGGTAGTGCAGATTCGATTTCATTAAAGCGCTGTGGTCCATCTAGTAATTGATATAATATTAACCCTGTCCATCGTTTTCCGATTAAATCCATTGCTTTAGCTAAACGAGGACACAAAGTTGTCTCATTCATAATTTTTCACCTCTATGTAACTATTGTAACGATTAATGCACTAAATGTAAATTTGAAGTAACTTATTTACGTAAAATAATCTATTAACTTTTATATATTTAATTACAAATGGTAACTTATAATTTCAATGTTGGACATATCTAACAAGGGAACATAAAATGCCTTAGACTAAACGCTATCCTAATAAAATGCACATATTTCCAATAATATGCCTATTCGATTTTAAATATGTTCTGTTTCATGTTCACAGATTACACTTTTATAGAGGGAAATACTTCCACATTTATAAAAAACTCATTGAATATGCGATTTGTTTACTTTATCATTCGTTGTAGAATGCTGTTTTAGGAGGTTTTCAAATGAAAAAATATGCTATTGATTTCAGTCATTCAACGATCGGGTTTTCCGTAAGACATATGATGATTTCTCGTATTCATGGTACGTTTGAATCGTACAGCGGTGAAATAGTTACATCCAATATCGAACAAATGCAGGATGCAAACATTTCTATCACGATTACAGTGGCTAGTGTCTCCACCAAGAATCATGATCGTGATGTCCACCTTGTGTCCCCTGACTTTTTTGATGCAGACGTCTATCCAAAAATAGTATTTACCTCTACATATATTGATAAACTTGATGATAAAAATTTTGCTATTCATGGTGATTTAACCATCAAAAACATAACAAGACCTATCGTATTTACAACAGTATATACAGGAAAAGGTGTGAATCCATGGGCACAAGAAGTTTTTGGCTTCCAAGCTAAAGCCCAAATTGATCGTCGTGATTTTAATCTAGTCTACAATACCTTTTTAGAAACAGGTGGTGTATTGATTAGCGATGAAATAGACGTGATAGTAGATCTTGAATTAAATCCTCTTTAAGTATTGTTTTTACCTTAAAGAAAGGGAGGAATTTATGTTTTGGTTTGATAATGATTTTTTATTTGGCTCTGCTTTTATTACCATCATCTTCTTTATTGTTTTTGGGAGCATAGCCTTTATGATTGTAAACGGTATTATCACTTGGTCTAAAAACAACCGTTCACCAATATTAACGGTACCCGCTAAGGTTGTGACAAAGCGTACGAATATACGTGGGGGATCTAACAATTCTGGGGCATCTACGTCCTACTACGTTACGTTTGAAGAGCAAAACGGAGAACGGCATGAACTAAAGATGAATGGCTACGATTATGGTCAGCTTGTAGAAGATGATCTTGGCATTTTAACCTATCAAGGTACACGGTATCATTCATTCAACAGACATAAAAAAGGAGAGTAGCGATGATCGTTACTCTCCTTTTCCTATTCTTTTATTTAATTAAATATTTAGCAAATCCAGCTTCTGTATCTTCTAAATATTCAATACCACTACCTGCTGGTATGAACTTTTGTGCATCTTTTGCAGATAGGTAGATAACCTTTGTATTGGCTGGGAACGGTACAAATGACCAGTTATTATCCGCAGCTGGGTTAATTGTTTTATTCGCCATAATATAATCTACAACAGCTTGTCGATTTTCATAAGCATAGTTAGTTATGTTAGAGCCTTCTGCATTTTTAAATGTCGCCCCATATGATCCACCAACACGATAATTGTTTGTAATGATGATGAATTCTTGTTTTAAATCGATTGGTTTACCATTATATTGTACATTCTTAATACGATTTGCCTTTTCATCAGTAAGATTACCGCGGCGGTCATATTTTGCTGGCGATGTGACATCAATTTGATATGTTAAGCCATCTAACACATCAAAGTTATAAGAACGTGCTTCTGCATCGATAATATTTTGCTCTTCTGTTTTAGTCGGATCAATTGTTGCGAAAATACCAGCAGCCATCTCTAACCACTCGATTGCTTGTGCGCCTGTCACTTTAATCGTAGCAACAGTATTGTCATAATGATAAATGTCGGCCATATTTTTAATAGCAAGCGGTCCTACAGGAATATTTGTATAATCTAATGGATTATTACGTGATCCTGCTTTGAAAGGTGCTCCTGCTGAAAGAATTGGTGTCTTTTCATCAGCCGTACCCTTTAGCTCTTGTTCGATAAACCATTTTTGAGCTTGTGTTACGATTTGAATGGATGGATCATCTTGCACCATTGAAAAATAACTATGGATTGGTGCAGTTGTTTCTCCAACAGGCTGACGGATATACGTTAATGTGCCATCATGTGCCTCTTTAATAGCCTCTAAAACCGTTGTGGATGGTTGTAAACCTTCTTGCTTGATCGATTGCAATGAACCTTTACCATCTACCACTACCCACTCTGATCCTTGTTGTTCTAGTTTTAAATCAATTACACCAAGATGACTACCATAGCTACCTGCCATAACAGTAGGAACACCATGAATTGTACCCTTTTCTTGGTCAACATCTTTCAAATCCTTATAGTCACCAGGGAATGTTAAATGAGAGTGTCCTGTAATTAAAGCATCAATACCATCAATTTCTGCTAATTGGTAACCAACATTTTCAGCACCCTTCACATAAGTATCTTCACCTATACCTGAATGTGACAGAACGACAATCACGTCTGCTCCAGCCTTTTGCATTTCTGGTACTACCTCTTTCACAGCTTCGACTGGCTCTTGCATTTCAACTTTACCTGCTAAATGAATGGCATCCCATTCAACAATTTTCGTTGGAACAATCCCTGTTACACCAACTTTAAGTGTATGTTTTTTGCCTGAACTATCTACCACTTCTTTATCAAGAATGACATAAGGTGTAAACATACGCTCTTTTGTTTTTGCATCATAGGTATTAGCATTTACGACTGGATACTTTGCATCGTTTAATACTTCATCTAAAAAGTCTAGACCATAATTAAATTCATGATTTCCTAAAGTTCCACCATCGTATTTCAATGCATTAAGTGCAGCAATAGCTGGATGAACTTCACCTGGCTTTAAAACACTTTCTAATGCTTTATATGAGCCAAGTGGTGTGCCTTGAATTAAATCACCATTATCAAATAGTAATGTGTTTGGATTTTTAGCTCTTGCTTGCTCAATTAGTGTTGCTGTATTAGCTAACCCAAGCTCTGATGATGGAGCATCTAAATAGTAATTGTAATTAGCTAAATTGGTATGAATATCTGTTGTCCCTAAAATCTGAAGATCAACTGATACACCAGTTGAAGGTGCTTTGTATTCTGCTACAAAGCGCTCCACAATACTCTCCATCTGTTCCTTTGTCACATAGTCACGAGGACGAATAGTATTATCCTCAAATGCTTGTAAAATGTTTGCTGCAACAGCATTCGCTAAATCTTGTTTATATGCCGTTGCAATTTGATCTGCATCCTTAAATTGCTCTAAAACTTTGAGGGAAGCGTTTTCACTAACAAGTCCACGAGCAGAGATAACAAATGCTTGCTGACGTGTTAATTTGTCATCTGGGCCAAATGTCGTTGCTGTTTTCCCTTTAATAAGTTTTAATTGAACAGCTTTTTCTACATAAGGTGCTAAATCCTTAGAGACATCGTTAAAGGCAAGCGAAGAGCCGTCACCCATCTCTACATCTAAATTTTCTACTAATTCTTTTACATAATCTGCGCGTGTTACATCATTGGAAGCAGCATCAGCAGAAATTCCAAATGGTATAAACGCGAAAAGGACTAGTAACGTCGCCAAGAGATTAGTTATTAATTTCTTATTCATACAACAACCTCCTTAATAATCTAGTATTTTCCTACAAATTCTATTATATTAAAACCATTCTAATTTTTACTGAATATATAGTCCTAATTATATGTATTTTTAAAAGAATGGTTAATTACTTTCCCTCCAAATCATAGATTTCTACCATTCTTTATTTTTCTATTAAATAGGATGTTAGTAAATGTAAATTCAAAATAATTAGTTACTGTCAATATGTCCGACCTCCATACCACACCATACATCTGTTAACAAAATAAAAAAAGCCCTCCCAAAATTGAGAGGACTTTTAATAAAAAATAATTTTTATGCATTCACAGTTTGTAGTGATTGAGCAACCTTTTTCACTTCTTCTAGGCCATTTGCAATAATTTCTTGCGCTTTATCTGGTGAAGCATTGTGACCTTCAATAATCACTTCTTCAATAACTTCCATCCCGAATACGCCACCTACTACGTTTTTAATGTAGTTTACTGACATTTCCATTGGTTGAGCTTCAGGTGATGAATAGTAGCCACCACGAGCATTTAAAATAATCGCTTTTTTGTCAGTCATTAAGCTAATTAATTGACCATTTTCGCCATATTTGAATGTGAATCCTGCTTGGTATACATAGTCAATAAATGTTTGTAAAGGTGCTGGAATTGTTAAGTTCCATAGTGGGAATGCAAATACAACTAAATCAGCTGCAGTTAATGCATCCATTGCTTTTTGTTTTGCAGCTAATAGACGTGATTCAATGTCTGTTAACTCTCCACCATTTTGTACTTTACCAAAAGCATTGAAAAGATCTTGTCCAAAATAAGGCATATCTTCTGCAAATACGTCAAAAGTTGTTACGTTGGCACCTTGTACATTTTCCATGAAAGTATCATACATTTTTGTTGAAATACCGTCTGGACGGTTGTTAGCTTTTACTACTAAAACGTTCATTATATAAAATCTCCCTTAAATTTCAAAATCTAATATCTCGAATTCAAGATATGTGTTTATCTTAAAAAATTTCATCTAAAATGTCAATGCTACTTGCCTCAGACTTTTGACTGAAATATTCTATCTTTCATCCATTCTAACAAGAGGAGTTGAAAGTCTTACTCCTCTCTCTAGTAAGCTAAAATTTACAGTTATCGTCTGTACAAATACCCGCATCACCTGTGCCAGCCATCTTTAGTGATGGTTGTAAGCCCTCTTCTTCAGCAACTTTACGCAATGTATCCTCAAATACCTCCTGCGGTTGTGCACCTGAAATACCATATTTACGGTTTAAGACAAAGAACGGTACCCCTCGTACACCAAGCTGGAGACCTTCTTGAATATCCGCTTCTACCTCATTTTTATAACCATCATCAGCAAGAACCTTTGCAACTTCTTCACGCTCTAGGCCCACTTTCTCAGCTATCTCTAATAAAACATCATCTTGACCGATACGCTTTCCTTCAATAAAATGACTGTGTAAAAGTGACTCCACTAGAGCTGTAACATCTCCCTGTTGTTCAGCCCATTTTACAAGCCGATGTGCTTTTAGCGTATTCTCTTCCATCAAATTGCTAAAATCGTAGTTTAGCCCTACTTCTTTCGCACGCTCTGTTACACCCACTGTCATTTCCTTTGCCTTCTCTAAGGACATTCCATATTTCTTTGCCAATGATTCATAGACAGTACTATGCGAATCTATTGGAGTAGTTGGATCTAGTTGGTAGCTTTTATAGACAAGCTCCACCTGCCCCGAATAGCCAGTATCCTCAATCGCTTTCTCTAATTGTTTTTTACCAATATAACAAAATGGGCATACATAGTCAGACCAAATTTCAATTTTCATTTCATACTCACTCCTTTTGCTACATTGTAGCGATAGTTGAAATCACAAGGCAATTTTAATGCCTCACTGCATAAATTTTCAAGTTCTTCTACATACTGAACACAAAAACAATGTGAGGTTTCTATATGACACAATCTCTTTGGCTTGCTACAACTGAGTCTGTCTCTTTATCTTCTCTTACTTCCTCAACAACATGCGATGTATGTATAATCGGTGGTGGCTTAACTGGTTTATATACTGCCTATACTTTAGCAAAAGCAGGTGTGGATGTAGTTCTTCTCGAAGCAAATACCCATTTTGGTCACGGTACGACAGGGCATTCAACAGGAAAATTAACAGCCCAACATAGCATTGTCTATGCAAATCTTTTAGAAAAATTATCTTTGGAAGAGGCACAGCTTTATTATCAACTGAATCAACAAGCCATTGATAAAGCTAGACAAATACTCCCACCAGACAGGGTTCGTTCGGTGGATTCACTGTTATACTGTCAAACAAAAGAAGGCTATGCACAATTATTAAAAGAATGGAATGCCTATAAGGTTTTAAACATTAAGTCTAACCTTACCTCTGACACAGAGCTCCCATTCCCTATTACAAAAGCTTTATGTATGACACAACAAGCACAAATAAATCCTGTTGAAGTAAGTAATTTTCTTGCGAAAGAGGCGCAGAAGATGGGCGCAAAACTTTATGCAAATACCCGTGTTCAGCAATTAAACATATCACAGAATAACTTATATACCGAAAAAAATATGTCGGTTCAATATAATAAACTTATTTTATGTTCGCATTATCCCATTGAAGCATTTAAAGGACTTAAACTTTTTAAATTATCCAATAGTCGCTCCTATATGGTTGCAAGTAAAACCTCTGAGACTATGCAAGGTCAATATTTATCAGTTGATTTTCCTTCCCGTTCAATACGGACTGCCACGATCAATCAGGAAAATTATTTAGTCTTAGGAGGGGCGAATCATATCGCTGGCGAGACCGTTCATACTGAGCCATATTATGAGGCCATTTCCAGTGAAATGAAGGAGCATTTTGAACAACAGCCACTTTATCGATGGTCAGCCCAGGATATAGAAACACCTGATATTGTCCCTTATGTTGGGAGAATTACAAACTCCTTACCTAACGTATTAATTGCCACTGGCTATCGAAAATGGGGAATCTCCAATTCCTTTGTCGCAGGTGATATCTTATCGTCTCTTTTAACAGGCTCAAAGATTGAAGAAGGTGCTATCGCTCTTTATTCACCATCACGTACTAAATTCGGTGCCCAATTCATGCAAATGCTGAAAGTAGGAGGCTTTGTTGCCAAGGAATATATAGCTGGGTATATGAGGAATGCCACTGCTCCAACCTGTACTCATTTAGGCTGCAAAACAAAATGGAATGAAGCTGATGAAACATGGGATTGTCCTTGCCATGGTTCTCGTTTTAACGCTAAGGGTGAGGTGCTTGAAGGCCCTGCTGTACAGCCATTAAAACTTGATTAAAAAAAAGAGGCTGTCTAAATAGACAACCTCTTTTGTATTTTTTATTTTAGAGCTTCTGTTAATACTGGAACAATTTGTTTCTTACGAGAAACAACACCTGGTAATACAACACGGTTATTGATAAGATCAGCACCGAATCCTTTTGCTGCTGCTTCTGCTACTTGCCCTATTGCAACAGCTGTTGAATCATTATTTAAAATGTCAGTAACAACGAAGAAGAATAGATCTAAGCCATTTTCTGCAACATTTTTATTGAGTAGGATTTCTAACTCCTCTTGACGATTAAGAACATCATTAACATCAACTGCATTAACTTGAGCTACAACAGATTTGTACTCACCAAATTGGAACTCTTTTGCATCTAATGATAATAAATCTTCTAATGATTTATCAGATAAATCAGCACCTGCTTTTAGCATTGCTAAGCCATACTCTGCAATTTCCACACCAGCAATTTTTGCTAGCTCTTCACCAGCTTTTACATCTTGCTCTGTGCAAGTCGGTGATTTGAATAATAATGTATCTGAAACAATTGCAGATAACATTAGACCAGCAATGTTCGCAGGAATGTCTAAACCGTTTTCGCTAAAAATTTTCTTAAGAATAGTAGCCGTACAGCCTACTGGTTCTGCACGATAATATAGTGGATCAGCTGTTTGGAAGTTGGCGATGCGGTGGTGATCAATTACCTCTGCAATTTGCACTTCCTCAATACCGTCAGCGGATTGTTGGAATTCATTGTGGTCTACTAGAATAACTTTGTCCGCTTCACCAACTACAGAAGAGATTAAACGAGGCGCTTCAAAGCCAAATTTATCTAATGCAAATTGAGTTTCATTATTAACATCTCCAAGACGTACAGCCTCAGCTTCTTCACCAATTTGCTGTTTTAAATAGGCATATACAATTGCAGACGTGATTGTGTCTGTATCTGGGTTTTTATGTCCAAAAACTAATACTTTACTCATTGAATTAATTCCTCCTAAAATGGCACTTACATTTATATTTTATTTTATCATACCTTATAGCCTGACAAGTGATAAAGTGAAACTTTGGAACAATTTCGCCTCAGCGTATTTGCCATTGACCTTCACTCTCGAAATAACATACAGGCTTAATTGCGGTTAACCTGTATTATGCAAATATAATGATAGCGCTCTAAATACATACTTTTCAAATAAGATATCTATATTATAACTAGCTTAAGTTGCTATGTATACTTTTAATAGGTCTAATTACTTCTATAAAATTCTCTATTTTTACCAACCTATTTTTAACATTCAATAGTAAAAATGCCTCTTTTTTATAAAATAATTAGTTTATATAGATATTTAGTTGGGTTTTCATATTTAAGTCATCATAATTTTATGCTATCATCAGGTAGTCTATATTTTTGGATATTCAGGAAATGGGGATTACGATGACGAAGAAGATAGAAAAAAAGTACATTCCTTTAGCTAACTATTTTGATGTAGCTTTACAACAAGAAATTACTTTATCCTTTGGTGAATTAGAAAACATTATGGGACAAGCATTACCGAACGCCGCCTACTTAAATAAAAGCTGGTGGAAAAAAACTAAGCCCCCTCTCTCACATTATTTATCATGGACAAATGCAGGCTATTATGTCATTGATGTTAAACTAGGTTCTAGTGTATCTTTCTCACGTACGCAAATGAAGTCTACCGAAAACAACACTTCTAATAGTGAGGAGAATTCATCTGCATACATAATACGAGGAATTGAAGCATCTGATGCTAGATCATTCATTCATTTACAAGAGGAGATTTTTCAAGAAACTGACTTCATGTATAATGTTCAAAACGAGCTAGATCTCACTGTCCAACAACTTCGTAAAAATTTAACCTATTGGAAGCAATTAAAAAACCGTACTATACTACTTTGTGTACTAAACGGAATTTTTGCGGGTTATGCGGTTATTCATGGATATAAACAATCAAAAGCTAGACATGTTGCCTCTATTCGTTTAGCTGTGAAAGAAGAGTATCAGCAAAAAGGTATTGGCTCCGCACTGATGAAAGCTGTTGAAAGTTGGTCTAAACAACATGATATTTCCCGTTTAGAGTTATCTGTTATGGAGCATAACAATGTAGCTTTACACCTCTTTACAAAGCTAGGATTTCATCAGGAGGGCATTCGAAAAAATGCCATTAAATTAAATGATACTTATATTAATGAATATAACTTGAGTAAAATTCTATAATTCACTTTTCCTAGATGTCTAAATACTATTTGGACATCTTTTTATATAGAAAATTTCAAAAAAATACGCATAGATAGTGTGTTTCAACAACTATCTATGCGTATTTACATTAAAATACCTGCTTTTCTCTAATAGCATCTAAGAATAATACATTACTTTCTACTTGCTCATACAATTGCTGATATTTATCATAGTGGTCTTTATCCTGGCTTATCATTTCCTCTATCAACGCATGCAAAAATGAAATCAAGACTGGGGCAATGTCTAGAGAAGAATGATTCTTGGTACCGAGGGTAAATAATGCACTGGCATATTCTCGAATAGGCGAAAATGCAGAACCTGTAATGGCAATAATTTTCACTTTCTTTACCTTTGCAATTTCAACAATCGTTTTAATATCCACAATCTGTTTATCAAAAGATAGTACAATTAAAGTCGTATGTTCGCCCATACTGTTTATTTGATTCACTAAATCATCTGAGTCTAAACGAAGCTGCTTAATATTAGCACGAAGTGTTTTCAATGTATTAGATAGCCAATTTGCAACAGATGCATTGTGACGAGTACCTAGAATATAGATATTGTCTGCTTCATGCATCCATTTTGAGCATTTTTGGATCTGCTGATCGTTAATCAAATGAATTGTTTCTTGAATATTTTGGCTATCTCGTTGCATCACCTTACCAAAGCTAGAATTAGTCAGCTTCTTAGCAGTATATGTAGGCTGTAGATTTGCACCTACATCTTGAGACATTATAAAGCCTCTAACTTGCTCTTGTAGTTCTACATACCCTGACAAATCCATAGCATAACAAAATCGAATCACGGTTGATTCACTTACATTAGCCAATCTGCCAACCTCTGCTGCTCCATTAGCAATTACTGTTGTGGGATTATCCATTACAAATTGTGCTACTTTACGCTGGCCCTTTGACAGCCTTACAAACCTTTTCTTTATATCTTCATGAATACTCATTCCTAACAACCTTTCTTTCAATGACCTTATCACGAACGGGAGATTGTTTCCTACTGACTCAAAATTCGATTAAAAATACAGTATCACGATTACAATTTGAATACAATGACTTTTCTGAAAAATCTTCATCGCATTAACCTGCTAATAAAACAATTTGATTTACTCTTTAACCATTTTATATTGATTTGTCATTTTAACAAATAAATCAGTAAAATCGAATAAAAATTAATAAAAGCTAATTTTTATGTATTATTTAAGCGAAATCAGACAAAAACGTCCTGGATCAATTCTTTGATCCAGGACATTCTATTTCATACTATTCTAATTCAAGCTGCTTCGTTTCCTTACCAAGGAAGATGACCCCTACAACACCTATAATAATTGCTCCACAGAAAATGGCAAAGATAAAACCTATATCATAGCCTGCCGTTAATAAAAACCCAACGAGCAACGGCCCAAAAATACCACCAATTCGTCCAACCGCTGCTGCCATACCTGCACCTGTTCCACGTATAACCGATGGATATTGTTCGGGTGTATAAGCATATAATGCTCCCCAAGCCCCCAAGTTAAAGAAAGATAAAAGCATCCCTGAAGTTAGCAATACGGCTAAAGTATCTGCATTTCCAAAAATATAAGCACTCGCTGCAGTACCAATTAGATAGGAAACAAGGACAAATTTACGCCCAAACTTTTCTATAAACCAAGCGGCTGTAAAGTAACCTGGTAATTGAGCTAAAGTCATGATCAAAACATATTTAAAGCTTGTAATCATGTCAAAGCCCTTCCCTACCATCACACTTGGCAACCATAAAAACATGCCATAATACGAAAATACAACCGTAAACCATAATAGCCACAGCATAAATGTAGAACGAGCATACTTTTTTGACCAAACCTCTTTCATATTTTGACCAATGCTCCGTTTTTTCGCTTCTTCCTTCACCGTAAATTGAGGTGAATCTGGCAAATGCCAACGAAGATAAATAGCATAAAACGCTGGAAGTGCTGTTAGTATAAGGGCTACTCGCCATCCCCATGTGGGAATAACAAAATACGAAATAAGTGCCGCTATTAACCAACCTGCTGCCCAAAAGCTTTCAAGTAATACAACCACACGACCTCTTTCTTTGGCAGCCACACTTTCAGATACAAGTGTTGAAGCTACAGGCAATTCTCCTCCTAGCCCCATCCCTACTAAAAACCGTAAAATTAAAAATGCAGTTAATGTTGTTGTAAAAGCGGATAAACCACTTGCAATAGAAAAAAGGACAAGTGTCCACATAAATATTTGCTTGCGACCTACTTTATCAGCAAACACACCAAAAAACAGAGCTCCTACAGCCATCCCGATAGAATTTATACTACCAATCCAACCAGATTGACTTGGTGATAGTCCCCACTCAGCGGCCAATGCTGCAATGACAAAGGATAATATACCAACGTCCATTGCATCGAAGAGCCACCCAACCCCCGCTACACCCAATAACTTATTTCTGGAAATGGATTGCTGAGGTTTCTTTGTTACTACTGTATTTATTGTCATTCTAACCACCTGTCTTTACACATGACTTTACATTACAAGATTACTATACAGTTGTTTCAAGAAAGTGACAAGTACTATTCAAATTACCGAATTGTTTCGACAATTAATGAAATGGTATTGAAATAATAGTGCTATTTGCGTTAAAATGTCTTTTATACAAAAACAACTGTTCTTTCTATAAGAACAAAAGGAGATCGTTACGTTATGTGGAAAGGCCTTATTGAAGAATATAAACAATTTTTACCCGTAACTGAAAATACACCTGCTTTAACTTTAAACGAAGGCAATACGCCTCTTATACATTTAGTGAACTTATCTAAGAAACTAGGCATTGAGCTTTACGGAAAAATTGAGGGTGCAAATCCAACTGGCTCATTTAAAGACCGAGGAATGGTATTTGCTGTTGCAAAAGCTATCGAGGATGGAAGTCAATGCGTTATTTGCGCTTCTACAGGAAATACTTCCGCTGCTGCGGCTGCCTATGCAACTCGTGCAGGCATCCAATCAATCGTTGTTATTCCAAAAGGTAAAGTTGCTCTTGGAAAGCTAGCACAGGCAACAATGTATGGGGCAAAGATCATTGAAATTGATGGAAACTTTGATGATGCACTCAATATCGTTCGCCAAGTAAGTGAAACGACACCAGTTGCACTTGTTAACTCTGTAAACCCATACCGTATCGAAGGTCAAAAAACGGCTTCGTTTGAAATCGTAGATGCCTTAGGTTCAGCACCTGATTATTTGTGTATTCCAGTTGGGAACGCAGGTAATATTACTGCATATTGGAAAGGGTTTAAAGAATATCACGCTGCAAAAAATTGTGGTCTACCAAAAATGTATGGCTTTGAAGCTGAAGGTGCTGCAGCAATCGTTAAAGGTGAGCCGATTGCTAATCCTGAGACTGTAGCAACTGCCATTCGTATTGGAAATCCTGCGAGCTGGACATTGGCAGAAGCTGCTCGAGATGAATCTGGTGGTATCATTGATTCTGTTACAGATGAAGAAATTGTAGCAGCCTACAAATTAATCGCAAGTACAGAAGGCATTTTTGTTGAGCCTGGCTCTGCTGCTTCTTTAGCTGGTGTTATGAAATCTGTTGCAAATGGAAAAATCCCTCAAGGCGCCAAAGTTGTAACAATCTTTACAGGGAATGGCCTGAAAGATCCTGATACAGCCATGAATGTATCCACTGTAGAGGTCGTATCCCTTAAAAACGATGAAGAAGAAATTCGTGCATATATTGAGGGTGTACTATGAGTAAAATGTGGCAAATCTCAGTTCCTGGAAGCACAGCCAACTTAGGTCCAGGCTTTGATTCAATAGGACTTGGCTTGTCTCTTTACTTACAGCTTTCTGTTACCTTGCAAGAACAATGGGAAATTATTCATCTTGATGATAATGGTCCTAAAGAGTTTGAGCTTGAAGAACACTTACTATACGTCATTGCTAAAAAAACTGCAGATCTATATGGTCAACAGCTACCCGCTTGTCGTGTGGAGATGGCTAGTGAACTTCCATTGGCACGTGGACTTGGCAGCAGTGCAGCAGTTATTGTTGCAGGTATTGAGCTTGCTAACCAAGTCTGTGAGCTGGAATTAACAATTCAAGATAAACTCAATCTATCTTCACAAATTGAAGGACATCCAGATAACGCAACTGCTTCAGTTTTAGGAGGATTAACGATTTCTTCGATGGATGACAATGGCATAGTCGATACATTCCACATCAATGATATCGATGCCTCCTTTGTGGTATATGTACCAGATGTTGAATTAAAAACAAGCGAATCCCGTTCTGTTTTACCAGAGCAATTTAACCGTTCCTATGCTGTTCATGCCTCAGCAAATGCAAATATGTTAGCCGCTTCTTTAATGGCGCGAGATTTTGAACGTGCTGGGCGTTATATGGAGGAAGATTTATTCCATGAACCGTTTCGTGCAAAGCTAATTCCTGCTTATGAAGAAATTCGTATGGCTGCAAAATCGAACGGTGCATATGGTACTGCTCTAAGTGGCGCTGGACCAACAATGATTTCTATTATTCCTTCTGCTATTGCCTCTGACTTCGTTGAATTAATGAAAAAGCAATTCCCAGAGCATCAAATTATTTTAACAAATGCTGATGAACATGGTGTACAAGTCAATGAATATGTGAAACGTCTACTTTAATAGTAGGCGTTTTTTCTTGAAAGCAAGATTGGATAAAACTAATATTATAGAAGTATAGAATTAAACTTTTTATACGCGCTTTCCTAAGGAGGAATTATTTTGAAACCCATTATATTCTGTGATTTCGATGGCACGATAACAGAAACAGATAACATCTTTTCACTTATGACTGAATTTGTACCAGTAGAATCTGAGAAAATTGCTCAAGCGATGATGGAACAAACCATTTCATTTAAAGATGGGCTATCAGCAATGTTTCATCTACTTTCTACTCATCAAAAAGATGAAGTCATTCAATACCTGATGGAGTCGGCAGTCATACGTGAGGGATTTGGTGATTTTGCCCGCTATGCTCAAAACAACGATATTCCATTTTATATTGTAAGTGGCGGAGTTGATTTTTTCATCGAGCCTTTAGTTGAAAAATTTGGTCCCTTTTCAGGCATTTACTGTAATAGAGCAGATTTCTCTGGTAAACAAATAGAATTGATCTACCCAAATAGCTGCGATGATGAATGCGCTAAATACAAAACACAAGGATGCGGCTGCTGTAAACCAAGCGTGATGCGGAAGGTTGCCAAGGAGGATCATTATAAAATTGTAATTGGTGATTCTCTATCAGATTTTGAGGCAGCTAAACTAGCAGATATTGTTTTAGCTAGAGATCATCTTATCCAACGCTGTGAAGAGCTTCATGTTCCATATAGACCTTTTACCACATTTCATGATTGTCTAAAAATAGTACAAGAGCTAGTGGAGTCAAAAGAAGCTGTTGTTACACGCTAATAGAAAAAAGAAAAAGGAGCCACTTTTACAAAGATGTCTCCCTTTTCCTACTTACTTATGCTAATAATACTAAGCTAATGGCCATGACTGCCATTCCCCCTACTAGACCATACATCGACAAATGTGTTTCATCATATCTTTGTGCAGCTGGTAGCAATTCATCTAGTGAAATAAAGACCATTATCCCTGCAACCCCAGCGAAAACGATTCCAAACATGACATCTGTTAAAAAGGGCATAAGGAGCAAAAAAGCTACTAATGCACCTACAGGCTCTGCCAATCCTGATAAAAAGGATAATTTAAAGGCTTTCCTTCGATTACCTGTTGCAAAGAAAATAGGAACAGATACAGCAATGCCTTCTGGAATATTATGAATAGCAACTGCAATGGCAATAGCAATTCCTACATTCGGATCATTAATAGCTGACATAAATGTAGCGATCCCCTCAGGAAAATTATGAATACCAATCGCCAGGGCTGTAAAAACGCCCATCTTCATCAAATGTTCTTCATTAACCTGTGGTTTGATGGCATTAACATCCTCTACCAGCTTTACTTCATGAGGATTAGTTGCCTTCGGAATGAATTTATCAATTAAGGCAATAAACAACATCCCACCGAAAAATCCAAGGATTGTCATCCAATAGCCATTAGTTGTACCTAATGCATTGGTTAAAGCATCTTTAGCTTTCACAAATATTTCTACAAGGGATACATAAATCATCACCCCTGCTGAAAATCCCAATGCTAATGATAAAAATTTTGTATTTGTTCTTGATGTAAAAAATGCTATTAAACTACCTACACCTGTTGCAAGTCCAGCAAACAGAGTTAATCCTAATGCCAGTAAAACATTTCCGTCCATACCCTTCTTCCTTTGCTCTTTTTCTTATTGTACTCATCTTAACGTAGAAGTTTCCTATACGCAATTCTTTTTTATGAGGCAAATATCATTCGTTACAATGTCTCGGTAAAATGTAAAAAAGCAGTATCTATCATAGAAATAGATACTGCCTGTCTTTTTATTTATGATTAGATTGAAATAAACGTTTACGACGTTCGTACCAAATGACACAGATGATAAACCAAGTATAGCCGATGCTCCAACCAGCAAGTACATCTGTAGCAAAATGTCGAGCTCCTGCAATACGTGATAAACCAATAAGCACCATTAAAATTGTTGCCCCAAGCCACAGAAGGACTTTACGTCCTTTACTACTATTCTCCGCTAAGATATAAGCAAGTGTAAATAAATAAAGTATACCAGTCATCGAATGTCCAGATGGAAAACTAAAGGATGTCAGTTGATCCTCAATTTCAGGTCGTGGACGCTGCTCCCATTTTTTTAGTAATTGGTTCAGAACATTGCCTGCCGCAAAAGTTAGGACAACAAATAGCATACCTCGATAATTTTTTTCCTTCCAAGCTAAATACACCATTAAAACTACTGCAACAGCAACAACAAATTTAGGCTCACCTATATAATGAAAAATCTCAATAAATCGATTACCAAAAAAAAGCTCTGCCATCTTTGCATCAAATGTATTCATCAGCTGGCTTTGATAAGTGGCTCTTAATAAAATAAAGACAATTAACGTTAAAACTGCTAATGGATATGCCCATTTTTTCATTTTTTCACCTCAAAAAACATTCATGCTATGTCCTTCACATCATAACACAAATAAATCTTTTCTGAATGAAATATAGGCCTTCATTTTAAGAAAGGTATACACCATTGACCTCTTGATAAATAGTGACTGATTCTTCTTCTGGTTTGTTAAAGTAATTGGAAACGGCCAATGCAACAATGAATAAAATGGCTACTATAGGTAGTATTCTTCTAAACATCCTAAACACTCCCTTATTCTTTTACTAGTCCAAATTTGACTACTTAATTAGCACTGGATCAAAAAGCCAATCTTTTGGACCAAAGTTTGCATCCTTTTCTCCTCTAACCTCACGTGAAATACCATATTTTATAATAGTTTCTCTAAATCTTTTACTAAACAAAGTCTTTCTATATAGATATCTTCCATCATGACTACACTCGGCTGAGTAGAAAACATCCCCTTTTAAGTTTTCCAAATCTTCATGATGATAAATATCAGGACCATTAATGACACCATTTAAACCACAACTGCACGGAGGTTGCTCAGTTGCAAAGTATAATTTAACCCTGTCCTTACTACACTCAGGGAGCATTTGTATAGGAATAATTTGATAAGCTGGCTGTTTGCCTTCTTTCGGACCTTGATGGATCACCTCTAAAAGCTCATAGCCTTCTAGTTTTTCTCTTTTCATTAATGATACTAGTTCCTCAGAAGCTACCCAATAACCATTTACATGCACTAAATGACGATCTTTCATCTGCGTAGTATCGATAACTATTGGTGATAACTGCTCTTTATCCATGAGCCGACAACACTTACAATGTGTACTCAAAGAAAATAGTGTCCCCTTATCTTCTAAGAACATTTCTGGTGAATTACCTGTTGAATTTAAAGTAAATAATGGTGCTCGTTCATACTCTAAATCTGAAAATTCAAAATAAAAACGTTCTCCAATTGAAACGATTCCAAATTCACGCTCTAATGACTCATATAAAGCTGTTACCTGCTCGTATGTTACATCTTCATTTAATGTAAAAATAGGATTAAATTTAGTTTTTAAGTTTCTTTTTCTCAATTCAGGCGCACCAATAGCAATACCATGACGATTATAAACGTTAATAACTTGATCTTGACTAGTTTCATCTATGGAAAACAAATTTTCAAGTTCTACTTTCACAATACACGCCTACCTTTATAAAGTTTTATGGTGAAGTATATTGACTAGCTAGTAACATTCTACAATCTACTAACGCTACTTTATTCATAGATAGTCAGGCTGCTTATTTAATAAAATGATTTATATATTACTCACTAAAGCAAATCTACTTAACCACTGTTAATTTAAGCGTACCAGTAGTTATACCGTTATTTCAACTTCGGGTTTACGCCAATTTTCTGGCGTGATTCAGACAAGTTTTTGGCGTGATTTGGCGGTTACAAAAAAACACCGCCACTTTTTTGGCGGTGTCTATCATATTTTATAGGTAATTTAGTACAGGGATATGGTTTTATTTTACTAAGGAAATATATAGGATATTTAATTCCCATAATGCCCCCTATTAATTGAAAAATATACCAACAGTATAACATAGAAATAGTTTAGAGTAAATTCATTCTCTCTGCAAGATTTACAGCTTCTGTTCGTGAATCTACATTTAACAAAGAAAAGAGTTGAGTTAAATATCTTTCCGTTGTACGTTGAGGAATATTTAATTCAATAGCGATAGCTTTATTTGTATGGCCCTCTGCAATGAGTCTTAGAATTTTCTTTTCCTTTTCATTTAAGTGAATATCTTTAGCACCTTGCAGTTTAAATTTATCATCCAGAAAATCTAAGAAATTTTTAGGTAAAACAATTTCACCGTTTGCAATTGCCCTTACTGTTCTTAATATTTGCTCTTTCGAAGCTGTTTTAGCTAAAATACCTTCTATTTTTCTTTCTAAAATGAGTGGATAATAATCCGTAATATCATCACCTGTGTAAAGAATAACTGAAGCATTTGACTGAATAGCCTTGATATTACGGGCTAGGTTAATTCCATTTTCTAATGGCATATTGATATCTATTAGATAGATATCGTACGGTTTATTCTTTATCCTTTGAATGACACAAGTTGCATCACTTTCCGTATCGATGATAATATCTTCATTCTCTTGAAATAAATTTTTAGTTCCCTCTAACACTATAGGGTGATCATCCACTATGAGCATCGTAATCAAGTGTTTCACTCCCTTCTTTCACCATGATTCTAATAAACATCCCTTCATTGATATTCGAGTCAATAGTAAATTGTCCGTTAAACGCTTTTACACGCTCCTGCATGCCTTGAATGCCCATTGATTCGGCTACTATAATGTCCTCTACATTACAGCCTACACCATCATCTTTATAAATAATTTCGAAACCATCGTTCATTTCTTTTAAGTGAATTTCAACTGATGCTGCATAAGAATGCTTCAACGCATTATTAAGTAACTCTTGGAATAAACGATAAATCATTAAATTCATACGCTCATCCTCTAAATAAAGACGGTCAATGGTGTAAATAAGCACGAAGTTAGCTCTTTCTTGAACTTTCCGAATCAATTTTTCCAAAGCTGCATTTAAACCTAATGTATCTAATAACGGCGGTTTTAGGTTTTCACAATAAGTACGTAATTCATGTAAGGATGCAACCATTTGTTTATGAATTTTCGCAAGCTTTTCTTGAATATCCGTTGTATTTTTTGCATTTACTAGGACATCCACCTCGCGGGCTATATGAAGTTGCTCCTGTAAATTGGTGTCATGTAACTCTTGAGCTAACTGGTATTTTTCTTCTTCAAATCTTAGCCATAATAGCTTATTCAGCCATGGTAACTGACCATCATCAGCTTGCTTCATATGCTTTAGTTCCTCTAGCAGTTCTTCCACCATCTTGGTATTTTCAATAAAATTATTTACATATAATAAGAGCAGTTCAAGCCATAAAAGCTCCTCATCTTTTAAATGAATTGTATTATTATGCCCTAGCACTAAAGCTCTTTTAAAATGTGCATCCTGATGGAGGAATGCTATATAAACTTTGTCAATTTTGCGTATTTCACCTAATCTGATATCTTCCATTATGTCAGGATCTATCGTAATACTTTCACCAGCTATTGGTATGAATTCATTTTTGTCATAGTTATATGTTAAGACAAAAACATCCTCTAACTCCAGATGCATGGAAACCTCATAAGCAAACTTTTCTAAAAGTTCGTCAATTTTAATTGTTTTCCCAATTTTATCTACGGCTGTATATAGCTGATGAATATAGTCACCCTTTGTGGAAAATAATATTTTCCGCTTGCGATAATCGACCTTCTCTTTTACGTAAAAAAGTATGACTAATGAAGAAAATGTAAAGAAAGATACCCCTGACATAACCGTCATGGTTAAATAACGCCCTGCAATAAAATATAGTCCCACTGTAAACCAAACAGTAAAGATTAAAGAGAATATAACATAATAACGGAATCTTGTAATATGGTACTCAATATCAAATAATCTCTCTGCTAATTGCGTAAAAATAAAGCTAAAGGGTATAAGCAATAAAAATAATGAGCTTATCTCAGATGAAAGTATATACGTATGAAAAAAAATTTTAGGGAGTGCATATAAAAAAAGAAATGGTAGAAACGGAATTAATATACTATTTAATAAAATTTTCAACTGAGGTGAGCTGTACTTAAAATAGCTTATTAATAAAATACTAAGGATGATCACTAGGAGAATAAAGAAAATAGCCAATATAACATTGGAAAGAATATCATTTGAAGCAGGATAAATAGTACCCATACATCCTAATACAAAAGCTATGAAAGGAAGTATATAAAAGAGCTTGATATTATTTGTAAACACCCAATTTGTTTTCACAAATGAATAATAATTTCTCAAAAAATGTAACAGTATAACTAAACATAACAGCATACTACTTCGATTTACGATAATGCCAATCGTATCCATTCTACCAGAGACACCACTACTTACATAGGCCAAAGAAACCGTTAACATAAAAAGAATTAGTAAGTCAGCTAATTTTGTATTCCTTTGTTTGAAATGTAAATAAAACGCTATAAATAATGTTAATAAATAGTAACAAGCTGGAATGATTAATACATAGATAAATTGTTGAGGGATATCCAAATGCTTAATATGTATATTGATTAGATCTCCATCGGGCTTCAGTATTGTTATTTCATTAGCAGATAAAATTTTAGATTTATATCTCAGTTGATTTAATTCATTGATGGGTTCATGATCTACAGTTAAAATTGCATCACCAACAGAAATATTTTGACCCTCTGCCCAGTCTTTATAATAAAGTTGAGAAATGACCCATTTGTCATTCTCTTCTTCTACCCCAATCTGTATATAAGGCTCGCTATAATTCACATAATTTAAATAAAAACCAATAATTAAATAGAGAATTATAGCGGGCCAAAACAACTTACTTCGCAACTTTCTTAGTTCCAAATATCACTTTCTGTATTCATTTCACCGTTAAACGCTTCTAAAATTGCTGTTTGCTCTACAGATGAAACTCCAACTAATGAGGCTTTTTGATCTTTTAATAGTGCAACTAGGCTTGGATTTTGCTCTAAATATTGGATTACATTAATCATTCTTATCTCTCCTCATTTCAATAGTTTTTGTAGGTATTCTCTACCTACCTGATTTATAGCTACATTTTCCAGGTAATTCAATGCTTTAAATTTATAGACGTTTTTTATGGTAATGGCATAACGTATCGCCCCACCATTTGTCAACGCGTCTTCTGTTGCATTATTATCCAAATCTGTAACTATATCATTATTATAATAGCTAGAAACAGATTTTGAAACATCATTTTTCTGTGATAATAGATAAATAATAGGAAGAGAATACCTTTTATTTAGCAGATCATTTTTAGGACCCCACGCCTTTAAGCTTTGAATATCATTTTTAATTTGTTGGATGATCCCTATGTATTTCCCATATTCCTCTACTTCTTGAGATATTTCTCCTTTTGCAAGTACTTCGCCAACCAAGCAACCCATCGCTGTTAATGAGCCGGATTTCAAGGTAATCATTTTTACATAGGAATCTTCATCGCGACAACTATTTAATAAGTCTAATTGCTGTCCATTTATACTTTTTAATGCGTATTCATCAACTAGCTTTATAGCCGCTCTTTTATGTTCAAAAGAGGTTTCATCTATTGTTTTAGATGCCATGACCAGCATAGCTAAAGCAACATTTAATGATAATTCAGGTGTTTTGTTCCAACTATAGTCTGAATCTTTATCCTGCAGATCATCAATAATATCAAAAGACAGTATTAAAAGTTCAATTGCAGCAGCTACCTTGTAGATATCTGGATTTATACTACTTGAAAATGCTTCATAATGCCAAAAACACATTTTACCAAAGGAAAAACCTACTGTTGTTTTTTCTTCTTTAAAGCTTTTTAGCATTAATTTTAGCTCTGGTCCAAGTAATAGCTCATTTTCTATAAGGATGTCTAATGATTCATTGATGCGCACATCTAAATCCTTCAATAGTCCTCTCTCCTATCTAGTGTATTAATAGATATTATATAGATTAGTGGGAATTAATACTAGTCACGCAATTATATAATACATTAAATACCATTAATTCCTTTATAAAGAGAGAGACCGCCAAAATCTGGCGTTATTCATACAAATCACGCCAGATTTTTGCTAATTATTACTAAAAAAATGGCGGTAGAGAACCAAGTACCGCCATTAAAGTGGCGTAAACTTACCATTGAAATGGCGCTCTAACAGATGTTACGCTTAGATTAGCAATAAAATATATTTATAAAGTCAGGATAGATTGATGAACATGAAATCTTTTTGTACTGGGAGTGACTTAAAATTGAATGAAACTGTTTTCATACTTACGGCTACTTTTTCATGTAATATCTCTGTCTCAGCTGAAGAAATTACAATTAAACAGCCTAGCAATGATCAACGACGAATTGAACAAATTATTATTCAATCTGAAGTAAAAGCATATCAAGATACACTGGCTGCATATAAAAATATTTCACCCTATTCAAAATATATTAGTGATATTCCTGGATTTGAGGATACATTTCAACAAAAAAGAGATTATTATATTGAGCAATATGGCATTATTAGAATATCAAACGAAAGTATTTCTACTATGTCATTAGTCAATCCTTTCACTTTTGGATTAAATATAGATTCCCCTATAGTGTATGTAACGCCACATGACACAATTATTAATGCAAGAGGGCTAGTAATAGCGGCTAATGCATCTAATAATAACAATCATTCTGATAGTTTGGATGAGCTCTGTAATACCAGCATCTCCGGCTTGTCCATTAATGAGAACACCATTTCCTTTAATATGGATTCGACATTTAGTAAATGGAGAAAACCATCTATTACACATTAACCTATACACCTAGCTAAGCAGGTCACACTGATTGTGACCTGCTTTTTGAGTAATAAAACGACATCTCTACATAGTGTTGATAAACAAAGCAATCAATAGCATTTTTATAAAAGATGAAAATGAATTTCCGTTGCAGGCTACTTGCTTTCCTGTAGGCGAGCGCCGAATCGCTTCCTCCGCTACTGCTCCGTTTAAAGTTTTGCCTGTCTCGCTATTCCATGGTAGTCCAGTAGCCCACCACTATAAACCGCTTTTTAGCAAAGGTATTCAAATAAAGTGAAGGTGTTCATTACTCTTTATGAAGAGGTGTTGTCACGCATCACTTCTCCACATTGAAAATAAGAGCTTATCCCCTCTAAGAATACAGATAATGGGCTATTTGATTGTTATGCTACTATGAAAAAAGTAAAGACACTTTGCAGAATGGTTGATTGGAGTGGAGCCAACGTCACTCCTAGGGGATTTAGCGTCACTGAGGAGACCCTGGAGCGAGCGCAAGTGAGTGAAGCGGCTCATCGGACGCCCCCTGGAAAGGACGCTGGCGGAACGGAAATCAACCCCTCACCTTGCTAAAAGGGCTTTTTCTGCTAGTGACATTCTTTTTTCAACAACAAGAAAAGGTGTCTCAATCCCTTGAGACACCTTTAGATGATTAACCTTTTACATAATAAACTTCTTGTCCGCTTTCAATGATATGATCAGGCTTCGGTTTACCTGCACTTGCCTTATGGCCTGCAATATGCTCAGGACTCTTCTCCCAATTTTTCCATGCTTCTTCTGATTCCCAACGAACCATCACTAGCACTTCTTCATCACCGCGGCGAACTTTCTTTACAAGTACCTGCTTATCAATGTAGCCAGGTTGTTGTTCAAGTAATGAGGGACCATTTGGCTTAGCACCAAAACGTTCCACAACCTTATCCGAATTCCCTTCTGTCACAACAATACGTTTAATTTGTACAAACATATTAGTTGAACGCCTTTAATACATCTTCAGCTTTTTGTGTTTCTGATTGTAAACCGCCACCTGAAAGGTACCAAATTTCTGGATCTAAGTAGAATACTTTACCGTTTTTCACAGCGTTTGTTGCACTTACAATTTCGTTTTCAATTGCAGCTTTTGTACCTGATTCACCGTTTTCATTTACAACAGCGTCACGGTCAATAACGAATAAGATATCTGGATTTTTCTCACGTACAAATTCAAAGCTTGCATTATCACCATGTGATTCGATTTTGAAGCCACTAGCTTCAGCTACAGCTTTTACACCATATACATCATGAATCACACCGAAACGTGAACCAGGACCGAATACTGATAATGAACCTTCACTACCTAAAACGATTAACGCTTTTTCTTCTGTTGCAGTAGCCTTAGCTTTTACTTCTTCTACTTTTGCTTCATATGCAGCAATTGCATCTGCCGCTTCTTTTTCTTTACCAAAGATTTTACCAGCTAATTCTGTATTAGCTTTGAATGACTCTAAGAAGTTAGTATTATCTACACCAATGTATACTGTAGGAGCAATTTTAGATAATTCAGCATAAGCTGCTGAAGCACGACCAGAGATGAAAATAATATCTGGGTTAATTTCAGATAATTTTTCATAATCAGGCTCGAATAATGTACCTGCGTTTACATAAGTACTATCTTTAAACTTGCTTAAATATGCTGGTAATGAGTCTTGTACCACTGCTGTAGGATTAACGCCTAAAGCATCTAATGTATCTAAGAAACCATTATCAAAAACGACAACTTTTTCTGGCATTTTATCAAGTGTTACTTCTTCAAATGTTGTACTACCGTCACGACCTTCAACTGTGCTACCTGGAATTGTTAGTGGATATACTGATGATTCTTCATTTTGTTCCTCAGCTGGTTTGTCAGTTGAAGTACCTTTATCATCTTCTTTTGCTTCATCTTTCGAACCGCAAGCAGCTAATACTAATAGCATCATTGCCATTAATACTGTAAGTAATTTCCATTTTTTCATTGTGAAATTTCTCCTTTAATTAAATGATTTGATAGTTAGATGTTCATCATCTGGACTATTTTTACGAATTAAAATAAACACAAATTCGACAGCCATCCTGCTCTTGAACAGGAATATCCATATCATAAATTTCCTTCAATGCATGTGAGTTAATAATGTCATTTGTAGGACCATTTTTAACAACACGGCCATCTTTTAATGCAACAATATGGTCAGAGTAAACAGAAGCAAAATTAATATCGTGTAAAACGATAACCACTGTTTTGCCTAACTCATCAACCAACTTACGTAAAATCTTCATAATCTGGACAGAATGCTTCATATCTAAATTATTTAATGGTTCGTCCAGTAAGATATATTCAGTATCTTGGGCAATAACCATTGCGATAAATGCACGCTGACGTTGACCACCTGAAAGCTCATCTAAATAATTATGTTGCATATCTTCTAAATTCATATAGCGAATAGCTTCATCCACTTTTTCTTCGTCTTCAGGTTTTAAGTGTCCTTTTGAGTAAGGGAAACGGCCAAAAGATACAAGCTCACGAATCGTTAGACGAACATTCATAAAGTTTGATTGCTTTAAAATCGATACACGTTTAGCGAAATCATCTGATTTCCAGCTACGTACATCTGCCTTATCGAGTAGTACTTCACCAGTATCTGCATTCAGTAAACGACTCACCATAGAAAGTAGCGTGGACTTCCCTGCACCATTGGGTCCAATAAACGATGTGATTTTTCCTGAGACAATATCAACACTTACATCTTGAACGACAGGTTTTTTACCAAAAAACTTTGTAATTTCTTTGACTTGTATCATCCTGCTGACCTACTTTCTCTTAATAATAAGTAGATGAAGTAAACCCCACCCACAAAATTAATAATGACACTAAGTGTAGTAGTGAAACTAAATAAACGTTCAACCATCCACTGTCCACCGACTAAAGCTACAACACTCATTACACAGGAGCCAGTAATTAAGATGGAATGCTTGTATGTTCTGAAATACTGATATGATAAATTTGCAACGATTAAACCAAAGAACGTGATCGGACCAACAAGCGCTGTTGAAACAGCAATCAAAATTGAAGCTAAAATTAACATACGTTGTACCAGCTTATCGTAAGGTACACCTAAATTTATAGCTGTGTCTCGTCCTAAAGACATGACGTCTAATTGATTCATATGACGAGCACCGTAGATAAATGTTATTAAAATGATAACGCCTGCTAGCCAAACTAAATCTGAATTAACATTATTGAAACTTGCAAACATTTTACTTTGTAAGCCTAAAAACTCATTCGGATCTATTAATACTTGGAAGAACGTTGTAATACTTCCTAAGAACGTACCAACAATCATCCCAACAAGCAGTAAAAAATAAATCGGTCGCTTTCCTTCTTTAAACAATACTCGGTAAAAAATTAAAGCGAATAGAATCATCGCCCCAATTGCAAGCGTAAAATTATAGTAGATATTAATAACTAATATGGATGTAGAGCCAAAGAAGAAGTAGATGCATGTTTGAATTAACATATACAAAGCATCTAAACCCATGACACTTGGGGTTAAAATCCGATTATGTGTAATTGTTTGGAAAACTACTGTTGAATAGGCAATCGCTATACCCGTTAATGCCATTGCCACAACCTTTATGACACGGCGTGGAAAAGCATAGTGATAATTACCATTGAGTTCCCAAAATAAATATAGGACAACTGCTATAACAGCGAGACCTAGTAAAATGAACATTTTTGTACGATTACGCATATGCTCTCCCCCTAAACAACATGAATAGGAAGATGGCACTTCCAATTACACCAACAGTCATACTTATTGGTATTTCATAAGGGAAAATCAGTACTCGTCCTAAAATATCACAGAATAACAAGAATGACATACCAAGTAATGCTGTGTGCGGCAAGGTTTTTGCCAAATTATCACCTTTAAACAGGGAAATAATGTTCGGAATAATCAAACCAAGAAATGGAATGATACCGACTGTTAACACCACTGTTGTGGAGATAAGAGCTACCAACACCAAGCCTAAATTGACTACAAATTTATAGGATAGACCAAGATTTTTTGCAAAATCCTCTCCCATCCCAGCTACTGTAAAACGATTTGCGTAAATGTAAGCTAAAATGAGTATTGGTACACTTACGTATAACAGTTCGTAACGGCCTTTCATGATTAATGAGAAATCTCCTTGTAACCATGCAGAAATGTTTTGGATAATATTCGCCTTATATGCAAAGAATGTTGTAACAGAGGACAAAATATTCCCAAACATTAAGCCAATAAGCGGTATAAAAATCGCATCTTTAAACTTAATTCGGTTTAATATTTGCATAAATAGTAATGTGCCGGCTAAAGCAAATATGAAAGCGAAGGAAATTTTTTGGAAATACGTAACGTTCGTAAAGAACATCATGGAAATCAATACACCCAACCGTGTGGCATCTAATGTACCAGCTGTTGTTGGTGAAACGAATTTATTCCTACTTAAGCTTTGCATAATTAAACCAGCAATACTCATACCTGCACCCGCTAGCAAGATTGCAACAAGTCTAGGTACACGACTAATTAAAAATAGTCTAGCTTCTTCTGATTGGAAGTCTAATAGGTCGCTAGGCTTAATATCTACTACTCCGATAAAGAGCGACACAATAGACAGCAAAACAGTTGCTGTTAAAAGATATCTTATTTTCATAGTAATCCCCGGTAGATTTCATTTTTGTGTGTAACTCACTTATTAGTGAAAATGATTATCATTACTCACGATTTCCATTATAAGCATGATTTTATTCTCAGTCAACCAGCAAATGAGAATTATTCTCGTTTTATTAATGATTAACTGAAAAATATGCCAAATTAACGAAATATCAGCATTACCGTAAATTAATCAACAGAAATAATTCACTATTTCTACAATATTTTTATCCAAATAAAAAGGTAATTGAGAATAAAATCTATCCCTCAATTACCATTACTATATTAGATAATTTTTTTAGTGCCTCTTAACCATGCAGAAATAATGAATATGATTAATACTAACCCAACATAGCCCATCACTGCATATAGTTTAGCTACTAGCGTAGTAAACCCTACAAGACTTGCTAGAAAACCGAGACCACCTATAAATATAACTGCAATCCTAAAGCTTGCTCTACTAGGCTCGAAAAACCTTACCATAAAGGAATATAGCATCCCTACTGCCGTATTATAAATCATTCCCAAAAGAGAAATAGTCATTAATACTCCAACAATCGGATGAATTTCATTCGCTAACGCTAGCATCGGAATGTCTAATCCAACAATGATATTCATCTTTGCTAAAAGGGAGAAATTCACAAGTAAGATTAAAGCACCTAACAAAATCCCACCAATTATACCACCCATGCCAGCTACCTTATGATTGCGTATGGATCCACACATAACAGTCAGTAAAGAGAAGCTAACCCCTACATTGAACGACATGTACAATAAAGCCGTTACCCACCAACTTTTCTCACTTATTTGAGCCTGTTGAGCAATAACAGCTTGCTCTGCAAAGGTAAAATCCATCGTTGCAATAGCATAGATAGCGATGATGGAGACAACGGTTAGTAGATAGGGGGTTGCTAGTGCAATGATATTAATGATGCTTTTCACATCCATCATGACAGTGGCTACTGTAAGCAAGATCATACAAATACTCCCTAGCCAAATAGGCAGTCCAAACATTTGCTGAAATGTTGCACCAGCGCCAGCAAACATGATGACAGCTACACCAAATAAAAAGAGTGATAGCACTAAATCCAAGACAAAGCCCATAGTATTCCCTGAAATTTGATAAATTAAATCCTTATGGGACGATGTGCGAAGCTTAGAGCTCACTTGAGCAACACACATTCCAACAATTGAGAAACCAACCATAGCTAACAATGCTCCATATATTCCTTTAAAGCCATAGCTTGTAAAATAAAGGACAATTTCCTGCCCTGATGCAAATCCTGCTCCAACGATAATCCCCACATAGGCACCACCGATTTGCAAGCTTTTTTTCAATCAGTTCTCTCCTCGTTTTCCTTATACTAAATGATCGACTAAGTACTCCCTTATTGATAGATTTCTTTGCTAATTGTTAATTTATCAATCACAGCCATATTAGGCTTATAACCAATACCTACCGACTGGGGTACCTCAATATAACCATCTTTAACTTTTACTTCAGGATCAATGATATCCTCGTACCAATAATGACTAGAACCTGCTGTATCGCCAGGTAAAATAAATTGACTAAGAGACGTTAAGGCAACATTATGTGCTCGTCCAATTCCAGCCTCTAACATACCACCACACCAAACTGGAATATGGTTTGCTTTACATAGGTCATGGATTCGTATTGCTTCCGTTAAACCACCTACTCGTCCAATCTTGATGTTTATGACACCACAGCTTCCAAGTTCAATTGCTCGTCTGGCATCCTCATATGATGTGATGCTTTCATCTAAGCAAATAGGCGTTTTTAACTTTTTCTGTAATGCTGCATGATCGACAATATCATCAGTAGCTAATGGTTGTTCGATCATTAATAAATTAAAATCATCAAGCTGCTGTAGTATTTCTATATCCTCTAATGTATAAGCAGAGTTTGCATCAACCACCAAGGGTAAATTTGGAAATTCCGCACGAATTGCCTGTACTATCTCTACATCCTCTCCAGGCTTTATCTTGATCTTCACCCTTTTGTAGCCTTCTTCAATATGACCTTTTATTAATGCAATTAACTGAGCAATAGAGGGTTGAATACCCACACTGACTCCTACTTCAATACGTTGTTTTTGACCACCTAACGCCTGTGCAAGTGATTGCTTTGTTTGCTGAGCATAGATATCCCATACAGCACCCTCAATTGAAGCTTTCGCCATGCAGTTTCGCCGAATAGGTGCAAATAATGAGGTTACCTCATCTGGATGCCCAATCTTTTTATGTAACAAGATGGGTATCAAAAAATCTTGTAGCATATGCCATGTTGTCTTTAATGTTTCTTCCGTATACCATGGTGCTACAAAAGCAACAGTTTCTCCCCACCCCGTCGTCCCTGATTCATCTTTTGCTTCTATCAGTAACATTTCCTTTTCATCAACTGTGCCAAAACTCGTAGTAAATGGTGCTTTCATAGGCATTTTTAAATGCCTTAATGTAATCTTTTCTAATCTCACATTGTTCACTCCTTATCATTATTATAAAGCTAATAAGGAGCGTCTGACTAACAGATAGCTATGAACATATTCTGGATGTTTCTTCATGCGTACGATGGCATAATCTTGGTTAAATAATGTTGTTAAGATTGTGCGAATTTTATAACGCCAGTCCTCTGCAAGTTTTGGACTTTCCACTTTCATTTTCTGTAGAGATTGAGGGATCGGTAAAAAATAGGCATCTTTATAAAAGGATTGATTTAACTGAAATGTATTTTCTACATCTAGAACTGGTAATCCGTCTACTGTTAATGTCCAAGGTACAATTTCCTGTGCTACTTCTTCTAATTCATCAAGGCTATCTGCCATTTGATCACGCTCGATCCACCATTCAACGACAAGTCTATCTGAAGGTAGTCCTTCATTAAAGTCATCTCGAAGTGGACCATAATAATCATTTTCATATTGATAACTAGTGGCGTTCAGTTTTAGAAATGCTAGATTCGCTAAACGCGCCTCTAATGGGTCAATTAACCAGCGGACAAGTTGAAAACCATGCTCTTTTGCATATTCTTGTTGGGCATGCTTCAATAATTCACCCACACCTTGTTCACGATATGCTTTTTCTACACCAATCATGTGCGAATGTAAGTACATTTCTTTATTCCGATAGCCAACGAAGCAATAGTTAAAGCCAATTAGCTTTTCATCTAAATACGCTCCTAATACGATTCCCCCATTTTGTACAGCAGCTAGTAATTGATGGGAGGGGATTGCTTGACTGCCCCATATTTCAGCATTTAATTTTTGGATCTCTGCAATTTCTTTCGGTGTCGTTACTTTGTGAATTCGCACTTGCTCTAACATTACGCTGACGCCTCCTTTTTATGCCCTGACTCCAAAGCTAATAAAACTGCTCTTGTAAGTATCTCCACTCCCGTGACAAGTCTTGCTTGTTTAAATTTCATTTTCGGATGATGCAAGCCTGGTGTTAATCCACAACCCAAGCCCAGCATGGTTGTTTTTAAATGCGGCCGTTGTACAGCATAATGGTGAAAATCCTCTCCTCCAGGTGTATGAACAGGCTTTCTTAAATTTGATAATCCAGCAGCCTGTATAATTGCCTGCTCCATTAAATATTGAGCACTTGTATCAACTTCAGCAGCTACGATATTGGCCACCGTACGTAATTCAATTTGTACTTTATGCAACAATTTAGAGGAATCGATCACACGCTTTACGCCTTGTGCTAAATCGTCCATCACCTTGTTTTGTTGTGCACGAATATCAATCGTAAATGAGGCATTACCTGGGATAATATTGCCCGAATCTCCCCCAGCATGGAATTTCGTCATCTTTACAGATACAGGAACCATAGGATCTGTATGAATGGTTCGCAAATCTTCGATGATTGTTGCACCTACTTCAATGGCATTAATACCTAGGTGCGGTCTTGCAGCATGAGCATCCTCTCCGATAATTTCGCCTTCAAGTAAACGAGAGGCACCATGATATAAGGCTGCACAATAAGTGCCGTCCTCTAGCTCATGAACAGGTCTTACATGGACACCAAATAAATAATCTAAGTCATCAATAACACCTTCTTCTAATACAGATAACGCTCCAGTTCCTTTTTCTTCAGCAGGTTGGAAAATAACGCGGATTGTACCATTAATAGATTGCTGTAGTTCTTTTAAAAGTAATAGTGTACCAATGGCCATCGTCATATGACCGTCATGTCCACATGAATGATTCGCACGGAAATGACCATCTACTTCTTGCCATAAGGCATCTATGTCTGTTCTTAGTCCTACTTTGGGGTTACCTTTGCCTACATCAACATATAATCCTGTGGAATTTTTAAATCGTTTAGGGGAAAAGCCTTCCTGCGTTAATAGCTCCACTATATAATTGGTGGTTTCTACTTCATGCCAGCTGATTTCTGGATTTGCATGTAAATACGTAAAAATCTCCATTAATCTTGGCCTCAAATAATCTAACTCTTCCTTCATAGATTCCAACCCCTTAAATTTTCATATTATTAAAATTATTATAACGAAAATGATAATTTTCTACATAGAAACTTATACCCACATTCAACAAAATAACTACTTACGATAATATATTTCGCTCTCAGCCTCTTAGATAGACTTTTATTTAGATACAAAAAAAGATGCAAGTACAGTTTTTTTAATAACTGTACTTGCATCTTTCATTTAATTAATACCCTTCATCGCTTTTGAAATAATTGGTGAAAGCACCAATATAATAATCCCGACTACAATAGATAAGGTACCTAAGAAACCAAAGTATGTGAATTCGCTTACAACTTCATAGACCTTAACTAATTGCGCATTAATTGCTTGTGCTGCTGCACTTGTTAAAAACCATAAAGACATCGTTTGCGCTGCGAATGCCTGTGGTGCCAATTTCGTTGTGGCAGATAGACCAACTGGTGATAATAATAACTCACCAACAACCACTAAGAAGAATGACAATACTAACCATAAAGGACTCACTAATGTATCTCCACCAGACAGGTGTGCTGGAATCATCATCACTAAGAACGATAGACCCGCAAAGAACAATGCATATGAGAACTTACGTGGTGTTGTTGGCTGCTTGTCTCCCCATTTAAGCCATAGCATCGCAAATAATGGTGCCATTGTAATAACAAATAATGGGTTCAATGACTGGAACCAAGAAGATTGAAGCTGAATACCACCAAAACTTAGCTGTGTACGCTCATCTGCATAAGTCGCTAAAATAGTTGCTCCTTGTTCTTGAATAGCCCAGAACATTACAGCTGATAAAAATAAAGGAATATAAGCAAGTAGACGAGACTTTTCATCCTTTGTTGTTTTTTTACTGCGATACATATAAATAAAGAATGCAGTTGGAATTAATACACCTAGAGCTGTGATGATTAAACTAAATACATTCATTGTTAAAGTACCAGTTTTAATACCGATAGCACCCAAGATGATAATAAGTAAAGCTGCAACTCCGAATTGCGTAAAGACTTTTTTACGTTCTTCAGGCTTTAATGGGTTGTTTACTTGTAAGCCCGCTAAGCCTAAATATTTTTTCTCTGTTAATTTATAAACAATTAAACCAATAAACATACCTAGACCCGCTAAACCAAAACCAAGGTGGAAGCTATATTTTTGTCCAATTGTTCCGACAATAAAAGGTGCAATAAATGCTCCCATATTAATACCCATATAGAAAATAGAAAAACCTGCATCACGACGGCTATCTGTTTCAGCATAAATGTCCCCAACAATACTTGAAACGTTCGGTTTTAATAAACCAGTACCCATAACGATAAATGCCATGGAAGCAAATAACATGCTCACACCACCAGGCAATGCTAGCAGTAAATGACCAATCATAATTAACACGCCACCATAAAAAATGGTTTTTCGTGTTCCTAAAACTCGGTCGGCAATCCATCCACCTATAATTCCAGACATATAAACAAGTGAGCCGTAGATGGCCATAATAGAGTTTGCTGTTCCGCGGTCTAGACCTAAGCCCCCGTCATGTAATTCGTAATACATAAAGAAGATAAGAATTGCTCGCATACCATAGTACGAGAAACGTTCCCAAAATTCTGTGAAAAACAAAGTAAAGAGCCCTTTAGGGTGTCCAACAAAACCATTTTGAGGGACAGATTTTACAACTTCATCTTTACTAGACATACAATACCCTCTCCCAATAAAAAATTATTCTACAAAAACACAACTACCCTAATATAAGGATAAAAAAACTTTGTTTCATCATACTAAAGCGTTTTATACACTTTAGCAAGAGTTTTAAAAAATGTTGAAAATTTGTCATTTTTCTATAAATTCTGATTGATTATTAGATAAATTATTAAATCCTTTGATATATCTAAGTTTTCTCACACTTTATACCTAAAAGATTTTTAAATTTACAATGAATTATTCTAAAATATTTAAAATTCAGATTCCTTACTTTACTTGAAAATTAATATAATTTCTTGACTACATGTTTTACCTTTGTTCTAGATTCTACTATTCCCTCTAATCACAAAAAGCATGCCAAAAATCTTTTGGCATGCTTTGGGAAGTACATTTTTTAATTAATTACATAGTGCTGATACTTTGCGTAATCTGCTGCTTTTACTTCAAGAGACAATAATGTCCCACCCTCTTCATAGGCTGTATTAAAAACAGAGGCATTCTCATTTAAATAAGAAACAACGTTCCCATGATCATAAGGTATTAACATTTCACACGTTACGTAATGCGAGAAGATGTGTTGACGAATTAGCTGTACTAATTCTTCTAAACCAACCCCCTGCTTTGCTGAAATCCAAATATTATCTCCACTTACCACAGGATATGGAACATCTGCTATATCTGCTTTATTGTATACATAGATTGTAGGAATGTCCTCAACACCAACTGCTTTAAGTGTTTCGTTCGTTACATCCATCATAAATCCGTACTCTGTATTCGAAACATCCACCACATGCAGTAAAAGATCCGCATCTCGAGCCTCTTCCAAAGTGGAGCGAAATGCCTTCACTAAATGGTGAGGTAATTTACTAACAAAGCCTACAGTGTCTGTCAGTAAAAAGGTCTTCTTATCAGGTAGTTCAATCTGACGAACAGAAGTTTCAAGGGTAGCAAAAAGCATATCCTTCTCAAAGACTTGTTTGTGCTCTTCTTGTCCTATTTGTGTAAGCAGTTGATTCATAATCGTTGATTTCCCAGCATTTGTATAGCCTACAATCGATACAACCGGAAGAGCGTTTTTACGACGCTGTTTACGCTGCGTTTCTCTCTGTTCCTTAACGTGCTCTAGATCCTTTTTAATTTTAGCAATTTGATCTTCAATTTTTCGTCGATCCAATTCCAGCTTTGTCTCACCAGCACCACGGTTTTTAAAGCCTCCCCCAGTACCTCCACCCTGACGGCTTAAAGAGGCATGCAAACCCACTAAACGAGGTAGCATATATTGAAGCTGTGCTAATTCCACCTGCATTTGGGCTTCACGTGTTTTTGCGCGCCTTCCAAAAATATCTAAAATAAGCATTGTTCGATCAATGACCTTCGTTGCTAAATCACGCTCCAAATTACGGATTTGCGAAGGAGACAGTTCATCATTAAAAATAACGAGGTTTGCTTGTGCTTCTTCATAAAAATTTTTGATTTCTTCTATTTTACCTGTACCCACATAATGGGAAGGTGTCACACGTTCCAAATTTTGCGTGACAGTCCCAACCACTTCTACATGCAAGGCCTCAGCTAAATTTTGTAACTCTTCCATAGAATAGTCAAAGTGCTCATCATTTCGTAAATTCACGCCAACTAGTATGGCCTTTTCAATTAATACATCAACTTCCTTAATTCTATCCATTAGAAACCTCCCACCAAAGCTTGGTGTCGCTACGACAAATTTTCTTCATCTTACCATAATATACCCTTTTTCGTATTTGAAGATCATCGTTAACTTTCCTAAAAAATGCGCCTCATGTAAAGGCGCATCTCAACTATTTTCTTTCTTCTTTTAGCAGGGCTTCTGAGCGTGTGAACTCTTCTTCAATTTCTTTATTTGGTTTATATGTCAGTATACTGACAACAACCGCAACAATTAAACAAACAATGAAGCCAGGAACAATTTCGTACAACGCACTTGATAAAGCATCTACTTTACCCCAAATAAACGCAGTTGCAGCCCCTGTTACCATTCCGCTAAGTGCTCCGTAGTTCGTTAACCTTCTCCAATATAAAGAAAGTAAAATAACAGGTCCGAAGGCTGCACCGAATCCTGCCCAAGCAAAGCCAACTAAGCTTAAGATAGAACTATCTGGATTCCACGCTAGAATTGCTGCAATAATTGCAACAACTAATACAGCCATACGCCCAACAAAAACGTAATGCTTATCGTCTGCTGTTTTATTAAATAATGCTTTATAAATATCCTCTACAAGTGCTGAAGAAGTTACGATTAATTGAGAAGAAATTGTACTCATAACAGCTGCTAAAATAGCCGCCAGCATAATACCTGCTATAAATGGATGGAATAAAATCTGACCAAGTACAATAAATACTGTTTCAGCGTCTTTTAGCTCACCAGCATTTTGCTGATAATAGGCTACACCCACCAAGGCAGTTCCAATAGCTCCAAATAAGCTTAACATCATCCAGCCAATACCAATGCGTCGAGCTTGCTTCGTTTCTTTAACGGAACTAATCGCCATAAAGCGGACGATAATATGAGGCTGTCCAAAATAGCCTAATCCCCAAGCAACTGAAGAAATGATCCCTGCTGCTGTCGCAGTGGCTGGTAATAAATTTAGAAGATCTGGATCAACAGATTTAATAGATGAAATGGTTTCACCTATACCACCTGTTACAAATAAACCAAATAGCGGTACCATAATAAGTGCTAAAAACATAATAAGACCTTGTAAGAAGTCTGTATAACTTACCGCTAAAAATCCGCCAAAAAGAGTGTATGCTACAACTACAGCTGACACAATTAATAAGCCTGTATGGTATTCATAACCAAATGAACTATCGAAAAACTTGCCCCCTGCTACCATTCCTGACGATACATAAAATGTAAAGAATATGAGGATGATGATACCTGAAGCAATTCTAATAAGCTTCGTATGATCACGTAATCGATTATCCAAATAACTTGGAATAGTAATGGAATCATTTGTAACCTGTGTATATACCCGTAAACGTGGTGCCACAAGTAGCCAGTTTAGGTAAGCTCCTATTGTTAATCCAATTGCAATCCAAGCCTCCACAAGACCTGATAAAAATATCGCACCTGGTAAGCCCATTAGGAGCCAGCCAGACATATCCGCAGCACCCGCACTTAGCGCAGTAACCGCTGGACCTAAGGAACGACCGCCAAGCATATAATCTGTTAAATTAGATGTTTTAACAAATGCATACCAGCCAATTGCTAGCATGGCGATCATATAAATAACAATCGCTAATAATTGATACATGTTATCCGACATATTTTCTCCTCCTTATTAATCCTTAGTATCACCAATTTAAAAAGAATTACTGTATTTAAGATACCACGAATATACAATTCAACCTATAAATACTCGGAATTTTTATTAAATTTATTCCGAATACCAAAGATGCCATTGTCTTTTATAAAATGTGTTAAACTAGTGCCATCTATAACACAATAAAGTAGGCGAAAATGTATGACATTTGAAGAAATGAAAGCTCTGCTCACTGAGCAAATTTTGCAACAAAAGCTTGTGACAGCTACAATCAGTCAACCACGTATGAAATCAAATGAAATAAAACGTATAAAATTAAAACCATTAATGTTAAAAAATCAGTACCATATACAAATTGAATACCAATATGAACGGATTTTAAAACATGAAAATATTCTATTGGCTCATTTACCTTCCAAGCTTGACGCGTTTTTTGAGGATTATCGTCAAGCTCATATTGATTTCGTAGATGAAACGGTACAAGTACAATTATCAAAAAAGAACAAAGTCCTTTGGAAATCAGATAAAACAGCTTCACCTAAACAAGTCCATCTAAGCCATAATCGTAAAAAAAATTATTTACTATCTGATGATCAACCCTATCCATTTTTAATTCGACTGGGGGTACAAACAGAAGAAGGAAAGGTTAAGAAACAAAAGTATGATAAATTTAAACAGATTAACCGCTTCATTGAATTTATAGATGATGCCTTAACCTATTTACCTCAGGATCGACAGGTGAGGATTTTAGATTTTGGTTCAGGAAAATCCTACTTAACCTTTGCTTTGTATCATTATTTAAAAATTGAAAAAGGCTTAGACATTCGTGTTACTGGTTTAGATTTAAAAAAAGAGGTTATTGAAGAGTGCTCAAGAATAGCACAGGATCTAGGCTATGATCAGCTAGAATTTCTTGTAGGAGATATCAATGATTATAATGATGAAAGTGCTGTGGATATGGTGGTGACACTCCATGCATGTGATGTAGCGACAGATATGGCCTTGGCTCGTGCTGTGAAATGGGGAGCAAGTGTCATTCTAAGTGTGCCTTGCTGTCAGCATGAGTTAAATCGTCAACTAAATACACCTGCTCTCGATATTATGTTGCAACATGGACTTGTTCGAGAGCGATTTGCGGCACTTGCTACAGATGCTATTCGAGCTGAAATTTTATCGCTTGTTGGCTATGAGGCACAGCTTTTAGAGTTTATCGATATGGAGAATACACCTAAAAACATATTAATTCGAGCCTATCAAACAGGTAAAAAACCAAATGAAGAGCAACGTGCCAGCTATGATGCCTTCTTAAAATTATTGAATGCAACACCATTTTTAGCGAATGAGTTAAAAGAGTATTTATAACATACAGATGTACTTCAATCCAAATAAAAGGCGATCCAATGTTGATTGGACCGCCTTTTTTACTATAACTCTTGTCGTAAAGCTTGAATAACGTCGATTTTTGTTGCTTTACGTGCTGGGCGATAACCTGAAATCATCGCTACACCAATACTAATGGCTGCTGCAATAATGACTAGTTGCCATGGAATAAGAGAAAATGTTATATCATTTGTTGCAAAAGCTTCCTCCCCTGTTGCCGCCTTAAGAATTAACGGTAATGCTGCATTAGCCGCAAAGCTAATAGCATACGAGATGACAACAGCAATTAGCGTACCAAAAATACCGATAAATGTGCTTTCCATTAAAAATAACCGTTGTATAAGCTTCGGACTTGCCCCAATTGCCTTTAATACACCAATTTCACGTGTTCGCTCTGTCACAGCCATTGTCATTGTATTAAAAATACCAATGGAAGCAATCAACACAGCAATTGTACCAACAAAGATTAAGCCAATTTTTAAGACAAGGAAAAATACATTCATTTGATCTAGTTGCTCTGTTACTGAATATACGCTATAGCCCTTATCTTTTAACTTCTCTAAAATCGGCTTTACGTTTTCTAATGTATCCGCATAAATATTAAATTCAGAGTAAAACAGCTCATCCTCTGCCATGTTACTATCTGTAGATAAATTTTCAACCCATACTGCTTTTTGCTCTTTGTCCATATGAATAGCGTTATCAACCATCCAATCATAAGAAGGTTTCTCCATTACGCCAACAATTGTATAGCTCATTTTTTGCGTTTCATCATTTGTACCCGTGTGAGGAACTAAGGACAGATCTATGTTCTTTCCAATCAATGATTCTTTATAGCCCTCTTCACTACCATCATAATACGTACCCTCTGCTTCAGCCTTTTTATTTTTTTCCGCAATGACATCACGTTCTCTTTCATTCAATAATGTTTGAGCAAAATGATACCCTACAACAATTTCATTAGATTCCGTTGGATAACGCCCTTTTGCAAGCTTTCCATTTACCTGTTCAAAGTCCTGCATATCTGACAATATTAAATTAGAAGTAGTATCACGATCTTCAAAAAATGATTGTGCGGTAGCATTGACACTAATTGTTTCAAGCACCGTTTCTACATGTTCCATTTTTTTAATTTCTTGTACTTGTTCTTCAGTTAATTGCTTATCGCCATATACTTGAATTTTTGTAACTGTTTCGTTTGAAAGAATTTCATTACGTAAAGATTCCTGTAAACCAAAACCAACGGATGCTAGCACGATTAAAAAGGCACAGCCCATCGTTGCAGCTAGTATCGTCATAAACACACGCAGCTTATTTTTCTTGATATGCTGTGTTACAAAATCTAATTGATCCTTAAATAACATGTTAAGCTTCCTCCTTTACAAGTTCTCCATCGTACATGCGGAAGCGTCTATGTGCGATAGTAGCTACTTCTTCATCGTGCGTGATAATGACAAAAGTTAGCCCTAATTCACGATTTAAACTTTGAATAAGCAATAAGATATCCTGCTCGGTTTCTGAATCGAGACTCCCTGTTGGCTCATCAGCAAGTAATATAGGAGGATTCGTAATAAGGGCTCGTGCAATGCTGACACGCTGTTGCTGTCCACCTGACAATTCATTGGGATAATGGTCTGCCACTTCTGTCAAACCAACCTTGTCCATTAATTTCTTCACTTTTTCTTTGCGCATAGCCTTACGCAAACCCTGTAGCTTTAAAGGTAATTCGATATTTTCAAAAGCAGTTAAACCAGGCATCAATTGAAAGTTTTGAAAAATAAAACCGAATTGACGTAAACGGAAGGCAGCACTTTCTGTTTCAGTTAAATGGGCTGTTTCCTTTCCATTTACTTTAATAGAGCCCTGTTCAGCCTTCATAAAACCAGCTAGAACTTGTAATAAGGTCGATTTTCCTGAGCCACTTTTACCTACAATGGCAACAATTTCTCCTTTATGGACCTCGAAGTTCACACCTTTCAATACCGGCACTTGCTTTTCCTTCCCTCGTTTTCCAATTAAAAATGTATGTTGTAAGTTTTCAACCTGAATCATTAGTTAATAAACGCTCCTTTCCTATTCATTTTCCATTGTAGTAAACAATTCTTAATAAAGAGGGAGGATAAAAATGAAGATATTCTTAAGAATAAGAAGGTACTCTTCTGGTTATCAAATGAATTTACAATACCTTTACAATTCGAATGCGCTATTTTTATTACCTTCTATTATCTTTCGTGTCTTAATCTGTACTAATAAGTCACCATTACAGAAGAATAGCCATTTATAACAAGGTTTTATCTGTACTCATAAAAATAAATACAGCTGGATTACCTTATATTTTGTGAACGAATTGTATATTACAGCAATGTAAATTTTCATGTCGATTAGTAAATTTTTATGTAGATAAATTAAAGATTTTGTTATGATAGTAAAGTTTAGAGGTCGATTAATTTATTTATATCCAGGAGGATTCGATTCACATGCTTAACTCAAAAAAACAAGACCCTTTCTTTATTGCATTGCATAAAATTGCTGAAAATATGAGAGAGGCTGTACATTACGCAAATGATTTTCGTATTAACAGTGTAGCTGACCTAAAAGAGATTAGCATTACAATGAAAAATTATGAAACTGCTGGTGATAAGCTTATTCATGAACTGATTGTCATGTTAAACAAATCATTCATGACACCTATTGAACGTGAGGATATTTTAGAGCTCGCCATTCGTATGGATGATGTTTTAGATGGAACAGAACACTGTATTGCACACTTTGAAATGTTTTCGCTCACTGAGATTGATGAATCTATGCGCATTTTCTTAGGGTTTATTTCAAAAAGTGCTGATGAAATAGTCAAAGCGACAGAAGAGTTAAAGAAAAAGAATCTAATTGGCATGCGTCCACACGCAATTCTTATTAAAGACTATGAACGTGAATGTGATGAGGTACAACGTACTTCTATTAAGAAGTTATTTTTAAATGAAAAAGATCCAATCCGCCTCATTAAATTTAAGGATATTTATGAACAACTTGAAGATATCGCTGATCATTGTCAAAACGTAGCAAATACTATGGAAACAATTATCATGCGTAACGCATAATTAGGAGATGGGCACTTTACAATGAACACAATCATTATATTAACCGTACTGGTCGTCATCTTTGCCCTAACATTTGACTTTATCAATGGCTTCCATGATACAGCAAATGCTATTGCAACTTCGGTTTCTACTAGAGCATTGCCGCCACGCACGGCAATCATTATGGCGGCAACTATGAACTTTATTGGTGCTATCACCTTTGTAGGGGTTGCAAAAGCTCTAACAAAAGATATTGTAGATCCTTTTGCATTAAATGCTTTTGAAGGAGACACAACTGGCTCAGTCGTTATTTTAGCTGCATTAATTTCAGCTATAATTTGGAATTTATTGACATGGTATTTCGGTATTCCGTCAAGTTCTTCACACACATTGATTGGGTCTATTGCCGGTGCTGCAATCGCATCCGCTGGTTTTAATGTGTTAAACTATGGCGGCTTTACTAAAATCATCATGGCTTTAGTGTTTTCACCTTTACTTGCTATTTGTGCAGGCTTTATTATGATGACTCTTTTTAAACTATGGTTTAAAAATTTAAATTTATATAGGACGAATAAAGGTTTCCGTACAATGCAAATTTTTACTGCTGCCATCCAATCGTTCACTCATGGTACAAATGATGCGCAAAAAGCGATGGGGATTATGACGATGGCGTTAATCGCTGGTGGTTTGCACACTGGAGATGAAATACCTTTCTGGGTGCGTGCTGCTGCAGCTACAGCAATGGGGCTAGGTACGTCAATTGGTGGTTATAAAATCATTAAAACGGTTGGCGGTAAGATTATGAAAATCCGCCCTGTTAATGGTGTTGCTGCAGATTTAGCATCTGCTACTGTTATTTTTGGCGCTACGCTAATCCACTTACCAGTTTCAACAACACATGTCATTTCTTCCTCCATTATGGGTGTCGGTTCAGCACAGCGTGTGCGTGGTGTAAACTGGGGTATGGCTCGAAAGATTGTTACTACTTGGGTGATTACAATGCCAATTTCTGCCGTTATGGCATCTGTTATTTATTTCATATTATCATTATTCTTTTAATAGTAAGACTCCTGTCCAAAAAGTGGATGGGAGTCTTTACTTTGTCACACGACAAAATGTGACACATCCTTTACACTAATTGAAAAGGGGGATGTATAATCAACTATGAAAACTTTTTCAGCTTTTATTACAGCACATGCGAAAGCAATCGTAGTCATATGGCTTATTATTTTTCTAGCAATGGCGTACTTTGCTTTACAGCTTCCAGGCAAACTTCAAGGTGATGGTTTCTTTGTCGAAGCAGATCATACCTATGTTACCAACGAGCTAGCAGAAAAATTTGATTTACCATCTAATACGATTTTGGTTGTCTTTGATCCAGCTGAAGATCAGAAAATTGAAGACACTTTAAAAAAATTAGATAACATAAAAGAGATTCATTCTATTCAATCACCTTTAGAAGACTCCTCTTTACGGAAAGATGGTATTGCCTATGCTATGGTTCACATAAAGAACGATGTAGAAAACCTTCCTGACATTGTTGAGGAATTCCGTTCATTAATTGAAAAAGACGGAATTAGTATCACTGGAGGGCCTGTTATTTCTGCTGACATAAATACTGCTAGTCAAAAGGATTTGGCATCAGCTGAGGCCATTGGATTGCCAATTGCCATCGTGGTTCTCTTATTAGCGTTCGGTACAGTTGTTGCTTCTATTTTGCCAATCGTCATTGGTGTTGTGACAGTGGTTACCGCCTTTGGTATGATGACACTGCTCAGTGCTAATGTAAATCTATCTATTTTCGTCTTAAATATTGTTCCAATGCTTGGGCTGGCTTTAAGTATTGATTTTGCGTTGCTGTTTATTAATCGTTACAGAGAAGAACGCACACATACTTCTATTGCTCAAGCCATTCAAACTGCTATTCAGACAGCAGGTCGTTCTATCATTTTCTCCGCAGTCTGTGTCATGATTGGCTTAGGTGCGATGATTGTCATTGATGTAGAAATTTTTCATAATATCGCCCTAGGAGGCACTATAGTCGTCCTGTTAGCCGTTCTTTCTGGCTTAACATTACTTCCTGCCACTATGATGCTATTAGGAGATAGACTTAATAAATGGCGCTTAATACGCGTTAAACCAGGTGGGGCAAATCGTTGGCGTGGCTTTGCAGGTTTTGTCATGAAACATCCAGTAGCTATAGTGATTTCAGCATTATTATTACTAGGCATCGGCATGATCCCTTTAAAGGATATCCAATTAACCATTCCACAGGTGGACTCCTTACCTACGAAATATGATGCTCGTGCAGCATACGATAAATTAGATGAAACGTTTGGACTAGGTGAATCTTCTACATTATATTTGTTGGCTGAACGAAAAGATGGCTGGGAGGATACTGAGGGTAGAGAGCTAATTTATACTATTCAAGAAAAGCTATTAAAGGACCCATTAGTGACTAATGTTTCAACTATTTATACAGCTGCTAACATTCAAACACCAGAGGAGCTTTCTGCTTCTTTAGCTATTCCACAGGTTGCTGAACAATTAAAACCTGTTATTAATTCATTTTCAAAGGATACACAGCTATTTGTTCCAATTACAATTGATGCAGCAGGTTCTTCCTCTAAAGCTCAAAAATTTGCCCGAACATGGATGGACAAAGACCTGGGCGTGGATTTTGCACTTGGTGGACCAGCTAAATTCAACCAAGAAATCTTTGATGAAATTGCTAATAAAATTGTTTTAGCTATAGCAATTATTATCGTTTCTACATTCTTTATTTTAATGTTGGCATTCCGTTCTATCTTAATTCCGTTAAAGGCAATAATCATGAACATTATTGGGCTTTCATCTGCATTCGGGATACTCGTTTATATTTTCCAATATGGTCATTTTGGTATTGAAGCAAGCTCCATCGTGCTAATCATTCCAGTTATTGTTTTTTGTCTTGTATTTGGCTTAAGTATGGACTACGAAGTCTTTTTAATTTCTCGTATCCAAGAGGAATATTTAAAGGGTTCCGATAATACGCGTGCAACAATTGATGGCTTAACATCCACTAGCCGAATAATTACATCTGCAGCGCTTATCATGATTGTTATTACAGGTGCATTTGCCTTCACAGATGTAATGCCTGTGAAGCAAATTGGTGTGGGTATCGCTATTGCTGTTGCCATTGATGCAACAATTATTCGTCTTATGCTTGTGCCTAGTCTCATGAAGCTGTTTGGTGATTGGAACTGGTGGCTTCCTTTCTCAAAGAAAAGTAAATAACATAAAGAAAATCCGCCTCCCTTATAAAAGGAGGTGGATTTTTCAATTAAGCGTAGATGCTTTTATACCATTCTTTTGCAGCTTGTACTTCAGGCATTGTTAGTTGATGACCAAAATTAAACCATTTCGTCGTTACTGTTGCACCTGCAGCACTTAAAAGAGTTTCTAAATCCTCAGACTCCTGTGCTGTACACATCGGATCATTCGTACCAGCACCGATAAACACAGGTGTTGGAGAAAGTTGCGGTAATTCAATACCACGTCTTGGTACCATTGGGTGATGCAAAATAGCTCCGGCTAACGCATCATCGTAGTGGAATAATAAGCTTGCTGCAATATTAGCACCATTCGAATACCCTATTGCTACAATTCGTTGGCGATCAAAGCCATATTGCTGTGCTGACGTCTTTAAAAATTCATGAAGCTCCTTTGTACGAAAGATTAAATCCTCAATATCAAAGACACCTTCGGCTAATCTTCGGAAAAATCGTGGCATTCCATGCTCAAGTACATTTCCGCGAACACTTAAAATATTGGCTGTTTCATCTATTTCTTTTGCCAGCCCAATAAGACTTTCCTCATTACCACCTGTACCATGTAGCAATAATAATGTCGGCTTTGTTTCGTCTGTACCTTTATAAAAAATATGTTGCACTGACAGTCACCTCTCAATTATCTTGAATTCGAGATAATTGTAGCCTGTGGCAAAATTAAATTCAAGCTCTTTGACTTATTAATTTCACGATTTTCACGATTTGGCTGTTCTTCGTGATTTTTATAAAAATTAGTAATGGTATAAACTGAAAATAAACATGCCGCAATCACCACAACAATAACAATTCCCACTAATTTTTTTCCGTTCATCTATCATGATCCCCCGTATTTTTTATTTCTTTGTACGAAAGCCTTCTTCTAGTAAATATTCCTTTGCTGCCTCATACGTACCAAATGCCTCTTCCAGATTGTCTCCATGATAGACGTTCCACGAACGTTGCTCAAAAGCTAGCTGTAACTGACTACCATCGCGACTATGCCAAATCTCTACAATTGGCTCCTGCTCTTCTACTTCTTCAGATAAATATTGGATTGCGTCTTCAATAATTTCACGAAGTTGTTGTTCATCGTAATCGCGAATATTTACTAATCCTTTATCATTAGCTTCATTCTCATAGCGTAATAAATCTCCTACAAAGACAAAGCCATTGCCGTTTGGATGTAATTTCTCAACTACAATCGTCTTTTCGTAAAGACTGTCCATGTAATGATAATTTAGGCGCTTTAAAGAAATTTCTTTTTTTGTTAGCTCAGAAAACGATTCAATAATCGCTTGTTTTTGTTCAAATGTTAGCATATAAAAAATGCTCCTTTTCTTTACAATCTATCTAACAGTATAACTCATTTTTTCCTATTATATCGTGTCGTTTCTAAATCATTTTTGCGCAAGAAAATAGGACAAGCTAATATTATAGCTTATCCTATTTAAACTTATGAGGTTTGATTAAATATTTTTTCACGTGTGAATTTTATCACCTGTGCAACATACAATTCCCGATAAGGAACAAATTGTGCAGTACCTACTGGTCTGACAATTCTCACACGTTGACCATCAGGGAAATATTCATACCCTTCTATATTAAGTGTCGTCGTTTCTCCCAAGAAGAAAGCCTCCGCCTCATTTAGCCTCGCTCTAACTACACCCGATACTTCTTCATACTGCAAAGCAAAGGAATCCCAATCATGCTTGAAAGGATATATGTAGACATGGCAAAATTCATTGTCGATCATATTTTCAGAAACGATACTACAAGATGTCATGCCCATTTTGACAACTTCATGGACATCAATATTAAGTCCCAATTCTTCTTTTACTTCTCGAATGCCTGACTCTACTGTCTCAATCGCTAAAAGATGTCCTGCTGCTGTAATATCGAGTAACCCTGGATAATCCTTTTTCTGTGAACTACGTACTTGAAAATAAATATAGTCTTCATTTACAAGCCAGCAATGAAAAGTCTCGTGCCAAAGCCCCTTTTCATGCACTTCCGCTCTCGTAGCTGTCCCAATTTGCTCATGCTGTTCATTAAATACCTTTACAATTTCTTGTTCCATTGTTTCGACTCCTATACTGACTTCGTCGCTTTTTTCTTAATTGCATTACGTTGATCATAAATATTGGATACGATAACCTTTAAGACTGCATAAAATGGTACAGCGATAATAATACCAATAAAACCTGCTATATTACCTGCCGCTAAAATAATTGTAATAACCGTAAGGGGGTGGATATCAAGTGATTTCCCCATGACATTAGGTGTAATAAAGTTGCTGTCTATTTGCTGAGCAACCAGCGTCACAACCGAAACCCACACCACTAAAATTGGATCTTGAATAACTGCCACAATCAGGGCTGGCGCAAAGGCAATCCAAGGCCCGATAAATGGAATCATATTCATAAAGAATGCAAAAATCACTAGTAATAACGAATAGTCTAATCCGATAATTAAATAGCCTACATACATTATTAGTGCTAATAAAAAACTAATTTGCAGTTGGCCCTGAATGTAGGTACGTAATACATCATCAATTTCACTTAACGTTTTCTTTACCCATTGCTGACGTTCACCACTGAAATATTTATAGATGGATGGAGCAAACTTCTCATGATCCTTCAGCATAAAAATAAAGAAGAATGGAATTAAAATGGCTAATAACGACACAGATACAATGGATTGTAAAAAGGACACAAATCCTTTACTCGCCACTACTGCAATATCTTGTACCGAATTCGCCATTTTTTCGATAACATCATTTAATTGCTCAGGGAAGTTATCCTTATTTTGCGTTACATAGTCTGTTAGTTGCTGGATGCTCGTACTAATACTCGTACTAATCATAGGGGCATTCTTCACTAATTTATTGACCTGCTCGGCAATCGGGTTACCAATAATCCAGCCAAAAATACCTACCATTGCTATTAGTCCGAACACAATCGTCAATATACTTCCCCATCGAGGAAATCTACGTTTTTCTAAAAATCTCTGAATTGGTTCCGTCACATAATAGAGAACACCACCAAGTAGTAAAGGCACAAAAATGGCTTTTAATATGATGACAAGCGGTGAAAAAATCCAATGAATTTCTATAAAATATTTAATGATTAATAGTGTAAGTAGTATCCCTACCCCTACTTGAAACCAAACTTTCCTTGTCACTTTCTTTCACTTCCTTTAATAGCAGTTACTGAAAATACTACTGATATATTAACCATTTCGCAAGTATCCTAGTATTTTTTTACAGAACTCCTCTGACAAACTAAAAAATTCGCTCACTTCCACAATAATAGTTATCGTGGAAGTGAAACGAATTTAAGTCATCAATTATAGAGAAGAATCATCTATGGAATTTAAGAATGTCTCAATTTCTCCAATAACCGATTCAACACAGCCATCCTCAAATGGCGAGATTAAACCTGCCTCTTTTACAAGCTTTGTAAAGGACATAGAGCCACCTAAACCACAAAGATGAATATAGTCTTTCCAAGCCGCTTCAAATTCTTCACGTGAACGTTTCCAGAATTGGAAGGCACAAATTTGTGCTAACGTGTAATCAATGTAGTAGAACGGACTTGCATAGATGTGAGCCTGACGTTGCCAAATGCCCCCAGCCTCTAGGTAACTGTTATGATCATAGTCACGGTGTGGTAAATACGTTTCCTCAATTTTTTTCCATGCAGCTTTACGTTCAGCAGGAGTCATTGTTGGATTTTCATAAATAACATGCTGGAACTCATCTACTGCCACACCATATGGTAAGAATAAAAGACCACTACTTAAATGTGTAAATTTATATTTCTCTGTATCACCTTCAAAGAACAGCTCCATCCAAGGCCAAGTAAAGAATTCCATACTCATCGAGTGAATTTCACAAGATTCGTAGGTAGGCCATAAATACTCAGGAATGCCAATGTTACGACTTGAATAAACTTGGAAAGCATGTCCAGCTTCATGTGTTAATACATCGATGTCACCTGAAGTACCGTTAAAATTTGAGAAAATGAATGGGGAATGATAGTTTTCAATAAACGTACAATAACCGCCACTTTCTTTCCCTTTCTTCGCTACAAGATCCATTAAGTCATGGTCAATCATGAAATTAAAGAACTCTCCTGTTTCAGGTGAAAGTTCCTCATACATTTTTTTACCGTTTGCTACAATCCACTCAGGATTCCCTTTTGGTGTAGCATTACCTGATAAGAAGTTAAGTGCTTCATCATAAAATTTGAAATCTTCAATGCCAATTCGCTTTGCCTGACGCTCGTAAAGCTTCGTTGCAACAGGCACAATTAAATCACGTACCTGATCACGGAATTTTTTAACCATATCAGCATTGTAATCAATCCGATTCATACGAATATAGCCTAGTTCAACATAGTTGTTATAGCCAAGTTTAATCGCAATTTCATGGCGTACCTTGACAAGTTCATCATATAAACGATCGAATTCATCTTCATGCTGTGCAAAGAAGCCAAAGCGAGCATCCGTTGCTGCCTTACGTGTTTCTCGATCCGTTGACTCTGCAAACGGACCAAGCTGAGCGAGTGTTAATGTTTCCCCATTAAAGTCAATTTGTGCAGATGCAACAAGCTTATTGTACTCAGAAACAAGTCTGTTTTCTTTTTGCATCAAATCAATAACTTCTGGTGAGAAGCCTTTAATTTGATAAGTTGCTAGATCAAATAATTGTTGACCCCATTTTTCTTCTAATTGCTCACGAAATGGTGAATCAATTAAAGCTTTATAGTATTCTGTCGTTACTTCTTCTAACTCAGGACCTACTTCATCGAAATAATCACGTTCTGCTTGATAAAATTCATCGTTCGTATCGATTGAAGCACGAATATATACTAAATTAGCCATTGTCGCAAAGTCATTACTAATTGCATTGTGCTTTTCAATGATATTACTTTGCTCGTCCATCGATTGTGCTTGTTTAAATTGCTCAATGAGTGCTAACTGCTGCTCTTTCATTGATGCCACATTTGGACGGCTGTATTGATATTCTTTAAACGTTGTCATAAAAGTCCCCTCTTTCTGTCCTATACCCCGTAATATTTCTATTATATGCCAAATAGAATCTATTAAGAAACAATTATCTCTTTTCTGTTCCATGATTTTTTGAGAAAGAAGCAGTTCCTAAATATAATGGCGTTGTTGTTTTAATAGCCCACAATATATGTTTTTAATAACGCCGCCCTTTCTCTTATTCTTAATTTTGCTTCTACTGATTTTGGTGTTCTTGCTGATAGAACATCTACTTCAAAATCTAACGATTCAGCAAGATATTTTGCACGTTTCAAATGGAAGTCATTTGAAACGATGGTAATTTTCTTTGTCTCTTTTGGTAATAATTCTTTAGAGAATACTAAATTTTCATAAGTAGATGTAGATTGATCTTCTATGATAATTCTCGCGGCATCGATGCCATGCTGTTCCAAATAGTCTTGCATTACAGATGCCTCTGTACGATCTTCATCAGGTCCTTGTCCACCTGACACAATGACCTTAATATGTGGGTATTTTGTTAAGTATGGAACAGCCACCTCTAATCTACTTTTTAATGAAAGCGATGGTACACCACCTGGCCTAACTTTTGCTCCCAATATAATCATATAATCAGCTGAACCATTGGCCTTCGGTTCCATACCCTGATCAATTTCTTTTCCCAGCCAAATATAAAGAACGATTCCAATACCGATTAAAATAACACCAATTGTCATCAGCCACCTTCTCACAAATCATTCCTCCTTTACCTTTTATTAACGATGATAAAAAGAAAAGGATGCTTGTTAAGCAAGCACCCTGAAAGATATTATCTCAATATAAATCGTTTAATAGACTCCTGTAAGGCAGATATTTCATCAGTTAAATCATTGGAAGATTCGCTAACGAGTTGTATTGCGCGTTGTTGCTCATCTACAGATGCTGTTACCTCCTCAGACGCAGCAGCATTCTTTTCACTAATCATCGCAATGCTTTCAATCGATTGCATAATCGTATTCTTAGAGCTATTTAAATATTCTACGCTATCTGTTGTATCGCCTATAATGGCTATGATTTTTTCAACAGCTAATTTGATTTCTTTAAAGGATGATTCTGTTACCATGACAGAATCATTTTGTTGACTTACAATGATATGGGTTTTCTGCATTTCTCCATTGACTAAGTTTGTTTCACTTTCAATGCCTTTTAGCGTCGTGCGTACTAGCTCAGTTGCTACAGAGGTTTGATCAGCAAGTTTACGTACCTCTTCCGCGACAACTGCGAATCCTTTACCATGTTCACCCGCTCTTGCTGCTTCAATAGAGGCATTAAGTGCAAGTAAATTCGTTTGATCTGAAATCTCCGTAATCGTCCCCACGATGCCTTCAATTTCACGTACCTTGACAATTAGACTACCAAATACAGACTGAATATTCTGAACGAGAGTTGAAGACTCCCGCGACTTATCCTTTAAGCTTTCTAAATTGACTAGGCCTTCTTCATTTGATTTTTTCATATGCTGTGAGGCATCTAACATTAATTCATTTTTATCATGCAATCCTTCTATTTGCTGCGCAAACTCGATAGCCGTTCGGTTTGTATCCTCTGCATCAGATGCTTGCTTGACTGCACCCTGGGATACTTCATTGATTGCTTTGACGATTTCATCACCATAGGCATTTGTCTCTTCAGCTACTGCGGTTAAATTTGCTGAAGTTGATTGTATTTCTACAATCGCTTCCTCCACATCTGAAATAAGTGTTTTAAGTTGTTGTACCATTTCATTAAAGCCATCATTTAACTGTCCTATTTCATCCGAGCGCTGTAAATGCTCAATTTCAACCGTTAAATTCCCTTTTGCTACTTCACGTACACGTTTAGATAATTTTTGAACTGGTAATGCCAGGTGTCTTGATACAAGAATGACAACGATTGTCCCAATAATTATGGCACCTACTAATGTCAAACCAATTACTAGCAATAAAGAATTCGCCTCTGCATTAAAATCCTGCATATATGTACCTGATGCAATAATCCATCCCCAATGTGGATCTTTCTCAGAATAAATAATTTTATCCGCTAAGACATCCTGACCTGGTAGTTCAAATTCATATTGTGTAAAACCACCACCATCAAGTGCCTTTTCAGTTACTTCTCGAATAAAGTAATTGCCACTGCTATCTTGGTCATTCCAAAGATTATCTCCTTCTCGTGTTGGATGTGTTGTTAATGTTCCCTTATCATCCAACACATAGATATAGCCATATTCCCCTAAATCACCCGGATAATTAATAGGCCGTTTTCCTTCGCTATCTTTCGGACCAAGAAATGCTTCACGTACTCGTTCCTGCGCAACCTCTAAGGGAATGTCACCCTTTTCAACACTCTCGTTTGCGAGCTCGATTAATTGCAAAGCAGATTCAACACTATTGTAAAGTACCTGTTCTCCTATATCCTCCATCCCATTCTTAGCCTTACCATAACTAACTATACCAATTATTAAACTTGGAATAATTAGTAGTGCCAATGAAATAATAATCAATTTCCCCTGTATTGAACGTAAAAACTTCATACTTTAGCCCCCCTATTTTCTTCGTTCAACAATATATTACTTTATATTATGTTATGGTTTGAAAGTTTTCACAATGGGTAAAGCACAAATTATTTTCTTATTTCCCTTAATATGGTTTGTTTTATGCTAATCTCCAGTTAAATTTTAAATGCCAAAAATAAAAAGAACTATTTCTCCACAAGACATAAGCTTATAGAGAAATAGTTCTAAACTAATCATAATTTAAATGTATTAATCGTTTCTATAACCTCTTTAGATGTTTGATCTAATATTGTTACAACTTCATTTAATTCAGAAACCATCGTTACTTGTAAATCTGAGGCAGTTGCTACTTCCTTTGTTCCTAGGACACTATGCTTCGCAATAGCATTCATCTGTTCGGTAGTAGCTAATACTTCCTCAGAGCCTGCTGACATTTCTTCAATGACAGCAGAGTCATCTTGAATTTTATTATTCACCTCAAGGACAGATTGCAATATTTTCTCTAGACTTTCACCTATGTGTTGCACTGCTTTATTGCCTGCCTGTACATCTATGGTACTACTAGCCATCTCTTGTAACGCTCGATCAGTAATTTTCTTAAAGCTTTCTAAATGCATGTGTATTTCGTCAGCAGATGCTTTAGACATCTCTGCAAGTTTACGAACTTCATCTGCCACGACCGCAAATCCTTTACCAGCTTCTCCTGCTCTAGCTGCTTCTATTGCAGCGTTTAAAGCTAGTAGGTTGGTTTGATCCGCAATACTCGTAATGATGGTCACCATCTCTTCAATTGATCGGAACTTATCACCCATTTCCTCGACATGATTAGCCGTACGTAAAACAGAAGATTCTACGTTTTGAATTTGAGATACAACTTCTTGAGAATGACTAACACTTGTTTCCACAAGTCCCGTCATTGCTGATGATGACTCCGCAATTTCTGAAGTTGTATCAGCCAGTCGTTGAATACCAATTGACATCTCATTCATAGTTAATACAACCTCTTGATTATTTTGCTGCTGTTGCTCACTACCAGCAGCAATTTCAATAATTCGATCTGCAATTTGAGCGTTTGATTCTTCCACATGCTGAGAAGTCTCATCAATTTTTTGAACAACATTTTGTAAAGCAAATGTGCGTTGTTGAATCGTATGGAAAGTTTCTTTTAATTTTTGTAGTGATTCTCTGAAGGATTGTGCAAATATTGTGATTTCATTTGCTCCTTTTAGCTGGATTTTCTCCACTGCTATCGTTGCCTTAGCAATATCGCCTTGAGCAAAACTTTGTGCTGCATCACCTAAATGTGCAAGAGGTTTTAATGCTCCATTAATATAACGATATAGGATGAACATAACAATACCTGTTAAAGCTAATATGACAATAATTAATGCAGGTAAAATAGCCGTTAATACGGCATTCGCAACATTGCTTACCTCTGTTGCTTCTATATCGACCCCAACAAAGGCAACAGTATTCCCTGCCTCATCCTTTAATGGAACAGTACCAGATAAATAATCTCCAAAATCACTATGTAAAATAGCAGAATAATAACTTCCTGTATTCTTTACCTTTTCAATATCCTTGTAGTATGTGGTGGAGGACTCATCTCCTATAGCTCCAGCATTTTCTTGATCATCTGCTGGCATACCGTCCACTAAAAAACGTACCTTTTTATCTTCCTGTGGTACTGCGAAAGTATAGGCATAGAGAACACCATTTATTTCACGTAATTCGTTGAGCTCTTCTCGAAGTCGCCAATATAACTCAGATTCTTTTGGTTCCTTTGAGAGTTGCTCATATTCAGCAGCATTTAGATGTTTTGCAATATTCTCAGCAACTGCAACTGCCTGTGTTCCCATGGTTTTATTAACAGATGATTTTGCTGTGTAGATTGTTGTTATAACGAAAAAAGATAACAAAGCCACTAACATTACTAATGACATTAACACTATTTTATTGCTTAATTTGCCTGTCGCTCGCATACTTTCCTCCTTTAATATACTGATATACTAATATCTTAATAGTTCCTATTGTACTATTTTTTCAACTATTTCGACAATAAATCTATGATATTAAGCATATCCAAATAATTAATGCAATTAAAGTGGCGAACAGTGTCGGAATGGTAAGAATAACACCGATTTTAAAATATTGTCCCCAGCTAATTTTAATGCCTTTCTGGGCTAATATATGAAGCCATAGTAATGTTGCCAGTGAACCAATCGGTGTCATTTTTGGACCTAAATTCGTACCAATTATATTTGCATAAATCAGTCCCTCTTTCATCATGCCCGATGCGCTTGTTTCTGAAATCGCCAAAGCATCTATCATAACAGTAGGTAAATTGTTCATGAAAGCAGACAAAATGGCAGCGACAAATCCCATTGTCATCGTTGCTACTACGAAGCCCTGTTGTATAGCTAGTTCAAATAAATTTGCTAACATTCCTGTCATCCCTACATTTTTTAACCCATAGACAACCACATACATGCCAATTGAGAAGAACACAATATTCCATGGCGCTCCTTTTACAACTCTTTTTGTATCTACCACAGAGCTACGCTGTGCTAGCCATAAGAATATTGCAGCGACCCCACATAAAATAAAAGATACAGGGATGTGTAAAACCTCACCAGCTACGAAGCCCACTAATAGAATCCCAATTACATACCAAGCGATCGAAAATAATTTGGGATCTCGGATTGCCTGACTTGGTTGCTCAACGGCCTCAAGAGAATAATGTTGTGGTATGGAACGGCGAAAAACAATGTAAAGTACTACTATACTTGCCACTAACGAAAAGAAATTCGGTACAAGCATATGAACTGCATAATCTATAAAGCCTATATCGAAAAAGTCAGCTGATACGATATTCGTTAAATTGCTAATAACGAACGGTAACGAGGTTGTATCTGCTATAAATCCACTTGCAATAATAAATGGAAAGATCATTTTTTCACTCAAGTTCAGTTTTCTCACCATCGCTAAAACGATCGGCGTTAGAATTAAAGCACCCCCATCGTTCGCAAACAAAGCCGATACAACAGCTCCAAGGCAACTAATATAAACAAATAAGCGAATTCCACTTCCCTTTGCAAGTCGTGCCATATGTAGAGCAGCCCATTCGAAAAAGCCAATTTCATCTAAGATGAGTGAAATTAAAATAATACCAATAAATGATAGCGTTGCATTCCAAACAATCCCCGTTACCTCTAACACATCATGCCAGGTTACTACACCTATTAATAGCGCAATAGCTGCTCCTATACAGGCTGACCAGCCAATTGATAGTTTTCGTGGTTGCACTATGACAAAAAATAATGTGACTAAAAATAAAATAATGGCTAAAGCAGTCTGCATCGTTTTCCTCCCTAATTAAAAACCAGTAGCTTAAATGCTACTGGTTTACTCATTTTGTTAATATTTATTCGCCTAAATCTGCATTGTGGAAAACATTCTGTACATCTTCTAAATCTTCTAATGCATCAATTAGTTTTTCAAACTTCGCTACATCGTCGCCAGTTAAAGTCACTTCTGTTTGAGGCAACATAGAAAGCTCTGCTACTGTAAATTCTTCTACGCCCGCAGCCTTTAATGCTTCTTGTGTCGCAAAGAATTGGTCTGGCTCTGCATAAATAATTACCGCTTCTTCCTCTTCTAGAATATCGCGAGCATCAATATCAGCTTCCATTAAAATCTCTAGTACTTCATCAGCAGTTTTACCTTCTAAGCCAATAACTGCTGTTGAATCGAACATATAAGCTACAGATCCACTGACACCCATATTGCCGTTATTTTTACCAAATGCTGCACGTACATCTGATGCTGTACGATTTACATTGTTTGTTAAAGCATCCACGATAATCATTGTGCCGGCTGGTCCAAAGCCTTCATAACGTAATTCATCAAAGCTTTCATCACCGCCACCTTTTGCTTTATCAATGGCTTTTTCTATAATATGTTTTGGAACACTGTATGTTTTTGCGCGTTCAAGCACTACTTTAAGTGCACGGTTTGACTCTGGATCTGGTTCGCCTGATTTAGCTGCCACATAAATTTCTCGCCCAAATTTTGCATTAATACGGCTTGTGCTTTGATCTTTAGACGCTTTCTTTTCTTTAATATTGTTCCACTTACGACCCATTGTTTCCACTCTCTTTCAAAAGATAAATTTATAAAAATAATAGATACACAGTTGTATATCTGTAAATGGTAATTAAATACTTATCGTATCTTTACTCTGCAAATAATAACACAATGATGCTTACAAAGCTAGATATACCAATGTTTAAGGTAGCATTTTTCTAAAAAAATGGCTGTTAAAATTTACGATTTTAGCGCCATCTTACAACAGCTCTTGTTTAATTTTTGCTAGCAATGCCCGACAGCCTTCTTGCACCAATTCATAGGTTTCCTGAAAATCACCTGTATAATAAGGATCCGGGACATCCTTACGATGCGCTGTTAAATCTAAAAAACGAAAAATCTTTGGCGAGTTTGGATTGCCTAGTATTGTGCGGATATTACGAATATTGCTTTCATCCATTCCAATAATATAAGCAAACTTTTCAAAATCAGACTTTTGTAATTGTCGACCTTGCATATCTATTGTAGAAATACCATATTCCCTAAGCTTATCCTGTGTACCTCTATGTGGAGGTTCGCCAATATGCCATGAGCTAGTAGCAGCGGAATCCACTTCAATTTTATCTTCTAAATGCTCTTTCTTCACCATGTCGCGCATGACCGCCTCAGCCATGGGTGAGCGACAGATATTACCTAAACATACGAAAAGTACTCGAATCATTTTATTTTCCTCCTACAACAAAGCACTCAAAATCAATTTGATTCTGAGTGCCGTTTGCTTTTATTTTACGGGAATACGTTTCTGTAGTTCTTCTGTTAGAGCAACTAATTCATGCTCAAGGTGTTGAGTAAACTGCTCACGACCTTCTTTACCCTTGCCTGTTACATAAAAAGGCTCACCATAAATTAAATAGCCTTTGCCTCGCTTCATTACATCACCCACATTACGTGCACCAACATAAGCAGCTGGAACAATTTGCGCCTTTGCCAACTGTGCAATGGTAATAGCCCCTTGTTTTAAATCTGTTCCTTCTGCACTACGTGTCCCAGAGGGGAAAATCCCTACAATTTTACCTTCCTTCAATAACTGCGAAGGAATTTTAATCACGCTTGGTCCAGGATTATCACGGTCTACCGGAAAAGCATTTAAATGCTTAACAAGCCAGCCAAGCCCTTTCATTTCAAATAATTGCTTCTTCGCCATAAAGTGAATTTCACGAGGGTACATGGCTACACCAAGGTTTAAAATATCCACATAGCCAGTATGTGTGCAAGCTATAATAAACCCACCCTCTTTCGGCAAGTTTTCTTCTCCGTATACACGAGCCTTTGAACCCATTAATTTTAATATTACTTTGACAACATTTGCTGCTAGTTTATACACTGTTACATTCCTACCTTATTCAATAGTTATTCCCATTGTAATCGAAAAGACCAGTATACTGCAATTGCAGGTGACCAACTTAAACCTTCCCTACTAATAGATCCACATCAATCGTGATTTCATTTAGTTCAACGGCTGTTTGTTCTGCTTTATGCCAACCCATTGGTGTCATCTCTAATAGCGCGGGTACTAGCTCTTCTGAAAGCGGTAAAGTATAAGTTACACGTTCTACGTTTACCTCACGAAAACTATCTTGAAAACGAGCTACAATTTGTTCATTAGAGTAAGTTTCCCTGTTTGAATCTGCATATAATTGAGCTCGCAGTTCCCGCAAATAACCACTTTGTGGTACAACCTTCACAAGATAGCCATTCGGTTTAAGAAGTCGTTTAAACTCCTCATAATTTGCTGGTGATAGTATATTTAAAATGGCATCGAAACTCGCTTGAGCAAATGGACTTTTAGCTAAATCCCCTACACACCAAATTTGTTGAGGATAATGACGTGCTGCAGCCAAAATGCCCTCCTTCGCTATGTCAATTCCAACGCCAATACCATGATCTCTATCATTCATAATGCGAGCTAAATGTGAGCCCTCTCCACAACCAGTATCGAGCACCGTTTTTGCAGAGCTTATAAGCTCACCGATTCGGGCTTCTACAGCATCATAAATCCCACTATCAATAACAGCCTTGCGGGATTCAAAAAGGCTCTTACTATATTTAGAAGCGGCGTTATGTGTCAGCATATTGACATAGCCTTGTTTCGCAATATCAAAGGAATGGTTAGAAGTACAAACCAATCTCCCCTGCTCATAGACATACATTGATTGCTGACAGATTGGACAAGCAAAAAGGGTGATATGTTGATCCATTAATGCCGCCCCGATAGCACGTTTCGATAATGCGCCCATTTCTATGCCTCCTTTTTGTCGTTCGGTGATACAAGAGCATAACGCTCCCATTTACGACTTTTCCATCTAAAGTATACGATAATTGCCCGCACCCATTCATCTGCTGAAATGGCTAGCCAAATTCCGACCAAGCCCCAATCCAATACAAAGACAAATAAATAGCCAAGCGGCAGGCTCATGCAAACCATTGATAGAAAACCAATTTTCACAGGGAATCTAGCATCCCCAGAAGCGCGTAAAGAGTTAATGACAACGATATTCATTGTGCGACCAGTCTCTAGCAAAATACTTAATGCTAACACGGATGCCCCAATCTTAATAACTTCTGGATTATCAGTAAATACCTGCATAAGTGGCTTACGGAATAGCGTAACGACTGCGACCATAATAATCGTAAAAGCAAATGCTGCACGAACACTTTTCCATAGCTGATGATACGCCTCATCTTTTTCTCCTGCACCTACATGACGACCAATAATAATGGCTGTTCCTGTACCAATGGCAATTGCAAATAAATACGTAAACATCGAAATATTCATAGCATATTGTCGTGCTGCTAGTGTTTCTGCTCCTAAGTAAGTCGCATAATATAAAAAGATGATTTGGCAAAATTGATAAAGTACCTGTTCAAACGCAGATGGTAAACCAATGTTTAGTATTTTTCTCACATATTCCTTTGAATACTCAAAATAATATTGTAACTTTACGCGCACTTCCATTACCTGATACAGCAACCAGAAAAATACTAGGACGGCTAATCCGCGACTAATGACAGAGGAAATAGCCGCTCCTTTCACACCAAGCTCTGGTAAACCTAAATTCCCAAAAATAAGGCCGTAGTTTAGCACAACATGTAAGACGTTCATGCCAAGCGAAACGTACATAGTTTGTTTTGTCCAACCATGTACACGAATAATTGCAGCGAGTGCATTAATAATAGCCTGTAGGAAAATAAAACTCCCAATGATGGCTAAGTAACTTTGTGCATAGTGGAGTACTTCTCCCTGCAAGTTCATCATTGTCATTAAATGTCTCGCAAAGAAGAAAAATAAAATACTCATTAAAAGCCCAACGACCAAATTCATCGTGACCGCTAACGCCGAGATCTTGGCCGCTTCAAAAAAGCGTTTGGAGCCTAAATACTGAGAAACAACAATAGATGCACCATTGCCCACTACCTCCAGAATCAAGATGGCAATATGGATATATTGATTGGCTGCACCTACTCCTGATACAGCATTATCTGATAAAGCACTGAGCATAAAAGTATCGGCTAGTCCCATCAACATAAATAGAAAAACTTCTAAGAAGATTGGCCATGTTAAATGGAATAGACTTAACTTATTTGTCTCTTTAATTGTGTCTGCCAATACTTTCACTTCTCCTATTTTTTCTTAAAAATCTATTGTATCTTATCACAAATATTCAGACTGTAAAGAGATTTATAGGAAGACAGCGCTTCCACATAAAAAATCCCTTTCACATCGTGTGAAAGGGCTCATTTTTAAATTAAGCAATAAGATTGTAATTGCTCTCGTTTTTCAATTGTTAGGCCAAATTCCTGCTCTAAAAACCCAGTCTTAGAACCATAGCGACGATCCATCGCATCCAATGCTGCTTGTAAATAGTCTTCACGGGCGGACATTAATGCATAAAATTGCTGTAGTTCTTGCTCATTATACTGATGCTGAATAGCCTGAGCCATTCGTTCTACCATTGGACGTAAATGTATATTAGTATCTAAATAATCCTCCATGATAGTCTCCTCAGGTACATCTAAAGCTAGTAAAATAAGTGCTCCTCCAATACCCGTTCGGTCCTTACCAACTGCGCAATGATGTACAAGACCTAGATTATTAGGATTTTGAATCGTTTGCATTAACTCTTTAAATGAAAGATTGTTAAAAGGCATTTGTGCATAAAAATCCCGAAACATCTCAGGGCTTACCACTTTATAGAAATCTCTACCACCAGCATTGGTTGGCATTTCAAAACCATGATTACCCTTCGCTGGGATTTGTATATATTGAGCATGCGAGAACACTGGGTTAGGATTATGATACGCCTCATTGTTATCGCGATAATCAAAAATGGTTTTAATCCCTAACGTTTCAAATAGCTCTTTATCCGCCAGTGTCATTTTTCCAAGGGCAGCTGAGCGGTAAAATAAACCGTTCTTTACCCTACGCCCATCTTTTGTTTTATATCCACCCATGTCTCGGAAATTATAGACTGCTTCAAATGGAATTACCTTTGTCTCTAATTGCTCCAATCACTACACCTCCTAAGATTATCAAGCATACTTACTTTTATTTTAAAGAACAAACTACATTAATTCCAATTTTCACGCTAGGTAATAATTTAAACCACATAAAAAATGCTAGCTGAATGGCTGACAGCTAGCATGGAAACATTTCTTATTTAAATAACTCTGGGTACACAGCCTTCGCTACTAATTCTACAGCTTCACCAATACGCGGACCAGGTCGATTAGAGATATCTGTATCAATGGACAATACCGCTTTGTTTTGAATAGCTTTCACAGTATTCCAACCATCTCGTCCAAGAATTTCTCCTATTGGATCTTCTGTATAGTTTACTGTTGTTAAAATAACATCTGGATTTTTCGCAATAACATCTTCCTCATTCACTTTTGCCCAGCTATTCAAGTCAGAAAAAACATTATTAACATTAGCTGCATCTAATATTTCTTGCTGGAAAGTGCTAGAGCCTGCTGTATATATGTCTGGCTTAGGGCTAACCTCTAAATAAACATTTTTCGGCGTTTTTACATCCTTCACCTTCGTTTGTACTTCAGCAATTTTCGCTTTAATCTCTTCGTTTAATTTATTTCCTTTATCAGGAACATCCATCACAGCAGCAATTTGTTCGATATCTCCATAAACATCGTCGAAAGTAGTCGCAGATTGAATAACAAACACTTTAATTCCTGCGTCCTCAAGCGGCTTTAGGGCATCCTTATCACCTATTGTATAAGCAATGACAACATCTGGCTTTAACGCTATAATTCTTTCACTGTTAAAGTTCATAGTATCAGAGACACGTTCAATTTTTTGTGCTTCCTCTGGGTAAGTATCGTACTCAGTTGCTCCTACAATTTTATCGCCAACACCTAAAGCAAACAAAATTTCAGTATTACTTGGTTGTAAAGATACAACTGTTTTTGGTACTTCTTTAAACTCTATTTCCACTCCACGGTCATCTGTCACTTTATAGCTTGTTTTCTCTGCTTGTTGTGTATCTTGCGAAGCATCTTTATTTTTTGTATCTTCAGCAGTGCCACAGCCTGCTAATACCAGTGCAAGTAAGAGCACTGATAGCCATTGGAAATTAAATACTTTTTTCATTGTTATTCTCCTTTTTCTTTTTCATTGGGTAGGATTTACTAATAAACGGTATTTCCGCTATTCCAGCTTGCTGATTCATAAAAACAGCCATGACAAAACATACATTAGCTAATAAACCAAGGTAATCGAAAAGAATAGCTGGAACCTCTCGTTCTTCTGATACTTTGTGTAAAGTACGATATGATTTTTTTGCCTCACTGCGACAAAGATGTAAGGCTGCAGCAGCCTCTGTTCCTTGAGGTAAAACAAAACTTTGAATCTCTTCCTTCACATGGCGAACGTAAAAATCATAACGTTCACTTAACCAAGATAAATCCTCTTCAGTTACTGCTAATTTCCCACGTACTGAGCCATTCACATGATAAGCCATAGGTAACATAAGCAATAAATCCTCAGCAACAACTTGAACATCCTCTTTTTTTACCGCAGCTAATGCAACTCCTAGATGTGTTGTCAGACTATCTGTTCGAATTTCAAAATCGACCGTTGAAGCTTTCTCACGCATAAATGGATAACAAGAATAACGGGCATCTTTTTTCACTTGCTTCCCCCCTATTTTCTATAATGAAAAATTCTTATTTGAAAGGCATAAAAAAGTCGCTCCTTTTTGCAAAGGAACGACAAAAATAACATAATGAGCCATCAAACTGGACAAAGCCTATGTATTTGCCGTATATCCTCCTAGCTTCCGAGAAGTTTTTATACGTTCAAATAAAGGTCGGTCTCCTGGCTTGTACAGTTCGTCACATGAAACGAATGTGTTATAAAGGACCTTCCCATCTTCTTTGAGACAGTGGTAAATCTTTATAATGGCTGCACTTACAGTTGCGGAAACAGCTCCGGTTTTTCACCGGATTCCCGATTATGCTAATTAGCACCTTTATTCTGCAAGAATATTTCATTTGTAAAGCAGTTTATCATATATGCTTCAGAAAAAATAGCTGTACACAGTTTTAAAATATAGCATTATTTCTACTTGAAGAGAAAACCCTAACAAATTTTTACATTATTAAGAAATTTACTATAATAGTGTTTCAATTGCTTTTTCAATATCGAGCTGTGAATCTGTTGGTTCAAAGCGTGCGACGGTCTTACCATTAGCATCTACTAGAAATTTTGTAAAGTTCCAGCGAATATTACGACCATCTAAAAAGCTTGGGGCAAGTTGAACAATTGCTTCTGCCAACATTTTCTCCTGCATACTTGCCTTCCCAAACTCTCGGTAATCCACTTCATGCTTTAAATAATTAAAGAGTGGATGGGTAGCCTCTCCATTTACCTGTACAAGCTCAAAAATCGGGAATGTGACCCCATAGTTTACCTTGCATAGATGCTTAGTTTCCTCCCCATCTTCAGGATTTTGATGGCCAAATTGATCACAAGGGAATCCAAGAACTACAAAATTCTCTTTTCCATATCTATCATACATTTTCTGTAAGTCTTCAAATTGATATGTAAATCGGCATTGGTTTGCCGTGTTAACAATTAACATTGTTTTTCCACGATATGTTTCCATCGATAAAATTTCGCCATTAGGCTTCCGAACTAGATAATTATAAATGCTCATGCATAATCCCCTTTTTTCATTCATTATAGTTGACTATTCTATCGTTCATCAAAGAATTTGCACAAAAAAACACCACCTCGCTACTTTGAACGGATGGCTGACTTATACTTCTTTTTATATTTAGCATCTTGTTCTTCATTAATTAAACGATGGGCAATATCTAATAATTTCGAGTCATTTGTTTGATCATATAACTTTTTAAATGACATTATAATATCCTGACGAATAAGAGATGGCTGTTTTTCATCTATACATGTTTGAAATCTTTTAGCTAGATACGATACAACCAAATCTCTTTGTACTGGACCCGCCTGTCCAATTTTCCAAATTGCTTGTAATGCATGCCTTGCCGTAGCAGATTGTTCATCGTAAGTCACAGCCCAAATCTTTAAAAAATCCTCCAAGACCCTTTCTTCTGGATCACTTTTTGCAGCTAAAGCGCATAAAATTTGTGCAGCACGTGCACGAGAATAACCATTATTGTATGTAAGAGCTTTTATTAGCTGTTCCCAAACTGCATATGTCCAATCTACGGGTTCTTGCATAATTTTTATTAATTCCTCGTAAGATTCATATTGAATATCGCGATCATGCTCTGTTAGATTACTAAAAAGTTGCAAAATCTCTTTTTCCATAATTCATCCCTACCTTTATTGTTTCAGAACGTAATAAAATTTGATTTATGGTACACTTAACTTAATTTTTTTCGCAAAGAAGGTGAGTTTATGAATAAATTTAATGCTAGGAAATTGATTTTTCGGTTGATTGTGATAATATCACTACTTCTAGCTGCCTATTTTGTTATCCCAGTGTCCATGCCTTTAATACTTGCTGGGATTAGTGCATTTTTCTTAGAACCAATTGTCATGTTCTTTAAACGGAAATGGAAAATGTCACGGAAAATAGCAGTTGCTTTTATTTACATAGTGAGTGTTATTGTTATATCTATTATTTGTTATCTTTCTATTACACAAATAATGACACAAATAATTTTACTATCTAAGCAAGCTCCCTATTATATTTCCAAGCTATCAGATATGTGGCTTCATATGCAAGAAAATATTTCTAAATACACAGAAGACTTTCCACCTGAAGTAAGTGCTTCGCTTCAAAAAACCACTATGGATTTCATAAAGAAAGTCGAAGAATCCTTTTTAAGCTTCTTTAATTATAGCAAAGTTTCTGCCTTCTTTTCAGAGATACCCAGCCTATTTATCAGTCTTCTCGTTTATATGATTGCGCTATTCCTATTTATGCTTGATTTGCCTAAGTTAAAGCAAATCACTTATAAATATTTAAAGCCCAATACAGCAAAGAAGATAAAAATTATTTTAAATCGCTTAAAAGATGCAACATTTGGCTATATGAAGGCTCACTTATTTGTAAGCTTTATTATTGGAGGCGTCACACTCATTGGACTGCTATTAATCCAACCGAAATATGCAGTAACAATGACGATTATTATCTGGTTAATAGATATTGTACCATTCCTAGGCTCTATCATTATTCTAGCGCCATGGGGACTTTACCACCTGTTGATGGGAAACACCTCTATAGCTGTAAAATTATTCATCTTAGCTGCTATTTTACTTATTATTCGTCGAGTAGTCGAGCCTAAATTAATGGGAGACCATATCGGTTTATCCACTTTACCAACATTAATTTCCATGTTCATAGGTCTACAGTTATTTGGTATTATCGGTTTACTTGTCGGCCCATTCGTTATTATTTTCTTTATTGCCTTGAAAGAGACAGGTGTCATCAAAGTAAATTTTAAAATTTAATATCAATTTAGTATGCAGGAAAGTCTCTTTTCAAGAATAGAAGTAGTCGTCTTGTTTCTTTGAAAGAATAGCATTCCAAAAACAAAAAAGGTCATCTTTGTATATTTTTCTCTACAAAGATGACCTTTTTCTTATCTCAACCGTCTATATATTAGTGAGGCCTATTGAATACGTCCAAAGCCTACTAAGTATTGATTCCACCAATCAAGTGATTCAATTACGACACCATTGTTTTGAGCGTCGATCATTGTGTTATTACCTAAATAAATACCTACGTGTGCTACTCCTGAACCATAGCTGAAGAACACTAAGTCCCCAACGCGTGCTTCACCTGCTGAAATGCGTTGTGTTGCTAAATATTGTTGTGATGCTGTACGAGGTAAAGAAACACCCGCTTGCTTATATGACCATTGTACAAGACCTGAACAGTCAAAACCTGTTGATGGGTTGCTACCACCCCAAACATAAGGACGTCCTAGGAATTGTTTAGCTGTTGAAATGGCATCTCCTGAAGAAACAGTGCCAGCTCCTGAACCAACAATAATTTTTTGTGGTTCGCCTCCACCATTATTTTGAGTTGCTTGTACAACTGGTGTAGCAGCTTGAAGTGCACGTAAACGAGCTGCCTCTTCTTCAGCTGCTTTACGCTCCGCTTCTAAACGTTCTTCTTCTTGTTTCGTTGCAATTTCAGCTTTTAATGCAAGTGATTTTGCTTCGTTCTCAGCTTTCTTCACTTCCATTTCGCTTTCTTTTTGCTGAAGCTCTTGGAATTGTTTTTGAAGTTCCTTTTGTTTTTCATCTAATGTAGCTTTTTGTTGCTCTAAGCTTGCTTTATCTGCTTCCTGTTGATCCACTAATTCTTGGTCAGCATCCATTAATGTTTTCACCGCTACGACACGATCCATTAAATCTGCAAAGCTTTTTGCCTCAAGCACTACGTTTAAATAAACACCTACCGTGTTGTCTTGCGCTTGGTATGCAGCCATACGTTCACTTAAAATTTTTGAACGTTGTTCGATGCGTTTTTGTGTTTCAACAATACTAGCATCCACTTCTTTAATATCTGCTTGTACTTGTTTAAATACCTTTACTTTTGCGTCGATCTCTTGTTGTAGTTTCGTTAGTTCTTCTTGTAATTTTTTAATTTGTGCATCTATTTCAGCCTTTTTCTCAATCATTTGTTGAGAAGTTTCTTCGGCATGTACTTCTGTTGGTTGAATTGTATTAAATAATAAGCCGCCAGCTAGTGCTAATGCTAGCACCATCGACTTACGCCATTTGTTACGCTTAGCCACGTTACCTTCATTTCCCTTCATCTATCAATTTCGCTCTCGATATTCTATGTAATCACTTGAACGATTTCTATTTTAATTAAATGTTCTTATATTTATTTTAGCCTTTTAAAGTTTAGCATTTTCTACATAACTTTTATACTATTTCATGTCTATTTAATACATTAGTAAAACTCGAAATATTTCTGTAACATTCGCACTCAAACTACATTATTCTACATAATACATTTTTCTTCTACACAGAGAAACTATTAGCTAATTCGACATTAGACCTAACAGATCTTTTGTAATGTTTTTGTAATATTTGAGGGTGCCAAAGAAAAAGGTAGGGAAAAAATTCCCTACCTATTGCTTCATCGACCTTAATGCTTGTATAGATAATCTCACTAACAAAATAGCACATAAAAATAAACCTAAATATGCCGCTGTGTTCAAATAGACCGCATAAGAATCGTGGATAAATTGTGAAATAGCTAAAAGAGCGACAGATATAATACCAAAAGTTATACCCACCAGCAGCAAAACAAATTGAGAAAACAAATGTGTAATAAAACGTGAATTATGTTCATCCGAAAAGACATCATGATGTAAAATGATTTTTCCGCTCTCAACTCGCTGAATGAGCTGATCGACTCTTCTAGGCATTTTACGCAAAGTCGGTATTAGCATAGATAATTCTTCTTGCAGCCGCTCCTTAGTTGCCATCGGTTCTTTAAAAGGCTTAAGGAAAGAGGCACGCATATATGTAGCAGAAAAATCCTTTGCCTCAGTAAAGATATCAAAACGTGGGTCTATTACCCGTAATGTGCCATCTAACGTCACTAAGGAACGGAGAGCTAATCCCACTGCTGGATAAAATGCAAGTCCAAAATCTCTTACCACTGTAAATAGCGCGTGAATTAATTCTTCAGTAGGTATACGGTCAACATAGGAAATTTTCAGTAAAATTTGGTCGATTGCCTGCTCCATTCTCGCACGTTCTGCATGATCAGCATTTTCCACTAATAATGTTAAACCATCATATAAAACGCTTGAATCATTTAGTTGAATGCCCATCAAAAATAACTTTAAGCCTTCTTGCTGTGTTGCACCTAAACGTCCTACTGCGCCAAAGTCAAGCAAGACTGGTGTTCCATCTGTTTCATCGATATGGATATTTCCTGGATGTGGGTCTGCATGAAAAATACCAGAGAATAGCATCTGCTCAAAAAATGAGTAGAGTACGGTTCTTGCAAATTGCCTACGATCAATCGACAAACGATTAAATTCAGATGCCCCCTCTGCCACACTTTGTCCACGAATATACTCCATCACAATAACATTTTCATTACTGTAAGGCGTAAATATTTTAGGAATTCGAACCTTGTAATCGCTTTTCGCCAGTGCATTCTTCACCTGTAGCGTATTACGTACTTCAATATCTAAATGAATCTCCTCACGTAGCCCCTCTGCAAATCCCCCAGCCAACTCTCGAAAGCCTAATGATTCTGCCCAGGTTGATTTTGTGGATAGCCAATTAGCAAATTCCTCTAAAATTTCAAGGTCATCGCGCATAATTCCCTTTACTTCTGGACGCAATAGCTTGACTACCACCTCTTCATAATTTTTAAGCCTTGCTTTATGCACTTGGCCAATAGAGGCTGCTGCAATGGGTTCCATTTGAAATTGGCTAAATATTTCGTCCATTGATTGCGGAAGAGATCTCTCTAAAATTTGTTTCACTTGCTCCTCTGATAAAGGCCTTACTCGGTGTTGAAGCCTTTCTAATTCATCAATAAAAATAGGTGAAAAAAGCTCTTTTCGTGTGGAAAGTACCTGGCCAAATTTGATGAAAATCCCACCACATTGTTCTAACGTTGCGCGCAAAGCAATTGCAAGTTCTTTTTCATTTTCTCGTTGCCTCGCATATTTAATCGTTTGTACGACACCGTTTGTAACAGCAATTTTTAATACCTGACGCAGGCGTTTCTGCTGTCGCCAATAGCTACGCAATCGCAATAGTAAAGATTTTTGGCCGTGACGGCGATCTCCATTCGTAATGCCACTAGGGTCAAAAAGCTCAAATACCAAATAAAGCAACATCGAAATTAGTAGCATACTACCGATCCAAATCAGTGTGCTTACCTCAGTTACTGTTTGCATCATCGTTTCTGATAAAAAATCTGTATGGCGTAGATAAGAATACCAGTACACAAAAGAGGTTAATGTCACACTAATAACGACTGACAGCACTCTTCGCACAAAATTAATATTCGAGCCAATTAATCGTCCACTCACAATATAAATCAAACCCGATACTATGAGGATTTGGGTTAAAAATTTCAAAAAGATCAATAGTGTCACCCCCTGTGCCATTTCCATTTCCTACTACCCTTAGTATAGCAAATTTGTGCATCAACTTTCTTGAACGAGGAACACCACAGAAAATTTATTAATTTGGCACCTTGATATAATACCCTTTAGGGTATATTATTTATTTGTAGTATTCAAACTACATAATTCTCCTACTTTTAGAAATAAAACCTTTATTTAAGAGACTCTAAATACCCCATTATGTATTTACTATGAAAAGGAGTGTTTACATTGAGTAAAAAATTTTTAATAGTCGGCGGCGTTGCAGGTGGTGCATCCACAGCGGCTCGTCTTCGTCGTCTAGATGAAAAAGCAGAAATTATTATATTTGAAAAGGGGCCGAATGTTTCATTCTCTAATTGTTCTCTCCCCTTCCATTTAAGCGGGATTGTTGAAAATAGCGACAAATTAATTTTAATGACGCCTCAAGGCTTCCAAACAAAATACAATATAGAGGCTCGTGTTCAGCAAGAAGTTGTACGTATTAACAGAGAGCAAAAAACCATCACCATTAAGGATTTAAAAACGAATAGAGATTATGAGGAAAGTTACGATACGTTAATTTTATCCCCAGGAGCAAGTCCTATCGTCCCTGACTTAGAGGGCATTCATTCTAAGCACGTCTTTACCATTAGAAACGTGGCTGATATTGACCGTTTAAATTGGTATCTACAAACAGATAATGTACAGGATATTGCTGTGGTCGGCGGAGGCTTCATTGGTGTAGAGGTAGCAGAAAATTTGAAGCTAGCAGGCTATAATGTATCTCTAGTTGAATTCGGCCAACAAATTATGGCCCCTTTTGATTATGATATGGCTCAGATCTTACACAAGGAAATGACTGATAAAGGGGTTCAAATTATTGTCAATGACGGTCTTGCAAAGGTTACACCAAATAATGTGACGTTGAACTCAGGCAAACAATTGAAAGCCCAAGCAGTAGTATTAGCAATTGGCGTTCGACCTGAAATCCGCTTAGCCAAAGAGGCCGGGCTAACAATTGGTGAACTCGGAGGTATTCAAGTTGATGCAAATTACGTGACGTCTGATCCTTCCATATATGCTGTGGGAGATGCGATTGAAGTATTCCATCAGCTTACCCATAAACAGACGCGCCTTGCTTTAGCCGGTCCCGCTCAACGACAAGCACGTGCAGCAGCTAATCATATGTATAACATCCCTCATCACAACAAAGGAGTCATTGGATCTTCAAGCGTACAAATTTTCGATCTCGTATGCGCGACAACAGGTTTGAACGAAAAAACAGCCCTAGCAAATGGCTTTCAAGCAAAAAGTGTTTATTTGATAGCTCCAGACAAAGTAGGACTAATGCCAAATAGTAATCCACTTCACTTTAAGCTCGTTTATGAAACACCGACGGGTAAAATACTAGGGGCTCAAGCAATAGGTAAAGGTAATGCAGATAAGAGGATTGATGTTATAGCTACCCTCATCACAATGGGCGGTACATTAGAAGATTTAAAGGAGCTAGAGTTATCCTATTCTCCAATGTTTAGCACTGCCCGTGATATTGTTAATTTGGCAGCTCTTGTAGCTCAAAATCTATTACACGGACACTTTAAGCAGGTAAAAGTTGATGAAGTAAGGGAACTCATTGAAAATCAAGCCTTTTTCTTAGACGTTCGTGAAAAAAATGAATTTGAATCCGGTCACCTTATCAATGCACACAATATTCCTCTAAGTGAACTTCGGGAAAGAATGGATGAAATTCCGAAGGATCAAGCAGTGTATGTGCATTGCCGATCTGGTCAACGTAGCTATAATGCTGTTATGGCCCTTCAAAATAGCGGTTTTTCTAACGTCTTTAATGTAAGTGGGTCATTCCTAGGGATTTGCTTATACGAATATTTTACAGATATCACAACGAACAGAGATAAAATAGTAACTGCTTATAATTTTAAATAAGTTAAAGGGATGCCAATTATCAGCATCCCTTTTCTTCGTTAATTTGTAGACAAAACTTTTTCCCAGTCAATCGTACCATTTTTAACTTGTTCACGTTTTTCCTTAGTCATGATGTCATTTGGACGCCCGCCTTTTGGCCAATCTTTTTCATGGTTCGCCCACTCTGGACGATCTTGCGATAAAATAAAGGCAGCTAAATCTGCAGCTTCTTGATCTGTTAATGTTCCCGCTGCACCTATCGGCATATTATTTTGAATATAGCCAGCCATTTTTGACATACGTGCCATACCTGCGCCATCATTAAATGAATTATCTCCCCATAAAGCTGGGCCAGTATTAGCACCAGTTCCTGCGCCATCAGCTGCATGACAGGCTATACAGGACTGTGCATAAAGCTCCTCACCATCTGCAACATTTGGAATCGGCACATTCTTCATATCACTTGTGCCCGCCCATTCACGTTTTGCTCCAATTGGAACACCTTCAGAAATATAAGCGAAATACGCCACCATAGCCTCTAGTTCATCACTATTCATTTCGAATTTTTTACCATTCATACTCCGAACCATACAGCCATTAATCCGTTCTTCTATTGTAACTACACCACCTGAGCGTCCAATATACTGTGGATAATTTGCCATTACACCTACTAATGATGAGGCTTGCTCGTCATAGCCAGCACCGGCATGACAGCTTGTGCAAGATAATTGGTTGCCCACATATTCATCTGCCGCAACATGTGTGTTATTAACAAGTTCATAGCCCGTTAATATTGCTTCTTTCATTGGACCATCTGGTACTTCTTCAATACTTGGCGGAGCATAGACCACTGACTGAGCAGCTGCTGTTGTTGGTATTTGTGTTTGCACTGTCGCTTCTTTCTCACTCACATTCGAATCAACTGTAATTTTGTCACTGACAAACGTCCCAACAAAAATGGCGCCTGCTAACAGTACTGTTCCTGCTACTCCTGCTACTATAGGTTTCATCTATAATACCCCCCTTTGTATTCTCACTTATATTTTAGCAACATAACAATTTATTGGATGTGATTTTTCTCACACTACCATAAAATAGAACCATTCAGATGATAAAAAAGGATAAATTATACATTTTATTTTGTTGTATAACACAGAAAACAAGACTTAATACCTCTTGCAGTATTCATTTATTCGAAAAAAAAGCGTCAAGTACACTTACGCACTCGACACCTTTAAAGTCTTTTATAGTTTACACTGTCCATCAGCACATGCCGATTCTCCATTACCATTTATCATTATCGTTGGCTGAATCCCAGCTATTTCCGCAGCTTGATGCAAAGTTCGCACAAACACTTCATTCGGCTCAGCCCCTTTAATACCATAACGATTTTCAAATACAAAGAACGGTACACTTTGTACGCCAAGTTGCTGTGCTTCATAGCGATCCTTGTCTAGCTCTTCACTAAAATCAGTTGAAGCTAATATTCCCGCTGCAACTTCTCTATCCAAATCTAATTGCGCAATAACTTTTAATAAAAACTCATCTTTGTTCAAATCTTCACCATCTTTAAAATAACCAGCCATTAGTGCTTCCGTATAAGCTGTCGCTTTACCAAATTGCTGCGTCCATTTAGCTAAACGATGAGCCTTTTCTGTATGTGCTGTTTTCATCTTAGCAAAATCATAATGCAAACCAACTTCCGTTGCTCTCGTAGCTATACCCTCGACCATATCTTTCACTTCATCTAGCGTGACATCATACTTTTTAGCCAGCGCCTCATAAAAAGAGGGTGCATTCACTTCCGGGATATCTGGGCCTATTTGAAATGCTTTATATTCTATTTCCACTAATCCTGTATAGCCTGCGATGTCAATCGCCCGTTCCAGTTCTCGTTTGCCAATATAACAAAATGGACATGTAAAATCAGAGAAAACTTCAATTTTCATTACCATACCCCCTTATAATATATCCATCCAAATTTTAATAGCTGTTGCTAATATAAGAACCGCTAAAATAATTTGTAGGAATTTAGTATTTAACTTGCCCCCTATTCTCGCACCCAGAGGAGCAGCTATTAGACTAGCTACAATCAAGATGAGCGCTGGATAATATTCCACTTGCCCAGTCATTAATTTACCAATAGTTCCTCCTACTGAGGAGATAAACGTAATAGCAAGGCTTGACGCAATGGTCATACGAGTAGGGATTCCTAAGACCACAAGCATGATTGGTACTAATAAAAATCCACCAGCTGCTCCTACAATTCCGGAACCGATACCAACAACGAAAGCTAATAGGACCGCCAATGGTTTATTAAATGTAACAGCCTGCATCGGTTTATCATCAACTTGCTTTTTCGGTATGAACATCATCACAGATGCAATCAATGCAAGGATTCCATAGACCATGTTAATACCAGACTCAGATAAAAATTTTGAACCGAAGCTACCCACAAAGCTTCCCGCTAATATGGCACTCCCCATATAGATAATGAGTGATTTATTTAAATACCCGCCTTTACGATAGACCCAAACACCTGAAAGAGCAGCAAAAAGTACCTGAATCGCACTTATCCCTGACACCTCATGTGCAGAAAAGGCCGCAAATCCTAGTAATGGCGGTATATATAGTAGCATCGGGAAATTAATGATGGCACCGCCAATACCTAACATCCCTGATACAAATGAACCGAGAAAACCAATAAGTAAAATGGTTAAGATCCATGCAATATCCATTTAGTTTTCCTTCTTTCTGGCTGTATTCAACAAAAGGAAAGAAGGGTTGTTCTACTGTAATAGACAACCCTCAATCAGCCCTATGCTTTCTGAATGAAAAATGTAATAACGCCAGCCTCTTCAGATTGATCTAAAATGATATGACCTCCTGCTTTTGCCCAAGCAGGAATATCCGCTAAAGCTCCTTTATCTGTCACCTGAACTTCTAATACTTCCCCAGACTTTAGGGTATCTATTGCTTTTTTTGTCTTCACAATAGGCATTGGACAAGAAAGGCCTTTTGCATCTAGTTGTAAACTTGATTTCATCATATTCTCCTTCAACTCGGCAAAGGTTGTAAGCGATTTTGCCGGTTCTTCTTGTTTTATATCTTCATGAAGGATGAGCACCTTCAATTCACGAAATTTACATATAATAAGCATACATGCATACTCATTGCACTTTAGCATGTTTTATCGTACTGCACAGCGATTTGGTCCAATTTCCATTTCTGTTTGCTCATCTAACGCAGGTGTGATTTTCCCCATATTCACCTGACGAATTTCCTGATAAGCATTTGGTTGTGGAGGTAATTCATCTGTTACCACACGTCTAAATTCTTCTTCATCTTGAATATTTAATCCATGGTTTTGTACAAATAAATCCCCTAGTCGTCTAGCAACCGTCCCATCTTCATTCAGCTCATCAATAATCATAAAATGTGCTGGTAAGACAATAAGTTCATCAGACAATTCTCGATAACGCTTGTAAAGCGTGTCTCGTAAATCTCCAACCCAGTCATCAGCAAGGCCAGCTAAATCAGGACGTCCGATTGAATCGATAAATAAAATATCTCCTGTTAATAAATATTTGCTGTCAACAACAAATGAAGTAGAGCCTATCGTATGACCAGGAGAATAGATAGCTCCTACATCTATTTTTGATGCACCGATTTGAACAGTCGTTCCATCAACTAACGGTGTATAGTGGAACACAACTTCTTCAGCGTCCTTAGGTGGCAAATAATAGGTTGCGCCTGTCATCTCTGCAATATAGCGCCCACCTGAAATGTGATCAGCATGTAAGTGTGTATCAAAAACATGTTTAATTTGGACATTTTTATGTTCTGCAAAATTTATAAACACATCTGTAAAACGTACAGCATCAATAATAGCTGCTTCACCTTCAGAAAGGACCATATAAGACAGACAGCCCTTTCCTAAGCGAACAAACTGATAAAGCTCACCACCGCCTGTTAAATCACCTACTTTAATTGGCTCTAAATATTCACTCCAGGATTTCATACCTCCAGCTAAATAGGCAACCTCAATACCTGCCTCAGCTAACATTTCAGCAACCATTAAAGACGATCCTTCTTTAGCACAAACGACTAATACATCTTTATCAGTTGGGATATTCGGTAAAATATTATCAATACCATCTAACAGTTCAAAATACGGTATATTTAAGTACTCAAAACGATGTCCATCGATTTTCCAATCTTCGAATGCATCCGCATTACGAACATCTAAAATAAACAACTCTTCATTGTGAATAACCTTTTTAGCTACTTGTGACGCGCTCCATTTTTGAATTGACATCTCTTTTACCCCCATCGGTATTGTTTTTATGTTTTTTATAGCAGAGAGGGGTGCCCTCTCCGCTTTTATAGGTAGGTCACTAGAATGTAAGTGACGGTGCTGCGTCTTTCGCGAATTCTAGGAACGTTACGGCTCCTCCCACTTCAATACCCTCAATGAAATCTTCAGTAGTTAAACCCATAACATCCATCGTCATCTGACAAGCAATAAATTTCACACCTAATTCTTGTGCCATTTCCACTAGTTGTGGAATAGCTGGCACATTTGCTTTTGTAAACCCTTCAGCATAGTGTTCTGCTCCAGCTGGCATTGGTAATGCATGCATACCTTGCTTATGAATTAAATTCAAACCTTCAAATGTAAAGAAGATAGCTACCTCTTTCTCAGAAGCTGCCGCAGCTGTTGCGATATTAAATACCTTATACGCATCAAATAAACCACCGTTACTTGCAATGATTGCTACTTTGTTCGACATAATAAAATTCCTCCAATTTAAATGTTTTTTGTTAAATCACCTGACCAGGATGTCATACCTGGTAAGACGTTAAATACTTTCGTAAAACCACGTGAAGCCAGCTTTTGCGCAGCCATGTCACTGCGTTTTCCAGTACGACAAATAACATATATCTCCTGCTCTTTATCAAGCTCAGAAAGTCGTGTCTCCAGTTCGCCCATTGGTATCGATTTTGCTCCCGCAATATGCCCAAAAGCGAATTCCGCTTCCTCACGTACATCTAGAATTAATCCTTTACGACTTGTGATTTGCTCTAAATCAATTGTTTGATCAAACGTCATTTCTTCTATTTGGTCGTTTGTACATTTACGAATATAGTGTTTCAGTACACCATCATCTTCTAAAGTACCAATATACTGATGACCTACAGTTTCAGCCCATGCCGCAATATCAGCTTTAGATCCTTTGTCAGTCGCAGCTACTTCTAAAATTTGACCATCTACTAAATCAGCCATCGCTTTTTTTGTTTTCACAATCGGCATCGGGCAAGAAAGACCCTTGGCATCTAGCTGAAAATCCGCCTTCATACTTTTCACAACCTCCATATACCTATAAGGGTATTATTTTAATTAAAAAAATATAGATTTAACCTATTACTGTACTTTTCCCTCCCAAGCTAACATACCACCAATCATGTTAGTTACATTAAAGCCATTACTTTCTAATAGTTGAGTAGCCCGAGCACTTCGTCCACCTGATCGACAAACCATAATATACGACTCCCTCTTATTTAATTCAGGTAGTCGAAACTCTAATAAACCTAGCGGGATATGAATAATGCCTGGGATGTGGCCAGCCTCTACTTCATCTACCTCTCGCACATCAATAAGATTCAGCTTCCCTCCTTGCTCCATCGTTTGTTGAACTTCTTTTGCTGTAATTTCTTTCACTTTTTTCTCCTCCTAGTATGCACTCATTCCACCACGAACATTAGAAACACGCTCAAAACCTTGCTTTTTAAGTTGCTTACAAGCCTGACTACTTCGCATACCACTCTGACAAATAACTATGATCTCTTTATCCTTCGGAAGGTTTTTAAAGCTCGACCCAAGCGGAACATTTTTAAATTGCGAGATATGCCGACCTTTATACTCAGCAGGCGTGCGTACATCGATAAATATCTTATCCTTATCATTCAGCATATCTTTTAATTGGGCTGTAGAAATTGATCGAACGCCCTTCGCTGGCTTCATTCGCCAAACGAAAAAGGCTGCCACAAGCGCGATAATAATCCATATTTCCATATGACCAGTCCTCCTTTTTATACGATTATGGGTATATCAAGTTATCGACTTTTCACGACCAAGTCCATCGCCTCTTGGATAGCAGCATTCATTTTTTCAGCATTGCCTTCAGCAGTCGATACACAATCTAATAAATTTTCACTTACAATGACACCAATCGTCCGGTCAACAGCAGAACGCACGGCAGATAGCTGTGTAATCACATCTTTACAACTTTGACCTTCTTCCATCATGCGTAAAATACCCCGCATTTGACCTTCCATACGTTTCACACGATTTGCAGTGTTTGAGCCATACGCCATTCTGTTATGCCCCCTTTCAAACGATAGATTGAACTTCCTTACGAGATTTATATTATACCCCTATAGGTATGTTGTCAACATAAAGCTTCTATCTTTTTTAAAATGCTGCAATTGCGAGTTACAATGTTCTCCCTATCGCTTTAACCTCATCTATCTGCTTCCTTATTATTTCAACAAAAAACCCTGCTACGAGTTATTACTCATAGCAGGGAGTTTATTTTTATTTAGCTAATTGCATGGCTGGCCCAAAGAATTCATAGTGAATTTTTTCATCTTTCACGCCAATTTCCTGTAAATTTTTAATAACCGCTTCCATAAAGCCTACAGGGCCACATACATATACATCTGCATTATCAGCAACTTTTTCAGCCAGCAATTCTTTTGTAATAAGCTTGTCTTCATCAGAGTATAAAGCTGTATAGGATGCATTCGGTAAGACGTTTACTTTCTTTTGAATGTCATCACTGAACGCTACAACCTTCTCATTACGAGCACATTGGATAAAGTTCACTTCATTCACTGCATTATCATTTAGAGATTGCAGCATACTGTTTAAAGGTGTTACACCGATACCTCCACTTACAAATGTAATTGGTGCAGCCGTTTCTTCTAACACAAATAATCCGGCTGGAGCACTTACATCTACCAAATCTCCAACTTGTAATTGATCATGAATATAATTTGACACTTTACCATTTGGCGTATGATCACTTTCACGTTTCACCGAAATACGATAGCCATCTTCTGCACTCGCTTGTGAAAGTGTATATTGACGGTTCATTAAATACTCTTCTCCTGGCACTTTCACTCGAATAGAGATGTATTGACCTGGTTCATAAGTTGGTAGTGGTGATCCATCTTCATTTACAAAATAAATAGAAGTTACTAAGTCACTTTCTACAACTTTTTTTGCCACTTTCAATGGTTTAAATAGACGCCAACCACCATTGTTCTCAGTTTTTTGGTATAACTCTTCTTCTACTTGAATGAAAATATCTGCGATAACGCCATAAGCCTCGGCCCATGCACCAATAATGTCATCAGTTGCTGCATCACCAAGTACTTCTTTAATCGCTTTTAATAAGTTTTCACCCACAATTGGGTAATGTTCAGGTAAAATTCCTAAACTACGGTGTTTATGTGCAATAAGCATTACGGCTGGTAAAATTGCTTCTAAGTTTTCAATATGAACTGCTGCAGCGTAAACAGTATTTGCTAATGCTGTTTGCTGACGGCCTTGTTCTTGGTTCGTGTGATTAAAAATATTTAGTAATTCTGGATGAGCTTGAAACATATTTTTGTAAAACGTCTTTGTGATTTCAACACCATGAACTTCTAATACAGGTACTGTCGCTTTAATAATTTGAATTGTTTCTTGTTTTAACATATCGCTTACCATCCTTTCGTGATTACAATATAACGCTTTCATTCTCTTAAAGCAATATATAAAATACATCTTTAACAAAATAGACATAATTAATGTATTTTAAATACATCTTTAAAAATAGGTTGTAGATATTATACTTCAATGTAAAAATGCTATAATTATTTTGAATTATAGAAAGTAGGGTGTTTAGATGCGCTTAACTTTATACACAGACTACTCTTTGCGCACACTTATTTATTTAGGCGCAAAGGAAGATGGTCAATTATCGACTATTCAAGAGATCTCAGATGCTTATAATATATCGAAAAACCATTTAATGAAGGTGACACACCAGCTCGGGTTATTAGGTTACATTGAAACAATCCGTGGACGTGGCGGTGGAATTCGCCTTGCTATCGATCCAAAAACCATTACCATCGGTGAAATTGTTCGTCATACAGAAGAGGATTTTCATCTTGTAGAATGTTTCGACAAAGAAAATAACCTATGTAAAATAGCTCCAGAATGTCAATTAAAGGGTGTACTGTATGAAGCTTTGCAAGCCTATTTGAAAGTATTAGATCAATACACCTTGGACGATTTCCTTCATTCTAAGGAAAAATTAATGGCTCTACTGCTCGGTAAATAAAAATACCCGCTCAACATTTGTTGAACGGGTATTTTTTTTAGAAGTTTGCTTATAATTGCTTTGAAAAGAAAATCATATCCAATGCACGAATACCATTTTCATAAATTGGTTCTGGGTAATGACTGAAGAAGTCCTTTTCAATAGCCTCCATGCGAAAGCCTGCTTTTTGATAAAAAGCGATATTATCAATACTTGAGTTCGCCGTTCCAACTAATACCGTTTGATAACCATCCTTTTGACATTCTTCAGTGAGCTGTCGCAATATCTCTTTGCCTATTCCCTTCCCTTGATACTTTGGTACAATAGCAATATTCTTCAATTCAATTGTAGTATTAGTTTGAGGAATGACTAATGCCACTCCCACCAACAGTTCTCCACAATTAATTTTATATAATGTACCCTTATCTAAATATTTCCGAACTGCCACTTCACTCTCATCAGCTAATAAAAGCTGAGGTAAAAAGGCTTCTCGGTTTCCTTCTACCTTTTCTAGGGATGTTCGATAACGGACATAATCTTCTCGTTCAAAAACATTTAACACACATGGTTGCTTTTCCTTCACTTCTAACCACGAATGCTCCTCAGGATAATCTTTTTCCACCCCTAATCGAACAAAAGGTAGCTTTTCTTGTGCTTTTTGTGAACGGATATTAACCTTTCGGGCTCCTGCAAAAACACGTGATAATCCCAGCTCAAAAAACGCAATATCTAAAATAGCCGTTTTTGCTTCAAGATTATAGCCCTTCCCCCAAAATTGATAGCCAAGCCAAGAGCCGATATGACAGCTCTTTTTATGACGATCGATAAACATTAATGATGTCACACCAATGACTTGCCCCTCCTCATCTAAAATCACACGAGGGACGGTCTTACCTTCTTCTTCATCTATACGTTCACGCTTAATAAAATGAATTGTGTCTTCTACCTTGCCAGCAGGTAAGCCTAGGGCATCTCGAACCTGTGGCATAGAAGACAACGCATGCATAGCCTCAGCATACTTCACATCATGCCTTACTAACGTTACTGCCATCTTCTATTCCCCTTTATTTCTTAGGATTGAAAACTTATTCTTTATATATACTCCATATACTATAGATTATTCAAAAGCCTTGTTTTGCTAGTATAACTGAATATCCATCTACTTTATATAAATATAGAAAAATAAAAATTGAGAAAGTGAGCTTTTACTACACTTTCTCAATTATTTTTATGGTTGAACTGGTATAGTGATCTCTAGTTCAGGTATATATTGAATTTTCGGATAACCGTTTTTATCCAATTGAAACATACCTTTTTCGTTTTCCTTGAAAAGATGGATATAGGGTTTTAAGGTTATTGTTTTTGGAACAGATTCAAAAGGAGTGTACCGAAGATCATCAAGATGAATGTTTCCATTGGTAGCGTTCCAACCGTTTCCTCCAATTAATTCAATTTCACGACCATGCTCATCAATAATAACTATCCCCATTGTTAGTAGTGTTAAATTATCAGTGAACGTTGAATTATCAGTTAAAACCATCCGTGTTGTGATACTTGTTGTAACTGGTGTTAGCTTGACCTTTTCAAGAGTCAAATGAATATTGTCATATTGTCGACTTATATTTGGTGCTAAAGCTACATAGTCTTTCACTTTATTTTTCACAGGAATATCAATTTCAATGGGGTTTTCTATACCTTTGACAAAAGCTTGAATGGTTAAATCAAATTGCTCTGGGAAAGGCTTCCCTCCCTGATTTCTCAGATCTGAAAATTCAATAATGACAGAAGCATTATCTTTACCAGGGTACATAAAACCACTAATAGAATTGGACTCACTCGGAGCAAAAGAATTAATAGGCTCATCATTTATAAACAAATTATAATTACTGATACAATCCATTAAAGCTTCTTTCTGATCTTCTTTATAGGGGCGTTCAATAGCAATTGAAACACGTGTACCGTCATACGCTACTTCCGATACACTTAATGTAAACCCCTCCTGTGTCACACTTACCTGTGGTTTTGTAGAAAGTCCTTTTTCATCAGCCATCTGCAACCCCAAATCACCAGCGAGACGGAAAATTGAGGATAGTACAGGCACTTGTTTAAGCGTTGCAGCCATTGTTGGTGAAATAAATGATGTAATAAATAGTAAGCTAACTAGCATGGCTGTTGCAAAAGCAACTTTATAGTGCCATTTCTTCTGGTGCTTTACTACTTGTGGCTGCTCGTTACGTTCATATTTACTAATTACACGATCAACCAAATCAATTTCTACAGGTGTTTCTCGAATTAGCAGCTCTATTCGTGCCATTTCTTTATCCTTCTGCTTTGAATGAATGCTCATAAAATCCACCTCCTAACTTATTTTCCTTTATTAATTTTTTGCGTAATCGTTCATATTTTTTTCTTATTGTAGCTGGTTTCATATCCATAATTTCAGAAATTTCTTCAAAGCTATATTCTTCAATAGAACGAAGCAGTAAAATCCTTTTTTCATCTACATGTAAGTTTTCCAATAGCCTATGCACCATCTCATCATATTCAGGTATCGGTGCTTGCGTCTGTTTCACCTGTTCTCGCTTCACACTTAGCCAAAATTTATAGCCCCTATTTTTTGCTTTTATGACATCAATACAATGGTGGTGAGCGATTTTATAAAGCCACGCCGATAAGGAAACCGTATAAGAAAATTTATGAATATTCTCTAGTCCTTTAATAAAAATATCTTGCGAAGCATCCTCCGCCTCCTCTTTGGTTCCTAGCATATAGTAACAATAAATATAAATTTGCTTTTGAAAACAACGAATGATTTCTGCATAGTCATGCGTATCCCCTGATTGAACTTGCTCCACGATTGATTGAATATCTATATCAGCTCGCTCTTTTGATGGTTCTCGTGTAGTCAATGTTGTCCCCCCTCTCCAATCTATATAACTGAAATTATTAGAAGTTTGTGACACTAGATAAAAAATCTTAAAAATATTATTGAATGTCATCGAGTTACTTGGAGAAATCTTTTATATCTTCCCTTCTTCGCCTATATAACTGAAATCAACAGCCATTTGTGACACACTATAAAAATTTTTTCACAAAAATAAAACGCTTAAGGGTAACCTAAGCGTTTGAGTCTCACTATTTTATTTTGGAGCTTGTTATAAACCCTTTAATAATTGGGATAAATACTCCTATCAATACAATGGGTAGGAACCACCATCCTAATGAATTTACCTCACCAAGACCAATACGAACCATCTGAATCGATATAAAAGCAAATAAAATGAGACAGATATTTTTTACTTGATTTAGTATTTTTCTGCTATTCAAATAAAATGCTTTTACATTACTTTCATCCAAACGTGACGGATAATTATGCATATGAGGTGCTTTTTCTAGCAGCCACATAACAATCCATAAAAATAAACCGATGAACGGAAGAATGAATAATTCTATTTTTGATCCCCATCGATCCACCTCACCTAATCCATTAAAATGACCAGGTATTTCATCAGGCAACTTGCCCCATGCCAATATAATATAAAAGATGGATAAAATAAATATACTACCACCAATATAGTCCCATATCTTTTCTGATCTTGTTTTAGGTAACTTTAAAATTGGCCTATACATTTTCTCCACCCCTGTTCTTTTCCTTTACTACATCTACGTTATGACTACTATTAAAGTTTCAAAATTTATGAAAATTGACTTAATATTCAACATGCACCATTAATTATCCCTATTATTAGTAGCATTATAGCGATAAAATCTACTTTTTTTATTACTTCATATATAATTTATACCCATTTTCAAACTACTAATTACTGTAGAAATACTCATAATACTTTGTAAAATTCATATAATCTGATATAAATGATATATATACATATTTCATTATTTTGTAACATTTCTACTAATTACTGAGAAAGGATATTTCAACTATGCGATTTACTATCTACAAGAAATTATTACTCGGTTTTTTTATAGTTATTTTGGTACTCGTTACAACAATCGGCTTAAATATAAAACAGCTTGATTCTGTAAATAAGACCTATCGTACATTATTGGAGGAACAAACTACTAAATCTATAAGTATTCAGGAATTACGGGTGATTGCAAAACAGGAAATTGTCAGCATGCGAGGCTACTTACTACTTGGAGACAAACAAAACTTTCAAAGTAATCAAGCCTCACGCGAGGAATTCAAACAAAAATCTGAAGAATTAATGGCTACTTTAGATTCAGAAAAATCAATTAAGATGCTTGAAGCTATTAATAAAAGTGAGCAAAATGTGCAAGAATTTGCAGATCGTATGTTTGAGTTAAAAGCTGCTGGAGAAACAGAGAAGTACGAAAAATTGGATAGTACTCAAGGACGCTTAATTATTAAACAATTCGATGAACGTGTTGAAAACCTTTCTAATTATCAAAATGAATATGTAGAAGGTAAAATGGCTGCTACATCCAATCAAATTCAAGACATCAAGCTCCAAATGATGCTTCTCGGAGTCTTTGCTGTTGTCATAAGTCTGATAATTGCTATGGTTGTTGGTAGTCTAATGTCTCGTCCAATTAACGGTATGGCTAAAGCTGCGAAAAAAATAGCTGAGGGTGACTTAACAGCTGAACAAATTCGTATAAAGAATCGTGATGAAGTAGGTGATCTAGCGCTTGCGTTTAATCAAATGGCTACAAATTTAAAGGATTTAATTACGAATGTGCGCCAAAACACTGTACAAGTAAGTGGCTCTGCTGCTGAGTTAACAGCTAGTGCAGAGCAAACTATACAGGCTACAGAACAAATCACTTCTTCTATTCAAGAGGTTGCTAGTGGCTCAGAGGCTCAAGGGAAAAACGCAACCGAAAGCTCAGAAGCAATGAAAAACATGACAAAGGGTATACAACAATTAGCTTCTACTACTGCGGCTGTTTCTGAACTGGCAATCGAAACAAATTCAGAGGCTAAGAAAGGGAATGATTCTTTACATCGTGTTATCTCTCAGATGACAACAATCAACACGGCTGTTTTAGAGTCAGCAAGTGTTGTTAAAAATCTAGACGGGCATTCCATTGAAATTGGTAATATCATTGGCATTATTACTGATATTGCAGAACAAACAAACTTATTAGCACTTAATGCTGCCATTGAAGCGGCTCGTGCAGGCGATCATGGACGCGGCTTTGCAGTCGTAGCAGATGAAGTGAAAAAGCTAGCAGAGCAATCAAAAAAATCCGCTGAGCAAATCGCTACCTTGATTTCTGAAATACAGCAGGATACAAACCGTGCTGTAACGGTGATGGATACTGGAACTCAAGAGGTTCAAATTGGTATGCAAGTAGTGAAGGTAGCAGAAGAAGGTTTCTCTAAGATTGTTGAGCTGATTGAGCAAGTATCCATGCAAATCCAAGAAGCAACGACAGTGTCAGAGGAGATGTCCTCTAGTGCAGAGCAAATCTATGCTTCCTTTGATGAAATTGCAACTATTGCACAGATGTCCTCATCTAATTTACAAAATGTTGCTTCTGCTTCCGAGGAACAATTAGCTACTATCGAAGAAGTAGCTGCTTCAGCAGCAACACTTTCAAATATGGCAGAAGAACTTCACACGCAAGTCTCTCGTTTTAAGGTAGAATAAAAAACTGCTCGTTTTCTTTAGGTTTATAGAAAACGAGCAGTTTCTTCATACAAAGAAAAATATCATGATTTTTCTACCTATCGTATGCTAACCCTACTCACCATTTTTTCCTAGTAAATACATTCTTCACCACTTTATTTTACACTTCACCAAATATCAAATTTTTAATAAAATAGACATTACTTAAGACAGAATTAAATAAATTTTTAGAATATTATTGACAGGCAGTTAATATCCAAGTAATATTGCTTTCAACAACACATTGCAGGCCAAGAATGGAAATAGTAAAAGTGATTGTGTACTTGTAGAGAGCCGATGGTTGGTGTAAATCGGTAGGCACACATTTTGAACTCGTCCATGAGCTACTCCCTGAACTTTTTAGTAAGGGATGTCGGTTTCCCCCGTTAACAGGATAGACAGTGATAGCTGTCGATAAGGGGACTTTTTCTATAAAGAGAAGGTCAATTAGAGTGGTACCGCGAGCATAAACTCGTCTCTATTTTTAAATAGAGACGGGTTTTTTATTTTTTTAATGACTTATTGGCCTAAGTGTAGATTTTAGATACTAATCACTAAAAAGGAGTGTTTGAAAATGGGAAGAAAAATTTGGGTGTTTGATACAACTTTACGTGATGGCGAACAGGTGCCTGGAGCAAAGCTAAATCTTTATGAAAAAGTAGAGATCGCTCAGCAGCTGAAAAAATTAGGTGTCGATATTATTGAGGCTGGATTCCCCGCTTCCTCTCAAGGTGATTTTGATGCCGTCAAAGCTGTAGCTGAAAAGGTTGGCAATACAAACGACATTATGATTACAGCATTAGCACGTGCTGTAAAGGCTGACATTGATGCTGTCTATAATGCTGTGAAGTATGCTCAAAACCCGATGATTCACATGGTACTAGGAACCTCTGATATTCATGTGGAGAAAAAATTCAGCAAGTCAAAAGATCAAATTTTACAAATTGGCGTGGATGCTGTGAAATACGCTAAAACATTATTGCCGCAAGTTCAATATTCCACAGAGGATGCCTCTCGTTCTGACTTTGAATATCTTTGGAAAACAATTGAAGCTGTTATGAGAGCTGGCGCAACGATGATTAACGTTCCTGATACGGTTGGCTTTGCAGAGCCAGAGGAATTTGGAGAAATGATTTTTAAATTAAATGACCGTATGAAAAATTTAGATGATAGCGTTCTTTTAAGCGTTCATTGTCACAATGATCTTGGCATGGCAACGGCTAATACGCTAGCTGCAATTAAAAATGGTGCAGATAAGGTAGAGTGTACAATCAATGGTATCGGTGAACGCGCAGGTAATGCTGCATTAGAAGAAGTTGTCATGGCACTTAAAACTCGTAGCTCCGTCTACAATGCAGAAACACGTATTAATACAAAAGAAATTATGAATACTTCACGTCTTGTTTCTAGCTTTATGGGCTTAGATGTACAGGTCAATAAAGCCATTACAGGAGATAATGCATTTGCCCATTCTTCTGGTATTCATCAAGATGGTTTGTTAAAATCGCGTGATGCTTATGAAATCGTCCATCCTGAGGATGTAGGTCTTGATGATATGGAGCTAGTACTAACAGCTCGCTCTGGTCGCCATGCAGTGAAAAATGCTCTTGAAAAATTAGGTTTTACTAATCTTTCAACAGAGGAATTTGAAGGTATTTTCGAAGGATTCTTAAAGCTAGCCGATGCGAAGAAAGAAGTATATGATCACGATTTATATGTTATTGTTGAAAGCTATTATGAAAAACATGATGCCAATAATAAAAATGCTACACATTATAGTGAGCAATTCTTTGATTTTGATGATCTACAAGTCGTCAGCAATACAAGCTTCCCTTCAGCAAGTGTTAAGGTTCGAAAAGGCGGCGAAGTATTTAAAGCTAGTGCAGTAGGCTCTGGTCCAATTGATGCCCTCTATTCAGCCATTGCAGAAATTACAAATATGGATGTAAAACTAGTGGAATATAATATCAATAGTGTTTCACGAGGCAAAGAGGCTTTAGGTAAAGTAAAAATTACGATTGAGCATGAAGGCGAAAAGTATATTGCAAAAGCAGCAGATACAGATATTCTTAAGGCAAGTGCATTAGCCTATATTAATGCGATCAATAGCATTGTAGTGACAAAATTAACACCTGTTATGAATTAAATGAAAATAGCAAAGCAGTATGGCACTTGTGCCATACTGCTTTTTCAATCCTAGTGACTATCCCTAACTAGTTTTTGATATTCCTCATCGATTCGTTCGATATCAAGACGTTCAAATAATGGTGTCACCTCTCGAATGACTTTAGGGAGATCTACTTGCTCATGCCACATCATTTCATTTATACCTAACATATTTCTTACTTTCTTTGCTGAAAACGGTAAGAAAGGATGCAGCAGCTGTCCTAAATTCGCAATGATATAGACGCAAGTTGCTAATGTACGATTACCTGCCTCTACGTTTTCTTTTACCTGCAGCCATGGCTGTTGTTCATCAAAATAACGATTAGCACCGCGAATATACTCAAAAATCGATTCTAACGCCTGTTTGAAATGACCACCTTCGATAAGAACACCCGCTTCATTAAACAATTGTACGGTTTGTTTTCGAATGTCGCTATCCACCTCCGCTTGTGGCACCTGACAAGCAAATGATTTCTCAATAAACTTCAATGTACGGTTTACAAAATTGCCATAGGCTCCGAGTAGTTCGCCATTATGGCTATAAATAAATTCCCGCCATGAAAAATCAGTATCACGATTTTCTGGCGCATTCATCGTTAAGAAGTAACGAATAGAGTCCGCATCATAACGGCTTAAAATATAAGGAACCCATACAGCCCAATTCTGACTAGTAGATAATTTGCGTTTTTCTAATGTTAAATACTCATTAGATACGATATGGGTAGGTAATGCCTTGGATCCAATTCCCATTAAAATGGCTGGCCAAATAACTGTATGGAATGGAATATTATCCTTCCCATGTACATAGTATGAAATGGTCTCTTCATTCCATAAATCTTCAATAGCTATTTGATGCTCTTTTGCCCATTCCAAGCTTGCTGTTAAGTACCCTGCTACAGCTTCAATCCATACATATATTTTTTTCCCTTCAAAACCTGGCACTGGAACATCTATGCCATTCGGTAAATCTCTTGTTACCGCTCGGTCAGGAACTCCCTCTGCCAAGTATCGCTCCGTTAACCCTAAAGCATTGTCACGCCAACGTTTCTCGGCTTTCGCTTGTGCTAAATAAGACTCCAACCTTCCTTGAAATTGACTAAAGGTAAAATAAAAGTGCTCAGTTTCCCGAATAACAGGTTCGTTCCCACAAATTTTGCAGCGCTTATCAATTAAATCCAATGGGTCTAAAATTTCTGAGCAGTTATCACATTGATCTCCCCTTGCTTTCGCTCCACAATTTGGACAGAGCCCCTCGACAAATCGATCTGGTAGAAATTGTTTATCCGTCTCACAGTAAGCCTGTTCAATTTTCTTCTTGTATAAGAAATTATTAGCCAGTAGCTGTAAGAAAAGGGCCTTAACGGATTCATGGTGGTGCTCCGCATCCGTTCTTGTGTACAAATCATAGGTAAATCCTAAATCATGAAAGCATCTAGTAAACTCCTCATGATAGTGATTAGCTATAGCTTCTGTCGTTGTATTCTCTTGTGCGGCACGTATAGAAATGGGTGTACCATTACAATCACTGCCTGATACATATAAAACCTGCTCACCTTTTTGTCGGTAATATCTAGCCAAAATATCACCTGGTAATAATGCGGCAACATGCCCTAAATGCAAAGAGCCATTTGCATACGGCCAAGCGCCTCCAATAACAATCGTCATTCTAAATTGCTCCCCTCACAGAAAAAATGGTAAAAAAAAATCGCCCTAATCAAATCTGATTAGGACGAGTATACCCGTGTTACCACCTATATTTACAAATAGCTTACACTATTTGCCTCTATCAGTACGTCTTCACTCAAAAAAGAGATACTGCTGCTGTTGTAACGAGTGCCCATCTCGTCGTAATCTACTGGCTAAAAAGCTTTCGGTACGAAGCTCAAAGGTCATTTTCAAAAGGGTTCATTTACCTCATTTACACCAACAGAGGCTCTCTACAAAATGCTAATCCAATTTACTTTTCCTTCTCAATGCTTTTTCTATAGGATTGGCATTATTTTACGCCTTCTTGTGAGGAAATGCAATGATTGTTGTAAAAGCGTCTTTTTTTTGATTCATTTTCTCGAGTTAATCGAATGTAACCTTTAGCAAATCAGTTAAATCATCAATTACTATATCTGCTTTTTCTAACTCCTTGTCTTGTGCAAAGTCAAAGCGAACACCTATTGATAGTAATTGATTGTCCTGTGCAGCTTGGATATCCGAAGAACGATCTCCTACCACTGCTCCATAATCAATTGTATTTTCATCTACAACTCTTTTGACCAGATCCGATTTATGCCCACTTGCAATTGCTTGAATGCTATAGATTCCCTTTATAAAACGCTCCAACTGATAGGTTTCGACGATTGCTTGTAAATAGTCAATCTGTCCATTACTCGCTATGTATAACGGATAATTCTCTGACAATGTTGCAAGGGTTTGTTCAGCGTTTGGATACAAAGCACCTTTATGTCCACGTATTTGCTCAATCAGCTTTACATGGAATAATACATTGCTCTCTTCTCGTATCTCTAAAGCATGCATAGGACATAATGTTTCCCACACAACAGGTAAAGGAACCCCCATTATTTCTCTATATTTTTCTATAGGTGTTTCTCCCTGCCACAAGCCGTTTGTCCGCAGCACATCAAATGTTGCGTCGAGCGCAGGCTCTAAAATAAGATTGGTTTGAAATAATGTTCCGTCCATATCAAAAATAAACGCTTTATTCATAAAATCTCTCCTTAATTAGTTATCAAAAAACACCATATGCTGCTTTTCTTGCTTATAATAATCCAAACGATCTTGCAAAGTTCCTGTATGAAATTCAAATTTATGACCATCAGGATCTGTAAAGTAAATCGATTTTTTATCCTTTTCATCTCTTTGCCGACCTGCTAAAATATTGACCTTTAGCTGAACCAATCTGTCATACACCTTATCAAAGTCATCCTCAGCGATTGTGAAGGCAATGTGTGTATAGGAATGATGGATGTCATTACGGGGTATATCCTTTTCTACATTCAGAGCTAGCCACAGCCCATTTACATCAAAATAGGCTGTGCTGTTCCCCTTTACTAGCAACTTGGCATCAAATACTCTTTCATAAAAAGTGATGGATTCCTCTAAATTAGAAACTGAAAACAATAAATGATTGATGTTTTTAATTGTCATGGCTGTGCTCCTATTGATTATTTCTTCCCCTTTTTCATTCCCTTGGCTATTTGCTTCCACTTGCGTTGCTCCTCAAGTTTTGCTTGCGTATTTGTTTTGCGCTCCATATAAGCCAATTCTCTTTGCAGCTTAAAATAGCTTTGTAGACGATATTGGTCCAAGTCCCCATCTACAATAGCTTGCTGGACAGCACAATAAGGCTCTTTTTGATGTGTACAATCACGATAACGACAAGCTGTTGCTAGTTCCTCAATATCTTGAAAGCTAGAAGCTAAACTATCCCCTTGATCCCACAGTTGAAGCTCACGCATTCCTGGCGTATCAATTAGACAGCCACCAGCAGGCAATACTACTAGCTCTCGATGGGTTGTTGTATGTCGTCCCTTGGCATCATCCTCACGTATACCCGCTACCTTCATTAGTATCTCACCACATAAAGCATTTGTTAATGTGGATTTCCCTGCTCCAGAAGACCCCAATAGTGCCCCCGTGACCCCCTCTGTGAATAACGTCTGAATTTCCTTTAGACCTTCTCCCGATAGAGCACTCGTTACAAAGATATCCACACCAAAGGCTACAGACTCCACTTCTTGTACTAAGCTCGAAACATCCTCGCATAAATCAGCTTTTGTCAGGACAATAATGGGCTTTGCCCCTGAATCCCAAGCAGCCACTAAATATCTCTCCAAACGTCGAATATTAAAATCTTCGTTCAAGCTCATAACAAGTAACACAATATCGACATTTGATGCGACAATCTGTTCTTGAATTTCCGTTCCTGCAACTTTACGTGAAAATACGGATTTTCGTTGGAATAGCTGATGAATAATTGCTCGTTCCTCTCCGGGCATTTTCTCCACTAGCACCCAATCACCAACTGCTGGATAGTCCTCCCTCGCTAAAGATGTATACGCATAATGACCAGCAATTGTCGCAAGCCATTCTCCCTCTTCAGCTAACACCCGATAAGAATGCTTATGCTCTAAAGTAACCCTTGCAGGCACACAATTTTTTAATTTAGCCTGTTTTTTCATTTCTATCATTTGCTCTTCAAAATATGTTGTAAAACCTAATGTTGTTAAATTCAATTTATTTTCCTCCTAAACGTATGATGCCTCAGCGAAAATAGTTGTCATCCGCAAGAGGCCCTATCGCAATTCACCTTTTGGAACTACAATAAAAAACCTTGTAGCTGCAATTCGGCAGTTACAAGGTTTCACAGGCACGTTTAAAAGATACACAAATACCCCGAGTTATGGCACGGCGTCACTTTGTATATTTTAGGCGTGTGAAATTGAACAAACCGAATTGCAGTTCGCTAATTACAGATCTATTCATCATGTCACATCACCTACTTTCCATTTAGTTGTTATCAATATAGCTAAATTTTCAGAAATTGTCAATTACAATATTATAAGCATTTATTCCAATCATCCACGCATACAATGAACAAAACCATTAAATGCGAGGAGATGTTGGATTGCCTAAAATCATTTCAATTAGCACATATCAACCACCTTACACATTACAGCAAGATAACGCAGAGGAACTAACGAAAGAGCTTTTTTATGCAAAAATTCCAAAACTAGAGCGCTACTTAAAGGTTTTTGAAAATGGTGGCATCGACACACGCCATTTTTGTGTGCCAGCTGAATGGCATCGTACGAATCACTCCTTTGAAGAACGTAATAATTTATATATTGAGTTAGCTACACACTACAGTGTAAGTGTCATTCAAGCATGTTTAGCTAATACAGCTTTTTTATCCTCACCTATTCCTACTGAGGACATCGATGCCATCATTTTTGTTAGCAGTACAGGAATTTCAACACCTAGCATTGACGCACGTGTTATGAACAAGCTTCCCTTTTCAGATCGACTTAAACGCATTCCTCTATGGGGTCTTGGTTGTGCAGGAGGAGCCGCTGGTATAAGCAGAGCCTATGATTTTTGTAAAGCCCATCCACATGCAAAGGTACTTGTCGTTTGTGTCGAGTTATGTAGCCTCACTTTTCAGCCAAATGATTTTTCTAAAAGTAATTTAATTGGTGCTTCTCTTTTTGCCGATGGTGCAGCATGCATACTTGTTGGTGGGGATGAAGCAGCTATCGCAACAAAAAGGCCAACCCCTAATATTCTAGCTACAGGTTCTAAATGGATGCCAGATTCGGAAAATGTAATGGGTTGGGATGTGAAGAACAACGGGCTTCATGTCATTTTCCAAAAAAGTATTCCTTCTATTATTACCAATTGGCTCGGACCTTTCATTGAGCAATTTTTAATGGAACAAAGACTGTACAGCGAACAATTGACTCATTTTATTGCGCATCCGGGAGGAAAAAAGGTATTAAAAGCTTACGAAGATACACTTTATCTATCTCCCAAAAAAACCGACATTTCTCGGGAAATATTGAGACGACATGGTAATATGTCATCACCGACAGTGCTATACGTATTAGAGCAGTTTATGTTAAATGAAGGACAAGTGGAGGATACAGGCTTGCTCGTAGCTCTTGGCCCTGGTTTTTGTGCAGAAGCTGTATTATTAAACTGGAGGGAGTAACATGATCTTCTATTTTATTTTTATCCTTGTCGTTCTACAAAGATTGACAGAAGTTGTCATTGCCAAGCGCAATGAGAAATGGATGCTTTCACAAGGAGCCTATGAAGTAGGTGCTTCACACTACCCATATATGGTAGCCATGCATATTAGTTTTTTTCTGTTTTTAATAGTGGAAATCGTCACAAACAACAATGGTATCTCGCCCTTATTTCCGTTATTTTTTATATTATTTTTAGCAGTGCAGGCTTTGCGGATCTGGTGTATTCGCTCTTTAGGCACTTTTTGGAATACAAAAATCCTCATTTTACCTGACGCACAAGTTGTTCGTAAAGGGCCATATGAATATATGCGCCACCCCAATTATGCGGTAGTTTGTTTAGAAATCCTTTTGCTACCACTCATGTTTCAGGCTTACTTTACAGCATTTTGTTTTACATTACTCAATATTACAATGCTTTCTGTCCGAATACCTATAGAAGAAAAAGCATTACGAGATGCTACTAATTATAATCGTGTATTTCAAAAGAAGATTTCGGAGTCTTAGCCGAAATCTTCTTTTCTTCTTTATTGCCATTCCCAGTTAAAGGGATCTTGTAGACGTTCCCAAGGGTTCTGAAACTCTTCATTTGTTAACAGACAGTTGTCCAACTGTTTAGTGATGTCTTCTCGATCTAGATCAATGCCAATAATCACAAGTTGTGTCATTCGATCTCCGAACTCTTCATCCCAATCTTCCAATACTTCAGGGCTTTGCTGGAATACATCCTGCTGCTGGGCTTGAGAAAGTGCCGCTACCCAATAAGAGACTGGTTCAATTTTTGCAGATGACCCAGCTTGCGATAATAATAGCGCAACTTCCTGATGTCTTGCACTCCAAATAATACCCTTCGCTCGTACTATTGAATCTGGCATGTGATCACACCACTCAACAAAGCGCATCGGATGAAACGGTCTTTTGCGTTTATAGGTAAAAGAAGAGATCCCGTACTCCTCAGTCTCTGGTGTATGGTTTTCATGACCAAGCTCCAACTCCTTTAACCAACCAGCCGATTCAGAGACACGTTCAAAGTCAAAGCGCCCCGTATTTAAAATTTCAACTGGATCAATAACACCATTTGTTGTACGTATAAGTTTTGCCTCAGGCTGTAATGCACGTAAAATACGTTCTAATCGCTCAAGCTCCTCTGCGGATACTAAATCGCACTTATTTAAAATAAGGACATCACAAAATTCAATTTGATCAATAAGAAGGTCTGCAACATCACGCTCATCTAATTCACCAACAGCTTCCTTCCTCTCCAATAAGCTTTCCCCAGACTGAAAATCATGCCAAAAACGATGGGCATCTACGACAGTAACCATTGTATCTAATCGACAAAACTTCGTTAAATCAATGCCAAGCTCCTCGTCTAAATAACTAAATGTTTGTGCAACTGGAATCGGCTCACTAATCCCTGTCGATTCAATCAAAATGTAATCAATATTGCCTAGCTTCGAAAGACGTTCCACCTCCTGCAATAGATCCTCTCGTAATGTACAGCAAATACAACCATTCGATAGCTCCACAAATTTCTCTTCTGTACGTGATATACCGCTACCATTTGCGATAAGCTCCGCATCAATATTAATTTCACTCATATCATTCACAATAACAGCGACACGTAAATCCTTTTTGTTTTGCAATACATGATTCATCATTGTTGTCTTACCAGAACCTAAATATCCACTCAATACTGTAACAGGAATTTTCTTTGTCATTCTTACAACTCCTCAAATCGTAATCATTACTATTTACAATTTGTAATTAAATCATATTACTTTGGAAAATGCAAAGCTTTTTATTACTAGTGAAATTAAACTTGACAATATCCAGTGAGAAATATATTGTTTAAATCGTAATAATTACTATTTAAAAGGAGGTCCTTCAATGCGTGTACAAGTAACACTAGCCTGTACTGAAACAGGTGATAAAAACTATATTACTACTAAAAATAAACGCAATAATCCCGAAAGATTGGAGCTTAAAAAGTACTCCCCTCGTCTGAAGCGTGTAACCCTGCATAGAGAAACAAAATAATATTGGAATGGGGGTCATGATGAGTTCCTCATGAGCGGGTCTGACCTGTTTTAGAGTGGTGTCTTCTACTTTGTGAGCGGGGTTAACCTGCTTTGGAGCGCCTTCCTCTTCTTTGTGAGCGGTTGAACCTTCTTATAAGCTTTTTATGCAAATCAAAAAATGACTGTTTCAAAGGCATATCTTTGAAACAGTCATGATGAAATTTTATAGCTAAAGCTGCTCACTATTGATTTCTAACGCTAGTTCATTCAATTTCTCATCTAATTCATCGAGCATGCGTAATCTAAAATCTATTTGTTCGTCAATATTAACTCCTTGTTTCATTGATGTGCTACCATCCTTAGATTGTTTCTTTAATGCAACGATTTCATTGGATAATCTCTCAATATCTAGATTTTTCGTCTCTAACTCACTTAGTAAATGTCGATGAAGGTTGTCTGATTCTACTTTCTCTCTATGGTATTTTTCTAGTGTCTCTAAAATATTCTCCATTTGTTTACTTGCTATGGTTGTATAGTCACTTAACTTTTTATCTATGCCTTCCACAATAGACCTTTCATTTGAATCGATCGAAGCCTCCTTTGATGCTTGAAATTTGTCCATCAATGACTTTTTTTCAGCCCGCAATTCTGCCAATTCCTTTAATAATGCCTCAATGGATGCAATTTGCTTTTTTCTTTGCGCTTCTCTCTTCTGAATTTCTTCATCGTAAGCTTGCAATTCTTTATCAAAGTCTCTTTTCAACTTTAGGAGTTCCATCGAAAGTTCTTTTTTATGCCTTGTTAATTGAACATTTTCTCGTTCAAGTCGAAGAACCAAAGCATAATAATCACTATCTCTAAGTCTTTTTACTTCATTTTTGTACTTGGCTAACTCGGCCCTTAAAAAAATAATCATTTGTTGGAGCTGTATTGGATCATTGTTTTTCACAATATCATTGTCCATCATCACACCCCCTAGCCTGAATATCTTTTTAGTAAATCGACCACCTCTTCAAGCTGCTCTCTACTTTCCTCTAGTAAATCATCCAGCTGCTTCATCCATTTTTCTTCTAACTTTGAATTCTCTATTTGTTCAACATGACTCTTTTCGTCTGAAACAAGATAGGCTATTAATAGCTGTAATGTACTTTTTTCAAGAAAGGCAAAGCTATTATCTTGTTCATTACGACGACTTAGCTGTTCCTTTACTAATTGTTGAATTACACTACCAAACTCTTGTTTTTCGTTGTCACCCATTGTCTTCCTCCTGTGTTTGGCCCATTCCATTTAGATTAATTGGATTTAAAACAACAACACCTTCTGTGAGCTGATCGCAATATGTAAAACCCATAATCGTGCCTGAATATGATAAATTATGGGACCATTTTATTTGAAAATTGGTAAATGAAATGGTTTCATTCGGTTCGATTGTTGATTTACCAACTGGTCTCAGCCAATACTCCTCTTTGCTTGATTTGTCATTAAAACGCTCCCACTGACTCTGCCCCTGAGTTTTAAAATTCGGAGTGAAATTTTCATGAACATATCTCCCTGAAAAATAAAACGGTGACTCCTTGGGTATTGTTATACACAAAGATGGGTTCGTGACGGCTGCACTACCAATATTACGAATATGATAGGAGCCTAAACATAAACTCTCTTGCTCAGGATCATAAGAAATATTAAGTGCAGTTGTAAAATAACTAATGAGGTTAATCCTATTCGGAATTGCTAATTCCTCAACCAACCTTTTAATATCATGAACATAGGCATTTGTTTGTTCTTTTAGTGCCTGTATCTTGTCTTCAATACGATCTGCCACTTTAAACCTCCTTGTTATTTCCATTAAAAAAAGAGAGGATTACCCTCTCTTCATAGTATGACTTTCTTCTTTTTGTTATCACAATTAACCAACAGTTGGGAAAATAACTGGGCATTGTTGTGGACGAACCGCAGTTGGACATGAGAATGGTAAGTCTGCTCTTGGTTCGCAGAAAGTTGCTAAAAATTCCACAGTAACTGGGAATGTAGATTGAATACTTTGACAAACAGCAACAGTAATTGTCAACGCAGAGAACGTGATTGTACCTGCTGCAGCACCTGTTCCAACACTAAGTGTTCCAGTTGTACAAACGAAGCAATCTAAATCTGTGTATAAAATTTCAACGTCTGTTCCCTTAGGTGCACATAATGTCACTTGCTCACAGCGAGAAACTGGAATATTATTGCTTGTGAAAACAGTACCATTAGGTAAAGTAACGACAATTGTTAGAATGAAGTTCTTTTGAACATTTAGATGTTGCAGACAAACAGTTGATCCATCAATAGAGAATTGGCGATTCTCACGGTTCAGAATCACAATTGGATTTGTAGTTGCTGGAATTACTCGACAAGTAACAATAGCACCTGTTAAGTCAGTAGTTGCTGTAACACCTGGGAATGTAATTGGTCCAGTAGGTGAAATATCAAACGACATTTCTTTTACAATCCAGTCGTATACCTTATCAACATTTATACAGATTAGTTCCTGCGCCTGGGATGGCATATGCTCTTGCATCCTTTTGACACCTCCATAAAATTTTTATCTTTCGTTTGTAGCATATGTTTTTCAGCTATAAGTGCATGGGCTAACAAATAGTTACATTGGATATTTATTAAAATCAATCAAGATTTGTTTTCATACTCCTCCCTCATTAACGATACGAATCAAAATGTTGAAAGAACCGTTATATTTGTAACAGAAAGTCAATATTTTTAATAAACTAATAATGGACTGAAAGGGGTGAACTACAATGGAAGAGTCAAAATTGTATACCACTCAAGAAATTGAAAATTTAAAGGAAAAAATTGAATCTTATAGAGAATCATTAACCTCGTTAAAAATGGGGAAGTCAATTGAAGATTTCCTTTATATGAAGCAGGAGTTTGATGGACTAAAAACACAGATGGCCCATTTAGAAGGGATTACAGAGACATTGGATACTAAACAAAATTCATATATAAAAGGATACGACGATCAAATCAAGGTTCTTTCAACACAGCTTGAGTCTTTGAATCAAACCATTGAAGGAATGAACCAAGAGATTTTATCAATTTTAAATAAGATATTGCCAATTAAAGGAAATGAAACAAAAACCGTACCTCCCTCCATTGACATGCCTGCACAAACTTATTCGAATCTTTTACCTAGACAACCTAGAATGACACAGACAGTAGATCAAACTACAATTACATCAGCACAACCTTCTTATAGACTACTACAAAGTGTGGCAGGTAAAGCCAAAAACCACCAACCAAATGTAAATATCGGGGGTCCCTCTCCTCAGAATGGTCTACCGGAAACTAAACCTGAAGAACGGCATTTTAATCAGCAATATTTCCAATCAATCAATACGCACCCCAGCCAAATATACAATGGTTTATACAGAAACACGACAGTTGAATCCACCTTCCATTTTAAAAATGCCATGGATGCAAAGGAAGTTCCAGTAAGTGTATATGATCCATCTGCCGTACAGCCTGCTTCAAGAGAAGAAAACATTGAGAATGATACTTTACAATCTTCTATAGTTAATGAATCAGATAGCACTAAAACTGAAACATTCAATAATCCTATGGAGGCTGTGAAAATTGAGAATGAACATAACAATCTTGAGAATCCCATTGTAACGAATGAATCGATAGAACAAGTTCTCTTGGAGCAACCTAGCGAACCTGTTAGTCAAGACATTGAAGCAATAGCTAGTGAACCTCTCAAGCAAATCATTGCAGAAACAGTAGCAGAACCTTCAGCTATAGATCATTCTCCTTCATTGGAAACAGAAGAATATGTTGAAGTGTATCATGCTGATGCAACCTATGAGGTTCATCCGTCCTTTGAAGAAGAGATCATGCAACTTGAATCTGTAAACAAGCCGATTGAGGAAGAACATAAAAAGGGAAAAAACTCATTTTTCGATTTCTTTAAAAGATGGAGTTAACATTATCTTAAACATCCACTATGTCAAAACATACATAGTGGATGTCTTTATGTGTCAAATAAAAGCAGTCATTAAGAAATCATTGAATTTATAGGTGAAATAGATAATTGCCCTTAACCCCTAATCTGAAATGAATAGAATAATGAAGAAAGGGGGTGTAAAAATGTGTTTGAATAACTCAATGTGTGGCTGTTCAGGTAACGGTCATGGTAACGGGGAGTGTACTGCACTGGGACCTTTTGTTGCAATTGACGCTGCATGTATTACTCCACCAGTAGCTACTGGTTCTATTATCCCATTCTCATCAGGAATAACTCCTGTTGCATTAGTAGCTGCTGCTACTGGTTTAATTGCAACTGTAAGTCTTGTAGGTTTTGGTACAGCAGTTCCAGGGATTACTCTTGCTGGCGTTAATATTGATTTAACAACTTCTGCTGCTACAGAAGCATTTACGGTTCCACGTCCAGGTACTATTACATCTATTTCTGCTACAATCTCAGCAACTGCTGCTTTAACTCTAACTGGAACAGCAACTGTCAGAGCACAGATTTACCGCGCAGTTCAAGGAAGCAATGTATTCAGCCCTACTGCAGCATTTGTTGATTTATTACCACCTTTACCACTAATAGCATTGGCAGTAGGTACGATTGCAAGTGGTAATGCAAACGTTTCAGTACCTGTAAGTACTGGTGATCGTTTACTAATGGTATTCTCTATGACTACTACAGGAGTTGCTGCTACACTTGCTGGTAACGCAAGTGCTGGTATTACTATCGTATAAAATAAACTTAAATAAAAAATGAAAACAAGTGATTTCCTCATTAGCAGAAATCACTTGTTTTTTCATAAAACATCCATATTTATTTAACCAAAGCATTCTGAATATGTGCCAAATGATGCTTACCATGCCATGCATAAAGGCCAATTGCATGCTCAAGAGTCGTTAGGCCTGAATCAGGATGATTAAAGGCTCTTTGTAATTGTTCATCCGATAAGCTTGACAGTAAATAAATCCAACGTTCATGTAAACTTTCAATTAAATTAAAAGAAATTGCTACTGGCATTTCAGAATCTGGTAGCTGTGCCCATTCTGCCTCATCGTATGGCTTAATGGTTGGTACATCCTCTGTTAACGCTAGCTTAAAACGAATATAGCTATTCATATGACTATCAGCAATATGATGGACTAGCTGTGTCACAGTCCAGCCATTTTCACGGTAAGATTTTACTAAGTCTTGCTCGCTTGCACCACTTAATGCCTCTGCAAGTTGTTTTGGTAACAAACGAATTTCATTAATCCACTCTAGTACTTGCTGTGAATTCATTTCTTTGGGAAATTGGAATTGTCCAATGGGATAACGTAAATCTTTCATACTGCTGACCTCCATTTTATTTTTTATATTACCAATTTAATATTTTTCTTGCTACAACCATGCACTGTAATTATCTATGTTCAATAGCTCTTCGCATTTAAATTTTTGAATGGCGTCTTCAGCATCTTGTGCATTTCAGAAATATGAAAGCAATACACAATGCAAGCTTACATGCGCACACCATACACCTCCTTTCCCAATACATATACAAACATCAAAAACCCTTATTTTATAAGTATAAATACTTACAAAATAAGGGTTTACTATTATTCCTGGATATCGTATATCAACGTATCAAAGTATTTTTCATTTGTATACAGTAGAATAGCCCATTCACCAGGCTTAGGAACTTTCACATGAGAAGGTGTATGAGCATCTGCTCCATTAACAGGTCCTCCGAGTCCTATGCTCCAACCATTCGCTAAAATCGGTTGTATGACTTTAGAGTCTCTATGGTATCCAATAACTGTTAATTCTGTATCTCGTACTTCATCTATTCCCCATAGATGCCACATCCATTTTTGTGTGCTTAGACTAGGCATATTCGCACCAATGACACCCGACTTATCAGCATTACCAATAATGCCTCTATCACCAAATTCCACTGCCTTTTGATTCCAATCAACTGATTCAATATCACTTTCTTTCACAAAATCAGGTAGATCCTCTGGCATTGTAACATTTACTTTGTCTGTACAACCCACTAAAAATAATAGCAATATACATCCAAATACAACTCGTTTCATAACATCCCCCTTTCTTATGAAACGTTTGTTTTAACCAGATTGTTACAGATAATTCTGTAAATTATGAAACTATCATTTTATCGTACTCTTTACAATATCAACTAATGACTTTAATGGATGGAGAATTGTAATCGCCGTGTGATCTTCAAATCGTTGTGCTGCATCCACCATCGATAGCTGGGCAACTGATATGGATTTTTCTTCAGCTGACAAATTATGTAAAGCCCTTAAAATAGCATCATCATAGGCTTCCTTTTTCCCCTGCATAATGAGATTAAATGTATGCTCAATAATTTTTCCCTCTACATCTACTGATACTCCTTGATGCTTAGCATATTGGTGAAGTCTTGCCATCGTTCCTTCGACAGTTGCAGGATTTGTAAAAAGAATAAATTGAGGCTGTTGCTTACATATACTTTCAAAATAGGGCTCATCTATCTTTATGATAGGGATCGAGGGATCGAACAAAGTTTCATCCTCTAATAAAGCAATATAATTTGTACACGTTATTAAAATGGCATCCACATCACAGCTAATCATCCATTCAATTTGCTCCTTAACTTTACGTGCTAAACCATCACTACCTTTAGACACGTGCTGTATCACGCCAGGGTCTACAAAATGGAGTATCTCTATGTCTTCAGCGCTTTGAAAAGCCTGCTCAATGTATTGTATATTGGAATAATGAGCATGCAAGCAGGCGACCTTTTTTCTCAATTAAACTCCTCCTCATTGGAAAGTCTCTTTTCCATTGTTGCTATTACTAGAGAGTTACCATTACGATTCTTCACCATTTCCTCTTTCGTTACAACATAACCTAAAGAACGATATAACTCAATATTACGTGGAACACTCATACGTACTTTGCACTGACTAATTGTAATCCCCTTCGATAGTGTATATTGTTCAAGCCAAGAAATTAGTGTTTTAGCTAAACCTTGTCCCTGTCTTTCTGGGATAACTGAAAGTCTAAAAAAATAAATTCCCTTTGTACTGAGGGTAAACCTTACCATGGCAACTGGCTGTTTTTCGATATAGCCAATAAACGCTTGTTCACTTTGCTGCATTGCCTGCTCAATAGAATCCACCGTTTCACTTAGTGCACTGGATGGTGGAGTAGCTTTTTCATATTCTTGAAACGCCTGTAGCATCACCTGATGTATAACTGGGGCATCCTTGCTCTGTGCTAAAACAATTTCCATCCTAAACCACCTCTTATCGTTTTTTATTCATAATAGTGCATATTAAAACAAAAAGAAACCGTATTATTTCGAATACGGCCTACTACTTAGTATGTTTGTCTTTCACTTTTGCTTCCTTTTCAATATGCTTTCTCGCTATTTTCAAACGTTGGATATCCTTTTTCTTAAGAGGAATAATCTCTTCCTTCATCATCTTAATATAAGAAATCATTAATAAAAGTAACACCACTGTAAAGGGTAATGCAGCAATTAACGAGGCCGTTTGTAATGCTTCAAGACCTCCTGTATACAATAAAACACCTGAAATAGCTGCCATCAAAACACCCCATACAAACTTTGATAAAATGGTGGGATTTAAAGATCCTTTTGTCGTCATACTTGCCATAATAAAGGTGGCGGAATCAGCAGAGGTAATTAAAAATATTATGATTAAAAGTATTCCAATTGTGGATGCAATCATTGAAAGTGGTAAGTGTTCAAAAAGCTGGAAAAGAGCAACCGTTACATCATTATGAACAGATTGAGCGATTTGTGCATCTTGATGTAAATCAAACCACATCGCAGTTCCTCCAAAGGTCGCGATCCAAAAGCAGGCAATGAGGGGCGGAATAATTAATACACCTATAATAAATTCTCGTATAGTCCTGCCTTTGGATACACGAGCTATAAAGGAGCCTACAAATGGTGACCAAGCAATCGCCCATGCCCAGTAAAAGATTGTCCAATCCTTCACCCAAGTTCCACCAACATATGGCTGCATCCTTAAACTATATTGAATAAAATTTGAAATATAATCACCAATAGCTAATGTAAAGGTTTCAAGTATAAAGATTGTTGGGCCTGTAATAAAAACAAATAAGAGTAAGACGATTGCTAAAGTCATATTGACATTACTCAGAATCTTCATCCCTTTTTGTAGACCTGTTGTGGCTGATAACATATAGCCAATAAACATGATAAGAATAATGGCCACTTGCAAGATAAATGTATCTGGCAAACCAAAGACAAATGTCAAACCTCCATTTGTTTGTAATACGCCTAGCCCTATAGACGTTGCTACCCCCATGACGGTAGCAATTACTGCAAGAATATCGATCGTTCCTTTAACGACTCGATTTGTTCCAGTGACAGGCTCTAAAGCAGTGGAGATGAGCATATTTCTTTTTTTATTGAATTGTACAAAGGCCATAACAAGGCCCAATATGGCATAAACAGACCACTGGCTTAATCCCCAATGAAAGAATGAATATCCCATCGCCAGTCGGGCTGCATCCGTTGATAGCGGTTTTGTGTCACTGAAGGGTGGTGAAAAATAATGACTCATTGGCTCAGCTACTCCCCAGAAGACCAAACCGACACCAAGTCCAGCTGAAAAGAGCATGGAAATCCAAGTTAGAAAACTAAACTCAGGGCGACCATCTTCCGATCCAAGGCGAATGGTACCATATTTGCTAATTGCCAAGCCAAATAAAAAAATAACGATAATAAAGACTGACATTAAATAAAACCAGCCAAAATAATCCGTTGTCATATGAAATACGCTGTTTGCTACGTTCTTAAATTTTTCTGGTATCGTTGCTCCGATAATGACCAAAAGAAAAATTGCTCCACTTGAAATAAGAAATACTGGGTTTCTTAAAATTTTATTTTGCATACAGCGCCTCCATTTATCCCAGACAGATGACCAAATTTCCTTTATTATGCGTATCATTCGTTAATTTTATTAATAAATAAAAAAGAAACCGCATTATCAAAAGACAATGCGGTCTACTATTAATGTGATTTATGCATAAAACGTATGGCTCTACTCATAACAGTTGGTACGATCGAAGCATGATTTTCGTTTAAAGCCTCATAAAATTCAACATTCATTATTTTTTCTAATACTGTCGCCATTTGGCGCGCATCATCCACCATAAAGGTTTCAAGTTCACCAGCGCTCAAAAACAAAGTTTCGTTCATATCTTGATGCTCGTTCAGAAATACTGAAGCACACTGCACTAATTCATGCTCATTCCACCAAATGGAGGGGCTAATAGCTAGATAGCGCTGGAAGCTGGATTGGTGGTGAAATAGTTGCCACAGTGCAAAGTAACCTCCTAGGGAATGACCAAATAAAGCTTGCTGTGCTTGATTTACTGGATATTGTGCCTCAATCGTCGGCTTTAGCTCTTCTTCTATAAAGCGACTAAAATCCACTGCTCCTCCAAGCTTCTCATGACCTTTTCCTTTAAATCTTGCTGGATAAATATAAGACTCCGCAGGTGCTGTAAAATCATAAAATCTTCTTTCACGCATATCGTCGCCATGACCAATTCCAATAACAATAGCTGGAAGGATACCTGTTTTTGGTGCATTACGACTTTGTAGACGCACCGCTTCCTTTACAAGGTTAAAATAGGATGAGCCATCAAGTACATACAAAACTGGAAAGCCATCTTGTGGCGCTTCCTCCTCTGGCACATAGATATTAATCGTGTACAAATAATTTGTCAATTTTGAAGTCATATGTTGTGTAATGTAGTCTACTTTAGTTGTATTCATTAGATATCCTCCTTCAAAATTTCATAGCCATAACATACAGGTGTGTTGGTTACAGGATCTTCCATAATGCGTGCATCAATATTAAATACTTTACGCATTACCTCAGCACTTAAAATTTCCTGTGGCGTGCCAGTTTGCATAATAGTACCCTTACGCATTGCAATAAGATGATCTGAATATCTGGCCGCGTGGTTAATATCATGTAGAACCATCACTACTGTACAGCTGTGGTGCTCATTTAAACTTTTAACAATGTCCAATACCTCTAGCTGATGCGCCATATCTAAATAAGTAGTAGGTTCATCCAATAGCAAGATATTTGTTTCTTGTGCTAAGGCCATAGCTAGCCAAACACGCTGACGCTGACCTCCTGAAAGCTGGGCAAGCTCCCTATTTCGATATTCCATCGTATTAGTAACTGTTAAAGCCCATTCAATCATTTCCTCATCCTTATTCGTTAAACGATTGACATTGTTGCGATGTGGATAGCGACCATACGCAATTAACTCCTCCACTTTCAATTGACCAGGAGCTATCGGTGTTTGAGATAATATTGCTAGTTTCTTGGCAATATCTTTGGTCGATAAATTTTGCATATTTTGCTCCTGCAAATATACCGTACCTTGTTGTTTTTTTAAAATACGTCCTATTGTTTTAAGGAGTGTAGATTTACCACAACCATTTGGACCGATGATTGTAGTCACTTTGCCCTCTTCTATCGTTAAATTTAACCCTTCAAAGACACGTACCTGCTCATAACCTGAAGCCAAATTTTCCATTCTAAATGCAGTTTGCACGCCATTTCCTCCTATGCCTTAGATTTCACCAGTAAATACAAGAAATACGGAATCCCAATAATTGAAACAACAATACCTACAGCCAGTTCCGATGGTGCAAAAACGGTTTTACCAATAAAATCAGCGAGGATTAACAGACCTGCACCAATTAAAGCACTCACTGGCATAACATAACGGTGCTGAATACCAACAAGCTGCTTGGCAATGTGTGGGGCCATTAAACCTATGAATCCAATACTCCCTGATACGGACACACAAGCACTGACAAGACCTACACTGGCTAGTAACAGCTTCATTTTCTCCTTTTCAACAGCTATTCCTAAACTTGTGATGCTATCCTCTTCAAGCTGAAAATAATCGAGTAAATATGATTTTCTATGCACATATATTCCTAAAATCAAAAGCCAAGGTAGCATCGTAAGCGCAAAGATCCAATTCGCATTATAAATTGAACCTGCCATCCAAATAGCCGCTGATTCAAAATCTTGTGCACTCATTTTTAAGGATAGGAACAAGGACAAAGCTCCAAATCCACTATTAATAGCTATACCAGTTAAGATTAATCGCTGCATATCCAGATGACCATTTTTTAAAGCAAATGAAAAAATCAGGATAGCTGCAATTGTTCCACCGATAAAACCGAATAGTGGCATCATTAAAATTGACATCCAGCTGTTCATATCTGCACTCACTAGCTTTACTTGAAAGAAGTACATGAATAGTACGACTGCTGCACCAGCTCCAGCATTAATCCCTAATATTCCTGGATCTGCTAGTCCATTGCGTGTAATCCCCTGTAATACAACTCCTGCCATACCTAAGCCAATACCGACAAGTCCAGCAATGACAATCCGAGGTAAACGGAATTCAAATATAACAAGATCAAACTTTGAATTTGACTCGATCCGCAGCAATGTTTTGATAACATCCATTACAGACATATCAAAAACACCATTTGTAATATGTAAATAGCTCGCAACTAAAATCATTAAAACAAGCATCAGCATGGTTAAAAAGAATACACTTGAGGTTTTTTTACGCACGTTTTTCACCTCCGTGCTTACGAACTAAATATAAGAAGAATGGTACACCGACCAATGCGGTTAAGACACCAATTGGCGTTTCAAATGGATAATTGACAACGCGGCTCAGGACATCACAAAGCGCTAAGAAAAAGGCTCCAATGACAGCTGCACAAGGAATTATATAGCGATAATCAACACCAACAAGGAAGCGTGTAATATGTGGTATGACTAACCCTACAAAGGCGATTTTCCCTACAAGGGCAACCGCTGTCCCTGTCAAACATACGACAGCTAGCATGCTAATAATACGTACTGCTTTTGTTTTCTGTCCTAGCCCCATGGCAATATCTTCACCTAATGAAGTAATGGTAATCGCTTTTGCCGATAATAAAGCCAAGATCAACCCAGTTAAACCAAATGGAATAGAAAGAATCAGCATATCCATATTTACCATATGTACCTTTGTGTTATACCAAGCACTTACTGTTTGTGATACTTGGAAATACATCGCAATAGCAGTAGCAATACTACTTAAAAATGTGCCAATGACCGTTCCAATTATGGCTAGCCTTACTGGAGATAAGCCATTGCGGATTAACGAGCCAAAACCAAAGACAATACCAGCTCCCAATGCAGAACCAAGCATCGATAATAAAATCATTTGATAGTTTGGTAGCCCTGGAAAAAAAACAATGGCTAATGTAATGACAAATGCAGAGCCATCATTGACACCCATTAATGAAGGCGAGGCTAAATAGTTTCGTGTAATCCCCTGCATGACTGCACCGGCAACTGCTAAAAATGCTCCAACTAGTAATACCGCGGCAACTCTTGGAATACGGCCTGTTCTTATAATTTGATGATCGACATCCGATGGATCAAATGCTGTCATCGACTGCCATACTGTAATGGCACTAATATCTTTTGTCCCATACATAACAGAAATAAGTGCCACAAGGGCAATAAGGAAAGGAGATATCGCTAATATTGAAAACGACACTATGTTTGTTTTTTTCAACTTTCACACCTTTTTCTTTATCCATTTTGCGGTACACAATATCAATCACTTAAGTGTATACCCTTAACAACTGCCTGCAATGAAAAATGCCACATCTTACAAAAGGCTGGTAATAGCCCGGTGATACCACCAAATCTACTACCAGCCTGTTTATACTATTTAAATAATTTTTCAGCCGCAGCATCTAAGAATTTCACCTTAGACCAAGCAGTACCACCTTGTGCTAATGGCTCAATTGTGTTGACGAAAACTTGATTATTTTGTGTTGCCTTTAAGCTAGTGAAAATTGGATTCTTTTGTAGCTCCTCTAAAGCTTTTGGCGTATCCTTATTCTCGGAATCCTCGAATTGCAGGAAAATCACATCTGGATTTACTTGTGCTAATGTTTCAAGTGATAGTTCCGCTTGCGCCTTAGCTGTTGTAACAACTTCTGGTACAGGTGCTCCTAAATCTTCATATAGAACAGGGTTTAAATAAACGCCTGCTGGATAGATGTACATCACTCCACCACGAACACGGATGATTAATACTTGCTTATCTGCTAATTGCTCCTTGGATTTTACTTGGGCATCAGCAACTTTGGCTTCATAGTCAGAGATGATTTTCTTTGCATCCTCTTCCTTCCCAGCTAATTGTGCAAGCAATGTTAAATTTTCTTTCCAATTTGTTGAAATATGTGAGTATGGAATCATTGTTTGAATTTTGTTGAGCTTTTCAGCCGTTTCTTCAGGGAATTTCGAAGTACCCACAATTACATCAGGATCCAGATTAAGAATGGCTTCTGCATTTGGCTCCATTTTATTTCCTACAAGTGTAGCTCCTTCAAAATTTGTTGCTAGATAGGCAGGAACTTTTCCACCTACTTCTAGAACACCTACTGGCTTAATACCAAGCATTGCCGCATCTTCCATTGATTCAAGACTGGCAGCGACAATGTTCTTTACTTCGGCTGGTAGCTCATATTGCTCGCCTAAGTACGTGATGGTCTGCGTTGATTTAGCTTGCTCTGTCTGTGATTCTGTTGCACTTGTCTCTGCTGTATTAGCTGTTGATGTTGCTTCCTCAGCTTTGTCTGTTCCACATGCAGCCAGTGATAATGCTAATAGTGCTGGTGCACACATTTTAAAATATTTATTCATAGATATTCTCCCCTAACGAGCTCATATTGATAATGATAATCGTTTTCATATATAAGTCAATATATAATTGATACTCATTATCATTTACGGATACTATCCTAACAAAGTGAAAAAAGATTGTGAATGGACGATTTCGAAAATGACATGGATTTTTGCCGATTTAAGCAATAAAAAAACTGCTTCTTTTTTATAAGAAACAGTCAATTATACATATCTGGCTTCCTCTATTTTTAACTTGCGATAGGCTGAGGGAGATAAACCCGTACACTTTTTAAATACTCTGCTAAAATAAAAACAATCTACATATCCAACACATTCCGCAATTTCAGCTACAGGTATTCCACCATATTCTAGTAAGTCTTTCGCACGTCGTATACGGTATTCTGTTATATATGTACTTGGATTCATACCTGTATGCTGCTCAAATAAATAAGCAAAACGACGACGCTCAATGCCCAATTCCATCGAGATATTTGATACTGAGATTTGCTGTGCATAATTTTCATGTATATACTGTAATGCCTGTTCCATTAATTCGCTGGCACTATCTAAAACCTGCATTTTTGCCGCTACAAGGATATCTTCCAACAAATTCATAAATAATGTCTTAGACTTGAATACAGCCATATTACCAGGAAAGGAATAGCTTTCTACTAATTGCTGAACATGGCTAATAATTTGTGTGTTAAAGCCTGTATTGATTAGAAAATGTTGCTCGGCTAGTGGATATAGATTTATTTCTTCTGTAGGTAGGCTGTAATGAACAACTGCATACTCCCAACCTTTATGGCCAGTCGCTCTCACTTCTATCGGCATCTGGGGGCCAGCATGGGCAATCATTCCTGGCTCCATCATATAGGGGGTTCCATTAAAGCTAAAGATCGCACTCCCTGCAAGTGGCACTACTAAACCACACTTTTCTGGAGCTGTTGTTCTACCAGCATCTACTTCACCTGGCTCCATTTTTTTAGTAAAAACATCTGTAAATTTTACAGAAGCATGTGCAAAGTAATCAATTAAATACTTGATATCCATATGCTAACTCCTATACATGTATAACATTCTGAATCTGTGAAAAATGATGTAAATCATGATTGATTAATCCTACAAAATAGTCGATTATAGTCATTTCTGACTGCCCAATTTTAAATGACTGTTGCCATTGCTCATCTGTCCATTGCTGAATATCCTGCAATAATTGACGCCTTGTGGAAATAAAATCATTCAATGTTTCCTCCATTGTTTGTTCACGGCTTTTCTTAGCTGCCATCGTATTCAAATGTGCTACATCTGGCCCTTTCGGCAGACGCTCATCTGTAAAGAGAAAAGGAATTCGGTAATTTTGCACAAACTTGTCCCATGGAGGAAGATGCCCAATTACCTCTGCAACCGACCATTTCCCAGGTTCAATGGGCATACGCCATTGTGCCTCAGATAACCCTCGTAAATTATCTATCCAATCTAAAGATTTTATATAGTGTTTAATGACATAGGTTTTATCTTGTTGCAATTGTTCCCCCTCTTTCTTTTTTTATTGAAGATGAATTTTCAATTCTGGCCAACATAAATGCCATTGTTTTTGCTGTATTCTTTGACGATAAATCGCATAGGCATACTTATTTTCTAGGTAAAACGATGTTGGCTCTACTATGCCTGCTCCTAAAAGATGAATACCGTACGGTGCTGCAATCTCTAGTACCCCATCTGATAATTTTACTCCAATTGCCGTTGGGATTTCTGGGAAATGAGAGATTCCATCAACAGCAGACTGATATGGTTTACTACCATTTAGGACATGCATTCGTGCTTGATTTTTCACGGACCAAGGCTCGTTTGGAGATAACTTTCTCAGTTCTTGCTCATACTGCTTCTCTACTTCTTCTGCTAAATTTTCTTTATCAAAATATATCACATCAATATCAGCAATTGGTGTTCTTTCCTCCTTATTGTGAAGGTAATCCCATACCTTTGAGCGAATAATTCCTGCGCATATCCACCAATCTGGTAGTTGCAAGTTTTCTACTGTGGATAAAATGCTCATCATCCAGTCATCAGATGCAATTAAGTTCTTCAGCTCTTCCTCCGATTGAAGCAACCTCATTCTGTCAGCCTCCATTAATATAAATTAAATTTATAAATCACTAAAAATTATATATTAGATTTATACATTAACACCATTTACCCTAAAGCTAATAAAAGAAAGGGAGAAGCTTATGAATAAAATGATCATGCTGTTATTATTTGTACTACTTAGCTTAGTTGGACTTTTCTATACAAACATTTCTTTAACACTCATATGTATCGGAATGGTAGCTGCTTTTATTGGTACACTTGCGGGAGGTGGTGGACTAATTACACTTCCTGCCATGATGCTTGTCGGTATCCCTATTCAAACAAGTATTGCCACAAACAAATTTTCGACAGGCATTTCGTCTTTATCCAGTATTTTTTATCTACTCTATCAGAAGGAGCTACATCTCACATCTATCATCAAATATATAGCTCTTGCTATTGTTGGGGGGATTTGCGGCTCACTTTTAGCGGTTTCGCTGTCTGAGCAAACTATGAACTATATGGCCTGTGTACTACTTCTTTTGGCTTTAGTCGTAACTTTAAAAAATAAGGCGTGGACGGAAGTTTCTGATTCGCTAGAACATCAAGCACCTCATTTTTGGCAACCATTTTTCATCGCTATGTATGATGGTGGTTTCGGCCCTGGCTCTTCGACATTTAGCATCTTACACTATCTACGTACTCATCATACTTACATAAAGGCTGTACAGCTCACTCGAGTACTCCTCTTCGGGAGCTGTACAGGAGCATTTATTGTGTTTTATCACACTGGCTTTATTCAATGGCACTATGCAATTGCTATGGCAATTGGCTCCATTATAGGCTCCCAATTAGGTCTTATAGTGCTCCCATACATTCCATTAAAAATAGCCAAAACACTACTAACATTGATTATTATATTGTTGCTTGTTCAAGTTACATTGAAAATAATTTAATGACCACTACTCAAATGCTCATGAATTACCTTCCATTGATCCTTAACTAATGTAAAAATATTAGTTGCTCTACCGCTACCTGATACAAACTTTTCGTTATGATAGCCTTCATAGTGATATGTATAAAGACAGGTAGCCGTCGTTTCATCAACGGTTAACCATTTTACATCAGTAGCTGAATAAACCTCTTCTTTAATGACATTCCATGCATGCTTGAAATAAGCCTCAATCTCCTCTGTTGTTGTGCATGTTTTATCAGAGAACCAATAAATTGCTTGTGGATGCAAAATAGCCTTTACTTGATTAAAATCATGGGTATTTGTTGCTTGGATATAATGTTCCAATGCTTGTTGATGTGTCATCTTCACCTCTCCTTTTTTCACAATATTATCCGATAATTAACTTTTTATAAATCACTAGTTCTGTATCCCTTTCTGCTTTGACAGTAAATAGATGGCAGCTATAATTAAGAAAAAACCACAGACCTGAAGATTAGTTATTTTTTCATCCAATAGAATAGAAGATAAAATCATACTACTAATTGGCAATAAGCTAGTAAGTACACCTGCCAAGATGCTGAAATTACTGCAAGACCCTGTTGCATCAAAAGAAACGCTATGACGGTTACAACAATGCCGAAATACAATACTAATCCCCACTCTGCAACTGATATTTCTTTAAATTCAAAATATCTGCTTTCAGCTACAGCAAATGGGAAAAATAATATGACGCCAAATAAGCTAACCATAGTTGAGACTGTAAGAGCACTCATACGATAAGAAATTAACTTACCAATGATGATAAATAAAGATTCGCAGAATACTGCCCCTATAATGAATAGATTGCCTAATAATGAAGTTGAATAATGGTTAGTAGCAGAATAGTTAGCAATGTTCATAAAGATAGCTCCCACTACGGCAAGGAGTATGCTAATACCCACATTCCTCGTTAATTTCTCCTTCAAAATAAAATAGGATAGGAATGCCGTGCAGACTGGCAGAGTACCAGTAATAATACCAGCTTCCATAGCAGTCGTTTTTGAAAGACCATGGAGCATTAATAGATTAAATAAAAACACTCCTAATAACGCTTGTAAAAAAATCGCTACTAACTCTTTTCTGTTTAATGTTGAAAATCCCTCTATCTTTATCCACAAAGGAATCAAAATAATTGCAGCCACAAGAAATCTTAGTTCATTAGCTAAGAAAATTGGAAAACTTTGAACAACCAATTTGCCCGCAACAACTGAACTACCAACGATACTCATCGCCACAATAACTTTCCCACTACTCCAGATCCACCTATTCATTTTTCTATACTACTCGTTCCATGGATTCATTAATAATATCGGTTACTGCTAAATATAGGTTTTCAGGGTTTTCAGCAATTCGGTGGCAAAGATATAAGTACCACTCATTTCCATACGTTAAATATACTCTACAACGATAATCTTTCCTTCTTAATTCATTGAGTAATGTAGGGCGTACACCATAAAGCATCTCAACTTCAACATTTGAGTTATCAAGATATTGACGTCGCTCTATCTCTTGAATAAGCATTTCATCATGTGTAGCGATTGATAACGGATGATTCGCATTTACTAACTGATCAACATAATCAAGATAATGCTTGTTCAGTTCTTCTGATCTGATCATGGCTATATCGACAGACTCTTGAAAAGCCCCTTTAACAAGTCTTATTTTCCCTGGATATTGCATAAGTTCTTGTAAATCTAACTTTGTACGATAAAGATGCACTTGCAATGTAATTCCAACATTTGTATACTCCGTTGCTATTTTTTTGTAAAGAGTGATAATATCATTAGTCTTAGAGGATTCTTCCATACTTATCATCAAAGTTATTCCATACTGCTGAGCTTTTTGTGTAAGCTCTTCAAGATGCTTATAAGCTATCTCAGCATTAATAGAAAGACCTATATGAGATAAATCGAAAGATACTGTTTGCTTCAAAGATAAAATCCCCATTTCCTCAATTACTTGTAAAAGCTCATCCTTTGCTCTTTGACAATCCCTTAAATTGGTTGTATTTTCCCCAATATATTCAATGGAGATATTATAATTGTCATTAAGATAATTACGTGCAGCAGCGATGGCATCCTCTCTTTTTTCTCCTGTTACATACCTTTTTGCTGCTTTCCATAATAATGGGTAGAGCTCTGTTGATTGCTGCACCGCATATTTCAAGCGCTCGTCTCGTGCCGCGGCTTTTAAGGCCTGAATCACTAATTCTTCTGTTTTCTTCATATTTATTCCCCCTCTTCGGTATTGGTAAGTACTTTATCATGATAAAATTGGTAACTGTAGAACCACTTTAAAGTGATTTTAAAGGTACCACTTTCAAATCGGAGGTATGTAAAATGTTATGGATACCTATAGATCGAGCATTAGATATTCCTTTAAATCGTCAAATCTATCAGCAAATACGGGAAAAAATTTTAAGTGGACAACTTCAGGCAGGAGAAAAATTAGTATCAACACGAGAGCTTTCAGTAGAATTAAAAGTATCAAGAAATGTCATATTAGAAGCTTATGATCAGTTACTTGCCGAAGGATTTTTAATTGCACGAAGAGGAGCTGGTACATTTGTTGCAGAAGGCACATTGTTACCACAACAGACCAAACCTCTTATTACAAATAAAGCAGGAGATCCAATAGTAGGGAAAGAGGTTGTAAACTTACGCTCGGGTATTCCAGCACTCGACTTGTTTCCTCGTAAAACTTGGGCGAGGATAAGTAACCAGCTATGGCACGATAGTGAGTCCTCCATATTAGGATACGGGGTTCCAGAGGGGCGCATAGAATTAAGGCGTACTCTTGCCCACTACTTATTAAGGACAAGGGGCGTTGAATGTCATCCAGAGCAAATTATTATTACATCTGGTGCGACACAGGCAATGATGCTTGTGTCGAGATTATTGCTGTCATCTAATGATATTGCTATTATGGAAGATCCTATAACGAATGATATTCAAACTATCTTTAAAGCTTCTGGTGCTACCATTTATCCGGTACCAGTAGATGATTTCGGGATGAAAACAAGCCTATTACCAGATAATATAGATCCTAAACTTGTCTTTCTAACTCCCTCTCATCAATTTCCTTTAGGAAGTACCTTACCTATTCAGCGTAGAATTCAATTAATTGAGTATGCTAGAAAGAATCATTGCTTTTTAATAGAAGATGATTATGATAGTGAGTTTCGCTACGAAGGGCCACCTGTTAGCTCTTTACAGGGCCTAGATCCAGAGCTAGTTCTCTACATCGGTTCTTTTAGTAAAATTCTCTCTCCCGCATTAAGAATAGGATACATTATCCTTCCAACACAGCTTACTGAAAAATGCCGTCAATTAAAATGGTTTACGGACTTACATACACCTTCCTTAGACCAGCTTATCCTTTCTCGCTTTATACAGGAGGGCTATATGGAAAGACATATCACAAAAATGAAGAAGTTCTATAAAAGCCAACGTGATTTTCTGATTCAATGTTTACAATCCACTTTTTCACATAACATAAAAATATTTGGCTATTCTACAGGTATGCACTTAGTTGCAGAATTTGAGAAGATTGATTTTACCCGAAACTTATTAGTGAAAATAGAACAATTTGGTGTAAAGGTTTACCCAGTAGAGGATCATACAATTAAAAAGGGAAAATATAATAACAGATTGATTATTGGCTATGGTCATTTACAAAAGCATGAAATTGAACTAGGCATCACTAGACTTTTTCAAGCAATTTATCATTAGGAGGATGTCTGTGCTAGCTACTATTGAAAAACAATCAAATTACCATATTGCTACATTCAAACGGCCATTACTATATTCAATAGATGCCGTTTGGGCCGCTATGACTAACAATGAAAACCTACAAAAATGGATGAGTAATTTAGAAATCATTGAGCTACGTAAGAACGGGAAAATACATTTTAATATGAATGATGGAACAGGTAATTTTGAGGAAATAACCATCACAGATTATGTTGAGAAAGAAGTATTAGGATTTGGTTGGGGAACAGATACGGTGAGATTTGAATTATTTTCTACTGAAAAGGGTTCTTTATTGGTATTAGTGGAGACACTTCAAAATCTGACAGAGCATACACCGAAGGATTTAGCAGGATGGCATATTTGTCTTGATATGTTAAAAGATCTACTAAATGGCGTTGACCATCAATATTTCCCAATGGATGAATGGCAGCAAAGATTCAGCGAATACCAAAAAATGCTGAATAGTATAAAGTAAAATAATACAAAAAATCCTAGAGCAGCATTACTCTAGGATTTCTATTATTGATAAAAGGCTGTAGCAATTGCTAGTGCTTTTAAAGGATCTTTGATTGAATCCAGTGTGTAAACAAGCTTTTCATCCTGCCACACAATTAAATTACCTGATTGATAGACATCTAGCTGAGCCATGCCATATTGCCTTGGAATAGGCAGCATGTGGTTTTCTAAATACGCTACTGCCTGCTTAGCAAGTTTGACACCTGCATCAGGATTATCAGTTCGTGTATGAGTGGCAATTGCCCATCGCCCTTCGTTCCAACCAGTCCATAATGAACCAGCGCCTGCATCTTGATAACCTTTTATATTGTAACCAAGATCAACCTCTTGCCCGCCATTTTGATTAAAATTATCAAATGCTATCTGTGTGCTTGCACCTTCCACACTTTTATATTTCTTGACCAGCAATCTTCCAATAACAGTCGCTGATTTCTTTAATCGAATATCGTTAATTGGCATATTCTCTTTGCTCTCATAAAAAATAACTTCAACCTGGTCGCCCTGTGTTCTTGCTGTAGCTGATAAAAATGTACCCTCTGCAATAGGTAACGTTGTTGGCATTTTTATTGGAACATTGAAATGTATCTGCTCCTTTATTTGTTGAAGAGCTTCAGTTGCTTGAACCGTATCAATTTGATCATTATTAGACAGTGCTACAGATGTACTTGTTTCAATCTCATGTTCTTGTGCATTCTTATTTCGTTCAGCACAAGCACTTAAGCTACAAATGCTTAACAATAAAAAGAGAAATACTACCTTTTTCAACATGTTAACCCCCATTTAAGAAATGCCTTCTCTCCATATTTTCCCCTGAAAAAGGTTAACTTAAACGCTTCAGCTATCGAAGTTCATTGATGCGCTTCGTCAGCTCATTAAACTTCTGATCAAGCATGGTGTAGTCCTTATCTTTTACTGTTAGAAAGCTCAGTTTGCCTAAAATCTCTTGTCTTTCCGTTTCAAGCTTTAAACGGAGAGCCGCTGTATCATCCACTTTATTCGGTGTGACTTCTGTCCACTTTTTCTTGATGTGCTGACCGTGAAGCTCCCAAACACTGTTCGTGACTTTTTCTAGAAAGTATCGATCATGTGAAACGACAAGCAATGTTCCATTATATTGAGTAAGAGTATGCTCTAACTGCTCACGAGAAGGTAGATCAAGATGGTTTGTCGGCTCATCTAAAATAAGAACATTTTTATCCTCTAAAATATAAGCCATCAGCTTACACTTTACGCGTTCTCCCATACTCATTTTGCCTATGGGAGATGTCCAATGTGTCAGTGTAAACCCTAAATTCTTCATCAAGTTGCGCACTTTAGCACGCTCTTCAAATGTCTCTTGATAAAAATATTGCTCTGGTGTCTGATCAAGTGGTAAATCAAATACTTCCTGTGTCAGATAACCAATGTTTGCAGCTGGTGATACCCATACTTCACCCTCAGCTTCTAGCTTGCCTAAAAGAACTTTTAAAAAGCTTGTTTTCCCACTTCCATTCTTTCCTGTTATAGCTATCTTATCTCCAAATTGAGCCGTAATATTCACATCGTTAAATAGTATGCGTTCACCAAATTTTAAAGATAAATGCTTGATTTCCAGTAAGCGCTTGCCAACTCGTTGATTCGTGCCTAAAGAAAAACGAATCTCTGCTTCTGGCTCCACTGCTTCCACTCTTGTCTTCGCAAGTTCAGCCTCTAATCGCTTTTTCTTAGATTTCACCTGAGAATCTAAACGCTTTGCTTTCACACGATGGTACTCCTTAAAACCTTCCAGTTTTGTTGACTGGGCGTGGCCCTTTTGTGACCAAGACGTCAGTTCCGACATTTGAGCCTCAATTCGTTCAATGTTTTTTTGCTGCTTCTCGTAGGCACGTTGCTGTGTTAATCGTCGGTGTTCCCTATCAGCCATGTAGCTTGTATAATTGCCATCATGTTCAATCAGGCTTTTTTCCTCAATAGACCAGATTTTTGTGGCAACCTTATCTAAAAAATAGCGATCATGTGATACCACGATGATTGTCCCCTTATAGTTTTGTACTTGTCTGATGAGGAATGCGGTACTTCGTTCATCTAAATGATTCGTTGGTTCATCAAGTAATAAAATTTGAGCATTCTGGGAAAAACCTTCTGCAAGACGCATTTTCAGCTTTTCACCCCCACTTAACGCTGCAAATGACACATTAGGTACCTGCCACTTAGCCAGCAGATCAGCTTCTCTTGCGGATACTTCTAGTTTGTCAAAATGAGCTAGCTCCTGTTCAACAAATGTAATTTTTAAAGCCTGTGCTCCCTGAATTACTCCCATAGTTGGTGATAATGTACCTTGAATCAATTGTAATAATGTCGATTTCCCAGCACCATTCCTCCCTATAATGCCGATGACTTCGCCTTTTTTTACTGTGCCTGTCACATGCTCAAATAACAACATATCCTTTATTTCATAACGTACATCCTGTAATTTTAAAAGTTCCTTCATACTATCCATCCTCTCCAGTTGGAGGGACAAAAAAATCCCTCCAATTCATTTGGAAGGATTAGTCGCTACAATATCATACACAAATAAGCTCCAAAATTATTGTGAAAACAAGCTTTGGAGTAGCTAAATATCGGCAGTGGTTTGCGAATATAAAGCAATTATTATGAAAAATGGGCAGACTAATCCTATTTTTGTTGTTCGTGAAATATAAAATTTCCTATACAAAAATTAAGATTAGTTATTCATTAGCCACCCATCTTCCCTTCATTCATCGTTATCGTCATTGTAACATCATTTTTTTAAAAATAAAACTCCATACCTTGAGCTAAGTCTATCTAAAACATTCATAGGAACGAATTTGGTTTCTAGAAATGGTACGGAAATACCAGCCATATCTTCGACTCCATCTAAAGCCAGCAATGATTTCCCTTCCTACAGCTGTTGGGAAAAACCAAAAACTTCTACCACTATTCATCCAAATATACGTATTTCTAAATAAACAGGAGCGTATACCACTAGAACCTTCTCGCCAAGCAGGAATTGGTGGTGAAAAACCTGGTGGTGTACTCATTGGCATTTGTCCTGCGGGAGGGGGGCCGAAATGAGTTGGCCCAAATGACGTTGTTTCAAAATCATTATAACCTCCCCAACCACCAGGTCTTCTAAAATTATCTTCTCTAAATGGATTATTATACACACAAACCCTCCTTTTACATTATTCAATATATGTAAAAGGGCGATTCACCGTTGAGCCATTGCCCATTTACCAAAGGTAACCTAGTTCCTATTATTGTATAATGGAAGGAAAATCCTTCAAAAAGGAGTACTTATGAAAAAATTATTGATACTCTTATTAGCCCTGCTTATCGCAGGTAGTATGTGGATGCTGCTTGCTAAAAATTCAGTCTCTTCTTCCATAAATATTCAAGCAAAGCTTGCTGATGTGAAAGATTACACATACTACTTAGATAAAGGCAACGATGCCATTGGCAAGAGCATGACGAAGTTAGATTTAGTGATTGTAGAACCTCTTGAAATGCAGCAAAAGTATATCGTCAATGCTCAAAAAAGCGGTACTTTAGTGTACGGCTATATTAATGTGATGGAAGCAGACAAATGGAATACAGCACTCTATCAACAATTAAAGGAAGAAGATTTTTATCGAGACAAACAGGGTGAAAGAATGTATTTTGCCAAATGGGATTCTTTTTTAATGGATTTGACTTCTACGCACTATCAAGACATTTTGCTAGCAGAAATAGAGCAGCAAATTGTTCAGAAAGGCTTAGACGGTGTGTTTTTAGATACGGTTGGTAATATCAATTCCTATTTACCTGAAGATGAACAAAAGTGGCAAAATGAAGCCATGTTATCTTTTATCCAACAAATCAAAAAACGACATCCAAATATATCTGTTGCTCAAAATTGGGGATTTCAAACACTCGCCGATTATACAGCACCATATATTGATTTTATTATGTGGGAGGATTTTTCGTATCCTGTGGTAGGAAAAGATAAATGGTCACTCGATATGATGCAACAGCTTGTCCACATACGCAATAAATTTGGTACACAGGTGATGGCAATTGGTTTTGAAGAAGAATCAAAAAGCCGTGCATTAGCTGAGAAGCATCATTTCAAATTCTTTTACAGTCCTGCTGGTTCTTACTATAATAGCTGGCAATCATCCTTACTTCCCTCTGACAAACGACTGTTTTGAGGGATATTTGTTTAAGAGCTCATCTCAGGGGTAGACTAAAAGAAAATCAGCTTGAGGTGATAGGATTGGATATGACCAATATGTATGAAGAACAAAAACATCAGCATGAAAATCGCTTTCAATATAAGCAGCGTAACATGTGGACTGGGATTTTATTTGGGCTTGGGGTTGTTGCATTTATAGATGAGGTGATTTTTCACCAATTATTACACTGGCATCATTTCTATGATAAGTCTACAGCAGCTATTGGACTAGTTTCAGATGGTTTATTTCATGCATTCAGCTTTTTTGCTACCATTGGATCTGCTTTTTTATTGGCTGATCTAAATAGAAAACATGGGTTTTGGCTAAAAAGATGGCTAGGCGGTATTTTTCTTGGAGCAGGCTCATTTCAGCTTTACGATGGAATTATACAACATAAATTCATGAAACTTCACCAAATTCGTTACAATGTTGAAATACTTCCCTATGATATCGTTTGGAACATATTGGCGGCGCTATTAATAATTATCGGTATTGTCTTACTGCTCCAAACAAATCAAAAAGATCAATAGGAGGTGGCGCATCTTGCATTCTCACGATGTTCATGCTCAAAACTTTCCTATTATGGTTCAGCTTCTACTGGCCTTGCCATTTGTTCTAGCTCTTATAGGCTATATCCTCGCTGTTATTATTTCGAATCAACATAAAAAACAATGGCCTCATTTCCGTACTATCTGTTGGATTGTTGGAAATGTCTGTGCTCTGATTACATTAATCGGCCCATTGGCTGCTCTTAGTCATATTCATTTTGACGCACATATGATAGGACATTTATTGCTTGGCATGCTGGCACCATTACTTATGGCTTTAGCAGCACCAATGACTCTGCTGTTAAGAACCTTACCAGTAAACAGGGCACGTATTCTCTCTCGACTACTAAAAAATCCGTATGTTCGTTTTATTCGTCATCCAATTATTGCATCTATTCTAAATGTAGGAGGCCTATGGTTACTCTATACAACCTCACTTTTCAATTTGATGCATGAACATATACTATTGTATGTATTCATTCATCTCCATATTTTTCTAGCGGGTTATTTGTTTACTATTGCCTTTATTTATATTGATCCTACTCCACATTCATACTCTTATGTTTTTCGATCCCTTACATTAGTAGTAGCATTGGCTGCTCATGCCATATTGGCAAAATTTATTTTTGCAAATCCGCCTCATCATGTACCATCCACTGAGGCAGAACTAGGTGCTAAGATCATGTACTACGGTGGAGATGCTATTGAAATCCTTCTTGTGTATATTCTCTTTTATCAATGGTTTAAAAGCACAAGGAATAGTATTCAACCCAAAGCAGCTACTTCATCACGCTAATCTCGCCCTGTTGATTAGGTTAAATAGGATTGGATAATCTGCCAGTCCTCTAGCTTTTCAGTGAACGTTTTAATATTTTTCCCTGGTATTGGACTTGTTGATGGCATTTTTTTATAGGCTCGTCCTTCTAGAAGCCCTAAGCCAATATGCTTTTTAAAAACCTCAAATGCTTTCGCTCCATTAAAAAGCACTAATTGAATATTAGGGTATTGTTCAAAAAGGGTTTGAAAATCATTGGGCTTTTCATTGCGTATCGCTGCATCTAAACTTCCTTCACGTTCACAAGTTGCAATCGTGTCCCAAAGACCGATTGCATTGTTTTTTAATAAGGCTATTCTCTCTGTATAATCATTTGGAATCGCTATCTGTAATAACTCACCCATAATAGGCCAAAAGTGATTGCGTGGATTGCCATAGTACTGCTGTTTCTCTAACGATTGTTTTCCTGGCATGGATCCAACAATGAGCACCCTTGTTGATGAGTCTACAATTGGTAATAATATATTTTTTAATTCATTGGACACAACAATCACTCCTTTTCTCTATTGTAGCGGAAAATTCGAACCAGTAAGTAAATCTTGGCTTGAAATGAATAAGGGATGTTGGCATAAATGGTTCATTTTATACGACTGCACAATTTTGTAGCCTATACAGTAGCCTATCCAAGGTGGAAGGGCCCCCCCGTATAGAAATGGATGATGTTGTTTGATTCCTTGAAGTTGTAAATTCGGTAAAAAATGATGCTCCCATAAAGCTAAAAGTTCTTTTTCTGAGTAGGATTGTAACCAAGGAGCAATCCACCTTTCTCCGTATAAATCTTTCACCGCATCTTCTGCTAAGCCTTCTAAAATGAGAGAATCCAATAAAGTCATATCATCTAAAGTTTTTTTTAATATGTGTATACGACAAACATGGTTATATTCATGAGCAAATAATGCTTGAAGCTCCTGCTTTTCTAAATCACCCACAAATAAAAAAAGCGAATGAGGATAAGCGACACCATTTTTATTGGTTATCGTTTGCTGCTGAGTAATTGGGAAAATATAAATTGGTATTGATGGGCCATTCCATTTCCTCTGTAAGTATAGGAACTCCTGCTGTACACTGGCCCATACTTTTTGCCTCTTTAATTTTTCAACATCGACTTCCTCATGAGGTAAAAAAAGACCCTGTTGCTGTAATGTATAGTGAATTTCTTCTGGAAGCCCATCTCGAAATAGTTTGACTAATCGACCGCAAAGAATCGAGCATTGTAAGCTTGTTCGCTCATCCTTTCTAGTTGATTTTCTAGCACTTACAAATTCATCTAACCACTTATCCGTTGACACAACTGCCATATTATCACCTCTTCACAGCATATGTCTTGAATAGACAATCGGCTAGTGATAAATGCATCAAATCGCATATATTAGCTTGTAATGACAATGAAAGGAGGGATATGTGTGAATCCAGCTGATGCTTATAGTCTTTGCTGTAAATATCATGGTAAACGTGTTCGAATCTCGGATTCATCTGGTAAAGTACATGTTGGAGAAATCACAAGGGTAGATAGAAGACAGGTATGGATTCTACCTGATAGAAGATATAGTGGTTATGGTTTAGGGTTTTGGGGATTTGGAGGAGAAGGTTTTGGCTATGGAATTGCTCTAGGAACAATTTTAGGTATTGCGCTAGCTCCAATTATTTTCTTCTAATTCAAACCTTTTATTTAAGTGAAAAAGAAGCCATTTCAAACATTCTTGAGATGGCTCATTTTTCATTATTGAACTTGTTCTTGTTGCTGTTTGCTTTCAATCAGCTCGGATATTGTAACAAATGTGTAGCCTTGCTTTTTTAATGCAGGTAGTATTTCTTCTAGTGCTTGAATTGTTTGTGTACGGTTCCCGCCACCATCATGAAATAAAATAACATCTCCAGGCCTTGTTCCCTTCATTACCTTTTGCACAATTTTCCTTACACCAGGCTCTTTCCAATCTTGCGTATCCTGATGCCAGGACCACATTACTACCTTATAGCCGTCCTTAACAGCAGCATTAATCATAGCATCCGTGTAATTTCCACCAACGGGACGGAATAAAACTGGGGAAAAACCAGTAATACTATAAATCGTGTCATTTGTCTGTTGAAGCTCCTCTTGCAATTTTTTGATGGAAACTTTAAATGGATGTGTATACGTATGATTTGCTAATTCATGGCCTTCTGTATAAGAACGTAAAACAAGCTCTGGATATTTTTCTGCATTTTTTCCAATAATAAAAAAGGTGGCTTTTGCATCATATTTTGCTAATAAATCTAGCACAGCAGCTGTGTATTTAGGATGTGGACCATCATCAAAGGTGAGTGCAACAATTTTATCCTCTGTTTTGATATCCCAAACAACTTCACCTGTCTCCTCATAATAAGGACGACCTCTATCTGCGTAGCCTTCCTGCACTAAAAATCCCGAGATGATTAAAAAGAAAACCATAAAAATGAATACGTAATTACGTGTCATAGCATCACCTCCCAAGTCCGAAATCACAGAACTCCGTCAACTTACTATTTACGAATTACCCGGAAATATACTTGTGAAGGATTGTCTGTTTTCTCCTTTTAATTATTTCAAAAAAATTTTAAACGTTCTTTATAATTTTGAACAATATGTGAAAATCTTTGAATAGTACTTTATTTTTTTATTTATTGATGTAAAATTAAATCAAATCTGATATATAACAGTTATTATAAATATATAAATGTTATGCAACACAATAAAGGGGATGACATATATGTGGATTATTACAGTATTTGAAGAAAACACTTATCGCATGTTTGAGTATAGTTCTAAACGTGAGGCAACAAATGCATTACATAAATTTAAAGAAACTGCTTTGCTTTCTTATACAAGATAAGAAAGGATAAAAGGAATCTATTCATTTGAGTAGATTCCTTTTTGTTAAAAAGTACCTCCGATGCTTCCCCTAATTCCTTTCATCCTTATACATCTAGCAACATATTTAGTTTTTTTTTCATGAAAATGTCGAACACCTTGCTAGCCTTCACCATATGTATATAGAGAAAAGGAGTGATTTCAATGGTGACAATTGAACCTATTATGATTAAAGGGCATTTCTTCACTGCAGTAGTTGTTCAATTACCTAAAACAACATTACTAACGATTTCTAATGATACAGGCTACATTATGTGTGGTGCTTTAGATGTCGGCCTATTAAATAGTCGCTTAGTTGATCGAAAAATTATTGCTGGTCGTGCAGTAGGCGTGAAAACAATTGACGAGCTATTAACAGCTCCATTAGAATCTGTAACATATGAAGCAGAACAGCTTGGTATTACAGAAGGAATGACTGGTGTAGAGGCACTTTTAAAAATGATCTAATTGGCTAAAAAAGCGTCAACTAGACGCTTTTCTTTTTTGTTTGCTAACTATTTGAATAAGCAATTTCCCCATTTCCCATACTGTTGGACAAAGGGAGTTGTTAGTATGAATAGTAGGCAACATGTTAAAATACACGCCACATTACTTATTATTGTTTTAATTGTTTTCATCTGGTCTGTTATAAAGCCGTCCTCCTATTTAGATTGGCTAGCTGAAGTTAGTCCTGGAATTGTGGCAATAACAGTCGTTGTTTGCATTTATCATAAATTTCGCTTTACCACATTTTCTTATTTTATTATCGCTCTCTTGTCGATCCTGACATTTATAGGTGGGCATTATACCTATTCGGAAGTCCCTTTTTTTAATTGGATAAAAGATGAATTTCATTTACAACGTAATCACTATGATAGGTTTGGTCATTTTTTAAAAGGTTTATTAGCCATCGTAATAAGGGAAATACTAATCAGGAAAACACCACTTACAAAAGGAGCTTGGCTTACAGGTATTACGATCAGTATTCTGCTCGCAATTGCTGCTTTTTATGAAATCATTGAATGGTTAAGCACAAGAATCTCGAAGGGAAGTAAAGGAGCAAAGGATTTTTTAGGCATGCAGGGAGATAAATGGGATGCACAATGGGACATGTTTTTAGCCTTGCTGGGAGCTATTTTAGCTTTACTTCTATTCACAAAGCTCCATGACAAATTTTTAAAAAGAATAAACAAATCATAAATATTTTTGCATAGCATGATTATATAACCTATGAAAGGTGGTATTAGATGTACTATGCACAGGTCAATCAACAAACACATCATCCATCACGTACTATGATTGTAATCGGCTATGGACAGGTAATGGCTACACCAAGCTCTGTACAATTACAAATTGAAGTCCAAACACAGGGCAACCATGTACAAGGTCCTCAACAGGAAAATGCGGCAATCATGAATGAAGTTATGCAATCACTTATCGCACTTGGTATTCCAAGAGAACAAATTCAAACTGCTAGTTATACAATCACACCACTATATAATTTCGAAGATGGCAAACAAATTTTTAATGGCTATGAAGTAGTCAACGCCATTTCCGTCAACGTTTCGGATACCAATGATTTGGGCTTAATCATTGATACGGCTGTAGAAAATGGGGCAAATCGAATAACCAATATTCAGTTCAAAATGGACCATACCGATGCTTACTATCAGCAAGCATTAAGTTTAGCGCTACAGAATGCTCAATTGAAGGCGAAAACAATAGCAGAAACTATGCACCTGCCTTTGCAGCCACTCCCTGTAGAGATTGTGGAAGAGCAGGCTAACACACCTATCCTTTATCGCTCTATGGCTGTATCCTCGGGAATCACGCCTATAGAACAGGGACAAATTGCTATTGATGCTACTGTTCGTGTGAAATTTCAATACTAAAGTTAGGAGCCTTCCGCTACTCAAAGTGCAGAAGGCCCTCATTTATTTTACAAGTGTATTTTTTTCAATAAGGATTTCATCATCCTGAGTTTTAATAACCATATCAAAATGTTGGCAATGTGGATGCATAAATAATTCATATTGAATACGTCGCTCATCATGTGATTGTTTTAAATAATTTATATCTGTCCCTCTTTCAAGCACATCACGATCTGATCTTCTTTTAAGTTCTGTAGCCCCATCCGTATAAAAATAAATCTTTAAATCGAATAACTGCGGATCTATAAATGCTACACACATTCCTTCTACTATCGTGATCTGTTTTTTTGAAGAAATTAATGCACTTTTCATATAATGTGTATCGATTGTCATTAAATCGAGTCCTTCTCTTATCATCTGAACATCTCGCTCCAATGATGGTAGATGATGAGCAGCGGGATGACAAGCCGTCATTTTAAAACGATGATGCTCATTTTGATATGTATATTCAAGTATTGATTGTTTGCGAATATCCGAATCCACAATATACGGATCAGTATTTAAATAATTCACTTCATCTTGATCTAAAGCATGTATAAGTTTTTTGGCAAATGTCGTTTTTCCAGCAGCTCCATGACCAGAAATGCCGATTATGATTTTTTTATCAGCTTGTTTAACCCATCTTAAAATTTCTTTTAATATCGTCTCCATCATACTCTCCTTCACTATAAAAGGTATGGCAAGAAACAATTCCTACCATACCACTTAATATTAGCCTTCATTATACGGGGAATCCCATATTCGCTCTATCATTACTCCATTATGCTTAGGGCTTAGTAGAAAAACATCTGGGTTGCTTAAATTTTTCCAACAGTGAAAATCAACATCCTTATCATAATACTTCAATAGCAAAGAGATGATATTGCCATGACTCACAATTAATGTATTATCAACATCCTGAGCAAATGCATCTTTTACAAGGTCTACAATTCGATGCATCGCTTCATTACTGGATTCTCCACCATCATATTTTAAATCCATATCAACAAATGTCGCCTGTAATTTTTCGTACCAATCTGGAAAATCTCTAGTACTTAAAAGCCACTCCGAAAGACGTTCATCAATTTCAATCTTCATACTTTCTCTGCTACTTAATGGTTCAATGGATTGGATTGCTCTTAAGAAAGGGCTAGATACAATTCGATCAATTTTTAGATTCTTGAAAAATTCAGCTAAACTATTTGCTTGCTCTATTCCCTTCTGCGTTAAGGGTGCATCTAGTGATTGTCCTTGTGCTAGACAATGTCTAATAACATAAATTTTCCCCATAAAAACCTCCTAATTTAGAAAGTCATTTATAAACGATTATTATACCCCGTTTACTAAATAGCTCAGATTTAAATGTTCCTATTCATTATCTCACTTGTTCTACATTTTTCCGCCCAAAATAATTCGTCCCTATCACACCAATAATAATCATGATGCCACCAATAAGATGATATAGATGGAAATCTTCCTGTAAAAATAAGACCCCTGCCAAAATAGTAATAAGTGTTGCAAAATTGCTAAAGACACTCATTTTAGATGCTTCCAATTTAGATAAAGCATAATTAGATAAATAGGATGTACCAAGTGAAGATAGTATACCTAAATATAAAATAGCGAAGACAAAATGAGCATGTGTTAATGGCTTAAAAAATTCATTGAGTGTTCCATTCATCATATGACTTCCAAGAGCCATTCCATTAAAAATAACAAATCCACACAATGTCATGACATATGTTAATGCTAGTAAAGAATATTTCTTGGTAAGCCCTCTAGCAAAAATATTATAAAGTGATGTCGCAATCGCTGATAGTAAAATAAATCCACTTCCTATGACATTTCCTATAGTAGTATTTGCTCCATTCATCATTAACAGATAGATGACACCAAGTACGGACAAACTTACAGATACAAGTTGACCCCGAGTAGCTTTTTCCTTTAACAATAAACCTGCCAATGCTAATGTAAAAATAGGAATTGTCGCTTGAATAATTCCCGCCTCTGATGAGGAAATTTTAGCAAGTCCAAGCACTTGAAACGTAAAAAAAGCAATTGGATACAAGATGGCTAACGGTAATATTTTTAGTAGGTCCTGCATGTTCATTATTAGCTTATTTTTTGTCATTACCATGATTATAACAATACCGATGAATGCAAAAGTAAAACGATGTGCAAGTATATCAATAGGACTTGCTACAGTCAACGTAACTTTCACAAACATAAATGAGAGCCCAATGACAAATGCATAAATTATTGCTGCTATATAGGCATTTCTATTTTCTGACATAGGATCGTACTCCTTCTTTAAACATTCCGGCCGGTATAGTTATCGTATTAAATAGAGAACTTATTGACGATATAAAAAAAACACATCTGTACCGATACAGATGTGCTGGAGGTTATGTATGCTTAAATACGAATGGATTTATTCTCAGCTCCTGACTCAGATCCAAACAGGCTCACTTCAAGCAGGGGCAAAACTCCCCTCGATTCGCCAGTTATCACAGCAATTTTCCTGTAGTAAGAGTACGATTTTAGCATCTTTAAAAAAACTGGAGGATCAGCATCTTATCTATTCAATGCTTAAAAGTGGCTACTATGTTGTTGATCATCAACTGCCCATACAACCAAAAATGAAAAATTACATAGATTTTGCTACATCTTCGCCCAATTGGCATGCATTCCCTTATCAAGATTTTCAGCATTGTATTAATAAGGCCATCGACACATACCAAGCAGATTTATTTAGATATGGGACACCAAAAGGCCTACCGTCATTAATAGCGGAAGCAAAAAAACTATTAACAAGCTATCAACTGTTTACAAAGGAAGAAAATATTTTCATTACTTCAGGTGTCCAACAATCTCTATCCTTGCTAAGTATAATGCCCTTTCCAAATGGTCGCTCAACGATCTTAGTGGAACAACCTAGCTATCATTTGTATATGGATTATTTAAAAACCTATGAACTTCCGGCAATGGGCATCAAAAGAACAACGGATGGCATTGATTTAGATGAACTAGAAAACATTTTTAGTAAACACGACATAAAGTTTTTTTATACGATGCCACGTCTGCACAACCCTCTAGGAACTTCCTATAGTAAAAAAGAAAAGGATTCAATACGAAAACTTGCCTATAAATATAATGTGTATATAGTTGAAGATGATTATTTAGCGGATTTTGAGCAAAATACAAAAATAGATCCCCTATTTACGGAGGATACACAGGATCGGGTTATTTATTTAAAAAGCTTTTCTAAAATTATGTTTCCTGGCTTACGTATCGGACTTGCCGTATTACCAAATGTTTTGATTAATACCTTTCAACAGTATAAAAATACCACTGATATTGATAGCTCCATGATCTCCCAAGCTGCATTAGAGCTCTACTTGAAAAGTGGTATGTTTGAACGTTATCAGAAGAAAGTCAGTGAAGCTTATGCAAGCCGAGCAAATCAACTTCAACAATCTATAGCAACTCATCTGGCAGACTATCAATCCTCTAAGGAAATCTGTATGCATAGCCATATCATTCTACCGAGACAGGTGAATACTTCTAAGATTATTGATCATTTGGCACAACAAAATATTTTGTTAGATCCTATTAAACGCAATTATTTAGATGCATTTTATCGGGAACGTATTATCAAACTAAATGTATCGAATATAGACGAATCCAAGATTGATGTTGGCATAAGGGAAATTGCGCTAGCCCTTCATAACATGAGCAATTATTTCTAAAGCACATTATTCATGAAACCTTATTGTAGCTCATATAATTAGACATCATAAATTGGTTCAATAAGGAGGATTCAATGCAATCTGAGAAATTGCGACTAAGGAAGATTCAACGTCTTGCATATGAAATTATGGATGAGATGCACAAAGAAAAGCATCGCACAGAGATGCACAAATTAATTCCGATTATTGATAACTTGTCGCGGGCAATTGGGGATTTAACAGATTCTGTTGGTAAATACTCACTGGATTATGTAGAAGAAAAAGTAAAAAATGCCCATGCTCTTTTATTTAACAAAGAAAAGGTAGATATTTATTAATAAAGACAGGGAAAAAGGGTAACCATATACATGGCTACCCTTTTGGCATTAATGCGTTTCAGGTTCGAATGTTTTACAGTCTGTTTCCTCACTGTTGGAAGCATGTTGTCCCTTTTGGCTGACAACATAAATTTTTTCAGCTGTGCATTTGTTACCAGAATCCCAAAATGTGCAGTTATTGACTTCACAAAGAATTTCTTGTGCCATCGTCTCACACCTCCTCCTTGTTATCTTTAACAAATTAGAGGTAATCAATACGTTATTCAAAAAAGTCATCTCGCACTTTTGTCAGTGCTGTCTGATTCACTCCATACTGAAGTCTAGATTAGTAGGATGATTTGATAAATGTTCCTGCGTAAGCATATTTGTTGAGGGTACCTTGTTGTCAACTTCTTCAAAACGGAAGCCATCTGCCCAGACTTTACCCGAACCAATTAGTAACACACCAAAATAAATGGAATTACCTTCTTCAGGTACGTCTAAGACAATAGAATAATGATTCCATTCAGTAGAACCTGTCACAGGGCGTTGATCCATATTATCAAATTGAATCGTATCACCTGTACCATTGTCAATACGCATCCATGCACCACACTTTGTAGCATCTGCCGTCTTTAAGTAGCATGACATTTTCAAGCGTTTCCCTTTATAGTCAGCTGCCTGAAAACCCTGCATCATTGTAGCAAATTGACCATGATTTGCTGAGGCAGTTGTGGAATACAATACTCCTGAACGCTTCCCTGAATGAAATACCTTGTCATCTGTATGAAATTTATACAATTCGGGATTAGCACCACTCAACACCCAACCTTTAACCTGTTCAACTGTTTCCATGTAATGTTCCTCCTCCATCATATTTAATGATTGCATTACTTTTCGATACTTCCCTGGTGGTAAAGCATAAACTTCTTTAAAGGCTCTTGTAAAAGCCTCTTGTGATTGAAACTGAAGTGTTACAGCAATCGTTAATATCGATACATTAGAGTACATCAAATAACTCGCTGCCATAGCTAGCCGACGTATACGAATATATTCACCAATCGTAATTCCCGTTTCTTGCTTAAAAATTCGGCTTAGATGGTACTTCGAATAGCCAGCAGTATTAGGAAGACATTCAAAAGAAATTTCTTCCATCAATTGCTCCTCGATATAGGCAATAGTTCTTTGTGTCGCTTGACTATACTCCATGTTACTCACCTCATCTTTATCATAATGGAGAAGGAAACAGATTTTTTGATGGAGGTTGCTAAATTTAGCTTAATCAATTATTTTTGTTGGTGTTGCTTCTTGCACAACGATGAGACCATCATAAGCTTCCTTAGGTGTCATTTTAATGGTGTACAGCATTTGTGTCAGCTTATACCACGGACGAAAATCATCGCCGATATTGCCCATTCTTTGCTTTTTGGAAAGAATATTCGCCAGCTCCTTCGATTGTTTGGCAGCTTCAAAATCCACATAAAAGATGTTATTATCAATGTCACTAAAGGCATCCACTAAAGCATTGTGATGCTTAATCGTATATTCCTTTCGTGCTCCAGACCCATTTTGTGCCTGGAATGTATTTTTCACAAAGTCTGTGCCAATCGCAAAATATTGATCTTTATATATCTCACTTAAATAATGCCCCATCGATTGATAGCCTGCCATCGTAGCAGAAGTTTTCTCAATATGACCATTATGAGCAGACATTAATACTTTATCATGACCTTGTGTTGCTTCATATTCAACAATCCATTGTAAATTTTCAGCTAAATATTCGTCCCGTAAATTCATATAATTACCATCATTTAAAAATAATTGCGTACGCTGCTTCATAATTTGCGCATATTGAACAGCAAATGCGAATTCATCCTTTGAAGATTTTTTCTCATACATCGCTTTGTTTGATTGTAAATCGTTGATTATTGTATCAATGGTTTTATCAAGCTCAAGTAGCTGACTATCCGATAAATCTCTCATCGTTTTGTTGGAAACATGCTCTAGCTTAGTCGTGAATTTTCGTGCATTGTCAGCATGTACCTTGGCGTAAAAATCAAGTAACCCCTTTTTGCTGTAATCATAGCGTTGCATATCATTTCCATAAAAGTAAATTTTATCTTGAACATCAACTGTCTGATTATAGTCATGCATCCACTGCACAAACTCTACCATTTGTTCTGTTTTGTAGATGCCATAGTCTAACGCTTTTATAGCTTCCTCCGCCGTTCCGACACCGTTTTCGATAAATTGATTTATCTGCTGGGCCCCACCAAAATCTCCTTCTAAAACGAAAACATGGACATTTTCATTTTTTATCATCGCTTCAAATACATCTTTTTTTAATGTTTGAAATTCGATATTACCATGTGTTGCTTCCCCAAAACCAATAATTTTTACATCATCAGGAATGTTGATATCTTTAATTTCATTCGTATATTGTGCGGCATCTTTTACGGCCTCTCTCTGTCCACATCCTACTAAAGCTACTAATAGCATCGATGCAGTTAAAAAACGTAAGCTACGTTTCAGCATTCTCATTCTCCTTTTAGCTTAAATAGATTTTCGCTGGAAATAGTAATATCCTCCGAGGAAAAATACGATGAATCCGCCACCTACTACGGTTAACAATTGCTCCCACGGTACAAAGAATACATCGTCTGTATTGCCCCCTATATACATCATCGAAAAGGGTTGTGCCCAAGGATAATACGGACCAATTCTTTCAGAATTCACTGCTAAAATTGATGGTAAAGTAAATATGACATTAACAGCAAATGGAGCAGCAAAGCTTTTAAACATAATGGACATCCACAATTGCAAGGCTACTAATGGCAATGTCGCTACCCAGCCTCCTACTATGCTTTTCCAAACAATCTCCATAGGAAAAGAATCTGTATAGCCTTTTACCATCCCAACAGCAAAGACCGAGCCTAAATACAATATCTGCATTGCTAAAACAAGCAGCATAATCAATATGTATTTAGCTACAAATACTTTCCCTCTTGTTACTGGTAATGCTAAAAGTTGCTTCCATCCACCAGACTGATGTTCATACCTACAAATAAGACTGGTAAAAACACCAGAAATAAGAGGTAAAAATAATAGAGCATATGTTAAATTCATCGAAAATAACGATATATACCACTCATTGATTTCAATCCCCTGCATGTTGTCCTCTAAATTAGCGGATAGTCCTATAAAAAGTCCAATCATGGGTCCTGCTAAAATAATTGGTACCATTTTTGATTTACGTAACTTAAACCACTCAGCTTGAAGTAAAGCAATCATTATTTCACGTCCCTTCTTGCAAAATCAACCATGCCGATAATATAGAGTAAGATACCAATTCCTACGCCTAATAAGACATTGATCATCGGTTCATTCCATTGGTTCATCAATGATGGCCATTTCCATATCATCCAATCTGGAAGAACATAGGAAGAATAGGCAAAAATCACCCCAAAAATGCCTACAGTTATAGGAATCCCTTGATTATGACTTACACTCGCTATCCACAATTGAAGTGCCAAGATAGGTAATGCTGCAAAAGCAGGGAAATAACTATATTTGGCTAGCTCCATGTAAGGTACCGTGTCACCTAATTCTAAAAACAACCCGTAGCTCAGCGTAAAAAACATTAATAACGTTGAGGCGAAGAATAGTAAGATAGCTAACAACGTAAATTTAGACAAATACACGGTTAATTTCGAAACAGGTAATGCAATGAGCTGCTTCCAAGCATTGGTCTCATTTTCAATGCTTGCTATGAATGACGTAAGAATGGCAATACCCAAGACTATGGCAAGCGGTGTAAATGAATGCACATTTAATAAGAAATAGCCCCAATCATCCTCACTTTGCTGTAAGAGATAATCCTTTCTTACTCCATAATTGACCATTTGCAGAGCAACCACCCCTAAAGGGCCAATAAGCGTTAGAAGCCATAATCCTTTACGTTTGATTTTTAAGAAGTCAGCAGTTAATAGCTTTCCCATCATATCCCCTGTTCTCCCATCGTCATTTGGAGGAATATATCCTCCAATGAACGTTTCTCTTCCTCGACTCGGAATACCGATATACCTTCCTGAACAAGAACTTGGACAATATGAGCAACCTTTTCATCCGAGCACTCTTCTAAGAAAATCACACCACCCTGATAATCTGCCTTAATACCATTTGCTAATAAGAAGCGCCATCCTTTTTCACCATTGTTTACTTTAAAGGTAACCTTTGGTTGGGCAAATCGACGCATAGCCTCAATAGAATCTTGGAAAATTAATTTCCCTTTCGAAACAATCCCAACTTGTGTTGCCATTTGATCAATCTCTGATAATAAATGGCTGGAGATTATAATGGTCATGCCATATTCCTCTGGTAATCTTTTAATTAAATTACGAATCTCTATAATGCCTGAAGGATCTAGGCCATTCGTTGGTTCATCTAAAATAAGTAATTCAGGACTATGTAGTAAAGAAGCAGCAATACCAAGACGTTGCTTCATTCCTAAAGAGAAACCTTTGACCTTTTTATGGGCAGCTTCCTTCAAACGGACAATTTCCAAAACTTCATCGATCCGAGTTTTCGGTACACCTAGTATTTTTCTTAGTGCCTCTAGATTCTCATATGCTGTTAAATGTGGATAATAAGAAGGGTTTTCCACCAACGAACCAATCTTAGCTAAAATTTGGATACGTTCCTTCGTAATATTCTTTTCAAAGACTTTAATTGTTCCAGAAGAGGGCTTCATTAAACCTAGAAGCATTCGAATTGTAGTCGTTTTACCTGCCCCATTCGGACCTAAAAATCCATATATTTCACCTTTGCGTATTTGCAAGTTCAAATTTGATACAGCTTGCTCTTTTCCAAAGCGTTTTGATAAGTTTTGTGTTTGTACGATATATTCCAATGTCCTCACCTCTTTAACTATCTTAAAAAGGGAAGTTTAAAAAAAGGTATGGGCTAAGTTTAAATTTTGTTTAAAAAATCATTTCTATTATAAAAAAAATCTGCGAAGCATTTATTTCTCAAGCTTCGCAGATTTTTTTATGATAATTTTAGTACCAGAGTGATCGGAATGGATATCCCATTCAAGATGCATGCCCTTTATCATGACATCAACAATTGACAAGCCGATTCCGGCGCCCTTTGCATTCGACTCATTTTTCATCCCTTGACCATGATCCTCAACAATAAATGCTGTATAACACGCCGTCGATTCGGTTTTCACACTTATATATTTACCACTATTCGCGTGGCGCAGTACGTTTTGGAAAATATTATCAAATACTCTCCCTAACCATAATGGATCAACACGCCATTCAACAGGTTCAAATGACTGTAGCTCAATATCGATTGTAAAACCTTCTCGCTCGAAAACTGGATACCATGTCGTTAGATGTTCCCTTACAAATCGGATAACATTGATGTCTTTCGGTTCAAATTTATATTTACTTGCCATAAGCAGTGTGTAGGACATCAAATTTTCAATTAAAGCATCAATATTCACTATGGATGTGTCCATAGCCTTTAATGCCTGCTTCCCTTCCTCAGATAACGCTTCTTTGCTAATTGTATAGGATTGAGCTCTTACCTTCGTTAAAGGTGTCCGTAAATCATGTGATAAATTAGCAATCAGTTCACGTCTTAGCTGTTCTTCCTTCTGTTGACGTTGTTTACTGTCTCGCAGTTCACAAACCATTCTGTTAAAACTATGCTCCAATTGCCCAATCTCATCTCGTTTTTTCACCTGAATTTCAATAGGTAGACCATCTACATCACGTATTTCCATCGCCTCTTGCAGATGTAAGAGTCTTTTTCGAATTCCCTTGAAAAATAAAAGCGAAACTATAATAAAAAATAAAATAACTGCAATAACACCAAAAAATAAAAAGTTACCATAGTTATCATAGACCTTTATAAGTGGAGGATTAAATGCTACCCTTGGAATCTCTAATACAATAAAGCCATTTGATATATCATCACCTAAGAAGGCAATAACAGTAAATGGATCATCTCCATAACGTTCTTTTATAAATTGAGTTGTATAGGCTGGTGTCCACTTTGCTGGTAACTGATCCTTCACATTCCATGTAGTCAGTAAGTTCCCCTCTTCACTTACCCAAAACATAGAAGCCGTAGGAAATTGCTCTTGCCACTTTTGAAATAACTGCGTAATCGCATCATCTGTTGCATTGGTCATATTTTTAGCCTGTGCATGCCATTGCTCTTCAATATCACTTTCTACAAGTACTCCACTTGAAAAATCTCCTGTCCCTGTCTTTGTAATGCCTAATACGAAAATAGCAACACCCAGATAGGAGATTTGCACAATAGATATGGCTAATATAATAATGAGCATATATTTCGCTAATAATGATCGAAAAAATTTCATTGTTTCACCCTATAGCCAATGCCTCGGATTGTTTCAATAATCATAGGCTTTGCAGGATTGATTTCTATTTTTTCTCTTAAGTAACGAATATGCACCATGAGTGTTTTATCACCTTCTATATAGCTCTCACCCCAAACACCCTCATAGAGTTGTTCCTTCGTTAAAATTTGATTTAAATGACGAATAAAATACTGTAATAAATAAAATTGTTTTCCTGTCAAAAGAATTTCTTCTTCATCAATCGTATTGATTATTTGCATATCTTTCGTATAAATTTTAAGGTGCTGCAATGTCAGTACATCATCACTTTTTTGATATCTTCTTAATAATACTTCCAGTCTTGCTACGAGCTCATCAGGGTGAAATGGCTTTGTTAGATAATCATCAGCAAAATGCAGCCCTTCAATTTTATCTTCAACAGCTGTTCGTGCTGATAACATTAGAATTGGCAGGTCTTTATTTTCCCGTTTAATTCTTTTACCTATGGAGAAACCGTCCAATCCAGGTAGCATCACATCCAATATAGCAAGATCTTTTGAGTTAATATGTTGCTCAAGCCCCTCCCCTGATTCCAGCCATGTCACGTCATAACCTCGTTCAGTTAATTCCTTGCTTACCCATTGTCCGATTTCTTTTTCATCTTCTATGTACAATATACGAATCAATGTTCATCCTCCTTGATACATTTAACTAAAATTAGAAATTTATAATTTCCATACATGGTTATTATAGGGGAACTGTTAATTATTTTCTTAGGAAATTCAAAAACGTTGATTTATTGAAAAAAGCAACTAATAAAAGTTGCTCTTTTATAGTATACGTTGCTACTTTATCAACTGCTTCAAATTCATTTAGAAAGGTGTAGGGAATCGGTATTACAAGGCAAGCCCCAAAGCATGCAAGAATCATATACTCCTAAGTTGAATTATTTTTTCATCGACGTTGCTCGCTTCACATTTAGGTGCTCGAAAAAAGAAACTTTACTTCTTTTTTCTTTGATAAATATGCTAACATGGCCCTAACTATATTAAAAATATTAGAGAAATATAATTTACTTAGGTTTTACCTATAATAGAGGGGTGTTTATGTTTGGATATAAGACAACTACGCTATTTTATAGCAATTGTGGAGGAAAAAAAGATTTCTGCTGCGGCTGAAAGGTTACATATTTCTCAACCACCATTAAGTCAGCATTTAAAAACGATGGAGGAAGAACTCGGTTCAAAGTTGGTAGAAAGGAGCGGCAAGTATTTTGAAGTAACTGAAGCGGGAAAGACATTATATAAATATGCGTTGCAGGTTGCACAATTAATGGAAGAGGCAGAAGCAGAGGTTAAGGATATTGGATTAGGCCTTCATGGTCGATTGACATTGGGCATTAATACATTTTCAGTAATTGAGCTACCTCAATTACTACAACAATTTCAACAATATTATCCAAAGGTGACTTATAAAATTCAACAAAACGAATCTTCTTATCTATGTAAATTAGTAAGGGACCGTATTGTAGAACTTGCCATCATTCGCTTACCTTTAGAATTAGATGATTTCTCTGTTCTTCATATGTACACTGAACCATTTTACTTTATACAATCCAAAAAATTCGACTTCTTAGAACACGATGTATCTTTAGCTAACATACAAAATTGGCCAATCCTTTTACCAAGCACTGAAGGCTTAGGCGTACATTATTCGATATTAGAAGCATTTTCTCGCTTCCAGTTGCAGTCCCACATTGTTGGAGAATGCTCAGATACGACACTGCTAATGAACTTGATCGCTGCTGGCTTTAGCTCCTCTATCGTACCTGAAACTATTTTAAAGCAATATGGAGATTTACCACTTCATGCATACAAAATTCCATCAGCAGAATTATCCACCTCAGTAGGACTCGTATGGCTGAAGAATCATTATTTATCTAAAGCCGCTCAAAACTTTGTGGATTTAATGAGGAAGTATTATTGTTAACGATTAATAAAAAAGAGAACAAATTAGAAACGTTAGTTTGCTCTCTTTTTGAACAGTTATTGAATAATCAGCATATCATTCTCATCAAACTGCCACATGTCGCCATAGGCAACTTCCCAATAGTAGCCATTTGGATCTTGAAAATATCCACTATAGCCACCCCAAAATACAGTTACGGGCTCCTTAATAATTTCTGCACCCGCCTTTTTTGCTAATGCAAAGACTCGATCTACTTCTTCTTTTGATTTACCATTATAGGCAAGCGTGATTCCACCAAAGCCTTGGCTAATTTCTGGTGGATTAGATTCATTAATATCTTTGACTAAACGTTCAATTGGAAATAACGATATTTTTGTTCCTCCATTATTAAAGAACATGACATCGGGATTCGTCTCCTCTCCGTATACCACCACTTCAAAACCCAGTCCCTCTCGATAAAAATTTAGAGATTCCACCATATCTTTAACACCTAATGTAATTAAATTTAAACGATTCATCTTCAAAATCCCCTTTTTAAAGTATTACTACTTTAATTCTCTACCGAACGTATATTTCCTTTTATTACCGCAAGAAAAATATTTGTTTAATTGTCTCCAAAGCCTTTTGTAGACTACTCGATATTTTTTACTAGTAGTTAAGACCCATCAGGTGTGACTTTTTTATTTAATCGTTCATCATCAGTAAATATTTTTATTCCTCTAATCATTGCCAGCTCACAAAAGTTACCTCTACGTTTCTATGACACAAAAAAGTACGTACTTTTTTTGAGAGTTTATTAGCAGCATAATGAGTAAGCAATCCAATAATCACAAAACATGGAGGACTAAAAATGATTACTCATTTACAAGATACAATCACTTTAAATAATGGCCTACAAATGCCTGGTATGGGTTTAGGGGTTTTTCAAGTAGAAAATGACGCTACTGCAGAAATGGTTAAAAATGCTATCGAGGTTGGCTATCGAAGCATCGATACTGCTGCTATTTATGGCAATGAAGCAGGTGTAGGAGAAGGTATTAAACAAGCTCTAGCATCTACTGGCTTACGTCGTGAAGATTTATTTATCACATCTAAAGTATGGAACGATGGTTTAAGCTATGATGAAACAATTGCAGCTTATGAAGAGAGCCTAAAAAATTTAGGATTAGATTATTTAGACCTTTATCTAATTCATTGGCCTGGTAAAGATAAATATGCTGAATCGTGGAAAGCACTTGAAGACTTATATGAACAAGGCAAGATCAAAGCAATCGGTGTATGTAACTTTACTGTGGCACACTTGGATAACTTATTATCATTTGCTCATATTAAACCTGTTGTGAACCAAGTGGAATTCCACCCACGCTTACAACAAGTGGAGCTTCGTTCATTCTGTGACAAGCACCAAATTCAACTTGAAGCATGGGCACCTTTAATGCAAGGTGGACTTCTTGAAGATGAAACAATTTCAAAAATCGCAACAAAATACGGAAAATCAAATGCTCAGGTTATTTTACGCTGGGATGTACAAAATGGAGTGATTACAATTCCAAAATCAGTACGTAGAGAGCGTATGATGCAAAACGCTGATATCTTTGACTTTACTTTAACAGACGAAGAAATGGCATTAATCAATGAGATGAATCGTGAACAACGTGTTGGACCAAATCCAGATGAATTTGACTTTGCTCTATAAGCATTAAAAAGAGGAAAGAGACTGTCTTGTATATGACAGTCTCTTTCTCCCCTCATTATGATGTTTGCTGCATGGCAATATCATCATCACGTTGTTTTAACAGTACATCTTCACCTTTATCCTGTAATAATTCAACATGTTTTTCACCCCACGTACAAAGCATGTTCAGAATTGGTTCCATTCCTTGTCCATAGGCTGTTAATGAATATTCAACTTTTGGTGGTACTTGATTGAAGACCTTTCGATTGATTAACCCAGCCTGCTCCAGTTCCCTTAATTGGTTTGTGAGCATTTTTTGTGAAATACCTGGGATCAATCGTCGAAATTCGTTTGTTCGAATTTTACCATGGTGGTTTAAATGACAAAGAATAACTGGTTTCCATTTACCACCAATAACTTCTAGTGTAGCTTCAACACCAATATTATAAACTTTTTGCATCGTAAACCTCCTGTAATATCCAAAAGTAACTAAAAGTACTCTACATATCTTTTTGGTATGTATGAATATTACTACACATAATAAAAAAAATCAAAGGAGATAGTAGTAAAATGTCAAAATCAAAAAAGCCAAATGCTAAACTTACCTTACTAGCACTTGCTATCAGTGCATTTGGTATAGGGTCCACTGAATTTATCAGTGTGGGACTTTTACCATTAATTACAGATGACTTTGGTATTTCTCTTAGCACAGCTGGCTTAACCGTTTCTATATATGCACTAGGGGTAACTGTTGGGGCTCCCTTACTAACAGCTTTAACATCCCGCCTTAGTCGAAAAACCGTATTATTGCTTGTCATGTCCATTTTTATAGTGGGTAACCTAGCAGTCGCTTTAGCTCCTAATTTCGCATTACTATTAATCGGACGTATTATTTCAGCATTAGCACATGGTGTGTTTATGTCCATCGCTTCTGTTATAGCAGCAGATGTAGTGGAACCAAATAAACGAGCAAGTGCTATCGCCTTTATGTTTACTGGCTTAACATTAGCTACTGTAACAGGTGTCCCACTCGGTACATTTATTGGACAAGTAACAGATTGGCGTATGTCATTCATTTTTATTGTTGTCATTGGAATTGTCGGTTTAATTAGTAATGCATTTTTAGTACCTAGCCAATTATCGAAAGGCAATCCCATCTCTATTCGTGATATTGGCAAAGTATTAGGCAATATTCGAATGATCTTAATACTATTCATTACCGCAATTGGATACGGCGGTGCTTTTGTTGTCTACACATATGTTTCACCTATTTTAGAGCAATATATGGGGTATTCCCCACATACAGTCGTCATTATTCTAGTTGTCTATGGTATTTGTGTAGCTATCGGTAATACTCTTGGAGGTCATTTTGCTAATCATAATCCGCTACGTTCCATCTTTATTATTTTTGTTGGACTTGCATTGGCATTGCTTGGCATTGGCTTTACTCTTGAATCACCTATTATGGGATTAATAATGGTGCTGACAATGGGATTGTTCATGTTTATGAATGTCCCAGGATTGCAGCTATATGCTGTTCTACTATCTGAAAAATATATACCATCAGCAATTTCAATGGCCTCAGCATTGAATATTTCTGCTTTCAATATTGGCATATTTTTAGGCTCATATATCGGAGGCTTTATTATTCGCCACCAATCGTTGGCACATACGCCTATATACGGATTCCTGATGGTTATGCTAGCAGCAATTGTTACACTTTTATGGTTACTTTTCGATAACAAAAAACAATAACTCTCTGAATTTCATTTTGTATAAAAAAGTAGTAGAGAATGTGTATTGTTTGTTGATATGTAGTATCCTATAATTTACTTGAACCAAACGAGAATGATTATCATTCTAATTTAAGGGAATACCCTTACTGTTTTAGTAAATCTATAGGAGTGAATAAAATGCGTAGAGGTCGATATTTTTCATTTGTAGTTTTCTTTGCACTTATATTCGTATTAGGTGCCTGTGGCTCAAATGAAGTAAAAGAGGATACAGCTACAGAAAAACAATCATCTAAAGATACAAGAATTGTAGAAGACGAGTTTGGAAAAGTAGAAATTCCTACAAATCCACAGCGTGTAGCTGCTATCTATTTGGAAGACTATTTAACTGCTTTGGATGTAAAACCCGTTGTGCAATGGTATCACCCATCTTGGGGAAAACAGGACTATTTAGGATTAGATGTTCCTGAGTTCGACATTACTGGTAGCATGGAAACATTATTACAAGCCAAGCCTGATTTAATCATTGTAGATGGTGCCGCGGACAAGGCAAAGTATGATGAATACTCAAAGGTAGCGCCTACTTACCGCTTGAAAGAAGATATTCTACAAGATCCACGTGAAATTGCGAAAACAATAGCTGATGTTTTAAATATTTCCGATAAAGCAAAAGAAATGGTTGATCAATATGAGCAACGTGTTTCCGATTTAAAAGCAAAACTAGATGAATCAATCGAAGACGAAACAGTTGCTGTTGTACGACTAAATGTAGCAGATAATACATTAGCGTTATTTGGTATTAAAAATCGCTACTCTGGCTATATTTACACAGAGACAGGCTTAACACCACATCCATTAGCCCGTGATATGACAGAGTTTCACGAGGTTTTATCAGAAGAGGCTATCACGGAATTAGATGCGGATCATATCATCCTTTTCCCTTCAAACGGAACATGGGATTCTAAAGAAAACCAAGAAGCCATTAAATGGTTAGATAGTACACTATGGAAAACACTCCCTGCTGTAAAAAATGGGCATGTTTATATTGCTGATCGCACATATTGGCAATCTGGCGCAATCACAGCCAACTTGCTAAAGTATGATGATTTAGAGAAATGGTTCGTCAAATAATTTTCCAAAGAAAGCTCTTAATGAGGGCTTTCTTTGTGTTGTTCTGCCAATTCAAAAAAAGGGGTGAATTATTAATGGGTAACTTAACACATGTTTATACGTTACAAAATATCTCTTATTCAATTCAACCGTCAAAAAAGTTATTGATTAGTAGTGATTTCTATACACTTTTTATCGTAATGAATGGTAGCGGAAAGCTAGCCATAGATCATGACACCATTCATTTTAGTGAAGAAAAGTGCATATTGATTCCGCCAAATAACACGGTTAGTATCCACATTCAAAGTGAACACCTTTGTTTTTATCAGTTACAATTCAACATTGTCAATCTCAGCAATAGTCAAAATTCATATAGTCATTTTACAAGTATCAGCGAACGACATCTTCTCCCCTTTTCACAATGTCATAGACTGCTAGAAGTCATCTATCAAAACCGGTTAGCGGAGGATGAACACACGATTTTTGAACAGCATGTGCACTTTCAAGAGCTGATGTTATTACTCTTACATCAAACCATACCCAAGCAGATGAAAAAAAATGATCGCCAATCTGTTGAGCAGTCCGTTAACCATTTACAAAAACATTTTGAAAAAGAGTGGACGGTTGAGCAGCTAGCACAGCTAGCTGACGTACCAAGATGGAATTATACGCGCATTTTTAAAGATATTACGGGACAAATTCCTCTTCACTATTTAACTAAACTTCGTATTGAAAAAGCTAAGCATTTATTAATGACAACAAATGATCGAGTATTTGAAATTAGCCAGTCTGTCGGATTTAATAATGAGTATTATTTTAATCGTCGCTTTAAGGAACATGTCGGCATCTCTCCAGGACAATATCGAAGAAATCAAAGCAGCCATATACGTGTATTTGCACCATTCTTAGAAGATTTCTTTGTTGCGCTTGGGATTACGCCAATTGCTCAATTCAGTCATTCAAAATGGGGGAAACAAGACTATTTAGGTCTACAGAAAGTGCCAGATATCGATGTACAAAATAGAGAAATGGATCGACTCTTTTACTATAAGCCAACTTTAATTATGTTAGATTCTGGTGTAGAGCGTTGGGAATCCTTTCAGCACTTAGATGAAGTAGCCCCCGTCTGCCATCTTTCACACCCTGGAGAGAATTGGCAATCTACTTTATTTAAAATTGCAGATCTAACAGGAAAAACCTCCTTGATGCAAGACGTAATCCTACAATATGAAGATAAAGTACAACAAGCAAAAGGAATTCTTAGCAAATCTGTTTATGGGCAAAGTGTAGCATTTCTCCGTATTTCAGCCATTGGCATTACTCTATATGCGGGTCCTAAATGTGGCTATACGGGCCCCATTTTATATCGTGACTTAGGTTTAATGCCACATTCACTAGTATGGAGTATTCCGCACAATCAACGTAAAGCACAACTGAAATTTGCTCAATTGTTGCAATTAGATGCTGATCATTTATTTATTACCTTTGATAAACAACATTCCATTTATGAAAATGAGGAACGTGCTATTTTAAAAACTCCTACTTGGAAAAACCTAGCTGCCGTTAAAAGCAACTGTGTCTATGAAGTAGACTTTTTAACATGGATGAATTATGGCATTTTATCACATAGTAAAAAAATTGATGATGTCTTAAATGTACTTGGCTAAAAGGAAGCTTACTTTAGCTTCCTTTTTAAATGATTAGGACAAACATTGCACTGCTAATAACACCGAAAGCCGTTTTGCTACATAAGATAGGATATCAGTTATAGGATAGGAGGAATGACCTTGTATTACAATCCTTATCCGTATTTTGTGCATCCCTATCATTATCCAACATCGCCTATCGCTAATCATTTTGCCACTAGACCCTTTTCGCAACATCTAGCAATGCCGACCAATAATCCTTTTCCACCTGTCGATACACACAAATTAAAAGCTTCAGCATCACGGATAAAGGCAATGATGCAGCAAGCCCAATTACTTACGGATAAAATAGATAGCTCCCAACAATTCGCACATGATTTAATGAATGCTGCTCAACTTTCAAATAAAACAGAGGTTGAAAAATTAATCACATCAACAGGCATTACGATGAAATTTGAAACAAACTATACACCAGACAGTTTTAGAATACGTCTTATTGATAATGATTGTTGTGGAGTCACCTTAAATTTGAATTGGTGAAAATTCCTAGTGAACTTGTAAACTATAAAAAACTATGCTAAAGTGTTTGTATTGTTATTTCTGAAAATTCTTATATTACTTTTCTTATCAAGAGAGACGGAGGGATTGGCCCGATGAAGTCTCAGCAACCAGCTAACAGTATGGTGCTAATTCCAATTGGCAAAATGATCAGCCTTGAAGATGAGAAGAAGAACTACCGTTGTTGCAGCAGGAGTCCTCTTCTATTAGGGGACTCCTTTTTATTTACAACTATTTTTACAGAAAGCAGGGAAATCGATGTCTAATGAACTTTTACAAGCATTGCAATTATTAAAATCGAAACAGTGGGTTGACTTAACACATACATTCGGCCCTAATTCACCACATTTTTTTATGTTTGAGGACGCTAAATTTGAAACGTTATTTTCTCATAAGGACGGTTTCTTCGCTCAACAATTCACGTTCCCTGGTCAATATGGCACACATATCGACCCACCCATTCATTTTGTGCGAGATACTCGCTACTTAGAAGAATTAGAACTAAAAGAGCTTGTTCTTCCCCTTGTTGTTATTGATAAATCACAAGAGGCTGCGAGCAACCATGATTTTTCATTAAGTGTTGAAGATATTCTTGATTTTGAGGACAAGCATGGAGAAATTGAAGCAGGAACATTTGTAGCATTACGCACAGATTGGAGTAAGCGCTGGCCAGATAAAGAGGCTTTCAGTAATAAGGATGCAGATGGACATAACCATATCCCTGGCTGGGGTTTAGAAGCTTTACAGTTTTTACTAAAAGAACGCAAGGTAAGCGCAATTGGTCATGAAACTTTCGATACGGACTCTGCTGCTGATTTTCGTAAAAATGGCAAGCTAGATGGCGAATATTTTGTACTTGACCAAGACACCTATCAAATTGAGCTAATGACGAATTTGGACAAGCTACCTGCGAAAGGCGCTATCATCTTCAATATCGTACCTAAGCCAGAAAAAGCATCTGGCTTCCCTGTGCGCTCATTTGCTATTTTGCCATAACATAAAAGTCGGTATAGCGTATACCGACTTTTATGTTTGTCCATTTCTTTTTTTGAATAGAAAGTAAACAATGAGCATCCCTACAATAAATAAAAGGATAAGATAGATACTATAATGAGTCAGATAGTATCCAACAAATCGCCATTTCTCTCCAAGCATCTTTCCTAATGATATAAATGTGAACGTCCAGATAAATGCCCCTGTATAGGCAAAAAGCGCAAACTTTCTATAAGGATAATTATTAATAGCCGCAATATACGCTGTCAAATGACGTACCCCGGGGATAAAATAGCCAATTAATAATAGGGTAGGTCCTATTTTTGTAAACATCTTTTTCGTAAAGTCAATTTTTTGCTCTGTAATATGAATTTTAGGCCCATATTTCTGCAATAACGGTAAGCCAAAACGATAACCAATATAGTAGCTTAAGGTAATGCCTCCAACCGCACCAATCATTGCACTGACTAAAGCAGGAATATGTTCAAGACTTTCTCGGTAAACACTATAGCCTACATAAGTTAGAAACACCTCATCAGGAAGTGGCACCCCTACAATACCTCCAATTAGAATCACGATAATTCCAAAGTATCCGTAATGTTCAATTAGAGACTGCACGTGATGTGCCATAAATCATCCCACCTAAATTTATTAAAATCTACCTGCTATATATAGTGTAGCCTCAGCGCTCTAAATGACTTGAAGCTGACGTAAAGCAAAATTGATACCGCCATCCGTAGATGTCTTTGTAACAAAATTCGCAACACTTTTTAGAGCTTTACTACCATTTCCCATGGCAATTCCTACTCCTACATATTCCAACATGTCAATATCATTATCCCCATCCCCAAAGGCAATCGCATTCTTAGGGTCAATATTGAAATGATCAAGCACCGCTTTAATAGCTATAGACTTCGAAACATCCTGCTGTAATACATTCACAATATAAGGATGCCAACGCTGTAAAAATATATTCGAAACTTGGCTAGTATATCTTTTTTCAGCCAGCTCATCCGCATATAGACACATGAGAAAAACCTCTTCATCTACAATTTTTTCATTTATATGTGGAAAATCCCGTAAAGATAAAGTTTCTTGCATCGCTCTTAAAGCTACTGGACTTTGTATGCTATTCATGGATAGCTGCTCTGTAAAAAATGTTAGGCTATGCTGCTGTTCCTGTGCAAACGCCTGTACATTGTGGACAATTTCTTTGGCAATCGGAGTTTTATGTATGACAAGATCCTTATGTTTCACATAGGCCCCATTTGCAGTAATAAAGGTTTCAATCCCCAGCGCTTTTAACTCATAACACATAGATAAGGGTCTTCCAGTAGCCGCTACAAGATGGATTCCTTTTTCTTGCAATAACTGAATAGCTTGTTTTGTACTTTCTTCCACACAGCCATCCTCGTAATTAATCAATGTGCCGTCTACATCAAAAAACACGATATTATACTTCATTTTGAGAACCTCCTTCATAGTCATTTAGAACCAATTTATAATTTTTCTCCCATGAAATATGTGAAAGTATTTTGACAAACTTTAAGCAAACTATATAACTTCCTTTTGCACCACCGATAAAAACTATTACAAGCGTATTTATAATAATATTTAACTAAAAATTCCTTGAATATTTTTATTTAATAATTCTAAAGGAGTATACCAAAGAACACAAAATTGTTAAAATAAAAGATAATATCTTAAATACATTGAACGATAAAATCTGACGTATAAATAGAACAAAAGAAATAAAATTTTAGTGCACGCAAAGGAGTTGATTCTTATGGCATTTAACATTTACTACTATGAAAGTAGTGTGGATTGTAAATTTTGCAAAAAGCAGTTTACAACATATAAAGTTCGCCCTAATCGATATAAAATTATCGAAGAACAGACGGATTTCATGCCTGTTTACGATGGCCTAAACCCTTTGCTATATGAAGTTGCCGTATGTCCACATTGTGGCTATGCCTACCATAAATCTATGACACGGACATATGGACCTTTCATGCTACTCATTGATGAACTATACATTAAAGAGCTCCAGAAACCTATGGATATCTGTCAGGAACGTACAATTGATGATGCCATTATCAGTTTTAAGCTCGCCTATTTAGTATCCCGTGCATCAATGGAAGAATCTCTTTTAATGGCGAATTTCGCTTTAAAAATTGCTTGGCTCTATCGATTAAAAAAGGACGAAGAATCCGAAAAGCGTTATCTTTTTGCAGCTAGAGACTTTTATAGTAAATCCTTTGCCTCTAATCAAGAAGGTGGAGAGAGAATTCAGTTTTTACATGCTGAATTAAGCCTTCGACTTGGTGATATTCCTGAAGCAAAAAAAGGATTTTCACGCTTAATCGCTGATCGAAATGTTTCGCCAAAATATCGCAAGCTTGCACGCAATCGTTGGGAAAATTATAAATATGACGAACAACCCATAACAATTAATGAAATCATTAATTAATGGGACGAGGAGATGATTAATTATGTTGCTATTTCAAAAGAAAATTGATGTGAGAGAAGAGGATATATTTTCAGAGCTACATCATTTTTTATTAAGAAAAAATAATCGCTACCTAACAAACGAAGAAGTTGTCGCTCTAACAGGCGTATCATCTGAGCTGCTTTACAAATGGGTAAAAGCAGGTAAATTAAAGAACTCCATTTTTCCTAATTTAGGGGCTCCATGCGAACGATGTGGACAGATTACGCAAGCTAAAATTTGCGTGAGCTGCTCTTCCTCCATTGTTGGGACATTAAAACAAGAAGAAAAGGATCGTGCATGGTTTAACCAAATTCAACGTAACCATGTAAGAGCAAGTACGTATCATTATAAATAGCATTCCAACATCTCCATCAATTGGAGGTGTTTTTCTTTTTTACATACTAAATTTAAACTAATTTTAAACAAATTCTTCCTAAACTTTAAACTTGCCTTTCTATAATTAGTATCAATATAAAGTGAAGGGCTGATAATTAATGAGGAAAGCTAGGAAGCATAAGGTTTTATTAAGTTTTGCACTGGCAAGTTTAATGACAGTAAGTGGAGTAGTAAATGTCTCTGCTGCTGTCCCTGTAAATGAGCAGATTATTAAAAACGATTCTGCCGTCAAACAAGCTAGGACTTCTAATGAAACATTACTTGATTGGAAAAAATGGGCGAATGACCATGCATACAGCCTGTCATCCATCCAGCCTGAAACGTTTGACGGACAAAAAATTCCCGCTAACAAATTTGACGATTTAGAGATGCTAAAACCTTTATTACATGATAAACGTATTGTCTTTTTAGGGGAAAGCTCTCATGGAGTGGCGCAATTCAATCTAGCGAAAACACGTTTAATACAATTTTTACATCAAGATATGGGCTATAATGTCCTTGCCTTTGAAAGTGGTATGGGTAATGTGATGAATGCTCAAGGACAAATTGATAAACAAGCAGCTCTACAAACAATGAAGGATGCCATTTTCGGCGTTTGGTGGACAAAAGAAACTTTGCCTCTGTTTGACTATGCAAAATCGACTCAAGCAACAGAGCAACCTCTTGTACTTACTGGCTTCGATATTCAACAGCAAGGAGCATTTACGAACGGAGATTGGCTGCAAAACCCTAAGTTGGCTCAGCAATTCGATGAAGCTGAGAAGCAACTTGCTGAATGGAGCTCGGGAAAAGATTTGAAGGGCTATCAAAAAGTAAAAGCTACTATAATTGATGTATATAAACAGGTAAAATCACAAATACAATTCAAAGAAAAAGAGCTACAGGCAGCTTATCCAAAAGAGCCTCATATTGTAAAACTAATGGATCGCACTCTAGCAGATCGTATTCGACTAGCAGACGAATATATAGAGTTAACAATTCAGTCCAATATCGACATTGAACAAAATAATATAGAATCATTTTTGCAAACTATGGAATGGCGAGATCAAGCGATGATGGAGAACTTACTTTGGTTAGCTGAAGAGGTGTACCCTACAGAAAAGTTTATTGTATGGGCTCATAACGATCATATTCGTAAAGCACAATCGGATGTAATGGGATCTCCTTACCCAGTTAAATTAATGGGGGAACGTTTACCTGATATCTATAAGAAATATAGCTATGTATTAGGTCTATACATGACTAGTGGAGAGACAGCTAATAATATGGGAGAACCTATGCCTGTTTTACCTCCTGTCAAAGGATCTATTGAAGATATTCTGTCTTCAACAAATAAACCTTACACATTCATCGATTTACGCAATCGACAAAATGAACGAGGCAACTCATGGATGTTTGAACCACGCTTATCCTATAGTTGGGGAATGATACAGGAAAGTCTTGTTCCGCGCGACCAATACGATGGTATACTTTTAATAGATCAGGTGAATAAACCAACTTATATCAAATAATCTCTCTTATTAAACAATAGCAAACTAGATTTCCTAGTTTGCTATTATTTTAAGTATCCATCGATATAGTATCCCATTCTTCGTCTTGATATCCAATCATCCAAAATAAGCCTCTCCGTCTTTCCATCACAACACTTTCATTTAATGCTAAAGGAGCTTCTTGTCCATTGATGCGGCTATCTACACAAGCCCAATGTAATCTGTAAATTTTATCCGCCTCATCCACTATATCTTCCTTACTGCGCAGTACCGTTTGACCATAAAATTGCTCAAATGTCTCGCAACGAGAAACTACTTGAATTGCATATTCACAATCACATACATCGTCAGGGAAATTTAGCTCTTCCACAAGTCCCAATGCCCAAATAAGTGTCCAATAGGCTTCATATTGCCATGATATATTGACAGCTTCTTGAGCACCAGGATGCTGAGCCTCAAGAAAGAATTTTTCATGCTCCGTTAAAAATTCATGCACCTCATATGTGTGTAGCATATTGGTAAAGAACTCTCTAGACTCCTCAATATCACCCTTCTGTGCTACATCACAAGCGAATTGAATAACAATCAACAGGGCAACTGCTCTTCTTGCAATATCCTCTTGGCTTTTAAATTGAAGATTTTCTACTGGTGGTAGCTGAGGAAGCGATGCCGCATAAGGTATGTTCTTCTCTTTTAAAAAGGCTATCGTTCTAATTTTTCGTGCCTCTCCCTGCGCTGATGTGACCTCTTGTGCATGTATCTTTCTTGTACAAGCATGTGGTTGAAAATCAGATGGACCTGATTCTCCATTAGGATAAACAATAACCATACCGTTCTGATCCAGCAAAGTACCATCTGATAGGAAACCAATCCCCCCTATGCTTGCTAGTAATTTTATAAATTGCTGCATATGGTCTTCTGTCATCTCTTTGTTCATTTCGATTGCAACGACAGTATTGAGCACTGATATTTGAATCATTATACGTTCTTTTAGCTGTTCATCTTTAAATGGAATTTTATCGTAAAAGCCCATCATCCCAGGTATATTTTTTGCAAAATAATCAGGGTGCGTATCTTCAGTTAAAATGTTTATAGAACATCTATATTTATTAAATAAACCTCTTGATTTTAATAAATATTCGTTTTCATCTTTTTCAATAATGAAGCTTTTTGCCAATACATCGGATAGTTTATCCTGAATATCATCTGTATCATTTTTGGAAGCGAATATCGTAAAATGGTTCAATCTACTCTCTCCTTAGTCGCATATAGCATTTTAATAACCAATTTTCCAAACAACTAAGCGCTTGGCTAAACAGCTGTTTATTTTTCCGTAGCACCTCATGTTCAACCCAATATGCCAGCAAAGGACGCCATTTTTCTTCGTCTATCATAGTTGTAGGTGTGATTCCCCGCTGCATCATCTGACAAACAGCTCGGATGGATGTTAGCCTCTCTACTTCGTTGCCATTTAACCACTCGTATAATGTCTCTGCACTTGGTTGTGACTCAGCTAAAAGTGTATCCCACCCATCAATAGGAAACGTGACATAGGATCTCATCCAGTCTATAATATTTGGATGGTGAAATTGGCGTAGACGATATAGGGCAGTATAGGCATCAATTCTATCTTTTTCGATATCCATTAAGATAAAAGATTGTCCTTCATTAACTGGCAAACAATGTACTGTTACATAATCACGCAGCCAGTCAGGTACGTCATTCTGTCCTTGCCAAAGTTCTCTCGCCCAATTTCCCGCCTCACTCGGACATATCTTGACTAAAATTTCACTCCACGCCTTTTGTTCTGATTGAGATTGAGCTCGCTCTAACTTATGTCGAAGAGCCTGATACACCTGTACTCCATCAAAATGCAAAAATGCCTCCTGCACGCTTGTTTTTTTCACCCCATGCATGGAAACATAATGAAGTAAAGATGCTAAGCTGGATTGAGCCTGCTGTAAATTAGAGCTTAAATATTGTTCTAGCCAAGTTAGCCATAATTGTGAGCGATACAATTCAATATCCAATCCATTTTCACTACAAAATTGACGATGCTGTCCGCAATCTACGCCAATACAGCCTAAAGCCGTCATATTATCAACGTACGAATGAAAGTTGGCAGCAAGCAAATCAAGCTCATCTTCTTCATGGCTCCAATACCAAACCGTTTCGTCGTCAAGCTTAAGGAGAAGGGCATCTCCATTACCGGCCGTAAAAAATTGTAAATATTGCTTTTCATACGATTCATCATTCTCTCCAAAGTAAGGAAAGTCTAGAGCTTTTAGGCTCCAGCCAAATTCACCAGAAGGCGTATCTAACAATTCAGTGGGAAGTATCGCCTCATCTGGTAATGACCAATAAATACTTACTTGCTTTGAGCAATTTTGCAACAGTTGACGAAACCCATTAGGGATTTGTACACCAAGTCTTTCCTCAACCTGCTGTAACTCTTGCTCGGTAGCGACTGGCCGCATTTCAATCGGATGTACACAAGCTCCCTGCTGCTTCAATCGCTCTACTAAATGATTCCAACGCTCAATCCACATTGTCTCTAACCTCCATATAAGGCTCATGTGATGTCATACTTCTTATTTATCGTCAGGAAATCATTTACTGATTAGGCTAACTTTAAACAGAATGACAAAATGCTATTATTTTACTGCCATCTAAACCTTCGTATATGATAAATGTCTCAGCTATATTCATTCTTTTCTATTACGTCTTAATGAATTATTTTACTTTCTTTACTTCCATCATAATTTTGGTTACATACTCTTCTTCTCGATTTTTCATTACGGCATCATAAATGTATTCCTCGTATACATACTGACCTAGCTCATAACCCTTTTCATGCATGACATTAAATAGCCGTGTGTATGTCTCACCAAGTTTTGAGGAGGGGCCTACATGATAACCAATCACAAATTCACCCTCTATCGCCTTAAAATAAGGATGCCCTTCTCTTGGATGAGGCTGCTCAATATACAAATAACTATAGTTATCGTAATTCCCAGCTAACACTTGCTCTCTTCTTGTTATCCCTCCAATGGGATACCCCGTATCTAATTGAGAGCGATCCAATTCCTCAATAAAGTCAGATACAGCCTTCACAAACTGCTCTTCTGTAGAATTCTCAATATTTTTACTCAAATATAATGTATCTTCAGGAAAATACTCAATCGTGATATCCTTAAAATTTAGATACAGTGCTTCCTCTGTCATTTTGATTTTGACATCAATAATATTCTCAATCATTTCTAGTTCTCTACGCTTCTTCGCAACATGCTCTTTTTGTTGGTGCATCAATTCTAAAAAATTTTCAGGTGATTTCTCTGCCATATAATGCTGAATATCCTTTAAGGACATCCCCACTGCCTTTAATAATTCAATAACACCGAAAAAATCATATTGAGCAAGTGAATAATACCTATAATCCTTACTATCTTTCATGATGGGAGATAATAAACCAATTTGATCATAATAAATAAGTGTCTGTTTATTCACCTTACATAATTTAGCAAATTCACCAGTTGTAAAATACTTTACATTTTTATTAAGCATTTTTTGAGTTTCCTCCCTTGACTATATAGTTACTATATACTTTAGATTGTACCTATTCAAAATAAAAATAGAAAGGTTTTGACATTATGTTCACGGAGATTCGTGACATTACAGCTTTTAACAAGAAAGAAATTTTAGCATTACGCATCGCTGACAATCAGCAACATTTTATTGAATCTACAGAACAATGCTTAGCAGAGGCGGAAATGGATCGACGCTTTACGCCTTTAGGTCTGTATAAAGATAACACCGCTATAGGCTTCGCTATGTACGGCTTATTCCCTCATGATGATTACAGTCAACGAGTATGGCTTGATCGCTATCTAATTGCAGAACAATACCAAGGACAAGGTTTGGGAAAACATTTTTTACAGCAACTTATTCAATATTTAACAGTAAAGTTCAACTGTCTTCAGATATATTTAAGTGTTTATGACAATAACGCTGTAGCTATCCAGCTGTATAAACAATTTGGTTTTATATTTAATGGTGAGCTAGATGATAAAGGGGAAAAAGTGATGGTTTTGGAGGTGCATGGTTATGACAACCATTAATCCAATTGAAACAAAGCCACTGAAACCATTATTTTTATCATACTTATTCCCTGCAATGATCGGGATGCTTTTAATGTCCGTCAATATATTGGTAGATGGCATTTTCGTTAGTCATGGCGTGGGACCTACAGCTTTAGCTGGAGTTAATATAGCTGTTCCTATTTTCTCTATTTTGCTTTCTATTTCTCTATGGATTGGCATGGGAGGAGCTACTCTTTTCTCGATTTCTCTAGGAGAGGGCAATAAGCAACGTGCCCATCAACTATTTACATTGGCGTTTTCTACAATGCTAGTGGTTGTGATAACGATTATTGGATTTCTCGCGTTAAATCTAAAGGACATTTCTTATATATTCGGAGCGAGCGATGATACGTATCCGTATGTGCAGGAGTATTTACATGTAATTTTGCTCTTTGGGATATTTTACACAATTGAAAATTTATTAAGTATTTTTATTCGGAATGACGGCAACCCAAAATTGGCTATGCTGGGCTTAATTACAACATCGGCTTTGAATATACTCTTAAATTATGTTTTCATCTTCGTACTAGATTATGGCGTGACTGGCTGTGCCTTAGCGACAGCAATAGCTACAATTATAGGTACGTCTGTGCTATGTCTTCATTTTTTCCGTCCTCAATCTGAATTAAAATTTGTCACTTCATTTTTAAATCTATCAGATTTGAAAAAAATTTTTGCTATAGGTTTACCTAGCTTTATTGTTGAAGCTTCCGTTGCAGTTATCGTTATTTTGTATAACGTTACATTTTTACATTATTTAGGTGCGAATGGCGTTACTGCCTATGCAATGGTCAATTATATCCATACTGTCTTGCTGACTATTTTCCTTGGAGTCGGTATGGCTCTACAACCATTAGTAAGCTATCACCACGGGGCAAGATTACTTGAAAGATTAACTGCTTTATTGAAAATCGGTTTAGCTACCGCATTTATTTTAGGATTAACAACAGCTCTTATAGCTCTTCTTTTCCCTTCTCAATTAATGGCGTTATTTGGAGATAGCTCATTTGAAATTCGCAGTATGGCAGCACAGGGCTTTGTACATTTTGCCATTGGCTATGTATTTTTAGGGATCAACATGGTGTTCGCAGAATTCTTTCAATCCATTGAAAAAATTCGTATTGCTACAACAATTATGTTACTACGTAGTATTATCTTATTTATCCCTACTCTCATCATACTACCCAAGATACTTGGCTCGCAGGCTATTTGGTGGACCTTCCCAGTAGCAGAAGGAATTACAGCATTGCTTATTTACTTGTTCATTAGGAAAAATCCAAGAACCCTTTCATCTCCTGACCATGCTTAAATGAAAGGGGACCTCATCAAGGTCCCCTTTTAATATGTTTGCCTAACAAAATTGCATTTTTAGCGTACCTCTTCCTTCTTCTACTATTACTTCCCCAACTGCTCCATTCACTAGAATTAATTGAGGGGGGACATGTCCAATATCTACTTCATAGAAAACTGGTATTCCCATCTCGTCAAAAATATCCCTTAATGCATCCACCAATGTAAAGTCCCCTAGATTTTCATATAGTCCTGCTCGTCCGATTAGAACACCATTACATTTATTGAACCAACCATTATACTTTAATTGCCACAAAGCTCGGTAGATTTTTGCTGCATCCATACCAACACTTTCTAAATACCATATTGTTCCTTCCTCAGAGCAATATTCGTTAATAAATGATTGAACGTAATCGAAGGGCGTACCTATAAGAATTTGCAATGTATTTAAACAGCCACCTATCAACCTACCTGTCATACGATTACTACGCTCTTGGTTTAGAACTTTCCATTCGGTTTCACTGTCAAAATAAAATCCTGTAGCAGGATTTTTATAAACTTGCTCCCAGCTCGATTGAAAATAGTGAGAAGAGCTTTGAGTTATTGAATGACCAGTCTTACATGTAATTACGTCTATCCATTTAGAAGAAAGTTCATCCCATTGAGGTGCAGATAATTCAGTAAAATTCACCCCATGTGCGGATGCGTACCCCGTCATAGTTGTGTATACAAAAGATAAAGTACTAATATCTGAATACCCTAATATCCATTTGGGTCCCGCTTTTTTTAATTCGTCCCAATCGATTAAAGGTAATAACTCCATTAGAAAACTGCCTCCCCACGGTGGCATGACGACATCTATTCGCTCATCTAATAAATAGTCCATAAGTTCAGAGACTCGCTTTTCTTTTGTTGTACTTCTACCTTTAAGCTGCGTCCAGGTAGTATTTCCAATAATAACTTTCATTCCTCTTTGTATTAATTGTTTTTCAGCTTCTGTTATTAATAGATGAAGATGCTGTTCGACTCCACTAGAGGGTGCTGTCACGCCAATCGTAAGAGGCGTTTTTAAAGTAGGATATTGTATTTTCATTTACCATCTCTCCTTTATGCCTGCAAAAAATAATTGTTTTACAACAACAAGACGATTTTGGGTCTCTTAATTAGTTTTGCTATATCAGATTTAGAATGCATTTTAACTAAAAATACAGCTATGAAAGTTTCAACACTATTTCTGTCCTTCACACACAGAAATTTTTACCAATTATACTTGTGTTCAGAAAAAAAACCAACACAAAAATCTGTGCTGGTTAAATTTCTACTTTTGAATTTTCATATACTCATCACGCAACAGACTCATAATGATTTCATCAGAAAATGTATTATTCATAAACAAGGCCTGCCTCAAAACACCTTCTTTTTTAAAGCCGACCTTTTCATAGGATTTAATTGCTCTACTATTGTGTGAATATACCTGTAATTCTAAGCGATTCAGATTTAGCTCCTCAAATGTAAATCTTTGAGCAAGCCTAACTGCTTCTGAACCCATACCTCTACCACAATTCTCTATATTATGTAAAGCTATACGGAACACTGCCTTTTTATTATCTAAATCAACTTCCATAATCGCCAAATCACCAATTACCTGATCATTATCTACTAAACAAATAGCAAAATCATAGCGAGAAGAATCTGCTTTAAAGCGTTTGATCGCCTCTTTGATTTGTTCCTTTGTTAAAATATTCCGCGTTCCTGTCATATACATGATTTCTTCATTTTGAAAGCATCTTATAATACTATCACTGTCATCTTCTCGTATTTCTCTTAAATATACCTGTTGACCTTTTATCAATATAAACACCTCTTGTGCATTAAATAAGGAATCATCATGTATGTAGATGATTCCTTTGTTTGGAACTATTCCATTTGTTTTTCAGTGTGTACCTTCACGGATTTCTTCGCAGGGTCTTCCGAGGAGGTCACACCTAGAATATCAAGCAGGAACATAAATAGTGGAATACCTATGATTAGTCCCCATACACCAAGGAAATGCTCAGAAAAGAGAATGACCATAAACGTATAGAAAATCGGTAAATCTGTTTTGGCAGACATAAGCTTTGGATTTAAGAAGTAAGCTTCAATGGCATGTAAAACCATGACAATAACTAAAATATAGACGATGTACATCAAGCCACCAATGCTATATGCGATAATACTTAATGGTATTAATGAGATGATAACTCCTGCGACTGGAACTAAGCCTAAAATAAAGAGCATAATCCCAAGTGCAATCAAATGTGGGAAGCCCATAATAGAAAGGGCAATGACGGATAACACACAGTTAACAGCAGCAATAATAAATTGTGCTTCAATTACTTTACCAAATGAGCGGATGAATATTCTTGAGAAATAATGAAGCTCATCGTAAAGCGGCCCAATTTTACTATCCTTAAACTTAGCTGTAAACTCAATAATACGATTCTTTTCTAACAAGATGAATAAACTCAAAATTAGAGAAATCAATATTTGCATAATGATTTTACCAATATTCGTAATATTTTTAAGAGTTAAATCCACACCTTGCTCTAAATATTTCCCGAGCTCTATTTTCTCAAAAGTCGGTGCTAAGTATCTCGCAATCTCATTGTCATCTGGATCGAGATTAAAACTTGCAATGAGGTCGAAAAGCTGTGTGATCTGCTGGGTCACAATTGGTAAATATTTGTAAATAACAGCTACAATACCCGCAACAAGTAAAAGGTATAATGTTACCGTCACAGCTTTTTCATTCATCGGCGTATATTTTCTTATGCTTTTCGTTGTCTTCGTAGTAAGCTGGTTCATCAAATAAGTAATAATAAACGTAAGTAAAATTAGATTGATCATACTACGCATTAAATATAATGCAAGAGCAATCCCGACTAGAATAATAAAACGCTTAAATCCATTACTCCGAAAGAAATTATTCATTTATTCACTCCTTCTACAAAACGGCCTCGCTGCCTCTGCTACCTAGGGCTACACTATAAAATTGATTTATAACAATACGCATCATTCTTATGTAAAAATTTCCCTCTCATTTAATGAGTATAGCCATCTACCTTCAAAATAAGACGAAATGTATGTTTCTTTTAGAAGTGTCTGTATAAAACCTAAGGCGGGGTTGAAGTGAATTGTATGTCTTGTCAAATTAAAAAGTCGATACTCTTATCCTTTGTGAAAGCTTTACCAGCGTATTAGCCATAATTCTATAAATCTATTATAACCCTTTAAACCAGCATATCCAATTTGTATGTTCTTTTATAATGGTATTTGTATAGAACTTTTATCAACTATTACTTTATGCTATTTTGATTAGAGATATAAATTAAACAGAGACAAGGACTGATTCTATGAAAATTGCGAGAAACCCTCAGAACATTCATCCACCCGTTGCTCCTTATGTTCATCAAATTGAGGTGACGGGACCTCAGAGATGGTTAACATTATCAGGACAAATTGGCATTATAGCTGATGGATCTATACCTGAAGATGCAATAGCTCAATTGAAGATAGCACTTGAAAATATTAAAAGAAATCTAGATAGTGCCGATATGGAGGTTCAAGATATTACAAAGCTCGTCTTTTATTTAGTGGGGGATATGGATGCTATTCAACGTAAGGAAATTATCAGTGACTTCTTGGAGGAACATCTTCCATGCACAACATTAATGTATGTCGTTGCACTCGCTACGCCAGCTTTAAAGGTTGAGATTGACGCATGGGCTTGTAAGGAATTATAAATTCATCCTATGTTTTATAAACTAAATTTGTGCATTTTTTTCTTATTTTTTCAATACCCCTTTAGCAACGCTAAAGGGGTATTGCCTTATTATTTAAGTAATGTCAGCGTCGTTGCAATGGCATTATCAACAAACGAGCGTTGTGGCTGCGATTTCAGCATAACTGTTAACCCTATTAACGCAACAATTAATGCTTGCGCTAAAGACTTTGAATCCGTGTTCGCCTCTAGTTCTCCTGATTGAATTCCCCGTTCAATTGTCTCCTGAAAAATTACTGATAGATAGAGTTGATGCTCTCTTGTCAAAATCTCGAACTTCTCATCATGTGGAGCTAATTCAACCATTGTATTGATACAAAAACAGCCATTACTAAGATCTTTTGTATATTCAGCAGTAATCACATCTTCAAAAAATATAGAAAACGCCTGTTTTACAGAGGCATAACTTTGAAGTTTAGTCCGTATTTCGGATGCGCGAGTTGTCGTATATCTACGAAGTGCCGCTTCAAATAGTTCCTTTTTATCCCCAAACGTTGAATAAATACTAGGACGCTGAATCCCCATTCTAGTAGTAAGATCACTTAAAGAAGTCGCTTCATATCCCTTCTCCCAAAATAATTGCATTGCTGCCTCTAACACTTTTGCCTCATCAAATTCCCGAGTTCTTGCCATTATAGATACACCCCCATTAGGAAAAAATAGTAAGTTAATCATTGAATTTTACGATACTAAACAGTATGTAATTATTTTATATCTGGCTTTTTTTATTGTCAATTTCATTTCATCAATCGAAATAAAAAGAAAATATATACCAAATAAATATTGACAAATCCAATGTAGTTAAGATATATTTACCAATAATTATTTTGTACCGAACGGTATGTTATAATTACAATTCAATTAGAAAGGGAGGTTACAATGTGAACAATGCAAATGATGATGCAATTCATATAAATCAATCATCTTCTTTATCCCAAGCTGTAACATTATTATTCGCTACAGCCTGCGGAATGTCTGTCGCCAATATTTATTTTGCTCAGCCGCTGCTAGATGAATTATCGAATGATTTTGCTATTGATCAATCAATTATTGGTTTGATTATTACTGTCACACAAATTTTCTATGGGCTAGGCTTACTTCTTCTAGTTCCACTTGGAGATTTACTAAACCAACGACGCTTGATTATTGGACAAATGCTATTGTCCTCTGTTGCTTTGCTTCTAGTCGGTACTGCCTCCTATGTTGTAGTGCTATTTGCGGGTATGGCCTTAGTTGGTCTACTTGCAGTCGTGACTCAAACCCTTGTTGCGTTCGCTGCAACTATGGCTTCCTCTACAGAACGTGGTCGTGTCGTAGGCATTGTTACAAGTGGCATTGTCATTGGCATACTACTTGCTCGTACCTTTGCTGGGTTAGTAACAGATCTTGCAGGGTGGCGTTCTGTCTATCTAGCCTCCGCCGCGTTCATGCTTCTAATGAGTGGTATGTTTTTAAAAGTTTTACCAAGGGGCGAACGTGAAGTAAAATCAATCACCTATTCTCAGCTAATTCAATCCGTGTTTACGCTGTTTATTCAAGAGCGAACATTACGTATCCGCTCTATTCTAGCCCTGCTAATTTTCGCTGATTTTAGTATTTTGTGGACGCCCCTTGTTCTGCCACTTAGTTCACCACCATTTTCTCTATCACACACTGTAATTGGCGCTTTTGGTCTTGTAGGTGTGGCAGGGGCATTAGCTGCTGCACAAGCGGGTAAACTTGCTGACCAAGGCTATGGACAAAGAACGACAGCTATTGCTTTAACGCTTTTACTTATCTCCTGGATATTTATTAATTATTTAGATAAGTCATTCTTGGCATTAATTATTGGCATTGTGTTACTTGACTTGGCAGTACAGGCAGTGCATGTCACAAACCAGACGATGATTCTCCCATTACGTATAGAAGCACGAAGTCGACTGACCGCAGGCTATATGGTGTTCTATTCTATTGGTAGTGCTAGCGGTTCAATCGCATCGACTCAGATGTATGCACATTTTGGTTGGGGAGGGGTTTGCTTACTCGGAGCCTCTATTAGTACAATTGCTCTTCTTTTTTGGGCAATAACTAAACGATTTACTAAATAAAATTAGACTTGGAGAGATAACAAATGGAAATAGGAATTACTTCTTTCGTAGAAACAAAACCAGATGTTCACAGTGGTGAAGTAATTAGTCATGCACAGCGTTTACGTGAAGTAGTAGAAGAAATCATTCTTGCAGATCAAGTAGGATTGGATGTCTTTGGCATTGGTGAGCATCATCGTGAAGACTATGCCGCCTCTTCTCCAGCAATGGTGCTATCTGCTGCTGCTTCTCAAACGAAAAACATTCGACTCACAAGTGCTGTAACAGTCCTTTCTTCGGCAGATCCTGTGCGTGTTTTTCAGGATTTTGCCACATTGGATGGACTATCAAATGGACGTGCAGAGATCATGGCAGGTCGTGGTTCTTTTATCGAATCCTTCCCCTTATTTGGCTACGATTTACATGATTATGATGAATTATTTGAGGAACATTTAGACTTACTACTTAGCATTCGTCAGTCTGAGAAAGTAGTTTGGGAAGGTAGACATCGTCCAGCAATCAATCATTTAGGTGTGTATCCTAGACCTGTTCAAAAATCTCTCCCAATCTGGGTGGCTAGTGGAGGAAATCAACAATCTGCTATGCGTGCTGGCCTTTTAGGATTACCCCTTATGCTAGCAATAATTGGTGGCAGCCCAATGCAATTTGCACCGATTGTACAGCTATATAAAAAGGCAGCACTTCATGCAGGTCATGATTTATCAAAACTTCAGGTAGGTTCTCATTCAATAGGTTTCGTTGGATCGAATACGGAATGGGCAGCAGACACATTTTTCCCATCAACAATGGCTGGTATGAATAAATTAGGCAAGGAAAGAGGCTGGCCTTATTATGACCGTTCTAGTTATGATGCTGCAAGAAGCTTTGAAGGAGCATTATATGTTGGTGATCCAGATACAGTTGCTGAAAAAATTATTCATCTTCGTAAACATGTAGGAATTACACGGTTTATGCTATACGTTCCTTTAAGTACCATGCCGCATGATCAAGTCATGCAAGCTATAGAACTGCTTGGAACAGAAGTTGCTCCCCGTGTACGTGAAGAAGTCGCTAAATGGGAAGCTGAAATGGCTCTAGAAGGAAAGCCATTTCTTTAAGATTCATTATTCAACAGGAGGAGTATATATGACTATCATTAACCGAATTTTACCAGAATTAAGGCAGGCTTACTCAGAATTTCCTGGCTTTCGATTGGAGGAGGATTTAACTTGGAGTCGAGGTCTCTTGTCCAATCCACCTTCAAAAAAATCAGAAGATGTACTTACGACCAACTGTATGATTCCTAGAGGTGACGGGGACGAAATGCTGGTTAAAATCTATGAACCAGCTAAACGGGAGCAGGATAAACTTCCAGCTATGCTTTGGATTCACGGAGGTGGCTTTGTCATGGGGCACCCTGATATGGATGATGTTTTATGTGAACGCTTTGTTGAGACAGCTAACTGCGTTGTCGTATCCATTGATTACCGACTAGCGCCTGAACATTCCTACCCCGCGGCTATTGAAGATTGTTATGCTGGATTAGTTTGGATGACTAATGAGCACCAATCACTTGGTATCGATGTCAAACGGGTGGCAATTGCTGGAGCAAGCGGTGGAGGAGGATTAACAGCAGCACTTGCATTAATGGCTCGTGATAAAGGAGGACCATCAATTATATTCCAGATGCCACTGTATCCGATGCTTGATAACCGAAATGTAACACCTTCCAGCTATGAGATTATTGATGATCATGCAACATGGAGTAGAACAAATAATTTGACTGCTTGGCATTTGTACTTAGGAGAGGAAAAGGACATCAATGCCCGTTCTCCGTATGCGGTCCCTGCAAGAGCTGAAAACTTTGCAGGATTACCGTCAACCTATATATGTATTGGCCAACTTGATTTATTTCGTGATGAAACCATTGATTATGTAACACGTCTTGCGCAGGCAGGAGTGGACGTTGAATTCCACCTCTACCCTGGCAGTTACCATTGCTTTGAGGTCTTTGTGCCTGAAGCAAAAGTAAGTCAACAGGCTATTCAGAACTATTTAGATGCCATGGCACGTGCACTCAATTTTTGATTAGCATTTCGCCTTCTAATAATAAAAAATGCGAAAATCTATTGTGGACGTTCTATCTCATAAATCTCGCAAACTTTAGCTTAGCTTGATCCTGCAAACCCGCTTAATCAAGCTCACGCACTTTAATCGGGATTAATGTTCTTTCTAGTTGTTCACGATGTTGCTCGTATTGAGGTGGCAACATTAATTGGCTTCCCATTGTCTCTGGTGTCTCGTCATGAGCAAATCCAGGAGGATCTGTAGCGATTTCAAATAAGATTTCGCCAGGTTCACGGAAATAAATCGCATTAAAATAATTACGATCTTTTACTTCTGTTACATGTTGTCCATGATTCATCACATACTCTTGCCATTCTAAATGATCTGTATTATCTTGGGCTCTCCACGCAATATGATGCACAGTTCCTACACCCATTTGGCCCCCTTGACCTGCAACTGTTTTTAAATCCACTGTATTGCCGATCTCTGCACTAGAAGTAAAACGCGTATAGTCACCTTCCGTCGCTACCTTTTCAAGACCCATTACTTCTGTTAAAACTTTGGCAGTTTCTTCAGGGTGACTTGAGAATAGTGTAGCTCCACCAAATCCTTTGATAGCAACCTCAGGTGTTACTTCACCAAATGACCATTCGTTGTGCCCGCCTTTCGCACGTGCCACGAGTTCAATATGCAAACCATGTGGATCATCGAATTGAATGACTTGCTCACCAAAACGTTCAGCTTTTTGGAAAGGAATCGAGTATTTCGCTAAGCGATTAACCCAAAATGGCAGTGCTCCTTCTGGTACAACATACGTTGTAACCCCAACCTGACCATCACCAATACGTCCTTGATAAGCATTAGGCCAAGGGAAGAAGGTAATGATTGTTCCTGGTTTCCCACCTTTGTCACCGAAATATAAATGATATGTGCCCGGATCATCAAAGTTTACTGTTTGTTTTACTAAACGTAAGCCTAATACTCCCGCATAAAAATCAATATTCTCTTGCGGATGTCCTACGATCGCTGTGATATGGTGTATACCTGCTGTATGTTTTTTCATGTTAACAAGCCCTTTCATGACTATATTTCTCACCTATACTATGCCCTATTTATACCTACCTCAATCTGTAAAAGCTTAGCGAATTGTATACAACGCTTTAGACCATGGGATCAATTGATCTAACATTTGGTTTACTGAATCTATTTGTACTTCTTTTGGTTTAAATTCTGTGCCATTTTCAAAATCTGTGAATAATGATAGTGCTGGATGAACACGCACATCTGCGATTAAAAGCTCACCCATAATCCCACGTAAATGTTCTGCTGCACGAGCACCGCCAACAGAACCATAAGATACGATTCCAGCTGCTTTGTTATTCCATTCAACACGTAAGTAGTCTAGTGCATTTTTTAATGCCCCTGTAATAGAGTGATTGTATTCTTGTACGATGAATACAAAACCATCTTGTTTAGCAATAATTTCTGACCAACCTTGTGCTCCTGAAGCATCCTGTCCTGGCTCACCTAATAATGGTAATTTATAATCAGCAATATCAATCACTGTATAATTGGCATCTCCACGTTGATCTGCAATTTCCTTTACCCACTGTGCTACTTGAGGGCTTACACGCCCCTCACGAGTTGATCCAATAATAATACCGATATTTAATTCTGCCATTGTTTGTTCCTCCTCTTTTTTTGTACGAAATAATTTATTAAAAAACCCCATAATTGTACCTCCTGGCGAAGCTAAAGGTTCGAATTCATTTATCTTGAATTTATTTATCTTGAATTCGAGATAATAATAACACGATATTTTTATAAACGTCAACAACTTTGTTTTGAAAATTAAAAAGGCAGAGATAATTAATTCTCTGCCTTCCCTAAAAGCTTATAAACTTGTGTTTTTAGATAACGATATTGACTATCATTAGTATCTTGAAAAGCCTCTACCCTATTTGAATCAATATCTTGGTAGTCGATTAGGTATGGAAATTGTTCCTCGGAGAAATCCTTTCTTTCTCCATTAATAATATTATAAAAGTGCCAGCCTTCCTCAAGAAATGTCTTCCTAATTTCTCCGCCAAGAATATCCTGCACAACTAATGAAGTGACGCCACATTGTCCTTTTGCAGGGCTGTCCACACTCCATTTAGAACTTGATTGAATGGACCATGATTTTCTTAAGGCATTTAATACGTCTTTTTCCATGCAAAAACTCCTTTCAAACACTTTAAAATGGAACTTCATCCATTCTTATTGGTGTCGACTTCCCTACTCCCCAATCATATTTAAAAGCACCATAGACAATACTATCTGTCACAGTACCATCTTATTTTCCCAAGCATTTATTTTGCACTAATAAATGAACTAAATCATCAATTTCTTCTTCAAATAATTTGATTTCCATACATATCTCCCTTCATCTATACGTCCTCACATATATCTGAAAAAATAAAGTTAGTTTTCGTATGTGCATATGGTTGTAATGCATCAATAAACTGCTCTACATCAGGAAAAGATTGAAAATGCCCCTTTAATAAAAAACATGACTCACCTGAAATGCGATAGCAGAAGTCTATATTTGTATAAACCTTCAGATGTTCTTTAAAGTCTGCATAGCGGTTATTTTTGATTGTCGCTTCAACAATAGCGTCAATTGGATAACCTAATGCTTTTTTATTAATATCCAATGTATACCTCTTAATAACGTTCTGTTCCTCTAATTGCCGTATTCTTTCGCGAACTGCTGGTGCAGATAAGTGAACCCTTCTCCCTAGTTCGCTCATAGAAATTCGACTATCTTCTTTTAATTCTTTAAGTATCATTTCGTTAATGAAATCCATTTTGTAAATACCCCTTCTTTTTGAAGGAAAAAAATCATATTTCCCTTCGAATTGATATGTTAACTTCGTTATGAACATTTTACACTAATTAATAGAAGGAGGAATGATTGATGACACTTATTCAATTATATGACAAGGGCTTAACACCCTTTCAACAATTATTAGGCTACAACAAGGGAATTCAGCTGCACTGGCAGCAGTTGGGGGAGGTACTCGAAAAAGACGGGCATCTATCCGCTTCATTAAAAGAAGAGGTTCGAAAAACTTTAGCTCAAAAAAATGGCTGTCAGTATTGTCAGGCAAAAGGCAAGCCTGATCCCCAGAACTATGATGAGAAAACGGCAGTATGCACAGGTTTTGCGGAAGCATTCTTAGCTGCTAAGGGGCACACCGCCCCCAACGTCACGGCTGTATTAAAGGACTATTTAACAGAAGCCGAGATTAGCGAGCTACTAGCATTTATTTGCTTCACGACAGCACAGCAATATTTTGGCGCACTCATGCAATTAAAATAATAAGGAGCTAGGGGGCGAAACCCTAGTTCCTATTCCAGCTGCTATCCTTTTAATTCCATTTTATTAGCTATATCTATAATAAATTTCTTACTAAGCTCTTCTTTCATATTATTTTCAGCATCCACCATCACTTGTTCAATGAGACAGCCTTGATGATGGAAGGAATGATCGTGTTCAGAGGAACAACTAAATAATGAGGTTTGTCCTTCAATTGCATATATCACATCTAAAAACGATATTTCATGGGGGCGCTTAGAAATTCGATAACCACCGTTGACACCCGGGTTCGACTCAATTAAACCTGCCTTCACAAGCTTAGTTAATATTTTGGAAAGATAGGTTGGAGATAATTTTTGCATTTCTGCTAAAGACTCTACACTCATTGATTTCCCTTTGGGATTGAGTGTTAAAAACACCATTGTATGTAAAGCATAATTTGTTGCTTTTGAATACTTCATCATTCATCACCCTTCATTCAGGACCTTTATTATCTGCAATTAAAACACATTCTATCATAATTCAAGAAAAAAGCATGTTTTGTATGAAAACACGCTTTTATGATCCCTAGTCATGCTGTCCATAACCCGCTTCTCCAGCAAGAGCATCAGCCTTTGTTACTTGTACAGTCCCAAATGGATGATTTGGTGGCGCATAAATCGTGTAAAGCTTTAGTGGTTTATCCCCTGTATTCGTAACATTATGCCATGTTCCTGCTGGTACCATAATAGCCGTATCTTCTGCGACATGTCTCTGATAGTTTAAATAATCTCTAGTTGGCCCCATTTGAGTTAATCCATGCCCCTCCTCAATACAAATGAATTGGTCCACATGTGGGTGTACTTCTAAACCAATATCTTCTCCGACATTAAGACTCATCACCGTTACTTGTAAGTTTGACCCTGTCCACAATGCTGTACGATAATTTTTATTGCGCTTTGTAGCCTCTTCAATGTCGATAACAAATGGTGTTGGCCCAAAATCATTCTGGACATTACTTCTTGGCGCTCGTTCTGTCTGATTTGGATAGGCCCAATAAACAGGTTGATAACCGTAATGATACGATTGATAATTACCGTAATAAGGGTGGTACATTTATCTCAATCCTCTCATGCTTGATAACGCTATAGTATGCAGTTGAATGAAAGAAGGTACTCACATGTAGTGTGACTTAATTGAGTAATCTTTATATAGAGACTGGAGGTAGATACAGTGTATGCTAGATTAACAGAAAAACTTGCAGGCACTCCTGCAATTAAATAGTTTTCTGGACACGTTGTAAAACATGAATGGATTGTAGAAGTGGAAGCAGAGTTAGGATTTGAATTACCACCACCCTATTGCTGGTGGTTAAAAAATTATGGCAATGGGCAGCTGAATGGTGGATCTATTCTCTCAATCGGTCCACCAGTATACAGAGACATCAATGATCATGATATTCTCTATATACATCGTCTTAACTTGGCTGACGAGGAGTGGTGTAAACAATTTCCGAATAGATTGGATTTATTTATTCCAGACTCTGACGAATTGTACTTCTTTGATCGTTCGTCTAAAGATGAACACGGCGAATTTCCAGTTATGTGCTATGACTTAATGAATGACATGATCTATGAATATGCCTCTTCTTTCTCAGAATTTCTTGAAAAACTGATTGATGAGCGTAGTCAATAGTATGAGTTGCCTTATCTATGGGCAACTCACAACTCGGAAAATTCCTCTTTCAAACGCTTACGAAATTTATCATCTGTAAGAAATTTCAATTGAAAACTATTCATACTATTTGAGAGCTTAATCTGCTCCATTGTATTTAAGTTGTTAGCGAAAAAGGCTATTTCTGTTTGATTTCCATCTTTATCTTCCGCATAGGCTGCTAGTGTTAACACAAATGCCGTCGATCCTCCCTTTTGACCAGCATGTTTTAACCATGCTTGATTTCTAGGATTCTGCATCAATTGCTCCAACACGGGATCTAAATATTTATGTACTTCTGCGCTAAAGAAATTTTTACCATTCATTTTTTCTAAAATAGAGATGTAATCACTTGTTGTGGCCCTTATTAAACGATCAGACCATATCTTTTGAAAATCCATATTGAGCATTTTTTGAGCTTTTGTTTTCTCCTCAATTGTTAAAGGATGTTCTATCCAATTCGAATGAATAGCCAATGCACGCTCACGATATTCAACCATATCCATTTTTCGCAAAGCAGTTAATGTTGCTTTTTTCGTTAAATTTTTTTCCTCCATCAAGTGAATGGGAATATAAAGTGCACTTACAATTGGATACAAAGGTTCATGATCCTCTACATTTAACTGTGTAAGCACATCATTAATTATTTGAAAGTCTAATACATGCATTAAATATTCCGTATTTGCATTGGAGCTATAGGCAATCATGCCATTTGCTACTTCACTTAAAGGTACACTATCTGCACCCTGAAGGTTTAACTGCGCCAACCATGCTTTATGTGCGCCACCATCTGTTTTAGGAATGTAAAATGCCTCTAACTCCTTTAGATTTACTTGCTCTTTAGGATTAATACGGCCATCCGCTGCTTGTTGCGCATAGGCGATGGCTACGATTATTTTAACCGTACTTGCTAACGGTAGCTGTTCCTTGGTGTTTAGCTCCACCCAATGTTGTTGATTATATTGAATGGCTACGGAAATATTTTTATCCTCTTTATGTTCCTTGATAAATTGCACGATATATTCAGGATCGTTCTTCTTGATTTCTTTTTGAAACTTCCAAAAAATAATGCTACATACAAAACCTATACAAACCAAAACACCGCCAATCATCCAATACAACTTTTTCATATTCATCCCTCCATCACTCAGCTGCTTCTAACAACCATTGCTGTAATACTGTAGACGACTGGTTATTTAATCGTAATGCTATTTCTGTTTTTATTTCTGGAGGCATTACTTCAACAAGTATGCATACAGAATCCCTTGCTTGATTCACCTCGAATAACCCTTCTTAGCACAAACTAATTCAGCTCCAATTGCTCGATGATATCGATCGTTGACATACCTCTCCTCCTTAATGAATTAGAGAAGCTCGTAAATTGCTAACCCCATTTTCTAAATATCCTTTGAGGCATGTTAATGTATAGACCCAACCCTCTTTTTGGCCCATCATTTTTGTCACAATTTCTGGGTCATGTGCATTTAACCCAGATTCTACAACAGTAATAATTGTTTCACTTTGTGATTCTTCAAAAGAGACGGTAACCATTGTCACTTCACCATGCTCTTCTCCCCAAACAAACACAATTTTTTTATTCATCTCCATTTCAAGCACAGTGATCACACCCTCTGCACCATACTCCTCATATTTAAGCGTGATTCTTTTACCTTCTGCCCATCTTTCGGAACTGCTAGAAAACCAATAATGACCGATTTCAGTAGGGGAAATAATGGCTTCAAATACTTTATGGGCTGGTTGATTGATTTTTAGTTTCGTCGTCACATCCGTATTTATCATCATTCATCATCCTTTTTCATATTGTCTATCTACACCTTCGCCGAAATTTTCCATTAACCTTCCTTACTAATAAAAATTCACTAAAAAAGGTGCGATTCTCCTAATGGAATCGCACCTTTTCACTTAAAGTATTTTTTTATTATGAACAGTAAACTGAATATCTGCTACATTGTCGATAAAATTTTTATCATGTGTGACAAAGATTATTGTTCCCTCATAAGCAGCTATAAATTGTTCAAGGGCTTCGAGTGCTTGAATATCTAAGAAATTAGTTGGTTCATCCAACAGCAAAATATTATAATTTCCTAAAAATAGCTGACAAAGCTGAAGGCGTATGGCCTCACCACCACTAAGTGTGGTAATTTTCTTTTGTAAATCAGTGCCAGCAAACTGCATGGAATGAAGTACGCTTCGTAATAAACTTTCATCATATTCAGAGCGATTCTTTAAAAATTGTAGCACTGTTTCCTCACCAGCAAATTGGTAGCTCATCTGATGAAAATAACCTATTTTAGCCTTTGGAGAAATAGTTATACCCTCACCATTATTGGCTATATGTTTTAGTAATGTACTTTTACCACTACCATTGTTACCCTTAAGCGCAATTTTTTTACCTAACGGGATTTGGAAGCTCACCTCGTGTAATAGTACCTTATCTTGGGCATGTAAAGTGAATCGATCTGCCATAATGGGATACTTATTATGCAATTCCAAAGCTTTTGATTGTCGAAAAACAATTTTTCTTTCTTCCTGCACCGCTTCTGCTTTATGAAGCTTCCCTATCCGATGTTCGATAGCTTTTGCTGCACGCTGTACGGCTTTTTGACTTGTGCCTTTGGACTTTGTCATAAACATACGATTAGGTTTAGCGTTAGCCTCTCTTTTAGACATATTGCCTGCCTGAGCAATTTTTTCAGCTTTTTTCATTTTTTCATCTACAGCTTTTTCAAGTCTGCTCTTTTCTTTCAAGTATTGTTCATGAGCCTGATTTTGTTGATCTTGCTCTAATTGCTTTTGCATGGCATACTCGTTGTAATTCCCTGAGTAGATCGTTACCTTACCACCATCTACCTCCCATATCGTTGTAACCAGCTCATCTAGTACAGCACGATCATGGCTGATGAGTATGAGGGCCCCATAATAATAACGTAATTCATCTAATAAAAATGAGATGCCGAGTTGATCCAAATGTGTTGTCGGCTCATCAATAAGCAAAGCTTCCTCATAAGAAGTAAATAATTGTGCTAGCTTTAATCTTGTTTGCTCTCCACCACTTAATCCTTCAGAATACGTAGGTACTGCTAATTTCCCTAATAACTGTGGATCTGCCTCTATTAACGTTGGTGCCTCCATCTGTTCAAAGTATCCGAAATGAACATGCCTTTTCAATTTCCCACTTACTGGTTGTATCTTGCCAGCAAGTAACTTCATCAACGTACTTTTACCTGCACCATTTTTACCAACGATTCCTATTCGGTCAAATTGATGCACAGCTAATTTTTCAATATTTAATAGTTCTTTATCTAAATAAGTAACGACTACATTCTCTAACTCAAAGCAAACCTTTTCCATTTTGCTACCTCCCGAAATTGATCATTCCGTACCGATAGCGATGGTATCGATACGAGCTTTTAATCAAAGCTCGTATTAAAAGAATAATAGACTATACATTTCACTTTCCTCCCTACATTCAATAAAAAAACACAGACAAATTTGCCTGTGATGTAAAGTAAAAGAGATTTATTATAAGACAAGCGTCTCTTTTTTCTCATGATTATGAAGATGATTAAAAAAGGACAGACTATCCCATTTACTCTGGTGTCACAAAACAGCGTTTGGCCCTATTCAGTTACTGGTTCAACATTGGGAAACGTAGTCTCATAGCATGTATCATTTTTTAATAACCCTCCTAGCATTGTTACGACTATTATAAATTCTGGCTATAATATGTCAAGTTTCCAAAGTTCTCTCTAAAGACACACTAATTACTGTCGATATATCACAAATGAACATTCCAAAAAGTATATCATTTGGTGAAAACCTGATATAGTATGGAATTTAAGAAAAATAAAATTTGATTTGGTGGTGTTATGTGAATGAAGAAATATGTTATCGATATTTTAATGATTATGCTTGGATCACTGCTTTTTGCCCTAGCAGTTAACTTATTTGTTATTCCTAATGATTTAGGTGAAGGTGGCGTAACAGGCTTAACGATTATTGCTTATTATCTGTTCGGATGGTCGCCAAGTATTGTCAGTTTTGTTATGAACGCAGCTTTACTTATCGTTGGTTATAAATTTTTAAATAGACAAACAACAATTTATACAATCATTGCGGTCTCATTCCATTCTTTATTTTTACATTTAACAGAAACGTGGTCTATCTCTTCAGATGAGATTATCGTCAATACAATTTTTGGTGGCGTATTTGCAGGAGTCGGTATTGGCTTGATTATCAGAGTTGGTGGTACAACAGCAGGTTCTACAATTTTAGCGAGAATCACTAACAAATATCTTGGATGGAGTATTAGCTATGGACTTTTATTCTTCGATTTAATTGTTGCTTTTTCATCCTATTTTATCATTGGTGCAGAGGCATTAATGCTAACAATTGTTATGCTATATGTTGGTACTAAGGTAATGGAGTTTGTTATTGAAGGAGTTAACCCTAAAAAGGCAGTTACCATTATCTCTAAAAAACCTGAAGACATTGCTGGACAGGTAACTGCTTATATGAATCGTGGGGTAACTGTGCTATCAGGTCATGGTTATTACACAAAGGAACAAAAGGAAATCCTGTATATTGTTATTAGTAAGCAAGAAGTTGTAAAGCTTAAAAAAATTGTCAAAGAAGTCGACAAGGATGCCTTTATTGCCATTCATGATGTAAGGGACGTTTTCGGAGAAGGCTTTATTGAATTAGCAAAATCATAAAACAGTCAAAACACCTTTTGTAGGTAACAACAAAAGGTGTTTTATGTTGTTAAAAAAGATTTCACTAGCAGAAAAAGAACTTTTGGCAAAGCGAAGTGTTGATTTACGTTCCGCCAGCGTCACTCAAATCACCATGTGCAAAAGAGTCTTTTCCTTATCTTTCATCCTAACAGTAACGATCGAATAACCAATTAGAAGTAGCTTGGAACGGATGTTCATTTTATCCTTTCACAAAAATTCTATTGGTGGTTTTGTTTTTCGATTTACCTATTTCTATCAATCTGTAAAGAGCTTTGGATAATGCTGTCTAATAGTGCTGAATAGCTGATTCCCGCAGCAAGGGCACTTTTTGGTAGTAGGCTATTTTGCGTCATGCCAGGCAACGTATTAACCTCCAACACATAAGGAACGCCATCCTTAATTAACATATCTACTCTTGCGTAGACACTGCATCTTAAAGCCTTGTAACTGATCATCGCAGCCTTTGCCACTCGGTCATGAATTGCAAGTGGTAGTTCCACAGGCTCCTCCACGGTAGAAGCATCGTCATATTTTGCCTGGTAGTCAAAAAATACTGCTGTATGTTTGATTGACAGGACTGGCAATAGCTGTTCATTGAGTATTGGGCATGTAATTTCGTCACCAATCAAATACTGCTCAATAATGATTTCGTTATCCCACTTAAATACTTCTGCAACCGCAGCCAATAAGGCACTCCGATCATGGACAATTTGAACACCCACACTAGAGCCGCCAGCATTTGGTTTAACTACAAGTGGATAACCCATAAGCTCTATATCCTGCAAGGGCAACTCCTCTTCCTTTATGAGATGCACCCAATCTGGAGTTGCGACACCTTCATATCGAAGGATTTTTTTTGCCATATTTTTATCCATGCACAAACTACTTGCTAGAAGACCGCTTCCTGTATAAGGAATACCCAACGTTTCTAGTACCCCCTGAATCGTACCATCTTCCCCGAACTTACCGTGAAGTGCTAACAAAGCCACATCAATATCACCTACCTTGTCAATTACCTCTTTGTTGTTATCTAATGTGATTGCCACAACTTCGTATTTTTGCTTATCTAATTGAGTGACCATTTCCTTACCTGTCATGATGGAAACCTGCTTTTCAGAGGAAGTACCACCCATAATTACGCCAACCTTCATTTTTTCAACTCCTCATAACGTTTTCAATGTATCACCAATAATTTGAATACCTCGAACAATATCGTCATCTGCTAAACGGGAAAAACCTAAACGAAATGTATTACTACCTCTTCCATTTGTATAAAATACATCACCTGGATAAAATACAACGCCCTTGTCATAGCATTTCTCAAGCAACAATCGTGCATCTACGTCCTCTTTTAGTTCTATAAAAAGGTGAAGCCCCCCATCCCCTGTTATCCTGCTATAGGGAATGTATTGGATACAAGCTTGACGGGCAAGCTCATATTTTTTCTTGTAAACAAATCTTGCTTTCTTTAAATATTTTTCAAAGTAACCATCCTGTAAATATTGATATAACACTGCCTGATCCAGTGTTGATGTATGAATTGTTCGAGCTCTTTTCATACTTTCCAAGCTATCAATTAACTCCCTATCTGCTAAAATCCAGCCAACACGTAAGCCAGGGAAAAGAATTTTAGAAAAGCTACCAATATAGACAATGTTATTACCTATACCGCTAAAAGCGATTAGTGGTGCCAAATGCGAGCTTGAATACCTTAATTCCTCATTAAAACCATCTTCTATAATGGGTATTTGATATTTGGAAAAAAGCTGAAAAATAGCACTCCTTTTCTCGGAGGAAGTGACAATTCCTGTTGGATTATGATAGGACGGGATAAGATAGGCAAAATCAAAGTCCTTATCTGCTAATGTTTTTTCCACCTGTTCCATGTCAATCCCGTCATCTTGCATATCGATGCCATGTACGTCTAACCCATGCAAACTGAAAAGCTTCAATGCTGCATGATGTGTAGGATTTTCACATAGTACACGCCCTGATTTTTTAGCTAAAGAGGACAATAAAATATCTAGACCTTCTGTAAAACCATTTGTAATTAAAATATCTTTATTAGAAATGTCCACACCTTTCATCTCCATATAGCTAAGAAGGTGGTCAATTAAGGGCTTATAGCCCTTGGCATAGCCATAGTTTAAGACAATATCTCCTTCAATGGACATCCTTGTGAGAAATGCCCTTTTGAAATTTTCAACATCAAAAAGCTTTTCTTCTGGAGCTATACTAGTAAATGAAATCATGCCTTTTTTCCAGTGTATATCTTGTCGTATTAAATCAATTTCATCAGCTAATAAAGTTGTTTCATTCAGCCTTTGTTTCCAATCTATTTCAATAGAAGAAGTTTCCAATGTAGTAACCTTTCCGATAAAATGCCCTTTTCCTTTCACTGCATAGATGATGCCATCTAGCTCTAATTCGGCATATGCGTTCAGCACCGTGTTTCTACTGACCGCTAATAACTTACTAAGTTCACGGGTAGATGGAAGCTTTTGATGTTCCAACAGATGCCCCTTGACAATCATGTCTTGAACATAATCCTTCAATTGTACATAAACTGGTCGTTCATCCATAAGCTTAAAATCACTAAACACTTCCTAACCCCCTTGCTTCATTTTTGCATAAACCATGATAACCAAAAAGGTCCACACATTATGTAATTTCCTGTTAGAGTGGTTGCTCTTCTTTCTATCATATTTCAATAGGGTCATAAGCATAAAAAGAAAACTCCTCTTTTGAGAAATATATCAGCAAAAAAGGAGTTTTATTATTATTTTAAAATATAATCCAGACCGTTTTCCTTTTTATCAGGACATACTAAGGACACCACAACTCCAACAATTAAGCAAATAAAGAATGTCGCTGCCTTGGCTGACACTACAGCCTCCATAGGTGACAGGGACCATACAATCGCACTAATAAAACCGACAATAATTGTAGCAATAACCCCAATGCCTGACACACGTTTCCAGAAAAAGATTAAAAGGATCACAACCGAAAATGTATTGCCAATCCCTGCCCATGCAAAGGATACTAAGCTATAAATTACAGAACCTGATTTGAGTGAAATGATAATACCCACAATCCCACTAATAACAGCCACTAGACGCGAAAGGTGAACTAATTTTTTGCTAGAAATATTCCAACGTAATGTTTTATGAATTATATCCTCACTTATCGATGTTGTGATGACTAACAATTGAGACGAAGCCGTTGACATAATAGCTGCTAAAATACCAGCCACAATAATTCCCGCAACCCAAGGTGGTAAAATTTCAAATACCATATGTGGCAATATCATTTCAGGATCTTCAATAGAACCTTGCTTATACAAAGTGGAGGCGAAAATCGCAGATAAAAAGGCACCCACATAGACAATTAATGTCCAAATAATCGCCATATTACGGCCAGTAATTCGCTCTTTTTCAGTCGTAATAGCCATAAAGCGAGAGCTCAATTGAGGTTGCCCCCCAAGCCAGCCAAAGAACCAGGATAGATTTGTAAATAACATCGCCCCTAAGGCAAGTCCATTTAAGCCTCCAACCCAACTATCCGCACCATTGCCCATTTGAGCTAGCTCTGTTGAAATGCTTAAACCTTGATGTTGAATTTCCATATAAGCTGCAATTGGAACAATAACAAACGAGATCAGCATTAAAAAACTTTGGATTGTATCTGTCCAAACAACGGACATAAATCCTCCCATACATGAATAGGCAATTATTATTGCTCCAATAATAATTGTTCCCCAAGTGATGTTGAGTCCTGAGAATGAATAAATCGTTTTACCCATCCCGGAAAATTGAGCTGCTAAATAGCAAACAAAGAATAACACCATTACTGCAGAAGCTAACCAACGAATTATATCTGCGTGCTTTGGAAATTTAACAGCAATATAATCTGTTAGGCTATTCACCTTATATTTTTGTTGCTCTGTCATAAAGCGCTTTGATAAAAATAGCCATGATGCAACAACGCCTAAAAGCATGCCAGATAAAATCCAAATGCCTGACAGCCCAGCCACATAAATAAAGCCAATTGCCCCTAAAAACATATAGGCTGATTCACCCGTTGCACGTTCAGAAAAGGCTAACGCCCAGCCCGGTAGTTTATTTCCCCCTAGAAAGTAATCATTATGTGATAAATCTTTTTTACTGAAGTATATCCCTACTCCTAGCATAGCGAGTAAATATATAAATATTTCAACATAAACAATTGTATGCATATACCCAAAGTCCTCCATCTGATTAATCTAAACAATCCCAATTGGTTTTATCAGATAATAGTTCGGTTTTTTTTAATTGTCAATAACTAATTTTGTAAAAAGGAGGCAAAGTATTTCGATATTTCTACAAACTTTAAAGCTCCTGGAGAAAGATGAATACTGTGTTTGTGTGCAATTCCAACCTGTCTAATATATGCTTGATAAAATTTTTTTCTAATCAGGTTACTTGGTGCATGTAGTAAAAGCGAGTTCGGCACAACAGAAATGCCTAAATTTTCATTGACCATTGTCAAAATGACTTGGTCAACTGATAATTCATAGACTACATTGGGATGGATTTTATGTTTAGCTAAGATCCTTGATACATCTCGATCAATCGTACGTTTAGGCATAATCCAGCGTTCATCCTGCAATTGCTCTAGAGAGAGCCTCTCTTCCTTCGCCAATGGATGCTCCTGTGCCATAATGCAAACAAGCTCATCATTAAAAATCGCATCGAATACAAGATGTTTAGAATTTGGTTGCACTAAAAAACCGATATCGACAACGCCATTATGAAGCCATTCTTCGATTTGATCATAATCTCCCTCCATCAAACGTATTTGTAGGTCTGGATGATGCTGTTCGAAATACGCTAAAACCTTTGGTAATAAGACCAGAGAAACACTTGGTAGAATACCAACCGATAACGTCCCCCCAATGAGATTTTTTAAATTTGCTACAGAGGTTTCAAGCTGCTGTTGTTGCTGCAATATTTTTGAGATGTGTTCGTAAACAATTTTCCCCTCACTCGTTAAAACAATATTATTGCGGTTTCGAATAATTAGAGAAAGCCCTAATTCTGCCTCTAAATTACTAATCGTATGACTGATTGAAGACTGTGTGAGATTGAGCTTTAAGCCTGTTTCTGTAAAATTTCCTGTATCGATAAGTGTATGGAAAGCAATATATTGTGCTAATGTAGCCATGCTATTCTGCTCCTTTTATGATTTTTTTTCATAGTTGATTGTGTAAATATTCATTTGATTTAAATTATTTGCCACCTCTATAATAAAAATAAAATCCAAGTAAATCAATATGATTTGTTGATGAGGGGGCTCATAAAATGGCAGAGGAAAGATTAATGATGAAGGCTTTATCTATGGACATAATTACCGCAAAAATGTTTACAGAATTACATCTCTCCATTACAGAGCAGTACGGAGAGCATGGTCGGAGATTAGTACAAAAAGGCTTAGAGGCGTTTGGTTTAAAGGATGCTGAAGCCATGGCGAAAAAAGCAACAGCAGAAGGGGAAAATCATACTTTCTTTGAATACTTACCCCAAATCGTTGTAGGTGAAGAGAAGTTTGCTGATTTAACACCGTTTGCTCGATTTTCTAAAATGTTTGCACAGATTGCCAAGCCAGTTGTAGATGAATATGGAGAAGCTGGTGAACAAGTGATTATGCGGGCAGTAGAACGTTTTGGTCATAAGCGAGGCCAAGGTATTGCTCAACGTGCTCGCACAAACGGTCTAGAAAATTCCGTGGAGCATTATTTAACTAACTATGATATGGGTCGCAGTGATTTGTTTGAAATCGATACAGTTTATAAGGAAAATGAGGTTGAACAAACGTTTACTCACTGCCCATTAGGTCAACAATGGGCAGATGATGATATGGGTAAATATGGAATTTTGTATTGTAAAGTCATCGACCCCTCTATTGCTAAAGGGTACAATAAAAGCCTAGAGGTGGTACATGATCAATTTGTTTTACGTGAAGGACAGTGCCACTTCCAATTCCAAATGAAAGAGTGATGTCATGATTAACGGAGTTAGGCTCGTACAGCATCTTCAAGACTTAAGTCAAATTGGTCGTAATGAAAAGACAGGTGGCATTAACCGCTTCTCGTTCACACCAGAAGAAAAGCAGGCAATTGAGTTAGTCACAACTTATATGGAACAAGCAGGTATGAATGTCACAATCGATGCAGTTGGAAACCTTATTGGTACATATGGTGAAGGAAATGAAACCATTATGCTAGGTTCTCACATCGATACAGTACCAGAGGGTGGCAAATATGATGGAGCATTAGGGGTGCTAGCAGCTATTGAAGTGGTACATACTATGCATGAGCAACAGTTGATACCCTCTAAAAAAATTCAAGTTGTCGCTTTTAAGGATGAGGAAGGAACAAGATTTGGCTTTGGGCTCCTTGGCAGTAGTGCAATGGCTGGTCTTTTAACAGAGGAGCAATTACAGCATACAGATGAAGCTGGCATTTCCATCGAAGAAGCCATGAAAGATTTCCATTTATCACCTTATCCTTTAACACAAGTGCATCGTAATGACATAAAAGCTTATTTAGAAATGCATATCGAGCAAGGAAAAGTGTTAGAAAATGAAGACCTACCAGTCGGTGTTGTCACAGGTATTGCAGCCCCATTATGGTTAGAGGTAACCGTAACGGGTGTCAGTGAACATGCTGGTGCAACACCTATGCCGATTCGTCAGGATGCTCTAACTGCAGCAAGTGAAATGATTTTAGCTATTGAGCAACTATTAACCAATACAACAGATTCCGTTGCAACGGTTGGTAAGCTAACGGTCTCCCCAAATGGGACAAACGTTATACCAGGTAAAGTTACGTTCTCGATTGATCTTCGTGATATTGACGAAAATAAAGTAAGTGCATTAGAGCAAGAAATTATGCAACAGCTTCAACAAATTGCTGAACGAAGACATGTCTCATTGGCTTCCAAAGTATTACAGCGCATTAAGCCTGCAAAAACCGATGCCTTACTACAACAGCAACTTACTACAAGTATTGAAAAGCAAGGTATACGTCCTTATTCTCTCATAAGTGGTGCTGGGCATGATGCAATGAATATAGCTGAAATTGCCCCGATTGGGATGCTATTCGTCCGTTCAAAGGATGGTATTAGTCACAATCCTTTAGAAGACAGTTCAGATGAGGATATTATTGTAGCAACTAATATTTTTTATGATACAGTTGTTGAACTTGCTAAATAGACTACTATATAGAAGAAAGCCATTCTCTAATTTTTTTAGAATGGCTTTTTTAATTTTTTCCATAACCTTCATTTTTAGCTTGAGTAATCACCTTTTGAATAAAAGGCTCTTTTTTCAGGGTATATGTTGGGCGAATCATATTGAAAAAGATAGCCCAATTTGGTTTATAGTCAGACAATACCACTTCAATTTTTTTCATGTGTCATTCACCTCACTTTTTTGAAATAAGCCAACTATAAATAAAGCGTATTTACCTTAAAATAATAAATCTATTTCGTTTTTAAATTTCCCTTTATATAAGAAGATCTCTCTATTTTTGATTGAACTGGTTTCATTTTAGCATAAGGAATATTATCTCTTTTAATATGATATAGTGTAATTATGGTTAATTTTCCAAAATAATTGAAAGGGGCTATAAAATGGAAGAGATTTTAACAATTACGAATTTAACGAAGAGTTATGGAAACAAGGAAATTTTGAAAGGGATTGACCTTCACGCAGCTAGAGGTGAAATCATCGGTTATATCGGCCCCAATGGCGCGGGTAAAAGTACAACTGTAAAACTTATTCTAGGGCTAGAAGGTGATTTTGGTGGCGAAATTAAGCTCTTTGGGAAAAGCATAGGACAAGACCAAATTGATTATAAACGGCGAATTGGTTACGTCCCTGAAATCGCTGATGTTTATGATAACTTAACAGGCTATGAGTATTTAACCTTCATCGGCCAGCTATATGGATTAGAGCTAGAGGAGGCGGCTGACAAATCCAAATCACTAATGGAACTGTTTGGAGTTGGTGAAGCATACCATTCTAGAATTTCTTCCTATTCTAAAGGCATGCGTCAAAAACTACTAATTATTGCAAGCCTTATACATAATCCAGACCTGCTATTTTTAGATGAACCAATCAATGGCCTAGACGCAAACAGTGTCATGATTTTTAAAGAAATCTTAACGCAACTAGCTGCCAATGGAAAGACTATATTTTACTCATCACACATTATGGATGTCGTTGAAAAAATCAGTAGCCGCATCATTTTGCTGTATGATGGAAAAATTGCAGCGGACGGAACATTTGCCCAATTACAAGCAGATAATACTGAAGGAACATTAGAAAGAATTTTTAACCAGTTAACAGGATTTCATGAACATCAGGAAATCGGAGAAAAATTTGTGTCCGTCGTTCGTGGGGGACAATTATGACAGATTTCAAAACGCTACGATTGCTTGATAAGTTCCGATGGCTTTTTATAAAAATGGGCATTGATTATGACATGATGAGAAAAATCCTCCATATAAAATTAACAATGGATGAACGGAAAGTACCTACCCTATTCAATCAAAACAAAAAGAAAGACAATCAAAAGTATGGCTACATTAAGTCTCTATGGATTTATATGTTATTCGGGCTTATACTCATCCCGCTTATGGGATTTGGTCAAAATTTTCTATTTCAGATGAGTATCGCCTTTGCAATGATCATCTTTTTGATTATGACTTCATTGATTTCTGACTTTTCTTCTGTGCTTTTAGATGTACGAGATAAAAGCATACTTTCAACTAAGCCTATTTCAGCTAAAACAATTAATGCAGCAAAATTTATGCATATTTTTATTTATTTATCCTATTTAACATTGGCCCTAACAGCCATCCCTCTAATAGTCAGCCTTTTTACTCAAGGTATTGTGTTTTTTATTTTAACAGGTCTTGAGATTCTATTAATGAATTTATTTATAGTTGCCATCACAGCCATTTTATATATTGCCATTTTACGCTTCTTCGATGGTGAAAAGCTGAAGGATATGATTAATTATGTACAAATCGCTTTATCTCTAATGCTGATGATTGGCTACCAAGTTCTTATTCGATCCTTTGAATTCGTCAATTTAGATATGGTAGTATCGTTTCATTGGTGGAACCTCTTCTTAATACCGATGTGGTTCGCTGCCCCTTATGAACTCATACTGCATGGTGACACATCCTTATTGACAGTCATTTATACCATCTTAGCAGTGATTGTACCTATTATTTCGATTTGGATCTATATTAAACTCATACCAACCTTTGAACGCAATCTCCAAAAACTGCTAAGTACAAGTAAGTCTAAAAAGGAAAAGAACAATCGACTAAAGTCGTTTTTATTAACCATTGTGTGTAGAACACACGAGGAACGAGCTTTCTATCGCTTCGCAGCTCTGATGATGAAGCAAGAGCGAGAGTTTAAGCTAAAGGTCTACCCATCTTTAGGCTTTTCATTTATTATTCCCTTTATTTTCATGTTTACTTTTAGCAGAGGGGAAGAAGTCGATTATGCTAGTAGTATGAGCTATTTAAATATCTATTTTAGTATGATGATTATACCATCCGCTGTCCTTATGCTTGGTCACTCTGCTAAATATAAGGCTGCATGGATTTATAAAACGCTACCGCTTAAAGATTATACAGATTTACAAAAAGGTAGCTTAAAGGCATTTTTAATTAAATTGTATACTCCGTTATTTTTAGTACTAAGTATAGTCTTTAGCTATATTTATGGTATTCGAATTATCCCTGATTTACTAGCTGTTTTGGTAACAAGTTGGTTATATACCATCCTTTGTTTCGTCATGATGACAAACAAATTACCCTTTACCAAACCCTATGATGAAGTTAATGATGCGCAAGGCTGGAAGATTCTTTTGTTATTGCTCCCTTTAGGTTTACTTGTAGGGCTGCACTATGTAATAGCTAGTCAGATAACATACGGCTCTACTATATATTTCATTGTGCTTTTCTTCATCAACATCTTGATATGGAAACTGGTTTTTAAATCGAAAAAATAACCAAAAAACGGCTCAAATCCTATAATAGAGTGGGATCAGCCGTTTTTTCCATGCTATGGTGTTTAAAAGATAAATGCAACGATTTCTTCCTCACCGCTTTTCATATCTTTTATTTTATACATATTTTGATTGACCTCGTTATCTCCTAATACAATAACCTTTGGTGTGTTTTCACGATTGGCTTTTTCCATCGCCTTTTTCACTTTTTTCCCACTTAGCTCAACTTCTATCTTATATTTTTCTCGCCGTAATGCAGTTGCTAGCTTTAGTGCCTCTTTTTCTGTTCCCAGAGGAATAATATAAATATCCACGCTAGGAGCGTTTTGCTCTGTTTTTCCCGAAAGCTCCAATGCTGTATAGATGACATCTAAACCAAATGAAATACCAACAGTAGCATAGGTTTGATTTGTCTCTAAAAGGCCACCAATAGCATTGTCATAGCGTCCCCCACTACCAATACTTGAGCGGATTGTTCCATCTGCTAAAAAAATTTCATAAATTGTTCCTGTGTAAATTTCAAGTCCCCTCGCTAAAAATGGATTGAAAATACATTGGTCACTTATTTCAAGTGCCTCTAAATAAGAAGTTAGTTCCATTAATTCCTGTAAACCTTGTTGTAAAAAGACATTCTCGGTCGCGAATCCTTCAAAATACGCCATACTTATTTGAGGACGTTCATCTAAAAAGTGCTTTATTTTATGAATACTATTATCTGATAACCCCAATGCCTTCAATTCTGCGAGTATTGTTTTCTCGTCTATTTTTTCAATCTTATCTAATGTTAAAATAACTCGATTCATTTGTTCCTGTTCAACCTCAAATAATTGCAGTAAACCAACTAAAAGCTTGCGATTATTATATTGGAGATTAATTTTAAGTTTAAGCTGATTAAAGGCATCTATCGCCATCATCATTAGCTCCGCCTCAGCAGCCTGTGATTCTACCCCAACAATATCTACATCACATTGTGTAAATTCGCGAAAACGACCAGCCTTGATGGGGCCATCTCGAAACACTTTGCCAATCTCATATCGTTTAAATGGCATAGCAATCGCTGGATTCATCGCTACAACTTTTGCAAATGGAATTGTTAAATCATAGCGTAACGCTAAATCTCGCTCACCTCGATCTGTTAATGTATACATCTCCTCTAAAATCTCAGCACCACCAGCATATTTAGAAGCCATCAACTCTGTATAGTTAAGAATAGGTGTTTCTAACGGCTTGCAGCCATAGGCTATAAATGTATCTTCTAACGTACGTCGTATCACACGACGAGTAGCCTCTTGCTCTGGTAAATAATCTTGTGTTCCTCGAACATTCTGATAGTCCATTATTTTTTTCATCATAATCTCCTCCTCATTTTTTGAGCAATAAAAAAACCGTATAGCGATAAAGCTTCAAATCAGCTTTATTTATACGATTACATGAGAAATAGTCTTCCTATTCAATATTAATAAGTTAATAAAGATAGCAAGACTAGTGATGATGATGATGTTTTGTTGTGAATGATTGGACAAGAGTAATGACCATGTTTATTCCCCCTTTTATATTAAGGGTTACTATAAGACACACCCAATAGAATGTCAAATTTTTTCTAAAATTCACACAGTATTTTTTTCATTTTTTCTAGAGTAGCTAACATTTCAGCTAACTCTTCAGTTGTTAAGTGAGCATGGTACTTTTCTGTAATCTGTTGATTAAAGGCTTCGACTTCCTGTTTATATAATAGACCCTTCTCACCTAATTCAACAGAAAAGGCACGCTTATCCTCCTCATGCTGCCTTTTCATTATATAGCCATCCTGTTCAAGCTTGGTTAATTGCTGACTCACTGCACTTTTTGTAATAGCCATTTTATCTGCTAGTTCTGAAGGCGAGCAGGATGGATGACGCATCACTAATGTTAAAAGAACATATTGCTGATTATTTAAGGAGAAATTAGTATAAGCCCTTTCCATTTTCTCAAGCATGATCCAAATATCTTCAATGGTTTGATTTATTTGCTCCGCTACCTGGTTATTCTTCATTTTTTTGAGTGTCACCTTTTTCTCGCCATTTTTTAGGATTTAGATAGCTTTTAAATTTGTTGGCTACTTCTTTTCCAACAAGTAAAGCACCAAGCCAAAATAAGATTTCAGCCAAAATAATACTTCCTGGTATTATCCCTGCCTTTACTTTTGTAGGTATCGGTGTGAAAGGTGTAATAATTGGGATTAACCATAAAGAAAGTGAAAAGATAATAATGCCTAATCCAAGCTTATAAGCAAAAGATTTTTGTGTTTTTTCGTTAGAGGTCATGTATCTTCTCCTGTACAATAATTAATTTATTTAAGTTAACTAAACTATATGATACATTTCTTTTTATGTAAAGCTTTTTAATCTTTATAACAAAAATCCCATCTATTTGAATAGTGAGAGTCAAATAGATGGGATTACTAATTTAGTTATTTTCCAAATGTAAGGGGTATACGTAGCTCTGCATCTGGATAATTCGTAGTATATTTCCAAATATAAATATCAAGATCTTTATCTTTAAAATTCTTATACTCATCCATCTGCTTATTATTTTCATCACCAAGTATGCGAGTCATCATAGGCATTCCATAATTTCGCTCTTTATGATCTAGATAATAAGTCTGAGAGACACCACCAAATGTAGGTTCAGTGCTAAAGGATTCCACATAGAGATTGCTATCTTTCTTATAGTAAGTCCATGTAATTGAATACTCTCCAATCGTAGATGTCTTACTTTGAGGTGTATCTGATATATCAGTCAAATGAATCGGTTGCTCGTCACCGTCTTTTATATCAACACGATGTTTAGCTACCAATGCCACAGTTTGATTCGCTAACGAGGTCACATCCACTCCAGTCAATTCAAAACGAAGTTCGGTTTTATAAGGCTCGTTTTCTATATCCCATCTACCTCCATCCAAAAGTACGCCACCAATATCCAGCTGATAGTCCATGTAAGGAATATGTGCATATTTTTCCTTATGGGTCAGTATTAAACGTACCTGTGTTGGAGTAACTTTCATTTCATGAATTACTATTCCATTAGATGCATTTTCTAAAGGAATATTGACGACTTTTTTAAATGATCCCTTGTTTAATTGTTCTTTGGATAAATTCATCTCTATATTCCAATTATCCTTTGCAATATCTAATGTATGTTCATAAGTTAGTTGGAACTTTGTATCCTTCGCTCGTAAGCTGTCTGAAGTGAAAATTTGCTGACTAAAGTATTCACCAGTAGCACCAGGAGTTCCAAAAACAGGTGTTTCCGCTTCTTTAATAGTCTGATTTTTATCATCTAGCGCCTTAATTCGTACCCATTTGTTCTTCATTTCAGAATCTGTAAATTGAACCGCTGATTGAAGCATTACTTTCCCGTCTGATTGTTCAAAGGTTTGTAGAATTACATTGTCAATTCCATCCTTTTGAATGGTGAAATTCTGCGTATGAGAGTCATTAGGGTTGTAATTAATAGGCAGTTCTTTACCACCAATAGAATGAATATTCTTCATTAAAAATTTAATGTCTGACTTCTGATTATCTGCCACCCAGTCTGTCTCAAAATACCCTTGGAAAAGACCAAGATCTTCATTCCAGCGATGTGAGTAATTCCCTTGAATAAAATCACCATTAGAATCTTGAAGTCCGATTTGATCAAAACTCACATTCATTCCATCCCAAGAGGCATCAGGTTTCAAACTATACAAAAGAAAGGTTCTGTTATCATCGATAAACGCCGTATGTACGGTCAACGTAAACCCATCCTTCGTAACGGATTTCTCAATCGTCTGCCCTAAGCCCTGGTCTAATGCCGACTGAATACCAGCTCTATAAGATAGAATAGTTGACCAATCATAGTTCAGTGCTGCATAGACAGGTGTAGCCATTAGAGCAACAGCTAATCCTGCGACCAAAACAAATCTCTTCCTTTTTCGAGGTAGAAGTTCGATCGGTTCATTTACCATTTTTAGTTCATCCTGCTGGATACCATTCCACATTTGTTCAAAGTCAGGATACTTCATGTTATGGTCTGCGTTCATCTCTTTTTTCAATTTCTTTTCAATGCGTTCCAAATTGATTCTCTCCCTTCAACCATAAATTTTGATTTTTTTCTAGTTTTTTGCGCATGATTTTCAATGCCTTATGGAGTCTCGATTTCACTGTTCCCACTGGAATCTTTAGCGTTTCCGCAATTTCCACTAATGATAGCTCACCAATGTAGCGGAGGGTGACAACAGCCATTAACTTTTCTGGTAACTGTCTGAGTAGTGCCTCCCACTCCTCCTCAGCTGCCTTCTCCAGTACAATGGTGTCTACAGATTTAACTGATGCCGTAGTTTGCTCCTGTAGCAACTGTACCTGACTCACTTTTTTTAACTGAGCCTGCTTTCTTTTAAGCAAATTTAAACATTGATTCATCGCAATCCGTAAAATCCAAGCACGTGTATGCTCTACACTTCTCCAATCCTGACGAAAGACGGTGACAAATACATCATGGCAGAGATCTTCCGCATCTTGGGCATTCCGTAGCATATAATAACAGGTACGGTAAACATCTTTGTTGTATGAATCGAATAATTCACGTTCTGTCAATCCAAGGCACTCCTTTCTGATGGTTCTACGTTATAAACAAATGACTACTTGAAAAGGTTCATTTTTTTAAGAAATTCATATACGTACTTTTTTAATTTAGTGTTTATGTAAAAAGATCCAGTTAATGTACAAAAAAACAGATGGCAATAGAGGTCCGTTATGGAACATCTAATCCATCTGTTTTTGGCTATTGGGAAATGGTGAGCGAAGGCAATATCATGAATCACATTTGATTCTTCTAGAAACTAATTTTAAACTTCACCTTTTTTTCGTGCTGTCATTTCATCTTTCATTTCATCTTTTAAAGCTTCAATTGACTGTTTACGTCGCTTATTTTTTTCCTTTAGCCTGTTACTTTCTAGAGGATCTGCAAATTCCATACTAATTTCTGCTTCCTGCACTTTCTCCTCAGTATTTTTAACAATATCACGAATGCGTTCAACATTATTGGAGCGATCATCTGGTTTTCGATGTCTTGAATTAGCCATGTTAACCTCCTCAAATTATGACATAAGGTTATTTTGGAATGATTTTATCATTATATGAGTGCTAACTTTTACTAAAATAACATCCTTTAAACGCTATCTATCCAATAATTCTACCTTCATTAAAAGCAATTAAGTTTCCACCTGACAGGATTTTTAGACAATCTCTTCCTTCAAACCTTCATAGGCAGATTTTGAATGCATAAATACATATAAAACTAGGGAGAGGAAAATAGCTACAATTCCAAAGACAATGCAGACCATTTGTAGGGAGAGCCATTCCGATAGCAACCCTAAGGCTAACGTAAAGACAATCTGTAGCACATTAATGACCATCGTTGAAACACTACCAAAACGGCCCATAATTGATGTCGGTACACTTATTTGATAAAAGGTGCTGTAGCCCGCATTACAAAATGACATACATACTCCTAATGCTATAAAGCTAATAATCGCCATTGCCACATTCGGTGAAGAGTAAAACAATGTATAGCAAAGTGTGGTCAAAAGCAGACCATAGACAATATATTGTCTTGTTGAAAATCTTTTAGCATAGCGAGCAGCCATTGCTCCACCAATAATAGCTCCAATTCCAGCGATACTAACGATGACACCATATAGACTATCTGAAGCTTGAAGGTTTTGTTTAATAAATGTAGCTTCCTGTGAATCTAATGCAAAGGCAATCATCAATACACCTTGAAAATAAAGAAATACTTTGGCAAAGACTTGCTCTTTTTTTATATAGGCGTAGACAATACCATAATCCTCTTTTAGCATCCTCCAAGTAATGGGTTTTCGGTGCATGTCCTGATGATCTTCTACTGCGGGAAGCTTAAAAATGGAGAGTGCACAGATAAAGAACGTCAAAGCATTAAACCAAAACGCTATAGAAATATTGGAAATGGCAATGATAAACCCAGCCAATGCTGGCCCAATTAAAAATGAGCCTGAGCTAAACATTCCTAATATTGCATTAAAGGATTGTTTATCTTCATCTGGTATATATTTCGAAATATAATAGGTACTACTTGGCCCAAAAAAGCTACTTGCTATATTAGATAAAAATAAAACACAATAGATGAGCCAAATAGAGGACGTAAAAGGTAACAATAAAATCAATATGCCACGAATAATATCACTATAGATCATTAATTTTTGTTTATTCGATCGATCAATGATGGAGCCTGCAAAAAAGCTTGTTAAAATTCGAGCAATCGGTCCTACAATAAATATACTCGCCATAGCAGTAGGCGATTCTGTTAAATGCCAAACTAATAAATTGAGCGCAACTAGATTCACCCAATTTCCTAAATACGAGAAACCAAAGCCAAATAGAATGAGCCAATACTTCCTAGCAATGCTCATAAGTCCCCTTTCTATCACCAAAATGAATGATTGGTCTTTTTTGACATAAAAGTATTCCTTTAGATAATCATATCTATCGATGAATAGCTGTGCAACTAAAAATAGCAACCCTTAGCTAATTCATAGCTTTGGGTTGCCTTTTTAGTTAGTTGAATCTCGATCGATTAATATCGGTTTGAAGCGATATAGTTTTTGGTCATCAGCTAGATGTTCTTTTTTAATTTTTGCTAAGAGCAATGATGCCGCTTTCTGTGCCATTGGTAAAATGGGCTGTTGCAATGTTGTAATGGAAGGTGTTAAAAAATTGGCATATGGTACATCATCCACAGCAATTACTTGTACATCATTAGGCACATGTAAGTTTCTTTTTTTAATATAAAGCATTAATTCTTGGAAAATACGATCATTTGCCGCAATGATTCCTCTTGGTGGTTGCTCCAACGTAAATAATTGATTAAAAATCTCTGTCATTTGAGCTGGCTCACCATTTTTTATATAGCGCTCATCGATCAACAGATTCCTATTTCTGAGCGCTTGACGAAATCCTTCTAAACGTTCGACACGAGGAGTAATCGGTAAGGCTAAAGAAGTAGTGATAATGGCTATTGGTTGCTTTCGAAATGTCTCCACTGCCGTATCCATGGCAGAAAAATTATCAAGCAATACAGCAGGAATATCTACTCCCTCAATAAAACGGTCAATAAAAACGATTGGCATTGCTTGTTGATGAAGCCTTATGTAGAGATTTTTGTTTTCTCCTGTTGGAAAAACGATTAAGCCATCCACCTGTTTTTCTAGTAAAGTTTCGATATGTTTTTTCTCTTTTTTAGGGTTATCCGCTGAGTTACACACAATCATATGAAAGCCTTCTTTATCGAACTCTGCTTCCAATGCATTTATTATTTTTGTTGAAAAGTCATGGATAATATTCGCCACAATAATACCAATTGTAAAGGTAGATTTCTGTTTTAAGCTACGAGCCATTAAATTTGGACGATATTGCAATGCTTCAATAGCCTCTTCAATTTTCTTACGAGTCTCTGTACTCATATATTCATATCGCTTATTCAAATATTGCGATACTGTACTATTCGAAACATTTGCATATTGTGCAACATCGGCAATTGTTGTTTTTTTCACTAAAATCAATCTCCTACCTATAGTATGAAAACTCTCCTTGGTATTATGTAGCATAGCATACTTTACTGGTTAAATTAACTAGTCAAATAGTTATATACTTGTTCAGGTAAGTCAATGCCCTTATCCATTGTTTCCAAACTACGTATCTGTTCAATTTCACCAGGCACTAGTACCTGATCAAAATTTGGTGCTGTTGGCGCATCATGTAATTCATTTATCATTTTCGAGATATTTGCTTTGAATTGATTTACATCTCCAAAAATATTTGGATCTAATACATATAAATATTGTCCTAGATTACGTTTCTGTTCGTAATCACCATACATTTTTGAAATGTGAGGACCAAAAGCTGCACTTGCTAAAATTCCAGAAAGAACATCTATTACAAGTGCCATACCATATCCTTTTGGCCCTGCAAACGGTGTTAAAGATTTTACTTGGTGTGCGTCTGTAGTTGGTGCTCCTTGTGCATCAACTCCCCATGTATTTGGAATTGTCTCCCCTTTTTCACGTGCATATAGAATTTTCCCTAGCGCTACATTGCTTGTTGCCATGTCCAAAATAATCGGTTTATCGTTGGTTGGAAAACCGTAAGCAATTGGATTCGTACCAAAGTAAGGCTCTTTTCCGCCAAAAGGAACAACTGCGGAGTCCGTTTGAGAGCACATAATAGCAATTAAATTTTCACTCGTGGCTTGTTCAAGAAAATAGCCGAGTGCCCCACAATGGCTACTCTCTTGAATAATCGTTGTACATGAGCCATGTTCCTTAGCCACTTTAATGGTTTCATCCATAGCTTCCTTACAAATGACATGCCCAAAGCCATTATCCCCCTTAAAAAGAAGGTGATTTGTGCCTCTTTTTTCTACTGAAAAATGAGGGTTTTTCGTTATTCCACCTGCCTGTAAACGTGTTATATAATGCTCCACGCGCATAACACCGTGAGAACTGACACCACGTAAATCGGCATAAATCAAAACATCTGCTACTTGCGCTGCTGTTTCAGCTTCAACACCTTCAGTTGTGAATTTTTGAACTACTATTTTTTTTAATGCTGGTACAGAAATATTCATTGAAAATCCTCCCCATTATTTAAAATAGATTTGTGCTTTATTTGTGTTGTATTGTTTTGCCTCAAAGTAAGAAATAGCTTCATCGAATGCAATATGCTTCGTAACATAGCCTTTCTTTATAGCTCCTGACTGCATGTAGTTCATAACCGTCTCAAAATCTTCTAACGTAGCATTACGGCTGCTCTTCAATGTTAATTCCTTTGAATGAAATTCAGGATCATTAAATGTAATGGTTTTCTTCATTAAACCAATAAACACTAATGTGCCACTATTTTCTACGTATTGAAATGAGGATTCCATTGATTGTTGATTGCCTGTTGCATCAAAGACAACTGTAGGAAGTTCACCATTAAATTTTTCATGTAACTGCGCCATTATGTCATGGCTACCAACAATCACACCATCCGCTTCCGACCATGCCTGTCCTTCTTTTAAACGTTCTTCGTTCAAATCCATTAATACTGTTTTTGCACCGCGTAACTTAGCAAAACGTGCTGCTCCTAATCCAATTGGCCCTGCACCGATAACAAGTACCGTATCATTTTCTGTTAGTTCCGAACGACGTACTGCATGGGCACCAATAGCTAATGGCTCCACAATGGCTAATTGGTCACCTGACACAGCATTATCAGTAATTACAATACTTTCATCAACTACGATATATTCACCCATACCACCATCCATATGTACACCTAATACTTTCAAAGATTTACAGCAGTTTGTTTGACCTCGACGACATGCAACACACTCTCCACAATGGATGTATGGAATAACTGTTGCACGATCTCCTACTTGGATGTCCTTAACTGCTTCACCGACTTCTTCCACGATAGCAGCTAGTTCGTGGCCTAACACTCGTGGATAACTAAAGAATGGTTGTTCACCTGCAAAAGCATGTGTGTCTGTTCCACATACACCAATATGCGTGATTTTTAATAAAACATCATGACTTCCTTCAATACTAGGCTTGTCTACTTCACGTTCCACCATTTGAAACGGTTCATTAATGATTAATTGTCGCATGCTATTGCCTCCAATAAACTAGTAATTGTAGATAATTGCTGAATAACCTTTGCTGCATCACACTGGAAATATTGTTCGATAAATTGTTGCATTGGCTCTGACTGACCTTGTTCAAAATAGTTATGGATTTCAGTCAGTTTTTCAATAATTTGATCAGATTCACGCACGGAAAAGCGTGTTGGATTCATTGCATATATCCCTATTGCTAAAGCTTGATAGTATATTTCTGTTTCAGCGTAAGGGGCAATACGTGTTTGCCACTTGGATAACTCATTTAATTGAATATCATATAGCTGATGCTCAATAAATGGGTTTAAAAAACGTTCAAAGACATCTTGCTGATAGTGCTCATCCACTTGGAAGCGTTGGGTAAAATCGTTTGTTACTTTTTCAATAAAGGCTCGAACACCTGCATGTGAAAATGCCTCTCTTACAGTTGTATAGTTAAAAATCTTGCCGAATGCTGAAAGCAAAATATGACTACCATTTAAAATGGCAACTTTGCGTTTTCGATACATGTCTAAATCATCAAAGACAAAAGGGAAATCATGACTTGTTGGCCAATGTTTAAATGGCTCTTTTTGGTCAATTATAAATAAGAAATACGGTTCACAAACTGTGTAAAGGGCATCCTCCCCCTGATAATCCTGTGGATAACCTGTTACAATACGGTCTACAAGTGTATTACAAAAAGTTAACGTAGCAAGCCAATCATTAAATGCTGTAGGCAACTTCCAGTCTTTAGCATGCTGTAGACAAATTGTTTTTAATGTAGAACCATTCTGTTCTATTAATTCCAAAGGCACAATTGCCACTTGTTTTTCACCTTGAAAATGTTTGTAATATTGTTCTAGAAAGACGGTTAACTTTGCTGCATAGCTTGTGGGACAAGCCGTAGGATAAGGAATATTTTCATAATAAATCCCTGCCTCTGTTGTATTAGACACAATCATTTCTAATGTCTCAGACTGTGCATATTGTAAAAATGTAGGCCAGTTTTCATATGGATGAATAGTATCTTGAATAATCTTAATAGTGGTTTCTTCTTCTACGACCTCACCGTTTTTTAGCCCACGTTCCATCACAGTGAATTGCAGCTGTTGTTCTTCTAGCAGTTTAACTGTTTTTCCTCTTGCTGTTGCTGCGACAGAAACAATACTGCAAGGGACTTGTAGTTTTTCAACTGCTAGGTCAAAAAAGCCTCTGATAAAATTCCCATCACCTATTTGCATAATTTTAATAGGATGTTTCATGTCATTTCTCTCCTACATCGTCACGCCATCTTTAAAAATGGCGATTTCTTTGAATCCATATTTCTCATTATTCGTTTGCACTTCACCTGAAGCTAGCGCTACTATATAATCCATAAATTCATCGACTAATACATCCATCGGCTTCCCATCCACTAACTGCCCTGCGTTAAAGTCAATCCAATTTTTTTTTCGTTCATAAAGTGGTGTGTTTGTTGAAATTTTGACTGTTGGTGTAGGTCCTCCAAAGGGTGTTCCCCTACCAGTTGAGAAAAGGACGATTTGGCAGCCTGTTGAGGCCAGTGCTGTTGTTGAAACAAGATCATTTCCTGGACCGTTTAGTAAATGTAGCCCCTTTGTTGTCATACGTTCGCCATAATCAAGCACTTCTTTTACCTCTTGAAAGCCCCCTTTTTGTATACAGCCAAGTGATTTTTCTTCCAATGTTGTTATTCCACCCGCTTTATTTCCTGGAGAGGGATTTTCATAGACAGGTTGATTATATTTCATAAAATACTGTTTAAAGTCATTTACTAAATGCACAATATCCTCAAAAACAGAGGCATCTTTTGCACGTTCCATTAAAATCTGTTCAGCACCAAACATCTCTGGAACTTCCGTTAACACCGTTGCACCTCCAGCTGAGATCAACTGGTCAGAAAATACACCAATCATCGGATTAGCGGTAATGCCAGAGAAACCATCACTACCACCACATTTCAAACCAATTTTCAGTTCTGAAATAGGTAATGTTTGTCTGTCAAATGTCGTCACATAGTCAAAGGCTTTTTCAAGCAGTTGTTGACCCTCTTCCATTTCATCTGCTGATTCTTGAACATTTAAAAAGGAAACGCGTTGTTCATCATAATGACCAATTGTTTTCTTAAAGAGCTCAATATAATTGTTCTCACATCCTAGCCCTAATACAATGACTGCCCCTGCATTAGGGTGATGAATTAAATTAGCTAAGATTTTTTGTGTATACGTTAAATCATCACCAAGTTGTGAGCAACCATATGGATGAGCGAAATGCTGTACACCATCAAAATTGTCAGCCTTCAATAATTGGTTGCCTAACTTCGCCAAGTTTTCAGCTACTTTGTTAATACATCCAACCGTATTAATAATCCAAATTTCATTTCGTACACCAGCCTGACCATCTTTTCTACGATACCCCTTGAACGTGCGCTGTGCATGACGAGACTCGGCTACGGGATGTGTTTTTGGATTAAATTCATAGCTTAATTCACCCGATAAATTGGTTTTCATGTTATGGGAATGAACCCAGCTACCTGCTAGGATTTCTTCTGTCGCATGACCAATTGAAAAACCATATTTCGTGATGTGTGCATCTTTAGAAAGAGTCTTGATGGCGATCTTATGCCCACGTAGTACTTGTTGCTGTAACGTTATTTCCTTTCCATCCAATGGAAGTAAAAAGCCTTGAGGAAGATCACTCAAGGCTATGGCAACATTGTCCATCGGATGAATTTTAATAATTGATTGATTGTTCATTTGAATCCATCCTTTCTATTTTTAAGCTAATTCTTTATGAACAATTGGTGTAACAAATTTAATAACTGCTAATGAAGCGATGACCGCTAAGCCACCTGCAAGTAGGAAAGCTGCGGAGAATGTTCCTGTTCTGTCTACTAGGAAACCTGTTAAAGTTGGCCCAATAATACCAGCTGTGTTTGCAAGGAAGTGCATAAAGCCGCCAACAGATCCAACATACTTAGATTCCACCACATCATTAATGATTGCCCAGTAAATAGCCCCTGTTAAATATAAGAAGAAAACAGAGGTAGCAACAAGCGCAACAGCACTAACTGTTGTTGTTACAATACCTGCACAGCCAATCGATACAGCTGCTAAGAATAAACATGTCACTAGAACCACTTTACGAGAGAATAAAACTCCCTTACGCATAAAGCGTTTGTAAATGAAATCTGAGACAATTCCACTCAATGCTAAACCTAGGAATCCTAAAATCCACGGAATAACCGTTACAATACTCATATCTTTTACAGCCATTCCACGAGCTTCTACTAGATAACTTGGGAACCAAGTTAAGAAAAAGAATAGGATATAGTTATAGGCAAAGAACGAAAAAGCAGTAAATAATACTGTTGGTTGTTTTAAATAATAAGATAGACCACGACTATGATTGATATCTTCTGCTGCAATCTCTAAGTTTGCCATTGATTCTACACTGTCTTCTTTGTTTGGCTTTTCTTTCACCACTTTAAACCATACGATTGCCCAAATAAATCCAAGGATCATGATCGCAATAAATGAATATTTCCATCCATATGCTAATGCAATATAACCAACGATTGGACCTGCGATTGCACCACCAAGTGGCGTACCACTATTGGCTAGCCCTACTACAGAGGCACGTTTATCCGCAGGAAACCAGTTATTCACCATTTTATTTATGGTTGATGACAATGGCCCTTCCGCCATACCAAATACAATACGAACAATAATCAACGATGCGAACCCAACGACTAAAACCATTGCTCCACTAAATAAAGACCATACAATCATCGCTACAAATAGCGTTAACTTGGCACCAAATTTATCGGAAGCCATTCCACCTAAGAAGTTAAAAATGGCATACCCAACAGAGAAGCTACTAAAGATAATCCCTAATTGGGTTGACGTTAGATGAATATCTTCTTGAATAAATGGTGCTGCAATTGATAGTGCTGAACGATCTAAATAGTTAATGACACCCGCTAAAAATAGCATGACAATTACAACCGTTTTGCCGTCTCCAAAAATACCTTGTTGTTTCATATCATTCACCCCTAAATTTGAAATAAATCCCCTTTGTTAAACGCCTGAATAAGCCATAAATCCACCATCAACAGGAATTGTTACGCCAGTGACAAATGCTGAGTATGTATCATCAGCTAAAAATAATAAAGTTCCTAATAAATCTTGTGGTTTTCCAAAACGCTTTTGTGGTGTAGCTGTAATGATTTTTTCTGAACGTGCAGTTAATGAACCATCTTCTGTTAGCAATAAATTACGGTTTTGTTCGGTAATAAAAAATCCAGGTGCAATGGCATTAACACGTAAACCTGCTTCTGCAAAATGCACCGCCATCCATTGCGTAAAGTTATTAATCGCTGCCTTTGCCGCGCTATATGCAGGCACTTTTGTCATAGGGGCATAGGAGCTCATGGATGAAATATTAATAATTGTGCCCTTCGTTCTCAGCAATGCTTCACCAAAAACTTGGGCAGCCAAAAATGTTCCTGTAAAATTATTCGAGAATACGCTTTCAAAACCACTTGGTGTTAATTCAAAGAAATTTGGTGTAGTCGATTGTTCTTTATATACTTCATCAGCCGTAATGGCATCTGGATGATTGCCGCCCGCTCCATTAATCAGTACATCAATTTGACCATATTGCTGTAAAATTGCTTGTCTCGCTGCTATTAACGACTCTTTGTTTAAAACATCCACAGAAAAATTAATTGCTTCTCCGCCATTTTCTGTAATCGATCGGACGACTGCTTCTCCTTTTTGCGCTGTACGATTTAAAATAGCAACTCGCATACCTTGCCTAGCCAATTCCATTGCCATCTCTGAGCAAAGAACACCACTACCACCCGTTACAACAGCCACTTTATTTTGCAATGCTTCATGCACCTTACTCACCTACTTTTAAAATAACTTTACGTACTTCATTTTGGTTTTTTTCTATATATTCAAATGCTTCTTTTGCTTCATGTAATGAGAAAGTATGTGTAATTAAACCTTGATGCTGTAGCTTTCCAGCATCAACAAGCTTCACTACATTTTCAAATTGGAATGTTTGTAAACGTGAGCCTTTTATCGATAATTCCTTTTTCGTAATTGGTAGTGGGGCAAGCTCAATGGCTTCCTCTCCAAAGCTAAGGACTACTACTCTCCCAGCAACTGAAACAGCATCGATAGATTGTTTAAATGTTAGTGGAATACAAACTGCATCAATAGATACATTGACACCTACTCCATCTGTCCATTGGTTAACAGCCTCTAATAAATCTTGCTCGTTTACATTAACAACTACATCTGCACCAAGTTCTTTTGCAAATGAGAGCTTTGCTGGATCCAGATCAGAAATCATCACGCGTGCATCTATTAATTTAGCCATCTTTAAAATACAAATGCCAATCGGTCCGGCCCCTTGAATCAATAGTGTTTCACCAGCCTGTAATTCACCACGATATACTGCCTGCGCGCCAATTGTATAAGGTTCAATTAAGACTGCCTCTTCTAAAGAGGTGTGGTCTGCTACTTTATGCAATTGCTTTTCAGCTACAACAAAACGCTCACGCATGCCTCCATCTTCATGAACACCAAAAACAGAAAGTTGTTCGCAGACATTTGGTTGTCCTTTACGGCAAGCATAGCACTCACCACAATAACGAATTGGTTCGACAACAACCTTGTCACCAGCTTTTAAACCTTGTACGTCTTGACCAACCTCTAACACTCGGCCAGCAACTTCATGCCCAGGTACACGAGGCAATGTCGCTAATGGATTCGAACCATGATAAATATGCATGTCTGAGCCACAAATACCAACATATTCTGTTTGAACAAGGACATCTGTTGACTTTGTTATTACTGGTTCTGCTACGTCAATTAAAGCCATTTCAAAAGGTTTGATTACTTGTAGTGCTTTCATACATGTCACCTATTTCTTCAGATTTTCATAAGCATCCCAAAGTCCATTTAAATACATAATGCCAAGTGCTCGATCATATAAGCCGTAGCCTGGACGACATTGTTCTCCCCAAATATGACGACCATGATCTGGACGTACATAACCTTCATAGTTTTGGTCATTTAATGTACGTACAATATTTTTAATATCGATTGAACCATCCGATGTAAAATGTGATGTTTCAAAGAAACTACCATTTTCCATAATCTTGACATTGCGGATATGAGCAAACGGAGCACGATATGCATATTTTTCAGCGATGGCTACCATATCATTTTGTGGGTCTGCTCCCATTGAACCTGAGCAGAACGTAAAGCCATTTGCCATGGAATCAGAGATTTTAATTAATTTTTCATAGCTTTCTGCTCCTGTAATAATGCGAGGTAAGCCAAAGATTGAATACGGTGGATCATCTGGATGAATCGCCATTTGAATACCTACCTCTTCCGCAACTGGTAAAATAGCTTGTAAGAAGTAAGTTAAGTTATCCCAAAGTTTAACTTCATCTACTTCTTTGTACTGCTCAAATAAATCTGAGAGTCGAGCTAATCGTTCTGGTTCCCATCCTGGAAGGGTTAAATCCGAAGATGCGCTTACTTCATTCACCAGTTCTTGTGGATCTAAGTTCATGACCTTTTCCTTATCAAAATAGAGAGCCGTTGAGCCATCTTCTAATGGATGGAATAAATCTGTACGTGTCCAATCAAATACGGGCATGAAGTTATAGCAAATAACTTTGACACCCACTTCACCAAGGTTGCGAATAGATTGTTTATAGTTTTCTATATATTGATCACGTGTTGACAATCCTAATTTAATATCTTCATGGACATTGACACTTTCCACGACATCTGTATGGAATCCGAACGATTGAATATAGTCAACTTCATCTTGAATAGCCTCTTTAGTCCATACCTCTCCTGCTGGTAGGTGATGGAGTGCCCAAACAATACCTTTTACATTTGGTATTTGCTTCACATCTTCTAATTTCACTGTATCATTGCCACGACCATACCATCTAAATGTCATATTCATACGTCATTACCTCCTAGTTTGATAGATTTTCGATATATGCTTTGGCACGTTCCACTACACCTGCATAGCCATCTTTTACAAATGCTTTATTTAAATCACTTCCAATCCCAACTGCAACTGCGCCTGCTTCTAACCATTCATTCATATTAGCCAAACCAACACCACCTGTAGGCATAATTGTGATATGTGGTAGAGGCCCTTTAACGGCTTTAATAAAGTTTGGTTCAAATTGATTTCCCGGGAATAGTTTAATAATGTCACTTCCACCTTCAAGTGCTGTCACCATTTCTGTAATGGTCATACAGCCTGGTAAATATGGAATGCTATAGCGATTGCAAAGCCTTGCAATTGCAGCGTTATAGCTTGGACTAACAACAAATTTGGCACCGTTTAAAATCGCATGGCGTGCAGTTTCAACATCCAAAACTGTGCCAGCTCCAATTATTGCATCGCTATTGTGTAATGCTTTAAAAGTTTCTTCAACAAAAGGCGTTGTATACGTTATTTCGATTGCTCGAATGCCACCTGAGATAGCACCTTTTGAAATTTCCGTTGCTTCTTCAGGTGAATCCCCACGAATAACAGCTACAATTTTTGCATCTGACAACGCTTTCAAAATTTCGATTTTTTGCATTCCTGACAACTCCTAACGCTCAATTAGTTTTTCATCACCAATAAATTGCCTTAATTCTTGCAGGGATGGAAGCCCTTCATTATCTCCTTTAATTGTTGCTACCAATGCACCTGCACCATTAGCTAAACGGAGGCGTTCTACGATATCATCACCATTTAAATAGCTATAGACATAGGCAGCATCAAATGCATCCCCTGCTCCAACTGTATCAATGGCACGAATGGAAAATGCTTCTCGATCATACTGTTCAGTGGCTGTATAAACCGTGGCGCCTTGTTCACCTTTTTTCACAATAATTTCATCTATTTTATAACTCTCTTGAACGTCTTTAATTGTACGCCCTTCAAATAAAAGCTCAAATTCATCCTGTCCTGTTAACAGAAGATTGATAGATGGATACACTTTTTCGTATACCGCTCGGGCATCTTCTATAGTCCATAGTTTTAAACGTAAATTTGGATCAAAAGATATTGGAATATTTTTCGCCTGTGCTAAAGTAATTAATTTCAATGCAACTTCAATGTTATGTTCACATACCGCTAAATACACGCCGCTAATATGTAATAAGTCCACATCATCCAGTACTGACTCATCAATACGATCTTCTGTCAGCTCAAGTAAAGGTGATGGGTTGCGGTAGTAAAACGATTTACCTGCACCGTCTTCCCGAATCTCCTTAAAATAGATAGATGTTGGAATATGTGGTGTTCGTAAGACATGTGATACATCAATCCCTTCACCACGCGCAAAGTTATAAATTAATTTGCCAAATTCATCGTCTCCAATACAACTAATCCATTTTGCTTCCATATCTAAACGCGTAACACCTATCGCAAAATTTAATTCTGCACCACCCACAGCTCGCTCAAAGGAAGGAACGAAACGTAGAGGACCTGTCTTAGATGGATTAAAAACGACCATTGCATCCCCAATCGTTGCAATTCGTTTATTTCTCAATATGTTCATCCCCTTCACAAGTAAAACGTTTTAGTAAAACGTTTTACTAATACTAACACGATTTTTTTTACGTTGCAACAATAATCCGATTATTTAGATTGTTAGGGTCATATGACCATTATTGTCTTACATGCATAAAAAAACCTCGTAAAAGACAGAAAATAATCTATCCTTTTACGAGGGGAATCTATTTTATTGATAAAATGGCTTTACCTTGTAGCCGTTTTTCTCTAAATGATAGCGAATATTTTTATCGATTAGGAAGTGACCTGAACCAACAACAACAAAGTACTTACCTTCTTTTTCTTCCAGTACATTCATGATTTTCTTGGCCATTTGTTCATCACGTAGACCAAATAGCATTTCATTAAATTCAGATGATGTACCTTCCATTGCTTGGAAGCTTTTTGCAAACTCTTCAACATTTCCTTGCTTCCAGCTTGTAAACCACTCTTGAAGTACTTCAGATTGATTTTCTTCCGCTGGATGAATGATACTATCCAGTACAGCGACTAGTGACTGCTCCTGTGCCTCTGGTGATAATCCTTCAAACATATCAACCTGTGCTCTTGTACCTTCTAATTCAATCACTGGCTTTTGCTGCAACTGTGCATTTAATAAAAAGTAGACATCGATACCGTGCATAGCCATCTCTTGAGGTGTCATACCAAAGGAATCGTCCATAGCTAGCATCGATAATGCACTCGAAAGCATCCACGGCTTTTGAACTGTTAGCTGGTCCATTGGCAGATCATAAAGCTTTGCCACTTGTTCAAGCTTCGCATATGTTTCTGGTGCAACAGCATCTTTCAATGTTGAGCCATCTGTATACATTGCTTTCTCTGAATAGTATTCAAGTGCTTCCGTATCCAAGATATTCGCCTCTACTAGCAGTGCATCAGATTCATCAAATGCCGTTACTAATTTTTTATCGAATGGATATAAGTCTGGTGTTCCTAAATGAATAGAGCCTAATAAGTAGATAAGCGTATCCTCGTCCTCTACTACCCAGGCCACCCCTTTAGAGCCTTGCTCTGCAAGTGCATATGTACTCTGAATGAAACGAACAGCTAGCAAAACAGCCTGTTGAGTGGTTGCCTTTTTCTCTAACTGAAGTCCATTGGGAGAGCCTTGTAATATATTTTGCTCTTTCATAAATTGAACAGCATCTGTACCAACAGGTAAATCATACCGTGCTACAATATTATACAAGCGATTGACAATATCACCACGTGTATTATTGTTTTTCACACTTACTGGTTTGTATTGTTTATTTTCAGCTAAGCCTAGAGAGGCAACCTTCTTTTCTGTTAAAGCTAGTAGTTCATTTACTTTGTCCACTGGAATTTCCTGAAGAAAACCATCGAAGTACCATTCAGTTGAGTAAATCCCGTATTTTTCGCCCTCATTTAATGTTTCTATTGCCCATTCGCTTATCGACGGTACTAGGGGTTTTGTTTGCTCTTCAGCATGAATCACAGGGACAACTGTCGTCAGCATTAATGAGGCACCAAGCAACGCTGCACTCGTTCGTTTCATCATCTTTTTCATCAAATTCTTTTCTCTCCCTTTTCCTATTTTATGTATAAGTATCGTATGAAATTATACCATATACTATCCAACTATTTTATAAGTAAAAGTGTAAATATTGACAAATATGTATTGACATTTCTCTATTTTGAAATAGTTATGAAGAGGTCAAATTTAATAAGACGATGACAAATTATTATGTCATCGTCTTTTTCGTTTATTAGTAGAGAAGGTTTATTGAATAAATTTAGGATCTAATATACCTAAACCACTGCCTTCAAGTTCAAATTTCACTTTTGAAACTCCATCTAAATTAACATGAACCTTTACCTTATCTTTGATTGCTCCACTATCATAAACTAATTTCCCATCTGCGTAAATTTTCAAGAAACCTATACCGAAGGAATTAGCTGCTAATTTTTTAATTGGTGCCAAATAGGTTTCGAATCCCTTGTAATTTCCATTGGCTAAGTATTCCACTGTATGGTCTTGAACTGCGCCTCCCCCATGATAACCACCAAGCTGATAGGATCGCTCAAATTTTTCACCTGTACTAATAATGACAGAGCTTGGATTGTGGAAGAAGTGGTCTTCATCACTTCCAATAGGTTTTACATCTTTTAAAGCGATGAATTTTGGAACATCACCAATATAAACGGATTTTGTTTTCCCATCCCATGTTACTTTTTCACCTAAAGATTCAGCAATAAATCGCATTGGGACATATATCGTGCCTTGATAATTAAATCCAGATTGACCTTCTGGCGGTACTTTCTCAACCTTATCTACATAATAATTAATTGGATCCTGAAACACGCTAATCTTTTTCATGTCACTTGCTGCTTCCGTTGTTGAAAAGTAGGTAAAAGTCAAACCTCCTACTATAAAAAACCCTAAGTAACTAGTTATTATAAATAGCTTTTTCATAAAATCACTCCTTAAAATAAACATAGATATATGTAATTATACCAGAAATTTCATACAGCCTTTAAAGATTTTTATATCAGGATATTTTTTAAATTTATTTGTGAGCAATTATACGATTAATGGCAAAAACTCAATCCAATTAATGGATCGAGTTTTACTTTTTAATTATCGAATAACTTTCTTCTTAAAAATAGACGGTAGAACCTCTAACAACCGTTCACGTGTAATGGGATCACAATGATTCCATATAAAATCTATGAAATGAGTCTTACCAGGAGCAAGCTCGATTAACGTGGCGATTTGTGGGCAGTAAGTAATCATTAGTAATTCTTTGGGGGAAGCCAAGATAAAATTACGCTCTCCAGCATAGTGATTTATTTGATGCTGCTGAATTTCTATCCATGCTTGCCCTTGCTCGATTAGCTGCATTACCTGAGGAGTAGGACGAAAGCCCAGAGATTCATACAAGCTTGCAGCCAATCCAGTCTGACACATAACATAATATTTAGTATCTAACTTGAGATAAACAGTAGCCGTCTCCCCAGCAACATAAACATCTGCTAATTGCCTACGTACCAATCTTACTTTGTTCTCATATGTAGAAATCCACTTCTCTGCCGCTTTACTCCGTTCAAATAGTTTAGCGATATATCGTAACCGCTCAAATAGACTAAACTTGCTATTCAGTATAATAGTAGGAGCAATCGCATCTAGTTTCTGCAAATCATGTTCAGGATGAAAATAGCTAAGCAATAATAACTCTGGCTGCAGCTGTGCGATTTTATCCGGATCTACCCAATGCCCAATACTATGAATGTTCCTTAATTTATTGTGATAAACCACGTTATCTTTCATGATTGAGATGGCCGCCCCTATAGGAGGTATGCCTAGAACAAGTAATTCCCCAAGTGTAAATTTGCCATCAGTCACAATACGTGTTGCATCTTTAGGAACATGAATCTTTCTACCAAATGAATCGATAACTGTTCTTTCTGGAGTATGAAGTTGAATGTTTGCATATTCACGTGGGGTGTTTCCGGTTAATTTATGAAAGCATCGACTAAAATAATATTCATCCTTAAACCCAATTTGTCGAGCTATTTTTCTCAATGGCTCAGTTGAATTACTTAGAATTTTTTTTGCCTGGTTTATACGTACATGAGTCAAATAATCCGTCGGCTTTTTACCGGTCAATATTTTAAACTTTTGACTATATTGCCATCTTACCATTCCAGCCATGTTAGCTAATTGTTCAACTGTCAAGTCCTCATCATAGTGCTGTTCTATGTACTGTACAGTTTGTTGAACCAATTTTGTCTTTTCTTCGTGCTGTAACTGGTTAGCTTGTTCATCTAACTGAACCATCATAGCTAGTATTTGCTGAAGTCTACCTTGTAACATGGCCATTTCTAATGTGGATAGAGAGGAACAAAATTGATTATTGTTCGATGCTTCATTTCCTAATACCTGCTTGACTTGAGAAAACAACAGATGATAGGGATAACCATGAAGCAGGGGTGGATGAGCAATTCGGTTCAAAGTCATTCCTTCTACTTCAAAGGTTTCAAAGGTAAAGCGAGCAAGCTGTGCCTCTTTGTTACTTGACTCTACCGTGTAGCTTTGTATAGGTAAAATGAGCATGCAGCTTCCTTGTCGTAGATCGATTGCCATTTTGTCTACATACAGTCGTATGGCAGGACTGAGTGCTATCAATAATGTGCATAAATTTGTTTCATGATTATTTATTCCCTCATTATGGCTAGTAGCTGACATTAATCGATCAACTTGAAATCGATCATAGTGTTGTAGTCTAATATATAAGGATGTCAGATTCATAAGCAACTCTCCAAACATTGAAAATGATTCTCATTATCGTCATTGTAACATATAATGACCCACTATCAACGATTGTTCGAGTATGTGCTAGAATACTAGCGGTTTAAAAATTGATTGGACGGATACAATTTTTACTGTTTGCGCATCCACTCTGGTAGCTTTTGGAACAATTGCTTCAAAGCTAATAAATTATCTGTATTCCATTCATTAGGAACAACATAAACTTTTCCCTTTTTGACAGCAGGCAAAGTTCCCCATATCGGGCTTTGTAGCAGCCGATCAGCTTCTGCTTCACTTTCACTATCCTCTTGTACAATTACAAACAAATGATCACCAGCAAACTCAGGAAGCACCTCTTCTGAAACCTCTAGGAAAGATACCCCTTCTACATCAATAATATTCTTTTGTACTGCTGGTGGGACAGCAAAGCCATTTTTCCCATAAATAATAGCACCTAGGCTACGATCACCCATAACATAAAGCGTCTTTCCTAGCTGATAGAAAACTGTTGCGGTTTCCCCTTCTGTTAATTGAAACTTTTCAAACATTTCTTTAGACTCTGTTTCAAACTTAGCAAGCAATTGAGCTACTTCTTCCTGCTTATCTAAGATATTCCCCATCTCTTTTACTCGTTCTGTATAAGGAAGAGCAGGATTAAAGGGAATCGTAGTAGCGATTTTTGACAATTCTTCATTAAGATTTGGATCCGCCTTGTAATAGCCATTAATAATCAAATCAGGTTTTAAAGTCAAAATCGTCTCTAAGTCAGCAGGATTACCAATATCAACGATCCCTTCAAGTTTGCCTTCATAGTAACTAGGAGAATCTTTAGGAAGATTATTACCAACAACCGGAATATCCATCGCCAAGAAATCACCAATTGTCTGACCAATATAAACGACTCGTTTTGGATTTGCAGGTATTTCAACCTGTTCACCTGTAATCGTTGTATATTGAATAGTTGACTCACTTTCCTCTGCTTTCACATCAGATTGAGTTGTTTTCTCGTTTTCCTTTTTCTGCGCATCAGATGTGTTGCCATTAGAACTACATGCCGCTAATATCAATAACAACAGGAGGAAACTCCCCCATAGTATAATTCTCTTTCCAATATATTGCTTCATATTTGTTGCCCCTTTCAGATTTATCTTTAATTGAAAATGATTATCATTTACAGAGTTATTATAGATTTTATGAAAGGGCGAAACAATGAAAAAAACGCAATAATTTATTTGGATAAATGTCAATAATCAGGATTATGAAAGCCTTTTGGTTTTTTTTAGTGAAGAATTATTCATTTTAGGATTTCGACTATATGATCAATTTAGAATCTCAAGAGAGAAAATGGTGAAATGTAAGCATAAGTATTAGCTCCCTATAGAAAAAAAAGAAACCATTTCAGTGGTTTCTTTTCATATTAACAAGCTGTTGATTACTATTCTATTTGATTTCTTCAGTGAGCTCTAAAATAATTCCTTCTGGCCCACGAACATAGCATAATTTATAGGCGTTTTCGTACCTATAAATGTCACTAATAAGTTCTGCGCCCTTCTTTGTCAATTTGTTAACGAGGGCTTCAATATCTTCAACATTGAAGGCAATATGCTGGATACCCAAAGTATTTGCTAAAGGATGCTGGATGCCTATTTCATTTGATGGCGCGTTAAATTTTACTAGTTCAATATTCGTCTCACCGTCTGGCGTTCGCAGCATTACTATTTCTATATTTGCGTCACTATCTGACGTTCGCAATTTTGCAACGTCCTCTTTTATATCTTGAAGCCCTATTACCCGCTCCATCCTCTTCACCCATTCACCCTCCACTTTTCCTTCCCCTAACACCTCAAGGCCAAAGTCAAGAAAAAATGCTTTCGCTGCAGGAAGATCATTGACGATTATCCCCACATGGTCAATCTTACGGATTTTCATATTTCAAACCACCTTTCTCCTATTTGAATAATTTCTTTTTAATTGCAGAATCCTAAGTCTTAATTATTTTTATCGTATATGATGATTGTCCTTTTTACGAATAAAAACGCTTTAAAACCCCTATCTGAAACATCCTTCTAAACAATTTTTAATTTATGGCGGGTACTCGAATAAGAATAGAAAAAAAGAAGCCCATTAAAATAGGCTTCTCTTACACTTATAAATAAAGGATTTTTACTAGGTAATCTTTTTCACCCCATGAACCGTAGCTTTTAAAGGGGGAAAATCCCCAACACTACACAGACAATAATCATGACAATTGTAGAACCGAATGCCCACTTTAAGAAGATACGTTGTAGTGTTCCGAAATCCTCTCCAACCATTCCTACTAATAAATACGTAGAGGGAACAAGCGGACTTAGAAGGTGTACTGGCATACCTAAAAGAGAAGCTCTACCGATTAGGGCTGGATCAATGCCATATACTGCTCCTGCCTTTGCAAGTAACGGCAGTACTCCATAGTAAAAGGCATCATTAGACATAAAAAATGTAAAAGGTGCGCTGAGAATGGCTGTAACAACAGCAAAATGAGAACCCATTGCATCTGGAATATAATGAATCACTGAGTTTGCCATTGCATCTACCATTGATGTACCTGAAAGAATGCCTGTAAATATCCCAGCTGCAAAAACCATAGAAACAACAGATAATGCATTGTCAGCATAATTCGCAACACGTTCCTTCTGATCTTTCAATTTTGGATAGTTTACAGTAATCGCAATCGCAAAACCAAGCATGAATAATGCAACAGGTGGTAATAACTCCATAATTAACGCTACTAAAAGAACAATTGTCAAAGTATAGTTAAAGATAATTAGTTTTGGACGTTTCAAATAGTCATCTTCGACTGTAGCAGCAGACTGAGCTGCCGCTTCATAATCATATTCTATAATACCAATCCGCTTTCTTTCCTGTCTTCCGAACGTAAATGCCATGAACAGAACAAAGATAGCCCCGCCAATCATCGCTGGAATCACTGGTGTAAAAACCTCAGACATTTCCAGATTCAAGGCTGTCATAACCCTTGCTGTTGGTCCTCCCCAAGGTAGAAGGTTCATCACACCCGAAGCTGAAACGGCAATACCAGCTAATACAATTGGTCGCATGCCAATTCTTTTATAAAGCGGTAGAAAGGCAGAAATAGTAATCATGTATGTTGTCGTACCATCACCATCTAAAGAAATAAAAAGGGCTAATACGGCTGTTCCGATAGCAATTTTTACAGGATCCCCTTTTACTAGCCTAAGAATCGTTTTAATGATTGGATCAAATACACCAGCATCGATCAAAATACCAAAGAAAAGAATTGCAAATAAAATCATAATCCCTGTTGGAGCGACACTTTTAATCCCATCCAACATCATAGGTCCCATTTCACTTCCGAATCCACCAATAACTGCGAACGTAATTGGCACTACAATTAATGCAATCATTGCTGTAAGACGGCCCGTCATAATCAAAATCATAAATACTATTATCATTAAAAAACCTAAAATTGCTAGCATAATACTCCCCCCAAATGCTTCGTGAAGTTATTTATTAATTCGTTAAATAACTAATTTTCCGAATATTACACCTTATAATAAATTAACATCGACCAAATGTAATCGTTTACAAATTAATGTTTATTAATTTCTTTATAGCTATTTTGTACATTTTGTTCACGAAAAGCATTGTATACCTGTCTATTTTTGATAAACAAAAAAAGAGGCTAACCTTGGACTATGTATTCTCTCCAACATCGTATAAGACGATAGAAAGGAAAACACATAGATCTCAATAGTCAACCTAATAAAGCAAATATATTACTATGCATAATAAGAATAAATTTACTCAGTAAATCTCCAATAATTTCTCATATTTCTTATTTTCATCATCAAGAAATCTAGATGTATCTCTACTGTTCATATAAAAATCTTCCCACATATACGTCTGCAAAGTTTGTTTCCATTCTTTAGTTTTGACCATTTTTGCAAATGTCGTCTCCCAAAATTCGATTTCCTTTTTTGACATATTAGGTGGTCCCATAATACCGCGCCAGTGTTTAAAAACTACATCTATTCCCTCTTCCTTCCATGTAGGAATTTCTGGGAGCTCCTTTAAACGTTTCTCCGAGGAAATGACAAGCAATTGTACCTGATTCAAATCATAATATTTTTTAGCCTCGGACAAAGTCATCGTTGCCACATCTATTTGCTTTTTTAATAATGCATCAACAACTTCATCACTATTCTCATAAACTAAAAAATCTAGTTTTTCAGGATGCACTCCTGCCTGTTTACTCGCTAATACAAAAGAAATTTGATCATCATTGCCTAATCTCGGAGAAACTCCTATTTTATACGCTTGAGGTGTTTCTTTGAGCTCTTCCATTAAACCTTTTGCACTTTTTATTTCTGAATCCTTGGAGACAATTACGACATTCCATTCTGTAGCCAAAGTGGCAATGGGTGTAAAATCTTTGTAGGTTAGCTTACTTTGCCCCAACAAATGATTGGTAATGAGTAAGCTTGAATTCATTGCTAGCACATGTTTTTTTTGTTGTTTAGTATATTTCCATCCTAGCTCTCCACCAGCACCTATTTTATTCAGTACATGAATATCCTCATCAATCAAATTGTTACTCAGTAAAATATCCTGTATGGCTCTTGCTGTTTTGTCCCAACCTCCACCAATAGAGCTTGGGGCAATGAATGTTACTGTATCTGTTATTGCTTCATGCCCCTCATCTTGTGAACAACCAAAGCAAAGCATGACAACAAGCACGAAAATAAACATTATTTTTTTTCTCATTGTTCATCCCTTGTCCTTATTTTTAAGTTAACCTTGTTGTTATTCTTTATAGTAATATTTCCTCTCAGGCCTTCCAACAACTCCATATTCATGTTTTGCCGTACAGACATCAATTGAAACAAGAAACTCTAAATACCTTCTAGCAGTTGTTCGAGATGCACCGATTTGTTCACCCATCTCCTCGATGGAAATACCACCTTTTAGTTCCTTCATTACCTCTTTCACTTTTTCTAAAGTATGACGATCAACACCTGAAGGCAAGTCTTTTTGAGATGAGGACAATTGATTGGCAACACCAAAGTATTGATCAATCAATGTTTGGTCGACCTCATCACGATGACTTAGAAGTTTTTTCTTTTTTTTATATTCTTCCACCGCTTCAACAAATTTCTCCATTGTCACAGGCTTCAACAAATAGTTACTCACACCATATCTAACTGCCGTCTCCAACATCGTTTTTTCTGTTGCAGCAGTCACTATAATAATATCGATTGATGGATAATGATCGCGAATTTTTGCTAACAAATTTGTTCCAAGATCATCGGGCATATAGATATCCAAAAAAAGCAAGTCAACTTCATATTTCTCTAGTATGTCCATCGTTTCCTTTGCATTCAATGCCTTCTGAACAACCTTTACATCTGGTACTTTATGCAAAAACTGTTCTTGCACTTGTGCAATACGAAAATCATCTTCCGCAATGACAACCTTAATCATTTTTCCCCTCTCCTTCTTTTATCTCCCTGTGCTGACATTTAGAAACCCAACTTAAAGGGAAGTACCTCCAACATCAGTAGTACTATAGATTATCTCATTGAGTAAGCTTCATTATTTCGGTAGGAATACCGTGAAAATGGCCCCACCGTGTTTGTCATTTTTTACTTCTACTGTTCCACCTAAAGATTCTACAATTTGTTTAACATTAAATAAACCGTACCCCCTATTTTTTCCTTTAGATGAACTACGTAAATCAAATATAAAATCTAACATATCTTCAGCAATTCCCTTTCCATTATCTGCTACTTCTATAATGATATCACTCCCAATTCCTGTAATTGAGAAAGACACCCTTCTCTCTTTTCGATCGGCTACGGCATCAAATGCATTATCAATAAGATTTCCAATGATTGTGATGATATCCGTGATTTCAATGTGACTTGGTAAGACATCTACATAACTATCAGGATCAATTTCAAAGGCAATCTTCTTTTCCGATGCATTGCCCAGTTTCCCTAATAATATAGCTTGAACATTTATATCTTGAATTTGATTAAATAGGATTCGGTTTTGGTGTTGGTGATTGGCTGACTCCTTTTGTATAAATTCAAACGCATCCTGATATCTCTCTAATTGGATTAATCCTGATAATAAGTAAAGTTTATTTGAGTACTCATGCGTTTGCGCACGAAGTCCCTCAGAATATGCGCGAACCTCTGTGATCGTATCAATAAGCTTTTTAAGCTCCGTTTTATCACGAAAACTAGAAACCACACCCATAATCTTTTCATTTTCGATAATGGGAATAAAATTAAAAATAAATACTTTATCATTAATTAATATCTCTACATTATGAATGGGCTTACCTTTCTGTAATACATGATCGATATTAATTGCTGGTAAGACAAATTGAATATGTTCACCAATAGAGGATTCATCCTTGAGGTTCAACATTGAACTAGCAGAATGATTGATTAAGGTTAAGAAACCCTTTTGATCGATTGCAATGATTCCTTCCTTTACTGATAACAGAATGGCACTTCTTTCTCTATATAGTGAGGAGATTTCATGCGGTTCCAATCCCATAGTATCTTTTCTAATACTTTTGGTTAAAAAAATACCACCAATGATTCCTAAAATTAAAACAATTAGAGAAGCAATGAGAATGGACTTAATTCGTTTATAAATATTTTGAAAGATTTCTTTTTCTGCGTATTCAACCGCTACGGTCCCAATTACACGAGTATATTCTCTATTGTCTGCTATGATAGGAACCTTTCCTATTAAAACAGAACCACTCTCTCGTTCCAATTCAAAATTATTAGAACCACCAAATATTAACCCATAATTATTTGTATGATCAAAACTCTTCTGACCAACCTGACTTGGGCTTCTGTGCGAATAAATAATCTTCTCCCGATCTTCAATAATAATATTTTCTGCATTTACCTGATCTATTACTTGCTCAGCAATTGGACGAAAACGTAGCTCTAAATCACTTTTCCCAATGGATTCTTTAAGTTCTGGCATAAGAGAGATTGTCATAGCCGTTTGCAATGCCAATTGTTTAACTTGAGTCCTTGCATCGACATATTGTAAATAAGCAAATATACTGGCGAGCAGAAAAACAATAAAAAGAATTAACGTGCTAATCAGTCCCAATATTTTTGTTTGTAATGGTATCTTTTTTTTGTTCAATATACTTAACCTTCACCCTTTTCAACTAGTATAATTCATATAACTTTCATCCTACTTTTATTTAAATCCCTTTGTTTCCATATTTAAGAGAATATAACTTAGCTCATGGTAATTTGACTGTTATGATTGTCTTAACTAGAAAAATCATAAGAACTTACTAAATATCAGAGGAAAACCTAGTTTGAATCCAGCTTAATTTCTAGATTATACTATATTTCAAAGGAATTTTAGAATGCATAAAATTCTTCCACCAAAATCGGTGGAAGGTTTATGTAAATCAATAATAAAATCTTATAGACACATCAGGAAAAGTCCTGTTGTTAATCCATGCTTATACGCTAAGTCTCCATTTTGTAATTCTTGGTCAAAATAAACTTGTGATTTGATATTGGATTTCGGCGTTCAGGATGAAAATAGAATAAACATGAATTTATTACTATCATTAAAATAAAGATGCTCCTCTTATTACAGAAATGCGCCAATGTCTGATATCTCCCTTGAAACTTCCCCTAATTTTTATTTTTTCCCTCCTTATAGTTTGAAAGAGTTCAAAAAAGGTTATAAAACACTATAACAAAATATTTAAAATACAAAATAGGAGATGGATAGTATGAGTTTCATTTGGTTTTTAATAATTGGCGGGCTTATCGGTTGGCTTGCAGGTATAATTTTGGGTAAAGATATCCCAGGTGGAATTATTGGTAATATTATTGCAGGTATTATCGGAGCATGGATTGGTGGTATGCTTCTTGGAAGTTGGGGTCCTAAAATTTCCGATTTCTATATCTTCCCTGCCCTCATTGGAGCAATTATACTAGTTTTCATTTTGAGTTTAATTATGAAATCATTGCGTAGTGCTTCGTAAGCTAAATAGATCTCTTAATCTATTACTATACGATTAAGTGAATCAGATGTAACCAATAATAAATGGTGACTGTGCTTATAACAAAAAAGCGGCCTTCCACATCATATCTGTGGAGGACCGCTTTTACTTTGTTTTTAATTAACTTAACAATCCTCCGCTCCGTGAATTCAAGAAGAACAGAACAGCCTATACAACAATAGCGCCTGATTGAGGAGGACTATGCCATACAAAGCTTGATAATTAATGTTCTATAGATGTGATCCTCCACTTGCATCGAGCAATTGACCAGTTACCCAACGGCTGTCTGATGAAGCAAGAAAGGCGGCAATATCTGCCACATCCCCGGGCTCTCCCCATCTGTTGAAAATTGAAAGACCAGCCGCATATTTTTGTCCATCAAGGTTTTTCAAAGTCTTAGCATTCATTTCTGTATTAATAATCCCAGGCTGGATGGCGTTTACCGTAATATTCCGGCTCCCTAGTTGTTTGGCTAGAAGACGCGTAAACGTGTCGATTGCACCTTTGGACATACTGTACGTGAAGACACTTGGTGAAGCTGCACGTGTCACAAAAGATGAAATATTAATAATACGCCCCCCATCTTTTAAACGTGGTAAAGCTTGCTGAGTAACAAAAAGTGGTGCTTTAACATTTATCTTCATTACCTCGTCAAATGATTCCTCTGTCGTCTCTTCTAAACTGATAATTTGACCAATTCCAGCATTGTTGACAAGAATATCGAATCCGCAACCGCCCATATATTCCCGAATAGTATCATCCAAAGTAGTAAATAAATCTTGAATACCATCTAGTGTACTAAGGTCAGCACCAATCGCCAAAGCATTTCCTCCGCTTTGTTCGATCTGGTGAACAACTGCTTCTGCCTCAGTACGTCTTTTCCCATAATGAACGACGACAAAGGCTCCCTCTTGTGCCAGACGCAATGCAATACTGCGGCCAATTCCTCGACTTGATCCTGTAACTAAAGCGATTTTGCCTGTTAACTTACCCATGCTTCCATCTCCTTGTTCAAACATAGTTAGATTACATAGAGAATTATATCAAGGGACATTATTTGAAATGTTGCTCTCCTATTCGGTTTCAAGGAGTGTTTCGTTATGGATAAAAACACCCCTTTAGAATAATAGTATCCAAAGGGGTAAAATGGTGTAATTTATTTACAAACGGTATGACTTTATTTAAAGTCACCAACACATTTGTGAATTATATTTAATGATGTCATATTTTTCACAGTAATCTTAAGAATTTTATAAGATGATAGTGACACTATTTATAATAACAATTGTCATATTCCTCTATTTCTATAATTTATGTTGTCATAAACTTTTCCAACTATTTTTTAATTATCTATTAAAGGGCGTTTTTTTGGTTTTTGTATCTCACTCATCAATGAGCATCCAAACTACTATCAAATTATTTGTTTAGAATCTTTAATCTCCTTCTAAGTCATCTAATGTGTGCCTTATCAATACATCAATTCCTTTATATACCCCTCGAGAGCTCTTTAAAGTCTTTTTGGTAACCCCTAAATATTCACTTAAAAGAGAGTAATCAACCCTACCATATTGATTATAAATATGAATTATTGCTTTTTCTAGGTTTGCCCTTCTTATTAACTTCTGTTCAGCTATATTCTCTTTCGCTGAATTTGAAATAAATTTTGCTATTTCTGGATAATTCCTTTTTAAAATTTTTTCAGATATTCCTAGAAATTTATATACTTCATGTACTAATATTGGTTCTTCATGAATTTTTTTATTCTTAATGTATCCATTTATTACTTCATATATATATTCTATTTCTTCTTTTTCTTTGTTTAATTTGTTACTCAATTTTGCCTCATTTATTTTTTTATTCAGGTTGTGGTACCGTAATGTACTTTCCGTTATATCTAAAATTGCTGCAACTTCTTTTACAGAGATCTGTATGTTACTTCGATCTAGGTGTTTAATAACTCGGTCCACTTCATTTCTCAATTTCTCCTCTTTTTCTTTGTTTGTTACTCGTGAATTTTCCTCCAAATATATATATTGCTGTACATCGGGATGCCAATAATAATAAAAAGTTGATAAAACGTCCCAGCCAAAAAGATTTGATGCTTGTTGTGTGAGTAATTCACTCTTTTTCCAAAAGGACTTCAATAAAGAAAAATTGTTTGTTAATTTGCTTTTACTTAAATCAACCACTCTATTTTCCAATTTTGAATTAGTATTACAAAACGGATTATATTGATAAATGTAACCTAAATAGAAATAAACTTTATTAGGATATATGTTAAGTTGCTGAATAATTTGTTTTTCAGAATAATCCTTTCTAAATAAACTATTAATTTTCTGTAATAAAGATTGAGAAATATTTGTTTCTTCCCATTTAGATAATTCTTTATTATAACCTACCTGTACCCAGCAATATGTGCATACACACATCGAGCTATATAAATATTCTTTTGGTACATACTTCCCTTTAGAGAATTTCATATCTACCATCCTATGAACGGTGCCATAAAATTCACACCATTCTGATTTGCATTCAATAACTTGAACTTTCTTATCTTGTGTCCTATTTAATAGTATCCTTATAAATGAGTTTGGTACTTTTAAACTCATTAAAGCACTTATTTCAATATTTAATTCTCTCAAAGTATTTAATATAAATCCTAATCTTAATGTACCATTAGATTTATTTCTCACAATTTCTAATAATCTTTTCACTTGTGAAGGAGAATAAAAGGGATGTTTCTTAGAATTTATCCGTACATTATTCGGAGTAGCTAAGAATAATAACAATACTGCAATTTTTCTATGTATTGGTTGAGATTCCTTTAATACATTTTTACTTATGAAACTTGTAATTTTAAATAAATTTTTCCAATCCCTATATATTCTAAATTGTTTGTTTTTTATATTAATATCCTGGATAGTCTCTTCTATTCCATCAAATAACAATTTATCACAAGAACTACACTTTAGATGTTCTAAATGGCCACTTCTTAGATATGGCTGTTCACTCCCACATCTGTAACATTTTGATTCTATTCTTGTAAAATGTTTATAACACATATGTATCTCTTTAACTTGCCATAAAAGTTGATATGCTTTATTTTCATTTAAACAACTTTTACAAAATCGACGGTTCTTGAGTTCTATTTCTTTCCCAAATATCATTTTTCCAGCTGCCCCAGGATAAAAAAAGCTAACTATTGGCTCAAAAGAATGTAATACCAATTCATTAGCTTTTATATTTAATAAAATTGACAAATCATTTAAATGAACAATATCACATGGAAATAAGTCAAACTTATAAAAGATATTCCTATCCACTTTATAAACTTCATGTTTCTTTACTAATTGCCATATTTCAGAGATACTGTTTATTGCATTTAAATTTGCTGTTCTAATGAGATAACTTGATAAAGATTCCCCTTCTATCAATTTAGGTCTGATTGTGAATGTTCTTCTAATCTCCATGAAATTCACCTCTTTAAAATCAGAATTTATAATTGTTAAATTTTTGTTCTTTATGATTGCCAAGTTTATCTGCTATAAACCTAGTTAATTCTTTATCCTTTCTCCATAAAACCGTTCTTTTTATTTGTAAGTATTCATATAATTCATACGAGGAGATATTTTCTGAGCAAGATTCATTAATATAAAGTTCTACTTTATTTTTTATTTCCTCTCTCAATTGTTGCAGCCTCAATTCCCTCTGTTTCTTTCTCACTTCTGCAATATACTTATTACCTCTCCAATTACGGATTGTTTCAGGAGAAACTTTTAATTTAATACTCACATTCTTTATTGTGATATCCTCATTTATCTCAAACATTTCTTCAACAGTATTTTTCACTCTTAAAAATTGTGAGTTATTGCTCAGATTATAATCTTTTTTATTAGAGCCATCTTCATCGTACAATTCATTTATTACGTCAATATGATATCTATAGACTAAAAAATCATTGTAGTTTTCCCATATTCTCCATTTTCTGATTTCTTTTAATCCTATTTCTCCTCTAATCCCATTAAGCATACTTTTTAATTTATTCATATCTATCCTAAACTCTTTAAAAAAGTAGCAATTATTAAATTGATTCCTGCTTATGAAATAACATATACATCTTTTTGTTTTATCAATAGACATTTTTAAAGTAGCACTAAGTTGTTTTAAATTACTTATAGATATATTTACAGTTATCAATTCATTGTAAGCATGAATAAAATATGTTCGTTCTACAAGTTGATCATCCACATTTAATGCATATTCACAGCCACACTTAGTACAAAGAAGGTAATACTTTAATTCTGTCCCATCTTGTTTCTTTTTTTTGCTGGTCCCAGTTTTAACTAAAGATCCTAATTTCCCAAAAGAAGAACACCAAGGAGCCATACATGAAACATAATCTATTTTCTTTTTAGTTTGGAGTCTCGTCATAAACTCATTCGGAACTTTTAGTTTAAGTAATTGCTTCAAACTATAGTTTTGTTCTTTTAAAATATTCAATACAATACCCAAGTGCAAATTTTTCCTACATCCATTTGTACCTCTTACATGCTGAAGCAAACTGGATAATGAAGCATGTTTGTTCAAATTTCTAGTAACTAACGTTCTATCTAAATCCAATTTAAATCCATTCAATAAATACAATAAATTAAGTGGCATATTATTAGTATGAATAGACTGAACCTTATCCCCCCATAAATACTCCCAAGACTTTATTAAATGAGTGTTTATTTCTACAAGTACTTTTTTATCAAGTATAGATTTGCAATTTTTTAAAGCAAAATTACAATGGGGGCAGAAACCCATTATACATACTTCCTTAAAGAGAATATCTTTATTGCAATTGTGACACCTATCTATAAGAAATTTATTATGTTTTAAACAGCCATTTACTCCTACTACTTTCCATAAAACCTTATAATAATTACTTTCCTTTAGACAATCTGGACAATAATATAGCTTTTTCCTAATTAAATCTGTAAAATTACGTACTCTAGAGAAATTTTCATCAGTAAATTTTCTTATCACTTTTAAAAATGTTTTATTTAGCAGTGGCTGTCTATCTAATTTACTTACCTCTGATATTTTTTTAATATTAAGAATTTTTAATGGGTAAAAATCAATTAAATCTATATCATCTTTTTGCAAATAGTGTGAATTACTGATATTAAAGCTGGAACAGAATTTTAAAATATCGATACCATTAGCATTAGCTAACCTAATTAGGAAACTAGATAATAATTCGTCCTCATAAGGACTAACTCTTATTGTTAAGAAAGTTGGCTTCAATAATAACCTCTCCAAAAGTTTTTTACACCATTCTTCCCTTTTGGTATAGGTATATACTTCTTTTAAAGTTTTTCATTTAGAATATCATCAATAAAATCTCCTTGTATTATTTTATAAGCTTCATCAAGTACGTATGGTGTTAAGGTTGCCTGATCGAAATTCATAAATGACTCTTGAAAAACTCCTAGCAAATCATATGCTTCCTGTATTATAGGTACCAAATAACCTACTTTTCCTTTACTTTGATAATGTAGTAATTGAGGTAGTCCTGATTTTACATCTCCCAGGCCAATTTTCTTTGGAAATCTCAACTGTTCTTCTATTCTATTTAAAAATGAACAAAATTCTTCATTACATTCTGTAAAACGATGTATAGAATGTGGACGATATCTTGATTTATACTGTTCATCTAGAGTTCTTAATTCTGCTGCTTCAGGGGTACCCATTAAGACTAATGTAACATTCGTTTTATTAGCCATATGTTTTACGGCGTCCATAGCCGTATTTTTGTTAATACCCGAGGTCTGTATATTATTTACTTCATCTATAATGACCATCTTCACTCTTTGCCTAGCTATTAAGTGATAAGCACGAACCTTCAAATCGTTTATCTTAGGTACTCCACCTAAACGTGGAGAGCCTAACGCATAAATTAGTTCATGATAAAACTCTAATAAGGTAAACGGATGAGGGGCTTCCATATAAATCACCGGCTTAATATCAATTTCTGTTCCGTCTTCTTCGGTTAAAGTATATCCTGGGTATCTTTGAATATAGTTCTCCGCCATTTTAGTTTTACCTACATTTGATGGTCCTGTAATAAAAAGATGTCTAGTTTTCCCTATCCTTTTAATATGTGAATCCATAACTTTATAAATTGACTCAGCATTAGGAAGATCTACATTTATATTTAAAACTCTATCAGCAAACTCTGAAAAAGAATTAGATGTTGAGTTAGATGCCATTTTTCCACCCCCTTAATTTTCTTCCGAGCTTTCATTGAAAATTTTTACTGCATTAGCCATAAGTTGTTCATAGGTTAGTTTATTATCCTTACTAATTTTTTCTTTTTTACTTATATTAGTTACCTCAACGTTCCATTCCATTCTTTCCAACTGTTGTCTCGTTCTTCTATTTGTTTTATACATTTTCTCAATATCTTTTTGAAGAGCTGCTTTTGCCTGAATAATTTGGTCATCTGTAGTAATTTTGTTCCTTTTTAATTCTCCTCTGTCTCTTAAAAACTTCAACAACAATGTATAAGTATAAGCATTCATCCCTTGGACAGTTTCATAAGGAGGATTAACAATATTGACCCTTACAAAGTTATCTTCATTTGGAGGTTTAATATATATGTAAGATATATCATCAATATCATACTTGACTCTATACTTTACCTCTCTTTTATCTATAAGATGTGATAATGAATTATCTTTATAGATACGGTTATCAATCCGAACACCGTCCCTCGTATACGGTTTATATAATGTTGGTAATAAGGAAATCTTAAATAATTCTTCATCTTCTGTTTCTATAAAATCAGGTAGCCCGCTTTTCTTTAACCCTTCATGAAAACGCGCCATTGGTGAATTACAATCTAATGGCAACCCTGTATGCTTTTGAAAATGATAAATATCTGTTATATACTTCGTTAGAATTTCTCTTATATTACCAATAGTCAATAAAGCATTTTCTGATGAATCATACTCTCCCTTGTGGAAAATATTACTTTTAGTTGTACCCTGTAAATTGTGTAGAACTTGAGTATTAAATGTACCAATCAATCTTTCAATAGTTCCCCCATATCTAGGCGTTGCAATTGGACGAAACCTAATATTCGATTTTAAAGTTTCATTCACTAACCGCTTAATAGCAAGATTATGAAATTCTGGACCGTTATCAAATTGTATATTGTGTGGAATACCAAAAATCTCCCAATCATTAAAAGTTCCATATTGCTCCTTCGTATTTTTAAATAGAGCTCCTTGCTGAATTGCTTTTCTAACTCTATTAGCAGAAGGGGGCTCAAATGAGATATACATACACCAAACCATCCTTGAATATACATCTATACCTAATGTTATCCACGGTCTCCCTGTTATTGCACCATTTTTTTCGTCAATAACCTCTATATCCATACGGGTATGATCAATTTCTACTAGATGAAGTGGATAAAGTGCTTCATTATTGGCAAAACCTCTATTTACTTCTTCATACTTATTTATTGACTTTGTTCCGAACCTCATTCTTTCAACTACTTTAGGTGAGATTCTTTCAAATATTTTATACATAGTCTCTGATTTTATAGGTGGAACTCCATTCATCGAACATTTTATATTAATTAAATCAATAATTTTCGCTTTACTTTTACGGTGAAGTGTCAAGTAATCACTTTCAATTACTTCTTTAATTATTGGTATATATTCATCACTCAAACGAATTTGAATTTGATCTAGTATCATCTCTGGGTGTTTTGGGTGATTGATTATTAAGGTTTTATTATCATTTCGAAATTTATAACCTGTTCCTGCATTTGATATTAATCCTTCGTCACCCAATGACGGATTCTCATGCGCAACTTTACGGTAATTTGATAAATATCTTTTTATTGTTCTGTCTGACACAGAGTATTTTATTGCTATTCTCTTTATTATTATTTCCTGTTTTATTTTCCCTGGATTCTCATTTTCATTTAATAAGTCATTATAGTTCTCAAGAAACTCTACATAAGATGGATAGTGATTTTGTTTTAATTTTTCTAGTACCAACAAAGGTCTAATAATTTTTAAGCGTTTTGATACTTCTTCTCTTTTCTTTTCATCTAAAGAATCTAAAATCGATAAATAAATATTATTGTCTTTTTCAATAGACTTTTTGATTGACTTTTCTGCATGAAAAGACGGATTTGTTATTAACTCAAAATAATTAATGGATATTGCATCTCCACTATTATTTTTCCTTTTTAAAGTAATGATAGGTGGATCAATTGCCAAAATTATATATGTCATACCATAATAATTTACTTCTCCATTTAATTTCAGCTCACTAATATTCAAATAACTCACCATCCAAATTAAGATATGGTAGTAGCTGTTCATTTAGCTTTTTTAACTTAACTTCACTATACTGATCAATCTCATTTGTAATCTTGATTTGTAAAACTCCTGTGGCTATAAGATGGTGGATTACTGGAATTACTAGTAGTGGGTTAACTTTAGGTGCAAAACTAGAGGCAAGTTCATCTATTGTTACAACCTCCATATATTCTACTCGATAAATTATTTCAGGTATCCATTCATCGAATCGCTTTCGCTTACGAATGGCTCCTTGTAAAAATTTAATATTATACAATATCTCTTGTGGTAGTTTCTTCGGATAAATAACTCTATATTTCCATTGCTTTTTAGCTGCGTATTCTTGACATATTTTATTTATAAAATCATGTTTTTTACTTTCCTGTGGATTCTCTTTGATTTGAAATAATGTTGGTTTAGATCCAATACCAAATACCAACACATCGGGAATATGAGTCCAGCTTTTTCTATCCCCTTCTTTTGAAAGATGAGGAATATTAATTTCTACTGGTTGTACATAATATCGCTCCACTTCTCTAGCTAGTTCTAAGAAAAAGTAAAATAAACATTCTCCAATTGATTCATACTCAATTGTCCTCCCCATCTTATTACTGTAAAAAGAACCAGTAATATGATGTATTTTCCAACTTAATTTATTGCTAACTTTTCTCTTTGGAAAATACTCAATTTCATTCTCTTTCCAAATCCCATTTAGTACATCTTTATCAAACATAGGACCTCCAGTATATTTATTTCACCATGTATTACCATTAATTGTATAACTTCTACTAAATTTGAATAAAAGGAGTAATAAGTTTATAATAATCCATTTTTATAATATTTAAAATATTCAAAATTAAAAATCCATTTTTGATTTATCGTTTGATGTAACTAAACTAATATATACGAGTGTGTGATGCTAAAACTAAGTAAAATCGAATAAAAACCATGTATTCCTCTTGTTTCTATAATTTTAGACTTACTGTAGGTACCTTCATAATTAATTTATCTCTTCAATAGTATTTGTATAAACCATTTTCAATCTTGACAATCCATATGCGATTCATTTTGTCCAGTTTTAACTTTCTTAAAATATATGAGTTTTTTCAAAACTACCTTATTAACTACATACACAATCATTTCGTCTGCTCTTTTAGTCCAAGATAATCATTAATAGCAAACAATAAAGAATCCAACTCTCTCTTCGAGCGTCGATTAGAAATACTACCAAGCAATTTAACAGTTAACTGATTTTCCATAATTACTTCTGACTTAACCAATTCTTTTGTTTTGATTCCCATTATCTTCGCAATCTGTTCGATACGTTCCGATTTTAGAATACGTTCTCCTTTTAACATATACTCTACATGGAATAAACTTACACCTAATTGTTCAGCTAACCATACAAATGATTTCTCTTCACTCTCTAACCATTTAATTACTTTGCCTATTACTAAATCGTTAGTTTTCATACATACTCCCGCCTTCCCATAAACTTGTTATATTTATCTTTATCCATAAAAAATGTGTGCATCTTAACTAAATCCCAATGGATTAAGTTAGTCGCCTTTTAATATTTCTACTAATTCATTCAAGTACTTTCAAAGTAATTTTGAAATTTCCTCATTTTATCAAGGAACATTATCAAGGAACAACCGGGTTATCAAAGAAGTGATTTCTTTAGACAAACTGAGGTACTGACATATTGTTTGAAAATATAAGTTATAACCTCTTCTTACTATCATTTTTTTCAGTATATATTCTTTTGATTAATCAGAAAATCTTTCTCAGTGAAATTGTTGCATTGCAGAAACTAACTAAACTTCAGCTCTTTTCATTTTTTCATTTTGTGTAGTAAAGATATATTTAAATTCCACAAAAGAACTTCACAAAATTGTCACTTACGAAATATTTCTAATATCTATATACTAACTCAAGTAACGGAAGGAGTGTTGACATATGCCAACTACTAGAAAAGAAAGTCTCTATTTTGGATTAATAATGTGTTTTGGAATGGTACTTTTTATGACTTTTTATAATTTTTATCTTAATGATACATTTGGGCATATATCATTGTTAGGCGGAATTACTGATTTTTTAATAGGCTTTATTGTTGCTATAATTCTTGACTTGTATCTAGTAGGACCTATAGCTAAAAAAATAGCTTTCAAATTAACAGCAAATACATCAAATGTTCTATTTAAGGTTCTAACAATATCTACATGCATGGTTATTGGAATGGCTTTTTTTATGTCCATCTATGGTTTGTTAACAAGTTATCTTCACAATGGTTTGTATTCCAATTCGGTTCTCAATCAATTCCTTTCTGTATTTGGTAGGAATTTTATTGTAGCCTTGCCTTTGCAAATTATTATTATTGGTCCAATTGTACGCTTCCTATTTACTAAGTTTATAAAAACTTCTCAAAATAACTTAGTATAAAAAAATTAAGTTGAGCCAGCTATAATAGTTAAATTCAACAATTGAGATTTATTCTTTTGGGTTACTTTTTACTGAATAAGTTTTCGAGAGTATAAAGATCAATGCAACCACATAAATTCTTCAAACAAAATCTCAAGGTAAGAAAACTACCCAACCTTACTTAAATTAGTATTCTTTTTATTTTCAAATTTGATTCTACTTGAAAGCCATTATTGTAAAAGGGTTATAGTTGAAATAATTTTATAGCCAATCGTAAAAACTGTAGTTTGATACAAAACAAGATTTAATTTTCTCCTCATGCCTAAGCTAAACACCTAGAGACAATCAGTTTAAAATCATAACTTAATATACGGTTCATAGGAATTTATTTCTTAATTAAAATAGGTGAACATATATAAAATTATTAAAAATAGCACATAAGATATAATGTTCCAGTTCATAATGAGTTTCTTTTATCTTCCTACGATCACTTCTATATAAGGAGTGATCGTTTTGTTTAAATCGCTTTTTTTTGCACATAATTGAATCAATAGTATCAAAAAGTAGGCGAAAAAATGATAAAAAAATGTATAGTGTTTCCTCTTTTCGTTTTCCTCATATTCCTTTTATCAGGATGTTGGGATGCAACAGAACCTCAACGTATGTATTATGTTAACGCTGTGGGTGTCGACTACGAAGATAATAAATACAAAGTTTACTTACAAATCATTAACTTTGCTGATGTAGCTAAAACAGAGGTACCCACTGGTAATGTTGCTCCAGCTGAAGTTGGTTATGCAGATGGAAAAACGGTTGAAGAAGCTATTTATAAATTATATCGATCTGCCGATCAAGAAATATTTTGGGGGCATATAAGGTATCTCCTTTTTTCAGAACGCGCTCTAAAGAATGAGAGAAGTATTCCTGTTATTGATACATTCATTCGTTTTCGGGAAACTAGATATAACATATGGGTTTTTAGTACAAAAGATTCTATTAAAGATGTGTTGTTAATCACACCTATCTTAAGAAATTCTTTAACTTCTTCGAAATTAAGCAATCCAATCAATACTACAGAACAAGAATCTTTTATTGATCCGGTAAACCTTCGGGATTTAATGATTGGACTGAATGAACCAAGTCACGAAATAAGTATACCTTATGTATCAGTAATGAATAATTGGGAAGATACTGATGGACCTACTGAAGAAACCACTTTTGCAGGTATCGGAATCCTTTCAAAAGATGGTATCAAGGGATTTATAAAAGATTCTAATGCAAGAGGTAACCAATGGATGCATGATGAGACAAATAGAGGTGAAGTTACAATTAAATTAGACGGTGAAGAAAGAGATTATCTTACAGTAGACTTAGACAAGTTAACTGTTGAAGTTAAGCCTCTTGTAAAGAATAGTGATTCAATAAAATTTAATATAGACATACATGTACATGCTACTCTTAATGGATTTAAAGGAACCATTACCACGCAAGAAATAAGGAAAAAAATAGTGGAGCAGGTAAAAAAAGAAGTGCTTGAAACTTATGAAGAAGGCTTGAAAATGGATGCTGATGTATACCGATTGTCAGAGTACCTTTATCGAAGTAACGTTAAAATGTGGAAGAAAATCGAAATGGATGGAAAGATACCTTTAACAACAGAGTCAATCAATGAAATAAATATTCACGTTGGTAAGATTAATCCTGGAAGAAAAACTTATGTGGAAACGATTACTGAATAATCGAGATTGGGACCTTAAAGCCGAGTAATCTCTAAATTAACATAACATCATCACTAGAGAAACCAAACTATTCGGAAACACTTTGTGAGCGTTTTAATGAATAGTTCGGTTTCTAATAACTACCAGTCTCATAGTCATCAGACACAAAGATACATTTTTTATTTTATATTGATTGTATTTTTTAGGCCCTTAAATACCTTTGATGACTCCAACAGATAAAATGATATAATTTTATATAGTTTTATCTCTATTTTTATTTATTTCTTCTATTAGCGTTGTACCTTCAATATCAATATTCGGAATTATTTTATCTAATGACTTTGGTAAATACCAAGCTGATTTACCCATCAATATCATCACAGCAGGTACAATTGTTAATCTGACAACAAATGCATCAAATATAATACCGAATGTAAGGGCAAAGCCCATTGATTTTATGATAGGATCTGGTGCGAGCATAAACCCTGTAAAAACAGAAATCATTATTAAACCCGCAGCGGTCACTACACTAGAACTATCCTTAATTCCTACTAAAACAGCTTTTTGTGCATCACCAGAATGTACATACTCTTCGCGCATTCGACTAACTAAAAATACTTCATAGTCCATAGCTAAACCAAACAATATACCAATGACGATTACGGGTAAAAAGGCAAGTACCGGACTTGCAGTAGGGAATCCAAATAGGTCTATTAGATTTCCGTCTTGAACAACAAACACAACAAACCCTAATGTTGCACCTAAGGAGAGTAAAAAACCTAATACAGCTTTTAAAGGGACTAAAATTGATCTAAACACAATTACCAAAAGAATAAATGCGAACAAAACAATAATTGTTGCAAAAATAGGTAAAGAGTCATTCAATTTTTCTGAGATATCAATATTTACAGCTGTCTGTCCAGTTACCTTCAGACTGACATCATCAGATATTTCTGTATTATTAGGTATATTTCTAATCTCGCGTACCAAGTCTTTAGTGCTACTATCATTTGGTCCCGTTTTAGGAGTTACGGATAGCATATAGTATTTCTTATTTGGACTAGGAATAGGTGGAGAAATATATTTAACATTGTCTATTTTTTCAATTTCCTTTGAAACTACTAATAATTCTTCTTCATTTTTTAAATCTTCTGCTTTTAATAAAACAATTAATGATGCATGATATCCTGGACCATATCCCTCTGAAAGTAAGTCATAGGCTCTTCTCTCAATGGTATCTTCGGATTTAGTCCCGTTATCAGGTAATCCCAATTCCATATGAAAAAATGGTGTACTTAAAACCAGAAGTAATACAATTCCAATGATTGTCACTATTAATGGTCGCTTAGTAACGATATCCCACCAAGTATTTGACTTGTTCTTTCTACTAGTGAGTTTCTTTAAAAATGTATTTTTACGATTAGGACCAATTTTATGTCCCATAATTCCCAATATTGCTGGGACTAAAATGATTGCCACAAGTATGGCTAATAATACACATACAGCTGCTGTTAATCCCATCATAGTTAGGAAAGGTATTTGAGCTACAGCTAAACCTAAAAGGGCTATTATTACAGTGACTCCCGCAAATAATACAGCACTTCCAGCAGTGCCATTTGCGATTGCTGCTGCATCTTCTACATTATGCCCTGCAGCTAGCTCTTGTCTAAATCTAGAGATAATAAATAAAGAATAGTCAATACCAACTGCTAAACCAAGCATCGCTGCTAATGACATCGAAAAAGATGGTATATCGAAATAATTAGTCCCGATAATAACTAACAGTAGTCCTATACCTAGACCTATCGCAGAAGTTAAAATAGGCATACCAGCTGCTAAAAATGAGGTAAATGTAATAGCTAAAACTAAAAATGCAATTACTACTCCTATAACCTCTGTTACTCCTCCAATTTCTAATTCCGAAAAGGTAACATTTCCAGCTAATTCAGTTTGTATACCTGCATTATTTGTAATCGCTATTTTTTGAATAATCTTTGCTTTAGATTTCTCCGATACTTCTTCAGGTGGCGAATTAAAAGAAACAACTGCATAACCAATTGTTTTATCTTCACTTAGATTGCCTAATTCTAAGGGCGAAGCAACAGATATAATTTTTTTATCTTTTTTAACCTCGTCAAGTAATTCAGTTATTTTTTCATTAACAGTATCTGATTCTAAAGTTTCTCCCTTTGGTGCCTTAAATACAAGATTTATAGCTCCTGGTGAAGCTTCATCTTTGTTTGAAAATTCCTTTTCAAGTATTTCACCAGCAGTTGCTGATTCTGTATTTGGAATAGATATTTCTTCATTAAAAGCAGGTCCAACAATTAATGCGAGCAATGCTACTATCAATAGGGTAACAATAGCTCCTCCCATAACTCTATTCTTGTGATTAACTGCCCATCTACCAAGTTTAAACAAATACTTTGACATTTTTTCTCCTTCCACTACCACTACATTTTTTCTAACAAAGCTACTATCCTAGTTTAAACTGGATTGTAAATTAAAAAATCGTACATATGGGCATCATCCACATGTACGAATGGGCAAAACAAATATTTTATAAATGAAAAATGCCTTTTTCTAAAGCAATGGCAACTGCCTCCGTTCTTGAATTTACACCAAGTTTATTATATACATTAGTTAAATGTGCTTTCACTGTTCGTTCTGCAATCCCCATATCATGGGCTATCTCCCTACTCTTGAATCCTCTTGCAATAGCCTGTAATATAAAAATTTCTTTTTCCGTTAAATTAGCTGCACCATTTTTATAATTGGATGTATGATTTCTCTTAAATTTCATTAATTTATTTATAATATCTGGTTGTAATAATGTCTCGCCTCTTATAGCAGATTCTAATGTTCTAAATAAATTATCTCTACTGGTATCTTTTAACAGATAACCTTTTGCACCTAATTCAATACCTTTTACCATTAGATCATCCTCATTATAGGTAGTTAAAATGATAACAGGTATCGAAATGTTTTTTTCATTCATTCTTTCCAACGTTGTTAAACCATCCATAAGGGGCATTTTTAAATCTAATAATATAACATCAACCATATTTTTTTCTAAAAATTCAAGTGCTATTTTACCGTTTTCTGCTTCTGCTACAACTTCGAAAATATCTTCTGTTTCTAGAATTAGTTTTAAACCTTCCCTAACAACGAAATGATCATCTACAACCAATACTTTGTATGCCAAATTCTACCCCTTCTTTCACATTATAATTGAATGGTGAAGAGTACTTTAGTTCCCCCATCGATTTTACTTTCAATTGTAAGTTCCCCACCAATTAATTTAGCTCGCTCATACAACCCTAAAAGCCCGTATTTCCCTCTTTGATTCTTCTCTTTTTCAATCGAAAATCCTATCCCATTATCCAACACTTCCATCAATAATCTATTGTCTACTACATATATTTTTATAGTTACTGTAGTGGCCTTAGAGTGTTTCATAATATTTGTTAAGCACTCACTTAGAATAAATATAATTTCTTCCACTACCAAAATAGGTAATGAAGGGATGATGTCAACTTTACATTCTACAGTAATTGGTGATAATTCTTTAAACTTAGTGACTTCATATAAAACGAAATCTTTTAAATTAGATTGGATACTCTCTTTAGAACGAAGGTTATCGATGGCTATTCTAGCATCATTTAAAGTCTGTCGAGCCTGAATTAAAGAGTTATCTACAATTTCTTTTGATCTATTTAAATTTCCTTTTTGTATATAGGCATCAATTGCCTCTAACTGCATAATTAAACCGACTAAACCTTGAGCCAAAGTATCATGTAAGTCTCTAGCCATACGTTGTCTTTCATTGGCTAAAGTTAATTCTTCCACTTTCATTAAGGCTACCTCAAGTTGATCTAGATAAAATTCTGTCCGGACTCTAGCATTTAACTGCTTATTATATATTACATAATAAAAAATCACGGTTATAAGTATAAAAAAGAATAAAGGAATATAAATTGTTAATTCTTCTATACCATAATTAATCCAAATAGCTAAGCAATATAATAAATAAGATGGGGTAAATACAATGAATACTTTTATTTTACTATTAAAAATAGTAATACTTTGTGCTATTAAAATGGGGAAAAAACCAATCAAGACAATAAATGAACCTTTGGGAATAAGAAGAGCAGCAGCAAATACAATTAACATTTGTATAAAAAAATAGAACCATTTACGTTTCTTACTGAGTTTTTCAGAAAAATTATATAATAATAGATGAATGCCAATAAGAGTACAAAATAAAAAACTAGGTATAAAAATCACTTGTTGAACATTTTGCACTATTAAAGCTCCAATACATACTGAACTCGCCCAAAAGATAAGAGCAATACCTGAGTCTGTAAGTTTAGACAAAAACAAATCTATAAGCTTAGTTATTTTTAAATACATCCATAATAACCACCTTTTAATTTATATTATATACTACTAGTATTATTGCTTACCTTCCCTTTCATGCATGTACTTTAGTGATGTATTTGTTTGGTTATCCGCATTTAACAAAATATATTATTGAATGTAGAATAGAGCCATGGACACACTCTGGTTAAGTTAGTATCATTATAACCAAGAGAGGACGTGTCTTTTTTATGAGTCAAAAACGATACAATCAAGAATTTAAACAAACTGTAGTAGAGCTTTATCACTCTGGTACATCGGTCAGTCAACTGTCTAGCGAATATGGTGTCTCTGAAGTAACTATTTATAAATGGATTAAGTTACACTCCCCAATTGAAGGTGTAGAAGAATTAACTGCAGCAGAAGTTTCTTCGATCCAAAAAGAAAATCTTCGATTAAAGCAGGAGATTGAAATCTTAAAAAAGGCTATGACCATATTCGCGAAAAAGTAACAGAACAAGAACTCATTGACCATATTGAAAACGAAAGCGAACATTATCCTATTCAACTAATGTGTCGCGTTTTAAAGATACCCAAAAGTACGTATTACCAGTCTTTCCACAAGAAACCTAGTGTCTATGAAGTTGAAAATCAAACAATTACGGTGCGTATTTGTGCCATTCATAAAGAAAGTGATGGACGATATGGTGCACCAAAAATCCATGCACAGTTACTCAAGGAAGGCGTGAAAGTTAGTATTAAACGTGTACAGCGACTTATGAAAAAAGCTGGTATTCGCTCGAACATCACAAAAAAGTACCGTCCGACGCCAACACAAAAGCCTGTGGAAGAACGTGAAAACGTACTTGAACAGGACTTCCAAACAACGACGATTAATGAAAAGTGGGTAGCCGATATTACGTATATCCATACGATCCGCGATGGATGGTGCTACTTGGCGTCGGTTCTTGATTTACATACGAAGAAAATTGTAGGGTATAAATTTGGACGAAAAATGACCGTAGATTTGGTCGTTGTGTTCACACATAAAAATCTTTGTCCATCATTTCCTCCTGCCTTTCCCCTTTCAAACCCTTGTCCTGCTTAAGCTCATGCCTTTCTCCATCTTCTGGAATAGAAAAAAGTTTGTCCTGCCTTTCCCCCACTTTTGCTCAAACTTGTACCGAATTTTCATAGTCGCAGACATAAAAAACTTTGTCCAAAAATCAAGTATTTCTCCTTCTTTTTCTCCCGCTTTTCTCCTGCCATTCTTCTATTTCTCCTGCATTTTCCCCTGCCTTTTTCCGCTCCTTTTCTCATGCTTTCTTTCTTGAAATCCCTTATTTTTCAAGCTATTTCATGCTTTTAATCAAACGTTTAATTACATCGGCTGACGTACCAACGGTACGTATCCTTGCTTTTTCTCCTGCTTTTTTCATGCAAAAAAGACCGAAGGGCGACCAGGCTTTCACCCTAATTTCCCTTCAGTCTTGACCAAACTTTTTTATTTAAGGACATACATTATTGTGTAAACCCAAAGTTTTTTAGGTGTGTACACGTTGATGCATTGGATCACACTGTACAAGCACAAAATCCAGCGCCAGGATTGATTATCCATACCGATTTAGGTACGCAATATACGAGTGAAACATTTCAAAAAAAACTAAAAAAACACGAAATGATTCCGTCGTTCAGCCGTAAAGGTTGCCCATACGATAACGCCTGTATCGAGTCTTTTCATGCGACATTGAAAAAAGAAGAAGTCTATCGAACGCGCTATGAAAATTATGAAACAGCTAGAGTCGCGCTATTTAAATATATTGAAGGTTGGTATAATCGCAAACGCATTCATGGTGCAATAGGCTTATTAACGCCCGAAGAATGCGAAAGAATATGCCGAACTACAGCATAAAACAGTGGGATTCAAGCAATCTACCCCTTCCTATTTGGGGCGCAACCTCCATGGATTTCTCGCTCTACATCCCGTGTAGTCTGTCAAAGGCTCTTTTCACTTTGACTGGCTACACGGGATGTGGAACACTCCATAAATGGTGGTTGCCACAAAACAAAACTTAACTTTTATGTGTCCGGTATCTTGACATAGATCCATATTTATAGCAACAGTTAAGGGTAATAAAAAATGAATATAGTTATGTAGTTGAAGAAGGAACTCTTCAGTCAACCTAATCGCACCGAAAAAAGAAGTATGTAAAGTTTAAACGTACATACACACTTAAGATGTCCTTCTCAATTTATATTCTCCTTTTTTATCCTCTAACTATGAAATAGTACTTGGTCATTTCTGTTACCTTTTGAATTAATTACATCAAATAATTTAATTTCTTGCTCTTCATCTAAATATTTAAAGGCAAAAAGAACATTTGATAATATTGAATTTCGTACATTTCTTTTGAAGTTTTGATCAAACTCTTTTATAAAACGATCGAATTTAATTCCAAATCATTCCATTATTTTATACATTAGTCAGATCAACTTTCAAAACTACATAGACAACCTAAAGTTTTAAAAAACAAATGAAGAGCTGTTTAATCATATGTTATTGATTAAACAGCTCTTCATTTGAGTATAGTTAATATAAAATGTATTGAAATATAGTCACTTTTTTGTTGTTTAACAACCAAAATTTATATGTCTAGTTCCGGTTGTGTGACCCTCACAAAATGTTTATCTTTTATTGTACTTTTCCAGCTATTATGATCCTAATCATTTATAGCTGATAAATGACAATATTAGTTATAATAATTACATGAGTTTTCATACTTATTTTTAATCAATCGTACTATAAAAAGACAAATTGAATGAAATTTAAACCTTGATACAGCAGCATCAAAACTGTACCAAGGTTTGTTATAGTGTCAATTTATCTTATATTTATATGACAAATATAATTATAAAATATGACAGCATTAGTTATAACTCACAACATTAAATCTAATTTTTGTTCTTACTCAACAGTTACCGATTTAGCTAGGTTACGTGGTTTATCTACATCACAGCGGCGGTGAAGTGCAGCATAGTAGCTAATTAATTGTAAAGGTACTACTGATACAAGCGGTGTTAGTAATTCATGAACATGCGGAATGACTAAACGGTCGCCATCTTCATCAATGCCTGCCATCGCGATAATACATGGATATGCACCACGAGCTGCTACTTCTTTGACATTACCACGGATGTTTAATCCTACTGAAGCTTGTGTGACAAGCGCAAACACAGGTGTACCTTCTTCGATTAAGGCAATTGTTCCATGCTTCAGTTCTCCACCAGCAAAGCCTTCTGCTTGGATGTACGAAATTTCTTTTAGTTTTAAGGCACCTTCAAGGCTGACATAGAAGTCCATATTACGGCCAATGAAGAATGCGTTGCGTGCGATTTTTAAGTAATCTTCTGCAATGTCTTCTAGCACATCTTTTGAATCAATAATTGTTTGGATGCCATTAGCGGCAATCGCAAGCTCTTGTTTTAAATCAAATTCTAAGCCTTTGCCATTTGCCTTTGCTGTCACATAGGCTGCTAATGCAAGTACTGCTACTTGTGCCACATAAGCTTTTGTAGAAGCTACAGCAATTTCTGGACCTGCATGTAATAACAATGTATGGTCAGCTTCACGTGATAACGTAGAGCCAGGTACATTTGTGATCGTTAATGTTGGATAGCCCAACTCTTTAATTTTTACAAGTACTTGACGACTATCTGCTGTTTCTCCTGATTGTGTAATGAAGATAAATAATGGTCTTTCTGAAAGTAATGGCATGTTATAGCCAAATTCACTAGAAATATGCACTTCTACAGGGATACCGGCCATTTTTTCGAAATATTGTTTACCGATAAGACCCGCATGATAGCTTGTGCCCGCTGCAATAATATATAAACGATCTGCTGCTCGTAAAGCTTCTAAAATCTCCGCATCAATCGTTAAATCACCGTTGTCACCTTCATATGCTTGAATGATTTTACGAATAACTGTAGGCTGCTCATCCATTTCTTTTAACATATAGTGTGGATATGTGCCTTTTTCAATATCACTCATATCAAGCTCAGCAGTATATGGTGCACGCTCTACTACAGTACCATCTAATTTTGTAATTTCCACACTTGCTTTGTGTACGATAACTACCTCTTTATCGTGAAGCTCTACGTATTGATCTGTTACCTGTAGCATCGCCATTGCATCTGACGCAACAACATTGAAACCTTCACCAATTCCAACTAGAAGTGGTGATTTATTTTTTGCTACAAAGATTGTATCTGCTGCCTCTGCATCTAATAGTGCCAGTGCATAGGAGCCATGTAATAGAGATAATGTTTTACGGAAGGCGTCTGCAGTGCTTAGACCATCTTTCACAAATAACTCTACTAATTGCACAATAACCTCTGTATCTGTATCAGATTTCATTGGAATGCCTTTTAAATATGTTTTTTGCAATAAGTGATAGTTTTCAATAACCCCATTATGCACAAGTGTAAAGCGTCCTGATGCACTTTGATGTGGGTGAGCATTTAAACGATTTGGCACACCATGTGTTGCCCAACGTGTATGACCAATACCAATTTTCGCAGCAACATCTTCATCTACCGCTTCTCGTAAATCTGCAATACGCCCTTTTTCTTTGAAAACCGTTACGCCTTCTTCGTTACGTACTGCAATACCCGCTGAATCATAACCACGGTACTCTAGCTTTTCTAAGCCTTTTAATAGAATTTCCTTTGCATCTGATTCACCAATATATCCTACAATTCCACACATAATTCTCGTCCTCCGATAATGTCAATTTAACGCAATGACAAACTAGGCCTCATCCTATCGAATTTTTTTGAATGTACAGCGAAGCTTTATTTTTATAAAAAATAAAGCACTCCAATACACACAAGCTATTCAGCCAACTGAATAGAGACCTTCGATATGTGAAGCTTCATCTATTTATCTATTGCTTTTACAATACCTTCTCCATTTTCTGTACATTCAATCACTCAAATGCTTTCAAAATGGAAAATGACAATCGGGTATGTCGATTGGGAGGCATCCGCCGAATTTTCGATAAACCTCCACCTCGTCTGCTGAAGATCTTTTCGTCCGACTTCTTCAGCTCAGGCGCTATAATTGTTTTCCGATTTTACGCTTTCTTCCCTCCTTAGGCGTTCGTTAAAGGATAAGGTCGGACCTCATCTTCAACTTCTCCATCATACTCAATCATATGCTATCCGTCAAATTTTCGTTATAAAAAACACCTAGTCCTAAAGCTTTTTCGTGACAAATATGTAGACAAAGCGATACATAAGCACTTTGATAAGCATTGTAATAGAAATTAGGCACAAGCATTTAAAATGCTTGTGCCTATCCTTTATTTACTGTCTAATAATTTAACAATTTCTCTATTAAATGCAGGAAGATCATCTGGCGTTCTACTTGTTACAAGCTGTTTTTGACAGACAAATACTTCTTCATCATGGAAGATTGCCCCTGCATTTTCTAAATCCACTTGGATGGATTTATAACCTGTGGCGTCACGCCCATTTAATGTCTTTGCAGTAATAAGAAGTTGTGGTCCATGACAAATGGCAAAGGTAGGCTTCATTTCATCCATAAAGGACTTTGCAAATGCTACTATACGATCATCCGCACGTAATATATCGGGAGAAAAACCACCAGGAATAAATAATGCATCGTAATCTGTAGCTTTTACTTCATCAATGCCTTTATCAATTTTCACGGACTCTCCATGCTTACCCTTAACTTCCTTGCCTGCTTCGATATCAATTGTTACTAGCTGATGCCCAGCTGCTTCCAACGCTTCTTTAGGGCTTGTAAACTCAATGTCCTCAAACATATCTGTTATAACTGTAGCAATTTTAGCCATATCAATTAAACACTCCTTGTTATTGTGACTCCTAATTACTGTTCCCCATCTCGCTTATTTAAAACATTCCTTTCAAATAAGTAAACCCGATTTCCTGTTTACGGAAATCGGGTTTACACTCTATTTCTTATTCTGTTAGGCCCATTTCTACACGTACAACATCTGCAATACGCTCGACAAAACGCTCACAATCCGTTTCTGTTGCTGCTTCCACCATGACACGTACTAATGGCTCTGTACCTGAAGGACGTACTAAAACACGACCATTTCCAGCCATTTCAGCTTCTACCTCTGCAATTACTGCAGCTACTTTCGCATTATCAGTCACAGCATGCTTATCTGTTACACGCACATTGACAAGACGCTGAGGGTAGATTTTCATTTCAGCTGCAAGTTCTGAAAGCTTTTTACCCGTCGCTTTCATAATGTTGACAAGCTGAATTCCTGTCAGTAAGCCATCACCTGTTGTATTAAAATCTAGAAAGACGATATGCCCTGATTGCTCGCCACCTAAATTGTATTCATTCGCACGCATTTCTTCCACAACATAACGATCACCTACAGCTGTTTGTACACTTTGCATACCATTGTCAGCCACAGCTTTATAGAAGCCCATATTGCTCATTACTGTTGAAACAATTGTTTGCTTCTTTAAACGCCCTACCGCATTTAAATGCTTACCAATGATAAACATAATTTGGTCACCGTCAACAATTTTTCCGTTTTCATCTACAGCAATTAAACGGTCTCCATCGCCATCAAAGGCTAAACCAACATCTGCACCTTTTTCAGTAATAAATTTAGCTAGTCCTTCTGGATGTGTTGAGCCTACACCATCATTAATATTTAAGCCAGTTGGAGAAGCACCCATTGTAGAAATGTCAGCTTCTAAATCAGCAAATAAATGTGTAGCTAAAGATGAAGTTGCACCATGTGCACAATCAAGCGCTACATGGATACCATCAAATTCTTCATCCACTGTTTGCTTTAAGTATTGAATATATTTTTGACCACCTTCGAAATAGTCACTTACAGATCCTAAATCTGCTCCTATAGGACGTGGTAATGTATCCTCTTGCGCATCAATTAACGCTTCAATTTCCGCTTCCTGTGCATCTGTTAGCTTAAAGCCATCAGGACCGAAAAATTTAATACCGTTATCTGCAACTGGGTTATGTGAAGCTGAAATCATGACGCCTGCATCTGCGCTCATAATTCGAGTAAGGTATGCCACACCTGGTGTTGAAATAATACCCAGACGCATTACCTCTACCCCAATTGATAAAAGACCAGCCACAAGTGCACCTTCAAGCATCTCGCCTGAAATACGTGTGTCACGACCAATTAAAACCTTTGGACGGTCAGTTGCATCTTTTGTTAAAACATAGCCGCCTATACGACCAAGTTTAAATGCAAATTCTGGTGTTAATTCACTATTCGCGACGCCACGGACGCCATCTGTTCCAAAATATTTACCCATTCTACTTATTCTCTCCTTCAATGCAAGACAGTGCCTAGTGAGTTTCTATCAAGCATTAGACACTTGTCCGCTTACTTTTGGAAAAGTCTGCTTTTGTTCATTCATTGGTAATTATTAATATTCCACTCTGCCAGTTTGTTTGATGAAACCTGAATTACAAACCTGATTGGATTTTTGATTTAGAATCAAAATAAAATTATAGTCACATATTGTTTAAGAATCAATATCTTCCGATTCCTCAGTTGACGTATTTTTATCAGTTGTAGTACTCTCATCTGTCACATCAGGTTCTTCAGTTGGAGGTGGCGTTTCCTCTGTAGAAGCTGGTGTTTTCTGCTGTTCTTCTTGTTCTACCTTTGTAATATCTGCCTTCACTTTTATTTTCTTGTCAGATATTTTTGTCACACCATCTGGTAATTTTACATCAAATTCATAAGTTTTGGACTCAGTAATTTTTGACAGGTCAACTGTTATTGGAATGGATGTTAAACTGTCAATAATTGATTTTCTACCATACACTTTGATCATTTTCGGTGTAAATGTTAATGAGTTAATGGTAATGTCTTCGGCAGCTTGCCCTGTTTCCTTAAGGACAACTGGGATCTCTCGACTATACTCCGCTATATCTACTTGAACTTTCACAATTTCAGGTTCAATAGTCACGTCTAACTTATTTAAATCTCTATCTAATACTTTTACAGCTGCTTCCTGCGTGAATGATTGCTTCAAGCCCTGCTCTCCTGTAACAGTTGCTTTTACATAACTAATGCTTTCAATAGCACTTTTTGCACCTGTTACATAAACAGTTGGCGGGGAGGCCGTCATTTCTTTTAAGATAAAACCTTCTTCGATTAAACGTTTGTTCATTTCAGGATCCACTCGGAACTCCTGCGTGACCTTTTCCTCAATATTCACATGAACAGTTGCAGGGTCTAATGTCACCTTTAACTTTTCTGAAATATTTTCGTATTGCAGTTTTACATCATGCTCTCCCAGCAATAAATTGCTCAAATCCGCAAATATAGAAAAATCCTTAGCTCCCTTTGCTTTTAAAACCAATGCCATCGGACCTTCTATCGTTACATCCACAGTTTCAGGTAAACCTGTCACAATAAGATTCTCATTATCGTAATAAACATCCACTGGAACATCACGAATAACATCCGTTTGTTCATTTGAGGTAGCTTTATTTAAAGGTGACAACTCAGTACGCACTGAGAAAAAAAGCAAAAACGCTAAAAATAGCGCGATGATTCTAAGTACCCAAGGGCTATCCATCATTTTATCCATTCTTTTTCCCCCTCCAAGTCAACTTAGAGGATGCATTTGATTCTTGTACTGATCCGAACCACATTTTTCTTAATAATGTTTCAAACTCCTCTAGAGATAGATTTCGATGGAGATTACCATTTAATGTTATACTAATTGCGCCTGTTTCTTCTGACACAACAATTGTAATAGCATCTGTAACTTCACTTAAGCCAAGAGCAGCACGGTGGCGTGTCCCTAACTCTTTTGAAATAAATGGGCTTTCAGATAAAGGTAAATAACAAGCCGCTGCTGTAACTTTATCTTTTTGCATAATAACAGCCCCATCATGTAGCGGGGTATTTGGTATAAAGATATTAATCAGTAATTCTGATGAAATTTCAGCATTTAGCCCTATACCTGTTTCAATATATTCATTAAGACCTGTTTCTTTTTCAATAGAAATTAACGCACCTATTCGACGTTTAGCCATATAACTTACAGACTTCTTCATAGCCTCAATAAGTCTTGTTTGTTCTTCTTCCTCTTGACTTGATGAACGTTGGAATAGCTTTCCTCGTCCAATTTGTTCTAAACCACGTCTGATTTCAGGTTGGAATATAATAATAATCGCTAGGAAACCAAACTCAATAACTTGTTGTAGCATCCAGCCAAGTGTTTGTAACCCTAAAAGGTCTGTTGCAATTCGTGCAATAATAATGACGAATATTCCCTTAAGTAATTGGACAGCCTTCGTACCTTTAATGAGGGTTAAGACTTTATAAACAACGTACCAAACGAGCAGTACATCAATGAAGTTAATAACAATATTCACAGGTGTTAAATCCGTGAAATGTTCGATAATTTGCACGTGGCATCCCCCACTTTTCATTACGAATCCATACACATTCAAGTATATCACATTCTTATCAAATGTAACTTTTTTCAAATAAAAAGTCTACTCAGAAGAGTAGACCTTTCAGCCTCTCACGTGCACTATTTTTTAGGACGTATAGAGTGTTATTTAGTTTCTTCTTTTTCCTCAAATGTCATGGCTGTCTTAACAGAATTTTTAATTGTATACCATAACCATTCAAATACTTCGTCAATTTCTTCGATTCTCCCTGAAACTACCGCTGAAGATGCCATATATTGCCCGTTGATTACTGTGACGTTGCCATCAACTTCACCTTCAACAATCAAATCGCCATTTTTCACAACAATATCGCCTTTTACCACTTCTCCTTCAGGGACAATCACTGTTTGACCATCCACAACTAAATTAGGTTGCTTGGTCACCGAGAAATGCTGGTCATCCATGAAGCTACCCAATAATGTAGCACTCATGAATAAGCAAAATACTGCTGCTGCCACAAAGAACGGATGCCGGCGAATCCATTTTTGTATACCTACTCGACTTTTTGGTTTTGGTAAACGAGCCATAACTGCTGCTTCAAAACTCGGAGGCGCTGTAATATGGGAAGCACTCTTCACAAAGGCGATTGTTTCACTCAATTCTTGCATCAACTGTTTACAATCATTACATGTATGCAAGTGTTGTTTCAACTCTTGCTCATGCTCACGACTAATGTCACCGTCTAAATAATCATGCATATAGTCTATAATATGCTCTGGACAAGTATTCATGACGCTCCCCCTCCTACAGATTGTTTAATTGCTTACGTAATGCCTCACGTCCGCGGTGAATCCTCGTTTTCACCGTTCCAAGCGGCATATCTAAAATCTCGCTAATCTCTTGTAACGATAACTCTTCTATATATTTCAATACTATAACCGAACGGTATTTATCCGGCAATCGTCCAATTTCATATTGAATGCGATCTTGCAGCTCCATTTGTTCTAACTGCTCCTCTGGTAGCTGGTCGTCTGCTGCGATTTGCGAATACATATCAAGCCCTTCTGTACCAGCTACTTCTGCATCTAAATAATAATCCGGTTTCTTTTTTCGAATACGGTCAATGCAGAGGTTTGTCGCTATGCGATAAAGCCACGTCGAAAACTTTCTTTTCTGATCAAATGTATGCAAGTTCATATAGGCTCGCACAAAAGCCTCTTGAGCAATGTCTTCAGACTCTTGTTTGTTGCCTAACATTCGATAGCATACTTGGTACAGTTTGTGCTGATAGAGACTCACAATATCGGCAAATGCGTTTTGATCGCCTTTAAGCACTTGTTTTATTCTCTTATTTACTAACGCATCCATTGTGTTGACTTCTCCACCTTTACAACTGTCTTATACTATACGAAGCACCGATAAGAAAAGTTTCGTTTTAATTCAATTATAGCAAAAGATTTTTATGCAATGTGGCAACAGGCAATTTTTTGTCAAATTTTCTTTAAACTAGTGTTTCACCAAATAAAGATCCCATTAATGCAACAGCCACATTTGCTGTTGTATTCTTTTCATCTAGTATAGGATTTACCTCTACAAACTCTGCTGAAGTTACCATGCCTGATTCTTGTAACATTTCCATTGCTAAATGGCTTTCTCGGTACGTAATTCCACCTGGAACTGGTGTACCCACACCTGGCGTATAAAGTGGATCTAATCCGTCTAAATCAAGTGATAAATGTAAGCCATCAACATTTCGTTCCTTTAAATAAGCAAGTGCATCTTCCATCACACGTGTCATGCCAAGTCGGTCGATTTCATGCATTGTATATACTTTAATTCCTTGTTGACGTATCAATTCACGTTCTCCTGGGTCTACTGAACGAGCTCCAATAATAATCACGTTTTCTGGCTTAATTTTTGGAGCATAGTTGCGAATTTGCACTAAACGTTCATGTCCTAGCCCAATACTAACGGCTAACGGCATCCCATGTATATTGCCTGAAGGTGTTGTTTCAGGTGTATTTAAATCTGCATGAGCGTCATACCAGATAACACCGAGATTTTTGTAATGCTCACCTAATCCAGCTAATGTTCCAATAGCAATGCTATGGTCTCCACCAAATACGAGTGGGAATTTCTTTTGTTCCACTACTTCATGCACACTATTTGCTAATGCAGTACTAACATCTACAACTTCCTCTAAATTTAGTAATTTTTCATCCACAGCTCCGTCAGCAAGCTTTTGACTAACACGAATATCCCCTTGATCCTGTACATCGTGTCCGATAGCCTCTAAACGTTCAACAATACCTGCATATCGAATAGCACTTGGTCCCATATCTACCCCACGGCGTGTTTGTCCGTAATCTGTTGGTACTCCAATAATAGAAATATTAAGTTTATTCATGTTTTTATACCCCCTAAAAGTTATAAGATTATTGTAAAGCCTACATACCACTTGGCTCAACTCAACAAAAAGTTGTATATTTATTCATTTATAAATAACATAAAAAAATCTCCTACTGTTTTCAGCAAGAGATTAGTTATCTGTAGTTAATATAACACTTTTGAATAATTTTCATTCTAAAAAAGTGAGCCATGAAGGACTCGAACCTTCGACCCTCTGATTAAAAGTCAGATGCTCTACCAACTGAGCTAATGGCTCATAAAAGAAAAAATGGCTGGGGTACTAGGATTCGAACCTAGGCATGACGGAATCAAAATCCGTTGCCTTACCGCTTGGCTATACCCCAATCATTTATAAAACTGGTGGAGGGGGACGGATTCGAACCGCCGAACCCTAAGGAGCGGATTTACAGTCCGCCGCGTTTAGCCACTTCGCTACCCCTCCGAAATAACACAATAAGAATGGTGGAGGATGACGGGCTCGAACCGCCGACCCTCTGCTTGTAAGGCAGATGCTCTCCCAGCTGAGCTAATCCTCCATAGAAACAGGTGTTATATCACAGTTTATATTCTTTATAAAGCCTATGTTTTAAATGGTGACCCCTACGGGATTCGAACCCGTGTTACCGCCGTGAAAGGGCGGTGTCTTAACCACTTGACCAAGGGGCCAATATTATGTCTCAAACAAGACAAGAATTATAATAACATTTTTTATTAATAATTGCAATGCTTTTCCACAAATTTTTTTATGTATTATAGCATTTGAAAAAAGGACAAAAAAAATGGCTCCGAAGGCAGGACTCGAACCTGCGACAACCTGATTAACAGTCAGGTGCTACTACCAACTGAGCTACTTCGGAACAATGCTATTCACTTTGGTTTTAGACAACCTCTTAAGTACATTTATTATTATAGCAAGCATTATAAATAATGCAACACATTTTGTGAAAATTTTTATATTTTTTGTCGAAGTATCCTCCTATATTCGTCTGAAAGCATAATAGTTCTCTATTAATTCTAATATTTCTATTTAACGTACTAAATATTCTTGCTGTATATTATTGTAATTGTTAAAATAAAAATAGTTTTATGAATTTTCTATCAAATTTTCTGGGGGAGGATGTTCAAGATGGTATCAAATGATTTAATTGCACCTGAATTTTATAACATCACAGAGGAATTAGAAAAATTTTCGCAAGATAGTGATCGCCAAGCAATACGTTGGTTAAATACACAACAAGAGAGACGTACAGTTTCTTATGTGGAGCTTAACCAAAAAATGAATCAATACGCAAACGCTTTTACGGAGAAGGGGCTTCAAAAAGGTGATCGTGTATTAGTTATTATTCCTCGACTTCCAGAAGCCTATTTCGTTTTTCTAGGCTGCTTAAAGGCTGGTATCGTACCCATTTCATGTTCAGAGATGCTACGTGCAAGCGATTTAGAATATCGGATGGAACATTCTTCTGCTAGTGCAGTTATTGCTTATGAGGCTTTTACTAGTGAAGTTGACCAAATTGCTTCTTCTGTAGACGCATTGAAAAATAAACTAGTGATCGGTGCTGCGAAAGGAGATTGGACTTCTTTAGATGAATTAGCAAGCAGCCAGCCAGCTACATTTACAGCCGTAGCTACTACACGTGATGACATGGCATTCCTTTCTTATACATCTGGTACAACTGGTAAACCTAAAGGCGTTGTTCATTCACATGGCTGGGGATATGCACATATTAGAACTGCAGCTTCAAAATGGCTTTGTGTACGTGAAGGAGACCTCGTATGGGCAACAGCTGCTCCTGGTTGGCAAAAGTGGATATGGAGTCCTTTTTTATCCACAATCATGCTCGGTGCTACTGCATTTGTCTATCATGGTGGATTCGATGCAAAAACCTATCTTCAATTAATGCAGGATGAAAAAGTTAATGTTCTATGTTGTACACCGACTGAATACCGAATTATGGCGAAAATCGATAATTTACAAGACTACAATCTATCATCTCTACGTAGTGCCGTTTCTGCTGGTGAACCTTTAAATCGTCCAGTTATCGAAACATTTATGAATCATTTTGGACTAAAAGTACGTGACGGCTATGGACAAACAGAAAACACATTATTAATTGGTACACTCGAAAACACAGAATTACGTCCTGGATCTATGGGTGTTCCAACTCCAGGTAATATTGTACGTATTATCGACAATGAAGGGAATGAAGCGCCAGTTGGAGAAGTTGGTGATATTGCTGTTCACAAATCTTCACCAGCTTTATTTAAAGAATATTATAAAGAACCAGAGCGCACACAAGCTGCATTTCGTGGGGATTGGTATATTACAGGTGATCAAGCAAAATGTGATGAAGACGGTTACTTCTGGTTTGAAGGTCGTGGAGATGACATTATTATTTCATCTGGTTATACGATCGGACCATTTGAAGTTGAAGATGCATTAAACAAACATGAAGCTGTACAAGAATGTGCAGTTGTAGCTGCGCCAGATGAAATTAGGGGGCATATTGTAAAGGCATTTGTTATCTTACGAGAAGGCTTCAAAGAATGTAATGAAGAGGAGTTAACAAAGGAGCTACAGGAGCATGTAAAAGCGTTAACAGCCCCTTATAAATACCCTCGTAGTATCGTCTTTCTTGATGAGTTACCAAAAACGACATCAGGGAAAATTCGCCGTATCGAACTACGAGCTACTACAGTTCATACGCATTAAGTTAAGTATCAAAACAAGAAGGCATCCATTGAGGATGCCTTCTTTTATGTATTTATAAATAATAATCGGCTCAAAAAAAAGCCACTACTGAGTGTATCAGTAGCGACTTTTTGCGCCTAGCGACGTCCTACTCTCACAGGGGGAAGCCCCCAACTACCATCGGCGCTAAAGAGCTTAACTTCCGTGTTCGGTATGGGAACGGGTGTGACCTCTTTGCCATCATCACTAGACTATGGTCGACCTTCCATACACGGCGTACTGCTGTGTCTAGAAGCTCTCTTTTTAGAAAGATTTGCTCTTTCAAAACTGGATAAACGGTGCATTGAATGTTTCAAACTTTTTTGGTTAAGTCCTCGATCGATTAGTATTCGTCAGCTCCATGTGTCACCACACTTCCACCTCGAACCTATCTACCTCATCGTCTTTGAGGGATCTTACTTACTTGCGTAATGGGAAATCTCATCTTGAGGGGGGCTTCATGCTTAGATGCTTTCAGCACTTATCCCGTCCACACATAGCTACCCAGCGATGCCTTTGGCAAGACAACTGGTACACCAGCGGTGTGTCCATCCCGGTCCTCTCGTACTAAGGACAGCTCCTCTCAAATTTCCTACGCCCACGACGGATAGGGACCGAACTGTCTCACGACGTTCTGAACCCAGCTCGCGTACCGCTTTAATGGGCGAACAGCCCAACCCTTGGGACCGACTACAGCCCCAGGATGCGATGAGCCGACATCGAGGTGCCAAACCTCCCCGTCGATGTGGACTCTTGGGGGAGATAAGCCTGTTATCCCCGGGGTAGCTTTTATCCGTTGAGCGATGGCCCTTCCATGCGGAACCACCGGATCACTAAGCCCGTCTTTCGACCCTGCTCGACTTGTAGGTCTCGCAGTCAAGCTCCCTTGTGCCTTTACACTCTACGAATGATTTCCAACCATTCTGAGGGAACCTTTGGGCGCCTCCGTTACCTTTTAGGAGGCGACCGCCCCAGTCAAACTGTCCGCCTGACACTGTCTCCTGCCCCGCTAAGGGGCATGGGTTAGAATTTCAATACAACCAGGGTAGTATCCCACCGACGCCTCCTTCGAAGCTGGCGCTCCGAGATCTCTGGCTCCTACCTATCCTGTACAAGTTGTACCAAAATTCAATATCAGGCTACAGTAAAGCTCCACGGGGTCTTTCCGTCCTGTCGCGGGTAACCTGCATCTTCACAGGTACTATAATTTCACCGAGTCTCTCGTTGAGACAGTGCCCAGATCGTTACGCCTTTCGTGCGGGTCGGAACTTACCCGACAAGGAATTTCGCTACCTTAGGACCGTTATAGTTACGGCCGCCGTTTACTGGGGCTTCAATTCGCAGCTTCGCTTGCGCTAACCACTCCTCTTAACCTTCCAGCACCGGGCAGGCGTCAGCCCCTATACGTCACCTTACGGTTTTGCAGAGACCTGTGTTTTTGCTAAACAGTCGCCTGGGCCTATTCACTGCGGCTCTCATGCGCTTGCACGCTCAAGAGCACCCCTTCTCCCGAAGTTACGGGGTCATTTTGCCGAGTTCCTTAACGAGAGTTCTCTCGCACACCTTAGGATTCTCTCCTCGACTACCTGTGTCGGTTTGCGGTACGGGCACCTCTCACCTCGATAGAGGCTTTTCTTGGCAGTGTGAAATCAGGAACTTCGTCCATACGGACTCGCCATCACAGCTCAACGTTACAGTGTGCGGATTTGCCTACACACACGCCTTACTGCTTGGACGCGCACAACCAACGGCGCGCTTACCCTATCCTACTGCGTCCCCCCATTTCTCAAACGGTGAGGAGGTGGTACAGGAATATCAACCTGTTGTCCATCGCCTACGCCTATCGGCCTCGGCTTAGGTCCCGACTAACCCTGAGCGGACGAGCCTTCCTCAGGAAACCTTAGTCATACGGTGGACGGGATTCTCACCCGTCTTTCGCTACTCATACCGGCATTCTCACTTCTAAGCGCTCCACCAGTCCTTCCGATCTGACTTCAACGCACTTAGAACGCTCTCCTACCACTGACATCGTAGATGTCAATCCACAGCTTCGGTGAATCGTTTAGCCCCGATACATTTTCGGCGCAGCGTCACTCGACCAGTGAGCTATTACGCACTCTTTAAATGATGGCTGCTTCTAAGCCAACATCCTGGTTGTCTGTGCAACGCCACATCCTTTTCCACTTAACGATTACTTTGGGACCTTAGCTGGTGGTCTGGGCTGTTTCCCTTTTGACTACGGATCTTATCACTCGCAGTCTGACTCCCGTGTATAAATATCTGGCATTCGGAGTTTGTCTGAATTCGGTAAACCGGGATGGCCCCCTAGTCCAAACAGTGCTCTACCTCCAGTATTCTCATCACGAGGCTAGCCCTAAAGCTATTTCGGAGAGAACCAGCTATCTCCAAGTTCGATTGGAATTTCTCCGCTACCCACACCTCATCCCCGCACTTTTCAACGTGCGTGGGTTCGGGCCTCCAGTAAGTGTTACCTCACCTTCACCCTGGACATGGGTAGATCACCTGGTTTCGGGTCTACGACCACGTACTATTTCGCCCTATTCAGACTCGCTTTCGCTGCGGCTCCGCCTTCTAAAGCTTAACCTTGCACGTAATCGTAACTCGCCGGTTCATTCTACAAAAGGCACGCTATCACCCATTAACGGGCTCTAACTACTTGTAGGCACACGGTTTCAGGATCTCTTTCACTCCCCTTCCGGGGTGCTTTTCACCTTTCCCTCACGGTACTGGTTCACTATCGGTCACTAGGTAGTATTTAGCCTTGGGAGATGGTCCTCCCGGATTCCGACGGAATTTCACGTGTTCCGCCGTACTCAGGATCCACTCAGGAGAGAACGAACTTTCGACTACAGGGCTTTTACCTGCTCTGGCGGACCTTTCCAAGTCGCTTCATCTAACTCGCTCTTTTGTAACTCCGTATAGAGTGTCCTACAACCCCAAGAGGCAAGCCTCTTGGTTTGGGCTCTTCCCGTTTCGCTCGCCGCTACTCAGGGAATCGATTTTTCTTTCTCTTCCTCCAGGTACTTAGATGTTTCAGTTCCCTGGGTCTGCCTTCAAGACGCTATGTATTCACGTCAAGATACTACGCGATTAAACGTAGTGGGTTCCCCCATTCGGAAATCTCCGGATCAAAGCTCACTTACAGCTCCCCGAAGCATATCGGTGTTAGTGCCGTCCTTCTTCGGCTCCTAGTGCCAAGGCATTCGCCGTGCGCCCTTAATAACTTAACCAAGTTATTAAGCCTATAAAAAACTTAAAAAAATAAATGTGTTTGTTACAATTTCAATGTCGTTTTATCCAGTTTTCAAAGAACAAGTTTTGAAGTGTTTCATTCAAATAGAATGAACCTTCAAAACTGAACGCAAAACGTAATCTTACAAACCCAAGGTTTGTATTCCGAAATAATCCTTAGAAAGGAGGTGATCCAGCCGCACCTTCCGATACGGCTACCTTGTTACGACTTCACCCCAATCATCTATCCCACCTTCGGCGGCTGGCTCCAAAAGGTTACCTCACCGACTTCGGGTGTTACAAACTCTCGTGGTGTGACGGGCGGTGTGTACAAGGCCCGGGAACGTATTCACCGCGGCATGCTGATCCGCGATTACTAGCGATTCCGGCTTCATGTAGGCGAGTTGCAGCCTACAATCCGAACTGAGAACGACTTTATCGGATTAGCTCCCTCTCGCGAGTTGGCAACCGTTTGTATCGTCCATTGTAGCACGTGTGTAGCCCAGGTCATAAGGGGCATGATGATTTGACGTCATCCCCACCTTCCTCCGGTTTGTCACCGGCAGTCACCTTAGAGTGCCCAACTAAATGATGGCAACTAAGATCAAGGGTTGCGCTCGTTGCGGGACTTAACCCAACATCTCACGACACGAGCTGACGACAACCATGCACCACCTGTCACCGTTGCCCCCGAAGGGGAAACTATATCTCTACAGTGGTCAACGGGATGTCAAGACCTGGTAAGGTTCTTCGCGTTGCTTCGAATTAAACCACATGCTCCACCGCTTGTGCGGGCCCCCGTCAATTCCTTTGAGTTTCAGTCTTGCGACCGTACTCCCCAGGCGGAGTGCTTAATGCGTTAGCTGCAGCACTAAGGGGCGGAAACCCCCTAACACTTAGCACTCATCGTTTACGGCGTGGACTACCAGGGTATCTAATCCTGTTTGCTCCCCACGCTTTCGCGCCTCAGCGTCAGTTACAGACCAGAAAGTCGCCTTCGCCACTGGTGTTCCTCCAAATCTCTACGCATTTCACCGCTACACTTGGAATTCCACTTTCCTCTTCTGCACTCAAGTCCCCCAGTTTCCAATGACCCTCCACGGTTGAGCCGTGGGCTTTCACATCAGACTTAAAGGACCGCCTGCGCGCGCTTTACGCCCAATAATTCCGGACAACGCTTGCCACCTACGTATTACCGCGGCTGCTGGCACGTAGTTAGCCGTGGCTTTCTAATAAGGTACCGTCAAGGTACAGCCAGTTACTACTGTACTTGTTCTTCCCTTACAACAGAGTTTTACGATCCGAAAACCTTCTTCACTCACGCGGCGTTGCTCCATCAGGCTTTCGCCCATTGTGGAAGATTCCCTACTGCTGCCTCCCGTAGGAGTCTGGGCCGTGTCTCAGTCCCAGTGTGGCCGATCACCCTCTCAGGTCGGCTACGCATCGTCGCCTTGGTGAGCCGTTACCTCACCAACTAGCTAATGCGCCGCGGGCCCATCCTATAGCGACAGCCGAAACCGTCTTTCAGTCTTTTACCATGAAGCAAAAGAGATTATTCGGTATTAGCCCCGGTTTCCCGGAGTTATCCCAAACTATAGGGTAGGTTGCCCACGTGTTACTCACCCGTCCGCCGCTAACGTCAAAGGAGCAAGCTCCTTTTCTGTTCGCTCGACTTGCATGTATTAGGCACGCCGCCAGCGTTCGTCCTGAGCCAGGATCAAACTCTCCATAAAAGAAATTTGATTAGCTCAAATTGTTTTGCTGGCATCATGTTTGATGTCCAAAATTTTTGTTTTGTTCACTAACCGAAGCTAGCTACTTAAAACTTTATTGATTACGTTTTGCTTGTTCAGTTTTCAAGGTTCATGTTTCTTTATTTCGTTGTCACCTCTTGGCGACTTATACATAATAACATCGATTATTCATGAAAGTCAACACTAAATCATAAGTTTTTTTAAAGAGATTCATTTTTTATTTTAATTTTAGAAACGAGGTTATCATTATGGTCCGTAAAACGTTGATTTCACTGCTTTTAATTGTAATGCTTTTTGCCTTTTTAAAGCCTATAAATTCAACGATGATTTCTGTATTTAATATTGCGAATGCACCAGTAGTGGTCACAAAAGGACATTATGGCACATCTCTTATTGTAGAGATCTCTTTCTCTGATGACTCTCTATTAGAATGGCTCCAAACGGTGAAAGAGCCTTATCCACTTCTACTTTTAGATGCTGGTTGGATAAAACGGTCACCCGAGCATTTAAAAATTATCCAACAACGAAAATTGCCTACAGGATTACTTGGGCCGGATGATTCAGTAGAAGAACCCGTTGACATTGCACTCATCCAAAAGGATATTGATACTTACGAAAAACATTTAAAAGAAAAACCTTTATGGTTTGCTACCCGAAATCATCAATATTCACAGGATTTACAGAAAGCCTTATTCCAACAACAAATGAATTTACTATCTCCTTCGCTTATTTGGCAAGGTGAGAAAACTCCGAAATTACAAAAAGGTGATTTTGTCTTTTTCCCGCTCCATCAAAATAATCAAATATCCTTTAAAGAGCTTAACACTCTCATACAACAGCATAAGTTTATGTCGATTGAAGAAAATATATTTGGTTATAAGGTTCAAACTAAAAAAGCGCCATAAAAAAATTGCCTCCAATACAGCGAGGCAATTTTTTCCTTATGCGTTTTTAGCCTGTTCACGACGAGCTTGGCGTCGTGCTTCTAATTTTTGACGATCTTCATCAGATTTTGCATTATATTTAGGTAATACTAATAATTGATACGCATTAACCGCCAATAATGGGAATAATAAAAGAGCAACATACTCATTAATATTTTCATCGCGACCCATCAAGGCAATTGTCCATTCCAACGTTGTAATGACAATCATAAAGAATAGTGCCGAAATCATTACATGTTTTTTCCCTGTTAATTTTACTTTTTGAACAGCCGTTGCTATTGCCCCAAAAATGAGGACAATTAATAGTCCTACATAGAACAACCAGCTTTGCCCATCCTTCACACCAGGAATAAAGCGGAAGAAAATTATATCGAAAATCGTTATGGCAATTAATAATAGCTGTACCCAATTCCATAATGTCAGTGTTCTAAAAATATTAACACCTACCTGATGAAGTGTTAAATAAGCAAAAAAGCCAGCTTGCGCTATAACACTCATTGTAAACCCTAAGAAAACCATCCATAAAAGTCCAGCGAAAAACTCACCCCATTGACCGTTTGCTATGTATGGTTGGAAGAATTCCCAGCGAATAAATAAACTAAAAACTCCGTTGACTGCACCACCAACGAGCATTGCAAAGAAGAAAAACTTTGCCCAATTTCGTATCGTCACAACTAAAAGTCCCCCAATTTCTCAATATATCTGTCCTTATTTTATCAATGCCTTGTTAAAAAAGCTATTTCTCATCCTAACCAATACATAAAGTCCTGAGAAATGTGAACAATAATTGAAAGAGTCTATCTAGAGAAAGGACTGATTGTCGATGCGAAAATTCACCTTATTACTGATTCTAATGCTTTTTCTTTCTGCCTGTTCACAAGATAAAACCTCTACCATGTCCTATGATGAAATAAAAAAAATCATGATTGACTCTTTACAAACAGAGGATGGTAAAAAGGCATTGCGACAGCTTTTAGAAGAGCCGAGTTTCCGTGAGCTCTTGATTTTAGAGCATGATGAAGTGAAAAAAGCTACCGAGGAAACTTTACTTTCCAAGGAAGCAGAAGACTTTTGGAAAAAAACCTTTGAAGATCCAAAGTTTAAAGAAACTGTTGCGAAAAGTATGCAAAAACAGCAACAGGATATTATGAAGAACTTAATAAAAGATCCGACTTTCCAAAAGGATATGGAGGCATTTTTCGGGCAACCCGATATGCAAAAGCAGTTGGAGACTATCCTTAAATCATCCAATATGCGCAAGCAAATGGAGGAAGTTGTAAAGGAAACGATCGAAAGCCCTTTAATGCAATCTAAATGGCAGGAACTTATTAAGAAAAGTGGCGAAACAGGTTCATCAGGAAGTGGCGATAAGAAAGAAGCGAGTGGCGATAGTGGTGGCGGATCGGATAAGGGACAAAAAAGTACCGAGTAACCTTGGTAATGTAAAAACGGATTTCCCCATAAAACTGGTGGAAATCCGTTTTTTATTATTTATTTAATTTATCGATGATTTTCGTCGCGATGTCTAAATAAATTTGTCCTGTTGTATGTTTTTCAGCGTATACAGAAGGAGCAAAATCTTCATCTGTCCAATCTGGTTGCCCAAGCGGGATTTGTCCAAGCAACTCTGTACGTAGTTCGTCAGCTAGCTTTGGTCCTCCTCCTTGCCCAAAGACAAATTCTCGGTCACCTGATTTAGATTCAAACCAAGCCATGTTTTCGATAACTCCTAAAATTTCATGGTCTGTTTGAAGCGCCATTGCCCCTGCACGAGCTGCAACAAATGCTGCTGTTGGGTGTGGAGTTGTTACAACAATTTCTTTTGATGATGGCAACATTTGATGGATATCTAATGCAACGTCACCTGTGCCAGGAGGTAAATCTAATAATAGATAATCTAATTCACCCCACTCAACATCACGGAAGAATTGATCTAATACTTTACCAAGCATTGGTCCGCGCCATACGATCGGTGCGTTATTTTCTACAAAGAAGCCCATTGAAATCATTTTTACCCCAAAGCGATCTACTGGGAAAATACGATTATCGACTACCTTAGGCATATCCGTTACACCCATCATATCAGGTACACTAAATCCATAAATATCTGCGTCAATTAAGCCGACTTTCTTTCCTAGACGAGCTAAAGCAACAGCTAAGTTTACTGATACTGTCGATTTACCAACTCCACCTTTACCAGAAGCAATTGAAATTACTTGGACTGTGCTTAATGGAGATAAAATATCTTGTGCTTCCGACTCTGTTGCTGTGCCACGGAAGCTTTGCAATTTTTCTGTTGATAGTTCTTCAAAACGAATACCAACAGTGTTTACACCTGCTTCTTTCAACACCTCAACAACTTTCATTTGTAGTTGTAATTGTTCCGGTGTATTCAGTTTAGCAATGGCAATTTTTACACTGACATGATTTTTTTCTTCTTTTATTGCTACGTTCGTAATACCATCTGTTTCTGCAAGCGATTTATGTAAAAATGGATCTTGTAGTTGTCCCAGTATTTCTCGTACTTGTTGTTCAGTAATCACGACGAACACTCCCCTTATATTGTCTCAATATTAGTATATCATAATGATTTGATTTACGTTGTAGATGTTGCTCTACTCAATTTTGGCTAATAAATAGTCTTCTATACCTTCAACTATGGCATCTGCCATTTTTTCTTGATAGTTTTTGTCCACTAATAATGCTCGTTCCTCATCATTACTAATAAAACCAGTCTCCACTAAAGCTGCAGGTACTTCCGCTTTCTTCAATAAATAGATTTGCTTAATAGACAATGCTTCACGGTCTGTATTTTTTAAATTAGTGCGAATGGATTGTTGAATACTCTTGGCAAGAATCTCTCCATCAGCATGTCCTTCCTTATGGTAAAATACCTGTGCGCCACGCCATTTTGTTTCAGGAATGGCATTTGCATGAATAGTTATAAATACATCAGGCTTTTCCTTTTCCACGATATCCTTTCTTAGGAAGATATCTTGCTTTTTCCGTTCTCTCATTGTTCCATATTTTTCTGATGGCGCATGCTCATCGATTACATCACCATTTTTTGTTCGTGTCATTATAACCGTTGCGCCTTTTTTCTTTAATTGCTTCTCTACATGCTGAGCAATTGCAAGTGTAATATCCTTTTCAATCACTTCGCCCTTTGAAGCTCCTCCGTCCTCACCACCATGCCCTGCATCAATGACAATTTTTATGCCACCAAGTGGGTCCGGTAAGAAGAAGTTACGGTCCGAAGCATTTGTTTCATATGCCACGACCACTATACTCATAAGCATAATTACTCCTAGTGCAAGCCAGCGCTTCACCCATATACACCACCCTTTTACATTTAGTGTACGAAATTAGTGGATGAACTATGCCAGAAAGTAAAAAAAACTCCCAAGTCACAAACTTGAGAGTTTTAATTTCTTCTATATTAAGGGAGGAAGAATTTTATTGGTTTGTAAAAGTAGGTTTGAATTCACCTGTATATGGCTCATGCTCTACAAATACAGTTATATCATTGCCATCTTTGTCTTTACCTGTTCGTTTATACGTGAACTTCTTATCGTTGATTTCTGTAATTTCAAGAGCTACACCATACTTATTATCACCGACAGAAACATGCGCTCTTATTTTATTATCATGAATGACATTAAAGTAACCATAGTCTCCACGACTTTCACCTGTTTCAGGATTAAAGAACTCATATTTATTTGTATTTGCATCATACTTTGCAATGCTAATGAAATTTGAATTGAATTCTGTTACATCATTACCCGCTTCATCTAACACAACTGTTCCATGCCATAGTGTATCAGCGAGAATTTTATCTCCGTCAACGTCTGTAACAATTTGACCTGTAGAAGCATCTAACGTTTTATCGGAATCAGTAAATGCCAGTTCTTTTTCTTTATATGGAATATGTTCCACGAATATTTCTACATCATTGCCCGCAGCATCTTTACCCATTCTCTTATAAGTAAAGATACTATCGTTTAGCTCAGTGATCTCGACAACTGCTTGGTAGTTTTTTGATTCGGAAATTAATATTCTTTGTTTCCCATCATTTGTGATAAAGAATGTCCCTTTATCCTCACGGCTTTTACCTGTAGCCGCGTCAAAGAATTCATAATGACCTGTCTGGGCATCATATTTTGCTAAGCCAATGAAGTTTGCGTTCTCCGCCGTTAAATCATTGTGATCTTGATCATAAACCTTTGTACCTTGCCAATTTGTACCACTTAGAACATTAGCCATTTCTTGTCCCTTTGTTAATTGCTCTTTGGCAGTATTTTCTGTTACTGTACTTTCTGTTTTAACTTCCTCACTATTTGTCTTATTGCCTTTTGCAGGCTCCTTATCTTGACACGCTGCCAGTAATGCAATAGCTGCAACAGATACTATTAATAATTTTTTCATACCTACTTACCTCCATCGGTTAGTTTATATTTTGAATTACATCAAACCCATAATGACAATTTTTAAAAATGAAAGGTTTGTTGTACCTTCTAAAAACTATATTAAAGTGGAATGTTAAACTCCCCCTAAATAATTTCTTAAAAAAACATAAACTTATACGAAAATATTTTTAATATATATTAAATCTGTACACTAATAGTGAGGTTTATGTAAAAAGCTATTTATTTTTTTCTACATATACTTAATTTATGGGTGATCGACATTTCTCACAAACGAGTACTTCAACATTATTTATTATAGGAAAAAGCTAAGCCTAGCATATCTTTTTAATATTACTCGTATAATTCGCAACATGTTACCATATTTTTATAAACGGAAAAGTAGGCTACAGTGATATACCATTAGTCATTTGGCTGTTTTAACCAAAGAAAAGAGGGTGGAAAAATGAATGATCAATTAATACTTTCAGCAGCGAACGGTGATATTGATAAAGTATTAGCACTTCTGCAAAAAGGCATCAATATTAATACAACGGATCAGAATGGAAGAACCCCTGTCTTAGCTGCCACTTATAATAACCAGGTGGATACTGTGAAGGTGCTCATTCAACATGGTGCTGATATTAATATTAGAGATAATAACCTTGAGAACGTACTTTTACATGCAGGGGCATCAGGCTATTTAGAAATCGTTAAACTTGCCATATCTGCAGGGGCAGATACAAAGCTAACTAATCGCTTTGGTGGAATTGCCATCATCCCTGCATCCGAACGTGGACATATTGAGGTGGTCCGAGAGCTACTTAATCACTCGGACATTCATGTCAATCACATTAATAATTTGCATTGGACAGCTCTATTGGAGGCAGTCATATTAGGCAATGGCGGGGAGAAACATCAAGAAATTGTGCAATTATTGGTGGATCATGGTGCTGATATAACTATTGGAGATCAAGATGGTGTCACACCATTGCAGCATGCAAAAAAACTAGGCTTTTATGAGATTGAGCAAATTTTAAAAGAAGCTGTACCCGAACGAAATAACAGTTAACACTATAGGAGATTTGATCATATACTTTTCTAGATGGCCTCACTTCGGAATTAGCTTATCTGTTGCATCAATTTCACCTGCAATTTCAAAAGAATAACGTTAAGCAATCTTTGGGTTACTTCACAGATTGCTTTTTATGATGGAATGACAAAAAGACTCTTTCCTCGAAAGTAGAAAGAGTCTTAGGATAGATGTTTTGTCTGCCTCTGACTCCGTAAAGACCAAATCATCTTTAAACGGTACGCCATTTGTAAAGGTTACGAATTCTCTTCTGGTAATAGAATAATAACAGTAGTTCCTTTTCCTTCTTCACTATATATACGAAAACTGGCATTTCTCATAAGCTTAAATTTTTTCAAAGGATTCGTAAATCCAATACGTGAGTTTTCTTCATTTACTAATCGTTGCAACTTTTCTTCTGAGATACCGACCCCATTATCATAAATTTTAATACGTATAAATTGACCTTCTCGTTGCACACTCACCTCAATAGTACCACCTTCTTTTTTCTTCGAAATCCCGTGAAAAACTGCATTTTCAACTATAGGCTGAATTGATAATGCTGGAATCAAAGATTGAATGGACTCATCAATATCATACGCAACTGTAAGACGATCACCAAAGCGCATTTTTTCAATATAGAGATATGCTTTTACAAGATCTATTTCATCTTCTATTGAAACCATGCTGTTACGATAATGGACATTCAGCTTGGCACGGAAATAGGTTGCTAAACTGTATAACGCCTCTCGTGTATTTTCTATATTTGTATAGCTTAAGCCGATAATAGTATTAAGTGTATTGTAGACAAAATGAGGAGTTACTTGCGCATATAAATAATTCATTTCATCTTCAATCGCATCAATGGAAGATTGTCGAACTGCTAGTAATGATTGAATACGCACTAGTAATTCATCCATCGCAATCGGTTTTTGCAGATAATCATTTGCCCCAACTTGTAAAGATAACACTAAATCCGAATGCTGCATAATTGCTGTTAAAACTATAATCGGTAATTCCAACATATCGTATTGCTTTCGTACTTGTTTGCATAATTCATAGCCTGACATACCATTCATCATTAAATCGACTAACATACAATCTACTTTATGTTTCTTTATATAATCTATCGCATCAAACCCATTATCTACTCCAATAACGGTATAGCCTTTTTGAATTAATGCGTCCACTAGTACTTTTATATTCACATGATCATCATCAACAATGAGTATGGCTTTGTCATTACCTTTATGCAGTAATGGTAAATCTAGCTGTAGTATAGTATTATCTGCTCGATTGCCTATCTGTTGTTGTGTTTCAATATCTAGTTTTTCGAGTGTGGCAAGTGGCACCGTAAATGTAAAAATTGTTCCAACACCTAATGTACTTGTTACATGAATTTCCCCATTTAACTGTTCTACTATATTTTTTGAGATACTTAATCCTAACCCAAGTCCCCCACTTTTTTTACCTTTCTTTACTTGATAAAAGGAATTAAAAATTCGATCTAAGTCTTGTGATGGTATACCAATTCCAGTATCGCTTACTTGTATTTCCATATAATCATTACGTACACTAGCTAAGACTGTAATTTGTCCATTTTTTGTATGTTGCAGAGCATTATAAAGTAAATTATAAAGCACTTGTTTCAATCGTAATTCATCTGTATACATATGGGGTAAATTAGAATCTACTGCACTCATTAACCTTATGGATGTATCACTCGACATTAAACTACGAATTTCCTCAATTACTTCATCAATTACGCTTATCGGAACAACACGAGGGATAACACGAACTTCTCCGGTCATATGATTCGAAGAAATCAATAAATCCTCTACTAAATAACCTAAACGTTGCGCGACATTATGTATTAAAATGACATTTTCTTGTTGCTCACGCTTTAAAGGTCCTTGTATACCTTCCATTAATGATTTGGATATATTTAAAATACCATTTAAAGGCGTACGTAATTCATGAGACGTTTTCAATAAAAACTCATCCTTCATTTGATTATGCATCAAAAGCTCTTCCGATAACGCTTGAACTTCCTTAAAAGAAGTATTTGCTCGGAAGCTAAGCAGAGATGCAAAACTATAGAGTGTAAAAATAAACAATAATTGTTCACTATAAACCATAGGTATATCAAAAATGTAATACATTACCATTAAAAAAGTATAACAAGTAAGAGATACTAAAAGAATTAGAATATAATGTGAGCCATCTACACCTTTCACAAGCACACGTAATAGCACAAACACATTATAAAGCCCAACTGGAATAAAAATTACTGCAAAGATTATTTGGGAAAGAACTAGATTTTCTATTGGTATAATCATACTATTTTTTGTCATCGGGTTGTAAATCCCATAGATAAAAAAAAGTAAACCTAACAAAATACTAATAATATAAATCGCTTTTTTCCTCATAAACTCCGGATACAAATAATAGAGAAATAATGCTAAACAAACATCAACAAGTGGTAAAATCCCTAATTGTAAACGTACTTGTTCATTTATAGTTAAATGTGGAAAAATAAGGAAAAATATTTTTTCATTTGTAAACGACATGTACAGTCCGAATAATATAGTGAATAACCCCAAAAACAATTCTTCTTTACGCTTCCGATTTTGACTATACGATATAATATAAATTGCACCGAATACAATATAACCAATACATACAAACGATTCTGCTAAAATTTTCATGCTAAAATCTCTTTGAATAGCTTCCTTTGTTCCAAACTCAATAGGAAAAGTAATACCGGATTTTGGATAATTATAATTCCCCACATGAATTACTATATCAAGCATTAGATTCTCACTTGGTGCAAACACCGTATATTTATCATCATTTTCGAACTTAAAGTCCTTTAAGGTTTCACTCGGATTCCCCTTACTACCTACATCTTTTCCATTTATGAAAACACGGTTAGATTGACGAATTGAACGAATGTATAATCCATATTCCCCTTCAACTGGTACATTTATCTTAACATGATACGTTCCTACAGTAAGCCCTTCCTCATTTGGTTCTACAAAGCTATTCCAAGTAGCTGGTACCTCAATTGGTATTTTCTCGCTCTCGTACGCGTCGAATGAATCGCTTGATGCTATTAAGATATTTGGATAGAAAGACCATTCTCCATCTAGTTTTAAAATAGTCTTTTCTTGTAGTTCTTTTTCTTCAATCGTAACGATCCCATTCTGCGCAATCGGCTGACTACTACTAACAAAATACTCTCCATTGCCAATAAAGTATACGATAATAAATAGCATGATAATGGCCAAAGTAATGCTAATATTTTTTTTCACTATCACCCCTCCCCTACTTGAACACAATTATATATAACATCAAACTATCAGTTAGTTAGAATGAAATCCATTATGCAATATGACTTTCACCTGTATTTCATTAGTCCTCTTAGGCATCCTATCATAGGGCTGTTAAACAAATTCTGAACAAATCATATTGTTTTTGTTATCGACGTAAAAAAAGCTCCTCTCAGGTAAACCTGAGAAGAGCTTGAAATCGTTGATATAACAACGATATTAACGTTTTGAGAACTGAGGTGCACGACGAGCGCCGCGTAGACCTGGTTTTTTACGTTCTTTCATGCGTGAATCACGAGTAAGTAATCCAGCTGATTTTAATGCAGCACGGAAATCTGGGTCTACTTGAAGTAGAGCACGAGCGATACCGTGACGAACAGCACCAGCTTGACCAGTGTATCCACCACCGTTAACGTTTACGTGGATATCATAGCTTCCTGTAGTTTCAGTAGCTACTAATGGTTGTTTAATTACTTCGCGTAATGCAGCGAATGGTACGTATTCTTCGATTTCACGTTTGTTGATAACAATTTTACCTGTACCTGGTACTAAACGTACGCGAGCTACAGAGCTTTTACGGCGACCAGTGCCGATGTATTGAACTTGTGCCAAAGTAATATCCTCCTCTTAATTTATATTATCCGCGAAGCTCGTATGCTTCTGGTTTTTGTGCAGCATGTGGATGCTCTGTTCCAGTGTAAACATTAAGTTTAGTGAACATTTTGCGACCTAAAGAGTTTTTAGGAAGCATTCCTTTAACTGCTAATTCGATCATTCTTGTTGGGTACTTATCTAGCATTTCACCAGCAGTACGTGTTTTTAAACCACCCGCAAATTGAGTGTGGTGACGGTATAATTTACCCTCTAATTTGTTACCAGTTAAATGGATTTTGTCAGCGTTGATGATGATTACGTGATCACCTGTGTCAACGTTTGGTGTGAATGTTGGTTTATGTTTACCACGTAAGATTGCAGCTACTTCAGAAGCTAAACGTCCAAGAGTTTGGCCTTCTGCATCAACTACTAACCATTTACGGTCTACTTCGTGACCTTTAGCCATGAATGTTGTACGCATGTATATATCCTCCTAATCGATTCGATTACCGTTATTTTTCATTAGACTACACTATAAGTTTCGGGGCTTATTTGTGGTGGTAATGAAAATACCATCTGTTATCATATAATGAATGACTTTTAAAGTCAAGCAATTTCATTAAACACCTGGTGAAGTTGTTCAGAATTGTAGAACGCCACTAATAGAACACTTTTTCTAAGTATAGCCCTTGGGGTGGAGCGGTTTTTCCCGCCTTATCACGATTACCTGAAGCAACTACATGGGACACATTGTCAATCTTACGTCGACCTATCCCAACCTCCCAAAGAGTACCTGCAATAATACGTACCATATTATATAAGAAGCCATTCCCTTCAATCACCATATGTAGCTCTTCACCATGCCATTCAAATTGTAACAATGTTACTGTGCGTACTTTATCTTTCACGCTTGTATTCGCCGCGCAAAAACAAGAAAAGTCATGTGTACCAATAATAGCCTTAGCTGCCTCTTGCATCGCCTCTACGTTAGGTTTGACCCCATTTGTCTCCACAGTATAATATCTGCGGAATGGACTTTGGATGGGCTCACAAGACCAAATATAGCGATATCTTTTTCCAGCCACATCGTAACGCGCATGAAAGTCATGTGCCACTTCCTCAACCGATAATACACGAATATCTCTTGGCAGTTGCACATTCAAAGCCTTACTATATTTTTCTGCTGGAATGGCAAGTGGTGTGTCGAAATGCAATGTTTGCCCTGTCGCATGTACTTTAGCATCTGTACGACCACTTGCGGTTACCTTAACCTGTTCTCCCTTATGCATAATAGCTAGAACACGCTCAAGCTCAGCCTGCACTGTGCGTTCACCTGGCTGTACCTGATAGCCCGAAAAAAGTGTGCCATCATAGCTTATAATTACTTTTAATCGTCGCATATAGCCTACTCCTTTAACTTCTATAGAAGAATAGCAATACGCCTATTGCTACTAATAACACAATCGCAAATGTGTCCCCCATATCCCATTTTAACCTACGGTACCTAGTGCGTCCTTCACCACCGCGATAGCCTCTTACTTCCATCGCTGTTGCTAAATCCTCAGCCCGTTTAAATGCACTGACAAAGAGAGGCACAAGCAATGGTACCACTGCCTTTATACGGTCCTTAATTGGCCCAGATGATAAATCAGAGCCTCTTGCCATTTGTGCCTTCATAATTTTATCCGTCTCATCCATTAAGGTTGGAATAAAGCGTAATGAGATGGACATCATTAAAGCCAATTCATGTACGGGTACTTTTATTGCTTTTAAGGGATTCAGTAGAACCTCGATACCATCTGTAATGGAAATCGGTGATGTAGTTAACGTTAAGATTGACGTCATAAATACTAATACTAGAAAACGAATTGAGATAAATATTCCCCGCCTAATCCCTTCGTCATAAATCGTAATGAATTTTGATTCAAACACAGGGACGCCTTCCTTCGTCATGAAAATATGGAGAAGGAATGTGAAGGCCATCAAAAAGAGTACTGGTTTGAGTCCATTTATTAAAAAGTATAGACGAATGCGCGATACTAATACAATCAGTAGCGTGAATGCGAGTAACATAGCATATGTCACGGTATTATTGGCTAAAAACACAATAATAATAAAGGCGAACACAAAGATCAGCTTTGACCGTGGATCAAGTTTGTGTACAGGTGAATCACCAGGTAAGAAGCGACCAAAGATCATTTTTTCCATCATGACTCTGCACGCTCCTCTCTAAGGGCTTGAGCAATTTCAGCAGCAAGCTCTTCCTCTGTTAAGCAAACCTTAGACAAGGAATGCCCCATCATGTGCTCAATCTTTTGCTGAAAGCGGACAATACGTGGTGGCTCTAAACGGAATTCCTTTAATGTTGCAACATCTTTAAAAATAACTCGTGGTGATCCTCTTAAGACATTCTTTCCTTCATGCATAATCACAATATTATCTGCATAACGAGCTGCATCCTCCATACTATGGGTTACTAGAATGGTTGTAAGATGACGTTCTTGATGGAGCTGATAAAACATATCCATAATTTCCTTTTGACCACGTGGATCAAGACCTGCGGTTGGTTCATCTAAGACAATAACCTCAGGGTCCATCGCCAAAACGCCTGCAATCGCTACTCGACGCATTTGACCACCTGATAAATCAAACGGTGATTTATCCAAAACGTTATCTGGCAAACCGACTAAGCTGACAAGTTCTCTTGCACGAGCTTCAGCCTCCTCCTCTGATATACCAAAGTTCATTGGGCCAAACATAATGTCCTTCAACACGGTTTCTTCAAATAGTTGATGCTCTGGAAATTGAAAGACAATGCCGACCTTTTGTCTTACAGCTTTTAAATCCTTTGCTTTTTTCCCAGCTACAATAAGACGATCCCCTATATGTACTTCTCCAGAAGTAGGTCTTAGAAGTGCGTTAAAATGCTGCAGAATCGTAGATTTCCCAGAACCGGTATGGCCAATTATCGCTTGATAAGTATGAGATGGAATGTCAAAATTCACATCGAATAATGCCCGTTTTTCAAAGGGCGTTCCTTGTGCATAGGCATAGCTTACTTGTTGAAGTTTGATGTCCATAAATCATTCACCAACTCTTCTTCTGTCATATGTTGCCCCATTAATGGAACACCTTCCTTTTGCAATAGCTTTGATAACTTCAAGGCAAATGGCAAATCTAGTCCAAATTCAACTAGCTTGTCCCCAAGTGCAAAGATTTCAGCAGGTGTACCTTCTGCAAATTTCTTACCATCATTCATAAAAAGAACACGATCCGCTAACATTGCCTCTTCTAAATCATGGGTAATAGATAAAACTGTTAATCCTGTTTCTGCACGTAATGTTTGAACCGTTTGTAACACCTCCGCACGTCCCTGAGGATCTAACATGGATGTAGCCTCATCTAAAATTAAAAGCTTCGGCTTTAATGCAAGTGCCCCAGCAATGGCTACACGCTGTTTTTGTCCACCAGATAAATGATGTGGCTCATGGTCTAAAAACTGACTCATTTTTACCTGTTCGAGTGCCGCATGTACACGTTTTACCATTTCTTCAAAGGGGATACCGTTGTTTTCCAAGGCAAATGCTACATCATCCTGTACCGTTGCTCCAACGAATTGATTGTCAGGGTTTTGAAAGACCATTCCCATTAAGGAGCGAGATTCCCAAAGATTTTCTTCATTCAAGGGTTCTCGCAATATTCGTACATCTCCCTGTTGAGGAAACAATAAACCATTCATCAGCTTGGCAATAGTGGACTTACCAGAACCATTATGTCCTACTATAGCAATCCACTCACCTTCTTCCACAGCAAAGCTAACATTTTCAACAGCATTACGACTATTTGGATTTTCTGGTGTATATGAAAAAGTGACATTATTTAAAGATAAAATTTCAGGCATATCTAGAACTCCTCTCCCTACGCTCAGCTCTACTAATTAACTTACACTTTTTTATGTATGAATTCTACTACAATCCGTATGTCGATAAAAGAAAAATACTACAATAACAACTCAAATTGATATTGGTTTAATAAATAACAAAATAACACCCATATATTAAAAAAAGCACCACAAATTGGCGCCATCTAATCTAATAAAAAAGCGCGCACCTCATTCGATAGAAATGCGCTAGTCGTTACATTTACAAGAAATATGGGTGCTCAAGCCCTTATTTCTCCTGAATGAGGTGCGGAGAGCTAAACGAGACGCCACACTAATAAGTGTCCGCTCATCATAACGCTCAGCTTAATTATTTGTCGTATAAATCATTTATAAAGAAAGAGGGTGGTGATTCCCACCCTCTTCACCACAAGTTTTCTCTTATGATTAAACTAGTTCAATCACAACAACAGGTGCACCGTCGCCACGACGAGGACCTACTTTAAGAATACGAGTGTAACCACCTTGACGCTCAGCATAACGTGGTGCAACATCATCAAATAACTTTTGAAGTGCAAATGATGTTGATTCGTTACCTTCTGCATCAGTCGTTGTTACTAGTTCACGACGGATAAATGCAGCAGCTTGACGGCGTGCATGTAAATCTCCGCGTTTACCTAAAGTAATCATTTTTTCAACAGCTTTACGTACTTCTTTAGCGCGAGCCTCAGTAGTTTCGATACGCTCGTTGATGATTAAATCAGTAGCTAAGTCACGTAACATCGCTTTACGTTGAGAACTTGTACGACCAAGTTTTCTGTAACCCATGGATGTTTCCCTCCTTTATAGAAAAAAATCTGATCTTGTTAGTTGTGTTTAAATCGCTTAGTCTTCTTTGCGTAATCCTAAACCAAGCTCTTCTAACTTCGCTTTTACTTCTTCTAATGACTTGCGTCCAAGGTTACGAACTTTCATCATGTCGTCTTCTGATTTATTCGCAAGTTCTAGTACTGTATTAATACCAGCGCGTTTTAAACAGTTATAAGAACGAACAGAAAGATCAAGCTCTTCGATAGTCATCTCTAAAACTTTTTCTTTTTGATCTTCTTCTTTTTCGACCATGATTTCAGCAGTTTGTGCCTCATCTGTCATGCCAACGAAGATGTTAAGATGCTCGGTTAAAATTTTTGCTCCGAGCGAAATCGCCTCTTTCGGACCGATGCTGCCATCTGTCCACACATCAAGAGAAAGTTTGTCGTAGTCAGAAGACTGACCAACACGAGTATTTTCCACTTGGAAATTGACGCGTGATACTGGAGTGTAAATAGAGTCGATCGGGATCACGCCGATAGGAAGATCCTCACGTTTGTTTTGATCAGCAGGAGTGTAACCACGGCCGCGTTGTGCATACATACGCATACGTAAATGACCGTTTTTAGCGATTGTTGCAATATATAGATCTGGGTTTAAAATTTCTACGTCACTGTCATGTGTAATGTCAGCAGCCGTAACTGTACCATCGCCTTTAACATCAATCTCAATAACTTTTTCTTCGTCAGAGTAGATTTTAAGAGCTAGTTTTTTCACGTTCAAAATGATTGAAGCTACATCTTCTACTACGCCTTCTACAGTTGAGAATTCGTGAAGAACACCATCAATTTGAATTGAAGTGACAGCAGCTCCTGGTAATGAAGACAGAAGGATACGACGTAAAGAATTACCCAAAGTGTTTCCATATCCGCGTTCAAGCGGTTCTACAACAAACTTTCCATATTTGGAATCTTCGCTGATCTCCACCGTTTCAATCTTTGGTTTTTCAATTTCGATCATTTTATTTACCCTCCTTCAAAACATCGAATGTATAGGTTCTTTCCATCATAGATTCGATCGTCAATGACGTATCGTTTATTATCTGCACAAGACAGTCTGTACAAAAAATGATGTTCTCATACAATATGAGACGCACCCATTACACGCGACGACGTTTTGGCGGACGGCAACCATTATGAGGAACTGGAGTAACGTCTTTAATAGCAGTTACTTCTAAACCAGCAGCTTGAAGTGCACGAATAGCAGCTTCACGACCAGCACCAGGACCTTTAACAGTTACTTCCAACGTTTTCAGACCATGTTCAAGGGATGTTTTAGCAGCAGTTTCTGCAGCCATTTGAGCAGCGAATGGTGTAGATTTACGTGAACCACGGAAACCAAGAGCACCAGCACTTGACCAAGATACAGCGTTACCTTGCATATCTGTAATCGTTACGATTGTATTGTTAAATGTAGAACGAATGTGTGCGATACCAGATTCGATATTCTTTTTCACACGACGTTTACGAGTTTGTTGTTTACGAGCCATGTTAAGAAGGAACCTCCTTTACCAATTATTTTTTCTTGTTCGCAACTGTTTTACGAGGACCTTTACGCGTACGCGCATTGTTCTTCGTATTTTGACCACGAACAGGTAAGCCACGACGGTGACGGATACCACGGAATGAACCGATTTCCATCAGACGTTTAATATTTAATGAAGTTTCGCGACGTAAGTCACCTTCAAGTTTGTATGAATCTAATTGTTCACGGATTTTGTTTAACTCATCTTCAGTTAAGTCGCGTACGCGTGTATCTTCTGAAATACCTGCATCAGCTAGTACTTTCTGAGCTGTAGTTTTACCAATACCGAAAATGTACGTTAATGAAATTACCACGCGTTTGTCGCGAGGAATATCAACACCAGCAATACGTGCCATGTACGTTGTGCACCTCCTTTAGAATTAACCTTGTTTTTGTTTATGTTTAGGATTTTCACAGATTACCATTACTTTACCGCGTCGGCGAATTACTTTACATTTTTCGCAGATCGGTTTCACAGATGGTCTCACTTTCATCTAACCTAACCTCCTTAGTAGTCCGGAGCGCAAAAGATTATTTAAAACGGTATGTGATACGACCGCGAGTTAAATCATAAGGAGATAACTCAATAGTAACCTTATCTCCAGGTAGAATACGGATAAAGTGCATACGAATCTTACCAGATACGTGTGCTAGAATCACATGTCCATTTTCTAATTCTACCTTAAACATCGCGTTTGGCAAAGTCTCAACAACTGTCCCTTCGACTTCAATTACATCATCTTTCGCCATCTACTCTGTCTCCTCTCTATATGCAAATTAAAGTTCTCATCGTTACATCAAACGGATATCTGCTGCAACTTTAGAAGCAACCTCGTTTCAACATATGTTTGGATTGTATGAGAGATGTTTGAAAGACGCTCGTCTGGTTTCGCTTCACACAATCCACGGAATATACAGAACCAGTAAGGGCACTGAATCTCCCATGTTTACACGAATACCGGAATGTCTTGGATGAGATATTCATACCCGTTACACAGATGCTTCCACGAAACCCATTATACTCCTCCAAAAGGTATGTTGCACTTTTAAGAAGAAATATATACCGGGCACAATATGCTTTTGCAACTCTCAAAAAAATTATGTTTCGTTGTTGCTCCCGCATGCCTCCCGCGGAAGCAGTACTCTGCGCCCGGAGCCGGGTATCAGCTGCGGCTGCTCTGTAATAGAGCATCAAGATCAGCAAACACTTTGTTAATATCTTGCTGTCCATCTATATTAGTTAACACGCCTTTAGCTTGATAGAAATCAAGTAGAGGTTGTGCTTGTTTCATATTTACTTCCAGACGGTTCGCAACCGTTTCAGGATTATCATCTGCACGTGTATAAAGCTCGCCACCATCTTTATCACATTTTCCTTCCTCAGCAGGAGGATTGAAAATTAAATGATACGATGTACCACAAGTTTTACAAATACGTCTACCTGAAAGACGAGCAATTAACTCATCCTTTTCAACTTGAATGTTTAATGTATGCTCAATAGCTTTACCTAGGTCAGCAAGAATGCTATCTAAGGCTTCAGCTTGAGGAACAGTACGTGGGAAACCATCTAATAAGAATCCTTTTTCACAATCAGGTTTAGCCAGTCGCTCACGAACAATACCAATCGTTACTTCATCAGGTACAAGTGCACCTTGATCCATAAACGACTTAGCTTGTAAGCCTAGTTCAGTACCTTCTTTAATTGCAGCACGGAACATATCGCCTGTAGAAATATGAGGAATTGCGTACTTCTCAACAATTTTATCTGCCTGCGTACCTTTACCAGCACCTGGCAGACCCATTAAAACGATATTCATTAGGAAATATTCCTCCCACAAAAGGTTTGCTGATTAAAGGAAACGATGGAACGTTCCCTAAAAACCAACATTATTTCATAAAGCCTTTGTAGTGACGTTTAACAAGTTGAGATTCTAGCTGCTTCATCGTTTCGAGCGCTACGCCGACTACGATAATAATACTAGTACCACCGATCTGCACTGAGGCAGGTAGATTCATAAAGTTTATGAATATAACCGGCATTACTGAAATAACAGTTAAGAAAATCGCGCCGACAAATGTCAGACGATATAACACGCTTGTTAAATACGTTTGAGTGTTTTCACCAGGACGAATACCTGGAATATAAGCACCTTGCTTTTTCAAGTTATCTGCCACATTTTCTGGATTCACTTGTACGAATGCATAGAAATATGTGAATGCGATGATTAATGCCACATAAATAATCATTCCAACAGGTTTTGTATGATCAAACGTGTTATTAATGAAAGTTGTAACATTATTTTCACCGAAGAACGGAACTAACGTACGAGGTGTCATCAGAAACGCTGAAGCAAAGATTACAGGAATAACCCCTGCAGCATTTACTTTTAACGGTAAATGAGTTTGTTGACCACCAGTTTGTTGATTTCGCCCAGTAACTCGTTTTGCATATTGAATTGGAATTTTACGTAGTGCTTGTTGCACGTAGATAACTCCAATAACAACCGCAAGCAAGATTAAAACAAGTAGACCAAGGATAATTAGGTTGATAAATAGCTTATCACCCGCACCCTCGATTTGTTGTGCATAGATTTGGTTGATACCTGTAGGTAATGCCGCAACGATACCTGCGAAGATTACAACAGAAATACCATTACCAACGCCATGCGCAGTAATTTGATCAGCAAGCCATACTAGGAATGCTGTACCCGCTGTTAATACAATAGAGATTATAACATATGTTAAAACTCCTTCTTCCTTAATCAATGACCCGCCATACATTCTATTAAAACCAAATGACATCGCGAATGATTGAATAAAAGCAAGAATAATAGTAAAGTAGCGTGTAAATTGCGCAAGTTTACGTCTTCCGACTTCACCTTGCTTTGCCCACTCAGCAAACTTCGGTACTACGTCCATTTGCAATAACTGAACAATAATTGAGGCTGTGATGTAAGGCATAATCCCCATTGCAAAGATGGAGAAGTTCTTTAAAGCACCACCGCCAAAAGTATTCAGGAAACCAACGAGGTTAAACTCATCAGTTGCCTTTAATACATTAGCGTCAACGTTAGGTACTGGAATGAAAGTTCCAATACGAAAAACGATTAACATTAAAAGTGTGAAAATGATTTTATTTCTTATATCTCGAACACGCATAAAGTTAGAGATTGTCTGAAACATTAAATCACCTCAGTAGTTCCGCCGGCATTCTCGATTGCTTCTTTCGCTGAAGCTGAGAATTTATGAGCTTTGACAGTAAGCTTTTTATTAAGAGTTCCGTTGCCTAGAACTTTAATTCCAGCTTTTTCATTGCTCACTAGACCAGTTTCAAGTAATAATGCAGCAGTTACCTCTGCACCGTCTTCGAAACGGTTTAAAGCATCAAGGTTAACGATCGCGTATTCTTTACGGTTAATGTTCGTAAAGCCACGTTTTGGTAAACGACGGAATAATGGGTTCTGACCGCCTTCAAAGCCTGGGCGTACACCGCCACCAGAACGAGCGTTTTGACCTTTATGACCTTTACCTGCTGTTTTACCGTTACCAGAACCGATACCACGACCAACGCGGTTGCGTTGCTTACGAGAACCTTCTGCTGGTTTTAACTCATGCAGTTTCATAGTGGGTGGCACCTCCTTGTTCAATAATTGGAAATTAAATTTCTTTTACAGTAACTAAGTGAGCTACTTTATCAAGCATACCGCGAGTAGCTGCGTTATCAGCTTTCTCTACAGTTTGGTGTAATTTACGTAAACCTAAAGCTTCAACAGTTTTGCGTTGTGCAGGTTTAGTACCAATCACAGATTTAGTAAGGGTGATTTCTAATTTGTTAGCCATTATCTTTCCCCCCTTATCCTAATAGTTCTTCCACTGATTTACCACGTAATTTAGCTACGTCCTCTACGCGTTTTAATTCAGTTAAACCTTGAATTGTTGCACGCACCATGTTAATTGGTGTGTTAGATCCAAGTGATTTTGAAAGAATATCAGTAATACCAGCAAGTTCTAGTACAGCACGTACTGGACCACCAGCGATAACCCCTGTACCAGGAGCAGCAGGTTTGATTAGGATTTCTCCTGCACCAAAGCGACCTTGCACTAAGTGTGGAGTTGTTCCACCTACGCGTGGCACTTCGATTAAGTTTTTCTTCGCATCTTCAACAGCTTTGCGGATAGCATCTGGCACCTCTTGAGCTTTACCAGTACCGAAACCTACATGACCGTTTCTATCGCCAACTACAACTAATGCTGTGAAGCGGAAGCGACGTCCACCTTTAACAACTTTAGCAACGCGGTTAATAGTAACTACGCGTTCTTCAAGTTCTCCAAGTTTGTTTGCGTCAATACGACTCATGAAATGTGTCCCTCCTTCTTATTAAAATTCTAAACCGTTCTCACGTGCAGCTTCAGCTAAAGCTTTAACACGTCCATGATATAAGTAACCACCACGGTCAAATACTACAGCAGTAATATTTTTTTCCGCAGCGCGTTTTGCGATTGTTTCACCGACTTTAGTTGCTGCGTCAACATTGCTACCAGCACCTTCGAAACCATTTTCTTGAGAAGATGCGCTAACAATTGTTACGCCTGCTACGTCATCGATAAGTTGCGCGTAAATGTTCTTGTTAGAACGGAATACGTTTAAGCGTGGACGCTGAGCAGTACCCGAAATTTTAGAACGAACGCGAGCATGACGTTTTTTACGAACCTGATTTTTATCTTGTTTCGTAATCACAAGGGTCACTCCTTTCTAATGCTTAAGCTGCATTATTTACCTGTTTTACCTTCTTTACGACGAACATATTCGCCTTCATAACGAATACCTTTACCTTTATAAGGCTCTGGTGGACGAACGTCACGGATGTTAGATGCAAGAGCACCAACGCGTTCTTTGCTGATACCTTTAACGATGATCTTAGTGTTTGAAGGAACTTCAATTTGTAGACCATCTTCAGGTGTGAACTCTACTGGATGAGAGTAACCTACGTTAAGTACAAGTTTATTACCTTGTAATTGCGCACGGTAACCTACACCGATAAGTTCTAAAGCTTTTTCGAAACCTGCAGAAACACCAGTAACCATGTTCGCAAGAAGCGCACGAGTAGTACCGTGGTTTGTGCGGTGTTCTTTTGAATCAGAAGGACGTACTACAGTGATTACGTTACCCTCTTGCTCAATTTTCATATCTTGGTGGAAAGAACGAACAAGTTCGCCTTTAGGACCTTTAACAGTAACAGTGTTGTCAGCTGCAACAGTAACAGTTACGTTAGCTGGTACCTCGATAATTTTTTTACCTACACGAGACATTTAGTTGCACCTCCATTCATTTATTGCTAATTACCAAACGTATGCTAGAACTTCGCCGCCAACTTGTTTAGCGCGAGCTTCTTTATCTGTTAATAAACCTTGTGAAGTTGACACTAAAGCGATACCAAGACCGTTCAATACTTTAGGTACTTCATTTGTTTTAGCATATACACGTAAACCAGGTTTAGAAATACGTTTTAAGCCAGTGATAACGCGCTCGTTATCTTTTCCATATTTTAAGAAAATACGGATGATACCTTGTTTGTTGTCTTCCACGTATTCTACGTCACGTACGAAACCTTCACGCTTTAAAATTTCAGCGATTTCTTTTTTCACGTTGGAAGCTGGTACTTCTAACTTCTCGTGACGAACCATGTTCGCATTACGAATGCGAGTAAGCATATCTGCAATCGGATCAGTCATTGTCATTACATTTACCTCCTTCCCAAATTAGGGGATTACCAGCTGGCTTTTTTCACGCCAGGAATTTGTCCCTTATATGCAAGTTCTCGGAAACAAATACGGCAAAGTTTGAATTTGCGATATACTGAATGTGGACGACCACAGCGTTCACAACGTGTATACTCTTGCACTTTAAACTTTTGCTTACGTTGTTGTTTAACGATCATAGATTTTTTAGCCACGTTTTCGCCCTCCTTGTTTGATTACTTTTGGAACGGCATACCGAATTGTGTCAATAACTCGCGAGCTTCTTCGTCAGAGTTCGCTGTCGTTACGATCACGATGTCCATACCGCGTACTTTTGAAACTTTATCGTAATCGATTTCTGGGAAAATTAATTGTTCTTTAACACCTAGAGTGTAGTTACCGCGACCATCGAATGCTTTTTTAGAAACACCACGGAAGTCACGTACACGAGGTAGTGAGATAGAAATTAATTTGTCCAAGAATTCATACATACGCTCACCGCGTAATGTAACTTTAGCACCGATAGGCATACCTTCACGAAGACGGAAACCTGCGATCGATTTTTTAGCTTTAGTTACTACTGGTTTTTGACCAGTGATAATTGTTAATTCTTCAACAGCTGCATCTAACGCTTTAGAGTTTTGAACTGCATCACCAACACCCATGTTGATAACGATTTTCTCAACTTTCGGTAGTTGCATAACTGATTTATATCCAAATTTGCTCATAAGAGCTGGAGAAACTTCATTTAAATATTTTTCTTTTAGGCGGCTCATGTGTGTACCTCCCTTCTATTTATACTAATTAGTCGATTACTGCACCTGATTTTTTTGCTACACGAACTTTTTTACCGTTTTCGATTTTATAACCTACACGAGTCGGCTCGCCAGATTTAGGATCGATTAGCATTACGTTCGAAACGTGAATTGCAGCCTCTTGGCTAACAATACCACCTTGTGGATTCAATTGGTTAGGTTTAACGTGTTTTTTCACGATGTTCACACCTTCAACAAGAACGCGATCTTGTTTTGGGAAAGCAGCAAGGATTACGCCTTCTTTGCCTTTATCCTTACCAGTGATTACCTTAACCTTGTCACCTTTTTTTACATGCATGCTGTCGCACCTCCTTGATTGGCACTGTCATGAAATTAAAGAACTTCTGGAGCTAGAGAAACGATTTTCATGAAGTTGCTGTCACGTAGTTCACGTGCAACAGGTCCGAAAATACGAGTTCCGCGTGGTGATTTATCATCACGAATAATTACACAAGCATTTTCATCAAATTTGATGTACGTGCCGTCTTTACGACGAACGCCTGATTTAGTACGAACGATAACAGCTTTAACAACGTCACCCTTCTTGACAACGCCACCTGGTGTTGCTTTCTTAACTGTACAAACAACGATATCACCGATGTTAGCAGTTTTACGGCCAGAGCCACCAAGCACTTTAATTGTAAGAACTTCACGTGCACCTGAGTTGTCAGCAACTTTCATACGACTTTCTTGTTGGATCACTTAGGTTACCTCCCTTCGGAAATTGGTTGTTCCGAAATAGTTATTAAATAATAACCGCTTTTTCTACAACTTCTACTAGACGGAAACGTTTAGTAGCTGATAGCGGGCGAGTTTCCATGATACGTACGATATCACCGATTTTCGCTGTGTTTAACTCATCATGAGCTTTAAACTTTTTAGAGTATTTTACACGCTTACCATAAAGCTTGTGCTTTTTGTAAGTTTCAACTAAAACAGTAACAGTTTTGTCCATTTTATCTGAAACAACGCGGCCCGTGTAAACTTTGCGTTGATTGCGCTCAGTCATACTTGAAAACCTCCTTTATCAGTTATTTGCACTGATTTCTCTTTCACGAATAACAGTTTTCATACGCGCGATTGCTTTACGCACTTCACGAATACGAGCTGTGTTTTCTAATTGACCAGTCGCCAATTGGAAGCGAAGGTTGAAAAGCTCTTCTTTCAGTGATTTCACTTTTAATTCTATTTCAGAAGTAGCAAGGTCACGGATTTCATTAGCTTTCATTAGATTCACCACCAGTTTCTTGACGTTTTACGATCTTACATTTAACAGGAAGTTTGTGTGATGCTAAACGAAGTGCTTCACGTGCAACTTCTTCAGATACGCCAGCAATTTCGAACATTACTTTTCCTGGTTTAACTACTGCTACCCAACCTTCAGGAGAACCTTTACCAGAACCCATGCGGACTTCTAGAGGTTTTTTAGTGTAAGGTTTATGTGGGAAGATTTTAATCCAAACTTTACCGCCACGTTTCATGTAACGAGTCATCGCGATACGAGCAGATTCGATTTGACGGTTAGTAATCCAGCTAGCAGTTTGAGCTTGTAAGCCCCATTCGCCGAAAGTTACTTCTTTACCGCCTTTCGCTTCGCCACGCATGTTGCCGCGGTGTTCACGACGGTATTTAACGCGTTTAGGCAATAACATATTATTTGCCTCCTTCCACAGATTTCTTCGTAGGAAGAACTTCACCACGGTAGATCCATACTTTAACGCCTAATTTACCGTAAGTAGTATCAGCTTCTGCGTGTGCATAATCGATGTCAGCACGTAGAGTATGAAGTGGAACAGTTCCTTCACTATAGTGTTCAGCACGCGCGATATCAGCGCCACCTAAACGACCAGATACTTGTGTTTTAATTCCTTTTGCACCAGCGCGGATTGTGCGTTGGATCGCTTGCTTTTGCGCACGACGGAATGATACACGATTTTCTAATTGACGAGCGATGTTTTCAGCTACTAGACGAGCGTCAAGATCTGCACGTTTGATTTCAATGATATTGATGTGTACACGTTTACCAGTTAAATCGCTAAGGTATTTACGAAGATTTTCAACTTCAGTACCACCTTTACCGATTACCATACCTGGTTTCGCAGTGTGAATTGTAATGTTTACACGGTTTGCAGCACGTTCGATTTCTACTTTAGAAACTGAAGCGTCTTTAAGAGCCGTTTCAATATATTTACGCACTTTGATGTCTTCGTGAAGTAGAGTTGCATAGTCTTTTTCAGCGTACCATTTTGACTCCCAGTCACGAATAATACCAACGCGTAGTCCTATTGGATGTACTTTTTGACCCACGGATTAACCCTCCTTCTTCTCAGATACCACTAGAGTAATGTGGCTTGTGCGTTTGTTAATTGCGCTTGCACGTCCTTGTGCACGTGGACGGAAACGTTTTAAAGTTGGACCTTCGTCAACGAATACTTCAGAAACTACTAAAGAGTTGATGTCAAGATCGTAGTTGTGCTCAGCGTTAGCAACTGCAGATTTTAATACTTTCTCAACGACTGGAGACGCCGCTTTTGGAGTATGACGTAAAATTGCAACTGCTTCACCAACTTGCTTACCTCGGATTAAGTCTACAACTAGACGTACTTTGCGAGGAGCAATGCGTACTGTACGAGCGATAGCTTTAGCTTGTGTCATTAGGATTTACCTCCTCTCAAAATTAGCGTCTTGTTTTCTTGTCGTCTGCACCGTGACCTTTATAAGTACGTGTCGGTGCGAACTCACCAAGTTTATGGCCTACCATATCTTCTGTTACGTATACAGGAACATGTTTACGTCCATCATATACAGCAATCGTTAAACCGATGAAGTTCGGGAAGATTGTAGAACGGCGTGACCAAGTTTTGATAACTTGTTTTTTCTCAGAAGCCTCTTGCGCTTCCACTTTTTTCATTAAGTGGTCATCGACAAAAGGTCCTTTTTTCAAGCTGCGACCCATGTAGGAACCTCCCTCCGTGATTCCACCACGGCTCTCACATAGAACCGTAGTTTAACCACTTTATTTTTTACGACTACGGATGATAAATTTATCCGATTTGTTTTTCTTCTTGCGAGTTTTGTAACCAAGTGCTGGTTTACCCCAAGGAGTCATTGGTGATTTACGTCCGATTGGAGAACGTCCTTCACCACCACCGTGTGGGTGATCGTTAGGGTTCATTACAGAACCACGAACTTCTGGGCGTTTACCTAACCAACGGCTACGACCTGCTTTACCGATGTGTACAAGTTCGTGTTGTTCGTTACCAACTTGACCGATTGTTGCGCGGCAAGTAGCTAAAACTAAACGTACTTCACCAGATTGTAAACGAACGATAACGTACTTATCTTCACGACCAAGTACTTGCGCAGAAGTACCAGCTGAACGTACTAATTGTCCGCCTTTACCAGGTTTTAACTCGATGTTATGGATTGTAGTACCCATTGGAATGTTTGCTAATGGTAAAGTGTTACCTACTTTAATATCAGCATCTGGACCAGAAACGATTGTTTGACCAACCTCTAGACCTTTTGGTGCTAAGATGTAAGCTTTTGCTCCATCAGCGTAGTTGATTAATGCGATATTCGCAGAACGGTTTGGATCATATTCAATAGTAGCAACTTTTGCCGGAATGCCATCTTTAACACGTTTGAAATCGATAACACGGTATTGCTTCTTATGACCACCACCATGATGACGAACAGTGATTTTACCTTGGTTGTTACGACCAGCTTTGCGTTTAGTTGGTTCAAGCAATGATTTCTCAGGCTTGTTAGTTGTAATTTCCGCAAAGTCTAATGACGTCATGTTACGACGACCATTAGAGGTAGGTTTATACTTTTTAATCGCCATTGTGTTTTCCCTCCTTCTTGAGTGTTCAAATCATAAATCCGTTAGGATTACATTTCGAATAATTCAATTTCTTTGCTATCAGCAGTTAGTTTAACGATCGCTTTACGACGTTTGTTAGTGTAACCACCGTAACGGCCTACGCGTTTGAATTTACCTTTGTAGTTAAGAACGTTTACTTTCTCAACTTTTACGCCAAAGATTTCTTCTACAGCGTCTTTTACTTGAGTTTTGTTAGCGCGAGTGTCTACTTCGAAAGTATACTTTTTCTCTGCCATAAGTTCTGAAGAACGCTCAGTAATGACCGGACGTTTTAAAATATCACGTGCTTCCATTATCCAAGCACCTCCTCAACTTTTTCTACTGCAGACTTAGTGAATACAACTTTATCATGACCTAATAGATCAAGAACGTTGATTCCGTTTGCAGTTAAAACTGTTACACCTGGGATGTTACGAGCAGATAATGCTACGTTTTCATCTAGGTCAGCAGTTACAAATAAAGATTTTTTCTCTAAAGAAAGATCTTTAAGGATTTTTGTGAATTCTTTTGTTTTTGGTGCTGCTAGAGTTAGAGCATCAAGAACTAAGAAGTTTTGTTCTACTACTTTAGCTGATAAAGCAGATTTAAGAGCTAAACGACGAACTTTTTTAGGTAATTTATAAGAATAGCTACGTGGAGTAGGACCGAATACGATACCACCGCCGCGCCATTGTGGAGAACGGATAGAACCTTGACGAGCACGACCAGTTCCTTTTTGACGCCATGGTTTACGACCACCACCAGCAACTTCAGAACGGTTTTTAACCTTGTGATTACCTTGACGAAGAGAAGCGCGTTGAGCAACTACTGCGTCGAATAATACTGCTTCATTTGGCTCGATTCCGAAGATCGCATCGTTTAATTCGATTTCACCAACTGAAGCACCTGTTTGACTAAGTACAGATACTTTTGTCATTCCTGTTTCCTCCTTTCCTTAAGTGATTACTTAGCTTTAATTGCAGTTTTTACTGTAACTAGAGCTTTTTTAGAACCAGGAACATTACCTTTAACAAGTAGTAAGTTACGATCTGTGTCAACTTTCACGATTTCTAAGTTTTGGATTGTAACTACATTGCCACCCATTTGACCAGGTAATTTCTTTTGTTTGAATACGCGGTTCGGAGCAACTGGACCCATTGAACCAGGACGACGGTGGTAACGAGAACCGTGGGCCATAGGACCACGAGATTGTCCGTGGCGTTTGATAACACCTTGGAAACCTTTACCTTTAGTAACTCCTGTTACATCGATTACATCGCCTTCTGCGAAAATTTCTACTTTGACTTCTTGACCAACTTCGTATTCTTCCATGTTCACGTTGCGGAATTCACGAATGAAGCGCTTAGGAGCAGTGTTCGCTTTTGCTACGTGACCTTGTTCTGGTTTGTTAGAAAGCTTAACGCGCTTGTCTTCGAAACCAACTTGAATTGCTTCGTAGCCGTCTGTCTCAACAGTTTTCTTTTGAAGAACTACGTTTGGAGTAGCTTCGATAACTGTTACCGGGATTAAATCGCCGTTTTCAGCGAAAACTTGTGTCATACCAATTTTTCTACCTAAGATTCCTTTAGCCATTTGTCACACCTCCTGTAAGTTTTAAAAGTTATATTGTTTTTACCATTAAAGTTTGATTTCGATATCAACGCCAGATGGTAAATCAAGTTTCATTAACGCGTCAACAGTTTGTGGTGTTGGGTTAACGATATCGATCAGACGTTTATGCGTACGCATTTCGAATTGTTCACGAGAATCTTTGTACTTGTGAACCGCACGAAGAATTGTGTACACAGACTTCTCAGTTGGAAGTGGAATCGGACCTGATACACTTGCACCTGAACGTTTTGCAGTTTCCACAATTTTCTCAGCAGATTGATCTAAAATACGGTGATCATACGCTTTTAAACGAATACGAATCTTTTGTTTTGCCATTATTTTCCCTCCTTCTCGCCTATTTTCTAGACATTCTCCACGAAAATTTTCCCACACACCGCCATGGCAAAGCGGCCGGGTGTGTCGGCAACCTCTCGCTTCATCGCAGTCAAAGACCAACATTCAACATTATATACAATAAAAAAAGAATAAGCAAGTCTTTTCGCTAAATTCTTTTAAATGTTGCAGATATTCTTAGTACTACTATTTCTTCGCTTTATTAAGCCGTTTATTAGTATATAAAATTTCTATACATATTGCAACACTTAAGGTTGTCATATCAACATTTTCGCACATTTCAAATAACTCAAAAAAGAAAAAAGTAGTTTCTATATAATTATAGAAACTACCTCCTTATTATAGAAAGAACACACAGGCAATCCAACCAAATAGGATTAGTGGTATGTTAATGAAAATAAACGTAGGAACACAGGTATCCCAAATATGATGATGCTGGCCATCAACATTAAGGCCTGCTGTTGGCCCTAATGTAGAATCGGATGCTGGAGAACCTGCGTCTCCTAGAGCACCAGCTGTACCGATTAAGCATAATATCGCTAAAGGACTCATATCTAAACCTTGTGCTAGCGGAACAAATAGTGTCGCGATTATAGGAACTGTAGCGAAGGACGAACCAATCCCCATCGTCACAACTAATCCTATGATTAACATGATGAAGACAGCAAGACTTCTATTTCCTTCTAATACAGTAAGTGAATTTGTAATTAAGCTGTCCACATCACCTGTTGCATTGATTACCGCCGCAAAACCATTTGCCGCAATCATAACAAAGCCAATAAAGGCCATCATCTTCATTCCTTCAGAAAGAATCTCATCTGCTTCTCTCCATTTAAGAGCACCTGTAAAATACATAATCATAATACCTGCAAACGAGCCTACAATCATTGAGTCTGTTAACACTTGAGCGCATAGTGATATTACTAGTGCCAGAGCTGTAGAAAACATAATGAATTTGCTGACGTTTACATTTAAAGATTCCATCTCCACTTCACTATGCTTATAATGTCTTGGTTTGCGGTATACAGCGAAGGCAATTATCAATCCGATTAGCATTCCTAATACGGGAATACCCATTGCTGCAGGGACATCACGTGAAGAAACAGCCATTCCTGCCTCTGACACTTGTGTAGCAACGATATCTTGAAAGATTGCTCCAAAACCAGCAGGTACAAAACTATAAGTACCAATTAAGCCTACTGCAATCAACGTTGCAATTATACGTCGATCGACTTCTAGCATATTTAAAATCTTTAAAATAGGAGGTATTAATAATGGAATGAAGGCAATATGAATAGGAATAACATTTTGAGATAAAATAGACATCACAAAAATAAGGAAGAAAATTAATACCTTCACAAGTCCTTTTCTATTACTTTCACCCTTTAATATTTTTAACATCCCGGCTATCATTAATTCGGGTATTCCTGTTTTGGCAATGGCGATTGCAAAACCACCAAGTAAGCCATAACTTAATGCAATGGTTGCTCCTGCTCCTAATCCTTCTGTAAATGATTGGACTGTTGACTCAATGCCCATCCCACTAGTTAGACCACCTACAAATGCTCCTAGAACTAACGAGAGAACTACATTGATGCGAAGCAAGCTTAATATTAACATAACGGCAACAGCCGCAATTACTGCATTCATTGTTACACTCTACTTTCATACACTAAATTACTAACATGTTAAACTTTATTATTCTGATAATTGAAAGTCAAGGTTTTTTGTAACTTCTATATTTTTTGCACTAAAAAAACAGTGTAATGATAACCACCACACTGTTTCCGAGTTTCCTCTTATTTAATATTACAACGACTGACGTACAACCTTTTTATAGTAGCCTACCGATAGAATAGCAAAAATCGTATATAAAGCTATATAACAGCACATTGCAATCCACAAGGGAGCTGTTAACTCTGTCCCAAATAAAAACCATCCTGACTTAACAGCAAAGTAGCTATGCAATAACCCAATAACTAGTGGAACACCGAAATTAAAGGCCTGTTTCATATAAATACCCTTCATGATATCTTTTTCAGCAAAACCAATCTTTCGTAGGATTGTATAGGAATCACGTTCTTCCTCCGCCTCAGACATTTGTTTAAAGTATAGAATACTACCTGTGGTCATTAAAAACGCTAACCCTAAAAATGCTGTTGTAAAGATGGTAAGACCCAATGATTCAATATTGTCTTTACGTTTTCCTTCATAGGATGATTGTGTATATTGCTTTGTCTTCCCTTTATCATCTACAGCCGTAATAATACCTGCATTTGATTGAATATATAATTTTTCTGCTGTTGCAATATCTTCGTTAGATTTTAAAGTAATTGTTGTTTGATGATGCCAAGGATAAAGAGCTGCCTGTGTAGTTAAACTTTTAAACATATCATCTGTCACAACAAAGATAGGTCCACCACCCCCAGCCGTTACAATACCACTTATCACGCTTTTATCGTGGATATCAACGACATGAAAAGTTTCTTCAAGTTCTCCTGCAGATACTACTAAATCATGATCTTTCTCTAACGGGAACATTTCAGCCATATAACCACCATAGTTTGTCAAGATAACCTCATTCCCTGAAAGCTTAGCCTCAGGAACACTCTGCTGGTAATCTGAAAGCGGAATGGTATAAATTGTGCCTTCCATTGTATATAAAGGGTTATCCTGCTGTTTTTTAGACATCAATTGACCTACAGCAGCGGTTACTCCCTGAAGACGGTAGTCAATTTTATCATAAGCAATATTATTTTCCTCTAACTTCTCTAAAAATTCCTCCCCTTGCTCTTCAAGCAATATGAAATCACCAGGTACTTGGCTATATGCAGATGCTTCCGAGGAGTAGTAGGCGATATAGGAAAGAGTCGTCACGCCTAGAGAAACGCCTGTTAACACGGTGATTAGCGTTAATGACTTTGCATTGCTCTTCATGCGATGCATGATGGGCGTTAATGCTAATACATCCTTTATGGATAAATGCCCTTTTTTCTTTAGGCGAATAGTATTCATAATAAATGCTACAGAGAAACGAAAAACAAGGAATGTTCCACCAATTGTAGTAGCTAAAATAATTATCATATTGATAAATAAATTACCAGCAGATTCGATATCGAACAACTTTGTCGATGCATAGTAGCCATAAACAATCAGTATAAGACCCAAAAAGCCAATAACCATCTGGAACGCACTAAAGCGTCTCACACGCTCATCTGCTTGTTTTGCTGCACTAAATAATGATAACAATGACACATGATGAATCATCCAAGCCATCTGTATAAGAACGATGATCAATAAGATAGTAAATACAATCATCGACTGCAGTAAAGCTTGTGTACTAAAAGTCATGGTTACGAGAGCTTCTTTTTCAAGCACACGAAGCAAAATCATTGCAAACACACGAGAGCTAAAGAAGCCTGCCAACATACCTATAATAACGGCTCCAACAAATAAGAGAATGTTTTCAACCGCTAATAAACGCACGATTAGCCCCTTAGTCATGCCGATCAGTTGATACAAACCTATTTCCTTACTACGACGCTTCATAAATAAATGGTTTGCATACAGAACGAAGAATAAAACGATAAAATAAAGAATATAAGTTGCTGCCTTAAATCCGGCCGTAGCTGTTCCACTCATTTGAACAGCAGCCCACACCTCCGTATTATTTTGCAAGGTGACAAACGAAAAGTATAAGGTAACACTAAAAATAAGTGCAAAGAAATATAGATAGTAGTGCTTCATATTTTTCTTCATACTTCGAAGTACTAACTTACTAAGACTCATACCCGTCACCGCCTAGCACACTTTGTGTATGCATGATTTCTTTGAAAAAGGCCTGCCTTGTTTTATCGCCCTTATAAAGTTCACTATAGATAAGGCCATCCTTTAGAAATAACACACGTGTACAGAAACTTGCGGCTACAGCATCGTGTGTAACCATCATAATTGTCGCTTCTTTTGTTTCATTTATATTTTGTAGATTTTGAAGCAGGGCTGTAGCTGATTTAGAATCTAGTGCACCAGTGGGCTCGTCTGCAAATACCAATGACGGATTGGTAATAAGTGCACGTGCAGCAGAGGTACGCTGTTTTTGTCCACCTGATATTTCGTTGGGATATTTATTTAAAATTTCCGTGATTCCCAACAAAGAAGTGAGTTCCTTCACTCGACTTTCGGCAACAGCTTTTGGTAACTTACTGATGGCTAACGGTAGAAGAATATTTTCTTTTACTGTCAAGGTATCTAATAAATTATAGTCTTGAAATATAAATCCCAGCTGCTCTCTTCGGAAGTTTGCTAAAGCCTTTTCTTTCATACCACGTAAACTATGACCGTTTATCTCAATAACACCTTCTGTCGCAAAGTCAATTGAGCATAAGACATTTAAAAGCGTTGTTTTACCAGAGCCAGAAGGTCCCATAATACCTACAAATTCTCCTCTATTCACTTCTACATCAATACCCTTTAATACTTCCTGAGCCGTTGATTTTTTTCCATACACTTTCTTTATTTTACGTCCTATTAAAACTGTCACTTCATAACGCCCCTTTCTATAGTTCAAGTGTACCCTGTCAAACCTAATCATTCGTGCGTTTTACATGACAATATAAAAAGGTAGGTGACATTTTCGTCATCTACCTGTTAGTTTCGCATATTCATTTTGTAAGGGGAAACGTAGTGTAAATAGCGAGCCTTCACCAACTTTAGATTGAACATTAATACGAATACCAATTTTATGGGCTACATTAGATGCTAAATAGAGACCCATACCTGTAGATTGAGAGGATTCCCTTCCCGCTGTTCCTGTATAAGATTTTTGAAAAATCCTAGGTAAATCGTCTAAAGGTATACCCCTACCTATATCTTTAATATGTAGTAATGTTGCACCTGAAGAATCATGTTCTGTAAAGATTGTTATCTCAGAATTTACTGGGCTATACTTGATGGCATTCGAAAGAATTTGTCGAATAATAAAAGCTAGCCACTTGCCATCTGTCATAACCATCTCTGTCAGTTCACCAATTTCAAAGCCAATGCCTTTTTCAAGACACCAAGCTTGCATAGCTCGGATTTCTTTATAAATAATGGGCTTTAGTTCAATCTCATTTAAATAATTATCTTTTTCAATAGCGTATAATCTTGTTTGATGCAGTTGTTGATCAACCAAAAGATGTAGTCTTAGCCATTCATTCTCTAATTTTCGACGTAGCTGTAAATCCTCAATATGTTCAAACATTAAATTAATGGCAGTTAAAGGTGCTTTTACTTCATGGACCCAAGCTAATAGTTCATCAGAATGTTCCTGTATCTGCACTTTGGCTTGATTTAACTCTAAATTCTTTTCAAAAAAGGCATCCTCCATTTTTCGAAAGTATACTTCTTGAAAAGGAGATAAAGCTAAACTATTTCTATGTGCATCATCAAGGTGGCTATCCATATTTCCCAGGAAATCTTTTAATTTCCCAACTTCGATGACATAGCGACACCAAAAAAAGAGTATAAAACATACAAGTAAACTAACGTTTACATACCAAATAGAAACCCCATTTAAACCAACATCTAAAGAAAATAGCACATTTAGAATTATTAGAGTAAAAATGAAAAATCCAATCCAAGCAAAGCGTTCTCTAACAAATAATAATAACAACTTCCCTCACATCCCTCAGCTTACTGCCATATAACCAAGTCCCTTTTTTGTTAGTATTACCTCATGTAAACCAATATCCTCTAGCTTTGCACGTAACCGATTAACGTTTACAGACAAAGTATTATCGTTTACGAAACGTTCGTCGTCCCATAGTTTTCTCATTAGCTCGTCTCTTGAAACGATATGATTAGCCTGCTCCACTAATATTCTTAAAATAAAAAGTTCATTTTTTGTTAAAGAAGCAATGGCACCATTATACATAATTTCACTTCTCGCATAATCAATTATGGCATCGTTAAAACGTGTAACATCCATTTTTTCTTCAACGTAATCATAGGTTCTACGTAAAATAGCCTGTGCTTTTGCGAGTAAAACTTCCATATGAAAAGGCTTTTGAATAAAATCATCAGCCCCCATTTGCATAGCCATCACCATATCCATCGGGTGATCTCTGGAAGAAAGAAAAAGGATTGGCACTTTGGATAAATGACGAATTTCACGACACCAATGAAAGCCGTCATAGGCAGGCAATTGAATATCAATTAGCACGAGATGGGGCTTCTCCTCTATAAAGTCATCCATCACCTTCTGAAAATTTTTAGGTCCCACCACGTTTAGTGACCACTGCTCAAAACGTTCTTGAATCATGCTAAAAATAGAAGGATCATCTTCAATCAGCAAAATTTTCATGTCCATACTCAGTTCCCCTTTCCCTTTAATTATTTACGCTAGAGGACATGCTTGTGGTTATGTACACATACACTAATTAAAACTCTAATTTTTCTTTATTTTAACACAAAAAACCAATCTGTAGGCGTCCCTACAGATTGGTTTGGAATTAGCAAGAGCTAAAATTATTTTTGGATAGAAGCAACTACGCCAGCGCCTACAGTACGGCCACCCTCACGGATAGAGAATTTAGTACCTTCTTCAAGAGCGATTGGAGCGATAAGTTCAACTGTCATTTCGATGTTATCACCAGGCATTACCATTTCAACGCCTTCTGGTAAGTTACAGATACCTGTTACGTCAGTTGTACGGAAGTAGAACTGAGGACGGTAGTTAGAGAAGAATGGAGTATGACGGCCACCCTCTTCTTTTGATAAAACGTAAACTTCAGCTTTGAAGTTAGTGTGTGGAGTAATTGAACCTGGTTTAGCTAATACTTGACCACGTTGGATTTCTTCACGAGCAACACCACGTAGTAAAGCACCGATGTTGTCACCAGCTTCAGCATAGTCTAATAATTTACGGAACATTTCTACACCAGTTACAGTAGTAGATTTAGCTTCTTCAGCGATACCGATGATTTCAACTACGTCACCAACTTTAACTTGACCACGTTCAACACGGCCAGTTGCAACTGTACCACGACCAGTAATAGAGAATACGTCCTCTACTGGCATCATGAATGGTTTGTCAGTTTGACGTTCTGGAGTTGGGATGTAAGAATCTACAGCGTCCATTAATTCAACGATTTTTTCTTCCCATTCTGGTTCACCTTCAAGAGCTTTAAGAGCAGAACCTTTGATTACAGGAATATCGTCACCTGGGAAGTCATATTCAGATAGTAGGTCACGGATTTCCATTTCTACTAATTCTAATAATTCTTCGTCGTCAACCATATCACATTTGTTCATGAATACTACTAAGTATGGAACACCTACTTGACGAGATAAAAGGATGTGTTCACGAGTTTGTGGCATTGGGCCGTCAGCAGCAGATACTACTAAGATACCGCCGTCCATTTGAGCAGCACCAGTGATCATGTTTTTAACATAGTCAGCGTGTCCTGGGCAGTCAACGTGTGCATAGTGACGAGTTTCAGTTTCGTATTCTACGTGAGAAGTATTGATTGTGATACCACGTTCTTTTTCTTCTGGAGCGTTATCGATATCAGCGTAAGATTTAGCTGTACCACCCATTTTTTTAGAAAGAACTGTAGCGATTGCAGCAGTTAAAGTAGTTTTACCATGGTCAACGTGTCCGATTGTACCAATGTTAGCATGCGTTTTAGAACGGTCAAATTTTTCTTTAGCCATTAGAGATTGCCTCCTCAAAATTGTATGTTTTAGATTTAAAATTTATAGAATGAATGCTGATAGAGAACGGGCCCATCCCCTATCCTGCAATCATAGCTTACAAATTAGTTATACTTTATGCAAGATGAAATTTCAATTATTCACCTTTATTTTTTTTGATGATATCTTCAGAGATTGATTTTGGTACTTCTTCATAATGATCGAATACCATTGAGAATACACCACGACCTTGCGTTGCAGAACGTAAAGTTGTTGCATATCCAAACATTTCTGAAAGTGGAACCATCGCACGAACAACTTGAGCGTTACCGCGAGCTTCCATACCTTCTACGCGACCACGGCGAGAAGTGATGTTACCCATGATATCACCAAGATATTCTTCAGGAATTACAACTTCAACTTTCATCATAGGCTCTAAAAGAACTGGACTACATTTTGATGCAGCAGCTTTAAGTGCCATAGATGCAGCGATTTTAAATGCCATTTCGTTTGAGTCAACATCATGGTATGAACCATCGAATAATTTCGCTTTGATGTCGATTAATGGGTAACCAGCGATTACACCGCGGTCAAGCGAGTCACGAAGACCTGCTTCTACAGCTGGAATATATTCACGTGGTACTACACCACCAACGATAGCATTTTCGAATTCAAAGCCTTTACCCTCTTCATTTGGAGAGAACTCGATCCATACGTCACCGTATTGACCACGACCACCTGATTGACGAGTGAATTTACCTTGAACTTGAGCAGAGCCACGGAATGTTTCACGGTAAGATACCATTGGAGCACCTACGTTAGCTTCTACTTTAAATTCACGGCGCATACGATCAACTAAGATATCAAGGTGAAGCTCACCCATACCTGAGATAATTGTTTGACCAGTTTCTTGGTCTGTATGTGCACGGAATGTTGGATCTTCTTCTTGTAGTTTTTGTAAAGCTTGACCCATTTTATCTTGGTCAGCTTTTGATTTTGGTTCTACAGAAAGAGAGATAACTGGTTCTGGGAACTCCATAGACTCAAGGATAACAAGGTTTTTCTCTTCACAAAGAGTGTCACCAGTTGTTGTATCTTTAAGACCTACAGCAGCTGCGATATCACCAGCAAATACTTTTGAAATCTCTTCACGGCTGTTAGCGTGCATTTGTAGGATACGACCTACACGTTCACGTTTACCTTTTGAAGAGTTTTGTACGTATGAACCTGATTCAAGAACACCAGAGTACACACGGAAGAACGTTAATTTACCTACGAATGGGTCAGTCATAACTTTAAATGCTAAAGCTGAGAATGGCGCTTCGTCTGATGATGGACGTTCAGTTTCATCACCATCTGGAGTTGTACCTTTAATAGCTGGTACATCAACTGGTGATGGTAAGTAATCGATAACTGCGTCAAGCATTTTACGAACACCTTTGTGTTTGAATGCTGTACCACAGATTACTGGGTAGAATTCTACAGCGATTGTCGCTTTACGGATAGCCGCTTTAAGCTCTTCTTTTGTAATTTCTTCACCAGCAAAGTATTTTTCCATGATTTCTTCGTTAACTTCAGCGATTGCTTCGATTAACTTCTCACGGTATTCTTCAGCTTGCGCTTTGAATTCTTCAGGAATTGGTTGACCTTCACGTAATGCTGTACCTTCTTCGTTATCGTAGTAAGTTACATCCATTTCAACTAGGTCAATAATTGCTTTGAACTCATCTTCCGCACCAATTGGTAATTGGATTGGATGAGCATTTGCTTGTAAACGCTCGTGTAAAGTACCTACAGAATATAGGAAATCTGCACCCATTTTATCCATTTTGTTAATGAATACGATACGTGGTACACCGTAAGTTGTAGCTTGACGCCATACAGTTTCTGTTTGAGGTTCAACACCAGATTGAGCATCAAGTACAGTTACTGCGCCGTCAAGTACACGTAAAGAACGTTCTACTTCTACAGTGAAGTCTACGTGTCCAGGAGTATCGATGATGTTTACGCGGTTGCCTTTCCATTGAGCTGTTGTCGCAGCAGAAGTGATTGTGATACCACGTTCTTGCTCTTGCTCCATCCAGTCCATTTGAGAAGCGCCTTCATGAGTTTCACCGATTTTGTGAATCTTACCTGTGTAATAAAGGATACGCTCAGTTGTTGTTGTTTTACCAGCATCAATGTGAGCCATGATCCCAATATTACGAGTATTCTCTAGTGAGAATTCGCGTTTCATTAGGTATTTCTCCTTCCATATTGGGCTTATGCTATGTTTAGATTACCAACGGTAGTGAGCGAATGCTTTGTTCGCTTCTGCCATTTTGTGCATATCTTCACGTTTCTTAACTGATGCACCAGTGTTGTTAGAAGCATCAAGGATTTCGTTAGCTAAACGCTCTTCCATAGTTTTTTCACCACGAAGACGAGAATAGTTAACTAGGTAACGAAGACCTAAAGTTGTACGACGTTCTGGGCGTACTTCAACTGGTACTTGGTAGTTAGAACCACCAACACGGCGAGCACGTACTTCAAGAACTGGCATTACGTTATTTAGAGCAGCTTCGAATACTTCGATTGGATCTTGACCAGAACGTTCTTTAACTAGTTCGAACGCACCGTATAAAATCTTTTGAGAAGTACCTCTTTTACCATCAATCATCATTTTATTGATTAAACGAGTTACTAGTTTTGAATTATAAATTGGATCTGGTAACACGTCACGTTTGGAAACAGGACCTTTACGAGGCATGTGTTTTCCTCCTTTCATTGAGTAAATATATAGTGGGATTTAAATTATTTTTTTTCTTTAGGGCGTTTTGTACCGTATAAAGAACGTGATTGCATACGACCGTTTACACCAGCAGTATCAAGAGCACCACGAACGATATGGTAACGAACACCCGGTAAGTCTTTTACACGACCGCCACGGATAAGAACAACACTGTGCTCTTGTAAGTTGTGGCCTTCACCAGGAATGTACGCTGTAACCTCGATTTGGTTAGTTAAACGTACACGAGCGTATTTACGTAACGCTGAGTTTGGTTTTTTAGGCGTCATTGTACCTACACGAGTACAAACACCACGTTTTTGTGGAGATTTAACATCAGTTAAAGATTTTTTAAATGAGTTATATCCTTTGTTTAACGCTGGTGAATTTGATTTCGTGATTTTAGATTTACGAGGCTTACGTACCAATTGGTTAATTGTAGGCATCGATTTTTCCTCCCTTCATTCCTTCTTTTTTTAATACCACACATCCAGGTGGTTCATTTTTTGGGTAAAAACAAAGTCTTTGTGCATTTTACACAAAAACTACTCTACAGTAATCGCAACTACCGCAGCTCCAACATGGATTCCACAGGCTTTGCCCAGTTCCTTTTTGGACTCAACAAGAATAACTGGTATACCGATTTCTCTCGCGAAAGATATGGCCGAATCGGTTACCCAATTGTCTGCATCAAGTGCCACATAAAGTTCTTTCACTGAACCAGCTCGCATTGCTTTTACTGCTTGCTTTGTACCTATGATTGTTTGACTAGCCCTTACTTTATCATAAGACATTTACATATCCTCCGAAGTACAGACAGTTAACTATCAACCTTCAATATATTATCATTACTCATTTACACTGTCAACTAATATCTTGAAAAAGTCCGAAGAGATGATGAAAATATGCATCTCTTCGGCCTAATTTAATGTTTATTCAGCAGAAACGACTTCTGTGTCAAGCTCATCTTTTTCGATGCGGATTTGACGATAACGTTGCATACCAGTACCTGCAGGAACAAGTTTACCGATAATTACGTTCTCTTTTAATCCAAGAAGTTCGTCACGTTTACCCTTAATTGCTGCATCTGTTAACACACGTGTTGTTTCTTGGAACGATGCTGCAGATAAGAATGATTCTGTTTCAAGAGAAGCTTTTGTAATACCAAGGATAACAGGGCGACAAGTTGCAGGGTTTTTGCCATTCATAACAGCGTCTACGTTTGCCTCTGAGAATTGGTGGATATCTAGTAATGAGCCAGGTAGTAATTCTGTATCTCCAGCTTCAATTACACGCACTTTACGAAGCATTTGGCGAACCATTACCTCAATGTGTTTATCCCCAATTTCTACCCCTTGCATACGGTATACTTTTTGAACTTCTTTTAATAAATATTCTTGAACAGTTGAAACGTCTTTGACTTTTAGCAATTGTTTTGGATCGATAGAACCTTCTGTTAAAACTTGACCACGTTCTACATTATCACCTTCGATAACTTTCAAACGTGCGTTATAAGGTGCTTGATACTTACGAGTTTCTACGTCACCTTGAATTGTAATTTCTTTTAAGCCTTCACGAATTTCTGTGATATCTGAAACCGTACCAGCAATTTCTGAAATAACAGATTGACCTTTTGGATTACGTGCTTCAAAGATCTCTTGGATACGTGGAAGACCTTGTGTAATATCATCACCGGCAACCCCACCTGTATGGAATGTACGCATTGTTAACTGTGTACCTGGTTCACCGATTGATTGAGCCGCAATAATACCAACTGCTTCCCCAACTTCAACCTTCTCACCTGTCGCCAAGTTCATGCCGTAACATTTTTTACAAACGCCGTGTTTTGTATTACATGTAAATGCTGAACGGATTGTCACTTCTTCAATACCAGCCTCGATAATTGCACGAGCGATATCTTGGTCGATTAAACCGTCTTTTGCAAGAATTACTTCACCAGTTTCAGGGTGGAAGATTGTTTTCTTCGTATGACGACCAACAATACGTTCATCTAGAGCTTCAATTAACTCTGTGCCTTCCATTAATGCACCAATCGTTAAGCCACGGTCAGTACCACAGTCATCTTCACGAACGATAACATCTTGTGCAACGTCAACAAGACGACGCGTTAAGTAACCTGAATCGGCAGTTTTTAGGGCTGTATCGGCAAGACCTTTACGAGCACCGTGAGTTGAGATGAAGTACTCTAATACTGTTAAACCTTCACGGAATGAAGATTTGATTGGAAGTTCGATAATACGACCAGCCGGGTTGGCCATCAGACCACGCATACCAGCTAGCTGAGTAAAGTTAGATGCATTACCACGGGCACCTGAATCAGACATCATGAAAATTGGGTTTGTTTTCTCAAGTGACTTCATCAGCTTCGCTTGAATTTCATCTTTTGCAGCACTCCAGCTTGAAATAACGCGATCATAACGCTCATCCTCAGTAATGAAACCACGACGGAATTGCGCTTGAACTTTATCTACTTTCTCTTGAGCTTCTGCTAAAATTTCACCTTTATCAGGTAATACCACGATATCAGATACACCTACAGTAATACCTGCACGTGTTGAATATTTGAAACCTAGGTTTTTCATACGGTCAAGCATTTTAGATGTTTCCGTAATGTGGAAACGTTTAAATACTTCAGCAATGATATTTCCTAAGAATTTCTTACGGAATGGGTTTACAACAGGTACTGATGCAAAGTATTTACGCAATACAGCTGTACGTTGTGCATCAATTTTCCCTTTTTCATCTAAATTATTATAAGCACTATCTGATTCAAGCTCTTTAAGTGTTTCTTCATCAATTGTTAACTTAGCAAAGTATTTTTCTGGTGTTACTTGCTCTAAGTTGAAATCAGTTGGCTCATTAATATAAGGGAATGATTCCGGTAAGATTTCATTAAAGATTACTTTACCGACAGTTGTTAATAAGAACATATTATTTTGTTCTTCAGTGAATGTCGGATTATTTAATGAACTTGCTTTAATTGCGATACGTGTATGCAAGTGTACATGACCTGTATCATAGGCAATTAAAACTTCATTTGGACCATAGAAAACAGTACCTTCACCACGTGCGCCTTCACGTTCAAGTGTTAAGTAGTAGTTTCCTAATACCATATCTTGAGAAGGTGTTACAACAGGTTTACCGTCTTTTGGATTCAGGATGTTTTGTGCAGCAAGCATTAGAAGACGAGCTTCAGCTTGAGCTTCAGCTGATAATGGTACGTGAACCGCCATTTGGTCACCATCGAAGTCAGCATTATAGGCTGTACATACTAATGGGTGAAGACGAATAGCACGACCTTCAACTAGTGTTGGTTCAAATGCTTGAATTCCAAGACGGTGAAGCGTTGGTGCACGGTTTAGTAATACTGGATGCTCACGGATAACATCTTCTAAAACGTCCCATACGTCGTTATTTAAACGTTCGATTTTACGTTTAGCAGATTTAATGTTATGAGCAAGACCACGCTCTACTAATTCTTTCATAACGAATGGCTTGAATAATTCGATAGCCATTTCTTTTGGTAAGCCACATTGGTACATTTTTAAGTTTGGACCTACTACGATAACCGAACGACCAGAGTAGTCAACACGTTTACCAAGTAGATTTTGACGGAAACGACCTTGTTTACCTTTCAACATATGTGAAAGTGATTTTAACGGGCGGTTACCAGGACCTGTTACAGGACGTCCACGACGACCATTATCGATTAATGCATCAACAGCTTCTTGTAACATTCGTTTTTCATTTTGTACGATGATGCTCGGAGCACCTAAATCTAATAAACGTTTTAAACGGTTATTACGATTAATTACACGACGGTATAAATCGTTTAAATCTGAAGTCGCGAAACGACCACCATCTAATTGCACCATTGGACGAAGCTCTGGTGGAATAACAGGTAGTACATCTAGAATCATCCATTCAGGTGAGTTTCCTGAGTTACGGAAAGATTCAACAACTTCTAGACGTTTAATGGCACGAGTACGTCTTTGACCTTGAGCAGATTTTAACTCCTCTTTTAAAGATTGTGTTTCATCTTCTAGGTCGATTTTACCTAATAATTTTTTGATTGCTTCTGCACCCATTGATGCTTCGAATGTATTACCGAATTTTTCACGGTATGCACGATACTCTTTTTCAGATAGTAATTGTTTACTTTCTAAATTAGTAGCACCTGCATCGATCACAACGTATGAAGCGAAATAGATAACTTCTTCAAGAGCACGAGGTGACATATCTAAAATTAGACCCATACGGCTAGGAATACCTTTGAAGTACCAGATATGAGAAACTGGTGCTGCTAATTCGATATGTCCCATACGTTCACGACGAACTTTAGCACGTGTTACTTCAACGCCACAACGATCACAAACTACGCCTTTATAGCGTACACGTTTATATTTCCCACAGTGACACTCCCAGTCCTTAGTTGGACCAAAAATACGCTCACAGAATAAACCATCTTTTTCTGGTTTTAGTGTACGGTAGTTAATTGTTTCAGGTTTTTTAACCTCTCCATATGACCAAGAACGAATCTTGTCAGGTGATGCTAAACCAATTTTCATATATTCAAATTCATTAACGTCTATCAAGGAGCCTACCTCCCTCTAGTATAGGTCTTTATAAAGACTCTTTTACGCAGCTCGATAATCGTTTGCAAAGATTGCCTCTTTGGCAAAGGATTAGAAATAGAATGATTTATTAAAAGAAAAAGCCAGGCAGGGCGTTAAATCCTGCCCGGCTAATTTGAAAAATAAGTTTGACCATATTCACATTTGTGAATTTGGTTTTCCATTATTCAAAAGACTCTACTGGCTCTTCTTCTGTATCTGGCTGTGGTGCAATGTTAAGTGCATCAGCTGGCTGAAGATCGTCTTCTTCGTCTAAATCGCGAAGCTCTACTTCTTCATCATTAACTGTTAACATCTTAACATCCATACCAAGAGATTGAAGTTCTTTAATCAATACTTTGAATGACTCAGGAACACCTGGCTCTGGTACACTTTCACCTTTAACGATGGCTTCATATGTTTTCACACGACCAACAACGTCATCAGATTTAACCGTTAAGATTTCTTGAAGTGTATACGCAGCACCATAAGCTTCAAGTGCCCATACCTCCATTTCACCAAAACGTTGTCCACCAAATTGCGCTTTACCACCAAGTGGTTGTTGCGTAACAAGTGAGTAAGGACCAGTTGAACGTGCATGAAGTTTATCATCAACCATGTGAGCAAGTTTGATCATATACATGATACCTACTGATACACGGTTATCGAATGGTTCACCAGAACGTCCATCATACAGGATTGTTTTACCGTCACGGTTCATCCCAGCTTCTTCCATTGTTTCCCAAACGTCTTCTTCATTAGCACCATCAAATACTGGTGTTGCCATGTGAACGCCTAGATAACGAGAAGCCATACCTAAGTGTAACTCTAAAACTTGTCCGATATTCATACGGGAAGGTACACCAAGTGGATTTAACATGATATCAACAGGCGTGCCATCTGGCATGAATGGCATATCTTCTTCTGGTAAGATACGAGAGATAACCCCTTTGTTACCATGACGTCCGGCCATTTTGTCCCCAACACGAATTTTACGTTTTTGAACAATATAAGCACGAACTAATTGGTTAACACCTGGTGGTAATTCATCGCCATCTTCACGGTTAAATACTTTAACATCAAGAATGATACCGCCAGCACCGTGTGGTACACGTAATGAAGTATCACGAACCTCACGAGCCTTTTCACCGAAGATTGCATGTAATAAACGCTCTTCAGCAGTTAATTCTGTAACCCCTTTAGGCGTTACTTTCCCAACAAGAATATCACCGTCACGTACTTCCGCACCAATACGGATAATACCACGTTCGTCTAGGTTACGAAGTGCATCTTCTCCGACGTTTGGAATATCACGAGTGATTTCTTCTGGTCCAAGCTTTGTATCACGAGATTCTGATTCATATTCTTCGATATGAACAGATGTATAGACATCGTCTTTTACAAGGCGCTCACTCATAATAACAGCATCCTCATAGTTAAAGCCGTTCCAAGTCATGAATGCAACCAGTACGTTACGTCCAAGAGCTAGTTCGCCTTTTTCCATTGATGGACCATCTGCTAAAATGTCACGAGGTTTCACACGTTCGCCTACTTTTACAAGTGGACGTTGGTTATATGAAGTACCTTGGTTAGAACGAATGAACTTCTGTAATTTATATTTTGTTAAATCGCCTTTAACCTCTTTGCCGTCTACAACTTCAATGCGGCGTACATGGATAGAGCGAGCTTCAACGTGCTCAACAATACCATCATACTTCGCTACTACAGCTGCACCTGAATCACGCGCATCAACATGTTCCATACCAGTACCAACGAATGGTGCTTCTGGGTTAAGTAGTGGAACTGCTTGACGTTGCATGTTGGCACCCATAAGTGCACGGTTCGAGTCATCGTTTTCTAAGAACGGTATACATGCAGTCGCTGCAGAGACAACTTGTTTAGGAGATACATCCATGTAGTCCATTTGCGCTTTATTGAATACCGTGTTATCACCACGGAAACGACCTACTACTTCATCATTTACAAAAGTACCATCTGGATTTAACGGTGAATTTGCTTGTGCTACATAGTAGTTATCTTCTTCATCAGCTGTTAAATAATCAATTTGCTCTGTTACTCGACCTGTTTCGTGGTCAATACGACGATAAGGTGTTTCAATGAAGCCAAATTTATTAACTTTGGCAAATGAAGATAATGAGTTGATTAATCCAATGTTTGGACCCTCTGGTGTCTCGATCGGACACATACGACCATAGTGAGAGTAGTGAACGTCACGTACTTCGAAGCCAGCACGCTCACGCGTTAAACCACCAGGACCTAATGCAGATAGACGACGTTTATGCGTTAACTCTGCTAATGGGTTTGTTTGGTCCATGAATTGTGATAATTGAGAGCTTCCGAAGAACTCTTTAATCGACGCAATCACTGGACGGATATTGATTAATTGTTGTGGTACGATCGCAGCTGTGTCATTAATTGACATACGCTCACGTACTACACGTTCCATACGAGATAAACCGATACGGAATTGATTTTGTAGTAACTCACCAACAGAACGTAGGCGACGGTTACCTAAATGGTCAATATCATCTGTTGCACCTACTTGGTAAAGTAAGTTAAAGAAATAGCTTACTGAAGATAAAACATCAGCAGGTGTAATATTCTTCACTTCTTCATCAATGTACGCATTACCAATGATATTAATTTCTTTTTGAGCTTCATCCTTTGGAGCATAAATCTTAATAGATTGGATGGTTACATCATCTTCAAGCACTCCACCGACTTGTGATAAAGTGCGGTAACCAATACCTTTTGATGAATCTTCTAGGTAAGGTAGAATTTTATCTAAAGTACGACGATCTAGTACTGTACCTTTTTCTACTAAAATTTCGCCTGTTTCTGGATCTACAAGCGTTTCAGCAATCGTTTGGTTGAATAAACGATTTTTAATGTGAAGCTTTTTATTCATTTTGTAGCGACCAACATTCGCTAAATCATAACGTTTAGCATCGAAGAAACGAGAGTATAATAAACTCTTCGCACTTTCTACTGTTGGTGGCTCACCTGGACGTAAACGTTCGTAGATTTCTAAAAGCGCTTTTTCTGTACTTTCAGAGTTATCTTTTTCTAACGTATTACGTAGATACTCGTTATCACCGATAATATCGATAATTTCTTGATCTGAACCGAAACCTAATGCACGTAGTAACACTGTTACTGGTAGCTTACGAGTACGATCAATTCGCACATAAACTACGTCTTTCGCATCAGTTTCATACTCTAACCAAGCACCACGGTTTGGAATAACTGTAGCTCCAAAGCCTTTTTTACCGTTTTTATCAGTTTTATCATGGAAATACACACTTGGTGAACGAACTAATTGTGAAACGATAACACGTTCAGCACCGTTGATAATGAACGTACCTGTTTCTGTCATTAACGGGAAATCACCCATGAAGACATCTTGTTCTTTCACTTCGTCTGTTTCTTTGTTGTAAAGACGTACTTTCACACGTAATGGAGCTGCGTAAGTAACATCTCGCTCTTTACACTCATCAACATCATATTTAGGCTCACCTAATGAATAATCGATGAATTCTAATGAAAGATTACCTGTAAAGTCCTCGATCGGCGAAATGTCACGGAACATTTCACGTAAACCTTCTTCAAGGAACCACTCGTAAGACGCCGTTTGAATCTCAATCAGATTTGGAAGCTCAAGCACCTCTTTAATACGCGCAAAGCTTCTACGCTGGCGGTGTTGTCCGTACTGAACTAGTTGACCTGTCAACTCATTCACCCCTCAATAAAGCGATATTAGGTCTTTGCAAAATCATACAAATAGTGTATGATTTCGAAAGACAAAAAGAAAACGAGTCTTCAAAAAGATCTCATTTTCGGTTAACTAAACTTATCTTGGCAAGTATACCCATATTAAAACAATTCTATACAAAAAGGGCATACGACCTCAAAATAATATTTTTGCATTGTATCATATTATCATAGCCGATTTGTCAAGTCAATAAATTATACATATTTCATTTATTTTTTTGCGCGTACTATCCAGTACCCTTTTTTCTTTTCTACTACATCGACTTCTGAAAACTTTTCTTCTAAGTAACTTACTGTCGATGGCGCTCCTTGTTTCTTCTGAATGACTACCCAGAGTTCACCCGAAGACACTAGCCGATCGTAAGCTCCATCGTAAAAGCGGAAAATCGTTTCCTTCCCCGCACGAATTGGTGGATTCGTTAAGATAGCTGCTGCATCTACATCTTTATCAACCATCGATAGGCCGTCACTCACAAATATTCGCACATTTTGAACACCGTTCACTTGCGCATTTTTTTGCGAAAGCGCAACTGCACGTTCATTAATATCCATCATAAAAACGGTACGGTCTGGATTAGTTTTGGCAATCGATAACCCTATCGGCCCGTATCCACAACCTACATCAAAAATCGCACCATCAATATCAGGCATTTGAAAAGCGTCTATTAAAACACGGGATCCAAAATCTACTTCGCTTTTACTAAATACACCTGCATCCGTTTCGAATGAAAACGTATGCCCTAGTAACTTGAATGTCCAGTGACGTGGTTTACTTTCAGTTTGAGGCTTACTTGTATAATAGTGATCTGACATTTTCACGCCTCCTCAGAATGAAGAAAAAAGCTCGCCAAAATGACGAGCTTTCCTTTTGTTAAAAAGTAACGCGAGATTACTTAACTTCTACAGATGCGCCAACTTCTTCAAGTTTAGCTTTGATTTCTTCAGCTTCATCTTTAGAAACGCCTTCTTTAAGAGCTTTAGGAGCGTTATCTACTACTTCTTTAGCTTCTTTAAGACCTAAACCAGTGATTTCACGAACCACTTTGATTACTTTGATTTTTTCTGCACCAGCAGATGCTAATACTACGTCAAATTCTGTTTTTTCTTCAGCTGCAGCAGCACCACCAGCAACTACTGCTACTGGAGCAGCAGCTGTTACACCGAATTCTTCTTCGATAGCTTTTACTAAATCGTTTAATTCAAGAACTGTCATAGCTTTGATAGCTTCTAAGATTTGCTCTTTATTCATTATAATTTCCTCCTAATTGGATAATGTTTTATTTTTTTGCGATCAGGCCGCAGAAGTATTAGTGCGTACTAAATTACGCGCCTTGTTCTTCTTTTTGTTCTGCAACAGCTTTTGTTGCAAGTGCGAAGTTACGCACTGGAGCTTGAAGTACAGATAAAAGCATAGAAAGTAGACCTTCGCGTGATGGAAGTTCTGCAAGTGCTTTAACATCTTCAACAGAAGAAATAGTACCTTCAATAATACCAGCTTTAATTTCTAAAGCTTCGTTTTTCTTAGCGAACTCGTTGATGATTTTAGCAGGCGCTACAACATCTTCATTTGAGAACGCAATTGCGTTAGGACCAACTAATACGTCGTTGATTCCTTCAAGGCCAGCAGCTTCAGCAGCACGACGAGTTAAAGTGTTTTTGTAAACTTTGAACTCAACGCCAGCTTCACGAAGTTGTTTACGAAGCTCTGTTACTTGTGCAACATTAAGACCACGGTAATCCACAACTACTACAGAAGCAGCGCCTTGGAATTTTTCAGTAATCTCTTGAACTTGTACTTGTTTGTTTTCGATTGCTTTGCTCATGATGACACCTCCTATTAGAATGGGTCATTTATACCGACAAAAGAAAAGCCTCCGAGTCAAATAGACACAGAGGCTGAAAGTCATCATCTTTAAATAAGAATCTGAATTCCGATGTCCTCGGTAGGAACATTAAGTGACAAGTCACTCCTACTGTCTACGGTACAAATGGATAATTCACAACAGCAACTATAGTATCACGTATAGCCACTATCGTCAATACATATATATAAATTATTTTACTACTACGTTAGAAGCGTCAATTTTAACCGCTGGACCCATTGTAGTTGTAACATTTACAGATTTCATGTAAGTACCTTTAGCTGCAGCAGGTTTTGCTTTTTGAACTACATCAAAAACAGCTAAGAAGTTTTCTACTAATTTTTCTGCTGAGAAAGAAACTTTACCGATAGGAGCGTGGATAATACCAGCTTTATCAGCACGGTATTCTACTTTACCAGCTTTGATTTCTTCGATAGCTTTTGTTACATCAAAAGTAACTGTACCAGTTTTAGGGTTTGGCATTAAACCTTTAGGCCCTAATACACGACCAAGTTTACCAACTTCACCCATCATGTCAGGAGTTGCTACGATTACATCGAAGTCAAACCAACCTTGTTGGATTTTTTGGATGTATTCTGCATCGCCTACATAGTCAGCACCAGCTGCTTCAGCTTCTTTAAGCTTTTCACCTTTTGCAAATACTAATACGCGTTGAGTTTTACCAGTACCGTTTGGTAGTACTACTGCACCACGGATTTGTTGGTCGTTCTTACGAGTATCAATACCTAAGCGGAAAGCAACTTCTACAGTAGCGTCGAAGTTTACTGTGCTAGTTTTTTGAGCAAGTTCGATTGCTTCTTGTGCAGTGTAAAGTGCGTTACGATCAATTAATTTTGCTGCATCTTGCAGTTTTTTACCTTTTTTAGCCATTATATATTTCCTCCTTGATTGTGGTTATAGCGGATTTTACCTCCCACGAATAAAGGTTGCGTGTTCACAAAGAAACTTCGCAACCTTCCAAAAAACAAAACATCAAGTAAATGGGATTAGTCTTCGATAACAATACCCATGCTTCGTGCAGTACCTTCAACCATTAACATAGCAGCTTCTACTGAAGCAGCGTTAAGGTCTGGCATTTTAGTTTCAGCGATTTCGCGAACTTTATCACGTTTAACCGTTGCCACTTTTTTACGGTTTGGTTCACCAGATCCAGATTGGATACCAGCTGCTACTTTAAGTAGAACTGCTGCAGGTGGAGTTTTTGTAATGAAAGTGAAAGAACGATCCTCGAATACTGAAATTTCAACTGGGATAATAAGACCAGCTTGATCAGCAGTACGCGCATTAAATTCTTTACAGAATCCCATGATGTTCACACCCGCTTGACCTAATGCAGGACCAACCGGTGGAGCTGGGTTAGCTTTACCAGCAGGGATTTGAAGTTTAACAACTTTAATAACTTTTTTAGCCACGAGACACACCTCCTTAAGTCCGTGATGTGGTAATTGGGTTGCCCCTCCCACTCAATATCTGTCTGTCAGCTAAGTGCCGATAACATTAAAATTATCATTACAGACGTCAAACAAAAGTATGACAGTCTGACCTATGAAATGATACCACTTTTAATTTTTTTAAGCAAGTAGTAATTAACAAAATCTGCGAAACATCTACCAATTAGCATGTAATGTTCTATTGTTAGAACTATAATTTTTGAACTTGTTCGAAATCTAGCTCCATAATCGTTTCGCGACCAAACATATCAACCGTCACTTTAATTTTCCCTTTTTCTGTGTCAATTTCTTCAACACGTCCTTGGAAATGAGCAAACGGCCCTTCTAATACTTCTACTGCTTCACCAACAGTAATGTCCACTTCTACAACTTTATCAGTCATACCCATTTGTTGTAGTAAACGATCTGCTTCTTCAGGTAATAACGGTGTTGGTTTTGCTCCTCCACCAGATGAACCGATAAAGCCCGTAACACCAGGCGTATTTCGAACTACATACCAAGAATCATCTGTCATGATTAACTCTACTAACACATAACCAGGGAAAACTTTACGCATCATTGTACGTTTTTTTCCATCTTTCATTTCTGTTTCTTCATGCTCAGGAACAATCACACGGAAGATTTTATCTTGCATTCCCATTGTTTCTACACGTTTCTCTAGGTTTGCTTTTACACGGTTTTCATACCCTGAATACGTATGAACAACATACCAATTTTTCTCCATAACTACTAGGACTCCTCGTCCGTCCCTCCCTTACAAATAAAAGTGAAAATGAATCGCGATACGCTCAATGCATTTTTACTCTTTTCACAAACATCTCATTAGAAAAATATAGCTTTCGCTAATTACTTGCGAAAGCTCGATGATATATACCGAAACTAGCATAGTCATCAATCGCTACTATCATACTCTCCTAGTAGTATTTATCATAATGAGGAGATTTTACTGCTTTGCGCTTCACTTCACCCATCCCATCGATCCCATTAGATGGAGTTTTCTACTGAATGAAGATAAAACAAACGAAAAAACCCGTTATTGCAATGGACGGGCTATTTCAAAAATATGCTATTTACTAAATTATAAATCTAAGTACCAGCGGAATAATGATGAAATACCTAAGTCAACTAACACAAAAAATAAAGCCATAATGACAACAGTTGAAATTACAACGACTGTATATTTCGTCAGTTCTTTACTTTTCGGCCAGCTTGTTTTGCGCATTTCTGACATTACATCGCTGAAAAAGCTTTTGATCTTGCCCATTCTAGCTTAACCTCCGAATCAATCAAATCTGTCTATTTACATATCATTTTATAGCGTTTGTTTATGCATTGTATGTTCATTGCAATGCGAGCAAAATTTCTTTAATTCGAGACGTACAGTTGAACCTTCTTTAGCTGTGAACGTGTAATTTCTCGAACCACATTTCTCACAATTTAGCACGACTTTTTTTGCCATATAATCACCTTTTTCGGCACTTTGTCTTTTTAAGACTAACACCTATATTTGTCAATGTCAATAAAGGCCTAAATGGGCTAAGACATTTCCTCAAGGACTAAATGACGTTCTAATTTACGTTTTACCCGCTGCAATGCATTATCGATAGATTTCACATGACGATTTAATTTGGCAGAAATTTCATGATAAGACTGACCGTCTAGATATAAGGCTAAAACTTGTAGCTCTAATTCACTTAAAATCTCACTCATCTTTTCTTCTAAATATCCAAACTCTTCTCTATGAATCATCAATTCTTCTGGATCATCCATAATAGCACCCGTTAGTACATCCATAAGCGTTCGGTCTGACTCTTCGTCGAATATAGGCTTGTCCAAAGAGATATAGGAATTTAGAGGTATATGCTTTTGCCTAGTTGCTGTTTTAATAGCTGTGATAATCTGTCTTGTAATACATAACTCTGCAAAAGCTCTGAATGATGCAAGCTTATCTCCTTTAAAATCACGAATCGCTTTATATAAGCCTATCATGCCCTCTTGTACAATGTCTTCCTTATCTGCTCCGATTAAAAAATAGGATCTTGCCTTCGCTCTTACTAACAAACGGTATTTTGTAATTAAATAATCCAACGCATCTGTATTACCTTGATGCACCATTTCAATAAGCTCTTCATCATTGAATCGTTCAAAATCTTGTGTCACTTGTACAATGCTATTTTTAAACATGGTATCACCTCAGCCACAACAGATAATTAGAAACAGTATAACGGAATTGGAAAATATGCGTCAATCAATCATTTCAACCCTCGTCGCCATTTTTCAAAGGCGAGCGCAACATCTGGCTTTAATTCTATACGGGAAGGCGGCTTACTTTCTTGCTTCCGCTTCACATCATGAGTAATTTTATGTTGGATAATACTTGTATCAATTTCTAGCTCTCTAGCCGACTTCCTTAAGGCACCATTCCCAAATATAACACTTTGCTCTGCCATATCAGAAGTTGCTACATGAATTTGTACATTTCTAGCCTTTAATTCATGTGTCATTTTTTCAATACGTTCATCTGCTGTTTCATTTTTTCGTGTATAAATGACTTCTACATCATTTTCTATATAAGATTGCTCTACTCCTGGTACAAGATGGGCGTCAAAAACAATAATTACGCGCCAACCCATTGCCGCTTTATATTCAGCCATGAGTTCTATCAACCTTCTTCGCGCATCCTCAAAATTTGTATCACGCAATGGCCGCAGCTCTTTCCAAGATCCAATCATATTATAGCCATCAACAAGCAAAATGTTTTTCATTGTTATTCAATCGCTTCTTGACGTTTACGATACACTTCGTACATTAATAAAGCCGCTGCTACTGATGCGTTCAGTGATGTGACATGCCCAACCATCGGTAAGTGATATAAAAAATCGCATTTTTCTTTTAATAAACGCCCCATCCCTTTGCCCTCACTACCGATAATGATGGCTAATGGTAATGTTGCATCCATTTTTCGATAATCTGCAGATCCCTTTGCATCTGTCCCTGCAATCCATACACCGCGTTCTTTTAATTCATCTATAGTTTGAGCAAGATTGTTTACACGTACAACTGGAACGTGTTCAATCGCTCCTGTAGATGCCTTTGCCACTACTGCTGTTAGACTCACTGATCGGCGCTTAGGAATAATAATACCATGTGCTCCTATAGCATCAGCCGTTCTCATAATAGACCCTAGATTATGAGGATCCTCTAACTCATCTAAGATTAAGAAAAAAGGATCTTCCTGTTTATTAGCTGCGGCTGCAAATAAATCCTCTAGTTCAGCATACTTATAAGCGGCAACAGAAGCAACGATACCTTGATGATTAGCACTTGATAATTGATCAACTTTCTTTTTTGGGACAAATTGAACTATGACACCACGTTCACGGGCTAAATCTAGCAGTTCATTGACGCCAGATTTTTTTACTCCTTCTGCAATCCATACTTTATTCATATCGCGGCCTGAACGAAGTGCTTCTAACACTGGGTTTTTACCGGCAATAATTTCACCATTCTGTTCTGCCATTATTTAGACACTCCTTTTGATTCCTCGATTATTTGAATAGCATATGCAATGATTTCGTAGACGCGTTCTAGTTCATTCAATAAATATAAACTACCAAGCACCGCCTCAAAGCCTGAGCTATTACGATAGGTTTGGACATCCGTATTTTTTGGTACAGAGCCGGATTTGGCATTGCGTCCACGGCGGAACACAGCCAATTCCTCCTCTGTTAAATAATTTTCATCCATCATGCGATGAACGATCATCGATTGCGCTTTTGCTGAGACGTAGCGAGTTGCCTCTCGATGTAGTGTGTTTGGTTTAACACGACCAGAGCGTAGCAAATATTCTCGGACCTTTTGTTCCAATACGGCATCACCCATATAGGCTAACGCCAGCGCTTTTAATTGTTTAACATCTTCATTGCGAAGTTTATCCAACTTAATTACCCTCGTTTCCATCTAGTTCCTTGTCGTGTATCTTCTAAAATGATACCTTGGGCTTGCAAATGGTCACGGATCTCGTCAGAGCGAGCAAAATCACGATTTTTACGTGCCTCGACACGCTCTTGTAGTAATGCTTCAATTTCTTCGTCTAATAGTTCTTCTTCTTTTGCAAATTCAATACCTAAGACGTCACCTAGTACTTCAAAGGTTTCAATAAAGGTTTCTAATACCTTCTTGCAAGTATTGGCTTCATTTAAGTAAATATTAGCAATACGAGCTACTTCAAATAATACAGAAATAGCGTTGGCTGTATTAAAATCATCATCCATTGCCTCTTCAAAATGCGCTTTCTGTTCCGCAATTTTGTTCAGCCATTCTTCTGAATGATCACCTAAACTTACAGTAGTCGTAAGGCGATGCTTCACATTGTTGTATGCTGTACGAATGCGCTCTAAACCTGACGCAGCAGCTTCTACTAGGTCCTTCGCAAAGTTAATTGGATGACGATAATGGACAGATAGCATGAAGAAACGCAATATCTGCGGGTCAATTTGTTTACGGATATCATGCACAAGAATAAAATTCCCAAGAGATTTTGACATCTTTTCATTATCAATATTAATATACCCGTTATGCATCCAATAACGCGCAAATGTTTTATCATTGTGTGCCTCTGATTGAGCAATTTCATTTTCGTGGTGAGGGAAAGTTAAATCCTGCCCACCAGCATGAATATCAATAGTATCTCCTAAATGTTCACGAGCCATTACAGAACACTCAATATGCCACCCTGGACGGCCATCTCCCCATGGGCTTTCCCAGAATATCTCACCTGGCTTAGCAGCTTTCCATAAAGCAAAATCTAGCGCATCATCTTTTTTCTCGCCCGCTTCAATACGAGCACCGATTTTTAAATCGTCAACTGATTGGTGTGATAATTTACCGTAGCCATCAAATTTACGAGTACGGTAATACACATCTCCAGCAGACTCATAAGCGTAGCCCTTTTCAATTAGCACTTGAATAAATTGAATGATATCGTCCATATGCTCTGTCACACGTGGATGAACATCTGCCTTTTTGCATCCCAGTGCTGTAACATCTTCAAAATAGGCTGCAATAAAACGCTCTGTTAATTCATGTACTTCTTCACCAAGCTCATTTGCTGCTTTAATAATTTTATCGTCTACATCCGTAAAATTGGAAACAAACTTTACATCATAGCCTTTATATTGAAAATAACGACGTACTGTATCATAAACAATTACAGGACGTGAATTCCCAATATGGATATAGTTATAAACCGTAGGACCGCAGACATACATTTTTACCTTGCCCTCTTCTAGCGGTACAAAGGTTTCCTTTTGTCGTGTTAATGAGTTAAAAATTTGAATACCCATTGTATTTCACTCTCCTTTTCTGTTGAATAAAAAAAGCGCCTCTATCACTCCTAAAAGGAATGACAGAGACGCTCGATTTGCGTGGTTCCACTCTGATTGAAGACAAAAAGCCTTCCACTTTGGACATCCATTAACGGGGATGACTCGATAAAGCCTACTCTCGTTCAGCTTTATGCTCAAAGGTGCATTTCAGTTTTGCCTAGGCTCAGACCACTTTCAGCCGATGATGGTCCTCTCTTAAGAGCATGCGCCACTTACTTCTCCTTATCAACGCTTTTTCAATGTAAATACATTTTACAACGAAAGAATGAATTGTCAATAAATTTATCTTTATTGTGCAAATTTTTCTACACGGTCAATTGCTTTCTCTTTACCAATTAAACAAATGGCGTTCGGCAACTCTGGTCCATGTGTTTCACCTGTTGTCACAACACGGATTGGCATGAACAGATTTTTACCTTTATGACCAGTTGTCTTTTGTACAGCTTTAATCGCAGCTTTTACCGCATCTGGTGTAAACTCTTCTAGCTCTTCCAATTGTGCTTTAAATGCCGCCATTACTTCAGGTACTTGCTCTCCTGCTAAAACCTCTTTTGCTTCTTCATCATATTCAATATGGTCGTTAAAGAATAGGCTAGATAATTCGACAATTTCTGCACCAAAGCTCATTTGGTCATGATAAAGTGCGATTAAATCCGTCGCCCAAGCATGTTGCTCTGCAGTAAGTTCTTCAGGTAATAAGCCTGCTTTTTGTAGATGTGGTAAAGATAATGCTACCACTTCTTCCAAAGACAACTTTTTAATATATTGATTATTCATCCATGTTAGCTTTTGTTTATCGAACATAGATGGTGATTTTGAAAGACGTTTTTCATCAAACATTTTGATAAATTCTTCTTTTGAGAAAATCTCTTCTTCTCCCTCTGGAGACCAACCGAGTAGCGCAAAGAAGTTAAACATCGCTTCAGGAAGATAACCTAAATCTTTATATTGCGTAACAAATTGAATAATCGATTCATCACGCTTAGATAGTTTTTTACGGTTTTCGTTAATAATTAATGTCATATGTCCAAAGCGTGGATATTCCCAACCAAATGCATCAAAAATCATCATTTGCTTTGGTGTATTCGATAAATGCTCCTCACCGCGGAAAACGTGAGAGATTTCCATAAAGTGATCATCTAAAACAACCGCATAGTTATATGTTGGAATACCATTTGCTTTTACAAGCACCCAATCACCAATATCTTTAGACTCAAAGGTAACTTGTCCACGAACTAAATCTTCAAATTCGTATGTTACACTTTCAGGTACACGCATACGGATTGTGTATGGCTCACCTGCCGCTTCTTTAGCAGCGATTTCATCTGCTGATAAGTGGCGACATGTACCATCATAAGTAGGAGCAGCTACACCTCTTGCTTTTTGTTCTTCACGAGATGCTTCAAGCTTTTCAGAAGAACAGAAACACTTGTAGGCTACACCTTGCTCTAATAGTTTTTCAGCGTGCTCTTTATAAATATCAAGACGTTCCATTTGACGATAAGGCGCATAAGGTCCACCAATATCAATGGACTCATCATATTCAATACCTAACCATTTTAGGTTATCTAGCTGAGATGCTTCTCCGCCCTCTACATTACGTTCAATATCCGTATCTTCAATACGTACAATGAATTTACCGTTATGATGTTTTGCATATAAATAATTGAATAATGCTGTACGCGCTCCACCGATATGTAAATAACCTGTTGGAGATGGCGCGTAACGAACGCGAACTTCTTTCGTCATATTAAAAGCCTCCTAAATTTTCGATCAAAAATTGACTTTGTTCATTTTACCACTCTGTTACAGGAAATAAAAGCGGGGTTCATCCACATTTATTTCTTGATCAATAGAATTGTTGCCATTGCCGCAATACCTTCCTCGCGACCTGTAAAACCTAATCGTTCAGTTGTAGTTGCTTTAACATTTACCTGTGAAGGCTCTGCATGTAATAATTCGGCGATACGTTGTTGCATCTGTCCAATATAGGGTGCCATTTTAGGACGCTGTGCCATAATGGTACAATCGACATTACCTAGAGAATAACCCTTATCCTCAACAATCTTCCAAATGTACTCTAATAATTTTGCTGAGTCCGCGTCCTTAAATGCAGGGTCTGTATCTGGAAAATGACGGCCAATATCCCCTTCTCCAATTGCTCCTAGAGCCGCATCTGTGACAGTGTGTAAGAGAACATCCGCATCTGAATGTCCTACTAGTCCTTTTTCATGCGGAATGGTAATGCCACCAATAATTAATGGACGACCTTCTTCAAATGCATGTACGTCAAAACCTTGTCCAATTCGAAACATATTCATCTTCCTTTAATTAATATTTATCATTATCATATCAAAATTTGCCCTAGGTTGTTTGAAAAGCGCTTTAATAATTATCCTCCTATAGCAGTAATGGGCAGTTTAGAAAGCTACACTCTCTAGACTGCCCCACATTCTTTAAATATGATACTCTATATTTTTCATTTGACTGTTGCTAATATTCGGAGATGGCTGTGAATTATAAACACGTGAATAAGGGGGAACAGAGTGTGTTAGCCAAATATTACTTCCTAAAACGGAATCGTGCCCAATCGTCGTCTCGCCCCCTAAGATAGTAGCACCAGCATAAATGACAACATTGTCGGCAATATTCGGATGACGCTTAATGCCCTTAATTGGATTACCATTTTCATCTAATGGGAAGCTTAGTGCACCTAATGTTACACCTTGATAAATTTTTACATTCTTACCGATAGTACAAGTTTCACCGATAACTACACCTGTTCCGTGGTCAATAAAGAATGATTCTCCTATTGTAGCCCCTGGATGAATATCGATACCCGTTAATCGGTGCGCATATTCTGACATAATTCGAGGCACAATTTGTACACCCATTTCGTATAACTCATGTGCGATGCGGTGAATATAAACAGCCACAATAGATGGATAGCTTAGCAAAATTTCCTCTGTGGAAAGAGCTGCTGGGTCACCATTATATGCCGCTTGAATATCTGTTTGTAGCACTTGGCGAATGGCAGGAAATCGATTAATCAAATTCATAACAATTTTGTCTGCTTGTTCACGGCAATACTTCTCGCAATTGGCAGGATCACTATCCTCCATATTATAAAATAATACTTTTTCGATAATATCCCGCAAATCTAATGCTGTTTCACGCAGCTTATTACTGCAAACTACGTTCACCCTTGTTTCATCAATAGGTCTTGTCATATAAATGCCAGGAAACAGCACCTCATGGAAATTATCTATTATTTTTATAACCCGATCTCGTCCATCAAAGCCTATTGAGTTGTCAACGTCGATGTACTGTTTATTTATACTAGTTAATGAACCTGTAATTTCTGGAACCTTTTGATTTAACCAATCATTTAATGACACAATAAACACCCCTCACATCTTTTCATCTATTCTATTACCTTATTAATCATATATCCACTATTTCATTTTACACGTAAAACGATCACACATGGATAAAATCCACTTTATTGGAGCATTCCAACTTTTTATTCTCTTCTACGCCTTCGTTTCTAATTCGACTAGCAGTTATGTCATTATTATCATACATATATGGATGAACAGATTACGAAGCAATAAGGCATTCTGACCATATAATTTTTCCCAAACAAAACAAATAAAAAAGACTATCCATCCTTAACAAACTACGAATGAATAGCCTCTATAAATAATATTTCCTAATGATTGAATGATCCACGCTTACGCAAGATTGCCTCACCAAATACTAAGTCTTCTTGTGTTGTCATTTTTACATTTTCATAACTACTTTCTACGATGTGTACCTGATGTCCGAGACGCTCCATTAGCATTGCCTCATCTGTCCCAAGAAAACCTACTTTTTCAGCTACGTCCTCCGCTTCCATAATTAATTCAAAACGGAATGCTTGTGGAGTTTGCACCATCCAAAGGCTTTCTCGATCAACCGTTTCCTCTATAATGCCATTCATTGATACTTTTTTCATCGTATCTTTCGCACGAACCCCTGCAATTGCTGCACCATGATGATGCGCGTTCTGTACAAGCTTTGCAATGATATCATGCGTAATAAACGGGCGTGCTGCGTCATGGACAAGCACAATATCTACCTGTTGCATCTCTTTCATGCAAGAATGAACCGAATGCTGTCGCTCAGCACCCCCATCAGGTAAACCCTTCACTTTGGTAATCCTATAGTCCTCTAGCATTTTTTGAATAAATCCACGCTCTTCTGGTTTTACAGCGAGCCAAATACCTGTGCAAGCGGGATCTTGTTGAAACACTTCTAGCGTGTGTACCAGAATAGGTTTCTCTAAAAGCTTTAAAAATAATTTATTTTGCCCTGCACCCATACGCTTCCCACTTCCGGCAGCAGGTAGAACCACTTCATATTGCATTTCCCCACATCCTAATCGTCCTTCGGCTTAGCAAATATCATACGACCTGCTGATGTTTGCAGCACACTAGTAACTGTAACTGTAATTGCCTGTCCGATGTAACTACGACCACCTTCAACCACAATCATCGTACCATCATCTAAATAGGCAACTCCTTGGTTATGCTCTTTGCCATCCTTTATAACCACAACCTGCATATCTTCACCTGGTATAACTACAGGTTTCACTGCATTCGCTAAATCATTGATATTTAACACTTTTACATGATGGAGCTCACAGACTTTATTCAGGTTAAAATCATTGGTAACGATGCATGTATCATTGCCCATTTTTTTTGCAAGACGGACAAGCTTTAAATCTACCTCTTGTACATCTTCAAAATCCTCGTCCGTAATTTCAACTTTTGTCTTACGCTCATCTTGTAATTTTTTTAAAATATCTAAACCACGCCGACCTCTTGTGCGCTTTAAGGTATCAGATGAATCAGCTATATGCTGAAGCTCTGTGAGCACAAATTGAGGTACAACTAATATACCCTCAATGAAGCCTGTTTCAGAAATATCAGCAATACGACCATCAATAATTACACTTGTATCTAGCAGTTTGTAGCTTCCACGAACCTCTTGAGCTTCAGCACCTTCAGCAGCTTTTTTCTTCGTATTGGTACTACGTAATGTAAAAAGCTGTATGAGCTCATCTCTTTTTCTAAAACCTAGACGGAATCCTAAATACCCTAATACAAATGACAGGATAATTGGAAGTACTTCCGAAATAACAGGGAATGGTACACTATCAATGGCAAAGCCTAAAAAGTAAGCGACAATCAACCCAATTATTAAACCAAACGTACCAAATAATAAATCTCCGATAGGAACCTTAAACAGAACTTCTTCCATCCAGCTAATGAGCCTTACAAAGTAATCGGAAAATGCAAAAGATAGTGTAAACAGTAAAAGTGCGCCTAGAGCTACTGATACATAAGGATTATCTAGCCAAGGATTAGATGATAAATGAAGCAATTCGTATAATGGCGGTAAGAAAACAAGGCCCAATGCTCCTCCAATCAGTAAAAACGCAATTTGAACAAATTTTTTCACAAGCTGTCACCTCCTAATTGTTAGTTAAGATTATACATAGTTTACGGTAGAAAATCTTTCATGAGCTCAGTCAAAATCTCATTATTTTTGATGTGTGAAACAAGGATAAGATAGTTAGACAAAATTTTACAAACTTCTATTTTGTTCGTACTAGATGAAAATCCTTTATTCATTCATCAGCTATTATTTAGGACGATTATTCTTTTATTTGAGTTTCCGATATTAGCATCAAAAATGAAGGAAAATGCATGTCAGAATAATATCCAACATGCACAACCTCCTTTATAACTCTCTAAAGCATGCATTTAGTGCATCTTTTATCGTTTCTACACCAACAATTTCAATTCCCTGCGGAAATTCCCAACCACCAATATTCGAAGAAGGAATGAAAGCTCTTTTAAATCCAAGCTTCGCCGCTTCAATGACTCGCTGTTCTATACGTGATACCCGACGGACCTCACCTGTCAGTCCGACCTCACCAATAAAGCAATCCGTTGCACGCACTGCCTGATCCTTAAAACTAGATACAATGCTTGTCAACACCGCTAAATCTATTGCTGGCTCATCCAGCTTGACACCACCAGCAACTTTAATATATGCATCCTGAGCTTGTAGCATGAGACCCATACGCTTTTCTAGTACAGCCATTAGCAATTGTACTCGGTTTTGATCTACACCTGTGGCCATACGTTTAGGATAGTTAAAGCTCGTAGGCGTAACTAAGGATTGAATTTCAACAAGGATTGGCCTTGTCCCCTCCATTGAGGCTACAATAGTTGACCCCGCCGCACCTTGTGAACGCTCCTGTAAAAATAACTCAGAAGGGTTTAGAACTTCCTTTAACCCACCTTGAAGCATTTCAAATATAGCAATTTCATTTGTAGATCCGAAGCGGTTTTTTTGGCTTCGTAAAATACGATGATTATGATGTCTCTCCCCTTCAAAGTACAGTACAGTATCCACCATATGCTCTAAAATACGTGGCCCTGCAATTTGTCCCTCTTTTGTGACATGCCCTACTAGAAAAATAGCAATACCTTTTGTTTTAGCGATTCGCATCAGCTCAGCTGTACATTCACGAACCTGTGAGACACTACCTGGGGCGCTTGTTACTTCTGGATGAAAAACCGTTTGTATGGAATCGACGATGACAAATTTAGGTTGTACTTCATCAATGGTTTGGTTTAAAAACTCTAGGTTTGTTTCAGAGTATATGTAAAGCTCTTGAGAAATCACTCCTAAACGCTCTGCTCGTAATTTCGTTTGACGAATAGATTCCTCTCCAGAAATATAAAGTACGCGATGCCCTTTATTCGAGAGTAATGCGGAAACCTGTAATAGTAATGTTGATTTCCCTATTCCAGGATCACCCCCAATTAATACTAGAGAACCAGGTACAATGCCACCGCCTAATACACGATTGAGTTCGCCCATTTCTGTTGCTACGCGCGATTCTTCAGTAGCTTCCACTTGGATAATCGGGATTGCCTTTTGAGTAACTGTAGCAGAATGTTGAAATGCTCCACGTGGGCCTTTTGCAACCATTTCTACTTCTTCCACCATTTTATTCCATTCACCACACCCAGGGCATCTTCCCATCCATTTAGCAGATTCATAGCCACAGCCTGAACATACAAATTTCGTTTTTTTCTTTGCCAAATTGCTTTCACCTCGAATATTTGTTCTTATCCTTAATTGTACAGAAAAAAAGACAGCTTGGCACTTAAAGCCTTACTGTCTTTTCTTGAAATTATTTAGAGATGGAAACTCCCTCTTTTTTCTTTACAACAAACTCATCGTTTACGTAATCAATGACAACCTGATTACCTTTTTCTACATTACCCTTTAGTAATTCTTCTGATAATCGATCCTCTACTTGTTTTTGTAATGCACGACGTAGAGGACGAGCACCATATTGAGGGTCATAGCCTTCTTCAGCAATTTTTTCAAGTGCTGCATCAGTCAGCTCTAACGAAATGTCTTGCTCTTGCAAGCGTTTTGTTAAAGCATTGCCCATCATCGCAATGATTTCTTTTAAGTGCTCTTTTTCTAATGCGTGGAAGACAATCATTTCATCGATACGGTTTAAGAATTCTGGACGGAATGCTTTTTTCAATTCTTCTAACATCGTACCCTTCATGTCTTTATGCTTAGACTCTGCACCACCTACATTGAAACCAAGGTTCTTTTGGTATTTTAATGCATCCGCACCAACGTTTGAAGTCATAATGACCACTGTATTGCGGAAGTCTACTACACGTCCCTTAGAGTCTGTTAAACGACCATCTTCAAGCACTTGCAATAGAATATTGAATACATCAGGGTGTGCCTTTTCAATTTCATCTAATAAAACGACTGAATATGGCTTACGGCGAACTTTCTCTGTCAGTTGGCCACCATCATCGAAGCCTACATAGCCCGGAGGTGAACCTACTAAACGAGAAGTCGAATGTTTCTCCATGTACTCGGACATGTCAACACGAATCATCGCATCCTCATCGCCAAACATTACCTCAGCAAGTGCTCTTGCAAGCTCTGTTTTACCAACGCCTGTAGGTCCTAAGAAGATAAATGAGCCAATTGGTCGTTTTGGATCTTTTAAGCCTGCTCTTGCACGACGTATTGCACGAGAAATCGCTTCTACTGCTTCTCCTTGCCCTACTACACGTTTGTGTAACTCTTCTTCAAGCTGTAATAACTTCGAAGATTCTTCAGAAGCAATTTTAGCTACTGGGATTCCTGTCCACATTGATACAACTGCTGCTACATCATCCACAGTCACTTTAGATTCGGCTTTACCTTGCTCTTCTTTCCAATTTTTTCGAGTAGCTTCAATTTCATCCTTCAGCTTTTGCTCTGTATCTCTTAGCGCTGCTGCCTTTTCAAATTCTTGACCTGATACGGCTGCATTTTTTTCAGAACGAACATTTTCAAGCTTATCCTCAAGCGCCTTTAAGTTTGGTGGTACTGCGAATGAGCGTAAGCGTACTTTAGAACCTGCTTCATCGATTAAGTCAATCGCTTTATCTGGTAAGAATCGATCAGAAATATATCTATCACTCATTTTTGCCGCTGCTTCAATGGCTTCATCTGTAATTTTCACACGGTGATGTGCTTCATAACGATCACGTAAGCCTTGAATAATTAGAATAGCCTCTTCCACTGTCGGCTCATCCACTTGGATTGGTTGGAAACGACGCTCTAAGGCCGCATCCTTTTCAATGTACTTGCGGTACTCATCAAGTGTTGTGGCACCAATACATTGAAGCTCCCCACGTGCTAAAGATGGTTTTAAGATATTTGATGCATCAATCGCACCTTCAGCACCACCCGCACCAATTAATGTATGCAATTCGTCAATAAATAAAATGATGTTGCCTGCTTGGCGAATTTCATCCATCACTTTTTTCAAACGATCTTCAAATTCTCCACGATATTTTGTACCTGCAACAACTGTCCCCATATCTAGTGTCATTACACGTTTGTCACGAAGGATTTCTGGCACTTCGTTATTAATAATTTGCTGTGCCAATCCTTCAGCAATCGCTGTTTTACCAACACCTGGCTCACCAATCAATACAGGGTTATTTTTCGTACGACGCGATAAAACTTCAATAACTCGTGTAATTTCCTTGCTTCGGCCAATAACAGGGTCTAAAGTACCTTCACGTGCAATTTGTGTTAAATCACGTGCTAGACTATCTAATGTTGGTGTATTGGCAGCTTGGGCTGCTTGTTGACCAGATTGTGCATTATCATTATTACCTAATAGCAATAATACTTGCTGGCGAGCTTTATTTAAACCGACTCCCGCATTGTTTAAAACGCGAGCTGCCACGCCCTCACCTTCACGTATAAGCGCCAATAATAGATGCTCTGTACCGATATAGGAGTGACCTAGTTTACGTGACTCATCAACAGATAATTCAATTACTTTTTTAGCTCTTGGTGTATAATGAACAATTGGACCGACATCTTCTTTGCCCTTACCAACTAATTCTTCAATGCCAGCTTCAATCATTTGAGGACTAATATCAATGGCTTCTAACGCTTTCGCAGCAATACCGCCGCCTTCACGTATAAGCCCTAATAGAATATGCTCTGTACCGATAGATTCGTGCTTCCAACGAATAGCCTCTTCCTGAGCAAGCTGTAATACTTTTTGCGCGCGTTGTGTAAAACGATTAAACATCATATAAATCCTCTCCTTTTTCCCCATTTATAGGCTTATTCGCATGTTCTTGAGATAATGTCTCACGAAGCATCTCCGCTCGTACACGATCCCGCTCAGCAGGTGGTAATGCCTCACCTGCATAGTGCTGTAAAAAACCTGGTTGCATACTAACAACACATTCATTTAAGGTCGTTGTTTGTATACCATCAATCAATTGTAAATCTACTCCTAAACGAACATTAGATAGGCAAGTAGCAGCTTCCTCACTTGTTAAAATTCTTGCATGTGTAAGGGTACCTAAAGCTCGATATACGCGATCTTCTAGCGCAAGCTCTGCCTTTTCCATTAATTTACCTCTTGCATGCCGCTCTTTTTGAATAATCTTTTCAGCGACACTTTGTATATCTGCTAAAATATCTTCCTCTGTCTTCCCAAGTGTAATTTGGTTAGACACTTGATAAACATTCCCTAAATTTTCGCTTCCTTCACCATATATACCTCTTACAGTCATTCCTAAGCGTGTCATGGCATTTATAATTTGATTCATTTGCCCAGTTAATGTAAGAGCGGGTAAATGCATCATGACGGATGCTCGTAGACCCGTACCAATATTCGTTGGACAGCTTGTTAAATAACCAAAAGTATCTCGAAAAGCATACGGTAATACTTTCTCTAGGATACGATCAATCTTATTTGCTTGTTCATAAGCACTTTGAAGTTGAAAACTTGCTGTCATACATTGAATGCGTAAATGATCCTCTTCATTCACCATAATGCTAACGGATTCGTCTTCAGAGAGTAGTATAGAGCCCACTTGCTCTTTTTTAGCCAGTTGCGGGCTAATCAAATGCTTTTCTACAAGAATTTGACGCTGTAAAGGGGTTAAATCCTTTATAGCAAAATAAGCATAATCATTTTGAAGAGTTGGGCTATCGCTGACAGCATGTGTAACGGCCTGTTCCACTTGCAGTGCCTCATTTTCTGAAAACGCTAATGGAAAACGATAGCCATCTAAATTTCGTGCAAGGCGGATCCGTGTACTAATGACGATATCTGAGTAATCATCTTTGATATGCATCCAAGTTGGTGTCGCACGCTCTAAAAATGATTCAATCATCATGTCACATCACCACCTTCAAATTGTAGATGCTTCTCTAGCTCTTTAACTTCATCACGTAGCTTCGCCGCTTCTTCAAACTGTTCCTCATCTACGGCGGATTTCATACGCTTGCGGATATCTTCTATTTGCTTTTTAATAACATACACATTACTGCGAGCACCAGGCATTTTTCCAATGTGTTGTGGACCTGCCTGAATACGATTAAAAAGCTTTGGCAAATGATCTCCAAATGTGTCATAACAGCTTGGGCACCCGAATTTTCCTTCTTTTAAAAACTGCTTATACGAAAATCCACATTGTGGGCATGTTTGCTGTTGTGGTTGTACCTGTTGTTTTTCCCCCACCTTTTGCCATGTAGGAGAGCCAAACCAGTTAGACAATAACTGTTGAATAGATACTGGCTCTTGTTTAAACTCTGCATGAAATGGATGGAATTGTGAGGCGCAGACGTCACAATAATGATGCTCTACTTTTTGCCCACTTTGAACTTGTGTTACTGTAACTGTCGCATTACGTTGTTTACAATGTTCGCATATCATTTCCATCACCTCACTATTTTTGTTGTTCATATTTTATTGTTGTCAGCATTGCTCGCAATATTTTTGATCGAATGACATCTCTTAATGGGAGATGCAAGTCGATCGTGGAGCGATCAATTGCTGCTAACATTAATTTCGCTTCTCGCTTGGAAATTACCTGCTCATCAATGAGTCGATAAACCAAATCTTCTGCCATTGTTTGTGATGCCCCACCTTCAATTTGCCTGAGAACATCGTCGATTAAATCAATCTGTGAATTCGCGCGGACACGTAAAATTCGAATGTATCCACCACCACCACGTTTGCTCTCAACAAGGTAACCCCGCTCGGCAGTAAATCTTGTATTAATAACATAATTTATTTGTGATGGTACACATTGAAATTTATCAGCGATTTCACTACGTTTAATTTCAATATGCCCTTCTCCACCTAATTCAAGTACTTGCTTTAAGTAACCCTCTATGATGTCTGATATATTACGCATTTTAGGAATACACCTCGCTTGCTTCACTGACTTTGACTATCTTTGACTTTCTTTGAGTATATTATACAAAACGCTTGAAAAAAATTGCAATGATTTCGCCCATAGAAAAGTGGAAAGTCTTGAAAAAGGCTTTTTAAGAGCCGAAAAGAGCCCTTTTTCGATCATTTGTTTACGGTTTAATAATTTCCTTATACACCTAATGTACCCTTATTCGTCATAGAAAAAACGCAAGCATATGCAACTAGCATATACTTGCGTCTATGAAAATTATACCCAGCGACCAACAATTGGATAACGCCAAGGTTCATCAGACAATGCTTTTACGATACCGATGATCGGTACCACAAATACCATAATGCCGAAAATGATTAAAAATGGTAAGCCAATAAGGACAAAGCTTAAACCAACAGAGATAGCAATTAAAACACCCATGACAATTTGGAATAGCAGTGCTTGAATAGAAATTGCCTTTACTTCCTCATCCGAACTAATTAAAAAGAAAATAATGGGCACTAACCATGGCGCAAAAAATGCACTTGCGTGTATGATTACTTTAGACCATTTAGTCTCCATATATATCAACCCTTTCTTTGAACTTTATTCTATGTTTTATGTACTACTATTTACGGAACTATACCCGTAATAGTTTCACATTAAGAAAGATTTTTTAAAATTTTTTTGAAAGGCTGTGAGGAGCGTTGGAATTTAACAACACATTAGCAAATGAATATGAAAAGGGTATTCGCCGTACATTGCCTAGTTATGATGCCATGCTACGTTTAATACAAACTTTTTATCATTCTAGGCTATCAGAAAATGCTAACATGCTAGTCGTGGGAGCAGGAAGTGGCAATGAAATTATACAGCTTGCAGAAGGAAGACCTCACTGGTCATTCACTGGCATTGATCCATCAGAATCCATGCTTACTATAGCTAAAGAGCGTTTACTCACTCTTCCTAATGATATGTCATTCCATCAGGCTACAATACTTGATGCTTCGCTGCCCTCTACTCAGTATGATGCGGCAAGTTGTGTTCTCGTCTTGCATTTTATTCATGATTATAAAGAAAAGCTCGAAACAATAACAGAAATAGCAAGACATTTGAAACCTGGAGCACCATTTGTCCTTGTTTCAAAATATGGTCAGCTAGGCTCTTTAGAAACAGAACTACAATTTGATTTATGGCGTTCTTATTGGCTACAGCATACTAGACTTTCTTTATCCGATGTAGCAGAGATGGAAAAATCCATTCGTTCCCTTTCTTTTATGAGTGAAGAAGAAATTTTAATACTTTTACAAAGTGCGGGTTTTACTAAACCTTCTAGATTTTTTGCCACTACTTTGTTCGGTGGTTGGGTATGCTTTAAAGAGGAGCGCTAACTATTTTGTAGTAAATAATTTGAGGTGAAAACCGTGATAAGCACCATTGGCATTACAAAGCAACAACAATTGTTAAAGGATTTTCCATTAGAAGAGATACATCAGCAAGAATTTGAATGGTATTGGGTTGATTTTAATTGTCCTACAGCCGAGGAGGAATCATTGTTGGATACATTTTTCCACTTTCACCCTCTCGCTATTGAAGATTGCTTAATGAGGTTGCAGCGTCCTAAGCTCGATTTTTATGATGATTTTCATTTCTTTGTCATTCATCGGGTAAACGAAGAGACGTTAGCTGCGGAGGAGGTTAATATTTTTGCCTCCAATAAATTCATTATAACCTTCCATAAAAATCCTGTCCCTGAGATAGAGAAGGTGCAAAAGATGCTGGAAAACCAACCGAAGAATTGGGAGCGAGGTACTGTATACCTAACGTATCAAACTATCGATAAAATTGTTGACAGTTATTTTCCACTCGTTTACAAAATTGAAGATCATCTAAATGCTTTAGAAGGTGAACTTACATACCAAAGTAATGTAAATGCCATGAAAATTGTCTTCGAGTTCCGTAGTGACTTGCTTGACTTAAGACGTACTATTTTACCAATGCGTGATCTTTTATATCGCATTCTCAATTCTTACCGTTTCTCACTAAAAAAGTCGGAGAGAGCTTATTTTGGAGATATCTACGACCATCTACTTAAGCTAACAGAGATGGTTGAATCTAATCGAGAGCTTACAGCAGACATGCGGGATAGTTATATGGCTATGAGTTCTAGCCGAATGAATGGCATTATGATGACTTTAACAATTGTATCAACTATCTTTATACCACTTACCTTCATTGCTGGTGTGTATGGGATGAATTTCGATAACATGCCTGAGCTACATGGGCAATACAGCTATTTTATTGTACTTGGGATTATGATAATTATCGTTATCTTTATGTTGGCTGTCTTTAAACATAAAGGCTGGTTTAAACTGTTTAAACCATAAAAAGACTGCTCGTTTTAATGAAAACGAGCAGTTTTTTTAATCTATTAATACGGTCCTCTGTCATCAATCTTATTATCACCCTGCTGTGGAAATAAAAAGTAGGCTAATACCCCTGATCCCAAAGCTGCACATATGGTAATTAATAATTGCTCAACATCTGGTACCTCAGCATGGTAGTTTCGTAGCATATAAACAGAACCAATGGCAACAATCACCATGACAGGAATAACAAATTTAAAACGTTTTTTCTCCATACCACCCCTCCTTCCATTTTTTATTTTCGTACGATTTTTAGATTGCTAAACAGTTCGTATTTTACAGGTTTCCTATTTTAAATTCAAATTTACATCGCTTCACCATTTGGACTAACAATAAAGTAAAAAAATAAAGAAATATCCAATTTTTTAACCAAATATTCAGCAAATAATAGTAAAATAAATTTAATCCCATTTATTTATTAAATATACAAACCTAACAAATTTCAAAAGTGCTTATTTACTTACAATTTATTATGGATATTAAGAATGGAGCAAATAATAATGAGTTGGTTTTCAAAAAATAGTAGTTCTAGCTACGCAATTACATTAACACCTGAAAATTTTAAGAGCGGTGTACAGTTAGATGTATTGAACCACCCCAATCTTCAAAAACAATTACAACTTTTAAATTTAACACTTGAGGATTTAGCTATCATTAAGCAGCTACAGCCTTTAGCTAAAGACCTAATTCCTGAAATGGTGGAGAAATTTTATGCAGCCATTAGTTTGAGCCAAGATTTACTTGATATTATTAATAGAACATCTCATATTGATCGTTTGAAAATCACGTTACATAAACATTTAAGTGACATTTTTGAAAGTCATATTAATGATGCCTACATTGCTGAACGAAAAGCCATTGCTGAGGCTCACGTTCGAATTGGCTTGCAGTCAAAGTGGTATATTGCCTCATTCCAGTCACTCACTACTACTTTTGCAAACTTTGTGAACGAGGTGGATATTTCTAAAACAGATGCTATTCGTGCTATAAACGCTTTTTGTAAAATCATTAATTTTGAGCAACAACTCGTGATTGAGGCATATGAAAAAGAGGAAGAACGTATTCGCTCAGCAGCAGATGCAACAAAAAATTCCCTTGTAACGACGATCCAAAGTACTGCAGAAGAGCTTAATGCCATTAGTGAAGAAACAGCCGCATCATTATTAGTGATTTCCTCACAAACAGATGATATTGCTGTAGCAACCAAGCAAGGATTGAACTTCGTAGCAGATACACAAGAAAAATCAAGACGAGGCCAACAGCAATTGAAAGAACAAAATGATTTAATCCAAGTTATTTTGCAAAGTGTCAATGGTCTTGAGGTAACGATGAACCAACTACGTACCTCTTCTCAAAAAATTTCTGAAATCGTTGGGCTAGTTACAGGCATTGCTGATCAAACCAATTTATTAGCATTAAATGCTTCTATTGAGGCTGCACGAGCTGGAGAACATGGGAAAGGTTTTGCAGTAGTGGCTGAGGAAGTTCGTAAACTTGCGGAGGAAACAAAAAATGCCGTCCAAAATGTTTCTCACCTTATTAAGGAAACAGAAAGTAATATTACGACTATGGCTAATTCAGTTACTAATGTTGATCAAAAAATTCAACATAGTGTCAATACACAAGAAAGTTTATCCAAGTCATTTAATGATATTGCTGATGCAGTTTCTGGCATTCAGCAGCAATACGTAAATACATCTAGAGATATTTCAGCTATATCTAATTTAATCACTGAATTATCGCAAGGTGCTACACTAGTCTCTTCTTCTTCCGACTCGCTCATTAATGTTGTCAATGAACTAAATATGTAAAATAAAAAAGGGAACTCATTTGGAGTTCCCTTTTTCCTTAATGCGGCAATGCACGTTTTTGTTTACGGTGCTCTCGTCTTGCTGGCCCAGTTTCAAATAAACGCTTCTCTTCATCTGTTTCAGGATAGATTGAGGGAACTGGTACGGGTTTCCCTTCCTCATTTACTGCAACCATTGTGACAAATGATTCTGTCGTTAATTTTTCCTCGCCAGTCTCAATATTGCGAGAAACAACGCGAACATAAACCTCCATTGAAGAACGTCCTGTAGACGAAACAATACTCTCGATTTCAAGAATATCTCCTACATGTGCAGCGGATAAAAAATCAACCGAGTCAATAGAAGCTGTCACTACAAGGCCTTTCGCATGTTTCATTGCTGTAATAGCAGCAATTTCATCAATATAAGCTAACACTCTTCCACCGAAAATAGAATTGTGATTATTTGTGTCTGGGGGTAATACGAGACGCGATTGAACCGTACGTGATTGGCTCATGGGTACAGCGTTGTTTGGCATAATTCTTGCAACTTCCCTTCTCATGTTGTTCTTTCGTCATCGTATCGCAGAAAAAGAGCTGATGCAAATTTAGAACGATTTTTTCATCGAAATAAATTTCATATCAGTCATTTCTTCTATAGCCCACTTAATTCCTTCACGTCCATAACCACTCATCTTTACTCCACCATATGGCATGTTATCTACTCGGAATGTCGGAATATCATTAATAATGACAGCACCAGCCTGTAATTCATCTGCTGCATATAAAGCATCTGACAATATATTCGTGTAAATACCTGCATTTAGGCCAAGGTCCGACTCATTTACAAGTCGAATTGCGTCGTCTAATGTTTCATATGAAACAATTGAGACGATTGGTGCGAATGTTTCCTGACAAACAATTTTCATATCAGCTGACACATTCGTCATAACTGTTGGCGTTAAAGTACGTTCAGTAAATACGCCTCCAGTTGCAATCATAGCCCCCTGTTCTTGTGCCTCCTCAATCCATTCCCTAATACGTTCCACTTCATTTGGATTTATCATGGCACTAACATCTGTTGTCTTCTCTAATGGATCTCCTACTATAAGCTTTTCTGTTTCTGCAACAAATGCTTTAGTAAATTCATCAATAATAGAGGAATGCACATATATACGTTGTAACGAAATGCATACTTGTCCAGCAAAGTTAAAAGCACCGCTTACACAACGACTGATAATTTTATTTATTGGCGTAGATGGTTCGACAATTACTGCAGCATTAGAACCCAGCTCTAAAGTTACTTTACGTAAGCCTACTTTTTCTTTAATCTTCAAACCAACCTTACCACTACCTGTAAAGGTTACTTTTTTGACATATGGATGTGTGACAAGCGTATCACTAAGCTCACCCCCACTTCCTGTCACAATTTGTAATGCCCCATCGGGTAATCCTGCATCTCGGAAAATTTCTGCCATAACGATAGCACTTAGTGGCGTTTGTGTTGCTGGCTTTAATACAACTGTATTGCCCACTGCAAACGCTGGGCCTAACTTGTGTGCCACTAAATTGAACGGAAAATTAAATGGCGTAATGGCTGATATTACACCTAAAGGTTCTCTTTTTGTCCAGCCTATTCGATCTCCTGCTCCAGGGGCTGCATCCATTGGAACCGTCTCACCTTTTGCCTGTTTAGCTCCTTCAGCTGCAAATTGATAGGTTGCGATTGTACGGTCAATTTCAGCTAAACCTGCAACAATAGGTTTTCCAGCCTCTAAGGCTAAAATCTCTGCAAGTTCTTCTTTTCTTTGTCGCATTATATCAACGACTTTATATAATATTTCGGCACGTTCGTAGGCTGTTGTCTTTTTAAACGATTGGAATGCCTGCTGCGCACCTTCGATAGCTTTCTCTACATCTTGAATAGATGCTTTAGCTACATGAGCAATAACCTCACCGCTATATGGAGAAGCTAGCTCATAGCTTTCCTCTGCATCATGCCACTGACCATTAATCCAAAGTTTTGTATCCTTCATCCTTCAAATGCACCTCCAAATAATCATGTTCTTCTTTATTCTATCACGAAGAACTTGAACTAGACGCAATGGCAGCTGCACTAACCGCTGCAATCATTGCTGCTTGCTGTGCTTGGATTAATAGCTCAATAGAAGACATAATGGTCATGGACAAAGACTTTTGTACCTTTGCCATATCATAAATAGCAAATTGTACAGCCATAAAGAGCACAAATTCACGATGCCACTTTAATAACTTCATGTCTTTTAATTCATGGTATAAATCAATCAACCCTTGAAGTTGTGCTTTATCCAGATTAAGTATGGCTAAAAAGCCAAGTAAAGGATAATGCATAGCCTTGACTTTAACGTTTTGCTTTTTGAGCCCATCACGAAGGGTTACAACATCGGGTACTAGCTGACCATCAAATTTGGGTGATAAAAATGTTAATACCTGTGAAAGCCATTGGAGCTCATTGCCAGCATTAAAATTATATGTTCTTAGTTCTTTATAGTATCGATTCATGGTATCCGCGCGCAATTCAACATCATCAGATGGACTGCTTAATAATATGGCATAAGGAATGTCCTCATATGAGGTTAAAAATGGATGATGTTTACGTATAGCATCAAATAAGGCTCTTGCCACCTGTGCATGCGTCTTTTTATCCTGTTCATCCTCCGTCAAGAATTGTGCTCCAATATAGCTAAAATTGCCGCTTCTGAATTTCGCTTCCTTTAAGATGCTCACATTTGTAATTAAATTCTTCACTGCCTTTTCTGCATCATCTTGCTCCATGAGGTTGGCAGCAATACTATATCCAACGGTTGTCCGTAAAGGAGACAGCCATGAAGATTGCTTCTTCATCTCTTGTAAAACATTTTTATACTTCGTTGCATCAAAAGTTTTTCCTGAGGCTACAAATGTACTAGCAATAGCTAACACAATTTTACGGTCCACCGTCCAGCCTGCAGCCTTTGATACCTCCTCTACTGTATTGGCAAATTCATTTTCAATCATCACATAATCCATATTTATCACACTCCTTTACCCGTTTTACGTAACATAATGTGAGAAAGATTCACCCTCTTTGTAACAATTAACATAAAAAGTAAACATAATTTAATGTATGTTACTTACTTTATTTGATTTAATAGAAAATATTAACAACCTATAAAGGAGGTATGGCCGATGTTAGCAAAAACCACAAAGAAACTATTATTTACCATGACCTTAAAGGATCGATTAAATCTATTCCTTTTCCTAAAAAATTCATCCAATAATATCGCTTTACATACTCTTTTCCATAAAAATTAATATCAAAACACTTGAACGCCCAAAATCAATATTCATCATTTCTATAAGAAAAGAGTCATGTGTCCTAAAGCCTCCCTTTCCATACAATAACTTTTCTACTTCCAGATAAAAAAACAGCGGCAGAAAAACTTTGCCGCTGTACAGATAACTTGTTAAATTAACCCTAGCTCTTGCAGTTCTTCAGAGTTGAAGGCTCTTGACCTTGTTAGGAAACGTTTTCCTTCTACGCCCTCGAGTGAAAACATGCCGCCTCTGCCGTCCACCACATCCAATATGATTTGTGTATGCTTCCAGTAATCATATTGATTTTTGTGCATATAGAAAGGGGCACCACCTACTACACCAAGGCACACATCCTGATCTCCTATTAGCAAATCCCCTTCTGGATAACACATTGGTGAGGAGCCATCACAGCATCCGCCTGATTGATGAAACATAACGGGCCCATGTTTCTCTTTTAATAGATCGATTAGTGCTAGCGCTTCTTCCGTAGCTAGTACACGTTCAACCACGCTCATGCACCTCCCTACGAATTAGAAGAAACCAAGTTTGTTTTCGCTATAGCTAACTAATAAGTTTTTCGTTTGTTGGTAATGCGCTAACATCATTTTATGATTTTCACGACCAACACCCGACATTTTGTAGCCACCGAATGCAGCATGTGCAGGATATGCGTGGTAACAGTTTGTCCAAACACGACCAGCTTGAATTTCACGACCGAAGCGATATGCCGTATTTATATCTCTCGTCCAAACACCTGATCCTAAACCATATAATGTATCATTCGCAATTTCCAATGCTTCCTCTTTCGTTTTAAATGTCGTGACAGCAACTACTGGTCCAAAAATTTCTTCTTGGAATATACGCATTTTATTATGTCCTTTGAAAACAGTTGGTTTAATGTAGTAGCCATTTTCGAAGCCTTCACCTACATTATTTTTGTCTCCTCCAATTAGACATTCTGCACCTTCTTGCTTACCAATATCTAAATAAGAAAGAATTTTTTCCATTTGTTCACTAGATGCCTGTGCACCCATCATTGTGTTTGGATCAAGTGGGTTGCCAACTTTAATGGCTTCTACTCGCTGTAATACGCGCTCCATAAATTTATCGTAAATTGATTCCTGAATCAGTGCACGGGAAGGACAAGTACATACTTCCCCTTGATTTAGAGCGAATAGCACAAAGCCTTCAACAGCTTTATCTAAAAAGGCATCATCTTTATCCATAATATCTTCAAAGAAAATGTTTGGCGACTTACCACCCAGTTCTAATGTTACTGGAATAAGATTTTGAGAAGCATATTGCATAATTAAACGCCCTGTTGTTGTCTCACCTGTAAAGGCAATCTTACCAATGCGTGGATTTGATGCAAGCGGTTTCCCTGCTTCTAAGCCAAATCCATTTACAACATTAATGACACCTGGTGGTAGTAAATCTTCTATTAATTCTAAAAGCACCATAATAGATGCTGGTGTTTGTTCTGCAGGTTTTAATACGACACAGTTTCCAGCTGCAAGTGCTGGCGCAAGCTTCCATACAGCCATTAATAACGGGAAGTTCCAAGGTATAATTTGGCCAACTACGCCAATTGGCTCGTGGAAATGATAAGCAACTGTATCGTTATCTATTTGGCTTACTGAGCCCTCTTGAGCACGTAATACCCCAGCAAAATAACGAAAATGATCAATTGCAAGAGGGATGTCTGCATTTAATGTTTCGCGTACCGCTTTACCGTTATCCCATGTTTCAGCAACGGCTAGCTTTTCTAAATTTTGCTCGATACGGTCCGCAATTTTAAGTAAAATGTTTGCGCGTTCTGTTGGTGATGTTTTACCCCATGCATCCTTAGCAGCATGTGCCGCATCTAATGCATGTTCAATATCCTCAGCTGTGGAACGTGCTATTTGTGTAAAAACTTGTCCAGTAACAGGAGTAACGTTATCAAAGTATTGACCCTTCACTGGGGGTGTCCATTCGCCACCGATATAATTATCATATTTCTCTTTGAATTGAACTACCGATCCTTCAGTGTTTGGAAATGCATAAACCATTTTACTTCTCCCCTTTACACAATTTAATGAGAACTATCTACAAAAAACGTTATTTTATATCGGAATAACAATATTTTCATAGAAACCCTCTCACCTAATATATTGTCAGAAACATAAAATAATTTCAACTTTTTCAAAAACTTTTCCAACTAATTTATTTTTGCTAGAAAAGCTTCTAGCATTCACTGTATGTGCGACGTTAAGGTATACTTAAAAATAATATAAAATATAGGAGAACAATATGCGTATTAATAAATATTTAAGTGAAACAGGCATCATATCTCGTCGTGGTGCTGATAAATGGATAGCAGAAGGAAAGGTAACAATTAACGGAGAACTGGCAACGGTTGGTAGTCAAGTTGAAACAGGAGACATTGTTTGCGTGGATGGAAAAGAGGTAAAGAAAGAACAACAGCTTGTTTACATTGCTCTAAATAAACCTGTCGGCATTACAAGTACGACAGAGCGTCATATAAAAGGCAATGTTGTTGATTTTGTCAATCATCCTCTACGTATTTTTCATATCGGGCGTCTTGATAAGGAATCAGAGGGGCTATTATTATTAACGAATGATGGTGATATCGTCAATAAAATTCTACGTGCTGAAAATCATCATGAAAAAGAATACATTGTTCAAGTTGATAAGCCTATAACTGCGCAATTCATCCAAAAAATGGGTGCAGGTGTTGATATTTTAGATACAACAACCTTACCATGCCATGTGGAAAAGATTTCAGATAAAGTATTTAAAATCATTTTAGAGCAAGGCTTAAACCGCCAAATTCGTCGAATGTGCTCAGCACTAGGGTATTCCGTTAAGCGTCTACAACGCATTCGTATTATGAATATTAAGCTTGGTAATTTAAAGGTAGGGCAATGGCGTGATTTAACGGAGAAGGAACGAACAGAACTATTCAAACTACTCAATTACACACCAAAATAGATACATCCAAAGGGAGGGACGAGGACTATGATATCCATTCAAAGCACAGAACAACTAACAGGGGTACGAATTAGCGCGGATTATTGGGATTTAGATGAACTAATTAATGCTATTTATAAAGTAACTGGTGACGAAAATAAATACTATGATTATCAGGGTCCTCGACTACGTATTTTAAGCGTTTGCTATAAACTAAGACATGCTATGCTTGGTGAGCATCACCTAGAGTTTGTTAGTAATGGACTTAATAAGAGTGTTCTAACACAACATGAACTCATCTTTCCAAATAAGAATGTCTATTTTTCAACAGAAATTCTTTGGCCAGAAATTATCTTTAGTGCAATCGCATTAAATGATTTTATTGAACTGCACCAAAAATTAAACAATGCTTCTATATGGAATCATGAGATAGCTATTATACGTAAATTTCAAGCGGCTATTGCTGAATGTTTAGAGCAGGAGGTAAGTGACGAAGATTATGTTGTGTTTTTAAGAATGTTACATGCTAAAAACCCCTTAACTTTCCGTTTTGCAACACAATACGTTGATGTTTTAAATCTAGAGTATATTGAATTAAGTAAAGAGGAACGTCAGGCACATTTAGCTGCATTTGCTGTGCGATTAATGGTAGAGGACCATGAATATGTAGCATTAAAATCCCACCTGATGGAAGCAGCTATGGCAACGAAACAAGCATTACATGATATTCAAATTCAACTTAATTATCCTGAAGAAATACTGTGGTGAACGAATCATGCCGTCTCAAAATAATTGAGACGGCTGTTTTTCTATTCAATTGTTTTGTAGGCCATTTTATAAATAACTTCCTTGTGCTGAGGATAATCTACTAAAAGCTCTTCCTGTGTGAACAATTCAAAGTCCTCAAAGTCAAAGCCTGGCGCCACCATACATCCGACTAAACTAAACGTCTCAGATTCCTCCACCGACGAGCCGAAAATTGTATGCTTTGGTACTGCAAGCTGAGGGACTTCCCCCGCTTCTATATTCAAGCCAAGCTTCTTCGCTTCATATGTCCCATCTGGGAAAATCATATGAACTGTTAGTGGGCTTCCAGCGTGATAATACCATAGCTCGTCCGATTGTAGACGATGTAAATGTGAAATATCCTGTGAGCGCAGAAGGAAATATATACTAGTATAAATCGGTCTCTGTACATCTCTCACTGCTATATCGTCTGATGCACGAAACGATGAAATGTAATAGCCCCCTTCAGGATGTTCGGCTAACTTTAAATGTTCAATAAAATATTGTGCTGAATACTTCAAAAAGCATCACTCCTTTTTTCAACCTTACCAAAAAGTAAAGTGGAAATGCTACCTCTGATTTTCTTTCAACATACAAGCCAAAAAGGACATCTCAACATGAGATGTCCTACCATTTTTATAATCCGCCTAAATAAGCTGCCTTTACTTGCTCACTCTCTTGTAGCTCTTTTGCTGAACCAGATAAAACAATACGCCCTGTTTCAAGTACATATGCACGGTTAGCGACAGATAATGCCATATTAGCATTTTGCTCTACAAGTAATACGGTTGTTCCTTCTTTATTAACCTGCTCAATAATATTGAAGATATTTTTCACCATCAACGGTGCAAGACCCATCGAAGGTTCATCCATTAATAACAGTTTTGGTTTTGCCATTAAGGCGCGCCCCATCGCCAGCATCTGCTGTTCCCCACCAGACAATGTACCTGACTGCTGTTTTCGGCGCTCTAATAATCGTGGAAATAACTCGAAAACATGATCCATATCTTTCTTAATACCTGCTTTATCATTACGCAGATACGCACCAAGCTCTAAGTTTTCCTCAACTGACATATTGGCAAAAACACGGCGTCCTTCTGGAACGTGAGAAATCCCTGATTTAACAATAGTCTGTGCCGCTTTCCCAGCTATCGAAAAGCCTTCGTATTCGATAATGCCACCTTTTGGCTTTAATAAACCTGACAATGTCTTTAAGAGCGTACTTTTTCCAGCACCATTTGCACCGATTAACGTTACAATTTCACCCTCGTTTACTTCTAAAGAGAGGCCCTTTAATGCTTGGATATTGCCATAAAAAACATCGATATTTTGTACTTTTAGCATTAGCCGATAACCTCCTCTCCAAGATATGCTTCTATTACCTTTGGATTGTTGCGAATTTCTTCTGGTGTCCCGTCAGCGATTAATTGTCCGTGATCAAGTACGTAAATGCGCTCACAAATACCCATAACTAAGCTCATATCATGCTCAATCAGCAATATTGTTAAACCGAACTCTTTACGAATAAATGCAATTAGCTCCATTAAATCGTGAGTTTCTTGTGGGTTCATCCCTGCTGCTGGTTCATCCAATAGAAGCAGTTTGGGATTTGCTGCTAACGCACGAGCAATCTCTAAACGACGTTGCATCCCGTATGGCAAATTCTTAGCTAGCTCATCTTTATAGACATCTAAGCCAAAGATTTTTAAGAACTCAATGGACTGTTGCTCCATTTCGGCCTCACCTTTGAAATGCGTAGGTAAACGAAAAATAGAAGCCCACATAGAATGCTTTGCAAGTGAATGATTGGCTACCTTTACATTGTCAAGAACAGATAGCTCTTTAAATAATCGAATATTTTGGAACGTACGGCTGATCCCTTTCTGTGTAACCTGATAGGGTGCAAGTCCATTCAATTTCAGACCATTAAAAGTAATTGTACCTTCCGTAGGTGTATATACCCCTGTTAACATATTAAAGCTAGTTGTTTTTCCAGCTCCGTTTGGCCCAATAAGTCCTACCAACTCGCCTTGGTTAAGGTACATATTAACACCCTGTACTGCCTTTAAACCACCGAATTGAATACCCATATTTTCAACATTGATAAGAAGGTTTCCAGTCATTATTTCGTACCTCCCTTTTTACCAAACTTAAATAATTGTGTTATCTCTTTCGTTCCCATTAAGCCTGTTGGACGATAAAGCATCACGATAATTAATACTAAACTGTAAATAATCATACGCGTTTCTGGGAAGTTTGCTAGATAAGTAGACACGACTGTTAGGAAAATCGCAGCAATCACTGAACCAGAAAGACTTCCTAAACCACCAAGTACAACGTAAATTAAAATATCAAATGATTTTAAGAAACCGAATGTTGTCGGTTGAATAATGTAAAAGTTATGTGCAAAAATGGCTCCTGCTAGACCTGCGAAGAAAGACCCAATCGCAAATGCAACAACTTTATAGTAAGTTGTGTTAATACCCATCGCATCTGCTGCTATTTCATCTTCTCGAATGGAAATACACGCACGCCCATGACGAGAATTTGTAAAGTTTGAGATAACTAGAATCGTTAACACTACGCCAAAGAATGCGTATGTCCAGTTCGATAAATATTTAACCTGCATCCCTGCTGCGCCACCAACATAATCCGTATTTAAAAAGATAATACGAATGATCTCTGCAAATCCAAGTGTAGCAATCGCTAAGTAATCCCCTTTTAAACGAAGCGTTGGAATCCCTACGATTAAACCAGCAACTGCTGCTGCAGCAGCCCCTAATAAGATGGCCAATGGGAATGGTAACATTAACTTTGTTGTAATAATAGCGGATACATATGCTCCAACTGCAAGGAACCCAGCATGCCCAATTGAAAACTGTCCAGTAACACCAATAACAATATGCAAGCTGACAGCCAACATGATGTTAATACACATTGTGATCAACATATTTTTATAGTACAAATCAATTACTTCTGTTGTAATCAACAATTGTACAACTGCATAGATGACTAGCGCTATTACGGCATAGCCCCAGAAAACTTTAGACTTTTTCATAAAACCGCTCACCTACACTTTCTCACGGGCGTTTTTACCAAAGATACCCGATGGTCTGAAGATTAAGATTAAAATTAAAATAACGAATGCCGCTGCATCACGCCATAACGAGAAGCCAAGTGCACTTACTAAGGACTCTACAACACCTAGTAACATACCACCAACCATAGCGCCAGGGATGATACCAATACCACCAAGAACAGCTGCGATAAATGCTTTAACCCCAGGAATAACCCCCATTAACGGGTCAATTTTTGTATAATAAACCCCAAAGATAACACCTGCTGCACCAGCTAAAGCTGAACCAATCGCAAACGTTGCAGAGATTGTATTGTCAACGTTAATACCCATTAAGCGAGCTGCATCTGCATCGTGGGAAACGGCACGCATCGCTTTACCGATTTTTGTTTTATGTACGATGAATTGTAAAAGAATCATCAGTACAACTGCGACTGATAAAATTAAGATGGAAGTACTGCTGATTTGAACGCCAAAAATATCTAATGATTTATTTTTGAAAACTTCAGGATATGCTGCTGGTTGTGCACCTCTGAAGAAAATTGTTGTATATTCAATTAATAGCGATACACCTATCGCTGTAATTAAAGCTGCGATACGTGTCGCATTTCGTAAACGTTTATAGGCAATACGTTCAATTAATACACCAAAAATTGCACAAACTAACATCGCCAATAATAATGCTGGGAAGAAACCAAGCTCCCATTTAGCAATAGCGTAAAAGCCAATAAATGACCCAATCATGAAGACATCACCATGAGCAAAGTTAATCAGCTTGATAATACCGTATACCATCGTATACCCTAACGCTATTAACGCGTAGATACTTCCAAGTGAAATACCGTTCACAAGTTGCTGTATCCATTCCATGCGCATTCACTCCTTTAAATTTTCCGAAAATTGAAAAATAAGTACATAGGTCGATACTAAAAGTTATGTTTTGCTCTACGATTCTAGTTATCTAACACACAAAAAAGGAAGGCGTGTTTACCCGCCTCCCCCTTGCTTACAAAACATTAAGGATTAACTTTAGAGTTGAACACTTGTTTACCGTCTTTAAATTCAAGAACTGTTGCTGTTTTAATTGGGTTATGATTTTCGTCAACTGAGAAAGTACCTGTTACTAAAGAAAGATCTTTTGTTGCAGCTAATTCATTTTTAATTGCTTCCCCATCTGTAGAGCCTGCACGTTTAATTGCATCAGCAATGTAGTAAATTGTGTCATAACCAAGTGCGTTGAATGCGTCAGGCGCTTTGTCACCATTTGCCGCTTTAAATGCCTTTACAAAATCTTGAATTTTTTGATCTGGGTCTTCAGCAGAATAGTGGTTTGTGATGAATGTGTTATTCAATGCATCCGCGCCAGCTAATTCAATTAATGTTGGAGAATCCCAACCATCAGCACCCATCAGAGGTACATCAATGCCCATTTCACGTGCTTGTTTAACAATCAAACCAACTTCTTCATAATATCCAGGGATAAAAATAAAGTCTGGATTTGCGGCTTTAATATTTGTTAATTGTGTACGGAAATCTGTATCCTTCGCTACATAAGCTTCTTCTTTTACAACTTTTCCGCCACTCTTCGTAATCGTTTCTTTAAAGGATTTTGCTAAACCTTTTGCATAGTCTGATGCATTATCTGCAAAAATAGCTACATTTTTCGCATCTAGCTCACCTGAAGCAAAATTAGCTGCTACAATCCCCTGGAATGGGTCAATAAAGCATGTACGGAAAGCATATTCATTAACACTGCCATCCTCATTTACCGTGATATTCGGTGCTGTACCAGAACCCGTAACAATAGGAATTTTATTATCATTTGCAATTTGAACAGTAGCTACTGTATTACCTGAAGTTGCAGGTGCTAGCATTGCTACTACTTTATCCTGCGTTGCTAGTTTAATAGCAGCTGAAGTTGCTTCAGAGTTCTCTGATTTATTATCTACTTTAATCAGTTCAATTTTCTTACCATCAATACCGCCAGCATCATTAATTTCTTTTACAGCCAGTTCTGCACCTAGCCCAATAGAGGAACCATAAGATGCTACATTCCCTGAAAGCTCTAAGTTGGCACCGATTTTAATTGTATCGCCATCAGATGAACCTCCGCCTGATGATGAGCCTCCGCCAGAACTTGAATCGTCTCCGTTACCGCAACCAGCAAGAACACCAGCAAGTAATGAAGATGCTACTAAAAGTGAACCGAACTTCTTAAGCTTTTTGCTCTCTCTCATAATTAAATTCCCCCTGAAAATTTCTCAAATATTAGATATTTCTGATAATTATAAACAATTAAATTCATTTACTCAATAGCCAAAATAATTATTTATAACTATCTAAAAACAAAAGAAAATATTATTCATATAAGCCTTTTTCATTGTAAAACATTCTTTATATTTAGTCTAGAGCGATTTTTCAGTATAATTAGTTATTTATGAATTATCTTTTAATTCAAACTATAGACTAGTACAAAACTATCAGATGAAATTGTTTTTTCAACATAAAGTCTGCTTGATTTATAGAACATCTTCCTCTATTACAATTATTTCCCTGAAAATAATCAAAAGAATACGAATAACTAATTGCTAATATCTGTACTGCTAACAAGAAAAAGCTTAGAGTGGGTTTCCCCATACTCTAAGCTTTTTTTAATTCAAAGACACAAAGGCGCTCATTAATATTTGTTTCATTTTCTAAATGCACTTCATGAAGCAACTCAAATGGTGTTCCATGATGTAAAAATTGTAAATAATCGTAAGGCGGATAATATAAAATTATATGAATATCTCGCATTCGCTGCTCATAGGATTTCCAAATATTGTGAATGACTGTGCGAAAAATATGGATTGAAAAAGGATTAAAAAAGAAAAACACATTATCACGTGACTTTATTTCATATGATTCGGCTATTGTATGAATAAACTTAATAGGGGCATGTGCTCTCATTTTTTGAAGATAACTACGTTTATTTTCTTCAGCCTCCGTATAAAACCCTGCATCCATTTCTATCCCAATGGTTGGTATATGGAACTTATGGTGCACATAAATAGGAACTCGCCCTTTCCCGCACCCCATATCAATAAATACTGGATTGTCAGGCATCTGATACGCAGCGAATAATTGCTCCAATCCTCTGTAGGGTGTTGGCTCATAACGATGATAGTGTGCAAGCTTAGGAAAGCCATATTGCTCTCCCACCGTGTTTATATGCAAATGTTTATCAAATTGCTGTTCATTCATATGAAAGGACTCCTCAGAAAAGAATGCTTTATTTTAACACGATAAAAAGCAAAAACCATACCCAAAGATATTGGATATGGTTATTTTCTAACGACCTCTACGTTTAAATTTAACAACAAAGAGAAGTGCAAGAAGGAGTAGCACTAGGCATGTAATGGCTGTAAACATTGTATTTTTATCAATAACAGGCTCGTGATTCGCAGCTTCACTATTCGCACCAGGCATTCCCATTGGGGCTCCATTTCCATCAGGAGGTTGCATTTGTTCTCCATTTTGTCCATTTCTCGGACCCTCGCCCTCTCTATTAAAAGGTGGGCTCTTTGATGGATCAAAGTCCTCTGGTAGCTGACTTGGATCAAAATCATCTGGCATCCAATCCATTTCACCATTTTCACTTGGTATTGGCATACCCATATTGCCCTGAGAAGACGTAGATGCTTCCACAACAAGCTCCCCAGACAGTTGCTTTAATATAGATTCTGAGCGCTGTTTGGCAAATTCCGGCAAGCTATTTTCACCTTCAACTGCTTCTAAAAACTGCTCCGTAGTAGAGAATTTGGTTGGATCCGCCTCCACATAAGTAGTTAATAAGACAGCTAACTTTTTAGTAATGGATTGCACATACTCTTCTGTTAAATAAGTTGTCGCTAGTTCTTCTAAATAACCTTCATATTTGTCACGATATTCATCATTCGAAAGCAATGCCTTCAAGAGTGGCCGCTCCTCTAATGTTGTGCCAGAAACAGGTGTTGTCACACTAAAATTAATAGCACTATCATTTATTAGATTGCCCGACATGCCCATTCCCATGTCAACGCCGCCACCTCGTTGTTGCTGCATACCCCCATCGCCAGTTTGATCGGGTTGTCCATTGTTTTGTGCCACTGGTTTTTCCATATTAGTAGTAACGTCAGCTTGATTTTCACCGTTTCCTCCTGCTATTCTACCGCCTCCAGCCCCAAAGCCACCAAAGGACATGTTGTAATCCCAAGGAATAATAGAAAACACACCGTTCTGTTCATATAAATAATAGTTATGTTTCATATTCCCTTGATAACTATCTAAATTCACAAGTGCTGTGTTGACGGCAAAATAACGTAACATTTCATCCACATCGATATACTTTTCTATGTCTCCACCATTATTAATTGCGTCTAGCATTTCAACTAATTTGGATTGATTAATATTACCTTCATTTGTTTTTAATCCGATACCTGTATAGTCTTCGATATCGTCGCTTATATATTTTAAATCGCTGCCTGTCCCATCTGGCTTAAATAAAAAACCATCATTAGAGCCGTAATTATTAGCCAGGAATGTCTCATCAACAGCTTCTACCCCTAAGAACAAACCACGCTCCTCACCATTCACTGTGACATACATATAGGAGTGTGCTGGTGTTGGTAAACCCATTTGCTCCATCAGTTCATAGGAGATATACTCTCTCATTAATGTAGAGTCACTATAATTATTGTTTAAATTAAATTTTTTTAAGCCATACAAGCTTTGTGTATCATCATAATAATCAAAATCGATTTTTAAGCTATAGCGATCTGAGTCACTATTGACAACCGATCGTAATGATAGATTGCCCTTTGTACGAATAGCAACATTCTCAACTTTCTTGCCGTTTACTGTAATATCTGCTTGTTTTAATTCTTCAGCAGAAGCATTTTCGAGCATGTCAGCCCAATCTTCCTCAGCAATTTCAATATCAACTGTTGTTACTTTATTTTTATTAAATACTATATTCTCATAGGAGAACTCAGAATTTTTCGTTTCAATGCCTACATTCGGAAGTACAGCATATATCACGACAAAGAGAAGGAGTAAAATCACCATGCATAGATAGACAATTCGTGTTTTAATCATAGCCGTCACCTCTCATCGTAGTTCTATTTGTTAATGAGGTCATTACGCTGTGAAATTCCCATCATAGCTCAGCATAATGGCTGATTTTACACCAGCTACCTTTGTTAGTTCTTCCATCAATTTTGCATCATTTTGTTTTACACGAATTTCATAAGTTGTTTCGATTTCATTCTGTTGCATAATGGATTTCGATTTGAGAGCGAATTTTTTTGTTTGCGCAGCAATAATTCGCTCAATTTCAGCATTAGCCAATTCCTCTTCAAACTTTACAATTAGTAAATACGGATTTTCTACCGTTATTTTATTAACGAATATTAGCAATACAAGTCCGATTAAAATAGCACCAATAATCACTAATGGAATAAAGCCAGCACCACATAAAATACCTGAAACAATTGCCCAGAAAATATAGACTAAATCCATGGGATCCTTAATAGGTGTACGGAAACGTACAATAGATAAGGCACCAACCATACCAAGTGACAGCAGAACATTTGAACTGATTCCCATAATCACTAGTGCTGTTGCCATTGTCATTATAAGTAGTGAGATATTGAATGAATGTGAGTAAATGACTCCATTAAAGGTCTTCTTATAAACAGCATAAATGAAAAGCCCAATAAAAAACGCTACTACTAAACCAATAATTGAATCGATTAATGAAAACGAGGTTGTTTTTTCTAAAAAGTTGGATTTAAAAATATCACTAAATTTAATTGTATCCATTGTTCATTCTCCTTTATTATTAGCCGTACATACGACTAAGTTGATATTTTGAATAGGCCTCAGCACGAGTATCCACTGACTGTAGTAAATATTTGATGATGTCTGGTAGATATCCATCGTACTTTACCTCTAAAATTACAAGATTAGGCTCCAGCACATCGACCATAGGCAAGTTTTGATTAAACATATCCGTGTTGCGTAGACTCGATTGCACCTTACTATCAAATGTCACACGCACATTGCCAAACGGATAGATATAGGCTTCTCTCTCGTAATCCACTACCGTAGTAGGTCGCAACTGGTTGTAATTCATCTCATGATATAAATCTCGAATTAGCGCTCGGTCATCATTCTCCATCCAGGCTATCTCGCCAATACGTAGTTTTTCATACTCAGCTTGAGATATTGAACATTTTGTTTTAAAGGTCACATTGTTACGCTTACTCTTCCGCTCAAGATTAATAACATTATTAGACTTGCCGTATATGCGTACTCGATATTTATCTCGATTAATAAAGCCTTCTTTTTTCTCATTTAACACTTTATTGGCAAAATTATCGAAGTACGTACTACGAATTAAATATTTACCGTCTAAGCCAGCATGATGATCACGCTGCATAACATGCTGAAGCTTGGCTTTTAATAATGCATAATCTGGATAGGAGATCGCTTGTTTTATTTCTTGGCGACCATTTGGATTAAATGAAGTAACTATTGGCATTTCATCACTCTCCCTACTTGTATTAGTGTCAGACTGACTAACCTTTAATGCTGCTCGTCCCTTTGTTCATTTCCCGTCTACATCGTTTACTATAAAGGGCTTTTGTGTCAGGCAGATGTCAGCTTTACAAATTCTTCAACTCTCTTTTACAAAACAAAGCAGATTTCTGGGAGACGGATTAAACCAACACTAAGAAGGCTACTACGCTCTTATAGCGTAGTAGCCTTTTGCAATACTAATTCAAAATGTGTTCCAGAGGGATTGCTTTCAATTAATCGCAAATCGCCCCCAACAGATTGGGCCATCATTTTACTAAGTGGTAATCCTAAACCCAAGCCGCGAACAGTATATTTTTTATTTTCCCCTCTATAAAAGCGCTCAAAAATAAATGACTGATCCTCTAGAGGGATTCCATGTCCTGTGTCCTTCACCATCACTGACAGAGCCTCGCCATGATCTATCAACCTCAAGGTTATTGTTCCTTTGTCCATCGCCTGTTTAGCATTGGTTAATAGGTTTGTAATGATCTGTTGGATACGAACAATATCTATCTGTACAAGCACAGGTTTTTCCAACAAATGTAAATGAACTTTTACATGTTCATCTTCCTGCATGACTTCCCACTGTGCCACCGCCTCTCGCAGTAGCTGATTAACATCTACTGACTCTATCTGCACAGGAATAGCATCGACAGCAAAATGGTTAAAGGCAAGTAAGTCACCAACCATTGTTTTCATTTTTGTCGTTTCGACCATAGCCATTTCAATGAATTCCATAGCATCCTGTCCCGTTACAACACCATCTCTTACAGCCTGTAATAAACCACTTATAGAGGTGACAGGTGTTTTCAATTCATGGGTGACACCTGCTAGTAATTCCGTTCGAGTTTTCTCCAGCTGTTCTAATTTATTTGCCATATTTTTAAAGGAGGAAACAAGCTCATAGATTTCCTTTTCCTTACTATATTGAGGCAAATCAATTGCATAATTGCCTTCCTGTACATGCTTGGCAGCCTCAGCTACTTGTTTAATGGGATGGGCCAAACGCTTTGACAGAAAGTAAATAGCGATCCAGCCTAATAATGCTAATGCTCCAATTAATATGGCAAGCTGTCCATATGCTTGGTTAACTCTTGTTAAATTCCCCTTCTTCTCCATCACCAGGGCCCAGCCCAATAACTCATGATTATTTTCTATCTTTCTTTTCACTACATATTCAGGTTCAAGTCCATCCTTTATTTCCTTAGTACCTTCTTTTCCATCTAACAAGCCAGCTACATTTTTAGCACTACCAGGTGGTACAGGACGGTTGCTAGTCAGTATATTTCCCTCTGTATCTACAACATACAAAATCGGATCGATCTCTTTCATATTAAAACGCTGACGATCCCCTATGAAACCTGGAATACCATTTATAGGTCCATTATTAGGATTTGTTGTATCCGTTAAACGATAGACCGTTTCGTCTGCTAAAAACTCCATTAATTCTAATCGATTTTCAAATGTTGTATGTCGAATCCACGCTGCTGAGATTAAAGATATAATAGCTAAGCCTATAAAAAGTGTCAGTAAATATCGGCTCGTCCAATATTGAAGTAAGGATATTCGCTTATTTTTTTTGAACACTTAGCTGATACCCCAATCCACGTAGTGTCTTTATTTCTCCTTCCGCTTCATCCCATTCTTTTAAAGCCTTCCTTAGCCTCTTTATAGCTAAATCTACAGCACGATCACTACCCTCATACTCCCATCCCCAAACTTGATCTATAAGCTGATCCCGGGTAAATGTTTGATTAGGGTGGTCAGCTAAAAACATGAGCACTGATAAATCTCTTGGCGTTAATACAATCTCTTCTCCACCCAAAAGCACTTTATGCGCTTTACAATCAATCACTAGAGACCCATACTGCTTACCAGTAGCTGAATCAGAACTACCTACAGCACGTCTTAAAACAGCCCTCACTCTTGCAACAACTTCATCTGCGATAAAAGGCTTGGCAATATAATCATCTGCCCCATGATCAAACCCCTCTAGACGGTAATTAACCTCACCTAATGCTGTTAACATGATAACTGGGCAAGTACTTCGTTCTCTTATTTCTTTTAAAATGGACCAACCATTTTTTTCTGGTAACATAATATCTAGCAACACTAGATCTGGCTGTGTTTCACGAAACATGACCAAGGCTTGACCACCATTGAAACATTGTGTCACACTATAACCGACTTTTTGTAAATACACCTTTAAAACCTGGCTTATTGGATATTCGTCCTCTATTACTAGAATGTTTGCCAAAGTCAATCACCTCGCTACTAGTTCACTCTTATATTCATTATAGCACTGGATTATGTCAGTTAAATGTCAGCCTATCCATTACCCATAAACTAATAGCACAGATTATATAGAGGACATCTATTGACAATGTCTTCCTCAGCCACTTATCATTGAGTGCGAATGATAATCAATGATAATTCATTCAAAAACCTAGTAAATGAAATTAAGGGGGGTAAAAGCATGATTATTGTAACTAATCGTATTCAAGTAAAACCCGGTTTTGCTGCGAGAATGGCACCAAATTTTACAAAGCCAGGTCCTCTGCAACAGTTTGAAGGCTTTCATAAAGTAGAGGTATTAATTTCAACTGATGATCCTACTTATGATGAAATGAGTGTTAATATGTATTGGGAATCTAAGGAGCATTTCCAAGCATGGCGTAATAGCGATGCATTTGCTGCAGCCCATCAACGCCCAAATTCGGGCTCTGAGGGAGAAAAGGCTGACAGTCCAATTATCGGCAGCAAAATAGTGGTGGCGGAATTAGCTTCTTCTATTGAAGCCTTAAATTAATAAACGACGATTAAATTACTTATACATTATCTTCTGATTCTATCTAAAAAGCCCTGCATGTTGAACGATCATGTAGGGTCTTTTTTCTTGGTATAAGAAACATTGATTAAATCAATATAAAAGAATGACTAGTATATAGCCCAGCACGGATAGACAAACCGAGCCAATTAAACCTGCAATAAATGCCTTTACACCTAGCTCCTTAAATGTTTTCATCTCAACATTTAGCCCTAAACCAGCCATTGCCATCGCAATTAAGATATAAGCAATATCTACTAATGCTTGCGATACATTCGCCGGTATAATCCCTAAAGAGTTGATAGCACTCATCGCTAAAAATCCTAAAATAAACCACGGTATGATGGATAAAGAAAAGGCTTTTTTCTCTTCACTTTTGTCCATTCTTCGATAGAAAATACCAATAACAATTGCTACAGGTACGAGTAGGGCCACTCGTGTTAATTTCACGATGACGGCTATATCAATTGCTTCATTTCCACCAGCAGATGCAGCTGCAATTACATGCGCAATTTCATGTAATGTCCCCCCTGCGAAAATACCATACGCAGTAGGTGTTAAATCGATGATGGAATAAAGTAACGTATAAATAAGTGTAAAAATAGTCCCCAATAACGCAACAATCGCTGCCCCTACCGCCGTTTCCTTTTCATTTGCTTTAATTTGAGGTGCAATTGCCACTACTGCAGCAGCTCCGCAAATGGCAGTCCCGCAAGCCGTTAATATCCCTAGCTTTTGATCGACTTTAAATATTTTTGTTAGGCCGTACACAACAATTAAGGCAAATAGCAGATTAATGACTGCAATTAAAAAAACGTTAGCACCCGCATGATAAATATCTGCCAAATTTAAGCGCATACCCAATAAAATAATACCAAAGCGTAATAGCTTCTTGCTGGAAAATGAAATACCTACTTGCCAAGAATCTTGTACTTTAAATGTTGCTCGCCAGGTCATCCCTAATATAATGGCAATAACCAACTGTCCCAATATTGAAAGGAAAGGAAATGTGGCAATATATTTCGCTACTAAAGCAATAAGAAGCGTTAACAATATCCCCTTCAAGAAATTTGGATTAAGAGTAGATTTTAATTTAAGCTGTCTATTAACCATGATGTTCACTTCTTTCTCCCTTGTTGATTATTACTTTAATAAAGAGTGCACTATTAGTAAAATACATATATATAATTATTATTATTAATATTTCTAATAATAGGGGTGAAGATATGCAATTGGATGCTTTAAAAACATTTATCACACTGGTTGAGGTCAATAATTTTACAAAGACCTCTGAAATACTTCATATTTCACAACCAAGTGTTAGCTTACACATTAAGAATCTAGAGCAAGAATTACAAACAACCTTATTTATTCGTTCCCCAAAATCGGTGCAAATTACACCAACTGGTGAAATTCTTTATAAACGAGCAAAGCAAATCATGGCGATAGCTGAAGCTGCAAAAGAAGATATCGCTGCCTATCATCAAGAGGTACAAGGTACGCTAGTCATTGGGGCAAGCTTTACAATTGGCGAATATATATTACCTCCAATTATTGCAAGCTTACAGCAACAATTCCCACAACTTGAACTTCAAATTATTATTGGCAATACAAAAGAAATCATTCAATATACAAAATTACTGCAAGTCGATATAGGTCTAATTGAAGGACAGGCTCATGATAATGAACTAGTCATTAAGCCATTTATGCAAGATGAGTTATTTATTGTTAGCGACAGTAAACATCCTCTTACAAAGCAACAACCTCTGACTGCTGATAAACTCCAGCAGCAAAGCTGGGTTGCGCGTGAAGAAGGCTCTGGAACACGTTATTATCTGGATCATTTATTCAGAGCAAATGGTTTACAGATTCATTCGCTTTTGACTATTAGCAGTAATCAGGGCGTGAAGGAGAGTGTAATGCAGGGACTTGGTCTTTCTTTATTGTCTGCCTGTGTGATAGAACGTGAATTAAAAAATGGAGATATGACTATTCTGCGCCTTGAAGGACAGCACTTTATGCGAACATTTTCTTATCTTTGCTCACCTACCATGAAAAATAAGCGCAATGTCGACATACTGATTGATATCTTAATAAAAAAAGCATAGCGATTCTTTTCTCGTCGCTAAGCTCTTTTTATGGTTCTTCTCGTATTAAAATGTTTACTTTCAATGATTTCAACAAATTTCATTGCTGCTCTAGAAAGAGGTACTGACTTCAAATAACACATACCAATACTTCTCGTAGGAATACTTTCCCTTAAAGTTAATTCATAAAGAAGTCCACGTTGAAGATAGTCCTTTGAAAATTCCTTTGTTACACATGCAATGCCAAGGTTACTACGCGCAAATTCGAGTACTAAATCATGTGAGCCTAGCTCAAACTCTGGCTCTATGTGAACGCCTCTTGCAAAAAGATAATCTTCCACATACTTCCTTGAATTCGATTTTTTCTCTAGAAAGATAAGTGGAAATTTTAAAAGGTCCTCATAGTTTAAACTTTTAGATGAAAGTGTTTTATATTTTTCCCCACAGACAAAAATATCCTGAATATCTGTACATACCGTTAACTGTAATGTTGAATCTTCAATTGGAAAATTACAAAACCCTATATCTACTTCACCCGATTTAATAAAATTACAAATTTCAGAGGTTGTGCCATTTAGCATTTGCAATTTAATATTCGGATACATTGTATGGAATGCTTCTAAATAAGGCATTAAAAAGAAGCGTGAGATCGTATCACCTACACCTATTTTTAATTGCCCTGTTGTTAAATTTTTGAATTCAAGTAACTTTTCTTCACCAGCATCTAAAAGCCCTAAAGCAGAATTAGTATATTCAAAAAGTAGGCTACCCTCTGTTGTTAATGTCACACCTTTAGGAGTTCGATTAAAAAGACGTGTGCCAAGTTCATTTTCTAATTGCATCATTGCCTGACTTACAGCTGGCTGTGTCATATATAAATCTTTTGCCGCACTAGAAAAGCTATTATTTTTTGCTACAACACTAAAAACACGATATAAATCTAATTTCCCTATCATATAAGCACCTCTTATAGCTATTATATGAACTATTAATTTTACTTATATCATTAACGAGCCTTATAGTAAAATCAATGGTTTTTATATCACTTTACGCTAGATAGAATGAGGAGAGATTAAATTGGAACGTGTAATCGGTACAGTTGTAAGAGGTCTTCGTGGTCCTATTATTAATGAAGGCGATAATATTGAACAAATTGTTGTAGATACAGTGTTAAATGCTGCACATATTGAAGGATATACAATAGAGGATCGTGATATTGTGACAGTAACTGAATCTGTCGTGGCACGTGCACAAGGAAACTATGCTACAATTGATGATATTGCCATAGATGTAGCTGCTAAGTTTGGAGATGATACGGTAGGCGTTATTTTCCCCATCTTAAGTCGAAACCGCTTCGCCAATTGTTTACGAGGCATCGCTAAAGGTGTAAAAAAGGTAGTATTAATGCTAAGCTACCCATCTGATGAAGTGGGTAATCACCTTGTAGATATTGATGAGCTCGATGTAAAAGGCATTAACCCATGGACGGATACACTCAATGAGGTTGAATTCCGCGAGCATTTTGGCTATAAAAAACACACATTTACTGGTGTAGATTATATTGAATACTATAAAGAGTTAATCGAAGCAGAAGGGGCTACGTGTGAGGTCATCTTCTCAAATAATCCAAAAACAATTTTAAATTACACAAAGAGTATCTTAACATGTGATATTCATTCACGCTTCCGCACAAAACGTATTCTAACAGCGAACGGTGCAGAAAAAGTTTACAGCCTTGATAATATTTTAGCTGAATCAATTAATGGCTCTGGTTTCAATGCTGAGTATGGTCTACTTGGCTCGAACAAAGCAACAGAGGATAGTGTTAAATTATTCCCACATACTTGCCAACCGATTGTTGATGGAATCCAAGCAAAAATTAAAGAAGCTACAGGAAAAACAGTAGAAGTTATGATTTATGGTGACGGCGCATTCAAAGATCCTGTGGGTAAAATTTGGGAGCTTGCAGATCCTGTTGTATCCCCAGCATTCACCGCTGGATTACATGGAACACCGAACGAGGTTAAATTAAAATATTTAGCGGACAATGATTTTGCAGACCTTCGAGGCGAAGAACTAAAGGCTGCTATTTCTGAATACATCCAAAATAAAGATGAAGATTTAACAGGTCAAATGGCTGCACAAGGAACAACACCGCGTCGTTTAACAGACCTTATCGGTTCCCTATCTGACCTTACATCTGGTTCGGGTGACAAAGGAACACCAATGATTTACATTCAAGGCTACTTCGATAATTACACTAAATAAACAAACAAAAATGAACTCTCGTCCTAATGAAGAGAGTTCATTTTTTTATGGCGAGGATAACAGGAATCGAACCCGTACTCCCATTGGAAAGGGATATGCACTCCTTGCACCTACCTCGTAATAGATGATTATTGAATGCTTGCTATAGTATTACATTGTGCTCAGTCCCTTCTCTTCTTAATTGGTTAGGATTTTAATTTATTTGGAATAATTTCTTCTTGTAGCCAATGCTCACTTGTTTGAACATGTTGCGGTCTCACAAATTTCCCTAAATTATAGCGGAAATCTTCGTAATGGAATGAGCTAGTATTTCTAATGACATACCCCTCTTGTTCCCCTTCAAAGAATGATTTTCCAGTGAATGTACGTTTTATCTGTTCTTCGTCAAAAATCCCTCGGTATAAAACGGGCACTGTTTCTATACCTAACTCTGCTGCAAAGGCCACGGTTTCATCCCAGCTCAAACAAATATTTTCTTCATTCCAAATGCTAAACAAATAGAAATAGCTTGTTAATCCTTGATAATAAATAGAATGCTTGGCATAAACATTTTCACCACATAAGCGCCAGTCCTTTGGAATCCGATACGCAAAATTCGCGTGAAATGTTTTTACCCAATGTCTAGAAGGATGGTTGGCTGAATGAATGCTTCTAGCATGCATATAGTCTCTGTAAAGTGTTGTCCCTTCTCCATCTAACTTTTCAGTGACAACAACCTCCTTTCCAATAAAATGATTCACATTTCTAGCAACTTTATCATCATCGGTATAACCCCTGCTCCATGGTAAATGAAAACTTCTTGGGTATTTCATTAATTTCGTCATACTTTCACCTTCCTTTCCTAAAGTTTACTTGGCAAATTGATCTGCCTCACGGAAAAAATAAAGCCTTGTTAATAAATCACCATCTAATAAATGATAAATTTGGCTTCCACCTCTATCTCCCCCATACTGGATTAACATATGAAATTGCACTAAATGAACAACCTTTAATACAAATTCCTTTTCAAAGCCCAACTCTAATAGAAAATGGCAAACTAGTTGAGCCGAGACATTTTCATGCCCAAAATAACCATAACGCTGTTGCAAAGGTTTATATTTTTTACAAGCTGGTTTACCGACATCATGAAACAATGCAGCTATTTGTAGAGCTAGTTTATCGCTTTCTAAGTAGTACTCATTGATATACGCGTACACAAAATACGTATGCTGACATAGTAAAAATTGATGGAATGGGTTTTCTTGATCGAATTGATAAATTTCTTTGAAAAGTGGGACTGCTTGAAGTGTTTGAAAAAGCTCTTCATAGGTGGGGTGGCCTTGTATGAGTGAAACAAATTGTTGTCGAGAAAGATCATAGGGACTTGATTCATGAATAATATGCAATTCATTAAACCCTTCTCCTACTGTCGGGAACTCTAAATGCTTTCTCATTTTTTCCATCACGATTAATGGTACATGTCTTTTCCTTTGCTGGTTTCTAGCTACACAGATTGAATAAGGTGTATCAAAGTAATAACATACCTTCTGCACATTACTTGGTATTTTACGAAGTGCAAACATCCTGCGCTCTCGTTCAATATTGGTTGCATCCACAATGACAGAAAACCCTTTTGCCACTAAGTCATTAAGACGTTCATATAATGTACGAAAGACTATACGTGATTTTTGCCTTGTTGAATCCCCAAATAACTCCTGACGTATAGCATCGCTTGATAGGACAATTGCATTTTCATTTTTAGCTAACTGTTTCACAAATGTACTTTTCCCACTACCAGGCAACCCCACTGTAAAGATTACCTTCATTCTTTTCACCTCCCTTCAAGTTTCTTTATCGTATGGCATGCCACATTCTTTAGTGTCTCAATAGCATTTCATCCATTATTTTTAATAACAATTTATGATAATCAGTCATAATATGAAGCAATATTACATATAAAAAAGACGGCTCCACCTTTTTGTAGAGCTGTCTCTGTTTATCAATATCTTATTACCTTACACATTTATTGTATCATAAATTTACAATAATTTCTAGACTATACTTCTTTCCGAAGTAGATGTATGATAAATTTCCTGCTTCAATCCCCCCATATCATCTGCATTTGGATACTTTCACTATATTCAAATTTGTGGTTGGACAAACAGTTAAAAAAGCAGCACAATTACCCTCTTCTCACCATCTATTGAGGTGAGGGTTACTGTCAAAGGAAGCAAATAACTATGGAGAGGAATGTGAGTAAACGTTGGAAAATCAAAAAGAATGGCTAGAAGAAAAGCATCACCTTGAGGATTCTTTAAACATTATTGTTCATAAAATAAAAGAGTTAGAGCATAAAGAAAAAGGTTTTAAAGAAAATGCTGTTGCCTTAAAGAAATCCTTTTGGAACGATGTGAGAGTCAATCTAGATACCGCTGAGGATGTAGACGAAACCTTTTTTGCAATTAAGCAGCAGGCAGAGCTTTTATCTGACTCAGAGCTAGCACAGGAACGGGCAATTCGTAATGTAAAGGTATATGAACGTTTACAACAGTCACCCTATTTTGCTCGTATTGACTTTGTACAAGATGGTCAACAAGACCCTTTAAAAATTTATATTGGTGTAGCCACATTATTGGATGAACAGGATGAAAATATCATCATTTTTGATTGGCGAGCGCCTATATCGAGTATGTATTATGACTACACACCTGGTGATGCATCCTACGAAACATTAGGTGAAGAAATTCATGGAGAAATGCTGTTAAAACGGCAATTTATTATTAAAAATGGTCAACTACAATCCATGTTTAATACGGGCCTTACAATTGGTGATGACCTACTGCTCGATATCCTTGCGCAAAATGCAAATGAGCATATTCGTAGTATTGTTGCGACAATCCAAGCAGAGCAAAATAAAATTATTCGCCATGTAAATTCACGCTATCTTATTGTTGAAGGCGTGGCAGGTAGTGGCAAAACAGCTGTAGCCTTACAGCGGGTAGCTTATCTACTTTATCGTTATCGTGATGAAATGACTGCCGATCAAATTCTGCTAATTACACCTAACCAACTTTTTAATCAATATGTTCATTCTGTCTTACCTGATTTAGGGGAAGACAATATGCAGCAGTTAACGTTTATAGAATATGCTGAAAAACGATTAGGTAAACAGTTTCAATTAGAGTATCCTTATGAGCAGCTTGAAGAACTGTTAACAGAAAAGGATGATGCTCAGTATCAAACAAAATTAAGCATCATTTCTTTTAAAGCGAGTCTCGCTTATAAACATTTAATCGATCAATATGCGAGTTATTTATCCGATAAAGGCTTGTTATTTAAAAATATCGTTTTTCGTGGAGAACGGATTATTACTGCACAGGAAATTACCGAATACTTCTATTCTTTCCCTTCCACTATGTCGATACCAGATCGCCTACAATTAGTAAAAGAATGGTTATTGCAGCAACTAACGAAATTGGAAAAGGCTGAGCGTACAAAGGAATGGGTAGAAGAAGCTACTGAGCTATTAGATAAAGAAGATTACTCCAAATCTTATAGTGAACTTTTATATGAGGGTCGCTATACTGAAAACTCATTTGACGATTTTGATCAAGAACGCTATAAATTAGCGAGACAAATTGTCAAAAAACACTTTAAACCATTACGTAACTCTGTTAACAAGTTAAAGTTTGTCCATATGTTGGGTACATATCGACAGCTCTTTGATTTGAATAGTTCTATTAACAGGGATTTACAACACCTTATGCCAGACAATTGGGAGGACATTTGTCTACAAACACTCCCTAATTTAGCAAAGCGTTTGATTGCCTATGAGGATACTGCACCATTTTTATATTTACAGGACAAAATTGAAGGACAACAGACCAATAGGATGATCCGTCATGTGTTAATAGATGAAGCACAGGATTATTCGCCATTTCAACTTACTGTATTACAGCAGTTATTCCCAAAAGCACGTATGACCATTTTAGGTGATGGCCACCAAACGATTCATCCACATACCTTTAATAATCCTTCTCTACTCGACACTCAAATATATGGTGAGCAGGCAGAAAAAATGATATTAACCAAAAGCTATCGTTCGACAAAGCAAATCATACAACTCACTGCCAAAATATTGAATGATGGTAGTGAAGTAGAAGCATTTAACCGAAATGGCCCTGAACCATCGATTACTATTGTGCCAAATGAATTGGAATTAATGGATCATATTATTCAAAATATCGACCATTTATCTATTGAATTCGAAACAATTGCTGTCATCTGTAAAACCGCAGCCGAATGCTCTGCCGTTTATAAGCAATTAAACAATCGAGTAGATATTCAATTAATCAACCATAATTCAAAGCAGTTTATGAAGGGTATTTTATTACTTCCAGCTTACATGGCGAAAGGCATCGAATTTGATGCGGTAATCATCTATAATGCATCTGCTGCTAATTACTCAAGAGAAAGCGAACGGTACTATTTCTATACGGCGTGTACAAGAGCTATGCATGAGCTGCACATTTATTCTATTAACAAATTAACGTATTTCCTTCAATAATAGGTAACAGGAGAATCTGTAAATAAAAGATTCTCCTGTTACCTTGCTGTTTTATATATAGAACGTATAGTCTTCTGGAATAACACGTTTTAAAAATTTCTTCGTTCGCTCCTCTTTTGGGCTGACGAAAATATCATGAGGGCTACCTTCCTCTACAACCACTCCTCCATCCATGAAAATTACGCGATTGGCAACATCTTTGGCAAAGCCCATTTCGTGTGTTACTACAAGCATTGTTGTACCCTCCGCCGCAATATTTTTCATGACCTGTAGAACCTCACCTACCAATTCAGGGTCAAGTGCGGACGTTGGTTCATCAAATAAAATAATATCAGGATTCAAAGCTACTGCTCGTGCAATACCAACACGTTGCTGTTGACCTCCTGACAACTGACTTGGATATGCATCATATTTGTCTGATAAACCTACTTTATCAAGTGCCTTTTTACCAATTTCCACAGCCTGTGCTTTAGGAATTTTACGTCCAATGATTAATCCTTCCGTTACATTTTCTAATGCTGTTTTATTAGTAAATAGATTATAGTTTTGAAAGACAAATGCGACACGCTGGCGAATTGCATGCACGTCTTTTTTCTTTACATGTTGAAAATCAACCTGAATATCTCCAAATGTCGCATGGCCTTGATCAGCCTTCTCTAAAAAATTGATACAACGCAATAATGTTGTTTTTCCTGAACCACTGGGACCTAAAATAACAACAACGTCCCCTTTATCAATGGCTAAATCAACACCCTTTAAGATTTCATTGTCACCAAATGATTTATGAATATTTTTAATTTCTAACATGCTAATTCACCCCTTAGACATTTGCCATTTTGTATTTGCTTAAATATTTCTCATAACGCTTAAACAAGTATTCAACCGTACTACATAAAATTAAGTACACAATAAAGATATCCAAATAGGCCTCTACATAATTGTAGCCAACGTTTGCCGCTACTTTTGCCTTCAGTGTAATTTCAGGAAGCGACATTGCGTAGCCTAGCGATGTAGCTTTAATAAGATTAACTGTAGCTGTGCAAATATTCGGCAATGCCACTACTAATGCCTGTGGAATGATGATGCGAGTATATGCTTGGAATGTTGACAAACCTACTGAGTGTGCAGCCTCTAGTTGCCCCTTTTCAATGGTACTTAACGCCGATCGAAAGACCTCAATCAAAATGGCTGTTGAGCTGAATGCAAATACAATAAACGCATACCAAATTGGATTGATTTTATAAATATCATACGCAATATGATATTTTTCAAAAATAATTTTTAACATTAAAGGTATACTGCTATAGATAATAAAAATTTGTATAATAATCGGCGTTCCTCGAACAAAAGAAACATAAATCTTCGCGAGGTGATGAATAACTGGAATTTTATTGATCCTAGTTAGTGCTAACAAAAAACCTAGTGGCAAAGCTATCACCAAAGCAACAACTGTGACTAGGAGCGCTATAGGAACACCAGACAAAGCTACGAAAAATGTTTCAAGTAAAAATTGATAATTCACCCTCACGCCTCCTTAAGTTGTTTCTAGGGTCTTCTTACCCTTGCCAAATACCTTTTCTAATATAGTAAATATTTTCTCTATAATAATAGATAACACCCAATAGATAATAGCCAATGCAATATAAATTTCTAAGGCATGAGCATTGATGTTACTTGCAATAATTAGATTTGCCTTACCTACAATATCAATTAGACCAATTGTATAAGCGAGTGCACCTTCCTGTAATAGAGCAATCATGCCATTGCCAAAGTTCGGTAAAGCGACGACCAGCGCCTGCGGAAAAATAATTCGACGGTAGGCTTGGAATGGTGTTAACCCGACACTAACGGCTGCTTCAAACTGCCCTTTTGGAATGGCTAAGTAGGCAGACCGTATCACCTCAGACATTATTGCCGTGAATTGTAAGGTGAATGTTACGACAACAAATATGGCCGTTTCAATTGAATGGAGATTAAGACCAACATTTTCCGCTAATGCTGGGACACCATAGTAGACAAGAAATAACAAAACAATGGAGGGTGTACAACGCATAATCGTTGTATACAGATTGGCGAATTTAGTTAGCCACTTGACTGAAGATAGCTTAGCAGCCGCCAGCAATAAGCCGAATAGGGTACCTAAGATAATGGAGGACCCTGCAACTAAGAACGTGATTTTTAAAAATGGCAATAACACTGGGATTGCGTTCCAAATGTAGGTTGCGTCAAAATATTTATCCATTTCCTCACCAACTTTTGTTTTTATGAATAAAGACTGCTGAGCATTACTGACTCAACAGCCTTACTATTCGTTCCGTTTTAAACTAACGATTTACGTTTTCCAGTACTTCAAATAAATCACGGCCATAGAATTTTGTACTTAATTCATTTGTTTTCTTTTGTTCTTTAACCTGTGCTATTGCTTTATCATAAGCGTCAGCAAATTCCTGCTCTTTTTTATTGAACAGTGGCCATGTTTTTATAACAGCAAATTCGTTATAGACAACGTCATCTTTTAGGTTATAATATGGTCCATCTTCTGCAAGTACTTGTTGTTTAAATGGGCCTTCAATCATGACACCACCATCAACACGGCCCTCATTTACCCACTGCACTACATCGACAGTAAAGGCGTCACCGGCCTCAAGTTTTACTTTATTATCTGGATTTGCCGTATTATACTCATCGATAATTGTATATTGAGCATTATTTGCAGCAATTGGTGCTAAAGAATAGCCCTTTTTCGCAAAATCTGCTAATGTTTTCACGCCTTCATCCTCTTTACGCAAAACTAAACCTGCGCTACTTAAACCTAAGAATTCCTTCGGGAAAATAAATTTCTCTGTTCGTTCCTGAGTAAAGAATGCGTTTTTAACCCCTACTTGATATTTCCCTTGCTCCACACCAATTAATAAATCATCACTTGTTGTACCTACATACTCAAATTGATAGTCAGGTAGCAATTCATCTACTAATTTCATTACTTCTACATCATAACCAGTTGGATTTCCATTATCGTCAATGTAACTAATAGGCTTTGACGCTTGATCGTAGGCTACTTTTACTGTACGTACCTTTTCACCATCACCTGATTCTTTATCTGCTGATTCTCCTGAATTACAACCTGCTAATAATGCTATAGATGCCAAACCAATTGCAGCAAATTGAAATATCTTATTCTTCTTCATATGTCATTTCTCCTTATTTTTCACGTAATTTAATGATTGATTTTCATATAATTTCTGCTGTTCAATAGCGGCAGTCGCTAATTTAATAATCGTCATATCATCCATCGGTGGATTGTGAAGCCCTGCACGAACATTGCGGTAATAACGCTGTAATGGATTGGATAGTTGTAAGCTTTTTGCCCCCACTACACGCATCGCTTTATCGACTATATCTATTGCCATGTTTGTTACTGTGTGTTTAGCAACAGCCATTTCATTTGTTATTAGTCCACGTCTAGCAGGATCATCGTAAGCCTCAGCCACTCCGTATAAGACAAAACGTGCTTGATGGAGCTTTAATTCAATATCCCCTAAAAGCTGTTGTACGTTTGGCAACGTACTAATTGGCGCATTCAGGCTATTCGGTTGATGGTGATTAGCAAAATGAATAGCATAATCACGGGCTGCTTGTGCAATGCCTAAGTAAGTTGCTGGGATATGGAGTATCCAGCCATTTATTTTGCCACCACTCGGATGACTTGGTAACTCTACTAAATACTCTGTTGCAACAAGCACATCCTTTAACACAAGGTCGTGGCTGCTTGTGCCTCGCATTGCAGACATCTCCCAATTCTCCTCAATGGATAGACCTGCTGCATCCTTATGAATGAGGAAGAAGCCAACTTGCTGCTTTTCTTCAATCCAAGCGGAGGTAAGGAAATAATCGAGCACCGGAGATGCAGTCGTAAAAATCTTGCGCCCATTTATTAGCCAACCACCTTTAGTAGAAATGGCATTTGTCCCTGGCCGCCCTCCTCGCGTTGGGCTACCTGTTGCCGCCTCACTAACAGCTCTATTAATCATGGCACCTCTCTTTATTTCTTCAGAAAAAGCTATTAATAGATCATCAGTCCATAGTTTAGTTTCATAAATTTCCCCAACAACACCTAATGTCCATCCAAGGGAAAGAGAGGCATTTTCGTCATAGCTTGCTAGCGTCTCTTGTACAAGCACCATATCATAAACAGATAACCCTTCTCCGCCATATTGTTTCGGTAAAGTAAGTTGAGGATAGCCAATTTGTAAAAGTAATCGATGAGCTTCGAACGGAAAACGAGATTGTTCATCTACCTCAACAGCCTCTGCCTTGATTGGCTCAGCTATAGCAGCTAGTTGATCTAGCCAATATCGTTGTCGCTCTGTCTTTACAAATAAATTCTTCAAATGAATCTCCTTCTTCCCAATATATATAAATCGTATAAATTTACTAAGGATTGATAATGAAAAAAAATCTCTTGCTACATGAATGTAGTGAGATACTATTTGGTACTGAATTTTCTGATTCGTTGACACTTATAATACTTTTCGCATTAGAAAATGTCAATGGGTGAAATTCAAGTTTTTTTTGTAAGTTTAATATGTATTACAAAGTTTCAACTTTTACCTTTGATTTATGCACCAAGCTTTTCTTACAGCATATGCTAAGACTAATGAAAGAGGTGCATATATGACCAATAATTTAAATTCGCCACTAAACGGTGGAATCATAACCCATTCGGCTCCACAAGTTATTCAAACTAAGTTTGGAGATATTAACGGGGATGGTTTTTTTGAAACCATTTTTTTAATGGGCACTAAACAGCCTGATAGTCCTTTCTGGAGAAATCTAACACTGTCTATTTTTTATGGTCAAACAAGACAAATGGAGCAAATTCCATTGAAACAAAATATGGGCTATAATCCGACTATTTTCTTGGGTGATTTTACTGGTAATCATATTGAGGATATTCTGGTTGTGTCTGATACAGGAGGTAGTGGCGGAATTGTAAATGGTGAGATTTTTTCCTCCATCAACAATCAAGTTCGTTCCATCTTTGATGCAGAGTCTTTCAATAATAAACTTAAATATAAGGTCAATTATGTAGATCATTATAAGGCTGTTGTTCAGAGTTTTAATCCTGCTATTAAATACACAATTGATTTACAGTATAAAGGAACCGACTACTTAGCTGAAATTTATAATCCAGATGGCACCTTGAAGCAACCGATTGAAGGCTGGGTAGATCCTTTTGGAGGACTATATCCTGTTGATTACGACCGAGATGGAACGTATGAAATTTTAGGATATCAAGAAATTGCAGGTAGATATCATGCTGATGGATTAGGCTATGTAGAAAATATTTTAAAATGGAATGGCCATGAATTTGTAATAGATCGGCAAACGGTTGGTATTTTTGGTGAGGATTTATCATAGACGACAAATCTAGCTATTAAATAATCTAAAACAGGAATCTGCTCATTTTTACTTAACTCTAACAAAAAACAAGCAGATTCCGTTATTTATTTTTTCTTTTCAACCAAGGCAAAGTAGTTATTTTCAGGGTCAGCAAAGTTAAAAACCCTACCCATTGGCATCATGACTAGATCTCCTACTTTTACGCCCTTTGCCTGAAAATCTTGGTACATCTCTTCAATTTTATCAGCGTAAAACATAATAGAAGGTGTTCCTAAATTTAGATCAGGTTGCATTTTAGCAATAATTTCTTTGTTATGAAGCACAAAGGATGTTTGAGCTTCCTTAGTTGGTGCAATTTCAATCCAGCGCATGCCTGCTTCTTCCTGTTCAGAAATGACCACAAACCCCACTTTTTCTGTCCAAAACTTAACAATTGCATCTTGATCATTAACATATAACATTACTTGTCCTATTTGATGAATCATGACTTCATTCCCTCCTCTTTTGAGCATTAGTATACATCAAAAAGCAGCTTTATATAGCTTCTAACGCCATCAATTTAAGGAAATTTCAAACAATTGATAATGATATACATTACTAAGAAATAATTAATTCAAAGTACTTAACTTTTATTTTATTTCTGATAGAATGAGTATTATTTACCTTTAAGGGAAAAGTATAGAATAAAATATTATGTGAGGATAATACAATTGAAACAACTAAGTTTAAGAAAAAAGCTTATTTTTTCGTTTTTAGCCATGCTTCTCATCCCAACACTCTTGATTGGAATAGTATCTTACCAAAGTGCTGAACAGCAAATTTCAGAGGAGCAACGCGCAAGTGCGACTGAAAGTGTACGCATTCTAAATTCCAATATTACAAACATGATTGAACCTAAATTGAAAGATGTACAATATTTTTCACAGAAATTTAGTGAAACTTACTTTCAAGATGAGAGCATTTTAGAACTGAAGTCATTATTAAGTGAATATGTCAACATGCACCCTGAAGTAGATCTGATATATATTGGGACTGCTGAAGGCAAACTGTTTGATCAGCCTGTTCAAGAGTATCCTGATGGCTTCGACCCTCGGACAAGACCTTGGTATAAGCAGGCTTTAGCTAATAATGGGAAGACCTCAATTACTGCACCATATGTTACACAATCTACAGGTGACATTGTCATCACAATTACTCAGGCATTACCGGATGGTTCTGGCGTATTAGGATTAGATCTAAATATTTCTACATTAAGTGACATTACGAATAATATTCGTATTGGAGAAACGGGCTTCGCTTCTCTTTTAGATAACAATAAAATTTACATTGCTCAGCCAGATAAAGAAAGTGGTACAGAGGCAACGGAAAGCTACATAACAAAAATTTATGAGCAGGAAAGCGGTACTATCATTGAAAAAGACCGTCACTTACAATTTGTTACGAATGAGTTAACGGGTTGGAAGGTAATTGGTACAATGTTTACTGCGGAAGCTGCAAAAGCTGCAGCATCCACATTGAATATAAATTTAATTATCATTATTGTTTCCATTCTCGTTGGCGTTATTTTCATGCTCTTTATGATAAAGTCTATTGTTAACCCAATTAATCAATTGAAGCAAAGCGCATTAAAAATTAGTGACGGTAATTTAACGGAGTTTATTGAAATCCATTCTAAAGATGAAATAGGTCAGCTTGGAGAAGCCTTTATCTCTATGAAGGTGAGCTTAAAAAAATTAATTCGAAATGTTGATCAAAGCTCACAACATGTCCAAACAGCCGCTCAAAATTTATCTGCTAATGCAGAACAAAACATCGCTGCCTCAGAGCAAGTTGCCGATGCCATGCACCAAATGGCAATTAGTACAGAAAAACAAACAACAGGTATTGATCAGAATGCCATTTCAGTTGAAGAAATTGCTAAAGGCGTTGTTGAAGTGGCAGACAGTTCCATGCAGGTTTCTGACCTATCTAGTCATGCTATCCAATTGGCAGAAGAAGGTGGACAATCTGTCAAACAAACGGTACAGCAAATGAATTCTATCCATAATTCTGTAACGCAATCAGATACAATGATTAAAGCACTGTATGATCGCACGAAAGAAATTGGGTCCATTTTAGAAATGATTAGTGCTATATCAGATCAAACGAATTTACTAGCGCTTAATGCAGCTATAGAAGCTGCTAGAGCAGGAGAACATGGCAAAGGCTTCGCGGTAGTGGCAGATGAAGTACGCAAATTAGCAGAGCAATCTCATCAATCAGCAGAGCAAATTTCTGCGCTTATAACTACTATTCAGCAAGATACGGCAAAATCTGTAGAGACAATGGTCAAAGCGTCGACAGATGTTCAAGAGGGCTTACAATTGACAGAAGAAACAAGTAGAAAATTCGCGAGCATTATCGAAAGTCTTCGAAACATCGCGCCGAAAATGGAGGATATTTCAGCATCTGCTCAAGAAATGTCTGCCGTTGTAGAAGAAGTTTCAGCGACTGCTATTGAACTTTCCGATCACGCAAAATTAAATGCTGCTGCTACAGAAGAAGTTGCTGCTTCCACGGAACAAACTTTATCTTCTATGCAAGATATGGCTTCGTCTGCCAAAACCCTACTTGATATGGCGGATGAATTGCAGGGTTATGTTAATCGTTTTAAATATTAATTATTTAACTGCTAGATCTGAGTTCACGATAGTATTGAACTCAGATTTTTTCTATTCCAAAAAGATAGGAAATTACAAAATAAGATATTTTTCTACAAATAATAGCGTTGCATAACTTTATTTTCCAGATTTTTCAGAAAATTGTGTTGATTATTATTCATTTTCCTCTTAGAATCAGATTAAACATTTGAACGACTTAGGAGTCTACTAGTGTAATATAACCCATCTCGTAGTTAATTCTATTACACTTAATAATGTCGTTTAAGGAGGAATACTATATGAAACGAATTAGTTTAAGAAAGAAACTCATCTTTGCATTTTTAGTCATACTTCTCATTCCCGCACTTTTAATCGGGTATACCTCCTTTAAAAGTACCAAAAATCAAATACTCGAAGAGCAGCAAGCAAGCGCCAAGGAAAGTGTGCGTATGCTTAATAGTAATATTACCAATACAATTGCTCCTAGAGTTCATGATATCGAATATTTTGCCAAGAAAATAAATCAGTCTTATTTACAAGATGATAAAAAAGCTGAATTAAAAGGTCTTTTTCAGGAATATGTAAATACACACCCAGAAGTGGAGCTAGTATATATAGGGACTGCTGATGGGCGAATCATTGATGAACCTGTCCATGACTATGCAAGTGATTATGATCCTCGTAAACGTCCTTGGTATATAGAAGCCATTGATAATAAAGGGCATGTATCCATCACTTCTCCATATATCTCGAAATCAACAAATAACATCGTTGTGACAGTTATGCAAGCTCTTCCTGATGATTCTGGCGTAATTGCCTTAGATTTAAATATCTCTCTTCTAAGTGCACTGACAGATCAAACACGTATTGGAGAAACGGGCTTTGCCTCTCTGTTAGATAATAATAAGTTATATATTGCTCAAAAAGATAAGGAAAGCGGCACAGAGGCAACGGAAGATTATGTTTCAAAAATTTACGAAAAGCAGGAAGGTATTATTACTGAAGGTGACCGTCATTTACGCTTTGAAACAAATGAAATCACAGGCTGGAAGATAATTGGTACAATGTTCATTGCAGAGGCTACTAACGCTGCTACCTCAACCTTTACTATTACATTACTTATTATTGGTATTTCTATTATTGTTGGTATTATCTTTATGCTCTCAATGATTAAATCTATTGTTAACCCAATTAAACAACTACAGCAAAGTGCTCTTAAAATTAGTGAAGGTGATTTGACAGAGTTTATTGATATTCATACCAAAGATGAAATAGGACAGCTTGCTGAAGCATTTGTCTCAATGAAAGTTAGCTTAAAAAGACTGATCCGCAATGTTGATCAAAGCTCACAACATGTTCAAACCTCGGCACAAGGTCTTTCAGCGAATGCTGAGCAAAATATCGCTGCATCTGAGCAAGTGACAGAGGCTATGCAACAGGTAGCGATTAGTACGGAAAAACAAACAACAGGAATCGATCAAAATGCTGTTTCTATTGAGGAGATTGCAAAAGGTGTTGTAGAGGTAGCAGATAGTGCCCTACAAGTTTCAGACCTATCCAGCCAGGCCATCCAATTAGCGGAAGAAGGTAGTCAATCTGTTGAGCACACTGTTAATCAAATGGTATCCATTCATGATTCTGTGGCTCAATCCGATACGATGATTAAATCCCTATTTGATCGTACAAAAGAAATTGGCTCCATTATAGAAATTATTAGCGCTATTTCAGACCAAACAAACCTTCTTGCTCTTAATGCTGCTATTGAAGCAGCACGAGCAGGTGAACACGGTAAAGGCTTTGCAGTTGTAGCAGATGAAGTACGTAAATTAGCGGAGCAATCTCATCAATCAGCAGAGCAAATTTCTACTCTGATTACTGGCATACAACAAGATACTGCTAAATCTGTACAAACGATGACGAAAGCTTCTGCAGACGTTCAAGAAGGTTTACAGCTATCCGAGGATACGAAAAAGAAATTTACAAGTATCGTTGGAAGTCTTCGAGAAATTGCTCCTAAAATGGAGGATATATCAGCTTCAGCACAAGAAATGTCTGCCGTTGTAGAAGAGGTATCCGCTACTGCTATTGAACTGTCAGATCATGCAAAACTAAACGCAGCTGCATCTGAAGAGGTTGCCGCTTCAACGGAACAAACATTATCTTCCATGCAGGAAATCGCCTCTTCTGCTAAAACATTGCTTGATATGGCAGATGAATTACAAGGCTATGTAGATCGTTTTAATTACTAAATAAGAAAGCACGATGATACTTGGTTTAGCCCTATCATCGTGCTTTTATCTTGTTATTTAATTATTCATTTACCTCATGGCTAAATTGCCATTCAACGCCAAATTTGTCTGTAAGTGAGCCGTAACATTTGCTCCAAAATGTTTCTTGAAGCTCCATTCTCACGTTACCACCTTCTTTAAGCTTATCAAATGCTTGACGCATTTGCTCTTCATCATCGGATACAACAGCTAATGTGACATTATTCCCTGTGGAAAATGGCATGCCTGGAAATGTATCTGAGAACATAATTCTACTACCGAATACAGTAAGTCGTGTATGCATGACAAGATCTTTTGCTTCTTCTGGTAATGGATAGTCTGGATTTTGTGGTGTCTCTCCAAACGTCATAATTTCAGCCTTGTCCGTATTAAAAACGTCTTCGTAAAACGCAACTGCCTCTCGACAATTTCCATTAAAATTCAAATAAACCTCTACTGCCATTTTCAACACTCCTTTGTCATTTTTTGAAACAATTCTATTGTACATGGATTACAAAACATAACACAAATTATAACTAGAATATTTCATCTTCAAAGTAAGTTGTCTCCTTTCTTTTTAAATTTTTTATTTATTTTCACAAAAGCTTTGACATTTACTCAAAAATCATGTAAATTACCAAATGGCGAACAATTTAAATTAAATCTTAAAAAATATTCGTATTTTAGGAGTGTATATAATGGATAACGTATTTGACTATGAGGATATTCAACTAATTCCCGCAAAATGTATTGTAGAAAGTCGTTCAGAATGTGATACTTCTGTTACTTTAGGTGGTCACACTTTTAAACTTCCAGTAGTACCTGCAAATATGCAAACAATTATCGATGAAAATCTTGCAAAGAAACTTGCTGAAAACGGTTACTTTTACATCATGCACCGTTTCCAACCAGAAACTCGTCGAAACTTTATTCTAGAAATGCAAGGAAATGGCTTAATTGCTTCTATTAGCGTTGGTGTAAAAGAAGAGGAATATACATTTATTGAAGAATTAGCAGCTGCTAATTTGGTACCTGATTTTATTACAATTGATATTGCACATGGTCATTCAAATGCTGTTATTCGTATGATTCAGCATATTAAAAAGCATTTACCAAAAAGCTTTGTCATCGCAGGTAATGTAGGAACACCTGAAGCGGTGCGCGAGCTTGAAAATGCTGGTGCAGATGCAACAAAAGTTGGGATTGGACCAGGTAAAGTATGTATTACTAAAATCAAAACAGGTTTTGGTACTGGCGGCTGGCAACTAGCTGCACTACGTTGGTGTGCAAAGGCTGCTACAAAACCAATTATTGCTGATGGTGGCATTCGTACACATGGAGATATCGCTAAATCTGTACGTTTTGGTGCTTCAATGGTAATGATCGGTTCATTATTCGCTGGTCACGAAGAGTCACCTGGTGAAACAATCGAAATCGAGGGTAGAACAGTGAAGGAATACTTCGGCTCTGCTTCTGAATTCCAAAAAGGTGAACGTAAAAACGTCGAAGGTAAGAAAATGTACGTTGAACATAAAGGTAGCATCAAAGATACATTAATCGAGATGCAACAAGATTTACAGTCATCTATTTCATATGCTGGTGGCACAAAGCTAGAGGCTATTCGCAATGTTGATTATGTAATCGTAAAGAACTCTATTTTCAATGGAGATAAAGTGTATTAATCGATGTAAACCTGCTATATTAAGCTTCAACATCACCCCAATTAAGAGCTGTTTTTTACTCTTGATTGGGGTGATTTTTTTGGACCTATTTCACTTAAAATACCGTATTTATTTTCAGAATTTTCTATTTTATTAAAAAATTATATATTATAATAGAACTATATTGAAGGAATGAAGGAACGGGGGTTGTATCTTATGAAGTCAGTACGTAATAAACTTGTTAGTCTTGCTATTATAGTTATTCTACTATCAACAGGACTAGTTGGAACCGTCAATTATATGGTGGTGAAAGGAGAACTCGATCAGGTAGGTCGAGATAGTCTTAAAAATGGCACACTTGGCATACTTGAACTAATTGCACAGTTAGATACTCAAGTTCAAAATGGTAAATTAACGCTAGAAGAAGCTCAGGAAAGTGCTAGAACACAGATCGTTGGTAATAAAATTGAAGATAACAAAAGATCCATTGATAATCCTGTTAAATATGGAGATAATTTTTATTTCTATGCTTTCCAAGATAGTGGTATGGTTGAAACTCATCCATCCCTAGAAGGACAAAATATTTCAGATTTACAAACAGAGGATGGGCGCTATTTTGTACGAGAAATGATTGAAGCAGCAAATGCTGGAGGAGGATATGTACGTTATGATTGGGCCCTTCCCTCAAATCCTGAAATCGTTGCGCCTAAGATAACTTATGTAGAAAAGGACAAGCATTGGGGCTGGATTATAGCAGCTGGTACATACGAGATGGACTTTAATGCAGGTACGAATAATGTTTTATACTACACACTAGGCATGACCATCCTTGCAACGATTATTGGTGTATCACTCTTCTGGTTCTTCTCTGGACGAATGACAACCTATATACGAAAAATTATGGTCATTACATCTGATATTGCTAAAGGCAAGCTAACTGGTGATGACATACCTGTTACTACAGAAGATGAACTAGGTATACTAGCTAGTAACGTGAATAATATGAAACATAGCTTACACGAAATGGTCAACAATACAAAGGATAGTGCGTCCCAAATGCGCGTTTCTTCAGAAATGCTGAGTGCTATTACTGAGGAGACGACTGCTTCTGCTGATGAAATTCATCAAGCCATCAATGATATATCTAAGGGAGCTGTAGTACAAGCTGAGGAAGCAGAAATGGCCATTAGTAAAGTAGAAACACTGTCCTCACTTATCTCAAATGCTACAGATAAATATAGTGAGATTACAGAAAATATGAATATCATTAATCAATCACAAGAAAACGGTAGACAAAAAGTAGATGTATTACTTCAAAATTCAAGTGAGTTTACGCAAGTGATTGAGGAATTAAGAACAACTTTCTCAAGTTTGACAAGCCAAATGAAAGAAATTCATCAAGTCGTACAAACAATTACATCCATTTCTGAACAAACAAATCTATTAGCGCTAAATGCAAGTATTGAAGCAGCCCGTGCAGGTGAACATGGCAAAGGGTTTGCTGTCGTAGCTGAGGAAGTCCGTCATTTATCTGAGGATACGAATGAAGCTACTAATCGGGTTAGAAACCTATTACAGCGTATTGAGGTCGATACCGCTAATTCAGATTCAAAAATGATACACACGCTCCAACTGTCACAAAATCAGGCCATGTCGATTACGGAAGTAAAGGGAGCCTTTACTTTCCTAGCAGACTCCATTCATGGCATTACAAAGCACCTTGTTTCTTTAGACAAAGGAATGAATGACATGGTGGAAAATCGAATAGTCGTGATGAACGCCATCAATGAAATAGCAAGTGTCGCTACACAATCTGCCGCAGCTACCGAACAAATTAACGCTTCTATTGACGAACAAAAGTCAGCAGTGACATCTATCATGCACTCCTCTATGGAGCTTCATACAGAGGCAGAGCGCATGTACGACTTGGTAGAACGCTTTACATGATAAAATACTATATAAAAAAGAATGCTACGCATATCCGTAGCATTCCTCTTTTACATTATAGTTTGTTAATTACTGCGTGGATTGTTTCCTTAAGCTCTGCATCGTGATCTGCAAGATCTACAAGGTTCCCTAGACGTTCACGTAATACAGGACGCTCAATTACTAGCTTTTCATCAAGTACTTGTACCAGTAGCTCGATAATAAGTCGATCACGAACATTTAACGCTTCTTCTAAACGTTCTGGTGTAATTTTCGCATCAGTTTTTGCAGATTTTGCCATTTTAAAAACCCCTTTTATATTTTATATTCATGCACATCTATTTTAGCATACCACTAAATTATTTTGAAAACTTTCTTTCATTAAAATATACCAAAAATTTACAAAATACTAAGAAAAGATTTACGACAAATTGTTATATTTATATCATAAAACACTACTACTCGACCATATGATGATGTATTTACAAAACCGATTGGAGGAATTGGATGAAGCAAAAAAATACGACTTATTTACAGCTCATTAAAGCTGTGCCAAAATCTCTACAGCTCTTTCTCAATGTTTGCCTTGTACTATTAGCACTGATTCTCTGTTTTTTATTATTTAAGGAGCTAATTGAATTTCTTAAAATATTACTATTCGCTAAGGAAGATGGTGATTATAAACTATTCCTTGCCAATATTCTTATTTTCTTTTTATATTTCGAATTCATCACAATGATCATTAAATACTTTAAGGAGGATTACCATTTTCCACTTCGCTATTTTATCTATATAGGTATCACAGCAATGATTCGACTAATTATTGTGGAGCATGATCATCCTCTAAATACGTTAATTTATTCATTAATTATCCTCATACTAATCATAAGCTACTTTATTATTAATATAACGCCACTTGAAAGGCCAACACGTTCTTCCATTCTCATTAAAAAAGATTAAAAGACCTCACGCCCATTCTAAAATGCAGATATACATGTGGGCTTTTCAAACACATAGAAGAATTGCTGTAAAGCCTGTAAATACTGATTATCACTAATCTGTATTCGACTCAGCATAAATAGCTCTTGGACCGTTACTACGCCCATTACTAGTGATGAAAGCTCAGCTACATCTATCGTTACTTCAACATCATAGCCATCACTTTCTAGCATTTTAATTGTACCATTAACAGCCTCAACAATAAGTTGCTGATTATTTTTTGCCAGTAACGAATCCATAACATTCAATTTAAAGGTCAAAGTGACACCGTTAAAATTGCGTGTTAGTAGCTCATCAAAAAAGCCCTTCACATTAATTATACGGTACATTAGACCAATTCCTGACACGGCACTTGCGTGATAGACACTTGGAATTAAATGATTTGTGCCATTTCTTACATCCTCTAAAAAGAAATGGACATTTTCTTCTTGTGTATTCCATTCGATTCGGTTTACTTGATCTGCTTGACTGTTTAAAAATGTACTAAGCTCTAGCAAAGCCTCCGGAGTTTCATAGATCCACTCCTTAATGACCAAATTATTTAGCATAAAATTACTATCGCTTTGTTTATTAAAAGAAAAGGCAATATAGCCCTGAACTGTACCTTCCTGTTCCATTGCAATCACATAGTTATCTGGATTATTAAAAATAAAAGATAGTTCCGATTGTGTTTTAAGAAACATCCCATGTTTTTTTGCTACTACCCTGTTGTAGCAATCTACTAGCTGTTGTTGATCTTCAACTGTCAAATATTTAAGGTGCTTTTTGGTTGGTCCTTTCGGGAAGCTTGAAGGCTCTACCAAGTATTGATAGATTTTCGGTCCATAGCCAAAACCCATTTTTTTATAAAAATCTGGTCTAAACGGATACAAGGCCAAAAAATGAATATTTTTTTCTAAAAAGATGTTAAAGAAATGTTGGATTAATTCTTTTGCAGCCTTCTCTTTTTTATGTAATAAATCAACTGCAACAAGTCCTACCCCACCAATTGGTAGCATTTTAGAGAACAGATTCATTTGAAAGTCATGTAGTCGCATACCACCAATGAGTTTGTCATTTTCCCAAAGTCCATAATAATGAAGAGATTCATCATTGCTCTGATTTTGCATAAAGAGCTTTTTCAGCTGTTCTTTTGTTATTTGTGTTCCATTCAATCTTCCTGGATACGCTCCTACAACGATATTCACAAAGGCTACAAAATCTTGCTCTTTTAATAATTTCTCTACAACCCTCATCATGTCCCCTCCATTTTCAAATTGTTGCATGTTGTTCACGAATTTTTCATATTAATTTTTATACCCCATAATAACATATATTACCACGACTAATTAATGAGTACTGAAAATGATTAAAGGAGGAAAATGTATGACTTTAATTGATTCATATATTCACGAAGTGACTAAAAGGCTACATAAAAATAAACGTGAGATAATCAAGGTTGAACTAAAGGCTACTATTGAGGATATGTTGCCAGAGCAATATACAGAATCTGAGGTGAAGGAAGTAATTAAGAAGCTTGGAAGCCCTTCAGAAGTTGCTGCACGCTATCAGGATACTCCCCACTTTTTAATTGGTCCAAAGAATTTTGAACAATATACAAGAACCATCAAGCTAATTATTCCTTGGGCAATTCTTATTACGATCATTGTTCAAATAATAGAGAAGATGGTTCTCTATTCTGGAGAAGAAGCACTTCTCACAACCATTATTACAGCATTTGTAGGGATGATTGTTGCAATTATTGCTGTGTTATTTCACGTTTTGTTTTGGGTTACGGTTATTTTTATCATTAAGGACCGTTCTGGGGCTGAAAAGCTTTCGATCCCTTTTCTGAGAGATACCAAGCCATGGTCACCTGATGATTTAATACAAATTAAAAAGATTCCCAAAGATAAAATCATTCCTATAAGTGATACGATTTTTAGCCTTTTAGGAATACTTATTTTTTCTTTTGTTTACTGGAATGCCTATCGTCTTTTAGGTATTTATACAACGAATGACAACGGCAGCTTGAAATTTGTTATGCCTATCTTTAATCAAAATACTTTACAATCGTTTGTTCCCATGGTCTTACTATGTATTATCCTAAGCCTAACTTTAACCTTATTAAAATGGCGTGCAGGACAGTGGACAATGCCTATCGCCATCACTAATGCACTACTTCAAAGTGTAGGAACAATTGTGTTTATTTTAATAGCGATACACCAAGATTTTATTCACAGCGCCTCTATACCTTATATTGCGGCTATTACAGAAACAACCTCAGCTAAAGTTGCCTTCACTATTGATAAAATCCTACTTGTCAGTATGATTATTGCTGTTTTAGCAAATGTATTTGATATCTACCAAGGATTTAAAAAAGCGAAAATATAACGCCCTTCTTTTCATATACCTAGTAAACCATACAATCAAATCGCCAAAATACCTTTATTCTCTGATGTTTTGTATAATGATAAAGTTGAAAGTATTTTATATATGTGAAAAATAATCTGCACAATTCAATCAGAGTAAGGGGAAAGTACTATGACCATTCTTCTAGTAGATGACAATCAAGTCAATTTATTTGTCATTGAGAAAATACTAAAAAATGCAGGTTATGATAACTGTGTTTCTCTTTCATCTGCTTATGAGCTATTTGATTATTTACAATTAGATTCACCCAATCCGACAGGAAATTCAGTAGATTTAATTTTGTTAGATATTATGATGCCGGAAGTAGATGGTATTGAGGCCTGCAAACGCATTAAGCAAAATGAGAGATTAAAAGATATTCAAATCATTTTTGTTACAGCACTCGAGGATAAAAACAAACTGGCAGAAGCCCTAGACATTGGTGGTGTAGATTATATTACTAAACCAATTAATAAAACAGAGTTGCTTGCCAGAATGCGTGTTGCCTTACGTTTAAAGGCAGAATTAGACTGGCACACACAGCATGAAAAGAAAATACAATATGAACTAGATTTAGCAACCCATGTACAAAGGAGTCTTCTTAGCCCACCGTTAAATGAGAGGGACATCCGTATTGAAGTTTCTTATTTACCATCCTCTAATTTGGCAGGAGATATGTATTATTGGTACAAAATAGACGATCATCGTTATGCCATTATATTATTGGATATGATGGGTCACGGTATATCTGCAGCGTTGGTTTGTATGTTCATCTCCTCTGTTCTAAGAGAGGCGGTTAAGCAATTGGTGGAACCTGAACTTGTCATCCAAGAACTGAATCGTTATATGACGCTATTACAAGATGGGAAAGAGAATAATCTTTATTATTTTACAGCGATTTATTTAATCATTGATACAGAGCAAAAAACAGTCGAGTACATAAATGCTGGCCATCCTCCTGGATATGCACTAATCGATGAAAAAACATGTATTCCATTAGATCAGGGTAGCTGTGCAGTCGGTTTCTTCGATGAAATAAAAGTGAAAAAGCAATATATTAAATATGAGCATGACATTCAAATCGTGTTATTTACAGACGGTGTATTAGAGGCAATGGGACCCTGTGAATTAGAATCAGAAAAGCATTTGCAAACGCTAACATCCTCAAAGTGGGATTTTTCACAATGCCTAATCGATAACCTTTTGCCTAAGGATAAACAAGAGAATCAGCCTGATGACATGTGTGTTTTAATGATTCAAGCTAGCACTAATACTATATAAAAAAGCAGAGGCTATCCGTTAAAGATAGCCTCTTACTCATTAATACATTTTTTGATAAATTCTTTCGTTTCCAGAAATCTCCTTATACTTTGAAATAACCTCTTCAAATCGTAATGTTTCTTTATCCCCTAAGCATAAAAAACCTTTGTCACTTAGACTTTCATAAAATAATTGATGTACCTGGCTCTGAAGCTTAGGTGAAAAATAAATAAGAACATTTCTGCACAGAACAACATGAAATTCATTAAATGAATGATCTGTTACTAAATTATGTTGAGCAAAAATAATATTTTTCAATAATGTTGGATGAAAGTAAGCATATTGATAATCTGTTTGATAGTATTCTGAAAAAGCATGGGCACCTCCAGCAAGCATATAGTTTTTTGTATATGCCTGCATTTTATGAATTGGAAAGGCCCCCTTCTTAGCTTTTTCTAATACTTGCTCGTTCATATCTGTTGCATAAATTACAGATCTCTCTATTAGCCCCTCTTCTTGAAGCAAGATAGCCATAGAATATACTTCTTCACCTGTTGCACAGCCTGCATGCCAAATACGGATTTCTGGATATTCTCGTAAAACAGGGATGACCGTTTCACGAAAGGCCTTAAAAAAGCTTGGGTTGCGGAACATCTCTGTTACATTTATCGAAAAATCGTTTAATATCTGCTCTAAAAATTCTTTATCATGAATGACCTTTTCTTGTACACGTGAAATCGTTGAGATGTTATTTATTCCCATCCTATTGTAGATTCTGCGTGAAATGGATGAACGATTATATTGCCGAAAATCATAACCCGATAAACGATAAATAGCTTCTAGTAACAAATCAATTTCTAAATTTGTATGCTTATTTAATTGTATATTTTGCTCCAAAGGCTGAAATTGTTGTTCCATGTTCATTAACTCCCCTTAGAAACTAACCATACTCTTAAAACTGATATTAATTGATCTAAATTTAATGGCTTACTAATATAATCAGATGCACCTGCCTGCAATGATTTATCACGGTCATTTTTCATCGCTTTAGCAGTCAATGCAATGATTGGCAAATCGATACGTTTCATTTGCTGACGAATAATAGTCATTGCTTCATAGCCATCCATATTAGGCATCATTATATCCATCAGAACAAGATCGATATCTGGATTAGCCTGCAAGACCTCTAAACATTCTAGTCCATCTTTGGCAACTAGAATATGCATGCCTCTTTTTTCTAATGCCGTTTTCAACGCATAAATATTACGGTTATCATCATCAACTATTAAAATATTTTTCCCTTGAAACACCTCAACCTCATGTTGAAGGGCTTCTTCCATTGCTACTGGCTGCTCTTTGATTTGTTCCTCTTCCACCGTCGTCACTGCCACTTCGTTCATGGCAAGCTTTTGGCAATGCTCCTCTTCAATTCCATTTGGTAGACTCGGAATCGTTAACGTAAAGCTACTACCTTGTCCTTCAGTACTTTGTAATGTAATCCATCCACCAAGTAATTTTGCAAATTCCTTACAAATAGAAAGACCAAGACCCGTTCCACCATATTTTCGGACCGTAGCTCCATCTGCTTGTTGGAATGATTCAAAAATTAGCTGGTGTTTGTCTTTTGGAATACCTATTCCTGTATCTGAAACAGTAATTTCTAACCAATCCGTACTTATATCCTGCATATTGTTTGTTAGTTGTTGAGGTGTAAGCTGGTTAATGTCTAATGTGACAGATCCCTGCTCAGTAAATTTAAAGGCATTCGATAATAAATTCTTTAAGATTTGCTGAAATCTCTTCTCATCCGTATAGAATACATCCACTACATGATCTGCCTTTGAAATATGGAATGCTAAGTTTTTCTTCCTCGCAACTGGCGCAAAGGTATGTTCAATTTGTACAGGTACTTCGCTCATATTCACTTCATTAAAAATAATATCAAGCTTCCCGGCCTCCACTTTAGATAAATCTAATATGTCATTGATTAGAGCTAGCAAGTCCTCTCCTGAAGAATGAATAACTTTAGCAAACTCTGCTTCCTCGTCTGTTAGGTTGTGTTGGCTATTTTCTGCTAGCATTTCAGATAATATTAATATGCTGTTTAAAGGTGTTCTTAATTCATGTGACATATTCGCTAAAAATTCGGATTTGTAATTAGAGTTAAGGATAAGCTGCTCTGCACTTTCTTCTAATTCCTTCTTCGCTTTCTCTAGCTCTCTTGATTTGGACTCTGCCTCTTTCGTGCGTTCCTCAAGCTGCTCATTAATCATAGTCAGCTCTTCTGTCTGCATTTGTAATTCCTCTGATTGTGTTTGAAGCTCCTCTGATTGGACCTGTAATTCCTCTGTCATTGCTCTAGATTCATTCAATAGACGTACAATTTCCATACGCCCTAAAACACTATTAACTGTTAGTCCAAAGGTTTCAGTAACCTGTCTCACTAATTCTTGCTGTAACTTACTGAATTTAGCCATTGTTGCTATTTCAACAACCGCTATAACTTCATTTTCAAAAATGACAGGAATCAATAAAATATTTTGTGGTCTAATTTCACCTAATCCCGTTTTGATTAAACGATAGTCTCTCGGAATATTATCATAGAATAGCACTCTCTTTTCTAATGCACATTGACCGATTAACCCTTGTCCTATTTTGAAACTCTCCATGCCAACACAATCATCCGTGTCAGCAAAAGCAGCCTTTTTCACAAACTGTACTTGGTTCTCTGTTACTTCCCGAACATAAAATGCGCCAAGGGATGCTTGGGTTTTCTGTGCTACTTCTGATAGGAAGGTCTCCGCTAATTTTGTAATTGCTGAAATACCTTGATAATTTGTCACGATTTCAGCTACATTGCTTTGTAGCCATTCCCTCTTTTCGACGGACTCTAAAAGCGTATTCGTTGCATTAGCAAGTTCATTCACTTCATCGTTGGTATTCACATGGATTCTTCTTGTAAAATCACCTTTTGTAGCTGCTATTTCTTGAATTGTTTGTGTTACTTCCGTTATCGTTTTTACAATTGAACGGGAAATGCCACTAGCGATAGCAATAGCTATTGTAGAAACTAAAATTAAGATCCCAAATAAAGCACTAGTTAATTTACTATTTTGCTTGTCTAACTGATTTGCCTTTGCCTGTGTATAAGCATTTTCAGTGGCACGGAATGAATCGAATAGTTTGCGCATTTTTTCCATATCCTGACGACCATTATCCACTTTAAAAAAATCATTTAATGCTTCTACATTATTATCCTTTTTATATTGAATAGTTGGTTCGCCTGACGTTGCAACCCAATGTTCAATTGTTTCCTCTATCTCTTTAAGTTTGTCCTGCTGAGCTGGTTTATCTTTCATTTGTTGATAGAGTTCATTAAAATCTATTTTCCAATTTTCAGCTGCATTATCATAGGGTTCCAGATAACTCTGCTTACCCGTAATGATGAAAGCCCGCTGACTTGATTCCATATCCAAAATATATTTTTCAATTTCATTCGTTAAAGTTAGAACATTGGAATCGTACTTAATAATAAAATTTCTTTCCTTCTGCAAAGATGTAATTTGATTATTTAATATGACAACCGTCGCAAGTAGGCAAAGAATGATTACGATATAACCTAATGAAATCTTTGAGCGTATACCCAATTTTAATCTATTTAACATTTGGTTTTCCTACCTTTACCTTTCTTTTACTTTAGTATGATTACTAGTATACATGTAAAAATAACTCATTTTCTCCTATTTTAGATTCATCATAAAGAAATTTTGCTGATTTTGTATCAATAAGTCTCTGTATTTTTCATATACATTTTATATTGAACCATTTCTAATTAAGGAGAGAAAACATGTGGATATTATCGTAAGACCAGGAGATTCACTTTGGCATTTCAGTGAGGTATTTAAAATTCCTCTTCAACTCATTTTAGATTCTAATGAAAATATAAACCCCCAATTTTTAAGAGTTGGACAACGGGTTCGTATTCCTGGTTTTGTGACCAACAACTATCAAATTAAACAAGGAGACTCTTTTTGGCAGATTGCCCAGAGCCGAAACCTCCCCCTAGTCGCCCTATTGCTTGTTAATCCTGATCTCAATCCAAATCGATTACAAATCGGTCAAATAATTCGCATACCCCAACGTATCACATGGCGTTTAGTTGAAGGTAAGCAAACTTACACGTATACCCATATGATAAATGATCTCAGAAAGCTCCTTGATGCATATCCTTTTCTTCATAGCTCAAACATTGGCAGTTCCGTTTTAGGGAAGGAGCTACCTGAGCTGTCGATTGGCCATGGTGCAAAACGTGTACACTATAATGGCTCCTTCCATGCAAACGAATGGATTACTACACCTATTATTCTAACATTTTTAAATGACTATTTGCTCGCCCTCACCAATCAAAGTAGTATTCGTGGAATTTCTCCATTTTCTCTTTATCAGCAAACATTCCTTTCTATCGTTCCTATGGTAAATCCTGATGGCGTAGATTTAGTAATACAAGGCCCACCAAATGATGAAGCATTAAGAAATCAACTAATTGCATGGAATAATGATAACGCTGATTTTTCTGGCTGGAAAGCAAATATTCATGGAATTGATTTGAATGACCAATTCCCTGCCAAATGGGAGCTTGAAAGTGCCCGTAATCCAAAAACACCAGGGCCAAGAGATTATGGTGGTGAAAGACCACTATCTGAACCTGAAGCCATTGCAATGGCTGATTTGACCAAGCAACGTGATTTTTCAAGAGTATTAGCCTTTCATACACAGGGACGTGTCATATATTGGGGTTTTGAAAATCTAGAGCCCCCAGAATCAGAGGTGCTTGTAAATGAATTTAGTAGAGTAAGTGGCTATGAGCCCGTTCAATCTGCTGGAAGCTATGCTGGTTATAAAGATTGGTTTATTCAAGATTGGCGTAGACCAGGCTTCACTGTTGAATTAGGAAGTGGTACAAATCCTTTACCAATCAGCCAGTTTGATGACATTTACGAGGAGTCTTTAGGGATTTTCCTTGCTGCATTGTATATGTAAAAAGAGTACTCGAACTCCATTCGCTATGAAATAGTCCTTTTGGGCTTTTCAGCGAATGGGTTTTTTTATTGAAAATCTCATCATCATTGTAAAAAAAGGGGAATAAATTACTTTGACAGACAGAGTAATGTTTGCTACTATTACTCTGACAGATAGAGCAATAAAAAAAGTAGGTGACTTATGGTTCGCAGTGATATTATCCGAGGACATTTGGATTCGATTATTTTACGGTTAATTTCAGAAAAAGACCGTTATGGCTACGAAATTTCTCAGGAAATAAGTCTCCGTACAAACAATCGGTTTCAAATCAAGGAAGCAACTTTGTATGCAGTTTTTCAACGTCTCGAAAAAAAAGAAATTATTGAAGCCTATTATGGAGATGTCTCACATGGAGGCAAAAGAAAGTATTACCGTATTACATCATTAGGTAAGGCCTATTTAAATGAGCTAGTGAAAGAATGGTCGGAAGTAAAGGAAATAATCGATTTATTTATGGAGGGCTTAGAATGAAAAGAATAAAAAACCATATTGATGAGCTTTTTAAAGACATTCCTCGAACTAACGAAACGGAAATGGTTAAACAAGAAATCATTGAAAATCTTGAAGAAAAAGTATTTTATTTGATGGACCAAGGTAAAGAACAAGAGGATGCCATTAATAAAGCCATTGTAGAATTTGGAGATATCGAAGACTTAAAGCAAGAGTTAGGTGTTAAAGAACCAGCAAAGAAAAACATGGCTAAATTAAACTTAGAATTTTCAATTTGGGGTAGTGGCTTAATCATTGCATTTTTTATTTTTATTAATCTTTATTACACACCACATACTATTTGGGCAATCTATCCGATTTTCGCCATTCTTTGGTGGCCTTTATCGATGTACTTTGTGTGGTCTCGTAAGAAATGGGGTGAATAAACATGAGGAACTTTATTAACTTTTCTATAGCGGGGAGCTTGATGACAATGATTTTTTTAGGGGTTGTTAATTATACGACATCTCCTCAAACAATGTGGTTTGTATATCCATGCTTATTGCTACTGTTTTGGCCTATTACGTTATTCTATATGGCTAAAAAATTGTATAAACAATACTCAATTGTTTGTAGTGCCTTAATTATTACATTTCTAATAGTTGAAAATTATATTTACGCACCAGATCATTTATGGTTTATCTATGCGATTTATCCAATTATCTGGTGGCCAATCCTCATGTACTTAGATGAAAAGGCAAAAACGTTAAAAACAGCTCTAATTGGATGTGCTTCTACCATCATCTATTACTCTATATTGAATATGATTGTATCTCCTCAATACCCTTGGGCAATTTATCCTGCTTTTTTAGTGATATGGTGGCCTCTAGCTTTATATCACGCGCAACGAAAAACCTTTGTAGCATTCTCCGTTACAGCTACGATACTAATTAGTATCTTTTTCATTACAGTAAATGTTGTTTCTTCACCAAGCGTTATATGGGCGATTTACCCTATTTTTGTGACACTTTGGTGGCCTCTGAGTATGTATTTTTATGTGTATAAAAGAAAAATGTATCATGCTAGCTTTATGAAACGCATGTAAAGTAGGTATTGTATGAAAAGGATTAAAAAGTTCATTAAATATCTTGTCTTGATTATGACCTCCTTACTATTATTAGCACTTGTATTTCCAACATGGACATCATCTATAGAGGACATGAACAGCATCAGTACGCTAGAACAGGTAGAAATTAACGGCAGTGACCATGAAATCATGATACGGGGCCATAACAAAAATAATCCTGTCATCATCTTTGTCCATGGCGGACCAGGTCGCTCTGAAATACCCTACGCTAAAAAATATCAAGATTTATTGGAAACCGAATTTACAGTGGTAAATTATGATCAAAGGGCTAGTGGGAAGTCTTATCATTTTTTTGAGGACTACTCAAATCTTTCATCTGATTTGCTTGTGGAGGATTTACTAGCACTGACTGACTATATTGCTAATCATCTAGATAAAGAAAAAATTATCTTAATTGGTCATTCCTACGGTACCTATATTGCCACACAAGCAGCTGCTAAAGCTCCTGATAAATATGAGGCCTATGTAGGGATTGGTCAAATGAGTAATACCGTTGAAAGTGAGATGGACAGTTTACACTTTACGATCAAACAGGCTCAGCTTAAGAGTAACACAGAGGATGTTGCACATTTACAGAGGTTAATGGAGGAAATTAGTAGTGGTAAAACATTTACGCCTCGTCATTTAGTGAGCAAATACGGTGGAGCTACAAGACTTATTACTAACCCTGATGGAAATATGTTAGGGATGCTTTTTAGTACTGAATATAATTTGTTAGATATTATTCGATATAGCAAAGGGATATCCCTATCCCAAGAAGTCTTAGTAAACGAAGTCTTGCAGTCCCCACTTCCTGCGAAAGTCAATTCACTGACTCTTCCCTTCTATTTTGTAATGGGGGATTATGATTATCAAACATCATCGAATAGCGCTAAAAAGTACTTCGACCAAATTATCGCGAAGAAAAAAGAATTCATAGCATATGAACAATCTGCTCACTACCCCCAGTTCGAAGAAAAAGAGAGATTTTTCGAATGGATGCGTACGACTTTTAAAAAATAAATATTTCTTAAAGTAATTCTACACTTGGTAGCATTTATTTAATTGCTATATAATTTAATTATTAAATATTTTAGTGGACGTGATTATATGCCAGAAAATCTAAACAATGTAGAAATTATTATGAAAGAAATGCTGGAAATACAGCAGAAGTCGAAAATGTTTGTAGATCTTTTATCTGAAGGAGAAGCGTTATCACAAAACCAATTAATATTACTCCTACAGCTAAAAATAAATAATGGGATGAAGGCAACAGAAATTGCTGAATTCTTTAGTGTAACACCCGGAGCTGTAACTTCCATGTGCGATAAACTGGAAAAACTCGAACTCATACAAAGAATTAGAGAAAATAATGATCGACGTGTGGTCAAAATGGCTTTAACCAATATTGGTGACATGAAGGTTCAAGAAATCTTTTTAAAGTTTTCTCAGGATAAACTCATAGACATGGCCAACATCTTACGCGAAGTAAACCAATTAATGAATAAAATTTTTTAGGATTTCAACAAATTGAAATCCTTTTTTTATTGTTTAATTTAAGCTGTGCTTTTGTTCTTGACAAATGGAAGTAGCATATAATTTAATTAATATATATTTTAATAATTAAAATATATATTAATTAAATTATAATGAGGTGACTTTATGTTTCAAAAACTCCGTACCCTTACACAAACGAATGGCACCGTTAAACATTTGGATGCTGATTATGAACAATTAAACATTCGAGGCGCTGTATCGTTACAACAAGAAGTACACTTAATAAAAGTGTCCACTCATGGTCATAGCTCCTTCTATTATCCAGTTACAGCGCAGATATTTAATAGTACTGGCTCGTGTAAGTTAAAGGATTATTGCCAAATCGGAGAACTTACAAATGCTGGGAATATTAAAATACGTAATGGTTTTATCCAAAAAATCAATAGTTCTGGAAAGCTAATGGTTGAAGAGAAATTACAGAGCGAGCAATTTGATGCCATTGGAATAGTCAAGGCTGCGGAAATAATCGCTCATCACTTTCATTTGAAGTTATCGGGAGAAAGCGGAATTGACAGGTTAAGGGCTGAAAATGTGGTAATAGAAAAGGATAGGATAACCCTTCTTCCGTTATTTAAAAAAATATTACGCTGTCACACAATAAGTGGAAAACACCTACAATTATCTAATACGAATGCAGAGTTTGTGGAAGGGGAAGTCGTCCATGTTGGGGAAAATAGTGTGATTGGGACACTTTACTATACGGATGATTATTCGATAGCTTCGAGTTCAAAGGTGCACCACATTATACGGAGGGAAAAAGAATGATACTTCTAAAAATGCTAAAGACTTTTTTTTGCTCATTAGCTTTAGTGGTATTATCTGTACTTTATGTTGGATTACTTTTAAGCGCTGGCTTATCCATACTCGCTGGTTTTTTACGAACATTCGGAGTGGATCAAATTAAAATGGGCCTTTGGTATGGCGTAGAACTTCCTGTTATGTTCAGCATCCCCTTCGCCCTGTTAATAGCCCTACTGTTGTTCTTTTGTGCCATATATATTAAACGTTCTATTGTTTTTTGTTTGTCAACTCTTCGAATATAGAGCAATAAAAAGTAAGCATATTTCTTAGAAAGAATATGCTTACTCTCATCGACTTTTAAGTTGAATAGCAGGGAGGCTCATTTAATCAGTTGATTCACATTTTTATCAGTAGCTTAAAACATTGCTATAGTTCTCCTTCAAGAAAACGGATAAGGTATATTTCAGGTCTACCAATAAATTCTTTAAAACTACATAAATTAGCATACTCCTCATGCTCCACATCATAGCACCCTATATGGCCTTCTCCTTTTGGGTTCCAGACTATTTGCAAATCAGAGTAATTGTCGATATTTGCGGAAAGAAGGAGGAGCTCTCTATGACCTAGTTTCATCTCAATTGTATCAGTTAGTTTGAAAAAATCGATAAAGTGAATTTCATAATCATTTGGTGCAAGCTCAAAATGTAGTCGATCTCCTGTCAGAAAATTAATCAATTCATCTGGTAACTTGTATTTTTTCAATGTCTCTTTTTTGTTTTCAATAGTATGGAGTTCTATTGGTTCTAAAGCCTTTAAGTAATTTGCTAGTTCCATATTTTTCATACGTACAGCAATTGTATAAGCTCTCTCACCATCTTTCTCCGCTAAAGTGACGTTTGCACCTCGTTCAATCAAATAGTTCACCATAGCTATATTTCCCATTCTTGTTGCAACTGTTAATGGTGTTGCTTCATAGGGATAGACCATATCAGGCTTTTGATAATTAATATCTACTCCTTGATCAAGTAAATAAGTGACTGTTTTTTTATCAAAATTCGACACAGCCTGACGCAATACAGGACCTCCATGCTGCTTTATATCAAGCCCAAGTTCATGAATAAGAGGGATATTTCTTTTATTGCCATAGTAGGCCTGAGAATAGGCTCCAGATCCCACTTGGTTATAGCCATCTAATTTTGCTCCTTGTTCAACAAGGTAACGTACTATATTTTCTTTACAATATCGAACAGCTCTTAAAAAAGAAGGATTTTTTTCCACATTTAAATTAACCCCATATCCAACTAATAATTTTACTACATCCAATCTTTGTGCAATCAACGCTAAATCCAATGGGCTTAATGATGTATGCTGACTTAAACATATCTCTTCTTCAATATTCCAGCCTTTATCCCTCGCAACTCGCAAAGCTGTAATATTGCCAGTATAGATATACATTGCAAGCTCTGGTAGTTCTGAAAATGTTCCAATATCCTGTAGCTTAATCATCTATAGATTAGCTCCCTTCTTATTGTATATACAAAGTATAGGAAACTACCATCTATATCACAATGGGACATAGAGCTATAGTGTCATAAAATACAGGGCAAGATTTATAGCAAATTTGATGGTTCTTTTATTAAAAAGAAGGCAATTGGATTTAAAATTTCCCAGGAAAGAATTTATTCAAATTAAAAAGAGCTCTCAATCAGAATAGATTGAGAGCTCTTTCTTAAACGCTTACCATGACTTATTTTTATTTTAAGCCAAGTGCTTTATCTGTTGTTGCATTTATTTCTTTTAAAAGCTCAGGGTTTTCTGCTAATGATAGACCATAAGATGGAATCATTTCTTTAATTTTTGGTTCCCACTCCTTGATATGTTGAGGGAAACATTTATTAAGAACTTCAAGCATAACATGTACAGCCGTAGATGCACCTGGTGAAGCCCCTAGTAAAGCTGCAATCGAGCCATCAGAAGCACTTACAACTTCTGTACCGAATTGAAGTGTTCCTTTACCGCCAGCTTCCGTATCTTTAATTACTTGTACACGTTGTCCAGCTACGATAATATCCCAATCATCACTTTTTGCATTTGGAATGAACTCACGTAACTCTTCCATACGTTGTTCTTTTGAAAGCATAAGCTGTTGGATTAAATACTTTGTTAAGCCCATCTCTTTCACGCCCGCAGCTAATAAAGTTGTGATATTATGCGGTTTTACAGAAGCAAATAAATCCATATTTGAACCTGTTTTTAAGAACTTAGGAGAGAAACCTGCGAATGGTCCAAATAGTAATGATTTCTTGTTATCAATATAACGTGTGTCAAGATGCGGAACCGACATTGGTGGAGCACCAACTTTTGCTTTTCCGTATACTTTTGCATGATGTTGTTCAGCTATTTCTGGATTATTACATGCTAAGAATAGACCGCTAATTGGGAATCCACCAATATGTTTCCCTTCAGGAATACCTGATTTTTGTAGTAATTCTAAGCTTCCTCCACCAGCTCCAAGGAAGACAAATTTTGCTGAATGATATTCCATTTTACAGCCATCTAAATCGTGCACACGTACTTCCCATGTACCATCACTAGCTTGTTTTAAACTTTCAACACTATGATTATAGTTAACATCTACATCTTTTGCTTTTAAGTGATCAATTAACATACGTGTTAAAGCACCAAAGTTAACATCTGTACCAGTGTCAATTTTCGTTGCAGCAATGTCTTCACCAGCAGGACGATTTTCCATAATAAGTGGAATCCATTTTTTTAGTGTTTCAGGGTCATTAGAAAATTCCATTCCTTCAAATAAAGGATTTTTTGTCATCGTTTCATGACGTTTCTTTAGAAACTCAACATTTTCTTTCCCTTGTACTAAACTCATATGTGGTAAAGGCATAATGAAGTCTTGTGGATTATTGATCAGCTTATTGTTTACAAGATACGACCAAAACTGTCTTGAAACATGGAACTGTTCATTAACATTAATCGCTTTTTTGATATCGATTGATCCGTCTTTTTTCTCTGATGTGTAGTTCAGCTCACATAATGCAGCATGTCCAGTTCCCGCATTGTTTAATTCGTGAGAACTTTCCTCGCCTGCTTTTTCAAGCTTTTCAAACACTGTAATTTTCCAATCTGGTGCTAATTCTTTGAGTAATGTTCCCAAAGTTGCACTCATGATTCCGGCACCAATTAAGATAACATCTGATTTAATTTGTCTGTTACTCATTTTTACCTTCCTTATATGTTAAGATTTGCAGAAAGGATGTAAGCACTCCCACTTTAGAAGTACTGTAGCCATGGAGCAACCTCGGAGCACACCATTTCTGTATCAATTATTACCTTATTGCAGTTTATCACAATTAGTTCAAGAATAAAATATCAACTATTTATATGAGAGTTATCAGCTTTTTTCGAGCCTTTCCAATCATAATTCAAGCAAAAAAATCACTTTTTGTTCTAGATAAAAATTGAATTATTTAAGCTTATTGGAATAATCGGCCTAAAAATGGTTGACATTTTCATAAAAAATAGGTTCTTTTTATTATTATATCTGTATAATAACATATAAATATGAAGCTCGTCTTGTATCTGAACTAACTTTCAATTTTCCACAGATTAACTTTCGATTGGGCTTTTTATATGCCAGCCATCTATATGAAAACCACCCATTTGTATGAGCACATACTCTACTACTGCTTCATATGACGCCATCATCTTTTCAGCATTGTCCTCATGCATTGCTCTCATAAAAATTTCTCTAAAGTCCTCATCTGGAAATGCTGACTTACTATATTTTTGCAGGTAAATTGGATCTTCAAGATAGGCATAGATTTGATAAAAGGGTATCGTTTCTAGATTTAAAAACTGACAGTACACCAAAAATAAATTGGCTAATGAGTTATGGTAGGTAAAGGAAAAGTCCATTCTATCCTGCTCATAACAATCCTTTAAATTATCTAGTGCATCCCATAGTTCATATTTTTTTATTTCTAAGACCGTTTCATTCATTGTGTTATATTTTTCTTCGAGCCATTCCTCTGCCTCAAATTTCAAGTCTTTTATTATTCCAGTATAATCAAATAAAATCCTACCTGTTTTAAATTGGACCATCGACATAGTTCTTCTTTTTTTAAAATCATCTTGGAAATACCCACGAATTTGACTTGATGGATTCGCAAAGTATTCAATTAAAAAACCATCAATAACACGATTCCCTCTTTCCCTCCACCCCACATTATCCGCCAAAATAATATGAACATCAATATCAGAGCGCTTAGAGGGATTTCCAGTAATATAGCTCCCACATACGAGCGCTCCTACAACTTCCTCTTTATCTTGCCATGCTTTCAGGAACGTTTCTAAGGCTATTTTCCATTTTGCCATTGATATCATTCACTCCCTTTTTAATTGATTTATTTCTACAATACTATTGAAAAAACAGAAAACCTTTAAATACGTTTTCTGTTTTTATCTGCTTCTTATTTAATTTCTTTAACAGTTAATTTCTTTTGGCTAACTTCATAAGTGACTACCACGTTTTTAATAAACGCCGTATCATCATAGGAGAGACTAGCTTCAAATTCTATGGTAGCATCTCCCTTCCATCTAAGATGATCCACATAGCTATAGTTTTCATGATCTGTTCGAATCCAAGTATCTAACCCTTGCTCAGCACCATATTTAACCCTTGAAGATTCTACTAACTCTGGGCTTACCATTCGCTCTTCCACATTGATGACTTCAACAAATTCACTTTTATTAGAGTTCGTGACAATAGCAATTAATTTCTGATCAGGTGAAGGAATTATCTCTTTAATATACATTGATGGACTGGAGAAGCTAGAATATGCCTCTAGCACATCATCTTTTATACGCCAAAGAACATTTTGGCTTCCGTAATCTGAATAATTATTGAATAAAGTAAAGAAGACGCTCCCATCTGCTAATTTATATACCTGCTGACTTTTAAAGCTTCCCGATAAAATATCGACAGCAAAAATAGCCGAATTTGCAATTTTTTTGTTATCACTTTGTATAAATGGCTGAATAGCCTTTAACGCCTTATTTCTCAACTTTTCATCATTATAGCTCTCTACTAGTCTATTTATTGCAATATAGATATACTCCTCTTTGTCACTATCTAGAGCTTTTAGAAATTTATCTGCATCATATTTTGTAGCTGGCATTAGTTCCATGTCCTCTGCTGATAAATAACGAATATAAAGCTCATTATTTTGATGTTTATAGTAAGCTGCTGCTATTGTGGCAGTAGAAACTGAGCTTACGATCATCATACTTATTACCACAGCGAGCCATTTTTTAGAAAAACTTTTCTTCTTTACTTCATAGTTGGCGGCTTCAATTAACTCTTCCTCTATAAATCCAATTTCACGATATAACTCCTCTTTTTTCATATATATAATCCCTCGCTTTCCAAATAAAATCTCAGTTTATTACGTGTCCTAAATAAGTTGGACTTAACTTTACTACTACTCATTTGAAAGTGTAAGGAAATATCTTTTATAGAATAGGAGTACCAATATCGTTGAATAAATATATTTCTAGATTGTTCATCTAAGGTATATAAAAATTGGCTAATGTATTGAGCAAGTTCACCCGCTTCATAGGATGTTTCTACCGTATGAGAAGAAGCTAGACATTCTTCCAGCTCTGTGAGAATGACCTCAAACTCATTGTTTCTCTTTTTGGCTGTATTATAGCTATGCTTATCAAGTGCAATATTACGTATGATTCTCCCTAAAAAAATAGATAGTTTTCTTGGTATCTGTGGAGGGATTGTGTTCCATGCAGCTAGGTAGGCATCATTCTCACATTCTTCAACATCCCTCAAATTTGCCAAGATTCTTCTTGCTATTACTCTACAATATGCTCCATATTTTTTCCTTGTTTCCAAAATAGCCTGCTGTGAGCGTTGTATGTATAAAGCAACTATTTTTTCATCGTCCATTTGCATTTTCTCCTTTTATGTACTCTTACTTATAAAGTAGATAATCCAAACAATTGGTTGCATGTTGTGGCAAAAATTCTGGTAATGAAAAAACCGCACTCTTTTAGGTACGGTTCTCCACATTTCAAAATAAATTAGATAAAAATGTTTGTATTGATGTAGGTAATAGCTGAAAGAATAATCCCTCATATTTAATATCCAGTATACCAGCGACAACAATAACAACGAAAATTAACAATAGAAAGATTTTCTTATTTTTAGAAATCCAATTCAATAGATGCCACTCCTCTGTCCTAATAGTAAGCATGTTTAGTATAAGTTGATTGCTATCAAATAGCATCCTATTCATTGTCTGTCACCTAATTTTACAATGCTACATAAATTAAAATGATACGCTAAAAATGAGAAATATGTAAGAAGGGAATGGGTATGGTCAATTTTAAATCTTTTCGGGGTGTTATCACTCAAATCAGTGATTTTTCTGTTGGGCAAAACGGAGATAAGAACGGTTGTTATAAAATAATGACCTTAGAAGATGGTGCTGGTGGGGTCGTCAATTTTATTATTTCTCCCTCCACCTATTTTGTTAATCGTGAAATTGTCACTACTGGTGAATGGGTAACAGGATATTATGATGGAGATGCACCTGTACCGATGATTTACCCGCCACAATACCGTGCTTTAATTATTGTAAAAGAAAGCAATTATCATAATGTAAAGGTAGATTTCTTTAATCAACAATTACTGAGTAGTGATGGACAATTACAATTAAACCTTTCTCCTACTACGATTATTTCACTTAAAAATGGGCAGCCTTTTACCAATAGTCCTGCCAATCGAAACCTCATTGTTGTTTATGGTCCTACCACTAGGAGTATTCCTGCTCAAACCACTCCCTATGAAATCATTGTTTGGTGTTAATTTAATCACATTTAAACAACGGCTTAAACCTCACTACGTGAATTTAAGCCGTTGTATATTGTTATTTTTTATTCAGTATCATTTTTCATTTCATGTAATTGTTGTTTAATCTGCTCTAGATATTCTTTATTTTGCTGAACCGTATCCAAATGCTCACCATATTGTTCTGCATTGAAACGTGCATTTTCAGCATGCTTAATCTGATTAAATGCATGTTCTATTGCTATTTCCTCTGGATGTGATTTTGCATGCTTTAATAGACGATCCGCCTTTTGCACAGAGTTACTAAACAATGTGCTAGGATGATCCTGCTTCCAACTTGTATCGGAGTGCTTAGCCAATGTATATATCTTCCCTTCTTAAAAATGTTTTCATTGTTCTAGATGTAGTATTATGAAATGCTCTGATAATATGTATGGAAGAAAATAAACACAATATTTCCCAGGCTATAATCAAAGGACTAAGGCATATGCCTTAGTCCTTCTCTCAATGTCATGAATAGTTGTCAAATATAAATTAGTGCCATGCAGTCCTCTCACTGACTGGTTGCTTGATATCTGTTTTTCCTTGTGTTTCAGCAAAGTTATTGATTTGTGCTGAAGCTGAATCAAGCTCAAATTCAGCACCAAACTCCTCACGATGAAGTGTCTGACGCTGTTGATTTGTTTTATTTGCACTTTTCGTACCATTTGATCTGTTACGATTTGTATCCATATTTGACATAACCATCCTTCATCGATTATTTGAAAAGCTTTAAAACCTTGTACAAGTTTTACGAACTTTTCATTCTAAAGTTTGTCCAAGGAGGAAAAAAGAATGTGCATTAATTATTTTTTTTAGCTAAGTATAGAGTTGAGGATTTTTCAATTTTTGATTGTTAGTAAGTCGCTTGCAATCTTATTTTCTTTCTGACTATAATACTTGTATACAAGTATACTCCAAATCAAAAAGGGTGATATTATGAGCGAATATAATGATTATTTATATCCACAAAAATGGCTTTCTAAGGCTTCTACAGGTGATCGCGTAGCATATGAACTTAGAATGCGTATTATTTCAGGTTTAATTGAAAGCGGTACCATTCTTTCAGAAAACAAACTGGCAGCTGATTTTGAAGTAAGCCGTTCACCCATTCGTGAAGCCTTAAGAATATTAGCTTCTGAAAATATCATTCGATTAGAGAAAATGGGTGCTGTTGTCATTGGTTTATCTGAAAAAGAGATTGAAGAAATTTATGATGTTCGATTGCTGATTGAAACATTTGTGTTTGAACGTCTCATAAAAATGGATACAACTAGCTTAGCACTAGAACTTAGCAAAACATTAGAAATGATGAAAGTTGCCATTAAGTATAACGATGCAGACGAATTTTCTTATCAGGATGTTATGTTCCATGAGACAATTATTCGTTCCATCGGACATTCCTATATCACCATGATTTGGAATAATTTAAAGCCAGTAATGGAAGGCTTGATTTTACTATCTATGCGCATGCGCTTTAAAGAGAAATATGAGGATTTTACTCGTATTGTGAAAAATCATGAGCTCTATATTGATGCTATTAGAGCCAAAGATCGAGAGCTTATGATTAAATCCTTACATGAAAATTTTGATGATGTTCAAGGCAAAGTAGAAGATTTATGGCGGTCACAGCAAATGCTATCTAAAGGGGTTGAGCCACAAAATGACTAACTATATGTTAGGTGTTGATATAGGGACTACTAGCACTAAGGCCGTATTATTTAGTCAACATGGGAAGGTTATTCAACAAGAAAATATTGGGTATCCATTATATACACCGGATATTTCGACAGCAGAACAAAATCCAGAAGAAATCTTTCAAGCTGTACTACAAGCCATTACCAACATTATGAAAGTCCATTCTGATAAACCATTACTATTTGTTTCCTTTAGTAGTGCTATGCATAGTGTGATCGCTATGGACGAAAATGATCAACCGTTAACACCTGTCATCACTTGGGCGGATAATCGTAGTGAAGCATGGGCACATAAAATTAAAACTGACTGGAATGGCCATGAAATTTATAAAAGAACAGGTACACCTATTCATCCAATGTCACCACTAAGCAAAATTACTTGGCTTGTGCATGAACATCCTGAAATCGCGCGCAAAACGAAGAAATATATCGGTATTAAAGAATACATTTTTAAAAAGTTTTTTGATCAATATGTCGTCGATTATTCATTAGCTTCGTGTATGGGTATGATGAATCTCCATACATTAGATTGGGACGAAGAAGCTTTAGCTGTTGCAGGTATTGCGAAAGCACAATTATCCACACTCGTACCAACAACTCAACTATTTTTAAATTGCAATGACCTTTTAGCTAAACAAATTGGTATTGACCCACAAACACCTTTTGTCATTGGTGCAAGTGATGGCGTGCTCTCTAATCTAGGTGTGAACGCCATTCGAGAAGGCGAAATTGCTGTCACTATTGGGACAAGCGGTGCTATCCGTACCATAATTGATAGGCCCAAAACAGATGTAAAGGGTAGAATTTTTTGCTATGCACTAACAGAAAACCATTGGGTCATTGGTGGACCCGTAAACAATGGTGGTATGGTATTACGCTGGATTCGCGATGAGTTTGCCTCTTCTGAGATTGAAACAGCTAAAAGACTAGGTATTGATCCATATGAAGTGTTAACGAAAATTGCTGAACGTGTTAGACCTGGTGCTGATGGGCTGCTATTCCATCCCTATCTATCAGGTGAACGTGCGCCTTTATGGAATCCAGATGTCCGTGGTTCATTTTTTGGTTTAACTATGTCTCATAAAAAGGAACATATGATACGAGCTGCCCTCGAAGGGGTTATCTACAATTTATATACTGTCTATTTAGCATTACTGGAATGTATGGAAAGCCCTGTCACTCGTATTCAAGCAACAGGCGGGTTTTCACGCTCTGAGATTTGGAGACAAATGATGGCGGATATTTTTGAATCCGAAGTGGTAGTACCTGAAAGCTATGAAAGCTCCTGTCTAGGCGCTTGTATTTTAGGCTTATATGCTACAGGAAAAATTGATTCCTTTGACGTTGTCTCTGATATGGTTGGTGACACTTATAAACATACGCCGATCGAAGAAGCAGCCAAAGAATATAGACAGCTACTCCCAATTTTCATTCGTTTATCTAGAGTTTTAGCAGACGACTATACGTCAATTGCTCAGTATCAAAGGAGCTTAATTAAGCCCGACTAAAGAGGAGGAGAATACATGCCATTAGTTATTGTAGGTATTGGTATTATTGCGCTGTTAATTTTAATAATGGGCTTTAAATTAAATACGTTTATTTCATTAATCATTGTTTCATTCGGTGTTGCTTTAGCTCTTGGGATGCCTTTGGATATTATCGTAAAAACGATTGAAGCAGGGTTAGGTGGAACATTAGGTCACTTGGCACTAATATTTGGTCTTGGAGCGATGCTAGGAAAATTAATTGCCGATTCTGGCGGTGCACAGCGTATTGCCATGACCCTTGTGAATAAATTTGGAGAAAAGAACATTCAATGGGCAGTTGTAGCAGCATCCTTTATTATCGGTATCGCTCTTTTCTTTGAAGTAGGTCTTGTGCTATTAATCCCAATTGTCTTTGCTATTTCAAGACAATTAAAGGTTTCTATTTTATATTTAGGAATTCCAATGACCGCAGCCTTATCTGTCACACATGGATTTTTGCCACCACATCCTGGACCAACTGTTATTGCTGGCGAATTTGGGGCAAATATTGGTGAGGTGTTGCTTTATGGCTTTATCATCGCCATTCCGACTGTTATTTTAGCTGGACCATTATTTACAAAATTAGCGAAAAGGTTAGTGCCTGAATCATTCAACAAAACTGGAAATATTGCCTCTCTAGGTGAACAAAAAACATTTGAACTAGAGGACACACCGAGTTTTGGAATAAGTGTTTTTACTGCACTATTACCCGTTATTTTAATGTCCATTGCTACTATTATTACACTGTTACAAAAAACAATTGGCTTTGAAGATAATAGCTTCTTAGCAGGGATCCGCTTCATCGGTGAAGCTGGTACATCCATGTTAATTTCCTTATTAGTTGCCGTCTATACAATGGGGATCGCAAGGAAAATTCCTATTAAGCAAGTAATGGAGTCATGTACAACAGCAATATCCCATATCGGTATGATGCTCTTAATTATTGGGGGCGGTGGTGCCTTCAAACAAGTTTTAATTGATGGTGGTGTCGGTGATTATGTAGCTGAACTCTTCCATGGAACTACCTTATCGCCAATTTTACTAGCATGGATTATTGCGGCTATTTTACGCATTTCATTAGGGTCAGCTACGGTTGCTGCTTTAACAACAGCTGGGTTAGTCATTCCAATGTTAGGTCAAAGTGATGTAAACCTTGCCTTGGTCGTGTTGGCAACAGGTGCAGGAAGCTTAATTGCTTCACATGTCAATGATGCAGGTTTCTGGATGTTTAAAGAATATTTTGGATTAAGCATGAAAGAAACATTCGCTACTTGGACCTTGCTAGAAACAATTGTATCTGTGGCTGGCTTAGGATTTATTTTATTACTTAGTTTATTTGTTTAAAAAATGTTTAAAAAGGAGCAAGTACAATGTTAAATACAATTGGCGTTATTGGATTAGGTGTTATGGGCAGTAATATCGCTTTAAACATGGCTAATAAGGGCGAGCAAGTAGCCGTTTATAATTACACACGAGATTTAACCGACAAACTTCTACAAAAAGTTGAAGGACAATCGCTTACTCCTTACTATGAAATAGAAGAGTTTGTACAAGCTTTAGAAAAACCAAGAAAGATTTTTTTGATGGTGACAGCTGGGAATGCTATTGATTCAGTTATTCAATCAGTAGTGCCTTTCCTTGAAAAGGGCGATGTCATTATGGATGGCGGCAACTCTCATTATAAAGATACAGAGCGTAGATACGATGAACTTAAAGCTTTAGGAATTGGGTATTTAGGGATTGGTATTTCTGGTGGTGAAGTAGGAGCATTGACAGGACCATCTATCATGCCTGGTGGTGATCAAGAGGTCTATAACAAAGTAGCACCTATACTGACAAAGATTGCAGCACAAGTGAATGATACACCATGCTGTACGTATATTGGTCCCAAGGGCGCAGGTCACTTCGTCAAAATGGTACACAATGGAATCGAGTATGCAGATATGCAACTCATTGCGGAGGCCTATACGTTTTTAAGAAAAAATATAGGATTATCCGTTGAGGAAATTGCTACTATCTTTGAAACATGGAATCAGGGTGAATTGAAAAGCTATTTAATCGAAATAACAGCTGAAATCTTAAGGAAAAAAGATGAGATAACAGGATTACCACTGATTGATATGATACTTGATAAAGCTGGTCAAAAAGGTACTGGGAAATGGACAAGCCTGCAATCTATAGACAATGGTATTCCTACATCAATTATTACGGAGGCCTTATTCGCTCGCTATATTTCATCATTAAAAGAGGAACGAATTCAAGCAGAGGCAATACTATCTGGACCAAATTATAAACAGCAAAATTTAGATAGAGATGTCTGGATTGAATACGTCCGCCAAGCGCTATATATGGGGAAAATATGTGCTTATGCACAAGGATTTACACAATATAAAATGACATCAGAGCTTTATGAATGGCGTTTACCATTAAAAGATATTGCATTAATTTTCCGTAGTGGTTGTATTATTCGAGCAGATTTTTTAAATGTTATTAGTGAAGCCTATCAAAAGCAACCTTCTCTAAATAATTTATTAATTGATCCATACTTTGCAGAAAAGTCGATGGACTATCAAAATGGATTAAGAAAAATAGTTTGTGAAGGCATCCAAGCAGGAAACGCGTTCCCTTGCTTGAGTGCTTCTCTCACATATTACGATAGTTATCGAACAGGTTCATCTAATGCTAATATGTTACAGGCACAACGTGATTATTTCGGTGCGCATACGTATGAACGAATTGATGCACAAGGTGTTTTCCATACAAATTGGTAAGTAAAAAGCTAAAATATACATCATTGCCTCAATGATTGTATATTTTAGCTTTTTTATTCTAGAAAAACATGTACTCGATTACGGCCTGCTTGTTTTGCCGCATACAGTGCTTTGTCCGCATTGTTTAAAAGCTGATACAGTGTCTCTTGTCCCTTTGTGCCTTCTGCTACACCACAGCTAATAGTAGCACGAATTGCTCCCTCAGTAGTCATAAGTGGCTGGGATTCTACGCTATTACAGAGCAAATTAGCTAATGCTTGCCCCTCTAATAATGTAGAGTCCTTGAGTGCAAGAACAAATTCCTCACCGCCATACCGTGCAAACAGTTCTCCTTTTTTCAACACACTCTGACAAACCTTTACGACATGAACTAGTAATTGATCACCGATAGCATGCCCATACGTATCATTGACGTTTTTAAAATGATCGATGTCCATTAAAATGACAGTAAAAGCTGAGGATGATTCTCTTGCCTCGCTGTAAGCCTGATTACATTGTTGAAAAAAAGCTCGACGATTATAAATTTGTGTAAGTTCATCGTAAAAAGCGAGTTGCTCTAACTGTCTTTGTAGCTCCTTCAACTCTGTTATATCAGTGAAAATAAGTAATAACCCCTTACCATGATTAACATGTTGCAGCTCTGTAACACGCACTTGATAAGTATGATCAGAAAGCACAATCTCGATGTCTTGCGTATTCACCACTGCCTCCAATGTAAATGGCATCGGTTGTCCAGTTACTTCAATCCATGTTTCCCCAATATCCCTACCAATCATTGATCTGGTTAGCTGAGGAAATACCTTGCTACAGGCTTGATTAAACTCTATTAATCGAGCAGATTCATCTAACACAATAACCCCATCATTGATACTATGAAATATTGCATCCTTGGCAACAGGCATCACCCTAAATAACCGTGAGGAATTAATAGACCATAAATATAAAAATGAAGAAGCCCATAATACCATAGGGACAGGATCAACTCCTTGAGGTGTTAAGCCCAATAAATAGATGAATGCTGTTATCATAGGAATAAGTTGACCACACATTAAGGCAATTAATTGTTGCCGGTAGGCCTTAGTAGTCTCTTTCCAATGGATTAATACTAATAAGAAGGATACGAACATACAGCCAAAAGTAAATATGCCATGAATGATATACCATATGCCAATTTCCTGATGAACATAAGGTTCCCCTAATATAGGATCTATTTCAAATACTCTATAATGAAAATGGTGTATATCATTTGTAACAACCATGATTAAGCTAATAAATGGAATGGCAAGAAGAGCCATTATCTTTTTCCTTGTCAGATGAAAACCGAGGTATTGCATGATAAACAATAATCCGAGAGGCGTTGAAAAAGCCATACCTACATATTGGATGGCCGTCCAAACCTTTATGGCACTTAATGTTGTAGCGATTAAACCAAAAGCAGAAGCAAAACAATATACCGCAATTAATGCGGTATAACTAATAAACAATTGAGCAATTTTTGTATAATTGTAGCGTTTTAGAAATACGTATAAACATAAATACAAATTTAGTACACCTGATGTGCAGCTAAGAGTAATGAAAGCAGTCAATTGCGAATTCATGTCTATGTACCTCTTTATATTTTTAATTTTAATGTAGCATACATATAAAATTTTGTGGATTTATTTATCGATTAATTTTTTAAGGAGTAACGAATATGATCAATAAGGATAACTCAGAAATCATTTTCTTTTCTGATCCAGTTGAAAATCTAACCCACCCCTTTTATAAGAAACAAATTGTATTCACAGGCGCCCTTTCTACCATGACACGATCCGAAGCCTCCAAACAAGTAAAAGCATATGGAGGGTATTTACAGGGAGCTGTTACACAACATACTGATTTCGTTGTGCTTGGTAATAAACGTAGGGGTATAAGCGCCAAGCAGCAGAAAGCTGAGCAGCTAATCCGTGAGGGGCAAGACATTCAAATATTAATAGAAGATGATTTTTTATGGCTTATTTCGATCCCAAAGAAAGATGATAAGTAAAAAGAGTATGTAAGGTTGTTCTTCTTACATACTCTTTTAATTTTTTACTTTATCGGAACAGCAATAGGCTTTAATGTATATGGCTCTTTTATCAGTTCTAATGCCCCTGTACTATCCTTAATTTTGTATACACCTACTACAGGGGTAATCATAATCGAGGTAGCTTGTTCATCAAATTTATTTGCAACAATACGAGGAAAATTTTCACGCCCTTTGAAATCTGTATTATGACTAGTTCCTCTAAAATGAATTACATTATAATCATTCCCTAAATCATCTGTCACAATATAGTCAATGAGAACTCCTTGCCAAGCTTCATTTTCTTTTTCTACCAAGACTTCTTCGGAAAGATAAAATGTTGTAGCGATAGGTGTTTTCGTTATTTTAAAAGCTTCAATTTTTATACCTTTTCCTTCTGTTTTCATACTATCCTTTTCCACCCTTATTGTTTCACTTTCAAGCTTCTCTAAAGCAAATTCAAATGCCCAGTCACCTGCTACTGAATTATTTACATTATTTAAATCAACAATTTGATTTCCTTGAAAATTAATGTGAACTTCCTCGGGCTTAGAGCCTCTAATGAGTTCAAAAATATACAATACTGCATACTCATTGCTGTTTATCTTTTGAACCATATAATTTGTTGAATAGCCGCCATATCGATACCTATTTCCAAATTCCTTAGCAGTTAGTTCACGATTGTCACCATATAAAACTGGCCTTTCTCCTAAATCCTTTTCACTTTTAATAGTGTAAGCAATAGTAATATTTTCGCCATCATATACAGCATCTGTGACAGTGACTTCAACTTCATTACTTTCTTGGCTCACTCCGACACTTGTAGAATACTGATCATAGTTGTTAAATACATACCTTTCATCATCAATAAACAATTCGAATATACTTCCGATAAACGGTAAATTTGCAGCAAATGTAGGAAACGTATAACCAAGTGTCATACTGGATGCAATAAAAAAAGTAGCTGCAACAATAAAATTTTTAATGAAATGCCTTTTCTTTTTGACTATCATGACATTTCTTTTCACTCTCTCTTTTTCAAGCGAGCTCACTTCCATCGGCTCTATATTTATATCAAGATTTAAATCATTAAATTGTTTATATAGCTTTTTCATGTCATACTTCCCCCCAAACGAATTTGCTGTAATCGTTTTTTCCCACGATATAATCGATTATCAATAGCGGCTTTTGTTAAACCATAATGAATAGCAATTTCTTCGTTTTTCATATTTAAAAAGTATTTCATCGTAAAAATATCACGGTCTAATTGCTCTAATTGCGTCATCATGATGAGCACTTCCTCCGTTGTTGTCTTGATTAAGTATTCCTCTTCAGCCGATATTGCGGCTTCACCTGTTTCATTTAGCTCATAAAAATATGGCATTTTAGACAACCTTCTTTGTTTCGAAATGGCTTTAAACTTTGCTATCGTGCAAATCCATCTTCTAAAATCCTCTTTATCGCCTCTAAATTGTTTAGCATTTTCATAAGCCCCTAGAAATGTATCACTAATACATTCCTCTATTATTTGAGGATCATTATAGGATTTTAGAGCATTATAAATAATCGCTTTGATAATCCCCATATATTCATCAATAACATATTGAAGTGCTTCTTCTCGTTTTTTCTTAAGATGTTTTATAAAATTTTCATCTGTTACCCTCATGCAAACACCCTTTCTTCCACAAACATAAAGGATCCTTTATATAAAACATCGCTCAATCTTAAATTTCTTCTCATATTACTCAAAAATATTTATAATTTCAATTTTTTAACAAATATAAAAGGCCAAATCTCAATTGATTTAGCCTTTTTAATGTTTATAGTATAGATTTTAACCAATAGCATTGGGACGAAAACTATTTGTTTACCTTAGGTGCTGGATAATCAAAGCCCTTTGTATCCACCTCTACCTTTTTCATCTGTTGATCTTCTAGTGGTTTATTTGTAGCATCTCGCTCTGCTCCAACAATGGCATCAACTGTTTCCATACCTGCAATCACCTTGCCAAAAGCAGCATATTTTCCATCAAGATGTGATGCTGCCTTTACCATAATGAAAAATTGTGAGCCTGCTGAGTTTGGATCATCTGAACGAGCCATCGAAATAACACCACGTTCATGCTTCATATTATTTTCAAATCCATTTGAGGTAAACTCACCATCAATCGAATAATCAGGTCCTCCAGTACCATTCCCTTTAGGATCTCCACCCTGAATCATAAAATCAGGAATAACCCGATGGAAAATAAGACCATCATAGAATCCATCTTTTACTAAAGCAATAAAGTTAGCTACTGTATTTGGTGCTACAGTAGGCTCCAATTCAATAACAATTTTTTCATCATTGCTCATCGTAATCGTCACAATTGGATTTTCCTTCACTTTTGACGCATAATCCATTGTTTCTTGTGTTTCTTTAGCTGTTTTTCCCTCAGTTTTCTCACTATCCTTAGCTGTACCACAGCCTGTCAAAACAACAATAATGGCTAGCAGAGATAGCATAAAAAACAAACCTTTATTACGTACGAACATATCCTTTTCAACTCCTCTTGTTAAGCATCAATTCATTATAAAACTATCCAAACTGTAGGACAAATCTTAATAACTTATAAAAAATGGGCATAGGTTCTTTAATCCTACGCCCATTTTATCTGAAGTCATGAGGAAACATAAATACATTAATGTATCATACTTCCTGATTATTCATTCAATTTCGGTTCATTGTTCTTTTTCATAAATTTAAAATCACTACTAGGATATTCACACATGGATCACTTATAAATTTCTGACACTTTAAAAATGTCCACACCCTATTGTCTATAATTCATCTATACCTTTAAAATTGACAAATATATATTAGTTAAGCAAAATTAACTTAACTAAAAAGATTTAAATAGATATATGAAGGATGATAAATCTGTGCATGATTATTTAATAATAATAGACAAAATCAATCAACAATTTGAGCAGTTTAAATTGTTAGTTTTACAAGAAACAAAAGAGATCGAAGAATTACAGAATTTCCACTTAACCCCCCAACAGGAAATTATTATGAGTTATATAATTCGAAATGAACCAGTTATTGCAAAAGATTTAGCAACTCATTTCGATATTTCAAAAAGTGCAGTTAGCCAAGTTATTTCAAAGCTTGAAGAAATGAATATGATTTATCGTCAAGAAAATTTAACAAACCGTAGAGAGACCTTTATTTATCTTGGAAATAGAGGAAAAGAGTTTCATCAGCTTATTAAAAAAATCGATGAAATTCTTGTGGAAAAATATTATTCCAAAGCAAGCTTAATAGAGTTAAAAAATATTCTTGATACATTAAATAAAATTGTCGGAAATAAAAATCAAATTGATTAAGGACTAATAAAATTATCTACCTATCTAAGCTTACCCATTTTTCAAAACAGTGTAGCAAAGACTGCCTTTGGTAGATTAGATTAGATTAAATTAACTTTAATTGTAGATTTAGAAAAAATGATTCAGAAATAAAGAATACCTTTGAAAATTTCATCCTAATTTATAATGTTCGAATAATGTATAAAGAAATATATTACAGTTTTCCTACACAACTATATTATTTTAAACTATTAATCATTTTTAATATTAGCTTCGAAATAGTAAAACTGGTCTTCTATTATCTCTTTTCTAAGCAATGGATCAGGCGCTTCGCCCTTCACATATTGATCAAAAAAGGCCAAAATATACTTATTCATAACTTCATGAAAATGATCTATATCAATATTCCATGACAATAAAGGAGAGAGATAAGGGAAATCAGTAAAAGAATAATGATCTCCTGCTATAAAAGTGAGCATAAAAGTATCTCCCCTGATCCCCTCCTTATAGTGATAATCAGCAAGCTCTGTAATTTTATCATGGTACTTTTGAAATTCTTCTGTAGTTATATTCGTATATTGTATTTCTTCATCAGGTATGTAAAGATAATTTTCATCTAAAATAAACATAAAAGGCTGATTAAATCCTGAGCTGGCTACTGGCTCATGCAATGGGCCATCTATATTGATTCCTGCTGAAATTCTTCTATCATCCAACAATGCTTGAGCAGCTGTTGAACCTCCATATGAATGACCAAATATACCTATTTTGTTCATATCTAACTTTCCAGTAAATAAATCTACAGGATCCTTATCATTTATGATAGTTAATTGATCAATCACATAGCTCATGTCTGTCGATCGAGTTTTAACATCTTTCTCATCTGCAATATTAAAGGAATAAGAATATGCGTTTTTCTGATTCATTATTTCTCTTCCATCTGGAAACTTCGTATAAGCTGCATCATCTGTATGGTCAATGCTTACAACAATATATCCATGGCTCGCCATTTCCTCCATTTGAGAAAAATTTTGCATTCTTGTACTGCCATATCCATGAGAAAATAAAAGTACAGGGAATTTTTCGTGTTTATTGGTTACAGCTACATCTTTTATACTATTAGTTTGTCCATACTTTAAATATTCAAATAAAACGCGCGGTGTAGAAAAAATGAATTCCATTGTTCCTGACCATTCTTCGTATGGGAAGGGTTCATAATGTGTTTCCTTCACATCCTTTTCCACATCTGTCGGATACCATATCTGTATCATCAATTCCCGAACTTTTTGTGCTGAGCTCTGCCTGGATTCGTCTTTCAGATGTCTTGAATTCATGCCCACTTCAAAAGGTCCTGTAGGCTTAGGAAGTTGAAAAACAGGCATGACTGTTACTAACACAAAGCTACTAATCGAGTAAATGATAATAAATAAGATATATAAAAACTTTCTTACCTTTCTTTTATTTTTCACGTTCCCAACCATGGATTTTACTTTTTTTCTGTTCGTTTGTATGAGTACCTTCATTGTTAATACAGATAAAAGAATAAACAAAATATAACTTAATCCCATTTGCCATCGATAACCCTCAAACCCCAAATGAATAATTAAAACGATAAATGCACTGATGTTAGTTATTAATTTTATTTTTACATCAAATTTAATAAGAAAAGAAAATAACCATATAATATGCACTACAATTAATATCTCTTCAAACAGCCTCAATAATATCATCCCCTATCAATAAATCATTTAGTTTAGTTAACTTTACTTAACTTTAAATTACAATAATCTAATTGTCAATTTTTTCTGAAGTTTTTTATAAATATTGTTTAAATCCCATAAGGTCATATGATCAGAATATTCCAAATGCTATATAACAAAAAAATACTTACAGTACAAACCAAGATAATGGCTTGTATTGTAAGTATGTTTCTAAAAGAATTTTTTTACTTTTTACTAATTTTAATTTTGCATCTTTAAAATGTACTGAGATATCGGTTTTAATTACTGTACTATACAATTCATTAAAGTTTGAAAAATTAGGAGCAGCCTAAATTTAATTAGTTCACGTTTTATAATTAAGTATAGCGTCAATAAATTTCAATCCCTTTGTCTAAGACAGATTGATTTTGTACCTGATTCCCTAAAATATATAGCTTTTTTAAGTTAGGCAAATTCACTAAAGGTTCTACATTCGAAATGGCATTATTTTCTAAATGGAGCACCTCTATTTGTTGCCAATTTCCCAAGAAATTTAACGATTGTAGTGAACTATCTTGTAAAGTGAATGAACGTAAATTTGTAAAGCCAGCAAAGTAAGGCATGATCTTATCTACTTCTTGCACCCATTCCCCATTACCAATTTGAATGGAAACATCATTTAAAGTTAAATGCTCCAGCACGTTGTTCGTAAATGGCTTGCTATTCACCTGAAAATTACATTCATTACAGTTTAACATTTTTACATGCTGCAAATTGAATAAGTCATTGGTTTCATAAAAGAGGGTCTCATTTAAATTGATTGTTTGCAAATGAGGTAGGTCATTTAATGAACGAATACCTGTAAGAATTCCATACTCCATGACTGTAAGCTGTTCTAGCTGTGGGTATTTCAGTAGTTCTGCACCATTCAATTGCGAATCCGATCCACTTATAGAAACCGTCAAATCTCTTAAAGCGGGTGCTTCTAGCTGTGGTAAAAATGAACTCTTCAGCTCTGCTTTTTTCAAATGGGGCGCTACAATCGATGAAATATCACCATGATAGCCAGTTAACGATAACTCCGTCAATGACGTTAGACTGTTAACCATATCCAACAATTCCACTTGACCAGGAGAAGCTAAACGTAGCTTTGTTAAAGATGACATATTTCTAAGTCTATCTAAATTGATGATATTCATGTTTTCAAGATCTAAAGATTGTAGTTTAGGCATATTTTGTATAAAATCAAGCGTTTTTAAATTTCTTACTGACGTAAGCTTCAATTCTTGTAATTGAGTCAATGAGTATAGTGGGCTAAAATCTGTAGCTTCACTAATGTCTATTGCTAACGATTCTAGATTAGTTAGTGTAGACAGCCACTTTATATCATTAATTGACTTTAAGGAAAGTGATTTCAGCGATAATTTATTTAGAATCTGAAAATCTGTCACCTCTTCAGCCACATAAGATAGTTCTAGAGATTGAAGATTGGGGAACTCTAATAATAAAGCAAGTTCATCATTACTTCTAATTTGGATAGAGAGCTCTTTAACATTTGACTTATCACTAAAATATCCTGCGATTTTACTAAATGATTCATTAAAACTACCTGTATAACTTTTTAAGTTTTCAAGATGTTGGAAGCTTACTTTTTCACTTTGTGATATTTCATAATCATTCATGAGCTTTAAAACCGTTAATCCAGTAAAGGCCTCAAAGTCCTTTTGTTCAATTTTTTGCGTATTTAATAATTTATCCATAATGATATAAGTAGAAATTTTAGCTTCCTTATTTGTAAAAGGATCTTCTAGACTATAATCAAAATGCCATTGATCGTCAGAATAGTAGGCAGCCAAATATCGAATACTTGCAATCTCTTCTTTTGCTGGCATCGTCCCACCTTTATCAAAAATATCTTTTAAAAAGAACAGTAGAACTTCACTTTCAGGCATTGTTCGAACGGATAGTTCTTCACGGTTTCCATCCTCTGTTTGATTACTACTTAAAAGAAAATACCCAAGGAATACACACATCATGACAATTGGTATCATAAAGAGCAGCTTTAAATTTGTTTTTGGACGGGATGGTGTATGAGGAGAAGCTGTTCCATAATAATTATTAATCGTTTGATCAACATAATAAATTTTATTCTCTTTCAACATGATTTCCGTATCACAAAAAGGACATTTGAATGTTTGCTCTTCTTTATATTCAATTTTCCCATTACAATTTGGACAATTTAATTTAATAAATTCCACTGGCAGCCCCCCAGCACTATTTTTCCATTAAGCTTAGTTGTCTAAAAAATAAATGTCAATATTTACGAAGTATAGGCAAGCAATCTAAAACTAAATTTTAAGTGTCTAGCCAGCTGTTTGAATTCTTCATAACAGCAGAATTTAATAAATCTAACTAAATTTACAATAATCCTATACTTGGGTTATTAAAGTTTGCCCAGGCTATATCACTGTTAATGTACCTAACCATTCTATAGGCTACTGGCTTAAAACCGCACTTTGGCCAAAATGCCGATGCAGCAAGATTAGTTATTCTCCAATCTGTAATGATATTCTCATAGCCCGCCTCTTTCATCCTTCTACAGCCTTCATTCATCAACTTTTTTCCCACACCTCTTCCCATTTGTGAAGAGTAAGTACCTGCAATCGTTAGCTCTATTGCATGCTCAGGTGTCATCAAATCTGAATGTATAGGATAATATTTTTGAAATCCTAATTCCTGCCCATCCTTTACTGCAACGAAACATGTATCATCATTCTCCTCTACTATACTTTTATATGAGTCTTTTATGCTCATGACAACCTCAGGGAATACAGGCTCAAATGTAGGTGCGGAATTTTGATACGATTGAATGATCCTAGACATTTTCCCCATCATTTCACTATCCATTTTATTTGCAACCCTAATCTCTGCATTACATGTATTTTCAAATGGTTTATAATCCCCAATGTTCATGACCCCATGTACTTGTTGTATAGAAAAGCTTAATCGTTGGTAGGCATCATAGTAAGCCTGATTTCCAAGAGGGATTATCGTGTAATGCATAAAGCAACCTTGCTCTAGCCATACCACTGAAATCTCTGCATATAATTTTCTAATAAGCTCAGCGGATTGATCCTTTCTGATTGCCAACCCTTCATAGGGTACCCATACATGTCTGCCTCTTAGAGAGTCATTCTTGATGACTCCGATTAAATATCCTACTAAGTCATCTTTAATAAATGCTCCAATCCCCTTAATATTATTATGAGCAAATAAGTTTTCAAGCATATTTGTTATATGTTCAGCATGAAGACAGCTGTTGTTTAGAAATGGATATACTTCACCCTCAAGGCTCTGTCTATTTTCGAGTAATTCAGCCATTGTGGGTACATCATTCACATCGATTGTTTTATATTTATATTTTCCCACTTCAACTCTCCCCCTAAATTTCTACATTATATTACATATTATATCATTATAGATAATACAGGATTTTGTTGGATATTTTTAATTACTTTCTAATCTAAGAGAGCCAAAGTCTAATTACAATGATGAATTTCTATCCTTAAGCTAAGCCAATTAACTATGTAGAAATAAAATAAATATGATATCTTTTTGCAAGGTAGTATTTTGGAAAGAGAGGATTTTTAGCAATGAATCAAAAAAATTTCTGGCTTGATTTACCACGGCCATTCTTCATTTTAGCTCCCATGGAGGATGTGACAGATGTTGTATTTCGTCATGTCATTCAGGAAGCAGGGAGACCCGATGTATATTTTACGGAATTCACCAATACGACGAGCTATTGTCATCCAGATGGGTTAGATAATGTACGTAACCGCTTAGCTTTCACAGAAGATGAACAGCCTATTGTTGCACATATTTGGGGAGACAACCCTGAACATTTTCGTCAAATGAGTATTGGTATGAAGGAATTAGGCTTTAAGGGAATTGATATTAATATGGGTTGCCCAGTTGATAATGTAGCAGAAAGAGGTAAAGGAGCTGGATTAATTCTTCATCCTGACCTAGCCGCAGATATTATTCAAGCAGCCAAAGCAGGAGGCTTACCCGTCAGTGTCAAAACAAGACTTGGCTTTACGGATGTAGCAGAATGGCGTGAGTGGCTTACACATATTTTAAAACAGGATATCGCCAATCTTTCTATTCATCTCCGTACAAGGGAAGAGATGAGCAAGGTCGCTGCACATTGGGAATTAATTGGAGATATCAAAAAACTACGTGATGAAGTTGCTCCCCACACATTACTGACGATCAACGGTGATATTCCTGATCGTTTAACAGGTCTAAAACTAGTTGAGCAATACGGTATCGATGGTGTAATGATTGGGCGCGGGGTGTTTTCAAACCCATTTGCCTTTGAAAAGGAACCTAAAGAGCATAGTGCCAAAGAATACCTTAATTTACTATACTTACACCTTAACCTTCATGACCACTATTCCAAGGAGTTCGAAACACGTTCATTTAAAGCATTACAACGTTTCTTTAAAATATATGTACGTGGCTTCAAAGGGGCTAGTCAATTGAGAGTTCAATTACTGGGTGCACATTCTACGGATGAAGTCCGTGAATTACTAGCTACGTATATTGCCCACGAACTAAAGGAGAAAAAATAAGAGGAGATTGGCTATCGCCACTCTCCTTTTTATTTACTTTTACTTGTAATCATTTATTGGGCCTTTATCCATTAGAACTTCTACCATATTAGAAGAGCCCATCTTCAGCTTAGGTCTACGTTCAGAATTAGGTTCACTATAAAGCTCTAATGGGCTGATAATCACACCATCTGGAGTATTATGAAGTATTCCAGGCACACAGGAATAAATTCTATCATTATTATTAGCATTTTTAGCAAAAATAGTAACGGAGGTTCCATTATGATTATCTATACTCATAGACACCTTATATCTGTAGAATGAGCCTGTGCCATTTGATTGGGCGGAATAAACCACAGGAACAACAGCTAAAACATTATTATTTAATCTCAATTTGATTACTTCAGTTTTTGTTGAACCAGCATCTCTCCCAACATCCCCCATGTGTTCGACTACCCCGTTGTGAAAACTCCTAAGTGGGGGTGTATTTTTCGCCCCAAACATAGCTACATCGATCTGCTGACCATCCTTTGTATAGACTAAAGCATATATATCGTAGTCAGTACCAGTTTGCCATGATACCGTAGCAGTAATTTCAGGCGTTTTATCAATGATAACTGGCTTTTGACCTTTGGTGAGACTGACATTCCCCTTTACCTTTTCAAGATTTATCTGTGATAACATGTTTTGTCTATTTGTACTTTCTGGAACATTTAATGATTGATCAGGTTCTATCAGCATTTGTTTTTTTATAGTTGTTGATTCAGAAAGCTTGTTTTGTTCTTCAGGTTCAACCTCAACACCGTAATTTTTACATAACCCCTCTAACCCAGAATCAAATCCCCGCCAAATAGATCTCACCTTTGTCTGACTATTTCTTAGATATAATTCTAATACTACGATTCCATTTTCATTTGCAAAATTAGCTGGTGCTAAATTGATAATATTGTTATCAGTACGTATTTCTGCCTTTAAATTTTTCACATTTGAAAAACCTCGGCTATTATCTTCTGTAAGTGTTATAGCTATTTTAGTAATACCTTCAGGGATTTTACTCATGTCAAAATTCATTTTATGTATTTTTATATTCCCTACATTCTCAGATGGTATCAGGGTAGCTGCACCAGATAAGCTAGTTGGTTGATTATAAAATATAATGCCGCTATCTCCTTGTACTTTGTTTACATCCGTTAAAAGGAATGCAGTTAACGAAATATCGATCGAATTAGACATTTCGTAGCTAATAGTAACACTACCTTTTTGGGAACTTATAACTGTATTTGCTCCCATCTGAAGGAATTGAATCATGTGAATCCCCCTTATCCCCTTATTATGTATAGATATCAAATTGATAAAATTGCAAAGTTAATCTTCCAATTAAAAAATTCGAGTAATATTTACAAAATCCTTCTTTAGAGGTAGAAAGTTGGAAACAAACACTGATATTTACAGGAAACCAATCTAATTTCTCATAAATGCATTTTATGATATGATGTTTAAATTGTGTGTCTACTAAGTAGCACAGTTACATTCTTCAAAGAAAGAGGTATTTATGCATCATACACAGTTATCCAAGCGACATTGGTTACTTATCTTAACACTTGCATTCTTAACATTTGTTCTTGGGACAAGCGAATTTGTTATTGTCGGGATCTTAACTGATATTTCTTCAAGCCTTCATATGACAAATGCAAAAGCAGGCACACTCGTTTCTGCGTTCGCTATCACATTTGCCATCGCTACACCACTCGTGATGTCAGCAACAAGCCATTTTCCAAAGCGTAAATGGATGTTGTTTTTGATAGGTTCCTTCATTGCCTTAAATGCTCTGTGTGTAATTTCAACGAGCTATATTATGCTCCTTATACTTCGGGTTATGACCGCGATTGTAACAGGTGTATTGATCTCTCTAGCCATGATTGTTGCAAGCGAAACCATGCCAATTAATAAACGCGGCCTTGCTATATCATTTGTTTTCGGTGGTTTTACACTGGCCAATGTAGTTGGAGTACCCATTGGAATTGTAATCGCTGAATGGTACGGCTGGAATGCCACTTTTATGTTAACCACTCTTCTCGGAGGGTTGGCGTTTGCGGCATCTTTTTTCGTCTTACCTACTCGACTCAGCCAAGTACGAAGCTCAATACGGGATCAATTTTCTTTAATGATTCAGCCTCGAATTTTAATTGCCTTTTTCATTCCTGCTCTCGGTTTTGGTGCAACCTATGCAGTCTTTACGTACCTTGTTCCTATTTTAAAGGGAATGGGTGCACCAAATAATTCTATAAGTTTAATCTTATTCGGCTACGGCTTTCTTTCAATTTTCAGCAACATTCTTGCCGGTAAAATTGCCACTCACAATGCCATCGGCCGACTTCGGTTTGTCTTTCTCGCACAAGCTATTGTATTGACAAGCTTATTTTGGACAACAAACCATTTTATTTTAGGATTAGCGAACATCGGACTAATGTCACTTATGGCCATCCTCTTAACAACATCTACTCAACTTTATTTAATAGATTTGGCCGAAATTTATAAACCAGATGCTAAAGGACTCGCTGCTTCTCTTATGCCCGTGGCAAGTAACGTAGGCATCGCTTTTGGGTCTGCATTAGGCGGCATTGTATATCATCAAGGAAATTTGATGAATGTCACATGGGTCGGTGGTATAGTTGCCGTCAGTGCAAGTCTACTAACTTTCTTTAGTTATCATTTAGACCTTAAACAAAAGAAAACAGCATAAAAAATGCAAGAGGTACCTTAGAAAGAATATAAATCAAACAGACCCATTCGAATAAAGCGAATGGGCCTGTTTTTAAAAAGCTTACTTGTGATCCGTATCTTCATAATAAGGAATAATTATTCTGGAATAATATATTTTTCTTTCATTGGCCCAACTTTATTTAAAATAATTGCGCCAATCATTTGTATAATCGTCTTCACAATAATTTGCCCCAAAATGGCGGCAGGTACCGCTTCCCATGGCAATATATTGGCACCAAGTGGACTTAAGCCGATTACTACGAAAATTGCAGAATCTAGAAATCCTCCAACAATACCACTGTAGAACACACGCCAAGCCATTGGTAATTTTAATCGAGTATAAATTTCAGTATCGGCCGTTTCTGCGACAACAAATGATAGTGCTGAGGCTACCACAATTAAAAGTGTATCACCTAGTAGGAATGACACCACAGCTGATAAAATTAAAGCTGTAATAATAAATAAATACGTCTTTTTTCTACCATATTTATTTTGTACTAGATCCCGAAAAATAAAGGTGGCCCCAATTAAAAGCGTTCCCATTGGAACAATAAACATACCAAAATGGAATGGTGCAAATGCTGCCGTTACCACATTAGCAATAACAATAGATAATAAATAAAATAATATTCTCAAACTATTACTCCTCAAGTAAATTTAATTTTTGTAATGGCACACTATACACCTCTTTTATTTCCCCACACAAGGGCATGTAACTGTGGCAGTACTTTAACATCTCTTAAATCCTCATCCTTCATTACTCTATCAATCAGTGCACGATATTTATCCAATAAATCCATCATTAATTGTGAATTATCAGTTGCCGTGAGATCATCATTACCGACTTGAAGATAAAAAGGAATCATTGGATATCGATGGTGAATTTGTTTAGCATAATCGTAATCCTCTTGATTAAAAACGACTATTTTGAGGGATACATGGTGATTGCTGTTCCGATCTTTAAGTTTTTCGAAGATATAAGAGAGCACCGAGTAGTCTGTGGTCATTCCAGAACTAGGTGGCTTTGGTGAAATTGTCAGTTCATCAATCTCATACATCCACTTTTGCCACCTACTCCCCTGTGTTTCTACCCCGATTTTTATGTCATTTTCTTTTAAAATGGCAATAAGCTCTGCTAAATTCGGATTGAGTGCAGGATTGCCGCCTGAAATTGTGACAAATGAAAAACCATTGCCCCCTAAACGTTTCAACTCAGACCAAATCTCTTCCGCTGTCATTTGGACAATAAGGTGCTTTCCACTGCCGTCCCACGTAAACGATGAATCACACCAAGAACAGGAATAATCGCAGCCCGCAGTTCTTACAAACATCGTCTTCTGGCCAACGACCATACCCTCTCCTTGAATCGTTGGCCCAAAAATCTCGATAACAGGTACTTTACTCAACTTCCATCCACTCCCTTCTAGCTTCTGCATAGCTTGTTGGAGTCTCGTAAAGCCTGATAAACTCTACACGCACACCGTTATATCCTTCATCAAGCAAAGCCTCAGTCAACTTTTCGTAAATCCAAACAACAATGTTCTCTGCCGTCGTATTCATGGGTGGAAGCGTTTCATTTAAATAACGGTGATCCAAATGAATCTCTATTTTATGTTTCCATATTTCTTTTATATCACCGAAATCAATCATCAAACCACGTTCATCTGTGTAGCCACTCAGTCCTAATATAGCTCGATAGGTATGCCCATGTAGATTTTTACATTTCCCTTCATAATGATGTAGATGATGGGCAGCATCGAAAGTAAATTCTTTGCTTATGAGAACACGCTTTGCATGATATTTCAATTGATTTCTTTGAATATCCACATCAATTCTCTGGAGTCTCTCAACGATTTTAAAATCTGACATGCCTTAAGACTCCTTCCTATAACTTAAATACTCATCAAGCCCTTTATTTCGCAATTTACATGCTGGGCATTCACCACATCCATCTGCTATGACACCGTTATAGCAAGTCAACGTTCTTTGTCGTACAAACTCAAGTGCCCCAAGCTGATCAGCTAATTCCCATGTTTGTGCCTTATTCAGCCACATCAAGGGTGTATCAATCACAAAGGAATCATCCATCGATAAATTTAACGTTACATTTAAGGATTTAATAAAGACATCTCGGCAATCCGGATATCCACTAAAATCAGTTTCACAAACACCTGTTACAATATGCTTTGCCCCTACTTGGCTCGCTAAAACGCCCGCAAATGAAAGAAAAAGGAGATTGCGGCCAGGCACAAAAGTCGATGGGAGCTCACCATTTTCTCCGTCCTTCACCTTTATGTCTTGTCGTGTCAATGCATTCGGAGCAAGTTGATTCAGGAGAGACATATCAAGTATGTGATGCTTGATACCAAGCTCCTCTGTTATCACCTTCGCACAGTCAATTTCAAGACGGTGCCTTTGACCATAATCGAAAGTTACTGCCTCAATCTCTTCAAAGCGTTCTTTTGCCCAGAACAAACAAGTTGTGCTGTCCTGACCTCCACTAAATACTACAATTGCTTTTTCCTTTTTCATCTATAAAGACTCCCTTATATCGAAAAAACAGCACTCTAAGAAAAAGTGCTGCTTTCTTCTTAGTTTTTTTAAGAGGGTAGCTAAAAACCTCTGTCTTGCTTCATTTATCGATTATCAATTTTTTCTGGGTTAAGATCGTGGTTCATTAAACGATAATTGGCGATTTCTTCGTATTTAGTTCCTGGCTTCCCATAGTTACACCAGGGATCAATCGAGATACCCCCACGTGGAGTAAATTTCCCCCAAACCTCTATATATCTTGGATCAAGTAATGCAATTAAATCATTCATAATGATATTAACGCAATCTTCATGGAAATCGCCGTGATTTCTAAAACTGAATAAATACAACTTTAGAGATTTACTTTCAACAATTTTTTTATCTGGGATATATGAAATGTACATCGTTGCAAAATCCGGCTGATTTGTAAGCGGACATAAACTGGTAAACTCTGGGCAATTAAACTTAACAAAATAATCTCGATTAGCATGAAGATTATCCACTGCCTCTAATACCTCAGGTGCATAATCATAGGAATACTTTGTACCTTGATTACCTAATAGGGTCAAATCCTTTAATCCTTCTTCATGACTTCTGCCAGACATAAAAAAACCTCCTTGTAAAATGTTTCCCAACACTTTTCAAGAGAGGCATCACCAATCATTCTATTTAAAACATAAGTAAACAGATAAAAAAAGCCACGTCCGATATGGACATGGCATATTGTCATGTTTCCATAGTTTTTTATAGAGGGTATCAGCTATGAACCTCTCCCGTTCTAGTCCGGGCATTCTTTTCTTCAATATCGTACAAAAAATAATACAGGACGTCAAATGGATTTTTTATAAAACTCTTAAATGATAAAAAGTATGAATCACTGTAAGTCAATACTCATTTGAAAGTTCTACTTTTTTATTAAATTACTAGGAAAATAGAATTAATCCATTTTTGACAAAGTAATACTAATTATCAATATTTTGAGATTTTTCAATATTCCGATATTCGAATTATCTCACCTGTGATAAATTGGAAATATCACACTAAACCGAAAAGTGTGATAATTAAGAGCGGAGGGAGAAATGAGATTTGAAAAAGTTTAAGTTTACGAAGTTTTTAAGTAGTATGATAGCTTTCGTTATGGTGCTTTTTCTATTGGTTCCATTATCGAGTGCTAATGCTGAAGATTCGAAACCATTCAAGCAGGATAGCCAAAGTGAAAGTATACTTCAATTAAAGGCGGCTATCGCTGAACAGCTAAGCTTGTCTAAAGATGGTCCAACTCTTCACGAAAGCTTACAAAATGTATCAGGCAATCAAGAAGTTGCAGTCATCGTACATTTATCTGAAAAGCCTGTGGCACTAGAGCAAGGAATGAGCCAATTGAAAGGCCAAAAGTTCTCTAATGCGCGAGCAAATGAAGTTCGATCAAATGTAAAATCTCAACAAGCACAAGTTAAGAAAGAATTAGCTACTAAAAATGTTCAAATGACTCAAGGCTACACATTTGATACTGTTTTAAACGGTTTTGCAGCAACTGTGAAAGCAAATGATCTCCCAAAGCTGCTTTCAATAGAAGGAATAACATTAATTGAACCTGATGCAATTGTTTACGCATCTGAAGATAATACAATGAAATCATCAGAACTGATTAAGGAAGATCAACTAGAGGCTCAAATGAATACAAGTATTTCTTTCCTCGGCATCGAACAGCTTTGGAATGAAGGAATTGAAGGACAAGGTATAAAGGTAGCAGTATTAGATACTGGTATTGACGCAGATCACCCTGAGTTCGCTGGAATTTACAAGGGTGGGAAAAACTTCATTCCAAATTCATCAACTTACACAAAGCCTCGGGCAGATGACGATGCATCGGAAACCTTGCCTTCTGAGCGTCCTGCTGGAACACCTGAATTTAATGAAAAGGGAAGCTCGTTCTATACTTCTCACGGTACCCATGTTGCTGGAACTATTGCAGCAATTGGAGCTAACAATTTCGGCATTAAAGGAATTGCTCCAAAAGTAGACCTTTATGCTTACCGTGTTCTTGGTGCATATGGAAGTGGGGCTACATCTGGTATTGTTAAAGCAATTGAAACGGCTGTAACAGAAAAAATGGACATAATCAACCTTTCTCTTGGTGGGGGGGCTAACTCTGAAACGGACGCTGGTTCATTTGCTATTAATAATGCAATGATGGCTGGAACAATCGGAGTAATTGCAACAGGGAACTCCGGCCCAAATCGAGGAACAATGGGCACGCCTGCAACCGCTCGTTTAGGAATTGCTGTGGGTAACACAACAAATCCAGAAACAATGTATAACGGTGAAGTGAATGTTACAGTTGGTGACTACAACTTAACAAAACAGCTCCCATTAATGGGAACAACTTTTGGAAGGGATTTAGCAACACAGCTTCAAGGAGAATTTGACCTAGTTGCTATTCCTGGAAACGGAGAAGTAAAAGACTATGAGGGAATCGATGTAGAAGGTAAAGTGGCATTAATCTCTCGTGGCAGTATCGCATTTGTTGATAAAATTGCGAATGCAAAGGCAAATGGAGCAGTCGCCACAATTATTCATAACTTTGCTGGTGGAACAAATGCACCTAATATTTCAGGTACATTCCTGGGTGATTCTTTTGCTTTTCTACCAACATTCGATATGTCCCAAACGGATGGCAATGCAATTCGTGCTGCATTAGCCGGTGGAACTGGAAAAGTTAGCTTTAGTCAATTTACTTCCACAAAGACACTGGGAGATGAAGTAAACGATTCAAGTTCCCGTGGCCCATCTATGCCAAACTTTGATATTAAACCAGATGTAAGTGCACCTGGAACAAACATTATGTCAACGATTCCAATGTATAAAAAGGACTTCCCTAATGCAGATTATGCAGAGGCATATGATCGTAAAACAGGAACTTCTATGGCAACACCGCATATTACAGGTATTGTTGCATTACTTAAACAAGCAAATCCTGATTGGAATGCGTTCGACATAAAAGTGGCGCTTTCTAATACAGCAAAGGTTTTAGATAAAACAAAATACGATGTGTTCTCTCAAGGTGCAGGTCGTGTAAATGCTTATGCTGCAGCACATCCAGAAATTCTTGCCTATGCATTGGATAGTGCAATTTTAGATGGAACAGGAGCTGTTTCAGAAAACTTAAAAGGGACAGTTACTTTTGGTCCACAATCTCTTAAAGACCAGGATATTTCCGTAACGAAACAAGTTTTAGTAAAAGATATAAAGGGTCACGGCGGTAATTATAATGTATCAATTGATGTGACAAAATCATTTGGTGATGCAACTGTTACAGTCGACCAGCCAACATTTAATCTAGTTGGTGAGCAAGTGTTAAATCTTACATTAACGGCTTCACAAGCTACAGCTCCAAACGGCTCGGAAATACTGGGGTATATTCACATCAGCGGTGGTGCTACAGAAATTTCATTGCCATTCGCAGCTGACTTTGGAAGTGAGGCAGTAACTGAAATTAAAGATTTAAAAATTACAGAAACAGACCTCTCCTTTAATGGAGATGGCGTGAAAGATTCAGCTGTACTTTCATTTACATTAACTGGCGATGTAACAACTAACTATATCGAGCTATGGGATATTATGAATCCTCAAGGTGGAGAATATGGTGATGGCTACATCGGTTATCTACATGCAGGTACTGCGCTAGGAAAAGGCTCTTATACGCTGAATATCGCTGGGCAATACAAACCATGGGGAACAGAACCTGCCACAACAATTCCAGATGGTCTCTATACTATTGACTTTACTGGTCTTTCGGCATCAGGGGTAGTTTCCGATTATGTTGGACCAATTATCGTGAAAACGACTAAACCAGAAATTACTGGTTCAGTAGCTGAAGGTGTCGCTACAGGAAAGGTAACAGATAAGTATATCGACTACAATGAAGAGTTATATTTATATGGTTTAAACTATAATTTAAATGATAAATTAAAAGCTTCCTATATTGCGACTGTGAATGGCGAAATACAAGCGCCTGTTCCTTTTGAATTAAATCAAGACGGTAGCTTCACATTCCCAGTAACAACAGAAACTAATGCTGTATCAGTAAAAATTGAAGACGCTGCTGGGAATGTTGGTGAAGCACTAATATTTGAAAAAGATGTAGTTGAACCAAAAGTAACACTTTCTGTCAATCCAACTGAGCTAGACCTAACAGCTGGGGAATCTGCACAACTTACGGTAACAGAGACATCTACTCCTCCAGAAGGTGAAGCAACAGAGGAAGATGTAACTTCAAAAGCAACTTATGTTGTGGGAGATGAAAATGTTGCAACAATAGCAAATGGATTAGTAACTGCTGTAGGTGAGGGCACGACTACGATTGCTATTTCATATGGTGATCATGAAGTTACGGTAAATGTTACAGTAAAAGCACCTGTTGTAGAAACACCAATCGTAACACTAGAAATTGACCAAGCTCAGGTTGAAACTAGAATAGGTAAAGAGGTTATGGTTAAGATTACTGAAGTAACTACTTTTGAGGGTAGAACAACAGAAAAAGATGTTACTACGCTTGCAACCTACGAAGTAGCAAATGATAAAATAGCTACTGTAAAAGCAGGGGCTGTAAAAGGTAAAGGTCAAGGTACTACGACAATTACAGCAACGTATGGTGACCACACATTAACATTTGATGTATTAGTTGAAAAGCCGGGCAATGGCAATGGTAACGGCAGTGGCAATGGTAACGGCAACGGCAATGGTAACGGCAACGGCAATGGTAACGGCAACGGCAATGGTAACGGCAACGGCAATGGTAACGGCAACGGCAATGGTAACGGCAATGGTAACGGCAACGGCAATGGCAACGGCAACGGCAACGGCAACGGTAATGGTAATAATGAAGTTACCGAAGTTGAGTTATAATTAAATAAGTACAGTTCCAGCAAAAAGAGAAATTGCGCTTTGCAATTTCTCCTTTTGCTATTTAAATTTCACATACTCATGATAAGGTTGGCTGTAACGAGTCTATGTGCAGTTTTTCTGTACAAGCTTTATCTAGTAATCGAATATTTAATGCAAAACCATACGAGATCCTAACATTACCGTTCAGAACCTTTTAGTTTTATTTAAGCATCGTTGCAGTTAAAAATTCTCGTGTTCTCTCCTCTTTTGGATGATTGAAAAATTGTTCAGGTGTGCCGCGTTCAATTATTCTCCCATCATGCATATAGACAATCCAATCAGCTACCTCTTTTGCGAATCCCATTTCATGGGTTACAACAACCATAGTCATTCCTTCTTCAGCCAAATCTTTCATGGTTGTTAAAACCTCTCCCACAAGCTCAGGATCGAGTGCCGATGTTGGCTCATCAAAAAGCATAATGTCCGGTTCCATCGCAAGTGCTCTAGCAATCGCCACCCGTTGCTTTTGCCCCCCTGATAGTTTACTAGGATAGACATCCGACTTATCCTCCAAACCTACTTTTTTCAGTAATTGTTTTGCTTTGATGATAGCTTTTTCTTTGTCTACACCCTTTACCATAACAGGTGCTTCAATAATATTTTCTAAAACCGTTTTATGTGGGAATAAGTTAAAATTTTGAAACACCATCCCAACCTTTTCTCTAATCTTGTTAAGATCATCTATCCGTGGATTGACTTCATTTCCCTCAATTATAATATTGCCATTATCTTTTCTTTCTAAAAAGTTCAAGCAGCGAAGGAGGGTGCTTTTCCCTGACCCACTCGATCCTATTAGACAAACAACATCGCTCTCATAGACTGTCATATCGATATTTTTCAATACATGTAAGTCTCCAAACGATTTATTCAATTGACTTATTTTAATCATTTCCTTAGTGTCCAATTTTTTCAGCTCCTATCTGTCGCTTACTGCTAATTTTAGTTCAGTTCGGTTCACTACAAATGTCATCAACGCTACCAGCAATAAATAGTAGACTGCTACAATGAGTAAGTAGGTCATTTCATCGAAATTATTCGACCCAAGTGTTGTCGCCACATTAAACAGCTCATTCATGGAGATAAATGCGGCTAACGAAGAATCTTTTAAACTGATGATAAATTGATTGCCTAAAGGCGGCAATGCTCTACGGAATGCCTGTGGGAGAATAATCCTTCTTAATGTCAGTGTCTTTGTCATTCCCAAAGAGCGTCCTGCTTCAAATTGGCCATTATCGACTGACTGAATTGCTCCCCGAAGGATTTCAGAAATATAAGCTCCATTATGTAGCGCTAGAGCAAGGGAAGCAGCCCAAAAATCAGGAAGAAGGAAAATCCCGCTAATTCCGAAGTAGAGGATAAATATTTGAACAATCAGTGGTGTTCCTCGAACCAAATAGACATATATATCTGAAATAAGTTCTAAAATTTTTATATTAGAAATTTTTAATAAGGCAAAGACTAGTCCGATGATGATTCCCAGTAAGATAGAAACCACCGTCAGCTCTAATGTTAAAAGCATAGCTTTAAAGAATACACCTTTTGTTTCCATTAGTATTTGAAAAAAATGTGAAAAACTTGGCAAAGTACTACTTCCTTTCTTTTATAGCATTGGTTTATTCTGATTTTTTGGTAATGTCCTCACCAAAATATTTGATACTGATTTGAGTCAATGTTCCATTTTCCCGAAGTTGTTCCAAAGATTCATTAACTCGCTTCAATAGCTTTGGATTATCCTGAGGCAACACAATCGCTTGTTCACTGCGATTAATTAATTGCTGTCCTTTAATCTTAAAACCTTCCTTTTCAGCAGTTTTTCCTGTAACAAAATCTGTAATTACTGCATCATGACGCCCACTGCTTAATGCCTTTAATGCCGTAATATCGCTGTCATATGTTTTGATGTTGTCTGTATACTTGGAAGCTGTATCGGCATATGTTGATCCTTTTGCAACAGCTACTTCCTTTCCCTCTAAATCTTCAACAGTCCTAATTTTACTATCCGGTCTGGTGAAAATTTTCGGTCCTGAATAATAATAGGGGGTAGAGAAAGAAACATGTTTACTCCGCTGCGGGTTAATCGTGTGACTTGCAACGGCTGCATCCGCTCTTCCCGTTTTCACCCCTTCAACAATCCCTTTGAACTTGATTCGTTTCTGAACCGGCTCAAGGCCCATTTCCTTTGCAATCGCTTCACCAACCTCAATATCAAAGCCCGACATTGTAAGATCGTCATTTATATAACTAAATGGCTTAAATTCACCAGAAGTAGCAAAAACAAATTGATTTTTATTGATCAGTTCAGATCCATCTTCAAGCTTCTGCTTCTCTCCACAACCAGACAACATGCAGGCTACGATTGTACTTAAGACCAATAAAAACTTTTTATTCAACAACATGTTGGCTATAACTCCTTTCTCTTTCGATTATTCCTACAATCCTTTCTTGCTATATAACTTGCTTATGATAGTTAATACCCAATCCACTCCCAATAAAACAAAAAAGTATCAGGCACTTTTAATAGTGCCTGATACTTTTTCTACAAATTTCGAATTATATAATTATCTTTCAAGTCTTCTCTTTCCTCTAAAAATGTAGCTTTTTAGATGTATAGAACTAAGAAAACCGCACTTACTTATGATACGGTTCACCCTTCATAATCCTAAAACTACGATAAATCTGTTCCACTAGCACAAGCTTCATGAGCTGGTGAGGAAGTGTCATCTTACCAAAAGATTGCTGCTCATCTGCACGCTTTAACACATCTTCATGTAGACCGAGGGAGCCGCCGATGACGAAGGCGATTTTGCTTTTGCCGTAGGTCATGAGGGATTCGATGTCGGCAGCCATTTGTTCGGAGGTTTTCATTTTGCCGTTGATGGCTAGAGCAATTACATAGGCATCCGGATTGATTTTCGTTAGGATGCGTTCGCCCTCTTTTTTCTTGACGATATCTATTTCAGCTTCACTTAGTTGTTCAGGTGCCTTTTCGTCTGGCACTTCAACCAAATCCATTTTTGCATAGCCGCCAAGACGTTTTACGTACTCATCGATCCCCATTTTTAAGTACTTTTCTTTTAGTTTGCCGACTGATACAATCGTTATATTCACACGTTATCCACCTTTACAATTCATTTACAAACAAATTATCCACAAAAGTTATCAACATATCCACAAGCACTCTCTATATATTGTGTAAAGTTATTTACTTGATACAATATATTCTGCTGCCTGTTCACAGTAGCTACACTTTGTGGATAACTTTTTATCCTCTTCGATTTTATCCATAATTGGGAACACTTTTTGCTCTGCTACAAACATGTCTAAAGCGTGATCTATATGGCTTTCACAGCTGTACTTTTCCATTTTTTGATGTCTCCTTATTTTCCGAAATTTCCACAAACTTATTCACAAATCAGTCTATGTTATCCACAATCTATTGTAACAAAGTAATAGCATGTATGGAAGAAGTGCCTTTTACTCCCGATTTACTGTGCGGAATTAGTATTCACAATTTTCTAGTTATCCACAATATTTCATAAAAGTATTTTCTCCATCCTCATAAAAAAAGCGATGGAGATTGATTAGATCTCCATCGCTTTTCATATTCTTTACAATGTATTACCGTTTGTTAATGTTAGTGATAGCTCAACTAATTTACCTTGACGGTACACTTTTAATGTTAGCTTATCACCAATTTTTTTGTCATTATATAAATGTTTGCGTAAATCAATAGTTGTTTCAATTTTTTGACCATCCATCTCTACAATAACATCGTATTGTTGAACCCCTGCTTTTGAGGCTGGTGAGTTATTCATGACATCTGTTACAACAACGCCTGTTGTCACCTCTGCAGGTAATTTTAATGTTTGTTGTTGATAGAATGATGGCACATCTGTTAAATCTGCAAGTGAAACTCCCATTGTTGGACGTTTCATTTCTCCATTTTTCTCTAGTTCCTCGATAATTGGAATAGCTGAATTAATTGGAATAGAGAACCCTAAACCTTCAACTGAGGATTCAGCAATTTTCATGGAGTTAATTCCTACTAATTCTCCAGCTAAGTTCACAAGTGCTCCACCACTATTCCCTGGGTTAATCGCAGCATCTGTTTGCAATACTTCTTGTTGCCAATCTTCTGTGCCATCACCATTTAAGTCTACTGGTACAGAACGGTCTTTACCTGAAACAACACCAGTTGTCACAGAACCATAGAAGTCTAAACCAAGTGGGTTACCAATGGCAATCACTGTTTCACCTTGTTTTAATACATCCGAATTCCCGAATGTCGCAACTGTTTTAACATTTTTAGAGTTAATAGAAATAACAGCAAGGTCCGTCCAAACATCGTGACCCACTAATTGTGCAGGTTCTTTTGTTCCGTCTGGCATTGTGACCTCTAACTGCTTTGCCCCTTCAATAACATGGTTATTTGTGATGATAAAGGCTTTGTCACCTTCAATTTTATAAACGACACCTGAACCGCTTCCTGCCTCTTTTGTTGTCGTTGATGGTGGGCTCCAAAAACCTCCGCTTGTGACTTCTTGAATATTTGTGATACCAACAACTGCTTGTGAGGCTTTATCAACTGCAGTTGTCACATCTGTCGTTACTTCTGTAGCTACCTGATTAATTGTTGTGTTATTTTTTCCTGTATTACTTGTTGTTGTTCCAGGCATTTGATTGACAAGTCCCGGTAGCATAAGCCACACAAGTAAGGCACCTATAATGACACCGACCAGACCACTAAAGAAATAGCCGCCTTTACCTCCTCCACCTTTCTTTTTCATGCGCTTAGTCTGCATTTCTTGCTCCTCGCGCTCTAGTCTTTCTTGAAGAGGTGATTTCGGTACTTCATCATTTTTAAGGAAATCACTGTTTTTATCATCATCTTGGAAATAGCTCATGTTCGTCATCCTTTCCTTTGAGTGCTATCTAATTAGTTGTTACCCTAATCTTACGATTCAAACATTAAAATCAGATGAAAAACAAATAAAATAGGCATAAAAAAAGCTGTTCAATGCATTTTTTTATGCGTTGAACAGCTTCAAATTTTATCTAAATAGCCTATGATTAAACCGTCACCAATTTTGTTGGTTCTTCTGCATCCGTATCAAATAGATGAACATGCTCACCAACAAGGATGCCACAAGATTGTAAGGTTTGTGCGACACTCATACGTGCTAGCTCTTTCATATTATTATCTTTACTTAAATGTGAAAGATAAATATTGGTCGTCTTATCAAATACAACCTCACTCATTGCAATTGCTGCATCCTCATTAGACACATGTCCTACATCACTTAAAATACGACGTTTAATAGACCAAGGGTAGCGTCCCATTTGCAGCATATTGACATCATGATTACTTTCAAAGACAAAAGAATCAGCGCCTCGAATAATTCCTTTCATACGATCACTGACATAGCCTGTATCTGTAATAATAACAAGCTTGCGATCATTTTCATGAAAAGTATAGAACATTGGATCTGCTGCATCGTGTGAAACAGCAAAGGATTCAACAGCTAAAGAACCAAAATGCTTCACTGTATCCATTTCAAATTCAAAACGTTGCTCTACAGGAATGTCTCCAATAAGCCCATCCATTGCCTGCCACGTTTTGGCGTTTGCGTAAATTGGTACATTATATTTCCGTGCCAGTACACCAATTCCTTTAATATGATCACTATGCTCATGTGTAACAAAGATACCACTGAGCTGCTTCATATTACGGTCGATTTTTGTAAATAACTGCTCCATCTTTTTCCCACTAAGACCCGCATCAACGATAAAAGCATGATCGTCATTCTCTACATAAATCGAATTCCCTGTACTGCCACTTGCTAAAACACTAAATCGCATTATTCAACTCCCCAGTCTTCTTCTTCGCTCTCTTGCTTGTCCTCCTGGATTTCGATGACTTTACCTTCTACTGCATTCACAAAGTACTCCTCTTTTGTCCCATCAGATAATTTCACTTGAACTTCCCATGTTGGCACCAATACCTGAGTACGTGTCAATTTAACAAGCGTTGAGTAACCTAGTTTCATTTGTGTAATGCGAGAATCTGGCTTGAGCGGTCCCTTTGCATACAAAGTTTGAATAATTTGAAGTGGAGGAATAACTGTTTCCTGCTGTTCCATTTCTTCAATATTATCAATCATTGTTTGCTCATACATTGTTACTTCGTTATTAGCATTCCATTTTATTTTTAATGAACCACTATAATAGAACATTCGATTGTTTGTCTTTTGGAAAAAAATTGCGACTCGTTCTTCGCGGTCTATTTTCCATAAAGCATAAGATGCACCTTCAATAATGTTTGCTAGGACAAAATCTGTAAAGCTTGCGTCATCACTTACATTACGTAATTTAACAGGCCTCATAAAAATAACACGAGCCTTTGTATTATTATCATCCTTAAATTTAACTTGCTGGTTACTATTACTAAATTCGGCTGGTGTGAATTTATGCACTTGAGCTGTCATATACGAAGCAGATTCAATATTATTTGGTAATGTGCCGTACGTAATATTATCATCCTTTAAACGAGCTTCTATTGTTCTTTCACCTGGTACCTCAATATCTTTTGCTTCATTATAGCGATTGACATAAAGTGAATACAAGAAGATGTTCAGTATTAAAAAAACGAATATAAAAATAGATTTTGTTCTATTCCAATCCATTTTTAACACCTCCTAATACTTCAGGAGTCAGTTTAGTCCATGTACCATTACGAATAACAAACCAACAAGGTTCAAATATAAATATATTCTGTTCTTGATTTTGTGTTAAATAATAGCCTAAGACGATTTCATCGATATCAGGCAGAGGAATACTGTTAGCGCTTTTTAATCTCTCTGCGATCTCCGCACCTGATGCTAATTCTTTGATTTCTTTCTCCAATGATATATCCATATCCAATGAGAAGTATGGACGCTTATAATGGAAAATTCGACTATCTCCCCAAATCGTTGTCATTCGTGTAATGACATGATTGCTATAGACAGGGAAACCTTGCAAATACATTTGATAATCTATTTGATTTTTATTGGTATTGGATGAAGCATAGCGGAAATCTGCGGTAAATCCTCCATGCTCATTAATAAATTCAAAGCTATCCTTTAAAAGCTTGGATGGCTCGACTCTAATACTACTTTCTGCAGCAGGATAAACATAGTTTAATGATTTAAGATTTGTTTCTAAGGTCATTAACGACATACCATCTGTATATTTTTCAGAGGATGCACTTTCCACATTCCGCTGCACAATATTTGGATCTGGGAATAATACATTTTTAAATAGTTCTGGCGTAATATCCTCAATAAAATACGTATATTTTACAGATTCAATATTACTGTTCGCCAAATAAAGAGATGTATAGCCTTCTCTTTCTACTTCTTTAAAAACCTCATATTTTTTGGCAGGCTCTATGACTTCCTGTATAAATTGATTCATGTTTGGCACACTGACATGTGAGCGGAATAATGATTGGTTATTACCACTAATGTAATACAACATCAATTCTTTGCTATTGTAATTACTCCAATCTATAATCATACGATTGAACGTTGTTTCTGGTAATTCCTTATCAGTGAACTGAAAGGTTGTGTTAAAAGCTGAAAAAGGAATCTCTCCTGTAAAAAATATTGTCATTCGATGATCTGCGCCAATAATTTGATTCACATAGTTTGCAGAAAGATTATTGTTTACAGACACCAAATCTAAAACATTCCAGCCTTTAAATACTTTCATCATGTCTTTCATAGCTGCATTAGAAACAGTGCCTGTAAACTCTTCTTCAGATCGGAAAATAGCCTTGTATGGTCGAATAATATCCTCCATATCCTTTTGCGGCTTAATTAAAATTTCCTCGCCCTCTGTTTTTTCAATATATTTATAATCAGGTGTATAGGTCCAAATTAAAAAAGTTAAAATCACACTCAGCATAACAAGTAGAAATAATACAACAGATTTAACTGGCTCTATATATTTCATTCCCACTCACCTGCCTCATCAAATTCATCTGCATCATATGGTAATGTGAAGAAAATTGTTGTACCCTGTCCTTCTTCACTTTCAGCCCAAATCTTACCGCCGTGTGCTTCAATCATTTCCCGCGCAATAGCTAGTCCCAAGCCTGTTCCTCCCATAGAACGAGCGCGTGCACGATCCACACGATAGAAGCGATCAAAAATACGGCCAACATTTTCTTTAGGAATACCCATGCCATCATCTGAAATCATGACTTTCAACATGTCATCCTGTCCCGTAAAGCCAAAGCGAATATTGCCACCATCTGGAGAATATTTAATAGCATTGGAAATGATATTATCAATAACTTGTGTGATTTTATCCGTATCAATTTCTACATAAAAGGAGGTTTCAGGGAATAATCGTTCAAAATGTACCTTGTCAGACTTAGACATTTCAAATCGGTCTATAATGCGGTTAAAGAATGAATTAAATAAGACAATATCTTTATTCAACTCGTAATCTGAACTATCCATTCTTGATAACTGCAGTAAATCATTTACTAGACGAATCATACGCTCTGTTTCGGTTTGTGTCACATTTAAAAACGTAGGAGCAATATTTTCATCTTTCCATGCACCATCTGCAAGTGCCTCTAAATAACTACGCATTGTTGTTAATGGCGTTCTTAACTCATGTGATACATTCGAGACGAATTCCCTACGATCCATTTCAATCTTTTCTTGCTCTGTTATATCGTGCAAAACAGTAATCAGACCATTAATAAAGCCTGTTTCTTTTTGAATAACAGAGAAATTAGCACGAAGTATATAGGGAGCATCTGCTGTACTGAAGTTTAAATTCACGGCATCATTCATATGAATTAAGTCTTCAAAACTATATTCCTGATCAATCCCCAATACAGAGGCGATAGGGCGCCCTAATGTAATATCTCTTGAAATATGCAGTAATTCCAATGCAGGGTCATTGATGAGAATAATACGTCCCTTACGATCTGTTGCAATTACACCATCTGTCATATTACTCAGAACTGAATCTAGCTTTCGACGTTCAGCTTCTGTGGTCGATTGTGCTTCCTGCAAACGGTTGGTTAGATGATTAAAGGTGATGGCTAGTTGGCCGATTTCATCTGTACCATATACACGTACCTTTCGAGAATAGTTCCCCTTCGCCATTGCCTGAGCCTGCTTTCGCATATCAGCAATAGGCTGTGTAATCGTTCTTGCCACAAGAATACCTAAGAAGATGGTAATGACCAAGGACATTGCCGTACCACCAAGGAAAATCTGATTAATATCATTCATTTGTTCAAAAACTGATTCAATATTGGCTTCAATATAGAGTACACCAATGATTTCATCATCTGGTCCTGCACCCGCACGAATGGGATTCGCTAAAACCCACACACGATTTCTCGTCTTATTGTCCAGCTTAATAATATCAAACAGTGTTTCGGCAGATATCGCTCGACGTACAAGATCAGTATTAGAGCGCTGACCTATTAAATTCTGATTTTCAAGCTCAGATGTTGCAAGTATTCTTTGTCTATCGTCAATGACACGAATTTCTAAAATATCACCATTTGAAACATCCCTTAAACCAGTAGAAAACTCCATAACAATTGACTTTAGGCTCTCCTCTAGTTTAGGCATGCTTTCATCGCGTTCCTTTAAAATTTCCTCACGAAGACTATATTGCATCAAGTCAACTCGCTGAAAAATGGAATCTTGGAAGTTGCTCTTCAAATTTCTTTCTAATTCACGAGCGAAATAGATACCGATAATTTGTAAAGCAAGCAATATTAATAAAATATAAATCAGCACTAGTTTGACATGAATGGATTTAAAGAAGCTCACTTTCTGCATTCCTATTACTCCTGTTCAGGATTTCGTAAATAATAACCTACACCACGTCGTGTGACAATCCAAGCGGGATGACTAGGATTATCCTCAATTTTTTCACGTAAACGGCGAATTGTTACATCAACAGTTCGTACATCACCAAAGTAATCATAGCCCCATACTGTTTGTAGGAGGTGCTCCCGTGTCATTACTTGTCCAATATGTTTCCCTAAATAATGAAGTAACTCAAATTCTCGATGTGTCAATTCAATTGCTTCATCACGCTTCATTACTAAATAAGCATCTGGTTGAATAACAAGCGAACCTACGACAATCTCATTCGACTCCTCCTCAGCCTCTTCTGCTGCTGGAGCGACTACTTGTAAACGGCGCATATTGGCCTTTACACGTGCAATCAGCTCTCTTGTACTAAATGGCTTTGTGACATAATCATCTGCACCCATCTCTAATCCTAATACTTTATCAATTTCAGAGCCTTTAGCTGTTAGCATAATAATCGGAAAATCATATTTTTTACGTACTTCTCTACAAACTTCCATCCCATCACGCTTTGGCAGCATAATATCTAAAAGCATTAAATCTGGTTGCTCTTCCTCTACTTTCTTTAATGCCTCATCACCATCATAAGCACAAATAACTTTATAGCCTTCTTTTATTAAATTAAATTGCAAAATATCTGCGATTGGTTTCTCATCATCAACAACTAAAATTGTTTTATTCATACATACTCTCCCTTTCGCTTCTTATCTATTCTTAAACAATGTGTATTTGTAAATTCACTACTCTTAACTCTATCATGCTTTCGGATTCTATGCATTAATCGATATTCAATCCCTCTAATACTGTGACAAAAAGCGATGTAATTCAACAATTATTTCTCGGGAAATAATAGAAAAAGACAGTCCATTATTCGGACTGCCTTCTATTCAACATGTTTTATCGGCCTACATAAGATAACGGATTTTCTAATGAACCGTTCTTTTCAACTTCAAAGTGCAAATGTGTACCTGTCGAATTTCCAGTGGAACCCATAATACCAATCACAGAACCTTTTTCCACTACTTGTCCGACTTCAACATTAATTGAAGATAAATGTCCATAAAGTGTTGTAAAACCATTATTGTGATTAATAACAATACGATTACCATAGGTGCCAGAAGTGCCAGCAGCAACAACTACACCATTATCAGCAGCTAAAATATTATAGTTACTTGGTCGAGCGATATCAATACCACGATGGAAGGCTCCCCAACGTTCACCCATACCACTTGAAATATAGCCCCCGACTGCTGGCCATGCAAATTCTCCAGTTCCACGTGAAGAAATAACCTTTGTACCAACTACTTCAATTTCATCTACTGGTTGTTGAAGTATTTTTTCCTCTAAGGCAACTTTTGATGTCTGTGTACCATTTTCAGATGTTAATGCATAAGTTGTTTCTTTTTTTCCATTAACACCTTCTTGCTTGATGACCTTTTCACCTTTATACATAGTAGGATCTTCTTCAATTACTTTTTTAAACGGAATGACTTCCGCAACTTTCTTTTCCTTTTTTACTTCAAGTGTCACAAATGGCTTTGCCACAGTAACATTTAATTCTTGTCCAATTTGTAAAACTGTATCTACTGTGATATCCGGATTTAGAGCTAGTAGTTCACTTGTTGTTAAATTATGTTTTTTAGCAACTGACCCTAACACGTCTCCTGATTCAATTTTATATGTTTCTTGCTCAAGATAGCCTGTCATTAAAAACTTCACGGCTTGCTCAGGTGATAATATATCAGTGGGTGTCACTTTTTGTGATAACCCTGAAACGCCTTGTTTAAAGGAAACATTTAGAAGTCTAGACTCACCATCTTTTAATTCTGGTAGATTATTGCTAGCTTGGCGTTTTGATAAGTTATCTAATTCTTGCTGAGAAACATATTGTAGCTTTAACATTTGAACAGTTTTCTCATAAGCTTCCGTATTCTTTAGTGATACTACTGGTTTGTGATTTACTAATAATGTAAAGGCATCTGATTTGGCCACTAAAGATTGCTTAAGTTTTGATAATGTTTCTGCATCTTTTGTTTCATTTGTAAATACTTGTTCTGGGATTATTTTAACAGCTGAGCTAGCATCAATGGATAAACCTTTGAATTGCTGACTTGCCACTTTTTCTTTTGATGCAATTATTTCTTGAATTGCTTTCTCATCAGATACTGCACCAATATATTCATTCCCCACATATACGTGGTAAATTTTATTTAAGTTTTCTTTGTTATATTCCTTAGCAAATCCCATGTTAATCGTTAGGCTTGTCATTAAAACTACAATGATTGAAGCCTTTTTAAAAGAAGAAAAATTGTAGGTGAATCTATTGTTTTCTTCTTTTCTTTTCCAAAACGAATTCATCAATAAAGCCCCTTCCAACTTTACCCTACTGTAGGATGATTTACCCACAAGGATTTTTTGCACCCCTATAATGTACCATAAAGAAAATGACGTTTGAACGATTTCACTCTTTTGTAATGTAAATGTATTATTTATCTACTTATTGTTACATAGAATATATTTTATATAGTTTATAAATACTGTAATTTTATTCATATATTGGTTCTTAAAATTCAATTTAACTATCATCGGTATACTATTCTCAAATTTTTTCAAGTGAATTTTGACTTAATACTTTTTACTTTTTTAATATTCCGATAAAATATATATAGAAGGTACACTATTTGATTGGAGCGATTAAATTGAGTGATTCACAAACCTCTGAGATCACAACAAAGATGTTGAGACCTCAGAAAAATAGCATACGTAAAGTTTTTGCAAGAATTATTATGGTTTCGCTAGGCGCGATTATAATGGCATTGGGCTTGGAACTGTTTTTAGTACCCAACCACATTATGGATGGTGGCATCGTAGGTGTTTCCATTATCACATCTCATTTATTAAAATTACCCCTTGGTATTTTCATCTTCATTTTAAACTTACCTTTTATTTTTTTAGGCTATAAACAAATTGGTAAAACCTTTGCATTGTCCACAGGTCTAGGTATTACCGTACTCTCATTTTCAACACTCGCCTTACATAATATCCATCCATTTACGGAAGACACATTATTGGCAACAGTCTTTGGAGGAATGATTTTAGGAGTTGGTGTCGGAATTGTGATTCGTTATGGAGGTTCATTGGATGGAACTGAAATATTAGCTATTTTAGCTAATAGCAAAACACCTTTTTCAGTTGGAGAAATCATCATGTTCTTCAATATCATTATTTTTACGGTGGCAGGATTTATTTTTAATTGGGAGCAAGCCATGTACTCCATCATTGCATACTATATTGCCTATAAAATGATTGATATTGTTATTCAAGGATTGGAAGAATCTAAATCGGTTTATATCATAAGTGATGACATTGATGAAATTGGACAAACTATTATGGATCGACTTGGTCGTGGCGTTACTTTCCTTCACGGAGAGGGAGCTTATACGGGGAATGACAAGAAAGTCATATTTACCGTTATTACTCGTTTAGAAGAATCTAAATTGAAAACAATCGTCGCTGAAATAGATGACAATGCTTTTCTAGCCATCGGTAATATCGCCGAGGTAAAAGGTGGTCGCTTTAAGAAGAAAGATATTCACTAAAAAAGGGCATGCCGCATTTGGCACGCCCTTTTCATTTTATTTCATTATGCTTCCCAAACGTCCACTAACACGTTTGTTTGCTCACGTGCAGGTCCAACAGAGAAAGTAGCAATTTGAATGCCCGTTAGTTCGCTGATACGCTCCACATAGCGGCGTGCATTTTCAGGTAGCTCTTCTAAAGTTCTGCAGCTTGTTACATCCTCTGACCAGCCTGGAAGCTCCTCATAAATCGGCTCACATTGTTCAATAATATGAAGGTTTGCTGGATACTCTGTGATTGTTTCACCTTTATAGTTATAGGCTGTACAAATTTTTACTGTTTCTAAGCCCGATAAAACATCGATAGAGTTAAGAGCAAGATGAGTAATGCCACTTACACGGCGTGAGTGACGAACAACGACTGTGTCGAACCAGCCTACACGACGTGGACGACCTGTTGTTGTACCATATTCGCGACCAACCTCACGAATTTGTTGACCTACTTCATCGAACAACTCCGTTGGGAATGGCCCATCTCCTACTCGAGATGTATAGGCCTTAGATACACCAATAACGCTTGTTACGCGTGATGGCCCAACACCTGCACCGATTGCTACTCCCCCAGCAACAGGATTTGAAGATGTTACATATGGATACGTACCTTGATCGACATCAAGTAAAATTCCTTGTGCACCTTCGAATAGCACTTTACCGCCCTCATCAAGGACATCGTTCAAAATTTTAGACGTGTCCGTAACATACTTAGCAATTTCTTGTCCGTAACCATAGTATTCCTCGAAAATTTCTTCGAATGTTACGCCTTCAACTTCATAGAATTTCTCAAATAACTTATTTTTAATGGCTAAATTATGACGTAGTTTTTCCTCAAAGATTTCCTTATCAAGTAAGTCAGCCATACGGATCCCAATACGTGCTACTTTATCTTGATAACAAGGTCCAATACCTTTACAAGTTGTGCCGATTTTATTGTCTCCACGACTTTCTTCATCCGCAATATCTTGTTTAATATGATAAGGCAAAATCACATGTGCACGATTAGAAATACGTAGATTATCTGTATTAATACCACGCTCTTGTAAACCTTTAAGCTCTGTTACTAATGATTTTGGATTCACAACTAATCCATTACCAATTACTGAAGTTTTATCTTTATAGAAGATCCCTGATGGAATTAAATGTAATTTATAAGTTTCACCATCAATTTTAATGGTATGTCCTGCATTATCTCCACCGGCAAAACGAGCGATGGCATCGGCTTTGTGCGAAAGGAAATCTGTAATTTTACCTTTTCCTTCGTCTCCCCACTGTGTTCCTACAACTACTACTGATGTCATAATCAGCACCTCCGTTAGATACCTTTGTATCTCAATTTTCAAGCCTCAATTATTGTAACAATGATAGAAACAACTCGTCAATAAAAAATAGCGAAAAAACACGAACATAAAATCAAAAAATCTGATTCAACGTTCGTGTTTAATAACAGAATGGTATGAATATTATCGAACATTCAGATTAATTTAATCTAAGGGTAATATTTCATTACTAATAGGCAACTTATCTGAATGACGAGTAACTTGACTAATCACGTGGCGGTGGAGGTGGCATTTGTGACCAATCCACATTAATGAATTTATTGAATTCTTTTTTAAAGGCCAATGTAACAGTTCCTGTTGGACCATTACGTTGTTTCGCAATGATAATTTCGATCATATTTTTATTCTCAGATTCTTTATCGTAATAATCATCACGGTATAAAAACGCAACAATATCAGCATCTTGCTCAATACTTCCCGATTCACGTAAGTCACTCATCATTGGCCGTTTATCTTGTCGTTGCTCAACACCACGAGATAACTGTGATAACGCAATAACAGGTACCTTTAATTCACGGGCTAATCCCTTTAAGGAACGAGAAATCTCTGATACCTCTTGCTGACGGTTTTCTCCTGGCTTGCCGCTCCCCTGAATCAACTGTAAATAATCAATTAAGATCATTCCTAGTCCATTCTCCTGAGCTAAACGACGACATTTTGCACGGATTTCATTGATACGTACACCTGGAGTATCATCAATAAAAATCCCTGAATTCGATAAACTACCCATTGCCATAGTTAGTTTACCCCAATCTTCTGTAGTTAAAGCACCTGTACGTAAAACTTGTGCATCTATATTTCCTTCTGCACAAAGCATACGCATGACCAGTTGCTCTGCACCCATCTCTAAAGAAAAGATTGCAACATTTTCACGAGCTTGTACAGCAACACTTTGCGCAACATTCAATGCAAAGGCTGTTTTCCCTACAGATGGACGAGCAGCAACAATGATTAAATCGTTACGTTGAAAGCCTGCAGTAATGTTATCTAAATCACGGAAGCCAGTCGGGATACCCGTTACTTCTCCCTTTTGTGATTGCAGTTGCTCAATATTATCGAAAGTTTCCACTAGCACATCTTTAACATGCTTAAAGTCACCTGCATTCTTTCGATTGGCAACCTCCATCATTTTCTTCTCTGCCTCGCCTAATAATGCCTCTACTTCGTCTTCACGGGTATAGCCGTCCTCGACAATTTTCGTAGCCACTCGAATCAATCGACGTAAGAGGGCCTTTTCCTCAACGATTTTGGCATAATGAGCGACATTGGCAGCTGTAGGGACAGCATTGGCGAGCTCTAGTAAATAAGAAAGCCCGCCAACGTCCTCAATCTCTTTTTTAGCTGATAATTCTTCTGTAACTGTTACAACATCTATCGCTTTTCCTTGATCACTCAAGCGCAACATCGTTTCGAAAATTTTCTTATGGGCATTTAAATAAAAATCATCTGCCAATAAAATTTCTGATGCTGTTATTAATGCCTGTGGCTCAAGGAAGATAGCACCGATAACCGATTGCTCCGCCTCCCGGTTATGCGGTGGAACGCGGTCCATCATCGGTTCACTCATGGATTGTCGCTCCTTATTCTTCCGTTACATGTACTTTTAACGTTGCTGATACTTCATGATGTAGTTTTACAGGAACATTTGTAAAGCCAAGTGAACGAATCCCATCAGGTAAAGTCATTTTACGTTTGTCAATTTTAATGCCGTGCACTTTTTGTAATGCATCAGCAATTTGCTTTGTAGATACTGAGCCAAATAAGCGGCCACCATCACCTGATTTTGCTTTTAGCTCAACTGTTAGTGCTTCTACTTTTTCCTTTAATGCTTGTGCTTCAGCTAATTCGGCAGCAGCATTTTTGGCCTCTAATTTCTTTTGCCCCTCTATTTGGCTTAAAGCTTGCGCATTTGCTTCCGCTGCATAGCCATTCTTGATTAAGAAATTTTGTGCATAGCCATCAGCTACGTTTTTAATTTCACCTTTTTTTCCTTTTCCTTTAACGTCTTTTAAAAATACTACTTTCATTAGTCAGAACTCCCTTCAAAGACCTCATTTATGGCCTCTTCTAAATGTTTTTTCACACCATCGATGGATTTAGCATCTATTTGGCAGGCAGCATTCGTTAAATGTCCACCGCCGCCAAGCCTCTCCATAATTAGCTGTACATTGACCTCGCCAAGTGATCGTGCACTTATACCAATTTTGCCATCTGCCCGATGTGCAATGACAAAGGATGCACTAACATCCTTCATCGTTAGTAATATATCGGCTGTTTGCGCAATTAAGACAGAGTCATACACTTTTGATTCCTCACCTACAGCAACAGCTACTCCTGGTTTTACGAACTTAACTGTTTGCACAATTTTGGAGCGCTCTATATATGTGTCCACGTCCTCCTTCAAGAGACGTTGGACCAATACTGTATCGGCACCATTTGTTCGTAAGTAAGAAGCTGCTTCAAATGTACGTGCTCCTGTTCGAAGTGTAAAGCTTTTGGTATCAACGATAATACCCGCTAGTAATGCAGTAGCTTCTAGCATATTAATTTTTGCACGCTTCGGCTGATATTCTAGTAACTCTGTCACTAGCTCTGCTGTGGACGACGCATATGGCTCCATATAAACGAGTGTAGGATTTTCAATAAAGTCCTCACTTCGACGATGATGGTCGATTACAACCACCTTTTCAGCTAATTTCAATAGGTGTGCATCAATTACTAAATTCGGCTTATGTGTATCAACAATAACGAGCAACGATTTCTCAGTCATTTTACCAGCGGCTTCCTCTGGTGTAAGGAAATTTTCATAGAAATCTGATTTACTCTCTATTTCATTCATTAATCGTGTAACGCTACCATTTAATTCATCAAAATTGATAATGACATAACCCTTTACATCATTCATTTGTGCCATTTTCCGTACACCTACAGAAGCACCAATGGAGTCCATGTCAGGATTTTTATGTCCCATAACAAACACTTGGTCACTGTCTTGAATTAAATCGCGTAACGCATGTGAAATAACGCGCGCTCTAACACGTGTACGTTTTTCGACTGGATTTGTTTTTCCACCATAGAATTTAAGTTTTCCAGTAGGTTGCTTTATCGCCACTTGGTCTCCACCCCGTCCTAATACAAGATCAAGACTGGATTGTGCCAACTCACCAAGCTCCACTAATGAGGATGATCCAGCTCCTACACCAATACTTAATGTTAATGATAAATTCTTTTGAGCTGTTTTTTCTCGAATTGTATCTAATATAGCAAATTTTTTCTTTTCTAGCTCCGTTAAAATGGATTCATTTAATACTGCTAAGAAACGATCTGATGATATTCGTTTGACAAATACACCATGCTCTGCAGCCCATTCATTGACAATTGAAGTAACCATTGTGTTGGTTAAACTACGTGGTTGATCGTCCATGGCTTGCGTGATTTCATCGTAATTATCGACAAACAATATAGCTATTACTGTACGGTCTGCATAGTATTGCTTTTCAATGGCAATCTGTTCAGTTATATCAAAGAAATACAGTAGTCGTTCCTCTTTTTTATAATAAACACGATATTTCCTATCACGTAGTGTAATCGTCGCCTCATTAGTCTCCTCGGTCTTCATTAATACATAGATGTCATCAGATATATTTACAATACCTTCTCCAACTAATGATTCCATATTTAAAATGCCTTGCATATATGGATTAGACCATTCGATTTCATACTGCTCATTAACCAGCAGTATCCCAATTGGCATTTCAAGCAGTGCCTCTTCCCCTACTTTTTTCATACGGAAGGAGATAGATTCAATGTGCTTTTCTGTTTCCTCAAAAGCTATCTTCTCTACTTTCCATGTGTAGGCCATCAGTAAAACAAAACCTACACCATAACCGATACCTATCCCGATATTCCAAATACATAGAAGCACGAACGTCACAGTTCCAAATATGGAAAGAACAAAAAGCGGATAGCGAATTGGTCGTTTTCTAAATGTCCCCATTACAATCAGCCCCTTATTCTTTAGTCTTCCCCTTTACAAGTGAACGTACGTCAAAACCTAAATCAACAATACCGAGTAAGATCATAAAGGATGATAATGGAATTGCTAATAAAGTTGCTACCCATTTAACTCCATTTGGCATCCCCTTTTTAGAGATAAAATAATGGATAAAAGATATTCCTTGTAAAATCAGTAACAACCATAAAATATAAGAAACATTTAATACAATAATATCTAGCGTAGAGCCAGCCTCAGGACGCATGAATAAATTAATACATAAAACAATCATGTAATACCATAAAATAGAGCGTGGTAATCTCATATTTTGGAATGGAGCAAATTTTGGAACATCTACCCCTAGTCGTTTTAGAGCTGGTAAATTGACTGTAATGATAATAAATGCAGCAAAAAATGCTGAGATTGTTATCGTTGCAGGCATAGTCAGTTCAATTGTTTTAAACATTGCCTCAAGTTGCTCTGGATTAATGGCTACTTGGCCTGTTACATTCTTCGCAAATTCATTAGATTGCTCATAATTTTTACGTGCCATCTCTAAACTCATGCTTATGAAGTCAATCCCTGAAAGCTTTACATAAGCAACATAAACAATTGCCATCGAAAGGAGATTAGCAATCCCCGTTGACATAAATAAATAAAGCTTACTCTTCTTCAAATAAATGGCGTTACCCATAACGACACCTACTAGCCCTAAAATAAAGGCAAATGGCAGCATGGATATTCCACTCGTTATAGTGGTTAGGATACAGCCTACTATTGCTACGAGTATTGATGTGGAACGCTTGTAATTTGCGCTATACCAAGCAATCGGTAGTGGAGCGAATAATAAAGCTACTATAAAGATGAATGGTACATATGCAGAAATTAGCATCAAAATTGTAAAAAGTGCAACCATCATTGAGCCTTGTACAAGCGCTTTTGTTTGATTATTCGGCATTGAAAACCTTCCTTTTTTTCAGTCAAACTTACTACCCTTTATTGTACCATTTTTTCATAGTATTGAACAAAAATCACTTAGATCACTATGTACATTGTCATTATTTTTTCAATTTTAATTCGAACTTTTACCTAAGTAGCTGATAATTTTCTTTTTAACCATAACAAAAAACCAGCATACCCGATACGAATATCGTAATATGCTGGTAGTTAAAATTGATGTAAGGTCAGTTACCTTAACGTCATCAATCTTATTTATCTTCTGCTACGAATGGAAGTAATCCCATGATACTAACTAATTTAACTAAATTCAACATAAATTCCGTACCCAACAATACTACCAAGAGTAATAAGTATCCTCGTCAATGTTTGGTTTCTAATCTATCCTGTAGATTTTTCTACTAGTTCTTCTTTTCTCCAGTTAACTTAGTTCTTTGTACAGTAGTATTACATCTCGATTATTTTAATTAAGCTTTAATGAAATAGAATTTGATTTTAAAGAATTTGATTCTTGAGTTACAGCAATATCTTGTTGTTCAGAGCTTCCATCTGTATATTTTACAATGACTTTGATTATTATGTCGTCATCTATTACCAAATTGCCATCATGAGGAATTGCAATTGAATATTGATATTTATCCTGTTCATTATACTCAACTGTATAGGTATTTCCAATTTCCTTTGTACCGTTGTATATATCTGAACCAGGCGAACTTCCAATCATAAATATCTTTTCTGATAATAACCAGTCTTTGTCTGCATATTCTTTAGCTGTAAGTGTAACATCCTCTATAAACTTGCCTTTGCTAATGGTATAAGTGACTGAGTCGATATGTTCTCCACTTATATTTAGCATAAGCTTTGTAAAGATTAAATTACCTACATCTCCAGTTATATCAGTTGTACTACCTCTAGCTTCAGTTGATAATTCAAAAGTAGCTTTATCTGATGAAAGTTTGGTATTTGGCTGATTCCCATCATCACTCAATGCATAAGCTGTGATTGTAAAATTTGCGACTTGAAAGTTTCCATTATTATTGAAAAACGGAATACCTATCATAATTAACAATAGGAATCCAAATGCACAAGCTACAGAAATCCGCCTTTTAAAATTTTTCTTTTCTATAATATTGCAATTCTTTTTCACACGATTTTTCATAGTTTTTGGCATTTCAATAGTATTAACAGCTTCTTTAATCTTATCAAAGTTCATCATTCATTCTCCTTTCGATATTTTTCTCGAATAAGCTCTCTTCCACGTTGTAATCGCTTTTTAACTGCTGAAGTAGTAATGCCAAGTATTTTTGCTATTTCATCTACTTTATAGCCCTCTACATAATAAAGTAACAAGACAATCTTATGTTTATTTGGCAATCTCATAAGATGTTCAATTAAACCATAGTTTTCATCATCCTTACAATATAGTTGTAAATCATTGATATCCATATGTTTACGAATAATATTGTACCTTCTCATATTCTTGCAGCGATTTGTAGCAATAGTAATCAACCATGCTTTCTCATGTTCTGAATCGTTAAATGGTGGAGATTTAGTTAGATAGGTAATAAAAGTGTCTTGTACGACATCCTCTGCATCATTCTCATTGCATAGAATAACAAGACACATTCTAAAAAGCATATTTCCATATTTATCAACAATTCGTTCTATATCTAGTTCGTTCGACCAAACTAATTGTTGCAACATCCATCAACTCCTTTCACTTATAACACACATTAAGTTACCATTTGGTGACATTTTAAATAAAATAATTTTAGAAAATAATCTTACCTAAAAACTAATCGATGCAAAAAAATTGGAAAAATATTTTCCAATAGTCTTCTATCCGAATCTAATCTTATTATATTGTGTAATTAGAATGTCATTTTAGGTACCTATCGTTGATACTTTGCTATATCTATCGTTCTCTTAAATAAAACAAGCCCACCGAATAGGTGAGCTTGAAATAATTTTACATTTGATAATTTATTCAACCCAAGCAGATATGATCCACTGAATGCTTCATAATAATAGGTTGCTGGTACATTGCTGTGAGTTGAATAAGTTTGAGGAGAAGGGGTATCCACGTCCTTATAAAGATAGAAACCGAAAGGAGAGATTGAGTCATCTGGACAATCATCTCCTGCTAAAGATAGATTTACTTCCCCAACAATATTAGTTTCAAATTTCTCGCTTTTTTTCCTTTATAGTAACAATATTTGAGAAAACAGTATAAATAAAAAAAAGCACCACAAAGGTTATGAAAACCTTGTTGTGCTTTTATTAATAAATAAATTTTATTTATCTTCTGCTACGAATGGAAGTAATCCCATGATACGAGATACTTTGATAGCTGAAGTTAATTTACGTTGGTACTTAGCGCTAGTGCCAGTTACGCGACGTGGTAAAATTTTACCGCGCTCAGAGATGAATTTTTTTAATAAATCTACATCTTTATAGTCGATATGCGTAATGTTATTAGCAGTGAAGTAGCAAACTTTACGGCGTTTGCGGCCTCCGCGACGTGGTGCCATAGTGTGTCTCCTCCTTATCTTTTTTTATCATTTAGAAGCATTAGAATGGAAGATCATCCTCAGATACTTCTATTGGCCCTTTGCTATTCGCAAATGGATCCTCATCTACACGTGTATAATTCGGCTGATTCATAGGTGGTTGATTTTGCTGATACGAATCGCCGCCATAGGAACCCTGCCCTGGCATAGCGCCACTAAACTGTTGTTGTGGTTGACCACCGCCATATGACGGTTGGTTATTACCGTAAGTTTGTCCACCATATTGAGGAGCAGGAGCACCGCTACCATTACGGGGTTCTAAAAACTGTACGCTATCCGCCACGACATCTGTTGTGTATACTCGCTTACCATCTTGTCCTTCATAACTGCCTGTCTGGATACGACCTTCTACCCCAATTAAACTTCCTTTTCGCATGAAGTTCGCTAGGTTTTCAGCCTGTTTACGCCAAGCAACACAGCTAATGAAATCAGCTTCGCGTTCACCTTGTTGATTTGAGAATGCACGGTTTACAGCTACTGTAAATCTTGTAGACGCAACTCCATTCGGTGTATAACGTAGCTCAGGATCTTTTGTTAGTCTTCCAACTAATACGACACGGTTAATCATCAGAATACAACCTCCTTTTCAGCGTTTTGTAAAAAATTAATTATTAAGCTTCTTCGCGAACTGCAATGTGGCGAATGATGTCTTCGCTGATGTTAGCAAGACGTGTATACTCGTTGATTGCATCTGAAGTAGCGTTTACTTTTACGATTTGGTAGTAACCTTCGCGGAAGTCTTGAATTTCATAAGCTAAGCGGCGTTTGCCCCACTCTTTTGATTCGATGACTTCTGCACCGTTAGAAGTTAACATTTCGTTGAAACGTTCAACTAAAGCTTTCTTCGCTTCGTCTTCAATGTTCGGACGTACGATGTACATTAATTCGTATTTTCTCATCTGTTTACACCTCCTTATGGACTTAGGCTCTCCTAATTAAGGGAGCAAGGAGCAAGTAATTAATTATTACTCACATCAATGAATTGTAACATATAGGTACATGTCTTTCAAGTCACAAACTAATAATTCGTTATATAATGGCAGTATATTTCATTATCTATGAAAGGAGTGCCTTCATGTTAACCAACGATAAGGAGCCTATCGTTATTGAATTAGATTTAAAGAAGTTAATGATCGACAATTTTGTGATTACAAGTGGTCTTGTCATATTATTTATTGCCATTCAATATATTTGCTTTAAAGATTTCCATTTTTCTTTTTGGAAGATGATTGGTGGCACAGCACTATTTGTTGTGCTGTATATAATTTTTATTATCCTACACGAGGCTTTTCATTTAATTGGCTTTATGATTTTTGGCAGAGTTCCCTTTAAAGCTTTAAAATATGGCATAAATTTAGAGCAAGGTATTGCCTATGCAACTACTGAGCAACCTCTCCCCAACCATGCTATGAAAAAAGCTTTATTACTGCCATTCTGGACGACTGGAGTACTTCCAACCATTGTTGGGTTTTATCTTAACAGTACTGTTTTAATATTGATAGGGGCGGTGTTAATAGCTGGAGCTGTAGGCGATTTTGCCATGTATAAAGAGCTACGCAAATATCCACGTAATGCTATCGTACAGGATGATCCTAAATTACCAAAGCTGTATGTTTATCTATTGCGGGAAAAGGATCATCATTAAAATAAGACTACATAATTAAATAGAATCTGTAGATTAGAAATGAACAACTACAGATTCTATTTATACTTTAAGGAGTTAAAAATCCATGCTGGGCTGCTGTATATAAATTTCTCCAAATACGGTTAATCATAGATGTTTCTGTAATAGCATCCATACCGAGACTGCGTATTAAATTATTCGCTATCTCTAAGCAAGCAGCAGCAATATCCTTAGCCAATTGAGTAAATTGTGATAATTCCTCTTCCGTTAATTGTTCACCTTTTTGATGCTGTTGCCAAAAGACAGATAATGTTGCATAAAACTGTTCCTCGCATTGCTTGAAACGTTTATGCTGCTGCATCCATAAAAATTGGAAGGCTCCAATTCGCTCAGTTCTGCTTCCATCATGATTTCGTTGCTTCATTAAAGCAAAAGCTTCTTCTAAAAAATTCTCTGTCATCCCAAGACAAACGCCTAAAAAGGAAGCCTCTGCAAAAGTGGTAAATGGAAAGCTATGTACTGAATTGCCATAATCATTTCTGATGACCCCTAATTGAAAAGTAGCTTCCTGTGGTACCCAAACATTGTTTACACGGATTGTATGACTAGCTGTTGCCTTTAAACCCATTGCAGACCAATCATTCAAAATTTCTACATCATGTGGATTTACTGAGCAGCTAATAATTTTTTCGGTTTTGATACCATCTTCTTCAATTAAACAATTCATCGTAAATGTTGATGCATAATTAGAACCACTACAATACTTCCATTGGCCTGTTACATAATAGCCTCCAATTGTTTTTACAGCTATCCCTGTTGGATATCCACTACCTGCTATAACTGCTTCTTTAGGAGAATAGATTTTTTCACAAATTTCCTTACTGAATGTTGGAATAAATACGTTTCCACCTGTACCAATAGTAATGAGCCATCCAAAATTGCCATCAAGTGCAGACATCTGTTGAAATATCTTTACACCTTCTACTAAATTTAAATCCATACCACCTAATTCTCTTGGAGTGAACAATTTGAATAATCGTTGTTCATAAATATAATCTAAGACATCTTGTGGTAGCATCCCCAGTTGCTCAAACTCTAAACCACGTTCCTTAATTTGCACAGGATTCATTCATAAGTCGCCTCCATACATTAAAAATTCTGATAACTACGCAATCGAAAAAGGGCAACCATTTTAGATTGCCCTTGTAAGTTTTTTATACATTAAAGCGGAATAACATAATATCGCCATCTTGTACTTCATATTCTTTACCTTCAAGACGTACTTTACCAGCTTCCTTAGCCGCTGCTTGCGAACCTGCCTCAAGAAGATCATCATATGCCACTGTTTCTGCACGAATAAAGCCGCGTTCAAAGTCAGTATGAATAATACCTGCACATTGAGGTGCCTTCATTCCTTTACGGAACGTCCAGGCACGTACCTCTTGTACACCTGCAGTGAAGTAAGTAGCTAGTCCTAATAAGTCATAAGAAGTACGAATTAGTTGATCTAAACCAGATTCTTTAATTCCTAATTCTTCTAAGAACATAGCTTTTTCTTCATCATCTAACTCAGAAATTTCTTCTTCGATTTTTGCACAAATAGTAATGACCTGTGCACCTTCAGCGGATGCATACTCACGTACTTTTTTCACATACTCGTTGTTGTCTGCATCTGCTACTTCATCTTCTGAAACGTTTGCTACATAAAGCATTGGTTTAATTGTTAGCAGATGAAGACCTTTAATTACCTTTAATTCATCATCTGATAGCTCAGCTGCTCTAGCTGGTTTACCGTTTTCTAGTTGCTCTTTAATTTTTAGAAGCACTGGCTCTTCTATCATAGCCTCTTTATCTTTTTGTTTCGCCATTTTGCTAACTCGTTGTAAACGTTTATCCACAGATTCTAAGTCAGCTAGTGCAAGCTCTAGATTAATAACTTCAATATCGTCAATTGGATCTACTGCACCAGAAACGTGAGTAATGTTTTCGTCTACAAAACAACGTACTACCTGACAAATTGCGTCTACTTCACGAATATGAGCTAGGAACTTATTTCCTAATCCTTCACCCTTGGAAGCACCTTTAACAATTCCAGCGATATCTGTAAATTCAAATGCAGTTGGCACAGTTTTTTTCGGTACCACTAATTCTGTTAATTTATCTAAACGTGCATCAGGTACTTCAACTATACCAACGTTTGGATCGATCGTTGCGAATGGATAGTTTGCAGCCAATGCGCCCGCTTTTGTTATTGCGTTAAATAATGTTGATTTTCCAACGTTAGGTAAACCAACGATTCCAGCTGTTAATGCCATGGATGGACACAACCTTTCTATACTCAGTTCAAATTTTCTCTCATATAACCCTATCTATTATATTGATTCACCCAGAAAAAGTCTAATATGCCTGATGTTACGACTCCTCCGCAGAAAATAAAACCTTTTTCATTTTTTTCTCAAATTCACGACGTGGAATCATGACACTATGCTGACATCCTTCGCATTTGATACGTACATCCGCCCCCATACGAATAATTTTCCATTTATTAGTACCGCATGGATGTTGTTTTTTCATTTCAACAATATCGTTTAAACCAAATTTTTTTGCCTCCATCTTACACACTTCTCCCCTCATCTTTGCCATAGAACATCATTTTTGGATAGGCCATTGGTATATTATTTTCTTCAAAGAGTTTCGTAATATCGCGGCGTATGGTACGTGCTACTCCATATTGTTGCTGCGGTAATGTTTCAGCAGCTATACGAATGGTTACTTCTGTCCCTTTCACATTTTGCACACCTAGAAATACCGGAGCTGCAATTAATTCTTTATGCATCTTAGGCAATGTCTCTAAATACTTATTAATAACCCCTTCTGCTTTCTCAAAATCAGCATCCGTGGCCATTTGTAAATCTATAAAAATTTTGGAGTTGTTAACAGAATAATTGACGACTTCGCCTATGGCACCATTGGGAATGATGAACTGTTCACCAGTAGCACCATTAATTTTTGTTGTACGTAAGCCAATTTCTACAACTGTACCTTCTGCAGCATTTATTTTTATATAATCGCCTACACCAAACTGGTCTTCAAAAATAATAAAGAATCCAGTAATAACATCCTTTACTAAGCTTTGAGCACCAAAACCTATTGCTAAACCAACAATTCCTGCACCCGCTAATAAACCTGCTACCTTTATATTTAAGGAAGAAAGTATACCAATGATTGCAGAGAAATAAACGACATAGGAAATCACGCTTTGTAATAATCTTGAAATTGTTCGTTGGCGTCGCTCTGAGTGGCTCAATGGTGAACGCATACGGATTAAAAACACCTTTTTAATAAATTTTTTACCTAATCTTACAGCGATCCACGATACTAATAGAATGAGCAAAATTTCTATAGATGCATCAATAACCTTTTCCCAAAGATCCTCAGATGTGAGCTTGTCCCAGTATTTTTCCATTAACTTTTTATTCTTTTCCATCATTACCACCTCTTGAATAACTTGCTAAAAATTTGCGTATACTGCATAAAAATTGAGCACTTCTAAAAATAAAAAGAAAGTGAGTTTTTTTATGAATACTATACCAAATTTGTTACTACCTTATTCCCTTCATCATGAGAGTAAAAATGCTGTTTGGCAATTAAGTACATTATTTTTAGAACATATACCGTTTCATCATGAAAGACTAATTTTTTGTTGTATTGGCAGTGACCGATGTACGGGTGATACACTTGGTCCATTAACTGGTAGCTTTTTAAAAAAATCTGTTAGCTTTCCTTATGAAATTGTAGGTTCCTTAGAAGACCCTTTACATGCTCTAAACCTAGATTCTACAATGCAACAGCTACACAATCATACTACAAAACCATTCATTATTGCGATTGATGCCTGTCTCGGCAGTGAGCAAAATGTTGGTCATATTTCAGTTCAAAGTGGACCCATTTTCCCTGGAAAAGCTGTAAAAAAAGAATTACCCCCAATTGGAGACATTTCCGTGAAAGGAATCGTCAATATTGGAGGCTTTATGGAAATGCTTGTTTTACAAAATACCAGACTTCATATTTCTTATGCAATGGCTGAAAAGCTTTCAAGAGCATTATTACTGGCTGCTCATCGTTATTCACTAAAAAATGTAGAAGATAGCCACCATAATACCAACAATGACGATACCTGGAAGCAAGTTAGCAGCTTTGATCTTAGCTAAGCCTGCAATGTTTAACCCTATTGCCATAATCATAACCCCGCCAACAGCTGTCATTTCTGTAATGAACATTTGTAGTGCGGCATCAGGGATAAAGGAACTTATAACACCTGCAAAAAGAGCTATTAATCCTTGATAAACAAAGACAGGTACAGCGGATAGCATTACACCTATACCTAATGTCGAGGCTAGAATAATGGATGTAAATCCATCTATTAATCCTTTAGTAATGAGTACATTATGATCATTACGAAGACCACTATCAAGAGCACCTATAACAGCCATTGATCCTACAACAAAAATTAGTGAGGCAGTTACAAAGCCCTCTGCTATGCTAATTTGATTTTGGTCATCCCGTTTTGTACGAAATAAACTCTCTACCCATTTACCTAGACGATTCATTTGTTTATCTAAATCTAACCACTCACCTATTACTGTACCTACCACTAAACTTACTACCAATATAATAAAATTATCACTTTCAAAGCCCATTTTTATCCCTAATAATGTGACGGCTAAACCAATAATAGAAAGAACCGTAGATTTCATAGATTCAGGAAGATTTTTAAAAATGCGCCCTACTAATGCTCCTACTATAATTAACACAGCATTTATTAATGCCCCTAGTAATACCACACTTAAGCCTTCTTTCTCTCTAAAAAATAGAGAGCGCCTATTTGCTTGGCGCTCTGATTAAGTTATAGAAATATTATTTTATTCTTCCTGTATGTTTAATATTTCCAATATTCGTTCTAAATCATCTTCAGAATAAAATTCAATTTCTATTTTCCCTTTATTGCTTGTTTTCTTTATTTGAACATTTGTTCCAAAGTAGTCTCGTAATTGTGACTCCTTTGCAGTTACAAAGATATCTTTTTTCTTAGGAGGGATTGTTTCACGTGAAACTTCTTCATTTAAGTTTTGCACTAATAATTCAACTTGACGTACGTTCAATCCTAAATTTATTACCTTATTAGCCACTTCTGATATTCTTCTTTTATTTTTTAAGCCGAGTAATGCTCGTCCCTGCCCCATCGATAAAGTTCCATCATTCATCAATTTACGTACATCTTCTGGTAATGCCAGTAGCCGAACGTGATTGGCAATATGTGGTCTACTTTTTCCTAATCGCTTCGATAACTCTTCCTGAGTTAAATGTAAGTTTTCCATTAAACTCTGATAGGCTTCTGCTTCTTCAATAACAGTTAAATCCTCACGTTGGAGGTTTTCTAAAATAGCAAGCTCCATCATTTGTGCATCTGATAGCTCTTTTATAATGACAGGAATAACCTCGAGGCCAGCTAATAGACAAGCTCTGTAACGACGCTCTCCCGCAACAATTTCAAACTTGCGTGCTTTTTTACGCACAGCAATTGGCTGCAAAATTCCATGTTCTTTAATAGAATCAGCTAATTCTTGTAAACTTTCTTCATCGAAAATTTTACGTGGCTGAAATGGGTTCGCAACAATTAAATCTAATTGGATTTCTTCCACTTGACCACTGTGTTCTAAAGACTCTCCTGGAAATAATGCCCCAATACCCTTTCCTAGACCTTTAGCCATTTTTAATCACTTCCCTCGCCATCTCTAAATAAACTTCTGCACCTCTAGATTTTGCATCATAAGTGATGATTGGTTGACCATGACTTGGTGCCTCACTTAATCGCACATTACGGGGGATTATTGTTTTATATACTTTATCTTGGAAATATTTTTTCACTTCCTCAATAACTTGTAAGCCTAAGTTTGTGCGTGCATCTAGCATTGTTAATAAAACGCCATCGATATAAAGCTGTTGATTCAAATGCTTTTGAACGAGGCGAACTGTTGATAGTAATTGACTTAACCCTTCCAATGCATAATATTCACATTGTACAGGAATAATAAGCGCATCTGAAGCTGTTAACGCATTGATTGTTAAAAGCCCTAAAGATGGTGGACAGTCAATAATTATATAATCGAAATCCTCTTTCACATTTTGTAAAGCATGTTTTAAACGTACTTCTCTGGAAATAGTCGAAACCAATTCAATTTCTGCACCTGCAAGTGAGATTGTTGCTGGCACGATAGATAAATTTTCAACATTTGTTTTTTGAATGACATTTTGAACATCTTCATCATCAATGAGCACATCATAAATACAACCCTGTATTTCTCCTTTATTAATACCAAGTCCACTTGTTGTATTCCCCTGCGGATCAGTATCAATTAAAAGCACTTTCTTACCTAAGTATGCTAGGCAAGCGCTCAAATTGACCGAAGTTGTTGTTTTACCTACGCCACCCTTTTGATTGGCGATTGCTATAATTCTACCCATTTAAAAGCACCTGCTTTCATCTATCAAAGTTTACTTTGACAAATCATTTGTAAAATCACTATTTAATCCGCTATCTAACTTTCATTCTATCAAAAAATTTGAAGAGAGTTGTATAAAATATTAAGAATAAATACAAAAAAGGAGATATCTCTATTAATCTTCTGAGATATCTCCCCTGTACAGTGATAAATTTGATCATAAATTATTTTTCTAAAATAATTTATTACACTTTTTTCTTTTTAGGTATCTTCACTGTAATTTGATAGTATTCTTCTGTATCTTCTTCTTCAGTTTTCACCGTAATCCCACTTTTCGTTACCATCGTTAAAGACTGTTTGATGGTATTCAAAGCAATACGTACATCTTTACTTATAGCTTTACGTTTCGGTTTAGCTTTCTTTGGAATTGATTCTTCCTGCTCATCAGCTACAGGATGTAATATAGCCTGGATTTGCTCCTCTAACTGTCGCACATTCCAATCATTTTCAATTGCTAGCTGCAAAATTTCTAGTTGCAATGGTTGATCTTTAATAGCAATTAATGCACGTGCATGTCGTTCAGATATTTTTCGCTTCAAAATAGCTTGCTGTACTTCATCTGGCAGCCTTAATAAACGTAATTTGTTGGCTACAGTGGATTGTCCTTTTCCAAGTCTTTGGGCAAGAGCTTCCTGTGTTAGCTCATGAAGCTCTAATAATTTTTGATAGGCTACCGCTTCTTCAATAGCAGTTAACTCCTCACGCTGCAAGTTCTCTATTAACGCAATAGATGCTGTTTCCTTATCAGTTAAATTACGTACAATAGCAGGGACTTCTGTCCATTGTAGCTTTTTCATCGCTCGATAACGACGCTCACCAGCGATAATTTCATATTGATTGTCTGATGTTTTACGTACAACAATTGGCTGAATCACACCATGTGTATGAATGGTTCTTGATAATTCTTCAATTTTTTCATCATCAAAAATAGTACGTGGCTGAAAACGGTTAGGTACAATTTGATCAATAGGCAACTTTATGACTTCTTCCGCTGCATGAACCGCCTCTGCTTGTTCTACTTCATTTTTCACAATAGGCTCTGTTTTACTTCCGCCTCCAAAAAAACGTGAAAAAGGACTTTTCATCCAAGTGGCACCACCTTTAAGTAACTATCTTGCTCTGTGTCATTCTATTATTATTTATTATATTTCTTGAAATGTATATAGTTCATAGATGTCTTTTGCGTGAACCATCCATAACTAGTATGTATGCTCAAAATAGAAAAAATATTTTCCACTTTGAGAAGTTTCACATGAAACACTAATTATTGAATCGGTGTTTTATTTGGTACACCTGGCTTACGCGGATATTTTTTCGGTGTTCCTTTTATTTTATCAAATATATATAAAATGCGTTCACTTTCTTCAACAGGTAGCTTGAAAGAAAATTCCTCACTCAGTTTAACACCCAATGTTGTTAAAGCTTTTTTAGCATCCTTTAGTTCTTCTGCCCCAGCTGCGGCTTTTAAAGCAACAAAATATCCATCTTGTTTCGCTAAAGGTACACATAACTCTGCTAGAACGGATAAACGAGCTACAGCTCGTGCTGTTACCACATCAAATTGTTCGCGGTATTTTAAATTTTGGCCAAACTCTTCCGCGCGAGCATGTACAAAATGCATATTCTCTAATTGTAACTCATCACTTAAATGATTTAAAAAGGTAATTCTTTTATTTAAGGAGTCGACAATTGTAACTTGTAAATGTGGGAAACAGATTTTAATTGGGATACTTGGGAAACCAGCTCCTGCTCCAACATCACAAACAGTTATGACTTTTGAAAAATCAAAGTAAAATGAAGGACTAATCGAATCGAAGAAATGCTTTAAATACACGCCTTCTAAATCTGTAATGGCAGTTAAATTCATCTTTTCATTCCACTCAACAAGTAATTCAAAATACTTTTTAAATTGAGCAATCTGTATATCAGAAAGTTCAATACCTTTCTCTTTCAGAGCCTCAATAAATTGTTGTTCGTTCATGTAAAGTCTCCTTTGTTGATCTAGCTATACAACTCCAACTAATAGTATAGCTTTAAAAATAGGAAGCGGGCACAATGGTATGCCCGCCTCTTATTCACTTTACTGTTGTTGATGATCAGCTGCTTACTTTCGCAATTTTACCTTGTTCAATATAAACAAGCAGAATTGAAATATCAGCTGGATTAACACCAGAAATACGAGAGGCTTGCGCAATAGATAGAGGTGTAACTTGTTTTAATTTTTGACGCGCTTCTGTTGCTAAACCTGAAATAGCATCGTAATCAATATTCTCAGGAATTTTTTTGTTTTCCATTTTGTGTAGTTTCTCTACCTGTTGCAATGCTTTTTCGATATAGCCTTCATATTTAAGCTGGATTTCAATTTGTTCTTTCACTTCATCCGCCAATTCGATTTCTGCAGGAATTAAAGAAGAGATTAACTCATAATGCATTTCAGGACGTTTTAATAAGTCTGCACCACGTATACCGTCTTTTAATTCACTACCACCAACAGAACGAATAACAGATTGTGTCGCTTCATTTGGCTTAATAATGACTTCACGAAGACGTGCAATTTCATTTTCAATCAGCTCTTTTTTCTCATTGAAACTAGCATATCTTTCTTGTGGAATCATCCCCATATTGTAAGCTAACTCTACTAATCGTAGATCTGCATTATCATGACGTAATAGTAAACGATATTCTGCACGAGATGTTAATAAACGATATGGCTCATTTGTTCCTTTTGTCACTAGGTCATCGATCAAAACGCCAATATAAGCATCCGAACGGCTCAAAATTAATTCGTCTTTACCTAGTACATTAGCAGCAGCATTCATGCCCGCCATTAAGCCTTGCGCGGCAGCTTCTTCATAGCCAGATGTGCCGTTGATTTGACCCGCTGTATATAAGCCTTTAATACGTTTTGTTTCTAAAGTTGGCCATAGTTGTGTTGGCACAATTGAATCGTATTCAATAGCATAACCAGCGCGCATCATTTCCGCATTCTCTAAGCCAGGTATAGATTTTAGTAAACGTGTTTGAACATGCTCTGGTAGGCTTGTTGACAAACCTTGAACATAAACCTCACGTGTATTGCGGCCTTCTGGCTCTAAGAAGATTTGGTGTCTTGGCTTATCATTAAAACGTACAACTTTATCTTCAATAGATGGGCAATAACGTGGACCTGTCCCTTTAATCATCCCTGAATACATCGGTGAAAGATGTAAATTTGCTTCAATAATTTCATGAGTTTCAGGGCTTGTATATGTTAACCAGCAAGGTAGCTGATCCATGATGAATTCAGTCGTTTCAAAACTAAATGCACGTGGAACATCATCACCTGGTTGAATCTCTGTTTTGTCATAATCTATTGTTCGATTATTCACACGTGGTGGTGTACCTGTTTTAAATCGAACTAGATCAAAACCTAGCTCTTTTAAATTATCAGCTAAGCGAATTGACGGTTGTTGGTTATTAGGACCACTTGAATACTTAATATCACCAATAATGATTTCACCACGTAGGAAAGTACCTGTTGTCACGACAACTGTTTTAGCACGATAAACGGCACCAATTTGTGTAATGACTCCTTTTACTTCCCCATCCTCAATAATCAACTCTTCAACCATCCCTTGATGGATTGTTAAGTTTGGTGTTTCTTCTAATACTCGTTTCATTTCTTGCTGATACAAAACTTTGTCCGCTTGTGCGCGCAATGCACGTACAGCTGGGCCTTTCCCTGTATTCAACATTCGCATTTGAATATGCGTTTTATCTATCACTTTCCCCATGACGCCTCCTAAAGCGTCAATCTCACGTACGACAATTCCTTTGGCAGGACCACCAATAGATGGATTACATGGCATAAATGCAATCATATCTAAATTGATTGTTAGCATTAATGTGTTAGCACCCATTTTAGCTGCGGCATGTGCAGCTTCTGAACCTGCATGACCAGCACCAATCACAATCACATCAAACGTGCCTGCCTCATATTTTGTTGGCATGCTCGTACCTTCCTTTCTTTCTGAAAATTATTTTCCTAAACAGAACTGAGAAAATAGTTGATTGATGAGGCTTTCTTGAACAGTATCACCAATGATTTCGCCAAGTATTTCCCATGTTCTTGTTACATCAATTTGTACCATATCAACTGGTACACCATCCTGTGCAGCTGCTATTGCATCTTCTACCGTTGCTTGCGCTTGGTGTAGAAGAGCAATATGTCTTGCGTTTGAAACATATGTTAAATCGCCCGCTTCGATTTGTCCCTCAAAGAACAATGCAGCAATGGCTTCTTCTAGCTCTGTAATACCTTCCTCTTGTAGCAGAGAAGTTGTTACAATGCGATGGTCACCAGCTAATTCCTTGACACGAGCCAAATCAATTTTTTGCGGTAAATCTGTTTTATTGACAATAACGATGTAATCCATCGCTTCAATTGTTTCGAATAGACGCTCATCCTCAGCAGTTAATTCATCTGCATAGTTTAATACAAACAGAATTAAATCAGCTCCACGAAGAGCTTCCCGTGAGCGTTCTACTCCAATTCGTTCAACAATATCTTCTGTTTCCCGAATACCCGCTGTATCCACTAAACGAAGTGGAACACCTCGGACATTGACGTACTCCTCTATAATATCACGAGTAGTCCCTGCAATATCTGTCACTATGGCCTTATTTTCTTGTACTAAGCTATTTAATAGTGAAGATTTCCCTACATTCGGACGACCTAAAATAACTGTTGATAATCCCTCACGTAAAATTTTTCCTTGAGAAGATGTTTGCAAAAGTTTTATAATTTCATTTTTTACCCATGTACATTTCTCTACTAATACAGGTACAGTCATTTCTTCTACATCATCATACTCTGGATAATCTATATTAACCTCTACTTGGGCTAATGTCTCTAGTAAAGCTTGGCGCAAATCACCAATAAGTCTCGATAATTTTCCATCCATTTGACCCAGAGCCACATTCATCGCACGATCTGTTTTAGCTCTTATCAAATCCATTACTGCTTCAGCCTGTGATAAATCAATACGTCCGTTTAAAAAGGCACGTTTTGTGAATTCACCTGGTTCAGCTAACCTTGCTCCATTTGTTAAAGCAAGTTGCAACACGCGTTTGACTGAAACTAATCCACCATGACAGTTTATTTCAACTACATCCTCACGTGTGAATGTTTTTGGCCCACGCATCAGCGAGAGCATTACTTCCTCTACTACCTCATTAGTTTTAGGATCGACTAAATGTCCATAATGAATAGTGTGCGAATCTTTGGTTGTTAAACTTTTTCCCCCGGGTGATTTGAATATTTTGTCTGCAATCGTCACAGCCTCGTCTCCACTTAAACGAACGATGGCTATGGCACCTTCACCCATCGGTGTGGATATCGCAGCAATTGTATCGAACTCCATTTAATGACCTCCTCAACGTTATCCACATGTGGATAATCAAAACCGACCAATACTTACTAACACCTTAGACTAACATATTTTCAGCAAAATCTAAAGTAAGGATCATTTCCAAATGTGGATAAAATCAATTTTTCGCTAATCATATTTTCGACAAAATTTGCTACGTTTCATTAAAAAAGGTCATTTTATCTAAAAGATAAAATGACCTTTCAAAATATATTGTCTGTATGATTATGTGAAACAGCCTAATTATTTTTTTACTGGTTCTATTACTAAATAACGATTAGGCTCCGTACCTTCTGAATACGTTTCAAGATCTAGACGATTTGCTAATTGATTATGAATTATCTTTCGTTCGTAAGACGGCATTGGTTCAAATGCCACACGTTGATTTAAGCGTAATGCTTTATCCGCCATTCGATCCGCAAGTAATTCTAAAGCTACTTGTCGACGCTCGCGATAGTTTTCTACATCTAGTTTCACCATTAAGAACTGCTTTGCGCTTTTATTTAATACGAGTTGTGTTAATTGCTGTAAGGAATTTAATGTTTGACCTCGTTTCCCTATAAGCAGGGCAGCTTTCTCACTTTTTAGTTGAAATAATACATATTTCCCTTCGCGTGTCGTAGCAATCTCAAGATCATGAATAGCCAATTGTTCAGCGATACTACTTAAATAAGCCTTTGCCTCTTCAATTGGATTTGCTGAGTCTCCATCCTCAGCTTGTTCTTTAACGACTTGTTGAACTTCTTCCATTTCACTTGGTTGTTCAGAAACTTGTGAACTTAGTGTTTCAACATCATCTACTTCTATTGGTTCATATAATTGAGTTACTACGTGCAATTGCGCATTGTCGCTTTCAATTGTCGGAACCTGAACTTCTTTTACTGTTACACGTACCTCTGCAGAACGTGCACCAAAACCTAAAAATCCTTTTTTACCTTCTTGTAAAACTTCAACATCTACTTGTTCACGGGTTTTGCCAAGTTTCTGTAACGCCAATGAGATCGCTTCTTGTGTTGTTGCGCCTATTTGCGTAAGTTGTTTCACTTTTTAGCCCCTCCATTTTGAGCAGGTTGTGTTTTATCTTTATTCCAAGGTTTATAAATGTACAAGTTTTGGAAAATCGAAATAATGTTTCCGATTACCCAGTATAATGATAATGCAGCTGGTAAGGCCATACCAAAACCAATAATCATGAATGGCATAATATACATCATAATTTTCATTTGAGGATTATCCATTGCTGGTCCTGTACGTAACACGATAAATTGCATTAAGCCAGCTGTAATAGCTAATGCAGGTGCAGGATCTGCTAGCGGGAAGATAAAGAAATTCCCTAAATCAAATGTTGATGTTGCATTCATACGGCTAATTGCATGATAGAAACCAATTAAGATTGGCATTTGAATGATTACTGGTAAGCATCCTGCAAGTGGATTTACTCCAGATTCACTCATTAACTTCATCATTTCTTGCTGATATTGTTGTTGTGTCTGAGCATCCTTAGAAGCATACTTCTTTTGCAGTTCCTTCAATTTTGGTTGAATTTCTTGCATCTTTTTAGAACTCTTTGTTTGTTTGATCATCAATGGTAAAATTGCTAAACGAATAATAATCGTTACGGCAATGATCCCCCATGCATACGTACCTAGCAGATCAGCAAAGTATTTTATTGCTGATACCAACGGCCAAACAATGAATTCATTCCAGAAGCCTGTGCTATCTTTGGAAATTGGTTCATTGAATTCTGTACAACCAGAAAGTAGTAAGGCTACCGATACTAGTGACAAAATTACCCAATGTTGTTTTTTCAACCTTCTTCCCCCTACAATTACTATTCACTTTTTCTTATTCTTATGGTTCTTTTTGTACCGACAGTTTCCTATCACATAATCGGTTTAACGTCAGTAGCCTTATCTTTATTTCAGTCCACTTTTGAGAGTCCTCGATGAAGATAAAGTTATCAGTTATTTTATCATGCCTATAACATTCACTCTACTAAATATTCTAACTACACACGCTTATTCTTAAGATAAGTTGTGAATTTTACATATTTTTAAGCGAAAACTCTCGCCACAAATACCCCCGTGTGTATAATTCTCTTACATATAATTTTATGCAAAATCACATATTATTTATTCTATTGCTAACAGTACAGGCGTAATTTCACCACTTGGTTGCATACATTACACTTTTTTCATTACCTTTGCGATTCGTAGTACATGCTGCAAACTTTGTTTCACTTCATGAAAATCCATAGTGGCCGCCGGATGTCTGGCGATAATAACATAATCCATATTCGGCTTTAGCTCATCTTTTAATTCATGAATACTTTGTCGAATATAGCGTTTTACTTGGTTGCGTGTTACCGCATTCCCAAGCTTCTTACTAACTGATAAACCTACACGAAATTCCGTTTGTCCCTCTTTTACTAAAAAATAAACAACAAACTGACGATTAGCGAAAGATTTACCTTTTTTAAACACCTTTTGAAAATCATCATTCTTCTTCACTCGTTGGCGTTTTTTCATTTCTTTCACCTGCTATTAGATAATATCTTTTGATCCTCATTTCTAGGTTTACCAAAAATAAAGAAAAAAAAGACCACTGATGTGGCTCAGTGGACTTATTTTATGCTGATAAAACTTTTCTTCCTTTACGACGACGAGCAGCAAGAACTTTGCGACCGTTTTTCGTGCTCATACGTGCGCGGAAACCGTGTACTTTGCTGTGCTTACGTTTTTTTGGTTGGTAAGTACGTTTCATTTATATAGACACCTCCTGATATGAGTTGAATTTTTCAACATACAGACTCGAATATTATATAAAGTATCTAGTTATTTTGTCAATGAATTTCACAAATTTCTTTTAATCCGTCCAACTATCTATTTATTCTATTCTCAATTTTCTAGTGTTTGGAACTCTACTAGAAATATTTTTTCTACATAAACATAAAAATATTTATCCACAGAGTACTTGTTTTTTTTACACAGAGTTGTGTATAGTATTTTTTGCATTATTTTTTATCCACAACAATTATCTACAGGTTTCTCACATAAGCAGTGCTTGTGGACAACTATAAAGTGCATAACTGTAAGCTATGTGGATAAGTTTCACAAACTATTGAAATAGCTTTGTTTTTCTGATACGATTACTGTGCTTCACTTTGTTGAAAACTAAAACGAACATTTTAATTATCCACAACTGTTAATATGCTGTGGATAATTTTTATCACAGCCTTTGGTTAACTTTTATCCACAACTTGTGATTATGTGGACGAGTTATAAAATGAACGTATTTACAATTCTATAAATGCGATTTTTTTTGTATTGAACACTGTAAAGGAGATTAGCAGCTTGGAACATTTAGAAGAACTATGGAACAATGTCCTGGCTCAAGTTGAACAAAAAATTTCTAAACCAAGCTTCGAAACGTGGCTAAAGTCTACGAAGTTACTATCTTACAATGGTAGTGGGTCCACTGTGACAATTGCTGCGCCAAATTCGTTTGCTCGAGACTGGCTTGAAAATCATTATATTCATTTGATTACAGGTATATTAACGGAGCTAACAGGCGAAGACTTGCTTATTAAATTTGTTGTTCAAAAAAACCAGGATTCGGACGATTTTGATTTGCCAGCGCCGATTATCCAAGCAAAAAATAATGAACATCATGATATTTCACCAGGTATGTTAAACCCGAAATATACTTTTGACACGTTTGTTATTGGCTCTGGTAACCGCTTTGCACATGCAGCTTCGCTAGCTGTAGCTGAAGCACCTGCTAAAGCATACAATCCATTCTTTATTTATGGGGGAGTAGGGCTAGGTAAAACGCACTTAATGCACGCTATTGGTCATTATGTATTAGAGCATAATCCAAATGCTAAAGTAGTGTACTTATCATCCGAGAAATTTACAAATGAATTTATTAACTCAATTCGTGATAACAAAGCACTTGATTTTCGCAATAAGTACCGCAACGTGGATGTACTGCTAATTGATGATATTCAATTCCTTGCTGGAAAAGAATCAACTCAAGAAGAATTTTTCCACACTTTTAATACTTTACATGAAGAATCCAAACAAATTGTTATATCAAGTGACCGACCTCCTAAGGAGATCCCAACTTTAGAAGATCGGCTCCGTTCACGTTTCGAGTGGGGGTTAATAACTGATATTGCGCCACCCGATTTGGAAACTCGTATCGCTATTTTGCGTAAAAAAGCAAAAGCAGACGGTCTAGAGGTACCAAATGAAGTAATGCTTTATATTGCGAACCAGATTGACTCCAATATTAGGGAGCTTGAAGGTGCGCTTATTCGCGTCGTTGCCTACTCATCTCTTGTAAACAAAGATATTACAGCGACATTAGCTGCCGAGGCATTGAAGGATATCATTCCAAATTCAAAACCGCGAACAGTGACAATATTAGACATTCAAAATGCAGTAGGGGAACATTTTAGTATACGTTTGGAAGATTTCGCTGCTAAAAAACGTACTAAATTAATTGCTTTTCCACGTCAAATCGCTATGTACTTATCGCGCGAGTTGACAGATTTTTCGCTGCCCAAAATTGGCGAAGAATTTGGTGGCCGCGATCATACGACTGTCATCCATGCACACGAAAAAATATCTTCTATGTTGAAAAATGACGTTCAACTTCAACAAGATGTTAAACAAATTCGTAGTATGCTAGGCAAGTAATTGCTGTGGACAAACTAACTATTTAAACACAAACTTATACACAGTCTATCTACATGTGGATAGACTGATTTTATTCATAAAAATATACTTATCCACAAATCCACAGGGCCTATTACTATATCTTTTTATTTTATATAAATAAATAATATAAATATGTGAGGGAAAACGAATGAAATTTGATATTTTACGTGACCGTTTATTAGAAGGTTTAAATGATGTCATGAAAGCAGTAAGTTCAAAAACAACTATTCCGATTTTAACTGGTATTAAAATTGACGTAACAGAGGAAGGGATCCGCTTAACTGGTAGTGATGCTGATATAACTATTCAAACATTTATTCCAGTAGAAGAAGATGGACAACAAATTATTCACATTACAGAAACAGGTTCAATTGTTGTACAAGCACGTATGTTTAATGAAATCGTACGTAAATTACCAACAAACGATGTTGAAATTCAAGTAACACCAGGTTTCCAAACGCATATTCGTTCAGGGAAATCGGAATTCCATTTAATTGGCTCAGATGCAGCAGAGTATCCTTTATTACCAGAGCTTACAGAAGATCAAAAATTTACTATTCCTGCTGATCTCTTAAAAACAATTATCCGTGAAACAGTATTCGCTGTTGCCACTTCAGAAAGTAGACCCGTGTTGACAGGTGTAAACTGGCAGATCAAAAATGAAACATTAATCTGTGTTGCAACAGATAGTCATCGTTTGGCAAGACGTAAAGTGCAACTCGAAAATTTACCAGAAGTTGAACATAGTGTAGTAATTCCAGGGAAAAGTTTGAATGAATTAAATAAAGTACTTGAAGATTCTACAAATCTTGTCCAAATCGTTATTACAAGTCAGCAAGTATTATTTAAAACTGGTGATGTATTATTCTTCTCTCGCTTACTGGAAGGAAATTATCCTGACACAACTCGTTTAATTCCTGAAGAGTATCAAACAAATTTAACAATTAATGGTAAATCTTTATTACAAGCTATTGACCGTGCATCACTTGTTGCACGAGGAGATCGTAATAATGTTGTCCGTTTTGAAATTTTAGATAACCAAGCAGTTGAGGTTTCTTCTAATTCTCCTGAAATCGGAAAAGTACAAGAAGAAATTCCTGTGGAAGCATTAGAAGGGGAAGGTTTAAAAATCTCATTCAGTGCAAAATATATGATGGAAGCATTAAAAGCAATAGATGGACAAGACGTAGTTATTCAATTTACTGGGGCAATGAGACCGTTTATTTTACGTTCCGTTCATGATGATGCTATTTTACAATTAATTTTACCTGTACGAACTTACTAAAGAATAAAAGATCTGTTAAGATAGTCGCTCTTCGTGACTATCTTTTTTTACTTATGGCGTAATTTTAGGTATGATAGAGAGATAGACAGTCTGTATTCGGAGGGGAACACACTATGCAGGACATTAAAATTGATGAGGAGTTCATCACGTTAGGGCAACTTTTAAAAATTACTGATGCCATTAGTTCAGGTGGAATGGCCAAGTGGTTTTTACAAGAACATGCTGTATATGTAAACGGAGAAGTAGACGATCGTCGAGGTCGTAAATTACGTAACGGAGATATTGTAAATATTCCTGGATGTGGTCGTTTTCAAATTATAGGACCAACTGGACAATAAATTATGTATATTGAGCAAATAAAACTTACAAATTACCGTAACTATGATGCCTTAGCTTTAAACTTCTCTCCAAAAATTAATGTTTTCATTGGTGAAAATGCACAAGGAAAAACAAATGTTATGGAGTCCATCTATGTTTTAGCAATGGCTAAGTCCCATCGAACAACGAACGATAAAGAATTGATACGTTGGGATTCAGACTATGGTAAAATAGAAGGGGCCGTTAAAAAAAGGCATGGTATTTTACCGATCGAACTTACGATTACAAAGAAAGGTAAAAAGGGCAAGATAAATCATATAGAGCAAAGTCGCCTTAGTCATTATATTGGTCAAATGAATGTCGTTATGTTTGCGCCAGAGGATTTGAACGTTGTAAAGGGAAGTCCGCAAATACGTCGGCGTTTTATTGATATGGAGATTGGGCAAATTTCGCCTGTCTATTTACATGATTTATTAACCTTTCAAAAAGTTTTAAAACAACGTAACCATTTTTTAAAAATGAACCAAGGCAAGTCCATGCCAAATGATGTGATGTATGAGGTCTACAATGAACAATATATTCACGCTGCTACCCAAATTATTCGTAAAAGATTTCAATTTATGGATTTATTGCAAGAGTGGGCGGAACCCATACACGCAGGTATATCGCAAGGTAAGGAAACACTGGTTATAAAATATCGTACGGTAGCTGGTATTGAAAAAGAACACTCTACTAGTGAAATTGAAAATACTTTACATCAAAAATTAATTGAAGCGAGAGAACGTGAATTTGATAGAGGCGTGACATTAGTTGGTCCACACCGAGATGATTTACAATTTTTAGTGAATGGCTATGATGTTCAAACTTATGGTTCACAAGGACAGCAGCGTACTACTGCATTGTCTTTAAAGCTTGCTGAAATTGAATTAATTAAACAAGAAACAAATGAAACACCCATACTACTTTTAGATGATGTTTTATCGGAACTCGATGATTATCGCCAATCGCATTTATTAAATACCATTCAGGGTGAAGTCCAAACCTTTGTTACAACCACAAGTGTGGAAGGAATTCATCATGAAACGATGGAACAGGCTCAACTGTTCCACGTGAAACAAGGTGCGATTGAAAGAAGTTAGCCAGGGTAGTTTTTTAGATTACAAAAAGAATGGTAATAGTCAGCTCGGTTGACTGTTCATTCATTTACACACAATGATGTTATGAAGGAGTAGATGAAAGCCGTGGCTATAGAGAACGAAGGTTTACAAAACCAAGCTTATGAGGCCGATCAGATACAGGTATTAGAAGGTTTAGAAGCAGTACGTAAAAGACCAGGGATGTATATCGGTTCAACTAGCTCTAAAGGGCTTCACCATTTAGTATGGGAAATTGTTGATAATAGTATCGATGAAGCACTTGCAGGATTTTGTACAGATATCAAAGTAACAATTGAAAAAGAAAACTGGATTCGTGTAGAAGATAACGGTCGTGGTATTCCAGTTAGTATTCAAGAAAAAATGGGTAAGCCTGCTGTTGAAGTTATTATGACTGTTTTACATGCTGGTGGTAAATTTGGCGGTGGAGGCTATAAAGTTTCTGGTGGTCTTCATGGAGTTGGAGCATCAGTAGTAAATGCACTTTCTGTTGAAACAATTGTTCAAGTACATCGTGAAGGTCATATCCATGAAATAAAATTTGAACGTGGAAAAACAGTTCAAGAGTTAATGGTTATCGGTGACACCGATCATAATGGTACAACAACGCGTTTTAAAGCTGACCCAGAAATATTTAAAGAAACTACTGTTTATGAATATGATATTTTAGCTCATCGTATTAGAGAATTGGCTTATTTAAATCGTGGTATTAAGATTACGATTGCTGATGAGCGTGAAGAAGAGATTCGCTCAACAACATACCACTATGAAGGTGGTATTCGCTCTTATGTTGAGCATTTAAATCAATCTAAAGAGCCAATCCATGATCCAATTGATGTCCTTGGGGAGAAGGATGGCATCACAGTAGAAATTGCTATGCAATATAATGCTGGATTCTCTTCTAATATTTTTTCATTTGCTAATAACATTAATACGTATGAGGGCGGTACACATGAGTCAGGGTTTAAAACAGCCCTTACACGCGTTATTAATGACTATGCACGAAAAAGTGGATTACTAAAAGAATCTGACGCTAATCTTACAGGTGAGGATGTACGAGAAGGGTTAACAGCTATAGTTTCTGTAAAACACCCAGATCCGCAATTTGAAGGACAAACAAAAACAAAGTTAGGGAATTCAGAAGTAAGTCAAATTACCAATTCTTTGTTCTCAGATGGCTTTGAGCGTTTTATGTTAGAAAATCCAACGGTTGCACGAAAGATTGTGGAAAAAGGATTAATGGCAGCCCGTGCTCGTGTAGCTGCGAAAAAAGCACGTGAGTTTACTCGTCGTAAAAATGCCCTTGAAGTATCTAGCTTACCGGGTAAATTAGCTGACTGTTCTTCTACTAACCCAGCTGATTGTGAAATTTATATTGTTGAGGGTGATTCTGCCGGCGGTTCGGCTAAATCTGGACGTGATCGACACTTCCAAGCAATTTTACCTTTACGTGGTAAAATCCTTAACGTTGAGAAAGCTCGTCTAGATAAAATTTTATCGAATGCGGAAATCCGTGCGATGATAACAGCATTCGGTACTGGTATTGGTGAGGAGTTTAATTTAGAGAAAGCTCGTTATCATAAAATCATTATCATGACAGATGCCGATGTCGATGGGGCACATATTCGTACATTACTTTTAACATTCTTCTTCCGTTTCCTTCGACCACTTATAGAAGCTGGCTATATTTATATTGCACAGCCACCACTTTATCAAGTGAAACAAGGTAAACATATTGAGTATTGCTATGATGAAGAGACATTAAAAGAAATTTTAGAACGGCTACCAAAAATGCCAAAGCCAAATGTGCAGCGTTATAAAGGTCTTGGAGAAATGAACGCTGAGCAGCTTTGGGAAACAACAATGGATCCTGAGTACCGCACATTATTACAAGTAGAATTAGATGATGCAATTAAAGCAAACCAAGCATTTGAACGTTTAATGGGCGATGAAGTTGAACCTCGTCGTCAATTTATCGAGGAAAATGCCGTATACGCTAATTTAGATATCTAATTTTTCTTGAGAGGAGGTCTACACTTTGTCAGAACAAGAACGCTCCGGTGTTAAAGGAGTTAATATAACAGAAGAAATTGAAACATCCTTTCTTGATTATGCAATGAGTGTAATTGTATCACGTGCATTACCTGATGTACGTGATGGATTAAAACCAGTTCATCGTCGTATTTTATATGGGATGCAGGAATTAGGTAATACAGCAGATAAAGCCTACAAAAAGTCAGCACGTATCGTTGGGGATGTAATGGGTAAGTACCATCCACATGGTGACTCTTCCATCTATGATGCAATGGTACGTATGGCACAAGATTTTAGCTATCGCTACATGCTTGTTGATGGTCACGGAAACTTCGGTTCTGTTGATGGTGATGGCGCAGCAGCCATGCGTTATACAGAATCACGTATGTCTAAAATAGCAATGGAAATGCTCCGTGATATTAATAAAGATACAATTGACTATACAGATAACTATGATGGATCAGAAAAAGAACCAATAGTTTTACCAAGTCGCTATCCAAATCTTTTAGTCAACGGTGCTGCAGGGATTGCTGTAGGTATGGCAACAAATATTCCTCCGCATCAATTGGGCGAAACAATTGATGCTGTTATAGCACTTTCTGAAAATCCGGCCATTACGACTGAAGAGCTGATGGAAATCATTCCTGGCCCTGATTTTCCTACTGGTGGATTAATTTTAGGACGTAGTGGTATTCGTAGAGCCTATGAAACTGGTCGAGGTTCCATTATCATCCGTGCGAAAGTGGAAATTGAGCAAAAGGCAAATGGTAAAGAAACTATTCTTATTCATGAATTGCCTTACCAAGTGAATAAGGCTAAGCTCATTGAAAAAATTGCAGAGCTTGTACGTGATAAAAAAATAGATGGAATCACAAATTTACGTGATGAATCAGACCGTCGTGGTATGCGTGTAGTGATTGAAGTTCGTAAAGATGCAAATGCTAATGTTGTACTAAATAATTTATATAAACAAACAGCTATGCAATCTAGCTTCGGTATCAATATGCTATCTTTAGTAAACGGACAGCCTAAAGTATTAGGCTTAAAAGAAATGCTATACCATTATTTAGAACACCAAAAAGTAATTATTCGTCGTCGTACAGAGTTTGATCTTCGAAAAGCTGAAGACCGCGCTCACATTTTAGAGGGCTTACGAATCGCACTCGATCATATTGATGAAATAATCGCTATTATACGTGGTTCACGTAGTGGTGAAGAAGCAAAACCTCAATTAATGGAACGCTTTAACTTATCGGAGCGTCAGGCTCAAGCTATTTTAGATATGCGCCTCGTTCGATTAAGTGGCTTAGAACGTGAAAAAATTGAAGCAGAATATCAAGAGCTTCAAGTTCTTATAGCTGAATTAAAGGCAATCTTAGCAGATGAAGAGAAAATTGTAGATATTATTCGTACTGAAATCTTAGAGTTGAAAGAACGTTTTAATGACACACGTCGTACTGAGATTACATCAGGTGGAATTGAAATGATTGAGGATGAGGATTTAATTCCTGTTGAAAACTCAGTTGTTACTTTAACACATAATGGCTATATCAAGCGTTTAGCTGCGAATACATATCGTAGTCAAAAGCGTGGTGGTCGTGGTGTACAAGGAATGGGTACAAATGAAGACGACTTTGTAGAGCATCTAATGAATACTTCTACCCACGATACAATTTTATTCTTCACGTCTAAAGGTAAAGTATTTAGAGCAAAAGGATATGAAATACCTGAGTTCGGTCGTACTGCTAAAGGGTTACCAATCGTAAACTTGCTTAATATAGAAAAAGGCGAAAAAGTAACAGCTATGATTCGTGTTGCGTCGTTTGATGAAGATGCTTACTTTATCTTTACCACAAAAACAGGTATTACAAAACGTACCCCTGTATCACAATTTGCTAACATCCGAACAAATGGTTTAATCGCAATCAGCTTGAGAGAAGACGACGATCTTATTTCGGTACGTCTTACAGATGGAGAGAAACAAGTGATTATTGGTACTCGCGATGGTATGCTCGTTCGTTTCCAAGAAGACGACATTCGATCTATGGGCCGTACAGCTGGTGGTGTTCGAGGCATTAAGCTACGTGATGGTGATGAAGTAGTTGGCATGGAGATTGTTGAACCAGGGCAAGAAATATTAGTAGTAACTGAAAAAGGTTACGGTAAACGTACTTCTGAAGAGGACTATCGTTTACAAAGTCGTGGTGGAGTAGGACTGAAAACTATTCAGATTACAGATAAGAATGGTCCAATGGTGGCTGTAAAAACCGTCGATGGTTCTGAGGATTTAATGCTTATAACTATTAATGGTATGCTTATCCGTATGGATGTAAATGATATTTCATTAATTGGGCGCAGTACGCAAGGTGTACGTTTAATTCGACTAGGAGATGACGAATTGGTTGCAACTGTCGCTAAAGTGGAAAAAGCAGAAGAGTCTTTTGAAGACGAAGAGGAAGTCGAAGAATAGTATAATCCGATGACGACATTATTGAATGTCGTCATCGGTTTTTTTACGTAAATAATGAAAAATAAGTAATTATTTTGAATTCCATGATAAAATGATAATACCTTATTTTGAAGCAAGAAATAGTGGAGAGGTGTTCATTCTGTGGAAACTATACATGTTCCAATTTCAGAGCTAGGTGTTGGCAAGGTAATTTCTGAAGATATATTTGCTAATACACAGTATCCGATTATTTTCAAAGATACAATGATTTCTTATGTACACTTGCAAGTTTTTCATGCATTTAATATTTTCACCGTCCCCGTTTATAAAAGTGAAAATGATATGCGTGTAGAAAAGAATGAAAGTGATGTCGAAGTTATAATAGAAGAACTTCCGACTTTTAGGAAAATCTATAATCATTCTGTTGAACAGTTTAAAAAAGAATTTAAAAACTGGGAAGCGGGCGCCAAGGTAGATATTGCAAAGGCCAGAACAATTATTTTACCTTTAGTAGAGATGGTACTAGAAGATCGTACTATTATTTTTGATTTAAATGAGTATTCAAATCCAAAAGACTACCTGTATCATCATTGTGTAGCAACTGGTCTGATTGCCTCAGTTATTGGTCAAAAACTTGGTTATGATAGAGGAACCACTATTCAAGTAGCCATCGGTGGTTTATTGGCTGATTGTGGTATGGCTAAAGTACATCCTCGTATCAGGGATAAGAAGACACCATTAACAGAGCAAGAATATGATGAGATATATAAACACCCGATTTATAGCCATAATATGGTGAAAGATTTGACCATTTTAAAAGAAACGATGAAAGAAGCAATCTTCCAACATCATGAACGTTTAAATGGTAGTGGATATCCGAAGAACGAAAAGATCGCCAATATTTCTATATTTGCACAAATTATTGCTGTTGCAGATGTTTTTCATGCTATGACATGTGAACGAGTATATAGAACGAAACAATCTTCATTTAAAGTAATTGAAATGATTAATGAATCTGAGTTTGGTAAATTTGATATTAAAGTAGTACGTGCATTAATTGATATTGTTGCAGATCTTCCGATAGGTACAATTGTAGAGCTTTCTAATTTAGAACGTGGGGAAGTAATGTTTGTAAATAAATTTGCCCCAACAAGACCACTTATTAAATTAATTCATTCAGGGGAAATTTTTGATTTAGGGAAAAATCGCAGTTTTTATATTTCACGTATCATAACTAATTTATAGATAGACGGGCAAACTATATTATGTGGTTTGCCTTTTTTATTAGGTAAGAGATGTACTCTACGCAAGTGCTAATATAATTTTTTCTTAACAAACACTTCGCAATAATAGTAATCAATTAAATAGTGAGCATTTTAACCATAATTGTTTTTTGAAACATTTATATATTGTATTAAAATATTTTTGGAGAAACTGTTGACTTTGTTTTGGAATCTTGATATTATAAATGAGTCGCCAAGAGGTGACAACGAAATAAACAAAATGAACCTTGAAAACTGAACAAGCAAAACGTAATCAATAAAGTTTTAAGTAGCTAGCTTCGGTTAGTGAACAAAACAAAAATTTTGGACATCAAACATGATGCCAGCAAAACAATTTGAGCTAATCAAATTTCTTTTATGGAGAGTTTGATCCTGGCTCAGGACGAACGCTGGCGGCGTGCCTAATACATGCAAGTCGAGCGAACAGAAAAGGAGCTTGCTCCTTTGACGTTAGCGGCGGACGGGTGAGTAACACGTGGGCAACCTACCCTATAGTTTGGGATAACTCCGGGAAACCGGGGCTAATACCGAATAATCTCTTTTGCTTCATGGCAAGAGACTGAAAGACGGTTTCGGCTGTCGCTATAGGATGGGCCCGCGGCGCATTAGCTAGTTGGTGAGGTAACGGCTCACCAAGGCGACGATGCGTAGCCGACCTGAGAGGGTGATCGGCCACACTGGGACTGAGACACGGCCCAGACTCCTACGGGAGGCAGCAGTAGGGAATCTTCCACAATGGGCGAAAGCCTGATGGAGCAACGCCGCGTGAGTGAAGAAGGTTTTCGGATCGTAAAACTCTGTTGTAAGGGAAGAACAAGTACAGTAGTAACTGGCTGTACCTTGACGGTACCTTATTAGAAAGCCACGGCTAACTACGTGCCAGCAGCCGCGGTAATACGTAGGTGGCAAGCGTTGTCCGGAATTATTGGGCGTAAAGCGCGCGCAGGCGGTCCTTTAAGTCTGATGTGAAAGCCCACGGCTCAACCGTGGAGGGTCATTGGAAACTGGGGGACTTGAGTGCAGAAGAGGAAAGTGGAATTCCAAGTGTAGCGGTGAAATGCGTAGAGATTTGGAGGAACACCAGTGGCGAAGGCGACTTTCTGGTCTGTAACTGACGCTGAGGCGCGAAAGCGTGGGGAGCAAACAGGATTAGATACCCTGGTAGTCCACGCCGTAAACGATGAGTGCTAAGTGTTAGGGGGTTTCCGCCCCTTAGTGCTGCAGCTAACGCATTAAGCACTCCGCCTGGGGAGTACGGTCGCAAGACTGAAACTCAAAGGAATTGACGGGGGCCCGCACAAGCGGTGGAGCATGTGGTTTAATTCGAAGCAACGCGAAGAACCTTACCAGGTCTTGACATCCCGTTGACCACTGTAGAGATATAGTTTCCCCTTCGGGGGCAACGGTGACAGGTGGTGCATGGTTGTCGTCAGCTCGTGTCGTGAGATGTTGGGTTAAGTCCCGCAACGAGCGCAACCCTTGATCTTAGTTGCCATCATTTAGTTGGGCACTCTAAGGTGACTGCCGGTGACAAACCGGAGGAAGGTGGGGATGACGTCAAATCATCATGCCCCTTATGACCTGGGCTACACACGTGCTACAATGGACGATACAAACGGTTGCCAACTCGCGAGAGGGAGCTAATCCGATAAAGTCGTTCTCAGTTCGGATTGTAGGCTGCAACTCGCCTACATGAAGCCGGAATCGCTAGTAATCGCGGATCAGCATGCCGCGGTGAATACGTTCCCGGGCCTTGTACACACCGCCCGTCACACCACGAGAGTTTGTAACACCCGAAGTCGGTGAGGTAACCTTTTGGAGCCAGCCGCCGAAGGTGGGATAGATGATTGGGGTGAAGTCGTAACAAGGTAGCCGTATCGGAAGGTGCGGCTGGATCACCTCCTTTCTAAGGATTATTTCGGAATACAAACCTCGGGTTTGTAAGATTACGTTTTGCGTTCAGTTTTGAAGGTTTATGAAATTCAATAAAACTTCCAAGAGGGCCTATAGCTCAGCTGGTTAGAGCGCACGCCTGATAAGCGTGAGGTCGATGGTTCGAGTCCATTTAGGCCCACCATATATACCTCTTGGGGCCTTAGCTCAGCTGGGAGAGCGCCTGCCTTGCACGCAGGAGGTCAGCGGTTCGATCCCGCTAGGCTCCACCATTTTTTTGTTCTTTGAAAACTGGATAAAACGACATTGAAATTGTAACAAACACATTTATTTTTTAAGTTTTTTATAGGCTTAATAACTTGGTTAAGTTATTAAGGGCGCACGGCGAATGCCTTGGCACTAGGAGCCGAAGAAGGACGGCACTAACACCGATATGCTTCGGGGAGCTGTAAGTGAGCTTTGATCCGGAGATTTCCGAATGGGGGAACCCACTACGTTTAATCGCGTAGTATCTTGACGTGAATACATAGCGTCTTGAAGGCAGACCCAGGGAACTGAAACATCTAAGTACCTGGAGGAAGAGAAAGAAAAATCGATTCCCTGAGTAGCGGCGAGCGAAACGGGAAGAGCCCAAACCAAGAGGCTTGCCTCTTGGGGTTGTAGGACACTCTATACGGAGTTACAAAAGAGCGAGTTAGATGAAGCGACTTGGAAAGGTCCGCCAGAGCAGGTAAAAGCCCTGTAGTCGAAAGTTCGTTCTCTCCTGAGTGGATCCTGAGTACGGCGGAACACGTGAAATTCCGTCGGAATCCGGGAGGACCATCTCCCAAGGCTAAATACTACCTAGTGACCGATAGTGAACCAGTACCGTGAGGGAAAGGTGAAAAGCACCCCGGAAGGGGAGTGAAAGAGATCCTGAAACCGTGTGCCTACAAGTAGTTAGAGCCCGTTAATGGGTGATAGCGTGCCTTTTGTAGAATGAACCGGCGAGTTACGATTACGTGCAAGGTTAAGCTTTAGAAGGCGGAGCCGCAGCGAAAGCGAGTCTGAATAGGGCGAAGTAGTACGTGGTCGTAGACCCGAAACCAGGTGATCTACCCATGTCCAGGGTGAAGGTGAGGTAACACTTACTGGAGGCCCGAACCCACGCACGTTGAAAAGTGCGGGGATGAGGTGTGGGTAGCGGAGAAATTCCAATCGAACTTGGAGATAGCTGGTTCTCTCCGAAATAGCTTTAGGGCTAGCCTCGTGATGAGAATACTGGAGGTAGAGCACTGTTTGGACTAGGGGGCCATCCCGGTTTACCGAATTCAGACAAACTCCGAATGCCAGATATTTATACACGGGAGTCAGACTGCGAGTGATAAGATCCGTAGTCAAAAGGGAAACAGCCCAGACCACCAGCTAAGGTCCCAAAGTAATCGTTAAGTGGAAAAGGATGTGGCGTTGCACAGACAACCAGGATGTTGGCTTAGAAGCAGCCATCATTTAAAGAGTGCGTAATAGCTCACTGGTCGAGTGACGCTGCGCCGAAAATGTATCGGGGCTAAACGATTCACCGAAGCTGTGGATTGACATCTACGATGTCAGTGGTAGGAGAGCGTTCTAAGTGCGTTGAAGTCAGATCGGAAGGACTGGTGGAGCGCTTAGAAGTGAGAATGCCGGTATGAGTAGCGAAAGACGGGTGAGAATCCCGTCCACCGTATGACTAAGGTTTCCTGAGGAAGGCTCGTCCGCTCAGGGTTAGTCGGGACCTAAGCCGAGGCCGATAGGCGTAGGCGATGGACAACAGGTTGATATTCCTGTACCACCTCCTCACCGTTTGAGAAATGGGGGGACGCAGTAGGATAGGGTAAGCGCGCCGTTGGTTGTGCGCGTCCAAGCAGTAAGGCGTGTGTGTAGGCAAATCCGCACACTGTAACGTTGAGCTGTGATGGCGAGTCCGTATGGACGAAGTTCCTGATTTCACACTGCCAAGAAAAGCCTCTATCGAGGTGAGAGGTGCCCGTACCGCAAACCGACACAGGTAGTCGAGGAGAGAATCCTAAGGTGTGCGAGAGAACTCTCGTTAAGGAACTCGGCAAAATGACCCCGTAACTTCGGGAGAAGGGGTGCTCTTGAGCGTGCAAGCGCATGAGAGCCGCAGTGAATAGGCCCAGGCGACTGTTTAGCAAAAACACAGGTCTCTGCAAAACCGTAAGGTGACGTATAGGGGCTGACGCCTGCCCGGTGCTGGAAGGTTAAGAGGAGTGGTTAGCGCAAGCGAAGCTGCGAATTGAAGCCCCAGTAAACGGCGGCCGTAACTATAACGGTCCTAAGGTAGCGAAATTCCTTGTCGGGTAAGTTCCGACCCGCACGAAAGGCGTAACGATCTGGGCACTGTCTCAACGAGAGACTCGGTGAAATTATAGTACCTGTGAAGATGCAGGTTACCCGCGACAGGACGGAAAGACCCCGTGGAGCTTTACTGTAGCCTGATATTGAATTTTGGTACAACTTGTACAGGATAGGTAGGAGCCAGAGATCTCGGAGCGCCAGCTTCGAAGGAGGCGTCGGTGGGATACTACCCTGGTTGTATTGAAATTCTAACCCATGCCCCTTAGCGGGGCAGGAGACAGTGTCAGGCGGACAGTTTGACTGGGGCGGTCGCCTCCTAAAAGGTAACGGAGGCGCCCAAAGGTTCCCTCAGAATGGTTGGAAATCATTCGTAGAGTGTAAAGGCACAAGGGAGCTTGACTGCGAGACCTACAAGTCGAGCAGGGTCGAAAGACGGGCTTAGTGATCCGGTGGTTCCGCATGGAAGGGCCATCGCTCAACGGATAAAAGCTACCCCGGGGATAACAGGCTTATCTCCCCCAAGAGTCCACATCGACGGGGAGGTTTGGCACCTCGATGTCGGCTCATCGCATCCTGGGGCTGTAGTCGGTCCCAAGGGTTGGGCTGTTCGCCCATTAAAGCGGTACGCGAGCTGGGTTCAGAACGTCGTGAGACAGTTCGGTCCCTATCCGTCGTGGGCGTAGGAAATTTGAGAGGAGCTGTCCTTAGTACGAGAGGACCGGGATGGACACACCGCTGGTGTACCAGTTGTCTTGCCAAAGGCATCGCTGGGTAGCTATGTGTGGACGGGATAAGTGCTGAAAGCATCTAAGCATGAAGCCCCCCTCAAGATGAGATTTCCCATTACGCAAGTAAGTAAGATCCCTCAAAGACGATGAGGTAGATAGGTTCGAGGTGGAAGTGTGGTGACACATGGAGCTGACGAATACTAATCGATCGAGGACTTAACCAAAAAAGTTTGAAACATTCAATGTGCCGTTTATCCAGTTTTGAAAGAATAAATCTTTCAATTAAATACAAAGTCTAGTGATGATGGCAAAGAGGTCACACCCGTTCCCATACCGAACACGGAAGTTAAGCTCTTTAGCGCCGATGGTAGTTGGGGGCTTCCCCCTGTGAGAGTAGGACGTCGCTAGGCAAAAAAAACAGTCAGCTGTGCGCTGACTGTTTTTTTATTGTATATTTTAAAAAAACCTTGCTATGCGAGGGGTTCCAAAGAGCTTCTAGCTATGGACAAGAAAAAAACAGCCGAGCAATCAGGTATGTTGGTGAGTATTCGAGCAAAAATAATTGTTTCATCTTTTGTGGTTTATTTGAAAGGGAAGAGTAGCTTAATATTCGATCGGCATGCCAACCTGAATACAAATATGGAAACAGGAAGTTTTGAGTGTGTCTTTTGACACGGACCAGTACCCCAGCGTTTCACGCGAGAGCAAACCACCAGTCTAACTTGGTTCTGATTCATTGTAATCTTAGCAAGATATAGAAGGGGTTAGTAAGCTATTAACTAAGTCGGCTAAAATTTTCAAGCCTTCAGTGAAAGAATAAAATTAGAAGTTATGAAAACCCCAGCATTTGTGGATAGCTAAACATTCTGTAACTTTTTTTAAAATTAAATAATATCAATCACCATCAGTACGTTCTTATAAGACATAGTTAATATAGATAAGGGCTGTGATTTAAATTAAATATTGTTGGGGGCTTAGGCCCTTTATTTTTGTTGTTAAAAATATGTTCTACACTAAAAATTTCCGGAACTAAAATTATTGTTGAAACTACTTTAGCATTTAAGTAGCTCTTTACATTTCTTAGAATAACGATATTTCGCCGCATATTCTTATATGATACTGTAATCGAATTTTAGCTAGACACTTGGTTAAAGTTTGCTGCTATGTACATAAGTATCGTCAATAAAGTAGAAAATTTAGTTCTATTCGTCATTCTTCATTCTTATACTGTAAAGATTACATCAAAAAGGAGAGGAAATTTTGTGGATTGATGGCGTGTTTTCTGGTGGCGGTTTGAAGGGCTTTGCATTAGTAGGGGCATATCAAGTACTAGAAGCTGAACATTTTCGATTTAAACGTGTAGCTGGTACAAGTGCGGGTGCCATTTTAGCCGCCTTTATTGCGGCAGGATATAGTGGAAAAGAGATAGAAATTATGCTAGAAGAGTTAGATGTTCCTTCATTACTTGATCCAAGAAGAACAATTTTACCTTTTCCTTTTATGAAATGGGTAAATGTTTATAATCATTTAGGTCTCTATAAAGGAAAGGCGTTAGAAAAATGGTTTTTCCAAAAGCTAGCTGCAAAAGGAGTATATACTTTTGGTGATCTGCCTAAAGATTCACTTAAATTAGTAGCTTCAGATTTAACGAATGGTAGAATGATTGTTTTACCAGACGATTTGCATAAATATCAAATTGAAGCAAAGAATTTTTCAGTAGCTTGTGCGTTACGCATGAGTTGTGGTATACCTTTTTTCTTTGAACCAGTTACATTAAAGACTGGTAAGGGTGAATCGGTTATAGTGGATGGTGGTGTTTTAAGTAATTTTCCACTATGGATATTCGATGATAAAGAAGGTCGGAAAGTACGTCCGATTTTAGGTCTGAAACTGAGTAGAAGAGGAGAAGAACAATGTCCTCAAGAAATTAAGAATGGTCTAAATTTATTTGAGGCACTATTTTCAACTATGAAAGATGCACATGATGAAAGGTATATATCAAGACGACACGAAAGAGACATTATTTTTATTCCTGTAGAAGATTATAGTGCAACCCAATTTGATTTAAATGAAGAAACAAAAGAAACTCTATTAGATATAGGAAGAAACCGTACAATTCAATTTTTACGAAATTGGCCAAGATTGAGGTTGTAATTTTTTAAAAAAATAATTATAAAACTATTGACCAATGAAAAATAGGGTGTTATTATATAAAAGTTGCTGTTGAGATATGCAGCTACTAAAATATAAAATAAAATAACTGTTTGACATTAAATATAAAACATGTTATTATATAAAAGTTAACTCTTACAGAAGAGTAAACAAAATGAACCTTGAAAACTGAACAAGCAAAACGTAATCAATAAAGTTTTAAGTAGCTAGTTTTGCTAGTGAACGAAACACAATTTTGGACATCAAACATGATGCCAGCAAAACAATTTGAGCTAATCAAATTTCTTTTATGGAGAGTTTGATCCTGGCTCAGGACGAACGCTGGCGGCGTGCCTAATACATGCAAGTCGAGCGAACAGAAAAGGAGCTTGCTCCTTTGACGTTAGCGGCGGACGGGTGAGTAACACGTGGGCAACCTACCCTATAGTTTGGGATAACTCCGGGAAACCGGGGCTAATACCGAATAATCTCTTTTGCTTCATGGCAAGAGACTGAAAGACGGTTTCGGCTGTCGCTATAGGATGGGCCCGCGGCGCATTAGCTAGTTGGTGAGGTAACGGCTCACCAAGGCGACGATGCGTAGCCGACCTGAGAGGGTGATCGGCCACACTGGGACTGAGACACGGCCCAGACTCCTACGGGAGGCAGCAGTAGGGAATCTTCCACAATGGGCGAAAGCCTGATGGAGCAACGCCGCGTGAGTGAAGAAGGTTTTCGGATCGTAAAACTCTGTTGTAAGGGAAGAACAAGTACAGTAGTAACTGGCTGTACCTTGACGGTACCTTATTAGAAAGCCACGGCTAACTACGTGCCAGCAGCCGCGGTAATACGTAGGTGGCAAGCGTTGTCCGGAATTATTGGGCGTAAAGCGCGCGCAGGCGGTCCTTTAAGTCTGATGTGAAAGCCCACGGCTCAACCGTGGAGGGTCATTGGAAACTGGGGGACTTGAGTGCAGAAGAGGAAAGTGGAATTCCAAGTGTAGCGGTGAAATGCGTAGAGATTTGGAGGAACACCAGTGGCGAAGGCGACTTTCTGGTCTGTAACTGACGCTGAGGCGCGAAAGCGTGGGGAGCAAACAGGATTAGATACCCTGGTAGTCCACGCCGTAAACGATGAGTGCTAAGTGTTAGGGGGTTTCCGCCCCTTAGTGCTGCAGCTAACGCATTAAGCACTCCGCCTGGGGAGTACGGTCGCAAGACTGAAACTCAAAGGAATTGACGGGGGCCCGCACAAGCGGTGGAGCATGTGGTTTAATTCGAAGCAACGCGAAGAACCTTACCAGGTCTTGACATCCCGTTGACCACTGTAGAGATATAGTTTCCCCTTCGGGGGCAACGGTGACAGGTGGTGCATGGTTGTCGTCAGCTCGTGTCGTGAGATGTTGGGTTAAGTCCCGCAACGAGCGCAACCCTTGATCTTAGTTGCCATCATTTAGTTGGGCACTCTAAGGTGACTGCCGGTGACAAACCGGAGGAAGGTGGGGATGACGTCAAATCATCATGCCCCTTATGACCTGGGCTACACACGTGCTACAATGGACGATACAAACGGTTGCCAACTCGCGAGAGGGAGCTAATCCGATAAAGTCGTTCTCAGTTCGGATTGTAGGCTGCAACTCGCCTACATGAAGCCGGAATCGCTAGTAATCGCGGATCAGCATGCCGCGGTGAATACGTTCCCGGGCCTTGTACACACCGCCCGTCACACCACGAGAGTTTGTAACACCCGAAGTCGGTGAGGTAACCTTTTGGAGCCAGCCGCCGAAGGTGGGATAGATGATTGGGGTGAAGTCGTAACAAGGTAGCCGTATCGGAAGGTGCGGCTGGATCACCTCCTTTCTAAGGATTATTTCGGAATACAAACCTTGGGTTTGTAAGATTACGTTTTGCGTTCAGTTTTGAAGGTTCATTCTATCTGAATGAAACACTTCAAAACTTGTTCTTTGAAAACTGGATAAAACGACATTGAAATTGTAACAAACACATTTATTTTTTAAGTTTTTTATAGGCTTAATAACTTGGTTAAGTTATTAAGGGCGCACGGCGAATGCCTTGGCACTAGGAGCCGAAGAAGGACGGCACTAACACCGATATGCTTCGGGGAGCTGTAAGTGAGCTTTGATCCGGAGATTTCCGAATGGGGGAACCCACTACGTTTAATCGCGTAGTATCTTGACGTGAATACATAGCGTCTTGAAGGCAGACCCAGGGAACTGAAACATCTAAGTACCTGGAGGAAGAGAAAGAAAAATCGATTCCCTGAGTAGCGGCGAGCGAAACGGGAAGAGCCCAAACCAAGAGGCTTGCCTCTTGGGGTTGTAGGACACTCTATACGGAGTTACAAAAGAGCGAGTTAGATGAAGCGACTTGGAAAGGTCCGCCAGAGCAGGTAAAAGCCCTGTAGTCGAAAGTTCGTTCTCTCCTGAGTGGATCCTGAGTACGGCGGAACACGTGAAATTCCGTCGGAATCCGGGAGGACCATCTCCCAAGGCTAAATACTACCTAGTGACCGATAGTGAACCAGTACCGTGAGGGAAAGGTGAAAAGCACCCCGGAAGGGGAGTGAAAGAGATCCTGAAACCGTGTGCCTACAAGTAGTTAGAGCCCGTTAATGGGTGATAGCGTGCCTTTTGTAGAATGAACCGGCGAGTTACGATTACGTGCAAGGTTAAGCTTTAGAAGGCGGAGCCGCAGCGAAAGCGAGTCTGAATAGGGCGAAATAGTACGTGGTCGTAGACCCGAAACCAGGTGATCTACCCATGTCCAGGGTGAAGGTGAGGTAACACTTACTGGAGGCCCGAACCCACGCACGTTGAAAAGTGCGGGGATGAGGTGTGGGTAGCGGAGAAATTCCAATCGAACTTGGAGATAGCTGGTTCTCTCCGAAATAGCTTTAGGGCTAGCCTCGTGATGAGAATACTGGAGGTAGAGCACTGTTTGGACTAGGGGGCCATCCCGGTTTACCGAATTCAGACAAACTCCGAATGCCAGATATTTATACACGGGAGTCAGACTGCGAGTGATAAGATCCGTAGTCAAAAGGGAAACAGCCCAGACCACCAGCTAAGGTCCCAAAGTAATCGTTAAGTGGAAAAGGATGTGGCGTTGCACAGACAACCAGGATGTTGGCTTAGAAGCAGCCATCATTTAAAGAGTGCGTAATAGCTCACTGGTCGAGTGACGCTGCGCCGAAAATGTATCGGGGCTAAACGATTCACCGAAGCTGTGGATTGACATCTACGATGTCAGTGGTAGGAGAGCGTTCTAAGTGCGTTGAAGTCAGATCGGAAGGACTGGTGGAGCGCTTAGAAGTGAGAATGCCGGTATGAGTAGCGAAAGACGGGTGAGAATCCCGTCCACCGTATGACTAAGGTTTCCTGAGGAAGGCTCGTCCGCTCAGGGTTAGTCGGGACCTAAGCCGAGGCCGATAGGCGTAGGCGATGGACAACAGGTTGATATTCCTGTACCACCTCCTCACCGTTTGAGAAATGGGGGGACGCAGTAGGATAGGGTAAGCGCGCCGTTGGTTGTGCGCGTCCAAGCAGTAAGGCGTGTGTGTAGGCAAATCCGCACACTGTAACGTTGAGCTGTGATGGCGAGTCCGTATGGACGAAGTTCCTGATTTCACACTGCCAAGAAAAGCCTCTATCGAGGTGAGAGGTGCCCGTACCGCAAACCGACACAGGTAGTCGAGGAGAGAATCCTAAGGTGTGCGAGAGAACTCTCGTTAAGGAACTCGGCAAAATGACCCCGTAACTTCGGGAGAAGGGGTGCTCTTGAGCGTGCAAGCGCATGAGAGCCGCAGTGAATAGGCCCAGGCGACTGTTTAGCAAAAACACAGGTCTCTGCAAAACCGTAAGGTGACGTATAGGGGCTGACGCCTGCCCGGTGCTGGAAGGTTAAGAGGAGTGGTTAGCGCAAGCGAAGCTGCGAATTGAAGCCCCAGTAAACGGCGGCCGTAACTATAACGGTCCTAAGGTAGCGAAATTCCTTGTCGGGTAAGTTCCGACCCGCACGAAAGGCGTAACGATCTGGGCACTGTCTCAACGAGAGACTCGGTGAAATTATAGTACCTGTGAAGATGCAGGTTACCCGCGACAGGACGGAAAGACCCCGTGGAGCTTTACTGTAGCCTGATATTGAATTTTGGTACAACTTGTACAGGATAGGTAGGAGCCAGAGATCTCGGAGCGCCAGCTTCGAAGGAGGCGTCGGTGGGATACTACCCTGGTTGTATTGAAATTCTAACCCATGCCCCTTAGCGGGGCAGGAGACAGTGTCAGGTGGACAGTTTGACTGGGGCGGTCGCCTCCTAAAAGGTAACGGAGGCGCCCAAAGGTTCCCTCAGAATGGTTGGAAATCATTCGTAGAGTGTAAAGGCACAAGGGAGCTTGACTGCGAGACCTACAAGTCGAGCAGGGTCGAAAGACGGGCTTAGTGATCCGGTGGTTCCGCATGGAAGGGCCATCGCTCAACGGATAAAAGCTACCCCGGGGATAACAGGCTTATCTCCCCCAAGAGTCCACATCGACGGGGAGGTTTGGCACCTCGATGTCGGCTCATCGCATCCTGGGGCTGTAGTCGGTCCCAAGGGTTGGGCTGTTCGCCCATTAAAGCGGTACGCGAGCTGGGTTCAGAACGTCGTGAGACAGTTCGGTCCCTATCCGTCGTGGGCGTAGGAAATTTGAGAGGAGCTGTCCTTAGTACGAGAGGACCGGGATGGACACACCGCTGGTGTACCAGTTGTCTTGCCAAAGGCATCGCTGGGTAGCTATGTGTGGACGGGATAAGTGCTGAAAGCATCTAAGCATGAAGCCCCCCTCAAGATGAGATTTCCCATTACGCAAGTAAGTAAGATCCCTCAAAGACGATGAGGTAGATAGGTTCGAGGTGGAAGTGTGGTGACACATGGAGCTGACGAATACTAATCGATCGAGGACTTAACCAAAAAAGTTTGAAACATTCAATGCACCGTTTATCCAGTTTTGAAAGAATAAATCTTTCAATTAAATAAAAAGTCTAGTGATGATGGCAAAGAGGTCACACCCGTTCCCATACCGAACACGGAAGTTAAGCTCTTTAGCGCCGATGGTAGTTGGGGGCTTCCCCCTGTGAGAGTAGGACGTCGCTAGGCAATAAAACAGTCAGCTGTATGCTGGCTGTTTTTTTACTTTCTCTTTTGATAACTTTTAACTCTACTAAAGAGATTGTTCAAAAGTGTTTTCTGAATTTAAAAAATGCAAATAAATGCCTCGAAAATGTAGTTAATTATTTGTATTGTTTATCTTAATTGTTATTTGTTAAAAATCTGAATTGTCTTTCTTTTATAAGTTCCTTGACAGTAGCAGTCCACGTTGTTAATCTTACAATTAATATTCTTTTAACTATAGGAGGAAGTTACGAAAATGTGGGAGACTAAATTTGCCAAAGAAGGTTTAACTTTTGATGATGTATTATTAGTACCAGCTCATTCCGAAGTACTACCGAAAGATGTTGATTTATCTGTTCAATTAACACCAAAGATTAAATTAAACATCCCAATGGTCAGCGCAGGTATGGATACAGTTACAGAGTCTAAAATGGCGATTGCTATGGCACGTCAAGGCGGTATCGGTATTATCCATAAAAACATGGGGATTGATGAGCAAGCTGAACAAGTAGAAAAAGTAAAACGTTCTGAAAATGGTGTTATTACAAACCCATTCTTCTTAACTCCGACACATCAAGTTTTCGATGCTGAGCATCTAATGGGTAAATACCGAATCTCTGGTGTTCCTATTGTTGATAGTATGGAAAATCAAAAGCTAGTAGGGATTATTACAAACCGTGATTTACGTTTTATCTCTGACTACTCTTTAAAAATTGAAGATGTAATGACGAAAGAAGATTTGATTACAGCACCAGTGGGAACGACTTTAGAGGATGCTGAAAAAATTCTTCAACAATATAAAATCGAAAAGCTTCCAATTGTAGATGAAGAAGGTAGATTAACTGGACTAATTACAATTAAGGATATCGAGAAAGTGATTGAATTCCCGAATGCTGCGAAAGATACACATGGCCGTTTATTAGTAGGCGCGGCAGTTGGTGTATCAAAAGATACGATGGTACGTATTGAGAAGCTTGTTGAAGCACAAGTTGACATTGTTGTAATCGATACGGCCCATGGTCATTCAGAAGGCGTATTACAAACAATTCGCTCAATCCGTGAGACTTACCCTGAGCTAGAAATCATCGCTGGTAATGTTGCTACAGGAGAAGGCGCACGTGCATTATTTGAAGCAGGAGCAGATGTTGTTAAAGTAGGTATCGGTCCTGGTTCTATTTGTACTACACGTGTTGTAGCAGGTGTAGGTGTACCACAAATTACAGCAGTATATGATTGTGCTACAGTAGCTCGTGAGCTAGGTAAAACAATAATTGCTGATGGTGGTATTAAATACTCTGGTGATATCGTAAAAGCTCTAGCAGCTGGAGGCAACGTTGTAATGCTTGGTTCTCTTCTAGCAGGTACATCTGAATCTCCTGGAGAAACAGAAATCTTCCAAGGACGTCGCTTTAAAGTTTATCGTGGTATGGGTTCTATCGGCGCAATGGAAAAAGGTTCTAAAGATCGTTACTTCCAAGAGGATGCAAAAAAATTAGTACCTGAAGGTATTGAAGGCCGTCTTCCTTATAAAGGACCATTAGCTGATACAATCTACCAACTGATTGGTGGTATTCGGGCTGGTATGGGTTATTGTGGAGCTCCACATCTTGAGCACCTACGCGAGAATGCACAATTTGTTAGAATGACAGGTGCTGGCCTTCGTGAATCACATCCACATGATGTACAGATTACAAAAGAATCACCAAACTATTCCATGTAATATATTACTTGCAACTTTTATGCTTTCGCATCGTCTACAAAGATGGCGCGAGAGCATTTTTTTATGGTAGAGAGTCAACACGTTTGTTGTTATCTATGATAAAATGTCGAGGACAAGATTATTTTTTGGAGGGCTTTAAAGGTGAAAAAGAAAATGAACACCGTATTACGCTTACTCCTAATTCCTGTTTTATTATTTAGTATTTTTGCAGGTATTCCTGCAAAGGCAAATGCGGAAACAGATTTAGGATTAACAGTGGATGCTGCGATTTTAATTGATGCAGATTCAGGGAAAATTTTATTTGAACAAAATGCAGATACTTCACTAGGTATTGCAAGTATGACAAAGATGATGACTGAATACCTGTTATTGGACGCGATTGATGCAGGGAAAGTTAAATGGGATCAAGAATATCACGTAACAGATTATACGTATCGTATGTCTCAAAATCGTGCATTAAGTAATGTACCTTTACGTAGAGATGGCTCTTATACGATTCGTGAGTTATATGAGGCAATGGCAATCTATTCAGCAAATGCAGCAACCGTAGCTATTGCTGAAACGATCGCAGGTTCTGAAACTGAATTTTTAAAGTTAATGAATAAAAAAGCAGAAGAACTTGGTTTAGAGGGCTATAAATTTGTCAACTCTACTGGTCTTAATAATGCTGATTTATTTGGTATGCATCCATCAGGCACAGGCCCAGAAGATGAGAATGTGATGCCTGCAAAATCTGTAGCAAAATTAGCATATCATTTATTAAAAGATCACCCAAAGGTATTAGAAACATCTAAAATTGCAAAAAAGACATTCCGTGAAGGAACAGAAGATGCAATTAAAATGTCTAACTGGAACTTTATGTTACCGGGGTTAGTGTATGAATATCAAGGTGTAGATGGATTAAAGACAGGTACAACAAACTTTGCAGGTCACTGCTTCACAGGTACTGCAGAGCGCAATGGTACTCGTTTGATTGCAGTTGTAATGAAAGCTGTTGATGCAAATGGACAAGGGTCCTATGAAGCTCGCTTTGATGCCACAGCGAAATTATTTAACTACGGCTTTTCACAATTCTCAAAGCAAGAAATTTTACCAGGGAACTATACATTCAAAGATCAAAAAACAGTTAAAGTGACAAAAGGTAAAGAAGACAAAGTATCGATTGCAGTAAAAGAACCAATTTCATTTATGATTAAGTCTTCTGATAAAGACTTATATAAACCTACATTGGTTTTAGATAAAAAGAGTTTAGAGGCAGACGTTAAAAAAGGCACTGTTGTAGGAAAGGTCGTTATTGAACGCACAGAAGGCACAGATTACGGCTTTATCGATGGCAAGGATATTTCATCCGATGTTGTCACAACAGAGGCTGTAGAGCGTGCTAGCGGTATCTCATTGTTCTTCCAAGGTGTAGGTAACTTCTTCGGTAATTTATGGGGAGGCATTACAGACTTTGTTGGTGGATTGTTTTAATATTTAAATACGAGCACATGAATGCACTTAAGCATTCATGTGCTTTTTCACATTTTTACACGCTATAGCATACGCTAATAGGCGAAAGGATGTGGCTAAATGTGTGGCATTACAGGCTGGGCTAGTTTTCAAAAGGACTTAAGAACAAGTGACACAATATTAAAATCGATGACGCAAACATTAAATAAGAGAGGGCCAGATGATGAAAATATTTGGTGTAGTGAGCATATTGCATTTGGCCATCGACGGTTGGCTGTTATTGATTTAATCGGTGGCAAACAGCCAATGAAAAAAATCCATGATGGTTTGAACTATGTCATTACATATAATGGCGAACTTTATAATACAGAGGAGCTACGTAAGGAACTTCAAAAAAGAGGGTACAGCTTTACAACACAATCAGATACTGAAGTACTATTAACTGCCTATATTGAATGGAAAGAGCAGTGTGTAGAATTTCTAAATGGTATTTTTGCCTTCGGTGTTTGGGATGAGCAAACACAGTCTTTATTTTTGTGTCGAGACCGACTAGGCGTAAAACCATTGTATTATACAGAGCAACAAGAAGGTGTACTTTTTGCATCTGAGGTGAAGGCTCTGCTAGCACACCCCACGGTTCAAGCATGTGTAAACGTTGAAGGGTTGGCAAGTATGATGGCTGTAGGACCTTCTAGAGCGCCAGGTAAAACCCTTTTTCAAAATATTGAAGAATTACGACCTGGCTATGCTATGCGATTCTCTAGAGAAGAAGGTTTAAGAAAGTGGCCGTATTGGCAACTACAAAGCCGTAGACATGAAGAAACATTAGGAGAAACAATTGAACATGTTGGTTTTTTGTTAACGGATGCTATAGAACGTCAGCTAGTTTCGGATGTACCCATTTGTACGTTTCTTTCAGGAGGACTAGATTCCAGTATTATTACAGGCATTGCAGCAAATAGATTCCAACAGCAAAACCATCAATTGCATACGTATTCTATTGATTATGAAGATAATGAGCGCTTCTTTAACCCACATTCTTTCCAGACCTCCACGGATACGTACTGGATTCAAAAAATGACAGAAACTTTCAAGACAGCTCACCACGCAGAGGAAATCACTCAGCAACAGTTAATTGATTTATTAGTGGAATCGGTCATTGTTCGTGATTCCCCAGGTATGGCAGATGTAGATTCTTCGTTATTATGGTTTTGTCGTGAAATAAAAAGGGAATTTACTGTAGCGCTATCAGGAGAGTGTGCAGATGAAATTTTTGGTGGTTATCCATGGTTTAAAGATAGGACTACTGGTTTCCCTTGGATCCGTTCATTGTCTGAAAGAAGTGCATTACTCCAAGAGAAGTGGAACAAAAAATTAAAAATTGAAGCCTATGCACAACAACTATATACACAAACAATAGCTGAAGTTCCTTTGCTAGATGGAGAAGGTCTAGCAGAGGCAAAGCATCGTGAAATGTCCTACTTAAATATGCTATGGTTTATGCAAACATTATTAGAGCGGAAGGATCGTATGAGTATGGGGGCAAGTTTAGAGGTACGTGTCCCTTTTGCAGATCATCGGCTTGTAGAATATGCCTGGAATATTCCGTGGGAAATGAAGAATTTAGATGGAATAGAAAAAGGATTACTTCGAAAATCAATGGCACATCTATTGCCGAATGAAGTGTTATATCGTAAAAAAAATCCTTATCCAAAAACATATCATCCTATCTATACAGCAGGAGTGCAAAAATGGTTGAAGGAAATTCTACATGATAAAAATTCAATTTTGCATGAACTATTTGAACGACAAAAGCTTGCGGAGTTAATTGAATCGGGAGGTAGCTCTTTTAAGGTTCCGTGGTATGGGCAATTAATGGCAGGTCCCCAGCTTTTAGCTTATCTAGGGCAAATTCATACTTGGTTTGAGCATTATCAAATTCAATTAATTGAGACTTAATATAAAACGACCCATCTACGTAGATGGGTCATTTTTTTGTATACTCCAGCAATCCATCAACTGCTCAATGGATGATTCGATTGCTTGTACGGGAATCCCTCCAAAACCTAATAAAAATTGAGCTTGTGAAGATTCATAATGATCTAGTCTATAGGCTGATAATGGATAAATACCGATTTCTGCTTGAGACGCGAGCTGTTGTAATTGTTTTTCTGAAAATGTGTGTTGAACCTCTAATAAAATATGCATACCCGCTTGTTCACCAGTAATGTTAATGGATGATGAATATTTTTCTAAAATAGAAGTTAGTTTATCATGTTTTTTACGATAAATTTTACGCATACGATTGAGATGCTTTGCAAAATGCCCATCACCCATAAAATTTGCTACAATATGCTGATCAAAACGAGGCACCGTTGATGAATAATAATTAAAGACATCGTTATAAGTAGCAAGTAGTTTAGGTGGAAGTACAAAATAAGCTACTCGCAAGGATGGCATTAAAGATTTAGTAAAAGTACTCATGTAAATAACTTTATCGTTTCGATCTAATGCATGTAGGGCAGGAATTGGTTTTCCAGCATAACGAAATTCCGAATCATAATCATCCTCAATAATATAACGAGAGGTGCTTTGTGCCGCCCAATTTAAAGCTTGTGCTCGTCTTGTAGCAGATAATACAGCCCCAGTTGGGAATTGATGTGAGGGTGTAATATACACAACATTAGCATTTGTTTTTTCGAGATCATGAATAATTATGCCCTCTTCATCAACTGCAATCGGATAAACTTTTCGTTTATGCTGCGAAAACATTCGATGGACGGCAGGGTATCCCGGGTTTTCTAATGCAAAGCTGGTGTCCTCATTAAAAAGACGGAGAATCATAGGGAGGAGCTGCTCCGTCCCTGAACCAATAACAATTTGTTCAGGGTGGCATACAACACCACGGGATTGATATAAATAATTAGCAATCTCTGTGCGTAAAGACAGTTCACCTTGTGGTTCCCCTGTTAATAATAGCTCCTTTGAGGTATCGTCAAAAAGCTCTTTTGCATACTTTCTCCATGTTTGAAATGGAAAAGCATCGATATCAATAGATCCTGGATTAAAATCGATTTTGTAAGACTTTTTCTTAGGATATTCATTAATGGACGCCATAGTATCTTGTTGAATGTAGGGCAGTTCATCTATTTCTTCTACAAAATAGCCAATACGTGATTTGGACATAATATAGCCTTCAGCTAAAAGCTGAGCATAGGCAATTTCAATTGTTGTTTGGGAAATGTTTAAAAAATCAGCTAATTTTCTTTTTGAAGGCAGTTTTTCTCCTACAGTTATTTTTTTAGAAATAATAGCTTCTTTAATACCGTTATAAAGCTGATCATAAAGCGGTTTATCACTATCTCTTTCAAGCTGGAATAAAAGCATATCCATGATCTGGAACCTCCTGACCCTATAAATATTTTAAAAACTGGATATTTTGATATGGTCAATTTCTATTATACTAAACTTCATCATAAAGGTGGAGGTTAGAAAATGAAACAAACAGGTACAGAGCTAGTAAAGCGTGGAATGGCAGAAATGCAAAAAGGCGGCGTCATTATGGATGTCATTAATGCAGAGCAAGCAAAAATTGCAGAAGCTGCAGGTGCTGTAGCAGTTATGGCATTAGAAAGAGTACCGTCAGATATTCGGAAAGCAGGTGGCGTTGCACGCATGGCCGATCCTCGTATTGTTGAGGGAGTGATGGGGGCTGTAACTATTCCTGTGATGGCCAAAGCACGTATTGGTCATATTGTTGAAGCACGTGTCTTAGAAGCAATGGGTGTTGATTATATTGATGAAAGTGAAGTTTTAACACCAGCTGATGAAGAATACCATTTATTAAAAAGTGAATACACAGTACCGTTTGTGTGTGGCTGTCGTGATTTAGGAGAGGCAACCCGTCGTATCGGGGAAGGTGCCTCGATGTTACGAACTAAAGGTGAACCAGGTACAGGGAATATTGTGGAGGCCGTTCGCCATATTCGTAAAGTAAATGCACAGGTTCGTAAAGTCGTAGGAATGACAGAGGATGAATTAATGACAGAGGCGAAATTACTAGGAGCTCCTTTCGAGTTATTAAGAGAAATTAAACGTCTTGGTCGTTTACCAGTAGTAAACTTCGCAGCAGGAGGAGTGGCAACGCCTGCTGATGCAGCCTTAATGATGGAACTTGGAGCTGATGGCGTTTTCGTTGGTTCAGGTATTTTTAAATCTGAGAACCCTGAAAAATTTGCACGTGCCATTGTAGAGGCGACTACTCATTATAAAGACTATCAGCTTATTGCGGAAATATCAAAAGAGCTCGGAGTGCCAATGAAGGGGATTGATATTGCACAGCTTGGACACAACGAGCGTATGCAAGAGCGAGGTTGGTAGCATGAAGCGAATTGGTGTATTAGCATTACAAGGAGCAGTTCGTGAGCATATACAAATGTTAGAAGCTCTTGGTTGTGAAGCAATTCAAGTAAAACAAAGAAAGGATTTAGGAAACCTAGATGGACTTGTGTTACCAGGTGGAGAAAGCACTACAATGAGAAAATTGCTGGATCGATTTGATCTGCTAGAGCCAATTCGTGGACTTGCTCAGCAAGGATTACCGATGCTTGGTACATGTGCGGGAGTAATTTTATTAGCCAAGGATCTAATTGAAGATGAACCACATTTGGCTGTGATGGACGTGACTGTAGCAAGAAACTCGTATGGACGTCAGGTGGATAGCTTCGAAGTACAACTAGATATTCCTAAAGTAGGTGTAGGGATTCCAGCAGTATTTATTCGTGCACCTCATATTGAAGCGGTAGGTAAAGGTGTTGAAATTCTTGCACAACATGAAGGGAAAATAATCTTGGCACAAGATGGCCATTTATTGGGTTGTTCGTTTCATCCCGAATTAACAGAGGATACACGAATTCTTGAATATTTTGTAACCTCTATGGTATGACTTGCAAAATTTGTTTTCATATAGTACAGTATGTTTAAATTTTAAATAACTGAACACGATGATGGGAAGTAGTAGCAAGCACGTTTTTTTTAGAGAGTCAGCGGTTGGTGGAAGCTGATAAAAGCACTTGTGAATCCGTCCTGGAGTTGCACAGTCGAAGTGAATGAAGTAGGCTGTAGCCGGCTGAAATGCCGTTATGAAATAAGTGGACTAGGCAGAAATATGTCTAGTCAATTAGGGTGGCAACGCGGGTAGCTCTCGTCCCTTTTTAGGGATGAGGGCTTTTTTGTGTTCATTTCGCTGCAACGATTTTCCATCATGAAGAAACTATTGGAGGTATGAAGATGTTAGATATTAAACGCGTCCGTGAGAATTTCACGGAAATTAAAGAGATGTTATTAACACGTAATGAGGACTTGGGAAACTTAGATGACTTTGAAGACTTAGATGCAAAACGTCGTGAATTGATTGCCAAAACAGAAGAATTAAAAGCAGAACGCAATAAAGTATCTGAACAAATCTCAGTTATGAAACGCAACAAAGAAAATGCTGATGAAGTCATTGCTCGTATGCGTCAGGTTGGCGATGAAATTAAAGAATTAGATGTACAATTAAATGATGTTGAAGAGCGCTTTAAAGATATGATGATGCGTTTACCAAACATCCCACATGAATCTGTACCAGTAGGCACAACAGAGGATGACAATGTTGAAGAATATACGTGGGGTGAAATTCCGACATTTGATTTTGATATTAAAGCACACTGGGACCTTGCAACGGATTTAAAAATTGTAGACTTTGAACGCGGCGCGAAAGTAACAGGTAGCCGTTTCTTATTCTATCGTGGTCTTGGTGCTCGTTTAGAACGAGCATTAATGACATTCATGATGGATTTACATGCAGAGGAGCATGGTTACGAGGAAATGCTACCACCTGTCATTGTTAATCGAGATAGCCTAACAGGTACAGGGCAACTTCCGAAATTTGAGGAAGATGTATTCAAATTAGAGGAAACAGATTATTTTATGATTCCAACTGCAGAAGTACCAGTAACGAACTTCTATCGAGATGAGATTTTACCGGCTGAAGCTTTACCACAAGGCTTTGCAGCGTATAGTGCTTGCTTCCGTTCAGAAGCGGGATCTGCAGGTCGTGATACACGTGGTTTAATTCGTCAACACCAGTTCAATAAAGTAGAATTAGTTCGTTTTGTAAAACCAGAGGAGTCATACGAACAATTAGAGCTACTAACAAGTCATGCAGAAAAAGTATTACAATTACTAGGCTTACCATATCGTAAGTTAAAAATGTGTACAGCTGATTTAGGTTTTACTGCAGCGAAAAAATATGATTTAGAAGTTTGGATTCCTGCACAAAACATGTACCGTGAAATTTCTTCTTGCTCTAACTTTGAGGATTTCCAGGCACGACGAGCAAATATCCGCTTCCGTCGTGAGCCAAATGCAAAACCAGAATATGTGCATACATTAAACGGCTCAGGTCTTGCCATTGGTCGTACAGTTGCTGCTCTTCTAGAAAACTACCAACAAGCTGATGGCAGCGTAGTAATTCCTGAAGTTTTAAGACCTTATATGGGCGGTAAAGAAGTAATCGCACCAAAATAAACGACAGATAAAGCTATTTTAGACAATTCCTTTATGGATGTTCTAAAATAGCTTTTTTGTGTTGCTAAAATTGAAATCTCTCATAATTTTTGAAAATTCGTTATAATGGGTAATATTCATGGGGACAAGGGGGAGAAATTCATGGAATTGCAACAATTTGCACAGGCTTTCAGTGAATTTGATAATGTTTTAATTACAGATGATAAAGGCTGTGCAATCTTTTATGATTTAGCAGATTTAAATATATTATTGGAAATCGGCTTAACACCAGATGAATTTTTTCACAGCACAGTGACTGATAATTATCAAAATTTATCACCTGAGACAAGTACTGTTTTTCAAGTCATACAAACAGGGCAGCCAGTTTTATACTATGAACAACAACTGACAACATTGAACGGTTTTAGTTATTTATCACTGAGTTCGACCTATCCCATTATGGAGCATGGAAAAGCCATTGGTGCCATTGAATTTTCAAAACATTTTTATGAAACTAAGCAAATTAAATACTTAGATAATTTCCTGGGACATAAATTATATCGAGATAATCATACAACCTATCGTTTAGAGGATTACATTACAACAAACGCCGAAATGAAAACTCAACTTGAAAAGGCACGTCGTAGTGCTCAAAAAAGTGCACCAGTTTTACTAACTGGGGAAACTGGAACTGGGAAAGATATAATCGCACAAGGCATACACAATGAAAGTGAACGCTATACAAAGCCGTTTATTACTTTGAACTGCTCAACATTAACAGAGGATAATATATTTACTCAGCTATACGGCTCGGGCAATGAAGCAAAAAGTGGAAAGTTACAGGAGGCTAATGGAGGGACGCTACTCATTGACCACCTTAATTTATTGGATATATCTTTGCAGGCGAAACTTTTACATGCGGTAGATATAAAAGTGTTAAATGGTGAGCCCTTGGATATACGGTATATTACTACTGTCAATGAAGATGTGGACAAACTATTAGCTGAAAAAAGGCTACGCGAGGACTTATTTTATCGCTTAAATGTTCTTCAAATTGATTTGCCACCGCTAAGATTAAGGAAGGAAGATATTCCACTTATCCTTGATTTTTATATACAATTTTACAATGAACATACACTACAGAAAAATATAAGCTATTGTAATGAAGTAATTCAGTTATTTTATGCCTATCATTGGCCGGGGAATGTGCGTGAACTAAAAAATGCCCTTGAATCGGCATATAATAATTTGCTTGGGGATGAAATACTTGTTGAACATGTTCCAGAGAGGATTAAAAAAAATGTTCAACATTCAACTCAATCGATCATGCAAAACAACCAATCTGGGCATTTACGAGATTTAACGGAAGCCTACGAGCGTCTAATTATAGCGGAAAAGTTGCGTGAAACTGATGGACGATTAGCGGAAACAGCTAGACGTTTAGGTATTTCTCGTCAATTACTAAAATATAAGTGTTTAAAATATGAATTGTTGTAAAAAAATTTTTACAAAAAGGGGATAAAAATTTATCTCCTTTTTTTGTGTTATTAAATTTTTTATTATTTAGATAAATCTTCTGTAAACGATTATAAAGGGGTTGAGGATATGTCTAAAGTTGTGCAGCATACGATAATCGTGGGGCTAGCCTTATTTGCTATATTTTTTGGTGCTGGGAATTTAATATTTCCGCCTTCCATAGGAAATAGTGCAGGGGAATCATGGATCTCCGCTCTGATGGGCTTTAGCTTAACGGGTGTTATTTTACCTGTGCTTGCGGTGTATGCAATTTATAATACTGGGGGAACTGTGGAAGCGCTCACAAGACCAATCGGAAATTGGTTTTATAAAGCCTTTAATACGGTCATGATGGTTTGTATTGGGATGATTGTCACAATACCGAGGATGTCAGCGACAACTCATGAATTAGGAGTATCACAAATTATTCCGAACGTACCTTTAATTGTGTCAGTATTAGCATTTTTCGCGATTTGCTTTTACTTTGCGATGGACCAATCAAATGTGATCGATAAGATTGGCAAATGGTTGACGCCTGTTCTTGTTCTTATACTTATTATCCTCATTGGTAAAGGGGTATTAGACCCAATAGGAGCGGCAATTAATACAGGAGCAGAAAGGGTTTTTGCCAACTCCATAATAGCAGCCTATCAAACAGGAGATGTGGGAACAGGTATTCTTTGTGCGCCAATCTTTTTAGCAGCAATAGTTGGCTATGGCTATAAAGGGAAACAATCTAAAAAGGTCGCGCTTGGTGGAATGGCTATTGCTGCAATAGGGTTAATTGCAGTATATGGTGGCCTGCTCTATTTAGGGGCTACAAGTAGTGGCATCATCACAAAACCTGGCAGTGATACAGAACTATTAGCGGGCATTGCCTTTAGTGTCATTGGTAATTTGGGTAAAGCGTTACTAGCTATATGTGTTGTTTTTGCCTGCTTAACATCAGCGATTGGTGTCATGGTCATATCCTCACAGTTTTTAAATGAACTAACAAAAGAGAAGCTTGGCTATAGAACGTGGGTCTTTATTATGTGTGTAGTAGGCGCAACTATTGGCTCCTTAGGTGTAGGTGCCATCGTCGAAATTACATTGCCGATTTTCTTGGTAATTTATCCAGTCATTATTGTACTTGTGCTACTGGGAGCCTTTGATCGTTTTGTACCAAATGCAGGAGCCTATAAAGGAACTGTGCTATTTGCATTTCTAGTAAGCGTCGTTGAAACATTTGCTAGCTATGAAATTACGATACCTGGTGTGACACAGTTGGTCATGCATTTACCATTGCAGTCTAGTGGATTTGCTTGGATTATGCCATCTATTGTTGGCTTTATTATCGGTACTATTTTGCATAAGGTGCTGAAAGCAGAAGATCCTGAAAAATCTACTTTTGGTATAGAAGAAATAGGAGTTGAAAAATGATGCAAATTATTTGTAACGCAAAGATATATACAGCAGATACTATTCAGCCATCTGCAACTGCTATGGTAATCGAAGGAAGAAAGATACTTTGGATTGGACAACAGGAAGATTTACCCCCCTATCAGGGAGAAATAATAGATGTACAAGGAAAGGTCATTATTCCTGGGATTATTGACGCTCATATGCATCCGATTATGTTAGCGGATGTTATGGAACAAGTGGCTTGTTTACCTCCATATATTTATTCTATTGAGGATATAATTAATGCATTAGCAAACTGTGATGCAAGTCAGCGGGGATGGCTATTAGGCTGGGGCTATGATGAAGGGAAACTAAAGGAAAAAAGAGCGCCTTTAAAAGAGGACTTAGACCGTGCCTCTACAGAGTTACCTGTCATTGTTATGCGTACATGTGGTCATATTATATCGGTTAATAGTAAAGCATTAGCAATCGCAGGTATTACGAAGGATACGCTTGATCCACAGGGTGGACAAATCGATCGGGATGAAAATGGAGAACCTACAGGCGTACTGCGTGAAAATGCACGTAATCTAGTACTACAGCATTTACCTACACCATCTGAAGAAGAGATTGTCAAAAGGCTCCTAAAGCTATCACAAACTTTGGCATCCTATGGTGTAACAAGTATTACAGAATTAATGGCCACGGTAGCACCAATTGATTATTTAGGCCTGTATCGTAAAGCCCGAGAAAAAGGTTTTAAGCAACGCGTAGCAGTTTATTATATCTGGGAAGATATTCAACGATATGAGCTGTTGACAGCAAATACTATTGATCGTTCTGCAGGAGCCTATATCGGAGGCATTAAGCTATTTTCGGATGGCAGTGTTTCAGGCCGTACAGCACTTGTTTCTGAGCCATTTTTGGGAAGTGATGAAAAAGGCATAGCGATGACTTCGAAAGAGGAGCTGCTAGCGGCTGCTGCGGTAGCAAAAGAATATGGTATTCAATTAGTGGTTCATGCAATGGGGGACAGAGCCATTGATCTAATTGTCGACACATTTTATGAGGAAAAGGCTTGGTTAACAGATGCACCGTCTGTTCGTATTGAGCATGCAGCCATGCCATCTAAAAGTGCCTTGCAAAAAGCTGCTGAATGGGGGATAGGCTTTGTGCCACAACCCATCTTCTTATTTTGTGAAATTGAGAGTTATTTAGAGAATCTAGGGCTAGAAAAAACACAGACATTATATGGTGTACAAACATTTCTCAAGAGGGGGATTGCGACAGCGCTCTCTTCAGATGCGCCTGCTACATCATGGGCAGAAGCGGCTAATCCCTTTGTTACGATACAAGCAGCTGTTACACGAACAGCCTATGATGGAACAGATTTAGGTACCGCAGAAAAAATCTCTGTAGAGGAGGCATTACAGCTATACACAGTTGATGCCAAGACGATGATTCGTATGGAGAACGTTGGTCAGTTAAAAGAGGGCTATGAAGCTAATTTTGTTGTACTAACAGACGATTTGTTGACGCTTTCACATAACCAGCTTATGCATGTAAAACCATTCGCTACATATATCGAAGGAGAATGTGTTTTTACACAATCCACTATTCAAGCTCAATAAATTAGTTATGAAGATGGTCGCTGCTACGACATATTTCATATATATCGCCATTCCCTTAAATATTAAAGAAGGTGTCTCATTAGGAGGCACCTTCTTTAAAGACCATTTACATCGTTGGAAGCTAATCGTGCTTTTTTCTCAGCTTTTTTACGGTCTCGTAATGCCTTAAAAAAGTCTGTTAAAATTTGACCACATTCCTCGGCTAAAATCCCTTCTGTTACATCACATTCATGATTAAAGCGTTCATCATTTAATAAATGGTAAAGAGAATCTACACAGCCAGCTTTTTGATCTCTTGCCCCATAAACAACTCGGGGTACACGTGATTGGAGAATGGCTCCTGCACACATTGGACAAGGCTCCAATGTAACATAAAGAGTAGTATCCTCCAGTCGCCAACTCCCTATTTTTTTGCAGGCTTCTTGAATCACTAACAGCTCCGCATGTGTTGTTGCATTTTGCGTTGTTTCTCTTAAATTATGCGCACGTGCAATGATTTTTCCTTCATAAACAAGTACTGCACCAATTGGTACTTCCCCAAGTAATGCAGCCTGTTGAGCTTCCTCTAATGCTTGTTTCATAAATAAACGATCTGCGTCAAAAATATCCACTCATATCTCTCCTTAACAGTAGTGTAGCGTGCTGAATTGGTAATTGCTACTTTTAACTTCTTTTCGGATGTTATATTCATCTAAAATCATTGCAGCCATGCGTAAGCGATTGATATGTAATATGTCGAAGCATAAATACTTGTTGACATTCCTTATATATCCATATATATTTATATATGAACACATGCTCATATATAAATATTGAAGAATGGGGTAAACTTCTATGGATGAAAAATTAAACAGTTCAGAAATGCAAAAAAATATTGATCAGCATTTAGATGAAGAGACATTATTTGTAGTATCTCAGACTTTTAAAGCCTTGAGTGATCCAACACGAATTCGTATTTTAAACTTACTTTGTTCAGATGAACATTCTGTTAATGATATTGCAGAAATTTTAGATTTAGGCCAATCAACCGTTTCCCACCAATTACGCTTTCTTAAAAATTTAAGATTGGTGAAATTTAGGAGAGAAGGAACAACCATATATTATTCTAAGGACGATGATCACATTATGAATTTATTGAAGCAGGCTATTGAGCATGCGGCTCATAACTAAAATGAAATGGGGGAATAACAATGGGACATCAACACGACCATGGCCATGATCATACACATGGTGCAAATAAAAAGGTATTATTACTGTCGTTTATTATTATTACAGGGTATATGGTAGTGGAAGCCATTGGTGGCTTTTTAACAAATAGTTTGGCTCTTTTATCAGATGCAGGGCATATGTTAAGCGACTCTATCTCTTTAGGCATAGCAATGTTAGCTTTTATGTTTGGGGAAAAAGCTGCAAGCTATAGTAAGACATACGGCTATAAACGATTTGAGATTCTAGCTGCAGTATTGAATGGCATTACATTAATAGGAATCGCATTATTTATTTTCTATGAAGCAATTGAACGATTTACAAACCCACCAGAAGTAGCTACAACTGGAATGCTTATAATTAGTATAATTGGTTTGTTCGTAAACATTTTAGTTGCCTGGATTATGATGCGTGGAAGTGATACAAAGGATAATTTAAATATGCGCGGAGCATTTTTACATGTACTAAGTGATATGCTAGGGTCTGTAGGAGCTATTGTTGCGGCACTATTAATTATGTTTTTTGGCTGGGGCTGGGCAGATCCTCTTGCAAGCGTTATTGTTGCATTATTGGTCGTACGAAGTGGCTACCATGTCACAAAAGCCTCCATTCATGTCTTAATGGAGGGGACACCTTCAAATGTAGATGTTCAGGAGATTATTCAGTTAATAGAGCAGACTGATAGAATAGAAAGTATCCACGATTTACACATCTGGACAATTACTAGTGGAACGAATGCATTATCCTGTCATGCGGTTGTAAATGATCAATTGAAAATAGCTGAGAGTGAGCATATCTTGCGGAAAATTGAACATAATCTTCAACATAAGGGCATTAAGCATGTAACAATTCAATTAGAAACATCCTTACATCGACATGATAATTCTATTTTATGTAAATTAGAAAATGACCATGAACATCATCACGATGAAAAATAAAATTTTTTATGACTTGCATACCCTTCTTGGGTATAGTATGATAATTACAAATAGGAGGTGTAGTGAATGGAGGAGACAGTAAAAGAAGAAGCTTGTCATACAGAGGAAGCTACGTCTTGCCGAAAAAGTCATCACCCTGAGCGTGTGAAAAAGGATTTAACAACTCGCTTAAATCGAATTGAAGGTCAGATTCGTGGTATTAAGGGAATGATTGATAAAGACGTTTACTGTGATGATATTATTACGCAACTATCTGCTACACAATCTGCATTAAATAGTGTGGCAAAAATATTATTAGAAGGTCATTTAAAGGGCTGTGTTGTGGATCGTCTATCAGAGGGCGATGAAGCAGTATTAGATGAGTTAGTAATAACGATTCAAAAGTTAATGAAAAAATAGATTGAAAACATACAAAAGGAGAGATTTTATTATGCAAAACGTAACATTAAACGTACAAGGAATGTCATGTGGTCATTGTGTAAACGCGGTTGAAAAAAACGTTGGTGCTTTAGCTGGTGTTGAACAAGTAAAAGTAAATTTAGCAGAAGGTTTAGTTGATGTTGCATTTGACGATGCACAAGTATCACTTGATCAAATTAAAGAGACAATTGATGATCAAGGCTATGAAGTAAAATAAAATTTGTAGAGTGCTTCTGTGGCACTCTCTTATTTTCAAAAATATATACCCCTAGTCGGTATAAGGAGAGGTGAAAGGTAAATGAGTTCTGATCATAAGGAAGCTAATTTGCAAATTACAGGGATGACATGTGCGGCCTGTGCCACTCGAATAGAAAAAGGGTTAAATAAAATGGATGGTGTAGAACATGCAACAGTAAATTTAGCACTTGAAAAATCATCTATTAAATATGACCCAACTAAACTAAGTGAAGCAGATTTTGAAAAGAAAATAGAAGCACTTGGGTATGGTGTTGTTAAACAAAAAGCTGAACTTGATATTACAGGTATGACATGTGCAGCCTGTGCGACTCGCATTGAAAAAGGGTTAAATAAACTAAGTGGTATTTCCTCTGCTAATGTCAACTTAGCACTGGAAAAAGCGATGATCGAGTTTAATCCTTCGGAAGTATCCATCGCAGATATCATTACAAAAGTTGAGAAGCTAGGCTATGGGGCACATCAAAAGGCAGATGAGCGGGAAACAGTGGATCATCGTGAAAAAGCTATCAAACAGCAACAACATAAATTTATTTTATCGGCAATACTTTCTTTACCACTGCTTTGGACGATGGTTGGTCATTTTTCCTTTACGTCATTTTTATATGTTCCAGAATTTCTAATGAATCCATGGGTCCAAATGGTATTGGCTACGCCAGTGCAATTTATTATTGGTAAACAATTTTATGTAGGGGCATATAAAGCATTACGCAATGGTAGTGCAAATATGGATGTGCTTGTTGTGATGGGGACATCAGCGGCCTATTTCTATAGTGTCTATCAAGCGATTGTAACGATAGGATCACATCATGGTCCACATCTTTATTTTGAAACGAGTGCTGTATTAATTACACTTATTTTATTAGGTAAATTATTTGAGGCAAAGGCAAAAGGACGCTCATCTGAAGCCATAAAAAAACTAATGGGACTTCAGGCAAAGACAGCAATCGTTGTACGTGACGGTATAGAAAAGGAGGTCCCATTAGAAGAAGTTATTATTGGCGATGTTATTTTAGTGAAACCAGGTGAAAAAATTCCTGTAGATGGTGAGGTAATAGAGGGGACAACGGCTGTTGATGAATCGATGCTAACAGGAGAAAGTCTACCAGTTGATAAAAAGCAAGGTGATCTATTATTTGGCTCAACTATTAACAAAAATGGTTTTATTAAAATGACTGCAACAAAGGTTGGACGTGATACAGCATTAGCACAAATTATTAAAGTGGTCGAAGATGCTCAAGGATCAAAAGCACCTATTCAACGTTTAGCAGATCAGATTTCGGGGATTTTCGTACCTATTGTTGTTGGCATAGCCATTGTAACCTTTTTAATTTGGATTATTTGGGTCCGTCCAGGGGAATTTACACCTGCTTTAGAGGTATTAATCGCAGTTCTTGTCATTGCTTGTCCATGTGCACTTGGGTTAGCAACACCAACTTCAATAATGGCAGGCTCTGGACGTGCAGCTGAGTTTGGTATTTTATTTAAAGGTGGAGAACATTTAGAGCAAACACAAGGCATAGATACAGTTGTTGTAGATAAAACAGGAACAGTGACACATGGTAAACCTGAGCTTACAGATGTTCTGTTAGCGCCAGAGCAAGATGAAGCACGCTTTTTATCCTTAATCGGAGCAGCAGAGAAGCAGTCAGAGCATCCACTAGCTGAAGCCATTGTTCAAGGCATAGAAAAACGCGGCATAGCTTTAGGTGACGTTCAATTCTTTGAAGCAATACCGGGTTATGGTGTGCAGGCAACTGTCTCAGGTCAAGGTGTTATCATTGGCACACGTAAATTAATGCAACAATATAGTATTCATATTAATGATATTTTACCAACAATGGAGCAACTAGAACGAAATGGTAAGACAGCCATGTTAGCAGCCATTAATGGGCAATATGCAGGTTTAGTAGCTGTGGCTGATACCGTGAAAGATACATCAAAAGAAGCTATTCGTCGTTTACAGGATATGGGTATTACGGTCATCATGATGACTGGTGATAACGAGCGTACTGCTCAAGCAATTGGAACAGAGGTAGGCGTGAATCATGTTATTGCAGAAGTCTTACCAGAAGGTAAAGCTGATGAAGTGAAAAAACTTCAAGCCCAAGGGAAAAAAGTAGCGATGGTTGGTGATGGTATTAATGACGCACCTGCCTTAGCAACAGCGAATATTGGGATGGCAATTGGTACAGGGACAGATGTGGCAATGGAAGCTGCAGATATTACGCTTATTCGTGGAGATTTAAATAGTATCGCGGATGCCATTCTAATGAGTAGAAAAACAATGCGTAATATTAAACAAAATCTATTTTGGGCATTTGCTTATAATACATTAGGTATTCCAATTGCTGCACTCGGTCTGCTTGCTCCATGGGTAGCAGGCGCAGCGATGGCCTTTAGTTCAGTTTCGGTCGTATTAAATGCACTTCGTTTACAACGAGTGAAATTATAAATAAGTATAAAGGCATCGGGAAGTAGATTCTCGATGTCTTTTTTCTATGTCATCATGAGAAGAATATCCCAGGTAAATTTACTAGAACAATAGGTTGATTCTGTTTTTCATTTTCCTACTATGATAAAATGAAAGGTACTGATTCATTTTATGTAGGACACAATGATCGAATCCATAGAACAAAAGGAGGAGCTTCTGGTGACGGTTCCATTTGTTACGGTAGAAGGTCCGATTGGTGTTGGTAAAACCTCTTTATCGAAAGAGATAGCAGCGACATTTAATTACCATCTATTAAAAGAAATTGTAGACGAAAACCCTTTTTTAAATAAGTTTTATGAAAACATTGAGGAGTGGAGTTTCCAAACGGAAATGTTCTTCCTCTGTAATCGCTATAAGCAACTAACCGATATTAAAAAATTTCGTTTAGCACATGCCAAACCTGTTGTAGCAGACTATCATATTTTTAAAAATTTAATATTTGCGAAGCGTACATTGGCACCAACTGAATACGAGAAGTATGAAGAGATCTATAGAATTTTAACGAAAGACATGCCTGTTCCAAATGTAGTGGTTTATTTATATGCCAGCGTTGAGACATTAATGAAGCGTATCGCCATGCGAGGGCGAGAGTTTGAAAAGATGATTTCACGTGATTACATGGAGCAGCTTGTGGCCGACTATCATTCTTTTATCGAGCATTTTGAAAGCATGCATCCCGAAATTCCAGTTATTCGATTTAATGGAGATCAGCTTGATTTTGTAAAAAATCCCAATGATTTAAATCATGTTTTAAAAATAATTAAAGATACGTTACAACAAAGGAGTTTGCAATAATGAATTTAAGAGAGAAGTACGATATTCCACCACAAACGGTTATTACGATTGCAGGTACTGTTGGGGTAGGAAAATCGACGATGACAAAGGCTTTAGCAGAGGCACTGAACTTTCGTACCTCGTTCGAGAAAGTAGACACAAATCCATACCTTGATAAATTTTATGAGGACTTTGAAAAATGGAGCTTTCATTTACAGGTCTACTTTTTAGCAGAGCGTTTTAAAGAACAGAAGCGTATTTTTGAATATGGTGGAGGATTTGTACAAGATCGTTCTATTTATGAGGATACTGGCATTTTTGCTAAGATGCATTATGATAAAGGAACAATGAGCCCAACAGATTATGAGACTTATACAAATTTGTTTGATGCAATGGTGATGACACCTTATTTCCCACATCCAGATTTGCTTGTCTATCTTGAAGGACCTATTGATGCAGTTATTGGGCGTATTCAAGAGCGAGGACGTACAATGGAGCAACAAACACCGAATGATTATTGGATAGAAATGCATGAACGCTATGAAAATTGGATAAATAATTTTAATTCTTGTCCCGTTCTACGTTTAGATATTAATGATTATGATTTATTAAAAAATCCTGATGCCATTGAATCAATTGTAAGCCGTATCAGTCATATGCTAAAACAAACAAGCCATTTACGAAAATAAAAGTAAAATAAATGACCAAAAAACGTGAGACAATATATAGCCGATTGTTTCACGTTTTTTGAATAGGAGGGATTATTATAAGAATCGCAGTGTATTGCGGATCCGGTTTGGGTAAAAGTCCTATTTATGCAGAGAAAGCTGCTGAGCTTGGTACAGCACTGGCAAAAAACGGTCACGGGGTTGTCTATGGTGGTTCTAAAACAGGCCTAATGGGGAAGGTAGCCGATGCTGTTTTAGCAGCTGGAGGAGAAGTGATTGGTGTGATGCCAACACATTTACAAAAGCGTGAATTGGCCCATGCCTCATTAACAGAAATTCATATTGTAGACTCTATGCATATTCGTAAAGCTAAAATGGCCGAGTTAGCCGATGCTTTTATTGCTCTGCCAGGTGGCGCAGGGACTTTAGATGAATATTTTGAGGTATTTACTTGGGCTCAGATTGGCCTTCATACAAAACCTGTCATTTTATATAATGTCCATGGATTCTATGATGCACTTCTACAGCATTTTAAAACAATGCTAGAGGAAGGCTTTATACGTGCAGAGCAAAAGAAGTTCTTACGTGTAGCGGCTACCTCTGAAGGGATTTTACGTTTATTAAAAAAACATGGATGAACATTCTCCATGTTTTTTATCTTGATGCAGCAGGTACACTAACATCTGCTGCAATTACACTGAGGCATAATTAATGTAATATAAAATTAAATTTTAAGTAAAAAATTAGTAACGGATGGGGTGTTCTTTATGCATAGTGTAGAGGCTCAAGTAACCGATGATTTAGTAGTACAGGCTATTGAACGCAATATAGCTATTATCCGCTTCGATATGGATAGAAGAGTAGCGTATGTCAATGAACTATTTGCTCAAACATTAGGCTATACAGTGCAGGAAATGCTAGGAAAACATCATAAAGACTTTTGTTTGCCAGATTTCGTTAATAGTATGGAGTACGATAAATTTTGGCGTCACCTAACGGCAGGAAACAGCTATCAGGACAAAATAGAAAGAATTGATGCTAGAGGGAATATAATTTGGCTGGAAGCGACATATATGCCTGTCTTCGCAAATAATACAAGAAAAGTAATAGGTGTATCCAAAATAGCTACCAATATCACCGAACGCCAACATGAGATAGTTAGTGTTGCCGACAAGTTGAAGGGCATGTCTAATAAGCTTTACCAGCGTTCAGAGGCGGGCATTCAAAATAGCCAAGATCTACTAGAAACCATTAAAGTGGTTTCAAAGGAATCAAATGAAAATGTAAGTAATCTTGTACAGCTTCAGAAACAAGCAGATTCTATTAAAGGGATTGTCAAAACTATACAAGAAATTGCCTCACAAACTAATTTATTGGCATTAAATGCAGCTATTGAAGCAGCTAGGGCTGGAGAATATGGAAGAGGTTTTGATGTAGTGGCGAAAGAGGTACGTAAGCTTTCTGTAAGAGTTGAACAATCTATTTCAGAAGTGAAGGATAATGTGGAGGGCATTGAGCGAGAAATTGGTCAGGTGACTGATAGTATTACAAAAATAGCAGAAAAAATAGATAAAACAAATGAACAAATTACTGTCACAGCAAATGACTTTAGTGAAATAGCATCTGCTGCTGAAGCCTTAGACGAGCAATCAAAGCAATTTATTGAAATTATTTAATTCTAATAATGACTACTATTTTCGTGATATATTGAAATAGGATATATTTTTTATTTACAATACTAGTGTAAGTCATTAATCATAATAGGGGTGTTATGTATGACAAAAGTGGAAGTAAGCTTTCAGCATTTACCAACAACAGCTATTTCAGATGCAACTGGTGGGCATACCAATGTGCGAAGTGATATTAAGCCGTTAGCAGACCATTTTAAAGTTGCTGGGCGAGCTGTAACTGTACGTTTACCAGATGGTGAAAATGGGGCAGTTTTGGAAGCGATTAGGGCTGCAAATGAAGGGGATATTTTAGTCATTGATGCAAAAGGAAATACAAACCGAGCTGTTGCTGGAGATTTTGTGATCTCCTTAGCAAAAGGGATAGGTGTACAAGGTTTTGTTGTGGATGGTGTAATCCGTGATATTGCAGCAATTCGCGAATTAAATTTCCCTGTATTTTCGTTGGGCACTACTGTAGCAGCAGGCAATAAAAACGGCGGTGGTCAAGTAAATGTACCGATCGCCATTGGAGGAGTTACGGTTCATCCTGGTGATTATATTATTGGGGATGTGGATGGTGTAATTGTTGTGCCACAGCAAGATGCTGAAAAAATCGTTGTAGCGGCAGAGGCTAAGCTTGAAAAAGATGAAAAACGCGCTCAAGAAGCACATGCCAATGGAAAAGAATCAATTATCGCTTATTTAGATAAAGTGTTAGCAAAATAAAAAAACCCTCACGATGCCATCCAACATCGTGAGGATTTTTTTAAATTACGCTAGATTTTCATTATCATTAAAGTAATTTTTCATCTTTTCTCGATCGAAACGGCCTTCCCATTTAGCCATTACTAATGACGCTAATGAGTTACCAATTACGTTAACAACTGTACGTCCCATATCAAGAATACGGTCAATACCAGCAATGAAGGCTAGTCCCTCAAGTGGAATACCTACAGTACCTAAAGTTGCTAGAAGTACTACGAATGATACGCCTGGTACACCTGCAATACCTTTTGATGTAACCATTAATACAAGCATTAACGTAATTTGTTCACCAATGCTTAGGTGAATACCGTACATTTGTGCAATAAATAATGCTGCAATGGCTTGATATAGTGTTGACCCATCTAAGTTAAAGGAGTAACCGGTAGGTATAACAAAAGATACAATATCCTTTGGCGCCCCTAATTTCTCCATTTTCATCATAATACGTGGTAACACAGCTTCAGAACTTGCTGTTGAGAAGGCTAAAATTAGCTCATCTTTTAATACTTTAATTAAATAGAAGATGCTGATTCCTGCGAATTTTGCCACAAGTCCAAGAACGACAAAGATAAAGAATAGCATTGTTGCATAAACAAGGATTGCTAATTTGGCAAGTGGAACCAGTGAAGCAAACCCATATTTGGAAACGGTTACACCAATTAAACCAAATACCCCTAGTGGCGCGAATTTCATTACGAGGTTTGTTACCCAGAACATAGCATCTGCTACCCCTTGGAAGAAGTCTAAGACTGGTTTCCCTCGATCTCCTACTGCAGCAACCCCTAAACCGAAAATAACTGAGAAGAAGATAATTGCTAGCATATTACCTTCAGCCATTGACTGAATAATATTTGTTGGGACGATGCCTACAATGATATCAAATGGTCCCTCATGCTGAACTTCCTCAGTTGTTGATACATACTTCGAAATATCCCCTTGAGATAATTCATTCATGTTAAGACCTGCACCAGGTTGGAAAATGTTTGCGGAAAGTAATCCAACTACGATTGCGACCGTAGTAATAATCTCAAAGTAAATTATAGATTTCCCGCCTAATCGTCCAAGTTGCTTCATATCTCCAGTACCAGCAACACCAACGATTAATGTCGAAATAATAATCGGTACAACAATCATCTTAATAAGATGTAAAAATATATCCCCTAATGGTTGTAGATATGTCTCAATTTTGGGATTTCCGTAAAAGATACCACCAACAATGATCCCTAAAATCAAACCGATTAAAATCTGAGCGGCTAAACTGACTTTAAATTTCTTTTTCAAATCCTTTGTACCTCCCCTAATATTAAATTTTTAGGACACGCCTTACTTTAATAATACGGAGGACTTATGGAATCCGACAAAATCCGAGAAAATTAATTTACTTTTGTTAAAATGTCTGAATATAACACTTGAATAAACTTCTTAATATTTACCTTTGCTTTACGATTATCGTGATCTTCAATCTGTGTCATGAGCTGACGAATTTCTTTAAAATCAAAGTAGCGAGGGGCATAGTACTCGAATTCTGAGTTTGTGTAATCAACAACCCCTAAATTAGCGAGATTAATCATGGCAGCTAATATTGTACGACGCACACGCTGCTCGATGGCTTTACTCTCTTTTAAAATTTCATCTGGCGTAGCCTTGGTCACAGCTGCAATTTCTTCATAAAGCTCTTTTAATGGAGGAAGGGGGGCAATCTTGTGCTGGTGAGCAAGTAATGTTTCTATAATGGCAATGATATCCTCACTACCAATTTCCCCGACAATCCCCATATCATTCAAAATAGATTGAATATGGTCTCGTGATGTAGCTTTATGAGTCTTTTGTTCACTTAACTCAATATTTGTAAGTGATTGACGTATCACTAATAGTGAATTTTTAAGTCGAAATTGTTCAGTTGTTTTTTTCAAAACATTTTCGACTTCAATACGATTGATTGGTTTATGAATGAAGAAATCAATTCCTTGCTCATATGCTTCGCCAACCATTTCCTTATTCACTACCTGTGAAATCATAATAAATTGTCCCTCGAAACGATTTTGCATAAGTTGTTCCACAGTTGCTATGCCATCAAGCTTAGGCATCAGTAAATCAATAAGCACAAACTCTGGCTGTGTCATTAAAATTTGTGGAATGGCATCCTCACCATTGCGAGCCTCACCAATAACTGTTCCTAACCCGCTATCTTCAATAATTTGCTTTAACATAACACGACTTGCACGATCATCATCTACAATAAAATACCTCATTTAAGTCTCTCCCGTTTGAATAGTTTGCGTAGGAATTATGATTTTAAACGTTGTGTATTGATTGTTTGATTCAACGGTTATTGAGCCTTTTAATTTTTCTACTAGTTCAGCAACATGTGAAAGCCCAATGCCAGTTGCTGCAACACCATCAACATTGAATTTAGTGGTGTATCCAGGTTCAAAAATAACAGAAATATCTGCTTGTGAAATCCCTTGTCCATTATCACATACGGTTATTACAGTATTATCCTCTTGGCGCTCAATAGCAATAGAAATGATCCCTTGCTTTTCAATAGCCTCAACAGCATTGGCTGATAAATTATTTAATAGAGCAAGGAGTGCAATATGATCTTTCGTTTGAAAATCGAAGTCTATACATGTATTAAATTGTATTTCCTTACCGAGTAATTCTGCATATTTCCTATTACCTTCTTCAATATAATGCAATAATTCTGATAATACAAAAGGGCCAAAGCTCTTTTCACCGACAATCTTTGAAATACCAGCATATATCCGTTGAGAATCCTTTTTCACTTCATGGATTTCCTGGGCAATATGAAGTGCTTGTAAACTTTCCGCTCGAAAACCTAGCGTCTTTAACTGACGATATAATTCATAACCACTACCTGTAATTGTTTCAATATGATTCATTGATTTTTTTAAATATAGTGTCTCCACATAGAGATCAGATCCAATATTCAGCATTTCTTGTACCTGTTTTTTTTGTTCAGCTATCAAAATAGAGCTGTAAATCCCTACTACAAAAAAGCTTCGTAATAATGCCACTGCTAATAGGATCAAGAGATCATGGAGAAATAAAAAAGTATATGTTTGGACAAAAAAGCGGAAAATTTGTTCAGCTAAATTACTGATAACCTCACTAAAAGCAACGAGTAAACCAAGTTTTAGTGGTTTTTCTCTGTATTGTTGAATATCTAAAATTTGCAGGCATACTGCAAACAATACATAAAATAAACCAGCTGGTAAATGGTTAAATATACTCTCGGCAATCGGAACATCATGTAATGTCGAATTAATAACCCGAAAAATAGTTGTCACAATACTGGTAGCTACACCGGCTAAAATAATTGGTGTAGGTTTAATTAATGTGCATAAAAAGAAGACAATGGTTCCTAAACCAAAACGGAAAGTTGTATTAGCAAAAGGCATAATTTTAATTTCACTACCTATTGCGGTCATAACAGCAATAATGAAAATCCAAGTAAGGGAAGCACGCGTCATAAGTAATTTCGATTGCAATTCAACAACCTCCCATCATTGATATAATAAAAAATACCACAACCGAGGCGGAAGTGGTATCTAACAAGTAATACATACAATTTGGGCAAAAAAAAACGGCTACATTCGTAGTCGAAAATTTAAAACTGGAGGAGGTAGAGGGATTCGAACCCCCGCGCGGTGTTACCCGCCTGTCGGTTTTCAAGACCGATCCCTTCAGCCAGACTTGGGTATACCTCCATGTTATATTGCTTTACTGTCTTATCGACAAAAATAAATTTATCATAACTAGAAACGAACGTCAAGATAATTTTTGAAAAAATATATAATGTTTAAATTGTCACTTAGAAATAAATAATTTGTGCATTAAGTTGCATTTTATACAAACAGTCAGTATACTAGTTATTGCCGTGCTAGGTGGGAAGGTAGCGGTGTCCTGTAACTCGCAATCCGCTCTAGCGAGACTGAATTCCTTTTTCGAGGCTGTCCGTATTGTTTGGTCTGCCTTTTGCACGTAGTGTTGACGATTGGGTCCTGCGCAATGGATACCCATGAACCATGTCAGGTCCGGAAGGAAGCAGCATTAAGTGGTCTTATTCATGTGCCGCGGGGTTGCCTAATCTGAGCTAACGACAAGAGTAACGCTTATGTGCGGCTGTCAAGGAAAGGTGCACGGCATTAAATTGCCAATTCAAAGCATCCGTCTATTATAGGCGGATGCTTTTTTATTTTAAATTTAGCATCTTCATTTTCTATATAATGCTGCAAATGCTATAATAAAACTATTCAATTAAATGGAGAAGGAGAGAGGAAATCAGTGACGTATCAAGCATTTTACCGTGTGTATCGACCACAATCTTTTCGAGAAATGTCTGGTCAAACACATGTCAAAAGAACGCTACAAAATGCTCTCCTAGCAAATAAAACAACACACGCTTACTTGTTTTCTGGGCCCCGTGGTACAGGGAAAACAAGTACTGCTAAAATCTTTGCGAAGGCCTTGAATTGTGAACATGCACCATCGAAAGAGCCTTGTAATGAATGTGCTACATGCATGAGTATTACAGATGGTTCTCATCCAGATGTAATTGAATTTGATGCAGCCTCAAATTCACGTGTTGAAGAGATTAGGGATATCATAGAAAAGGTTCGTTTTGCTCCCGCAAGCAGTAGATATAAGGTGTACATCATAGACGAAGTGCATATGCTTTCTACAAGCGCTTTTAACGCTCTTTTAAAAACGTTGGAAGAACCACCTCCTCATGCTGTGTTTATTTTAGCAACTACAGAGCCTCATAAATTGCCTGCTACGATCATTTCTCGTTGTCAGCGTTTTGATTTTAAACGACTTTCTACTAATGATATTATTGAACGTATGAAGGTTGTTTTGGAAGATATTGACTTGCCATATGAAGAACAAGGTTTAAAGGTGATTGCACAATCAGCCGCAGGGGGAATGCGTGATGCTTTAAGCTTATTGGACCAAGTTGTGTCTTTTAGTGGCGAAAAATTAAAACTTGAGGATACGTTATTAGTTACAGGTTCTATTAGTCAGGATGTTTTTTATGATCTAGCGGAGGCACTTAAAGTAAAAGATGTTGCGCAAATGCTTGCCCTTTTAGAGCAACTTATAGCTGACGGTAAGGACCCTTTGCGGCTCTCAGAGGATTTAATTACATTTTTCCGCGATTTATTATTACTTCAAACAAGTGATGATTTAGCTGAACTTTTAGAGCTTGTATCTCCTGAGGAACGTGTATTCACTTTAGCACACGAATTTGCACCAAATATGCTTTATGGGTATATTGATATACTTGCAAAAACACAGCAAGAGATGCGTTTCTCTCACCATACAAAAATTTATTTAGAGACGGCTTTGCTTAAAATGGTACAGTTTTCAGGAGGGATAGCCCATCAAACGGTGACTACAAATGAAATGGGAGAAAACCCTGATCTCACTCAAAAAATTGTGGCTCTTGAACAGCTGGTTCAGCAACTATCCTTACAACTGCAAACGGGGACTCCTGTGCAAACGCCGACAGCACAAAAAGAGCAACGGCCCCGAGCTAAAAGTCCGAATGGTTATAAAGCACCTACAGGTCGTATTCAGGAAGTGCTGAAAGATGCCACAAAGCAAGATGTGCAACGCATTAAGTCCATTTGGGCGCAAGCCTTAAGTCAAATGCAAAAATCACAATCTGCTCTTTTAGCAGAAGCCGAACCTGTTGCGGCATCTTCAAGTGCTTTTGTGTTAAAATTCAAGTATGATATTCATTGTCAGATGGTTGCCGACAACCAGTCTTTAAAGGCTCACTTTACACAATTAATTGCAGGGCAAACTGGTACAATGTACGAGATGCTATGCATACCAGAAGAATCATGGTTAAAAATGCGTGAAGAGTTTATTCGTGATCATGGTCTGCAGCAAAAGAAATCACAGTCTGAATCAGAGCATGGAGAAGAATTATTAGAGCCACCACCGGCAGAAATGCCAGAAGAACCATTTATCGATGATGCCCAACCTCTTGCTTCACAAGATCCACTTGTGACTGAGGCTGAAAAGCTCTTTGGTAAAGATTTTGTTGAAATTATTGAAGATTAAATTTTTAGGAGGAAACATTTATGCGTGGAATGGGAAATATGCAAGGTATGATGAAAAAAATGCAAAAAATGCAAAAGGAAATGATGGAGGCACAAGAAGCTTTAAATGCTGAGCAATTCGAAGGTGTTGCAGGCGGCGGTATGGTGAAAGTAACAGTTTCTGGTCAGCGTGAAGTAGTTTCAGTAAATCTGGATGAATCTGTAGTAGACCCAGAAGACATAGAAATGCTACAAGACCTAATTGTTATTGCAACAAATGAAGCGTTGAAAAAAGTAGAAGAAAAAACAAACTCAACTATGGGTAAATTCACGCAAGGCTTAAACCTTCCATTCTAGGAGGTATTCATATGTACTACCCAGAACCAATATCTAAATTGATCGATAGTTTTATGAAATTGCCAGGTATCGGGCCGAAAACTGCGGCTCGTCTGGCGTTTTTTGTGTTAACAATGAAGGAAGATGATGTATTATCTTTCTCTAAAGCACTGATTGATGCTAAACGAAACCTAAGCTACTGTTCTGTTTGTGGCAATATAACAGATGTAGATCCATGTCACATATGTACAGATAAGCAGCGAGATCATTCTATTATTTGTGTTGTACAAGATACAAAAGATGTGATTGCAATGGAAAAAATGCGTGACTACAACGGTATGTACCATGTACTTCAAGGAGCAATTTCACCAATGGATGGTATTGGTCCAGAAGACATTAATGTTGCTTCTTTGCTAGTGCGCTTGCAAGATGAAAGTGTCCAAGAACTTATTTTAGCTACAAATTCAACAATCGAGGGTGAGGCAACCGCTATGTACATTTCTCGCCTTGTCAAACCGTCTG
>NZ_CP154860.1:2627500-2690000 GCF_039614735.1 Lysinibacillus sp. BS3 | reverse complement strand
CGGCTGGATCACCTCCTTTCTAAGGATTATTTCGGAATACAAACCTTGGGTTTGTAAGATTACGTTTTGCGTTCAGTTTTGAAGGTTCATTCTATTTGAATGAAACACTTCAAAACTTGTTCTTTGAAAACTGGATAAAACGACATTGAAATTGTAACAAACACATTTATTTTTTTAAGTTTTTTATAGGCTTAATAACTTGGTTAAGTTATTAAGGGCGCACGGCGAATGCCTTGGCACTAGGAGCCGAAGAAGGACGGCACTAACACCGATATGCTTCGGGGAGCTGTAAGTGAGCTTTGATCCGGAGATTTCCGAATGGGGGAACCCACTACGTTTAATCGCGTAGTATCTTGACGTGAATACATAGCGTCTTGAAGGCAGACCCAGGGAACTGAAACATCTAAGTACCTGGAGGAAGAGAAAGAAAAATCGATTCCCTGAGTAGCGGCGAGCGAAACGGGAAGAGCCCAAACCAAGAGGCTTGCCTCTTGGGGTTGTAGGACACTCTATACGGAGTTACAAAAGAGCGAGTTAGATGAAGCGACTTGGAAAGGTCCGCCAGAGCAGGTAAAAGCCCTGTAGTCGAAAGTTCGTTCTCTCCTGAGTGGATCCTGAGTACGGCGGAACACGTGAAATTCCGTCGGAATCCGGGAGGACCATCTCCCAAGGCTAAATACTACCTAGTGACCGATAGTGAACCAGTACCGTGAGGGAAAGGTGAAAAGCACCCCGGAAGGGGAGTGAAAGAGATCCTGAAACCGTGTGCCTACAAGTAGTTAGAGCCCGTTAATGGGTGATAGCGTGCCTTTTGTAGAATGAACCGGCGAGTTACGATTACGTGCAAGGTTAAGCTTTAGAAGGCGGAGCCGCAGCGAAAGCGAGTCTGAATAGGGCGAAGTAGTACGTGGTCGTAGACCCGAAACCAGGTGATCTACCCATGTCCAGGGTGAAGGTGAGGTAACACTTACTGGAGGCCCGAACCCACGCACGTTGAAAAGTGCGGGGATGAGGTGTGGGTAGCGGAGAAATTCCAATCGAACTTGGAGATAGCTGGTTCTCTCCGAAATAGCTTTAGGGCTAGCCTCGTGATGAGAATACTGGAGGTAGAGCACTGTTTGGACTAGGGGGCCATCCCGGTTTACCGAATTCAGACAAACTCCGAATGCCAGATATTTATACACGGGAGTCAGACTGCGAGTGATAAGATCCGTAGTCAAAAGGGAAACAGCCCAGACCACCAGCTAAGGTCCCAAAGTAATCGTTAAGTGGAAAAGGATGTGGCGTTGCACAGACAACCAGGATGTTGGCTTAGAAGCAGCCATCATTTAAAGAGTGCGTAATAGCTCACTGGTCGAGTGACGCTGCGCCGAAAATGTATCGGGGCTAAACGATTCACCGAAGCTGTGGATTGACATCTACGATGTCAGTGGTAGGAGAGCGTTCTAAGTGCGTTGAAGTCAGATCGGAAGGACTGGTGGAGCGCTTAGAAGTGAGAATGCCGGTATGAGTAGCGAAAGACGGGTGAGAATCCCGTCCACCGTATGACTAAGGTTTCCTGAGGAAGGCTCGTCCGCTCAGGGTTAGTCGGGACCTAAGCCGAGGCCGATAGGCGTAGGCGATGGACAACAGGTTGATATTCCTGTACCACCTCCTCACCGTTTGAGAAATGGGGGGACGCAGTAGGATAGGGTAAGCGCGCCGTTGGTTGTGCGCGTCCAAGCAGTAAGGCGTGTGTGTAGGCAAATCCGCACACTGTAACGTTGAGCTGTGATGGCGAGTCCGTATGGACGAAGTTCCTGATTTCACACTGCCAAGAAAAGCCTCTATCGAGGTGAGAGGTGCCCGTACCGCAAACCGACACAGGTAGTCGAGGAGAGAATCCTAAGGTGTGCGAGAGAACTCTCGTTAAGGAACTCGGCAAAATGACCCCGTAACTTCGGGAGAAGGGGTGCTCTTGAGCGTGCAAGCGCATGAGAGCCGCAGTGAATAGGCCCAGGCGACTGTTTAGCAAAAACACAGGTCTCTGCAAAACCGTAAGGTGACGTATAGGGGCTGACGCCTGCCCGGTGCTGGAAGGTTAAGAGGAGTGGTTAGCGCAAGCGAAGCTGCGAATTGAAGCCCCAGTAAACGGCGGCCGTAACTATAACGGTCCTAAGGTAGCGAAATTCCTTGTCGGGTAAGTTCCGACCCGCACGAAAGGCGTAACGATCTGGGCACTGTCTCAACGAGAGACTCGGTGAAATTATAGTACCTGTGAAGATGCAGGTTACCCGCGACAGGACGGAAAGACCCCGTGGAGCTTTACTGTAGCCTGATATTGAATTTTGGTACAACTTGTACAGGATAGGTAGGAGCCAGAGATCTCGGAGCGCCAGCTTCGAAGGAGGCGTCGGTGGGATACTACCCTGGTTGTATTGAAATTCTAACCCATGCCCCTTAGCGGGGCAGGAGACAGTGTCAGGCGGACAGTTTGACTGGGGCGGTCGCCTCCTAAAAGGTAACGGAGGCGCCCAAAGGTTCCCTCAGAATGGTTGGAAATCATTCGTAGAGTGTAAAGGCACAAGGGAGCTTGACTGCGAGACCTACAAGTCGAGCAGGGTCGAAAGACGGGCTTAGTGATCCGGTGGTTCCGCATGGAAGGGCCATCGCTCAACGGATAAAAGCTACCCCGGGGATAACAGGCTTATCTCCCCCAAGAGTCCACATCGACGGGGAGGTTTGGCACCTCGATGTCGGCTCATCGCATCCTGGGGCTGTAGTCGGTCCCAAGGGTTGGGCTGTTCGCCCATTAAAGCGGTACGCGAGCTGGGTTCAGAACGTCGTGAGACAGTTCGGTCCCTATCCGTCGTGGGCGTAGGAAATTTGAGAGGAGCTGTCCTTAGTACGAGAGGACCGGGATGGACACACCGCTGGTGTACCAGTTGTCTTGCCAAAGGCATCGCTGGGTAGCTATGTGTGGACGGGATAAGTGCTGAAAGCATCTAAGCATGAAGCCCCCCTCAAGATGAGATTTCCCATTACGCAAGTAAGTAAGATCCCTCAAAGACGATGAGGTAGATAGGTTCGAGGTGGAAGTGTGGTGACACATGGAGCTGACGAATACTAATCGATCGAGGACTTAACCAAAAAAGTTTGAAACATTCAATGCACCGTTTATCCAGTTTTGAAAGAATAAATCTTTCAATTAAATAAAAAGTCTAGTGATGATGGCAAAGAGGTCACACCCGTTCCCATACCGAACACGGAAGTTAAGCTCTTTAGCGCCGATGGTAGTTGGGGGCTTCCCCCTGTGAGAGTAGGACGTCGCTAGGCAGAAAAGTAACCACTGAGAAATCAGTGGTTTTTTTGTATGTTTTGAAATCTAGAAAATGTTAAAGTTTAATAGAGTGATCAAAATATTCAAAGGGGTGCAATGGAATGGCAACAGGACAATATAGTAAGGTAATCAATATACAGAAAAATAAATTAGAGGGTTTTATTCATAATAAGGAACAATGGGCTGTTTTAATACCAGGTTACTTACATCACGAATTACTAAATGAAGACGATATGATCTGGGTCTTCCAAGGAGACTTTGGTATAATTCAGAAAGCTGTTAAAGTAAAACTTAAAGTAAACAATTCAGATGCTCATCAAATACAGTTTGATTTAGTGGGTTTATCTGATCCTATAAATGGTAATGGTTCTTTTGAAATCATACAAAATCAAAATGAATCACCACAACTGACTGGTAATTTAACAATGAAAGCAAGTGGATTTTTAGCAGGAATGATGAATCCAGTATTAGATAATTTTGTACCTGGGTTGATTGAGCAATTAGTGGAAGCAATGGCCATTCAAGCATTACAAGACTAGTTATATGAAAATAAGTGGTGAACCGATTATTACAGATAACAGCAATAATCGGTTTTATTTTAATAAGCAACTCTTATTGCTACAAAAATGATGGTTTAGGTATAGATGACTCTTTTTTTGAGTGAGGCGTCAACGATAATGACATCAAGCTGTGATTAACTTTGATGAAAAGGTTTGTTACTAAATAAAAAGTGGATTACCATGCGGAGGGATAGCTTTTTTCTCTCCTTATAATTTCGTATAATTAAAGGAGAATCTAACGAAAATGGGTGTATGTTTTGCATAAGAAAAAACCAATTATAGAAGGGTTAGAACGTTTTCGACAGCAACAAAATATTTCTTTTCATGTCCCAGGTCATAAGCATGGTGAACTGTCTCACCTTCCGCAAGCATTTAAAGATGTTATGCGTTATGATGTAACTGAATTATCTGGATTAGATGATCTACATTACCCTGAGGAAATGATATTAGAAGCCGAGAATTTATTGGCAGATACATATGGAGCAACGAAGAGTTTCTTTTTGGTAGGAGGGTCTACTGTTGGAAATTTAGCAATGATTTATGCTACTTGTAACAAAGACGATACCATTATAGTTCAGCGTAATGCACATAAATCAATTTTCCATGCTATTGAACTTGTTGGGGCTAAGCCAATTTTTGTGTCGCCGCTGTGGGATGAACGGACAATGTCGGCGACACATGTAACTTATAGAGATTTAAAAGAAGCCGTAGAAAATTATTCAGAGGCGAAAGCAGTAGTGTTAACATATCCTACTTATTATGGGATGACTTCGAATGAAATACAGCAACAAATTGCTTATTGTCATGAGAAGGGAATACCTGTATTGGTGGATGAAGCACATGGCGCTCATTTTAATGCATGTACGCTATTTCAGCCATCCGCATTGACACTTGGTGCAGACGTTGTTGTTCAATCAGCTCATAAAACTTTACCTGCTATGACGATGGCCTCTTTTATGCATGTTAAGTCGGAATTGATAGAGGCTGACAAAATACATCATTACTTACGCATGTTACAATCTAGTAGTCCATCTTACTTATTATTAGCATCATTAGATGATGCTCGCTATTATGTACAGACATATATGGAGAGTGATGGGGCATATATAATAGAAAAAAAGAATCAATGGGTAGATGCATTACGAGCAATTGGATCATTAGAAGTAATTGAAGTAGATGATCCACTTAAAGTATTGCTACGTGTTAATGGTTATAGTGGCTTTCAATTACAGGAGGCATTAGAGGCAAAGCATGTATATGGGGAACTTGCAGATGCCAATCAGGTTTTATTTGTGTTACCTTTGCTGAAGCAGGGACATACCTACCCATTTGCTGAAATCAGGGTTCGTATAAAAGAGGCCATAACAACGCTATTAAACACAGCTAAAACAGATAGCATAACGGCTTCTCAAACAGCCTATCATTTTGTCCCGATTACTGAGCCTATATATACCTTTAATGAGGTTGCATCATTAAAGAAAGAATGGTTACCATATATGCGTACAATGGGGCGAATTTCAGCGAATATGATCATTCCTTATCCACCTGGTATACCATTATTAGTACCAGGAGAAAGAATAACAGTAGCTAAGTTAAGTCAATTGGAAGAGCTACTAGCAGCAGGTGCAACATTCCAGGGGAATCATCGTTTAGCAGAAAAAAAGATTCAGGTTATTAAATAGTTGGAGGCAATAACAGCATGAATAGCAATTTATTTATTACATTTGAAGGACCAGAGGGAGCAGGAAAAACAACGGTCATTCAAATGATAGCAGAGCGATTAAAAAAAATTAATATTGAAGTTCTAGCAACAAGAGAACCAGGTGGAATTGAGATTGCAGAAAAAATAAGAACGATTATTTTGAATCCTGCACATACTGCTATGGATGAACGAACAGAAGCATTGTTATATGCTGCAGCAAGAAGCCAGCATTATTTTGAGAAAGTACGTCCTGCCTTAGATGCAGGGAAGTTAGTGATATGTGACCGTTTTATCGATTCCTCTTTAGCTTATCAAGGATATGCAAGAGGTATAGGTGTTAATGAGGTGCTTTCTATTAATGAATTTGCTATTGGGAAGAAATTACCTGACGTGACCATACTATTTGATCTTGCTCCAGAGGTTGGCTTAGCGCGTATTCATGCAACTGGCAATCGAGAAGTAAACCGCTTAGATGTTGAAAGCTTGCCGTTTCATCAGAAGGTACGTGAAGGATATTTACAATTAGTAGAGCAGTACCCAGAGCGAATACGTGTAGTCAATGCAGATCAAGATATTAAAAATGTTGTTGAAGATGTATGGTTATTATTATTGGAAGCAATGCAGTAAATGCATGAAGTTGTCTACAACAATGTGATATAATGATACTATCCATTAATTTATCTTCACTAGGAGGGCAACATTTGTCGAAGTACCTATTAGGTCAGACACACCTTCGTGTAAGATACATTATGTGTTTAGGGAACCTTGTAGATGTCTTTTTTAAAACTTTCTTATAGAGTTTTTGTATCAACATGATGATGTTCCTCTAGTTCAACAGATGAACTAAGATTAAGTATAGAATTGAAATCTATCTAGGCGAATTTTATAAAAGGGGTGAGTGCGAATGAAGTTAGTCGTAGCTGTAGTGCAAGATCAGGATAGCAGCCGCTTATCAAATGCTTTAACGAAAAATCAGTTTCGCGCAACTAAATTAGCGAGCACAGGAGGATTTTTACGTTCAGGAAATACGACATTTCTTATAGGAACTGAAGACTCTCTCATACCCAAACTTTTAGATATTATTCGGGATAATTGTCGGGCAAGAGAGCAAATGGTTGCACCCGTTTCTCCGTTAGGAGGAAATGCTGATTCCTATATACCTTACCCTGTGGAGGTAGAGGTGGGAGGAGCTACCGTATTTGTTTTACCGATTGAACAATTCCATCATTTTTAAAAAGTAGCCTCCGAAGCTAAATCATTGATTATTTGTTACTATTAAACATTTTATTTAAAATCGATTATGCGTAGGAGAAATAGATGAAAATTGTGGGGGCGAAACCAGCTTGAAGATTAATCAAGATATACGTGTCGGGTTAAATACAAATCGCAAAGAGCCACTACAAAATAATAATCAAAATAACCGATTTGGAGATATGGTCGTCAAGCAAGGTAATAAGCTGCAAACAGAACAACTCACGCGTTTGTTAGGAGATATATCTACTGCAGGGGACCGAGTAGCTAGATCACGTAATTTACGAGAACTTGCTAGGTTTAAAATGCTTGTTAAACGATTTCTACAAGAGACAGTAGAACATGGTATGGAGTTAAAACAATCACATACCTGGAATCGTTTTGGTGAAGGAAGACGTCTGAAAATCATTGAAACCATTGATACACGTCTTGTCGAGCTTGCACAGGATCTCTTAGACGAAGAAAAAGAAGCAATAGATCTTCTTGATAAAATCGGTGAAATTAAAGGCTTACTAATTAATTTATATATGTAAAACCCGTGTCTCGTTCTCATTTAGGCGCGGGCTTTTTTCAAATGTTGATGTGGCTACTCGCCATAAAGTAAACAACTGTAATCTTTACAAGAGTGCAAGAAAGTATCACCTTTTGTTGTAGAGACAGGAAGGAATTTAAATGTATGGCCAAGAATGTTGAAGAGCTACTCACACTGCAACCAGTCGTAATGAAGCAGCTTCAAACAATATTTGACAAGAATAGATTAGCACATGCATATATTTTTGATGGCGAAAAAGGGACAGGCAAGGCAGATATTATGCACTTTTTTGTCAAATTAATGTTATGTGAGCAACCAAGTGGAAATGTTCCATGTGAAACATGTCGAAATTGCAAACGTGTAGATTCGGGAAATCATCCAAATATTCATCAAATTTATCCAGATGGTCAATTCATAAAAATTGATCAGATGCGAGAACTCATCGGAGAAATGAAAATGGTGGGTGTAGAAGAAGGACGTAAGATTTATGTGCTTCATCATGCAGACCGTCTTAATACAGCCTCTGCAAATATGATACTTAAATTTTTAGAGGAGCCAGAAGGAGAAGTAACTGCCATATTACTAACTGAGCAAATGCAGTCAATTCTTCCAACTATCCGTTCTCGTTGTCAACATATCAAATTTCAAAAAATGCCACGTCATGTTTTGTTGAAGCATTTACAGGAAAATAATATTTCACATTCAATGGCCTCAACAGTAAGCATGATGACAAATGAGCTCGAAACAGCGATATTTTTAGCAAATGATGAGCAGTTTGCACTCGCTCGAAAAACAGTGTTAAAATTAGTAGAGGCCATTCGGCAAAATGTACATGAAGCATTGCTTATTGTGCATGAAGAGTGGTTGCCTCACTTTAAAGAAAAAAGCGAGATGGAGCAAGCATTGGATTTACTACTATTTGCTTACCGTGATATAGTGTCAATAAAAGCTAATCCCGAGGCAGCTTGTACTTATCCAGACATGTTACCACTATTTAAAGAAGTTGCGTTATATTCCACTTATGAAAGATTATCAAATCAGATGGAATCTATTTTACAAGCACGCGCCTCTTTACAGCGTAACATGAATAGGACGTTATTGATGGAGCAGTTAATGCTAAATCTGCAGGAGGGATATACATTTGTATAATGTAGTAGGAGTCCGCTTTAAAAAGGCGGGTAAAATATATTATTTTGATCCGGCATCATTTCTACTAGAGGATAGTCAATATGTTATTGTAGAGACAGCCCGCGGTGTAGAGTATGGAAAAGTAGTTGTCCCTCAAAAAGTTGTGGGTGATAATGATGTTGTATTACCACTAAAACAAGTACTTAGACCAGCAGATGATCGTGATCGTATACAAGTAGAGGAAAATGCAGCGGAATCAAAGCGTGCATTTGAGCTCGCTAGTACTAAAATTATAGAGCATAATTTAGAAATGAAACTTGTAGATGTTGAATATACATTTGATCGTAATAAAATTATTTTTTACTTTACAGCTGAAGGACGAGTTGATTTTAGGGATCTAGTAAAAGATTTAGCCTCGGTTTTTAGAACACGTATTGAACTTCGTCAAATTGGTGTGCGTGATGAAGCCAAGCTTTTAGGTGGTATCGGTCCATGTGGTAGAATGCTTTGTTGTTCCACATTTTTGGGTGATTTTGAGCCCGTTTCGATTAAAATGGCTAAAGATCAAAACCTATCATTAAATCCTTCAAAAATATCTGGCCTTTGTGGACGTTTAATGTGTTGCTTAAAGTATGAAAATGATGAATATGAAGAAGCAAAAGAGGGCATGCCAGATGTTGGTGAGATAACAATGACACCAGATGGCCGTGGGAAAGTAGTAGGGCTAAATGTGCTGGAAAGACTTATTCAAGTATATTTACATGAGCAGGAACGCACAGTTGAGTATACACTAGAAGAACTGCTAGCATGCGAAAAAAATCTTATTTAAGATAGAGAATTTAACGAGGTGGCTTGGGTGAAGGACCGTAATTTCTTAGATACCGTTATGGAGTTCGAACAACAGCTCGAAGCAATGCAGGAGCAATTTGGTGCATTGAAACAATTTGTAGCGTTAATGATGGAAGAGCATAAGGCGCTTGAAACAGAAAATCATCACCTACGTACACGTCTAGAAGAACTACTTTCTAATACAAACTCCGTACAAGCTGCTGAAGTAAAGAAAGAGAGTCCGCTAGATATTGGTGAGGGATATGATAACTTAGCTCGCCTCTACCAAGAGGGCTTCCATGTTTGCCATGTTCATTTTGGAAGTTCACGTAAGGGTGAGGATTGTCTGTTCTGTCTATCATTTTTAAATAAACAAAATGTGTAATAAAAGGCTGATTCCCGCTACGGTGGTGTCAGTCTTTTGTTTTGTAGCGTAGGAGGAGTAAGCATGGAAAAATGGCTAAAAGGTGACGAGCGGTTAGATTATTTGTTGGCTGAGAATTTACGTATTATTCAAAGTCCCTCTGTCTTTTCGTTCTCATTAGATGCAGTATTGCTTTCGAAATTTGTCAGTATTCCTTATCATAAGGGAAAAATCGTTGATTTATGCTCAGGAAATGGTGTGATTCCACTTTTTTTAAGCGCACGTACAAAGGGACAGATAACAGGCGTAGAAATTCAGCCACGTTTATTTGAGATGGCAGAGAGAAGTATCCGTTACAATCAGCTAGAACAGCAAATTCAAATGATTCTTGGAGATGTTAAAGAAATACCAAAACAACTTGGCATTGAAAAGTATGATGTGGTTACCTGTAATCCACCCTATTTTTTAGCACATGAAGCGAGTGATAAAAATCTTAGTGAGCATCATGCCATTGCACGCCATGAATTGTATTTAACATTGGAAGAAGCGATTCAATCCGCAAGTAAATTATTAAAGCAAGGGGGCAAGGCCGCATTTGTTCACCGACCTGGGCGATTATTAGATATTGTGACAGCTATGCGAGCAAATCGCTTAGAGCCTAAACGGATGCAGCTCATTTATCCGAAAGAAGGGAAAGAGGCTAATACATTATTAATAGAAGGAATAAAAGATGGAAAGCCTGATTTAAAAATTCTGCCGCCGTTGTATGTTTATGATGCCAATAATGAATACACGACAGAAGTGAGAGAAATTCTTTATGGAAAAGAGCAATAATCACTACTTTTATGTGTTAGAGTGTGCTGATCAAACTCTTTATGCAGGGTATACAAATAATATAGAAAAACGTGTTGCTGTACATAACGCTGGTAAAGGAGCAAAATATACAAGAGCTAGAGGTCCAGTGAAATGTATTTACAAAGAAATATTCGAGACAAAGCAAGAAGCAATGCGTGCTGAATATGCCTTTAAGCAATTAACAAGAACACAGAAAATTAATTATATAAGGAGGGGTGAATCGTGAAATCACAAAAAAGTACAATACACGATCAGACAGGTTGTTTATATCTGGTAGGAACACCTATTGGTAATTTAGAGGATATGAGTGTGCGTGCACTTCGCATTTTAAAAGAAGCAGATATTATCGCTGCAGAAGATACTAGAAACACCAAAAAGCTTTGTAACTACTTTGAGATTGACACACCACTAATCAGCTACCATGAGCATAATATAGCCGTAGGTGGAGAAAAATTATTAACATTACTACAAGAAGGAAAAACAATTGCATTAGTAAGTGATGCAGGTTTACCTTGTATTTCTGATCCAGGTGCAGATATAGTGGAAAAAGCAATTGCCCAAAACTTTTCTGTTGTACCAGTGCCAGGGCCTAATGCAGCAATTTCAGCATTAATTGCATCTGGGTTATCGCCACAGCCATTTTTCTTTTATGGATTTTTGAATCGCGGAAAAAAGGAACGTCGCCAGCAATTAGAACAATTAAAAAAACGCCAAGAAACGATTTTACTATATGAGGCACCACATCGCTTAAAGGATACATTAAAAGATATGGAAGCTATACTCGGGGAACGTCGTATTGTTTTAGCTCGAGAGCTGACAAAGAAGTTTGAAGAGTTTTTACGAGGTACTTTGTCTGAAGCTGTAGAATGGTCACAAACTGAAGAAATACGAGGAGAGTTTTGTATTGTTCTTGAAGGCAATAGCTGTGTAGAAGAGGAAGATCATGAAGAAGCCTATTGGCAAAACATGTCCATTGTTGAACATGTTGATTTCATTATCAATCAATCGAATGTATCTTCAAAAGAAGCCATTAAAGAAGTAGCTAAGTTAAGGCAAGTGGCAAAGCGAGATGTTTATAATGAATATCATAGTGAATAATAGTAAAGAGTTACCTTATTAGGGTAGCTCTTTATTTTTATTTAGTTAATGACTCGAAACTTAAAAGTTGAAAAGTAATAATTTTGAGACACAATTTTAAATTGATAATAATTGTAAATAATAGTAACCTTAAATAGAAAGGTCTGACATGGACATTATAAGGGGTTAAGAAATTGGTTATATTAATAAACAGAAACACCTAAATCACTGTTTTGATTTAGGTGAGAAACTAATTATTTTTTTAAGTTAGATTGAATTTCTTTAACTAACATTTCTGCGCCTTCTGGACTTAAAATTAATTTGCCTCCAACTAGACGGAAGTTATCATCTGAAACTTCACCAGTAACAGCACATGTCATATTAGGCATATATTTTTTTAAGATGATTTTATCATCATCCACATAGATTTCTAAAGCGTCCTTTTCAGCAATACCTAGCGTACGGCGTAACTCGATAGGAATTACTACACGACCTAACTCATCGACTTTACGAACAATCCCTGTTGATTTCATAATAGATTTCCTCCTAATTTATAAAAGTTATATTGGTATTTCGTCAAATTTCGACATTATTTCTTTGTCTGATAGTTATCATACCAAGTAATGCCATAAACGTCAATTAATTAATGCACTAATATTATGGTTTTTAAAAAAAATTTTTGAGAAGAATGCAGGTATTTTAATTTTTTTAAAAGGTTTTTAATAAATATTTTTGTTAATAGTAAAAAAGGTTCTTATTTAAGTCATTTAATGGATTAAATATATTATTCGACAATTTTCGCGTTTAATAAACTTTCATTGAAACGAATTTCGTACTTCGTTAGAATAGAAAGTATATTGTAAAACAATGGAGGCAGTTCTTGTGAGTGAACAACAAAAAACATTCTATATAACAACACCCATTTACTATCCAAGTGGGAAATTTCATATTGGTACGGCATATACAACAGTAGCATCTGATACTATTGCACGCTATAAACGTTTAAAAGGTTATGATGTACGCTTTTTAACAGGAATGGACGAACATGGCCAAAAAATTCAAGAAAAAGCAGCTGAAGCGGGTAAACATCCTCAAGATTATGTAAATGAAATTGCCGATGCTGCGAAAAAACTTTGGGGTTTAATGGATATTTCTTATGATGACTTTATTCAAACAACGCAGGATCGACATACGAAAGCTGTCGAAAAGATTTTCCAAAAGTTTTTAGATAATGGTGATATCTATAAAGGTGAATATGAAGGCTGGTACTGTACACCGTGTGAATCATTCTTTACTGAGACTCAACTAGTTGACGGGAACTGTCCTGATTGTGGTCGTCCGGTGCATAAGGTTAAAGAAGAATCGTACTTCTTTAATATGAAGAAATATGCAGATCGTTTATTAGCTTATTATGAAGAGAACCTTGAATTCATTGAGCCAGAATCACGAAAAAATGAAATGATTAACAACTTCATTAAACCAGGGCTAGAGGATTTATCGGTATCAAGAACATCCTTCGACTGGGGAATTAAAGTACCAGGAGATCCAAAGCATGTTATTTATGTATGGGTTGATGCATTAACGAATTATATTACAGCCTTAGGTTATCTATCAGAAGATGAATCATTATTCAATAAATATTGGCCAGCAGATGTACATGTAGTTGGCAAGGATATTGTTCGTTTCCACACGATTTATTGGCCAATCTTCTTAATGGCATTAGATTTGCCATTGCCGAAAAAGGTATTTGCTCATGGTTTTATTATGATGAAAGACGGTAAAATGTCTAAATCAAAAGGCAATGTAATTTATCCTGAAATGTTAATCGAGCGTTATGGTCTAGATGCGACACGTTATTTCCTATTACGAGAATTACCATTTGGCTCTGATGGGGTATTTTCACCAGAATCATTTATTGAACGTACAAACTTTGATCTGGCTAATGATTTAGGGAACTTATTAAATCGTACAATTTCAATGATTAATAAATATTTTGAAGGTATTATTCCGACAGAAAATCTTCAACCGACAGAATTTGATGCAGCTTTAAAAGAGCAAGCTGAGTCGGTACGTATTAAATATGAAGAAAGTATGGAAAAAATGCAATTTAGTGTCGTTCTTGCTGACTTATGGACGCTTGTTTCACGCACAAATAAGTATATAGATGAGACACAACCATGGGTGTTAGCAAAGGAAGAGTCAGACAAGCCAAAATTAGGTGCAGTTATGCGAAATTTGGCAGAAAGCTTACACCAAATCGCTGTCATGTTGCAACCATTTATGACAACAACTCCTAAACGTATGATCGATCAGTTAGGATTAGATGACAAATTCTTAGCATGGGATACAATTGCAACATTCGGCAATACTATTCCAGCAAACATTAAAGTGGTAGAAAAAGGGATACCGATTTTCCCACGCTTAGAAAATGAGGTTGAGATTACTTATATTCGTGAGGAAATGCGTGGGTCTGTGAAAACACCACAGGATGAAGAAATTAAAAAGGTAGCAAAAACTGAAGAAAATCCAGAAATTCCTGAAATTACTATTGATGATTTTATGAAAGTTGATTTGCGTGTAGCTACTGTGACTGCATGTGAAACTGTTCCGAAAGCAGATAAATTATTAAAGCTACAAGTTGATCTAGGATATGAGCAACGTCAAGTAGTTTCAGGTATAGCGAAATTTTATACACCAGATGATTTAATAGGTCAAAAAGTGATTGTCGTAGCAAATTTAAAACCAGTAAAATTACGTGGTGAAATATCACAAGGAATGATTTTAGCTGGTGAGAAAGATGGAAATTTAAAATTAGCATCAGTTGATCCTAAACTTGAAAATGGTGCAAAAGTAAAGTAATGAACTTAAGGAAGGCCTGCTGAATATGAATTATTCAGCAGGCTTTTCAAATCTGTTAGAGAAATCGGGATTAAATTATTTTGATATAATTTACGATGCGTGAAAAACTTGGTTTTATGGGCCCGAAGAACTACTTGTGGTAATGTCGATTAAGTGGAATGTCACAATGTCGAATAGTTTGTAATGAAATTGTAATGATCACGAAAAATATGAAATAATAAATTTTAATAAAATCAATGTTAGGAGAATGAAGATGTTTATAGATACACACGTACATTTAAACGCAGATCAGTATGAGGAAGATCTTCAAGAAGTGATTGATAGAGCTCTTGAAGCTAAAGTAGAACGAATGGTAGTTATTGGTTTCGACCGTAAAACCATTGAGAGAACAATGCAATTAATAGAGCAATATGATTTTGTTTACGGTGTCATTGGCTGGCATCCAGTAGACGCTATTGATTGTACTCAACAAGATTTAGAGTGGATTGAGCAATTAGCTTCACATCCAAAAATAGTTGGCATTGGTGAAACGGGATTGGACTACTATTGGGATAAGTCTCCAAAAGACGTTCAACAGGAACTTTTTCGCAAGCAAATTCAATTAGCTCAAAAGATCAATTTACCAATCGTTATTCATAATAGGGATGCAACAGGTGATGTTGTACAAATTTTACGTGAAGAAAATGCTGCATCCGTAGGGGGTGTTATGCACTGCTTTAGTGGAAGTGTAGAAACAGCGCGTGAATGTATAGCAATGAATTTTATGATTAGTCTTGGGGGACCAGTGACATTTAAAAATGCACGTCTACCAAAGGAAGTAGCTACAGAAATAGCTCTTGAGCATTTGATGATTGAAACAGACGCTCCTTATTTAGCTCCACATCCACATCGAGGTAAGCGCAATGAACCCGCTTTCGTGCCTTTAGTTGCTGAGGAAATCGCACGTTTGAAAGGGTTGACAATTGAGGAAATTGCACAAGCAACTACAGCCAATGCGAAAAATTTTTTTGGGATTGACAATTAACTAGCTTAGATGCCTCCAATACAGGGTTTGTGGTTGGCAAAAAACAAGAAGTCAATTTTCAGAGAAATACTTTCGGGTTGACAGTGCCAAAACTAGTCCGTATAATCCAACCTTGTATTAAGGAGGCGTTTTTTCATGTCAAATAATTCCATGAAAAACTTGTTCTTAGGATCATTGAGGAGTAAGCAAACAGTGATAAGAATTATCTCACTTGTCCTGTTTGTGTCTGTAATCTCTTTCGTGCTTTACCAAGGTACGAAAAAATCCGTTAAGCTTGAAGCAAATGGAGAAACAATCGAAGTATCAACACATGCCAAAACTGTAGAACAATTATTACAAAATCAAAATATAGATATAGCAGAGCATGACAAAATTTCACCCTCTCTGAACACCAAAATTGTTAATGGATTAGCAATTACATGGGAACAGGCAAAAGAAGTAACTATTTCAGTTGATGGAAATCAGTCAAAAGTTTGGACAACTGAAACACTTGTGAAGGACATTTTGAAGGAAGCAAATATTAAAGTATCTGAACATGACTCTTTAGCGCAAGGTCTAGATACTGAACTAGGAGCAGAAAACAAAATCGATATTCAAAAAGCGTTTCAAGTAGCGCTTGTCGATGGCGTAAATAAAAGACAAGTATGGTCCACTTCGACTACGGTCGCTAACTTTTTAAAACAACAAGGAATTCAGCTAAATGAATTCGATCGTGTCGAAAATAACCTGGAGAACGTTATTACTCCGGAGAGTAAAATCACAGTAGTTCGCGTAGAAAAGGTTATCGATGTAGTGGAAGACTCTTTAGATTTCGCAGTTGAAAAGAAGCAGGATGCTTCATTGCAAAAGGGGAAACAAAAAGTAGTAGCAACGGGCGAGAAGGGTTCGATTTCTCGTACGTATGAGGTTGTCAAAGAAAACGGTAAGGTTGTGGCAAAAAACCTACAATCTGAGAAAGTTTTAAAAGAGCCGAAGAAACAAGTGGTTGCTGTAGGCACAAAAACAATTGTTGCAAGTGCAGCAACTGTGTCACGTGGTTCAGCAGAGCCTACTAACGGAAAAGAATTTTATGTAACGGCAACAGCATATACACCATATTGCAACGGTTGTACTGGTACATCAGCAACTGGTATAAACCTACGTTCAAATTCTGGCTTGAAGGTGATCGCAGTTGACCCTTCTGTTATTAAGTTAGGATCAAAGGTTTGGGTAGAAGGCTATGGAACTGCTATAGCTGGGGATACTGGTGGGTCAATTAAGGGTAATAAGATTGACATACTTGTACAAACAGATGCCCAAGCACGTAACTGGGGACGTAAGAAAGTGCGCGTTAAAGTATTAAATTAAAAAAATTGTAAAATTAATCAAAATGTTTTTCACAAATGGAGCTTTCCTGTTTTGACTGGCGGGAAGGCTTCTTTATTATTTTTTTAGCAAATGATGTTGTAGGTATGTAGAGAGAAAGTTGAATAAGATAAGCTCATCTGAACCTTGTATTCCTGTACAAATCGTATAGAGCAGTTGTAAAATGGTCAGAAGATAAGGTAGATAGAAAAGAGGAGCCTTTTTGCAAATTAAAGAAATTATTGTTGTTGAAGGAAAAGATGATACGACAGCTATTAAACGTGCTGTACAAGCAGATACTATAGAAACGAATGGATCTGCAATTTCTGAAGAAACGTTAAAGCGAATTCAGCACGCCCAAGAAAAACGTGGAGTTATCGTATTTACTGATCCAGACTATCCAGGACGTCGAATACGCGCCATTATCGAGGAGCGTGTAAAAGGGGTGAAGCATGCCTTTTTACCAAAAGCGAAAACGATCGCTAAAAACGGTAAAGGGTTAGGGATTGAGCATGCTGCTGATGAGGATATACGTGAAGCACTACAACATGTCTATACCCCTACACATGAGTTGCTAAACGAAGCGGTAATTACACTGGAAGATTTAATGACTGCTCGTTTAATTGGACATCCACAATCAAAGCAGCGTCGTGATAGACTAGGGGAAATTTTAAATATAGGTGCTACAAATGGTAAACAACTTCATAAAAGATTGAAAATGTTTCAGATTACAGAGGAGCAATTTGGTGCGGCTATCGCACAGTTAGATCAGGAGGAAAATGATGCATAAGGATATTGCTACACCAATTCGAACACAAGAAATATTAAAAAAGTATGGTTTTTCATTTAAAAAAAGTTTAGGTCAAAACTTCTTAATTGACCCGAACATTTTAAGAAATATAGTGAGTCACGCCAATTTAACTGAGAATAGTGGCGCAATTGAAGTTGGTCCTGGGATTGGGGCATTAACTGAGCATTTGGCGAGAAGCGCTAAAAAGGTAGTTTCCTTTGAAATTGACCAACGTTTATTACCTGTACTAGAAGATACGCTTAGTCCATATAATAATGTGTCTATTATTCACTCTGACATACTTAAGGCAGATGTGGAGAAAGTAATTGCAGATGAGATGCCAGGTATTGATGATATTATGGTTGTAGCAAATTTACCGTATTATGTAACGACCCCAATTTTACTGAAGTTACTCAATGACCGATTACCGATCCGTGGTTTTGTTGTGATGATGCAGAAAGAGGTAGCAGACCGTATAACAGCTAAGCCAGGGACGAAAGAATATGGTTCTTTATCAATTGCAATACAATATTACGTGAAAGCAGATATTGCGATGACAGTGCCAAAAACCGTTTTCATGCCGCAACCTAACGTCGACTCTGCAGTAATTCGCCTTATTAAGCATGAGGAACCACCAGTAAAAGTAATAGATGAGGATTTTTTATTTGTTGTAACGCGTGCTTCATTCGTACAGCGAAGAAAAACAATCTATAATAACCTGCAATCTGGTTTACCTAATGGAAAGGCACAAAAGGATCAAATTTTACAGGCATTAGAGTTAGCAAATATTGAGCCAACTCGCCGTGGAGAAACACTTTCAATTCAAGAGTTTGGGAAATTAGCTGATGCACTGCATCCTGTATTTGCAAAGTAAAAATTTTTGTTAACAATTTTTCGGATATGTAAAAAAATATATATTTTTTTATAAAAAATAAGTTGACAAGATTTATAAGAGGCTGATAAAATATTATATTTTGTTGACATTTTTGGGACATTAGCTTATACTTGTTATTAGTGAGGTGTAAGCGAAAATGCCAAAAACTTTAGCGGACATTAAAAAGTCGTTGGATTGTCATTTGGGTAAACGTTTGCAATTAAAAGCAAACGGTGGTCGCAAGAAAACGGTTGAGTGTGCAGGGATACTACGTGAGACATATCGCGCCATCTTTGTAGTAGAGCTCGATCAAGAAGACAATACGTGCAAGCGCGTATCGTATAGCTACACAGATATTTTAACTGAAGCAGTAGAGATTACATTTTTAGACGAAGCAAAGGCTGCTGTCGCAAAATAGTTTCTAGTACTTATTTCTATATTTTAGAAACACTCATGTATATGTAAAAATACATGAGTGTTTTGCGTTTTCACGGGCATACTAAATTCGTCAGTTGTTAAAGGAGGAGTTTATATGCCTAGAAAAGGTATCATGTCACCTCGTTTAAAAGAAGAGATCGCAAAAGAACTTGGATTTTATGATGTTGTGCAAAAGGAAGGCTGGGGCGGCATAAAAGCTCGTGATGCTGGTAATATGGTCAAACGTGCCATAGAAATGGCAGAACGGGCAAGTAGTGAGCAAGAGCGTAAGTAGACTGTTTTTGCTAAAATAGTCATCTTATAAAGTTTCATTCAGCAGGGATGAAAATCCTTACTGACACAACAAATACAACTGACGAGAGAGAGCCGTTACTCCGAATAGGGTAAACGGTTCTTTTTTTCCATTTTCGTATTCTCAATATGGTAAAATAAAATGAATAATCTTGCGCGAAAAAAAGAACTGTTTATACGTGTAGCTATAAGGAGGAAGAAAGATGCTTTATGTAAAGGCGCCTGCAAAAATCAATTTAACATTAGATGTACTTTATAAAAGACCGGATAATTTTCACGAAGTGGAGATGGTTATGACAACAGTCGATTTAGCTGATCGTATCAGTCTTGAATCTCGAGAAGATGGTGTTATTCAAATAATTTCAACAGATAATTTTGTACCAAATGACCATCGTAATTTTGCTTATCAGGCAGCGCGTCTCATTAAAGATACATATGGCATTAGACAAGGTGTATCCATTACGATTGAAAAGGAAATCCCTATAGCAGCAGGACTCGCAGGAGGTAGTAGTGATGCAGCTGCAACATTAAAAGGGCTAAATGAACTGTGGGATTTAGGTTTATCAATAGATGAATTAGCGGAACTTGGTGCTAAAATTGGTTCGGATGTTTCGTTTTGTGTTTACGGAGGCACGGCACTCGCTACAGGACGAGGCGAAAAAATAAAGGAATTACCAGCTCCACCTAATTGTTGGGTTGTACTAGCTAAGCCTAAAATTGGTGTGTCGACAGCAGAAGTTTATGGGGGTCTTAAGGTTGAAGGACTGCAACACCCCAATACACAGCAGATGATACAAGCTATAGAGACAAAAGATTATGAGCTATTATGTTCTTCATTAGGAAATGTTTTGGAAACTGTAACATTTAAGCTACACCCAGAAGTTGTGATGTTAAAGGAACAAATGAAGCGCTTTGGGGCAGATGCCACGCTAATGAGTGGAAGCGGTCCAACTGTATTTGGGCTAGTGGATAGTGAAGCTCGTGTAAGTCGCATTTATAATGGTTTACGTGGTTTTTGTGAGGAAGTTTATGCAGTACGAATTTTGGGTGAGCGAAATACGCTTGCTTAGAAACGCAAATTTGTGTTAATTTTACCTATAAATATTCGTGTTTAGGAGAGGGTCGCATGAAATGGAAGCGTAGTGAACGACTAGTTGATATGACGTACTACTTACTAGAACATCCACATCAGCTGATCCCGCTAACTTATTTTTCAGAACTATATCAATCTGCTAAGTCATCCATTAGTGAAGATTTAACGATTGTAAAAGAAACATTCGAAGAAAAAGGAATCGGGTTATTGATGACAGTGCCGGGTGCTGCAGGAGGAGTAAAGTATATTCCGAAAATGTCCGAGGCTGAAGTACGTTTAGTGATTCAAGATTTAAAAGCAGAGCTAGAACATTCAGATCGATTGTTACCAGGTGGTTACTTATTTATGACGGACTTGCTTGGAAACCCAGATTTAATTAATCGTGTAGGAAAGGTCTTTGCTTCGGCCTTTGCAGATCAACAAATCGATGTCATAATGACAGTAGCAACTAAAGGGATATCCATCGCTCATGCCATTGCAAGACATTTAAATGTACCAGTGGTTGTTGTGAGAAGAGATAGTAAAGTAACAGAAGGTTCTACAGTAAGCATTAACTATGTATCTGGTTCTTCCAGAAGAATTCAGACAATGGTATTATCAAAAAGAAGCATGAAGAGTGGACAACGTGTATTAATTACTGACGACTTTATGAAGGTCGGCGGTACTATGAATGGCATGAAAAATCTCTTAGAAGAGTTTGACTGTCAGTTAGCAGGCATTGCAGTGCTTGTGGAGGCTGAGCATGCGGACGAAACATTAGTAGATGATTATTATTCACTTGTAAAGCTTCATGAAGTTAATGAAAAAGATCGAACAATTGCATTAAGTGAAGGTAACTATTTTTCTAAAAGGGGACATGACAAATGAAAGTAGTAGCAACAACAAATGCACCAGCAGCAATCGGACCATATTCACAAGGTATTATTGTTAACGGAATGTTTTATAGCTCTGGTCAAATTCCATTAACAGCTACAGGTGATTTAGTGGAAGGCGATATAACTGTACAAACAAATCAAGTATTTGCTAATTTAAAAGCTGTTTTAGCGGAAGCTGGAACTTCTTTAGATAATGTTGTAAAAACAACGGTCTTTATGAAAGATATGAATGACTTTGTAGCGATGAATGAAGTTTATGCAAATCATTTCGGTGATCATAAACCAGCTCGTTCAGCTGTAGAGGTAGCCCGTCTTCCGAAAGATGTAAAAGTAGAAATCGAAGTAATCGCAATCGTAAAATAAATAAAACTTATTAAGCTCACTAAAGAGAATCTTTATTCTTTTTAGTGGGTTTTTTTACGCCGACAAACAATTGTCAAAAATTACGTATATAAGAAAAAATATTATTCTAATAAGTATTCAAATTTTTTAGAAAATTTGATAGACTATGAAAAGGAAAATATTCGGTAATTGAGAATATAATATTTTCATTTAGGCATCCAAGAAGAGAGGTGGTGAGAAAATGGAAGTTACTGATGTGAGATTACGTCGGGTACAGACGGATGGTCGCATGCGTGCGATTGCTTCCATTACACTTGATAATGAGTTTGTTGTTCACGATATTCGTGTCATTGATGGAAATACTGGTTTATTTGTAGCTATGCCTAGTAAACGAACACCAGATGGGGAATTTAGAGATATTGCTCATCCAATTAATTCTGATACTCGAAATAAAATTCAGGAGATCATTTTAAACGAGTATCATAACTCTAGTGAAATAGAGGAAGCTGGTAAAGAAGAAGAATTAGAGGGAATCGGTGTGTAATAAATAGTAAATAACTTACTTTTTAAGGATATGTTACAAACTTACGGTAAAAAAGATAGGAAGAACTCTTCTAGTTGGAAGGGTTCTTTTTATTTTGATAAAAAGATAATATGAGCAATTTCAGGATATACTTCATGACATTCGAGCATAAGGTGCATTGGATTTAGGAATTCATGTTTTTGTCAACTCTACATGCCTTGAAAATAGATGAATTTTGCTATATAGTCATAAGAGAAAATGAGCGTATTGGAGGACTTACAGATGAGCAATATTTTTGCTGTCATTTTGGCTGCAGGTCAAGGTACACGTATGAAGTCCAAATTATATAAAGTGCTCCATCCAGTATGTGGGAAACCAATGGTACAACATGTGGTGGATCATATTCAGACGTTAGATGTGAATCGCATTGTAACGGTTGTCGGACATGGTGCTGAAAAAGTGCAACAACAGCTTGGTGATAAAAGTGAGTATGTGCTGCAGGCTGAACAACTAGGTACAGCGCACGCTGTGCAACAAGCAGAGGCCATTTTAGGTAATGAAGAAGGTACAACATTAGTTGTATGTGGAGATACACCACTAATTCGTCCTGAAACGATGCAAGCTCTATTCGAACATCATCAAGCAAAGAATGCTAAAGCAACTATTTTAACTGCAATTGCTGAAAATCCAACTGGCTATGGCCGTATATTACGTGGCAGTAACGGACAGGTGGAGCAAATTGTTGAACAAAAGGATGCTTCAGCAGAGCAGCAATTAGTAAAAGAAATAAACACAGGCACATATTGCTTTGATAACAAATTATTATTTGAAACATTGAAGCTTGTGAAAAATGATAATGCTCAAGGTGAATACTATTTACCAGATGTCATTGAAATTTTACAAAAGCAAGGTGATATTGTTGAAGCATATGTCACTGATGATTTTGAAGAAACACTAGGTGTTAACGATCGCGTGGCTTTATCACAAGCCGAGACATTAATGCGTACAAGAATCAACGAAAAGCATATGCGGAATGGTGTAACAATTATCCATCCTGAAACAACGCATATTAGTGCAGATGCAGTTATTGGGCGTGATACGGTGATTCAACCTGGCTCAATGATTGAAGGTGCTACTGTGATCGGTGAAGATTGCATTATCGGGCCAAACACTCAAATCATAGATAGCCGCGTTGGTGATCGTACAACTATACATTCTTCAGTTGTCCGTGAAAGCGCTATTGCAGAGGATACTGCTATTGGGCCATTTGCTCATATTCGACCACTTTCAGACATCGGTAGTCATGTCAAAATTGGTAACTTTGTAGAAGTGAAGAAAAGCAAGCTAGATAATGGCTCGAAAGTTTCACATTTAAGTTATATTGGCGATGCTGAGATCGGTAGTAACGTCAATATTGGTTGTGGTTCCATTACAGTAAACTATGATGGAAAAAACAAGTTCAAAACAATTATTGAAGATGATGTATTTGTAGGATGTAATACTAACTTAGTAGCGCCAGTGAAAGTTGGAAAAGGTTCATTTATTGCAGCAGGTTCTACAATTACAAAAGAAGTTCCTGAAGATGCACTTGCCATAGCTCGTGCAAGACAAGAAAACAAACCGAATTATGTAAGCAAATTAAATTCAAAATAATTATCAACTAAACAGGAGGCCATCATGCCGTATCATTATGCAAACTCACAATTAAAAATATTTTCACTTAACTCTAATAATCCATTAGCTCAAGAAATTGCGCAGGAAATGGGCGTAGAATTAGGTAAATCTTCTGTTAAGCACTTCAGTGATGGAGAGATTCAAATTAGCATTGAAGAAAGTATTCGAGGTTGTGATGTGTTTATCGTGCAGTCTACTTCTGCACCTGTAAACGAACATTTAATGGAGCTTTTAATTATGGTAGATGCAGTTAAACGTGCATCTGCTCGTACAGTAAACGTTGTAATGCCTTATTATGGTTATGCACGCCAAGATCGTAAAGCAAAAGCGCGCGAGCCAATTACAGCTAAATTAGTGGCAAACCTACTTGAAACTGCTGGTGCAACACGTGTTATCGTATTAGATTTACACGCACCTCAAATCCAAGGGTTCTTCGATATCCTAATCGACCACTTAATGGCAGTACCATTACTATCTGATTACTTCAAATCTAAAGGTATTCCAGGAGATGAGATCGTTATTGTTTCACCAGATCATGGTGGGGTAACACGTGCTCGCAAAATGGCTGAACGATTAAAAGCACCGATTGCAATTATTGACAAACGTCGTCCGAAACCAAACGTTGCGGAAGTGATGAACATTGTTGGTAATGTTGATGGTAAAGTGGCAATCTTGATTGATGATATTATTGATACAGCAGGTACAATTACAATTGGGGCAGATGCGTTACGTGCTGCTGGTGCAAAAGAAGTTTACGCTTGCTGTTCACACCCTGTATTATCTGGTCCAGCAATTGAACGTATTGAAAACTCTGCTATTAAAGAATTAGTGGTGACAAATACAATTCAGCTTTCAGACGAGAAAAAATCTCCAAAAATTACAGAGCTTTCTGTAGCTAAATTAATGGCGGATGCTATCTCTCGCGTTTATGAAAATAAATCTGTAAGTACTCTATTTGATTAATAAATATTGTAAGTATAAGACCAATCTACTCTTTGAGAAGATTGGTCTTTTCTATATAAATTGGACACTATTTCATCAAGACGAAGAAATAGATGAGTGTTTTATGTGTGAGCCTTCTCACAAAGGGGTATAATAATAATGTGTCTTAATAATATTTACTCTACCTTAAACAAATAGAGCTAAGTATTATCATAGCCTACAACGAATTATTGTTGAGGCGTAAATAATTTTCTTGGAAGGGGAATAAAGAAGTATGAGTACAGTATTAAGTGTTACAAAGCGCGAAACTGGGCATCGTTCAACATTAACCCAACTTAGAAAAGGGGGAGCCATTCCTGCAGTTATTTACGGCTACAAAGTAGATTCAACCCCAATTTCTATTGCTGCAAAAGATTTTAAAAAGTCCATTCAAAAAAATGGGCAAAATAGTGTGTTTTCGCTAGAGTTAGAGGGGAAAAAGGTGAATGCTGTTGTGTCGGAGATTCAGCAATGTTCATTGAAAGATGAAGTAAATCATATTGACTTTTTAGCCATTAATATGGCGGAAGAGCTAGAAGCTGATGTCCCGATTAAATTACTTGGACAGTCAGTTGGTGTGAGTGAGGGCGGTATTTTAATGCAGCCTAACTTAGAATTAAAAGTTAAAGTAAAGCCAACAGAGTTACCCGAATCAATTGATGTGGACATTTCATCGTTGAAAATTGGGGAATCCCTAACAGTAGCAGATATTCGCGATGCTACACCTGTTGAAATTATTAGTGAAGATGATTATATGTTAGTAACCATTGTGGCGCCTGTTTCTGTAGAGGAAGAGACTACAGAAAATGAAGAAGGGCAAGAGTCAGTATAAAAGTAAATACGCTTAAGGCTAATAAGAAGGCTATAGCTTTCTTGTTAGCCTTATTTTTTATGCCTTTTAACAATTGTACAAAATGCTTTCTAGGCGTGCTATATGGTAAAATAATGACTATTAGATTTGAAAGAAGAGAGGTACTTATGAAAATTATCGTTGGTTTAGGAAACCCAGGTAAACCTTATGAGCATACAAGACATAATATCGGCTTTGATGTTATTGATGCGTTAGCAGAAAAATGGGGAACACCTTTAACAAATTCAAAATTTAACGGGATGTACACAACTGTACATCGACCAGAAGGAAAGGTTCTACTTGTTAAACCATTAACATATATGAATTTATCAGGGGAATGTGTTGGTCCCCTAATGGACTATTTTGACATAGAGGTAGAAGACTTAATTGTCATTTATGATGACTTGGATTTAGAGACAGGTAAATTACGTCTGCGACAAAAAGGGAGTGCAGGTGGTCATAACGGCATTAAATCATTAATTCAACATTTAGGCACTCAGGAATTTAATCGTATTCGAGTGGGCATTAATCGTCCACCAGCGGGCATGAAGGTAGCAGACTATGTGTTAGCTAAATTTTCGAAGGAAGACCAAGTTCTTATGCAAGACGCCATTGTAAATTCTGTAAACGCTGTTGAAGCATCTCTTTCAAAGCCGTTTCTTGATGTGATGAATCACTTTAACGCAAGCAAATAGATGGAAGTAATAAAATTTCTGTTAAAGTTTTTGGATAATTGGCATGGTGTAAGGTGAGTAATGAGCTGCCTTACACTATTATTACAGCTAATACTTGTAGTGAATAGTCTTAGCTACAGGTAAAAATTAATTCTCTAATTTTTACGTTATTGCAATGAGGATGACAGTGAAAAGTGCATAATCCTTTTTATAAATGTCTATACTTTAAGTAGAAAGTTGCTTAAAGGAGGATGATTTGGAGATGTCAGTTCGCTATCGATGTCGGCATTGTGAAGTAGAAATAGGGACACTACCATTTGATGCAGATGATACAATTCGAAAGTTGCATATTTTCGAATTGGGAGAAGCGGATGATTATGTTGAGAAAGATCAACATGGTCAAACGACTGTGCACTGCATTTGTGAGCAATGTGAGGATTCGCTGAGACAATATCCAGATTATCACGCACTCAATAAATGGATTCAATAATTGGAAGGATGCTTTGACACACTTATGTGTGTTCAAGGCTTTTTCCATTTCATAAAACAGCCATTAATAGAGATATGTAAAATAACACTAGAATAATAGAAATAAAAATATAGAATTTATGCTGAAAGGAGCTTTTGACTGTGGAGGTTTTACGACAGCTTGTGTCGCAAGATAAACATATTACATCATTTTTAAAGGAAATTCAGAGCGGTCAAACTGCATCACAGCTTATAACAGGTTTAACAGGAAGCGCACGCCCAGTAATGGTTGATGTGTTATTTGAATATGTAAAGAAGCCAATCTACATTATCTCTCCTAATCTATTGCAGGCACAAAAAATGGTGGATGAGCTTGCTGGACTATTAGGCGAGGAACATGTTCACTATTACCCTGCGGATGAATTTATTGCAGCTGATCTTTCTGTGGCTTCACCAGAACTTCGCGCGGAGCGAATCGCGACGCTCGATTGCTTAGCTAGAGGGGAGAAAGCCGTATATGTAATACCTGTGGCTGGTCTACGTAAAATAATGCAACCAAAAGAACACTGGCTACATTATTTTTTACAAACTGCATTAGGCGAAGATGTTGAAATTGATAAATGGTTGCAAACGTTAGTTGAGATGGGCTATGTACGGAATTCAATGGTGACATCACCTGGAGAGTTCGCATTACGTGGGGGAATTTTAGATATTTATCCACCTTATTTAGAATCACCAATTCGTATTGAATTATTTGATACAGAGGTTGATTCCATACGAACATTTTCAGCAGATGACCAACGTTCTATTGATAAATTACAAAAAATTCGTATTCTTCCTGCTTCCGAGGTCATTCTTACGAAATCAGAAAGACAGGCATTAGCAGACCGTTTAGAAGTGGCATTAGCAGCCAGCCTAAAGAAGGTGAAAAAGCAGGAGACAAAAGAACTTCTGTATCAGCATATTCAATATGATATTGAGTTGCTACAGCAAGGAAATTTACCTGATTATGTAAACAAATATGGCTCATTATTATACGATAAAACAGCCTTTTTGGGAGATTACTTTGAACATGATGGTATTGTACTTTTTGACGAGCTTGGACGTATTCAAGAGGTAATGGATGCATGGGAACGTGAAGAAGATGAATGGTTTTTATCTTTAATCGAAGAGGGAAAAATGGTTCATGATGTCAAACCCGCCTTCTCATTAAAAGAAATATTGGCGATGTTGTCACAACAAAAGCTTTCATTTTCATTATTTTCGCGAACATTTGCAGGGATTACGTTTAATAAAACAACTAACTTTTCTTGCAAACCAATGCAGCAATTTCATGGACAAATGTCCTTGCTTCAAAGTGAGGTTGAACGCTGGTTACTTGGCAAATTTACAGTTCTAATCATAGCAAGGGATAAAGAACGAGTAAAAAGGGTTCAGCAAATGCTTGAAGAATACGATATTCATACAGCGATAGGTGAGCCAACAGAACCTGGTATTTATATTGTAGATGGTGGCTTGTCGAGTGGCTTTGAATTGCCCCTACAGCGTTTAGCAATTGTAACAGAAGATGAGCTCTTTAAACAGCAGGCAAAGAAAAAAGCACGCACACAAAAAATGACCAATGCTGAACGTATTAAAAGTTATACGGAAATTAAGCCAGGTGATTATGTTGTACATGTTCATCATGGGATTGGTAAATATATTGGTGTAGAGACATTAGAGGTTAATGGTACACATAAGGATTACCTGCATATTCGATATCGTGCAGACGATAAATTATATGTCCCTGTAGAGCAAATAGACTTAATCCAAAAATATGTGGCGTCAGAGGATCGTGAACCAAAGCTACATAAATTAGGTGGAGCAGAGTGGAAAAAGGCTAAAGCGAAGGTATCCTCTGCTGTACAGGATATTGCAGATGATTTAATAAAGCTGTATGCAAAGCGTGAAGCAGAGAAAGGTCATGCTTTTACACCTGATAACGACGACCAACGTAATTTTGAAGCGATGTTCCCTTATGAGGAAACAGAGGATCAGCTACGTTCAATTGTTGAAGTAAAACGAGATATGGAACGTGAACGCCCTATGGATCGTTTAGTCTGTGGCGATGTAGGCTATGGTAAAACAGAGGTAGCCATTCGTGCCGCATTTAAGGCTATTCAAGATGGAAAGCAAGTGGCATTCCTTGTCCCTACTACTATCTTGGCTCAGCAACACTATGAGACAATTCGTGAGCGCTTTCAGGATTTCGCCATTAATGTTGGATTGTTATCTCGCTTCCGTTCGAAAAAAGAGCAAACAGCCACATTAAAAGGCTTAAAAGAAGGCCGAGTCGATATAGTTATTGGAACACACCGTATTTTATCTAAAGATTTAATTTTCCAAGACCTTGGCCTGTTAATTGTGGATGAAGAGCAACGCTTTGGTGTGACGCATAAGGAAAAAATTAAGCAGTTAAAGACAAATGTCGATGTCTTAACTTTAACAGCTACACCTATCCCAAGGACACTTCATATGTCCATGGTAGGGGTCCGAGATTTATCTGTTATTGAGACGCCTCCTGCTAATCGTTTCCCAGTTCAAACATATGTGATGGAGCACAGCGGGGCATTAGTACGAGAAGCTATTGAGAGGGAAATGGCACGTGGCGGACAAGTATTTTATTTATATAATCGGGTAGAGGATATGGCTCGAAGGGTTGAGGAGATTCAAGTGCTGGTCCCTGAAGCACGTATAGGCTTTGCTCATGGAAAAATGACTGAGTCAGAGCTAGAATCCGTAATTTTAGCCTTTTTAGAGGGCGATTATGATGTGCTTGTTACAACAACGATTATCGAGACTGGTGTCGATATACCGAATGTAAATACATTAATAGTCCATGATGCTGATCGCATGGGCTTAGCACAGCTCTACCAATTACGCGGGCGCGTTGGACGTTCTAACAGAGTAGCTTATGCATATTTTATGTACCAACGCGACAAAGTTCTGACAGATGTAGCGGAGCAACGTTTACAAGCAATTAAAGAATTTACAGAGCTTGGCTCAGGCTTTAAAATTGCGATGCGAGATTTATCTATTCGGGGCGCAGGAAACTTACTTGGAGCGCAGCAACATGGCTTTATTGATTCAGTTGGCTTTGATTTATATTCACAAATGCTTCAGGATGCCATCGCGGAACGTCAAACGGGCGTGAAAAAAGAAGAAAAGCCAGATATAGAAATTTTGCTGAGTATTGATGCTTATATTCCAGACGCTTACATTCCAGATGGTTATCAAAAGATCCAGATGTATAAACGAATTAAAGCCATGGATCAGGTGGAGGAGTATGACGAAATCATGGAGGAATTAGAGGATCGATTTGGCGATCTTCCAATTGAAACAGAGCGTTTACTTCGAATAGCACGAATGAAAGTTTGGGGCTTAGGTGCGGGAGTAGTATCTGTAAAGGAGAAGCAAAAACTTATTACAATACTATTGTCAGAACAAGGGACGGCAAGTGTCGATGGCAGTAAGATTATTGAAGAATCGATGAAATTCGAGCGTGCTGTTGGTTTTGGTATGGATGGCATGCAGTTAAAATTAACAATAGATGAACGCAAGAGTGGGAAATATCAACCCTTTGATATGTTGGAAGAGCTAATGCAAATTATTGATAAAGCAAAAAAGCAGCCATAGTAGTTAAGAGGCTAATCATATCTTTTACCGTAAAAGATAAGATTAGCCTTTTTCATGTTGCTTCAGTAATCATCATCTCTAACATATTTGCTCACAGGAATAATTGATTTTTTCCAATATTTTTTATGAATTAATTATAGAAACTTATTCCTTGGGTAATCTAATAAAGAGTTGATTGATGTAATACCGTTTTTTGAAAAAAATTGATTGATGGTTGTGAAATCCTTTTTCTTCAGTTTTTGCATAGATTGCTCAAATAAAAACCATACTATCATTGAATTAAAATTTCATTGTAGCGAAAGCGAGGCATTAGAATGAAGGCAACAGGAATTGTTCGTCGTATTGATGATTTAGGGCGTGTAGTTATTCCAAAAGAAATTCGTAGGACGCTACGTATTCGTGAAGGCGACCCGCTTGAAATTTATACGGACCGTGAAGGCGAAGTCATTTTAAAGAAATATTCTCCCATCAATGATTTGGGGGAATTTGCAAGAGAATATGTTGAAACACTTTATGAAACGATGGGCACACCAGCATTTGTCACTGACCGTGATGAAGTAATCGCTGTTGCAGGGATAGGGAAAAAGGAATATATAAATCGTCGCATTACGTCCTTTGCGGAAAGCTTTATGGACGAACGCTCCACAAAAATAGAAAAAATGGAGACAACGATTGAAATTGTCCCTGGACAATATGAGCAAGTAAAATCATATTGTGCGACACCTATTATGGTGAATGGTGACCCAATAGGCTGTATTATCGTCTTGTCTAAAGTACACTTTGTTGGTGAGGTAGAAGTCAAAGTAGTGGAAACAGCTGCAAACTTCTTAGCAAAACAAATGAATAGTTAATGCATGTAAAAGTTATTGCGATGACCTTTAAGGCTGAACAATAACTTTTTTGCGTACATAAGGATGAATCATTATAGGAACAGTAGTGCCACCTTGCACGTCAAACTTTTGAGATATGCTATACTATTGGCATTGTTAAGAAGGAAAGAGGGCAATTTATGTCGCAACGTTTTGGTATGAAAAGCTACATGAAGGGTGCCGCCTTATTGACGATAGCAGCCCTTATTGTAAAAGTTCTTAGTGCCATTTACCGTGTGCCTTTTCAAAATCTAGTAGGTGATGAAGGCTTTTATATCTATCAACAGGTATATCCAGTTATTTCAATCTTCGTTGTTTGGACATCTAGTGGCTTTGCTATAGCCATTTCTAAAATGCTTGCAGACAATGATTGTATTGTTGATACAATAGAACGTGATGAAAGACGTCGCACTATAACACAGGTAGTTTTCAGGTATTTAACGGTATTATCACTACTGTTTTTTGCCATTTTATTTGGAGGTGCTGAAAAGATTGCCCATTTAATGGGAGATATTCAATTAGCACCACTTATTCGTACAGGCTCCTTAGTAGTATTGGTTATGCCGGCGCTGGCTATTTTAAAAGGTAGCTTTCAATCTAGAGCAATTATGGAGCCTATTGCTTATGCCCAAGTACTTGAACAAGCAGTGAGAGTAACTGTCATATTAGCAGGTACCTTTCTTATTATGACAACGACTAAATCTCTTTATGGTGCAGGAAAAATGGCTGTTATCGGTACAGTAATTGGAGAAATTACAGCCTTGCTATTACTTGCTTATATCTCATATAAACGATTTGGTCTACAGCAAGTTAAACAACATCTACAAGGTAATCCAAGTTTACCTATCATTAAAGAGGTCACTTGGCTCAGCTTGAGTGTCAGTATGAGTGGTCTACTACTCCTTGGCTATCAATTGGTCGATTCATTTACAATCTATTCTTCATTAATTGATAATGGGATGACTCCTACAATTGCAAAGGAAACGAAGGGTATTTATGATCGAGGACAACCGTTAGTTCAACTAGGTGTTGTCATTGCATCCTCATTGTCGTTGGCCATTGTGCCACTTGTCGCCCATTTGTCGAAAAAACAAGCGGGACGTAGTGCAGTGCCATTCATACAATTAACATACAAAGCATCCGTCCTGTTCGGCTGGTCTGCTGCACTAGGCTTAATGCTAGTTATGCCTTATTTAAATGAAATGCTTTTTAAAACCAATTCCTTATCGGAAGTATTGATTGTCTATGTATTTCAAATTGTCCCTTTGTCGATTATCCTTACATTTACAGCAATCTTACAAGGCTATGGAAAATTAAAAAAACCAGCTTTATTTCTCATAATCGGTTTTCTAATAAAAATTATATTAAATGTACGTTTAATTGGTGGATTAGGTGTACTAGGAGCTGCCATCGCAAATGATATAGGATTATTATTAACAGCAACCTTGCTAATTATTTATTTAAAAACATTGACTGGCATTCAATTAGCTTCAGGCGCATTTTATAAAAAAGTAGGTATAGCCTCCTTCAGTATGACAATCGTCGTTCTTATATGGTTACAGCTAGTATCGACCTTGTTAAACCATTTGATGTCTTCACGTATGATAGCCATGGTGGCGGGTTTGACAGCAGTATCTATTGGGGCGTTTGTTATGCTAACAATTATTGCAAAGAAAAGAGTACTAATAGAAAAAGAATGGTATTTACTGCCGTTTGGACGTAGAATGGCTGTTTACCAACTTTGGCTAAATTCAAGGAAGTAGGTGTAATATTGAATACATTAACAATTATTGGTTTAGGTGCAGGTGACTTTAATCAGCTGCAAATGGGTGTTTATAAAAAATTAAAGGCTGCTAAAAAATTATATGTACGAACAGTGGATCATCCGGTTTTAGAGGAATTAGCAGCAGAGGGTGTGGGATTTGAAAGTTTTGACGACGTTTATGAAAAACACGATACATTTCAACCTGTGTATGCAGAAATAGCTGATTCACTTATAGAAGCTACCGCTGTTGAGGATGTTATGTATGCTGTGCCAGGGCATCCACTAGTTGCAGAGCAAACAGTGCAATTACTTATTGCAGCCGCAAATGAAGGGAAAATTGAGCTAGTCATTGAGGGTGGTCAGAGTTTCTTAGATCCCATTTTTGGTGCGTTAAAAATAGATCCAATTGAAGGCTTTCAATTACTTGATGGTACTAGTTTTTCAATGCATGACATTAACATGCGTCAGCATATCTTGATCGCTCAAGTATACGATACATTCAGTGCATCAGAAGTGAAGCTAACGTTGATGGAGAAATATGATGATGAGTATCCTGTGACAGTTGTGACAGCGGCTGGATCTTCACAGGAACAGATTGTCACAGTGCCACTCTATGAACTCGATCAAAGTGTAGAAGTAAATAATTTAACAACAGTCTATGTACCACCTGTAAAATCACAGGAGGAGTCATTAAGAGATTGGACAACATTCCGTCAAATCATTGCAACGCTGAGAGGTCCAAATGGCTGTCCTTGGGATCAAAAGCAAACACATGAGTCGTTGAAAAAATATTTACTTGAGGAAGCACATGAATACTTGGCTGCGGTCGATGCTGAGGATGATTTTGCTATGATTGAGGAACTTGGTGATGTGTTGTTACAAGTATTTTTGCATGCACAAATTGGAGAAGATCAAGGTTATTTTACACTTGAAGATGTGTTAGCTTCGATTAGTAAAAAAATGATTCGCCGCCATCCGCACGTTTTTGGGGATGTTGCAGTAGAAGATGCAGATGATGTTGTGGCTAATTGGGAGGCTATTAAAGCTGAGGAAAAAGAAACTAGCGACAAACCTTTATTAGACGAAGAATATAGAGCATCTTCGGCATTACAGACAGCCTACAATTATCAAAAAAGAGCTGCAAAAGTGGGCTTTGATTGGCCAGATGTGGAGGGAGCATGGGATAAATTTACCGAGGAATGGCAGGAATTTCGCCATGAGGTGACGAAAGGCTCTAATGCGTCCCGTCTTGATGAATTTGGCGATGTATTGTTCACATTAGTAAACTTAGCACGTTTCTATAAATTATCACCAGAAGAAGCCATGCTACATGCAAATGAGAAATTTGCAAGACGTTTCGGCTATGTTGAGCAACAGGTAAAGGCAAGTGGAAAACCATTTTCCGATTTTACATTAGAACAATTAGATGCATTTTGGAATGAAGCAAAGCAACTAGAAAAGGAGTAAGATTATGAGATTAGATAAGTTTTTAAAAGTATCCCGTTTAATAAAACGCCGTACTTTAGCCAAAGAAGTGGCCGATCAAGGACGTATTACAATCAATGAAAAGATTGCAAAAGCAAGTAGTACAGTGAAAGCTGGTGATGAGCTTGCTATCCGTTTTGGTCAAAAAATAGTAACGGCACGTGTAGAAGAAATACGTGATACTGTGAAAAAAGAAGATGCAGCAAAAATGTTTACCATTTTGAAAGAAGAACGACTTGAAAAGATTGAGCCTGAATTTATTGATGATGAGGATTAAAGCTAAATTTATTTTCTAGCCCTCCTATTGTTGTCCTGCCTTTCTTTTTGTAGGTGAAAGTATGACACAACTTAAATAAAGTTGTCATGCTTTGAAGGTTGTCCGCATAAAGTGAACAGAAGCTAGGACGACTAAAGGAGGAAAAAAATGACGCTACATCAAGAAAGTAATCGTTACACAATTCCATCTGGAGAGCATATTTTAACGATTCGTAATCGTAAAAGAATGGACATGACTTCTGTAAAATCAATTGAACGCTTTGATCAGGAAGAGTTTTTCATTAAGACGTCCCAAGGGCACTTGTTAATCCGTGGAGAGGAACTGCATATCGTTCATTTAGATGTTGACAAAGGATTATTGACACTTGAAGGAACTGTAAAAACCTTACAGTACGACGAGGAGGAAAGTGGCTTCTCGAAAGGTTTCCTTCATAAGTTATTTGGATGATTGTCAGTGAACAATTTTATCAATTAATTGTCATGGTTTTGAGCGGTATAGCAGTTGGTTTCATAATTGATAGTATAAGGCTTATTGTTTTTTCAACTCCAAAAAGGTCAAGCCTTCGAAAGTGGATGATGGTTGTTGAGTTAATAACTTGGATTCTACTTGGAGGGTTGACATACTATTTATTATTTTGGCTAAAAGATGGCGCTTGGCGGGCTTACGACCCGCTAGCGCAAATAGCCGGAATTTTTTTGTATCAATCATTTTTTCAAACCTTTTTACGTTTCGTTGCTAGAATTTTGGTGAATATAACATGGAGACCCTTTTGGTTCATTGTGCGTTTCATAATTACGGTTATTCGACAAATTTTGCAATTATTAATAAATATTGTTATGTTTGTTTTAAGACCTTTTGTCAAAATTTATTCGTATTTGTCCTACACTTTTTTTAAAAAATTACGATATTTGAAGTATAATAAAAAGCAACAATAATTATCGGAGGTGCGGACATGACTAGACGTCATTCATCAAATGATGAATCCCAAAACTTCACTAAGCTTGATAATGACTATGTCCGTAACACGGATAGAGCTATAAATCGCAAACAACAGGCTCGAAAACGTAAGATGCGTCGTACTGTCTTTTTTGCGATTGTACCAGTCATTATTATTGCTCTTCTCTTAAATGTGCTGTCACATCAGAATGAAACATTAGCAGCAAAAGAGAAATCCAAAGAAGAAGCGAATCGGCATCTCACTGAATTGAAAGAAGAACAAGATACATTAAATCTTAAAATCAAACAATTGCAGGATGATGAATATATCGCAAAGCTATTAAGAAAAGAGTACTACTTATCGGAAAAAGGTGAGATTATTTTCATCATTCCAGATAAGGAAGATAAAAAAGACGACTGAAAAGCTATGTATTGTTGACACTCTTTTATTGTTATATATAATGAAAAGAGAAGCTTATTGCAGTAAAAAGTTTGATTAAATTGATTACATGGCTCAAAAGAGTCGCTTAATTTTTAAGGAGGAGCATTTTTTTTATGTCAATTGAAGTAGGCAGCAAGGTACAAGGTAAAGTAACAGGAATCACAAATTTTGGAGCATTCGTTGAGCTGCCAGATGGCAAAACAGGCTTAGTTCACATTAGTGAAGTTGCTGACAATTATGTAAAAGATATCAATGAGCATCTAAAAGTTGGAGATGAAGTTGAAGTAAAAGTGATGAATGTTGAAGCGGACGGAAAGATTGGTCTTTCAATCCGTAAAGCAAAGCCTCAAGCTGAAAGACCAGAGCGACCAGAGCGTCCAGCACGTCCACGTCGTGATAATCGTTCCAATGATCGCAACGAACGCCACCAGCCAAAAGAAAATTTTGAGCAAAAAATGGCACGCTTCTTAAAAGATAGTGATGAACGTCTAGCAACACTTAAACGTGCTACAGAATCAAAACGCGGAGGTCGCGGAGCTAGAAGAGGGTAGTTTGCTGACTGTTTTAATCGTAGAAAAAGTGTATGAAATAGAGTTGGGAGTGGCTTTTTAAAAGCTACTCCTTTTTTTAATATACCTATAAAGTAGAAGAAGGTCTCTTTTTCTTTTTTGTGGGTGTTATCGTTTTTTCATCGGTAAGACCAATGGATTCTTTCTTCACAGGATGGATAACCATTTTGACAAGTAAAGAAACACCATATACACTCACAGCTAGTCCACCAAGCAATAAGATTATTTGAACAAAAAACGGTAAGTTTATTAGAATTGAAATAAGAATAATCATTGAGCCACTTCCACAAATTAAAGCAGCTTTTGTTAATGCACTCAAGGGAATTAAACCTCCTAAAAACGTTGTTTTTACTAGTATGCCATACTTTTATATTCTGTCACATAGCTTTACTTAAGCGGACGGATAGAATTTGCAAAGAAGTAGATAGATGGATAAATTAAAAATAGGTATCTCAGAATCTAGTTCTGAGATACCTATTTGAGATGACCCGTACGGGATTCGAACCCGTGTTACCGCCGTGAAAGGGCGGTGTCTTAACCACTTGACCAACGGGCCTATATGGTGGCGGCCGAGGGGATCGAACCCCCGACCTTACGGGTATGAACCGTACGCTCTAGCCAGCTGAGCTAGGCCGCCAAATTTAGAAATGGAGCGGAAGACGAGGTTCGAACTCGCGACCCCCACCTTGGCAAGGTGGTGTTCTACCACTGAACTACTTCCGCATGTCGTTTAAGCAACAAGTTAAATAATACAAGCCAATCGTGCTAGTGTCAAGTAGGTTTGAAAAAATATTTAAAGATATTTCAGGACATTTAACTATAGAAGAATATTTTAGCGGATTTTTTGTTCTTACGTAGAAATATATCCTAGAGAATAGTTGTATCAAACCATTAATAGTACGTGAAATCCCTTCAAATTAGGCTTTAAGATGAATAGTAAATAATTATTATATTGATTCAATAATTGAATTTTCCAATATTTCTATTGATCAAAAGCCTTTTACTATAGAAATTGTTGCCAATTCTCGTATTTATGAATAGCTATTAGTCGAAATATTTATATTTTTTTCTGTCAACGTCAGACAATCTTTCCACACATAATTTTTTATAATAACCAAAAGTGCGGAAAGGGGATAGTTAAATGACAAGTATTGAATGGTATAATACAACGAATGTAGATGACCAAAAAATAGGTTTGAAAAAGAAGCAGATCCTAATAGGCTCTCTCTTTTTTTTAACCGCCTTTTTCTTGGCTCAATCTGTTGTATTTGAAGCGGCTGTACCGTTCTCAGTTCCTTTTTGGGCCATTATTCGAACAAAATATAGGGAGTATGCTAAATTCGTATTATTTGGGAGTTTAGCGGGTTGCTTTTTCCTAGGCTTTGGACAAGTCCTAATTCTCGCTTTACAAATTATCCTGTATGAATGTATTATGCGTTTTCGTTACTGGCAACTGCCCCAAAGTATTGCGGTGTCTTTAGCTGTATTACTAGTACAAATAATGTGGCAAGGGGTGATGTATCAAGGCTTACCACCAGTGCTTGTACAATTTTATGTGGGTTGTGAAGCAGCTTTAGCTCTTATTATGACATTGTTTATGCAAGTATTATTTGTTAATTCGTATGAATGGTTTACGACGCATTGGACATATGAAAAGCTAGGTTCAGGATTAGTCGTCTTTGCAGCCATGCTTACTGGAATGCAAACGGTTGTAATAAGCTATTTTTCACTCCCTATTTTTTTACTGCAGCTCTTTATCTGTTTTGGCGCATTGGTTGGAAGTGTGCCCTTAGCAACTGTCATTGGAGCAGTGTTAGGAACGCTTATAGGTGTGGCCAAGCTTTCGTTTACCGGTATGCTTTCGGTGGCTACCTTAACTGGATTATGTGCGGGTATGGGAGCGAAAGGTGGTAGATTTGGCGTTGCTATTGGTAGTATTTTACCTAGTGTATTTTTTTTATTTTATGACGCCACATTGCCCTTGGATAGTGTTTATTTCACCTCAATTGCCATTGGTAGTATTTTATTTCTAACCATTCCAAAGAAATATTCAGATAAGGTAAGGGACAAGCTCTTTCCACAACGAGAAGAGGTTTTACTAGCCCGACAGAATTGGTTAACAGAACATGTAACGTATAAATTAGAGCACTTTCAGCATTTTGTGCAATTCATGAAGGAACTTGTGTTTGATCGCTTTATGACAGCACCAGTTGAAGCGGCAAAGGAAGTAGCACCAATGAATACTTGTTTAAGTTGTTTCCGTTATGATCATTGCTGGGGTGCGCAAAATAATGGTATGGACAAGCTGATGACAGATTGGTTTCATATGAAAGGAGTAGGCAAGGAATCAGCTATTCATCGTGTTGAAGAACAAATACGCTATAAATGTGTGAAATCCACGAAAATCTTTGAGGAATTAGATACAGAACTTTATAGAGAACGAATTAACGGGCAATATTTCCATGGTAAAAAAATGATTGCCCTTCAACTGCGAGATATGAGCAATCATTTAAATCAGTTAATTGCTGAGATGAAGGAAGATACAATTTCTTTTGTAAGTGTTGAGAAGGACATTGTTGAGCGCTTAAAGGAAGCCAATATTGAATGTTTTCAACTTGATGTCTTAAGTAATAAGCCAGGGGCAAGAAAGATTGTTTGTGCCTTAGCACCAGCACGTGTCAACTGGGAGAAAGATACGACATTAGCTGAACGTATGATTTTGCCGATTCTTTATGAAATTTTTGATGAACCTTTTGAAATTGAAAAAGTAGTAGCCTGCGAAATACCATTTCGTCATGTTCAAATTTGCTTTAGATCAGCTATTAGCTTTGAAGTAGAGTATGATATATATAGCATGTCTAAAGATGCAACACTATATTCCGGTGATTCTCATGCCCTTTTCCAATTGCATCCAGGATTATTTGCGATATTGCTGTCTGATGGTATGGGGCAAAGTAAAGAAGCACAACATGAAAGTAGAAAATTGATTCATTTAATGAGAGAGTGTCTAAATTACAATATGAATCCCGAAACTGCGATGCATACGCTCCATTATGTCATGGCATTAAAGCAGCAAGATGATATGTATGCAACCCTTGATTTTGCACTTGTCGATTTACAGCACGGAGATTTGTGGTCGTGGAAAGCGGGTGGAATGTCAACCTACATTTTGCGTGGAAAAGAGGTACTGAAAGTAGAAAGTAATGCAGCACCTGTAGGATTCTTATCTATTTCAGCGGTCGAAGCTGAAAAAAGAAAACTGAAGGCAGGTGATGTTATTTTAATGCATTCAGATGGACTGTTCTCAAGTGTAGCTGATTGGGATGAACAGGAGGAAACATTTTTAGCTTTCGCACAGCAGGTAGCAAGTACAAATAAAACGATTCAAGAAAAGCTAACAACCATTATGCAATCATTCCAAGGATATTTTGAAATAGAGGATGATTGTACAGTATTAATGTTAGAGGTGACACATGTTGTACCGACATGGGCTGTCTTTAGACCAGCTCAGTATTCAATGAGTAAATCATCTTAAACTAACAACGAAAAGGGGAGGAGAAGCGTTTGTCATTTGAATTAAAGGTCAAAACATTTATAGAAGAAGAGCAATTATTACAGCAAGGCGACCATCTTCTCATCGCCGTTTCGGGTGGGATAGACTCTATGGCTTTACTTCATTACTTTATTCAAACACAGGAGCATTGGAACATTCAGGTGGAAGCCGTACATGTTGATCATATGTTGAGAGGAGAAGCTTCTGCTGAGGATAGGGCTTTTGTTCAAAAATATTGTGACGCTAATGATGTTTACTTACATGCCAAGGAAATTCCAATACCTACAATATTGGCACAGGAAAATGGTAATACACAGTTAATATGTCGTAGGGAAAGGTATCAATTTTTCAAAGAAGTTCTGCAAAAAACAAATGCTAATAAGCTTGTAACTGCACATCATGCGGATGACCAACTGGAGTCAGTATTAATGGCCCTTACAAAAAATGCAACAATGAATAGCATGCAGGGCATACGTCCTCAAAGAATTTTTGGAGGAAAATCATTAATTCGTCCGTTTTTAACGGTTACAAAGTCTGAAATAGGGGAATATTTACTTAGAAAAGGTTTAGATTATCGAGAAGATGCTAGCAATTCTAAAGATACCTATGTACGTAATCGTTTTAGACATCATGTGGTGCCTTTATTGGAGGCAGAGAATCCGCGAGTGACTGAACAGGTGACCCATTTCACAAAGCAATTGCAAGAAGACGATACCTTTTTAATGACATTGGCCCAAGATGTATTTTCCCAAATCATCATAAGAAATAATGAAAATACATATCGCATGGAAATTGAGGCATTTCAATTGGTACCACTTGCTTTACAAAGGAGGCTCATTTTAATACTATTAAACTATCTTTACAAAGATTCAAATACGATACAAAGTTATGCCTTATTGACTTCAATTTTAAAGCTTTGTGATACAACAGCAGGGTATGCTGAAATTCACTTACCTGAAGATTTTCTAGCAGTTCGCCGTTATGGAAATTTAACGATTCAGAAAAAGGAGCCGTTAGAAGGCCTAGCTTCTCCTGAGAAACAGGTTATTTCGACTGCTAATGGCTGGACAACACTGACAAATGGTGAGCGCTTACGCGTAGTCAATTTGCATGATTTATCGTCTGAATTGCTGACGGATACTGCACAACTTTTTTATTTTAACGCTAGCAAACTCCACCTACCGTTTTATGTTCGGGCACGCAGGGATGGAGATAGAATGCTGTTAAAAGGAATGGATCAGCCAAAACGCTTATCTCGCCTTTTTATAGATGAAAAGATTCCTTTAAATGAGCGAAATAGCTGGCCGTTACTGATTTCTCAATCTGATGAGGTGGTAGCGGTAATTGGTGTGCGTATGGGAATATTTTTTTCAACCACTCCGCAACCAAACGATGATACAGTGCTCATCGTAGACTAAGGTCTTTGTAAAATATTTCACCGAAATAGGGTGAAGATTTTTTGATACATCACGAGGAGGAATCGATATGTTACAAAACGACATCGAAAAAATTATGATTACAGAAGAACAATTGCAAGAAAGAATTGCAGACTTAGGCGCGCAATTAACAGAGGAATACAAAGATGCATTTCCATTAGCTGTTGGCGTACTTAAAGGGGCAATGCCATTTATGACAGACCTAATGAAACGTTTCGATTCTTTCATCGAACTTGATTTTATGGATGTGTCTAGCTATGGTAATGCTACTGTGTCATCTGGTGAAGTGAAGATTTTAAAGGATTTGAATACAAGCGTTGAGGGACGTGACGTATTAATTATCGAGGACATTATTGATAGTGGTTTAACTTTAAGTTATCTAGTAGATTTATTTAAATATCGCAAAGCAAAGTCCATTAAAATTGTTACATTACTTGATAAACCATCAGGTCGAAAAGTAAATTTATCTGCTGACTATGTTGGTTTCGAAGTGCCAGATGGCTTTGTTGTAGGATATGGCTTAGATTACGCTGAAAAATATCGTAATTTACCTTATATTGGTATTTTAAAGCCTGAGGTATATTCTTTCTAAGAACAAAAGACCAGCTATAAAAAGTAAAGGTCTCCAGCGCAAGTCACGTATTTTTAGTTATGTTTAACATAATTCAAAATCTTGACACAATGTTTAGCTATATCGAGCCCGAGGAACAGGTACAATTACGCTGGGACATATAAAGATGGCCTAAAAACTGTTGTGATAACGGCAATAAGTGAACGAAACATTTTTTAAGTAGGGCTTTTCGTTGTATGATGAAATCATGATATGTTAAGATTTTACTTATAATTTTTCTGTTTGTAATGAGGAGGCTGGAGATGAATCGAATATTTCGATATACCATATTCTATCTACTGATTTTCCTAGTGATTATCGGTATTTTTGGTACTTTCAATGGTGGAAATTCACCAACGAAAGAATTAACTTATCATGAGTTTCAAGAAGCTCTAGATAAGAAAGAAATAACAAGTGCTACAATTCAACCTGATAAATCAGTTTACGTCGTTGAAGGAACACTGAAGGGGTATGAAAAAGGGGAAAGTTTTACTACAAACATCCCTCGTGAAAACCAATCTTTAATGGACCGCATCGATGAGGCTGCTAAGGATAAAAATAGTAATATTAGTTTTTTAGCAGCACCAGAAACAAGTGGATGGATTCAATTCTTTACAGGAATTATTCCTTTCATTATCATCATTTTCTTATTCTTCTTCCTAATGAGTCAATCTCAGGGTGGCGGTAATAAAGTGATGAGCTTTGGTAAAAGTAAAGCTAAACTGTATGATGATCAAAAGAAAAAAGTGCGTTTTACAGATGTAGCAGGTGCTGATGAAGAGAAAGCAGAACTTGTTGAAGTGGTAGAATTCTTAAAAGACCACCGCAAATTCACTGAAATTGGTGCCCGTATTCCAAAGGGTATCTTACTTGTAGGTCCTCCAGGTACAGGTAAAACATTACTTGCACGAGCAGTAGCAGGTGAAGCGGGTGTTCCATTCTTCTCTATCTCAGGTTCTGACTTCGTTGAAATGTTTGTCGGTGTTGGTGCTTCTCGTGTCCGAGATCTATTTGAAAATGCTAAGAAAAATGCTCCATGTATCATCTTTATCGATGAGATTGATGCAGTAGGTCGTCAACGTGGTGCTGGTCTCGGTGGAGGCCATGATGAGCGTGAACAAACATTAAACCAGTTATTAGTTGAAATGGATGGTTTTGGTGCCAATGAAGGGATTATTATCATTGCCGCAACAAACCGCCCGGATATTTTAGATAAAGCATTATTACGTCCAGGTCGTTTTGACCGTCAAATTACAGTAGGTCATCCTGATGTAAAAGGACGTGAGGCAATTCTTAAAGTACATGCACGTAATAAGCCTTTAGCAGATACAGTTGATTTAGCAGCTGTTGCTCAACGTACGCCAGGTTTCTCAGGTGCGGATTTAGAAAATCTACTAAACGAAGCAGCGCTTGTAGCGGCTCGAAAAAGTAAGCGCACTATAAATATGGCAGATATTGATGAAGCATCAGACCGAGTAATCGCTGGTCCTGCAAAAGCCAGTCGCGTATATTCTGCGAAAGAGAAGAAACTAGTATCCTTCCATGAAGCCGGCCACGTAGTCGTTGGTCTTGAGCTAGATGAGGCTGATACAGTACACAAAGTAACAATTGTTCCTCGTGGGCAAGCGGGTGGATATGCGATTATGTTACCGAAGGAAGAGCGCTTCTTTACGACAAAGCAAGAGCTTTTAGATCGTATTGCAGGTCTTCTGGGTGGTCGTGTAGCTGAAGAAATTGTTCTTGGTGAAGTTTCTACTGGAGCACATAACGATTTCCAAAAGGTTACAAGCATTGCCCGTGCTATGGTTACTGAATACGGAATGAGTGAGAATCTTGGAGCTATGCAATTTGGTTCAAGTCAAGGTGGTAATGTATTCCTTGGCCGCGACTTTAATTCTGACCAGAACTATTCTGATTCAATAGCCTATGAAATTGATAAAGAAATGCAAAAAATAATTGATACACAATATGAGCGTACTAAGCGTATCCTTACGGAAAAACGTCACCTGCTTGATTTAATTGCCAATACACTAATGGAAAAAGAAACATTAAATGCACAAGAAATTGAGCATTTACGTGATCACGGTGTGTTACCGGAACCAGAGGCTGCAGAAAAAATTGAGGAGAACACTCCAAAGATTGAAGCAAAGCCTACATTAGATACTATTGGCGAACCAGTTGTTGAAAAAGAGCTACTAAGTAAAGAGTCAAATCCAACAACTTTGGATTTAGCAAAAGAACGTAAAGAACCGAATGATGCACCTAAGGGTATCGATGAAAAACGTGATTAAAAATAGGGAAGACTGTTTACTAGTTCAGTAAGCAGTCTTTTTCTTTGCCTTTTCTTACTAATAAGCATTAGGATAGAGTAGTAAAAAAGACAAGCTGCATGCAACTCTGCCATTTAGAGAGATGTTAGCCAAAAAAGATAGGAGTGTATATGCGTGGGAAATGTTGTATTGAATAATGGTCTTAAAATGCCTTTGGTTGGATATGGTGTCTTTCGAGTACCCGAAGGAGATGACCTAGCTGAAGCAGTCAAAACAGCTATAGCAAAAGGCTATCGTAGTATTGATACAGCACAAGTATATCGAAACGAAGAAAGTGTTGGACGAGGAATACGAGCAGCCATTGAAGAAGGCTTGGTAACTCGTGAAGAATTATTTATCACATCAAAAGTTTGGAACGATGGACTTTCCTATGAAGAAACACTTGCGGCATATGACAGCAGTCTAGAAAAAATAGGATTAGACTATTTAGATTTATATTTAGTACATTGGCCTGGAATAGACCAAAATTATATTGAAGTTTATAAAGCACTAGAAAAGATTTATCAAGATGGTCGAGTACGTTCAATTGGTGTTAGTAATTTCCATGTACACCATTTGGAAAGCCTTTTGAAGGAAACGACTGTCGTCCCTGTTATAAATCAAATTGAATTCCATCCGCATTTAATACAGGAGGAAGTACGTGCCTACTGTAAGGATAAGGGCATACAGGTAGAGGCATGGTCTCCGTTGATGAATGGTTCTCTACTGGAAGAGGCATTGATTCAAGAGCTAGCATCTAAATATGGCAAAACGCCTGCACAGATTGTATTACGCTATGATGTGCAACATGATGTTGTCACGATTCCAAAAACGATGACACCTGCACGTATGACTGAAAACCTAGCTGTTTTTGATTTTACGTTAACTGAGCAAGAAATGACACAGTTAGATGCAATGAACGATGGACTACGTTGTGGTCCAGATCCAGAAAAATTTAATTTCAAATGATTGTAAGAGAGGCTACCATATTTAGGGGGCCTCTTTTTAAAGAAGGATGATAACATGTATAGGTATTTATCTCCACCTGTAGTAGAAGGTGATGTACCTAAGACTATCCCTACAGTACAAACAACATCTGCTGAATCAAGATAAAAAGTATGGTATCATTTTCTAAAGTGTTTTATCCTCATTCCAGTTAGAGAGAATATTGTAATATGGGGATTGTGAAAGTTACAATGACGACATGGGAGGTGTCATTCTTGATTTTAGTTTTAGATGCAGGGAATTCCAATATTGTATTAGGTGTCTATGATGACAACGATCAATTAGCCTTCCATTGGCGTATGGTGACGGATCTTCATAAAACAGAAGATGAATATGCCATGCAAGTTCTTTCATTTTTTAATCATGCAGGCATTTCATTTGAACAAATAACAGGCATTATTATATCCTCAGTTGTGCCACCAATTATGTTTTCACTAGAGGCGATGTGCCAGAAGTATTTTCGAAAAAAGCCATTGATAGTAGGGCCAGGTGTGAAAACAGGTTTAAATATTAAATACGAAAATCCTCGTGAGGTTGGGTCTGATCGCATAGTGAATGCCATAGCAGCTCTAGATTTATATAAGGCCCCTTGTATCATAGTTGATTTTGGGACAGCAACAACCTATTGTTATTTGAACGAAAAGGGCGATTACATGGGTGGAGCTATTGCGCCAGGCATAACTATTTCTACAGAGGCTCTTTATACACAGGCTGCAAGATTGCCGCGTATTGAAATCGTTCGACCTACACATATCGTGGGGAAAACGACCGTTTCTGCCATGCAGGCGGGAATTTTTTATGGCTTTGTCGGGCAAGTTGAGGGCATTGTTAATCGTATAAAAGCACAAAGTAAAGAGGAGCCATTAGTTATTGCTACAGGTGGATTAGCAAATCTAATTGCAGGGGAGACACAAATTATAGATGTTGTAGATCCATTTTTAACGTTAAAGGGTTTATATAAGCTCTATAAACGTAACCAATAGGAAATGAGGGACATTCCATTTATGAGTGATTATTTAGTAAGAGGTTTAGGATTTAATGGACAAGTTCGTGTGTTTGCAGCACGTACAACAGCCACAGTAGGAGAAGTGCAACGCCGTCACGATACATGGCCAGTTGTATCAGCAGCTTTAGGTCGTTCAATGACAGCGGCAGTTATGATGGGAGCCATGCTAAAAGGTGAAGAGAAAATCACTATTAAAATTGAGGGCAACGGTCCAATTGGCCCAATGGTAATTGATAGTAATGCACATGGAGAAGTGCGTGGATTTGTGACAAACCCTCATGTACACTTTGATTTAAACGAGCAAGGTAAGCTAGATGTTCGAGCAGGTGTTGGAACAGAAGGTGCTCTTACAATTGTTAAAGACCTTGGTTTAAGAGATATGTTTTCAGGACAAACACCAATTGTTTCAGGCGAAATTGCTGAAGATTTTACTTATTATTTTGCTACATCTGAGCAAGTACCATCATCTGTAGGTTTAGGCGTATTAGTTAATCCAGACAACACTATTCTTGCAGCTGGCGGATTTATACTTCAATTAATGCCAGGTTGTGAGGAAGAAACGATAACTGAAATTGAGCAACACCTTGCTACAATAGAGCCTGTTTCCAAAATGATTGAAAAAGGCTTTACACCAGAGCAAATTTTAGAAGCTGTATTAGGAAATGGACATCTACAAATTTTAGATTCCATGCCAGTTGAATTTAAATGTCAATGTTCAAAAGAGCGGTTTGGTGCGGCAATTTTAGGTCTAGGAACAGCAGAGATTAGAGAAATGATTGATGAGGACGGCGGTGCAGAGGCACAATGTCACTTCTGCTTAGAGACATATAGCTTTTCTAAAGATGAGCTAGAAGGGTTTATCGATGAGCTCAACGCGTAATCGGCGACCTTCAACCAATGTAACACCAAACCAAACTCCTTTATTGCAACGTCGTTTAAAGACAAAGCCTGCTTTAGCTGTCATAGCCGTTTTGTTATTAGGAAATGTATTATGGTTCATTAGTTGGTTGATCCCTAACAAAGGTCAGGAAATTGGTAGCGACGAACAAGTCGCTGCCATTGACGGGGATGTTATCACACGCCAAGAGTGGATGATTGCTATGGAAGAACGATATGGTAAAGAAACACTCCAAAATTTAGTAAATGAAACGGTAATGGAAAAGGCCGCAAAAACATATAAAATTAAAGTTACTGATAAAGAAATTGATCTTGAATTAGCGTTAATGCGATCTGCTCAAGATAAGTATGATACAGCCATGCAAAATCTTTCGGCAGAGCAACTACGCCAAAAGATTCGATCACAGCTTATATTGGATAAGGTACTCACTAAAGATGTAGTGATAGAGGAAGAAAACGTTGAAAAGTATTATGAGGAAAATCAAGGCTTATATAATACAAAAACAAGCTATCGTACGAATTTTATTGAGGTCGATTCAAAAAAAGCTGCTGATGAGGCACTGGGTGAATTAAAAAATGGCTCTGATTTTACAGTGCTGGCACGAGAAATTTCTGTTGATAGTGCTTCAGCGAGTTTAGGAGGGGATATTGGTTTCCTTACAGAAAATCAGGAAAATGTAGACCCTGCAATTATTAATACTGTAAAATCACTAAAGGCAGATGAGGTAAGTAAAGCCTTTAAGTTAGATAATGGTCATTATGGCATTGTTCAAGTACAAGAGATATTAGAAGGACAATCCTTTACATATGACGATGTGAAAGAACATATTGAGCGAGAATTAGCTTTAGAGCAATTACCGCAATCTGTTACGCCAGAAGCATTTTGGTCGGAATTTAATGCTACTTGGTATTATGGAGAGACTAAAAAAGAAAAATAATACATGAAAAGAGTCTGCAGGTTTTGCGGGGTAAAATGAGTCTGATCAAACTTACAGGCATTCGTAGTGAATTACCCAATAAATGCAGGTTCTTTTTCTTTAGTGAGGATAAGATTTTTCCTTTTCATAGCAATGATAAATATTCTGAAAATATTAGTTTTATTTATTGACAATCGAATGGAAAAATTGATAAAATACAAAATAAGTAAAACCTATAAAAATAGTAGGGATTGGGAGTGGATTAGTAAATGAGTAGATTAGCAAACTCGGTAGCTGAATTAGTTGGTAAAACACCAATTGTAAAATTAAATCATGCAACAAGTGAAAATGAAGGTACTGTGTATGTAAAATTAGAATATTTTAATCCGGGAAGCTCGGTGAAAGACCGTCTAGCTTTAGCTATGATTGAAGCTGCGGAAAAAGACGGGACATTAAAACCTGGTGGTACGATTATTGAGCCGACATCTGGTAATACAGGTATTGGTCTTGCAATGATTGCAGCTGCTAAAGGTTATAAAGCCATTCTAGTTATGCCAGAAACTATGAGCTTAGAGCGTCGTAATTTATTACGTGCTTATGGTGCAGAGCTTGTATTAACACCTGGTCCAGCAGGTATGAAAGGTGCAATTGCTAAAGCAGAAGAACTATCTGAAGAACATGGCTACTTCCTACCACAACAATTTACAAATCCTGCGAACGCGGTAATTCACCGTTTAACAACAGGCCCAGAAATTGTAGAAGCATTTGATGGCCTGACACTCGATGCTTTTGTAGCTGGTGTCGGCACTGGTGGTACAATTACTGGTGCTGGTGCGGTCTTAAAAGAAAAGTATCCAAACATTGAAATCATTGCAGTTGAACCAAAGGATTCACCAGTTCTTTCTGGTGGTCAACCAGGGCCTCATAAAATTCAAGGAATTGGCGCTGGATTTGTACCAGCAGTTTTAGATACAGAAGTCTATTCGTCAGTATTCCCTGTTGAGAATGAGGTTGCTTTTGAAGTAGCACGTAAAGTAGCACGTGAAGAAGGAATCCTATGTGGTATTTCATCTGGTGCTGCAATCTATGCTGCAATTGAAGCGGCAAAACGTTTAGGTAAGGGTTCGAATGTCCTTGCTATTGTGCCTTCTAATGGTGAACGTTATCTATCAACACCTTTATATCAATTTGAAGACTAATTCAATTTTTTATGTAAGGGCTCCTTTATAAAGGGGCCCTTTTTTAGTGTGAAAACTAGGGCACTATGAAAATTATAAAAACATTCGCTTCTATGTAATAATCAAGTTAAGATGGAATCACATCATATGTTTAAAGGGGAAAAATAACTTGAAAACAATACTTACAAAAACATTAACGATGGATGCAGATTCATTTTTTTATAGCTATAAAAGGCAGACAGAGACGCAGCAAGCGCATGTGTTTTTAGAGAGTGGACGTGGTGGACATTTTTCAATAGCTGCGTGGAATCCATTAGCTACCGCACGATCAGTAGAGGGTGGGCTTTTCGTAAATTGGAGAAATGGCAGACAGGAAGTTTTACAAGGGGAGTCCCTCGACTTACTGGAAGAGCTTGTGGCGGAATATCAGGTTTCTTATAATGCAGAGCTACCTGTTTTTCAGGGAGGGGCTATTGGATTTGTGTCGTATGATTATGCTCGTAAAATCGAGGAGCTTCCTAATACGGCAACAGATGATTTACAAGTGCCTGATATCTATTATTATATCTTTGATTGCTGGGCCGTACATGATGTGAAAACGAATACAGTGACACTTATGAAGTTAGAAGAGAATGAGGTTAACTTGGAAGAATGGGCTAACATCTGGCAGGTTGCTGCACAGGCTGGGTTAGACGCGCGCAAATTTGAGAAAACAACTGCTATAGAAGTTAAGAATGATGAAAATGAGTTGCTTGTTTCATTTGCAGGAGGCGATTTCGAGGCAGCAGTTAAAAAAATCCAAACGTATATCGCACAAGGCGATGTCTTTCAGGTGAATTTATCTGTTCGTCAGTCTAAGAAACTCAATGCAAATGCACTAGATGTCTATGAGGCACTACGAGCTTTTAATCCGTCGCCATATATGGCTTATATTGAAGCACCTGATTTTTCTGTTGTTTCTGGATCGCCAGAGTTACTAGTCAAGCGTCAAGGCAATGAGTTGTCGACGAGACCAATCGCTGGCACTCGACCAAGAGGGAAGTCTGAAGAGGAAGATTTAGCGTTGGCTCAAGAATTAATTGATAATGATAAAGAGCGTGCTGAGCATGTGATGTTAGTGGATTTAGAGCGCAATGATTTAGGTCGTGTATCCACCTATGGAACAGTGGAAGTGGATGAGTTTATGGTCATTGAGCGCTATTCACATGTTATGCATATCGTTTCGAATGTGCGTGGAGAAATAGCAGAAGGTAAAACGAATGCAGATGTTATTCGTGCGATGTTCCCAGGTGGGACAATTACAGGAGCGCCTAAAATCCGCACTATGGAAATTATTGAAGAATTGGAGCCTGTACGACGTGGTTTATATACAGGCTCAATCGGCTGGCTAGGCTTTACAGGTGATATGGAATTTAATATTGTAATCCGTACAGCGTTTGTAAAAGATGGGGTTGCGCATATTCAAGCTGGAGCAGGCATTGTCATTGACTCTGTTCCGGAAAGAGAGTATCAGGAATCATTAAATAAAGCGAAAGCAATGTGGCAGGCAAAGGCAATGGCAGAGGAGCGAGTAATATGATTTTGATGATCGATAACTATGATTCATTTATTTATAACATCGTCCAATATTTGGGTGAATTTGGTCATGACATAGTAGTAAAACGTAATGATGTTATTACAGTAGAAGAAATAGAACAACTTTCGCCAGATATGATTGTTATTTCTCCAGGGCCATGTAGTCCAAATGAGGCGGGGGAAAGCCTGAACATTATTAAATATTTCGCGGGAAATATTCCGATTTTAGGAGTTTGTCTTGGACATCAGGCGCTTGCACAAGTGTTTGGTGGTCATGTCATACAAGCGGAACGTTTAATGCATGGGAAGACATCACCCGTGCTGCATGCTGAAGTGGGTTTGCATAAAGGCATGCCAAATCCATTCCAAGCAACTCGCTATCATTCTCTTATTGTAGAAAAGGAGACATTACCAGCGTGTCTAGAAGTAACAGCTTGGACAGAAGAAGGAGAAATTATGGGTTTACGTCATAAGGAATATCCTATTGAGGGTGTACAATATCATCCGGAATCCATTATGACAGAGCAAGGGAAACAACTTCTTCGTCAATTTATAGAAATGTATATAGAAGGAGTGAAATAGATGCAGTGCTGGATGAACGGAAACTATATGGCGGCCCAGGATCTGAGAATTTCGCCATTTGATCATGGATTTTTATATGGATTAGGATTTTTTGAAACGTTCCGAACATATGGTGGTCAGGTATTTTACTGGGAAGCACATATGGAAAGATTACAGCATGCTTTATCACAATATCACATTCATTTAAACTATCCTGAAAGTGTATTACTTGAGGCTGTGCAACAACTAAATCAACTTGCTGGCGGTCAGGATGGTTACTTCCGTTTAAATGTATCTGCGGGTGAACATAATATTGGATTACAGCCAACAGAATATAGACAACCTAATATCATCATTTTTCGCAAGGAACTTCAAGACACACCGCGTGGTACTGAAAAGTTTGCACAATGGCTTACCATACCACGTAATACACCTGAACAAGCATTTCGTGTTAAATCGCACCATTACGGCAATAACGTGCTTGGTCGCTTTGAAATGCCATCACTGGCTCAACAAGAAGGTTTTTTTTTAACAGAATCAGGCTATGTAGCTGAAGGTGTGACATCAAATATATTTTGGATAAAAAATGATATACTATATACGCCTTCTTTGGAGACAGGTATTTTACCAGGAATTATTCGTGCATGGGTTATAGAAAAGGCTAGTGCGCTAAACCTTGACGTACAGGAAGGCTTTTATACAAAAGAGGATTTACTACAAAGTACGGAATGCTTCATTACCAATTCAGTACAAGAACTTGTGCCTATTAGTAGCTTGGCGAACCAGCGATTTTTAGGCAATAAAGGACCTATTTATTCCATTTTGCATAGCGCATTTGTTCAAGAAGTGGAACGAGGATAGAAGGAGCGTTTACATGCTAGAAAAATATACGAAACCATTAACGATTAATGGTATTACATTAGACTATAGACAAGAAACATTTGTTATGGGGATTCTAAATGTTACACCGGACTCCTTCTCTGATGGAGGAAAGTATAACAATGTGGAGGCTGCAGTTACTCAAGCAAAAAAAATGGTGGCTGAAGGAGCAAAAATTATCGATGTAGGTGGAGAATCTACACGTCCTGGGTACGAACGAATTTCAGATGAAGATGAAATTGCACGCATCGTGCCTGTTATTCGAGCGTTAGCACAAGAAGTAAAGGTCATTATTTCAGTTGATACGTATAAAGCAAGTGTGGCGCGTGCCGCAATTGAAGCCGGCGCACATATCATCAATGATATTTGGGGAGCAAAGGCAGAACCAGAAATTGCTCAGGTTGCTGCAGACTTACATGTTCCAATCATTTTAATGCATAACCGTGAAAATATGGATTATGGTGTTGATTTTTGGACGACTGCAAAGGCAGATTTAGAAAAAAGTATTGCCATTGCACAGCAAGCGGGAGTTCCCGATCATCATATCATCTTAGACCCAGGTATCGGCTTTGCTAAAAATACTGCACAAAATATAGCTATGATGCAACACTTATCGGATTTAGTGGCTATGGGCTATCCCGTATTATTAGCAACATCACGTAAATCAATGATTGGTAATGTCTTGAACTTACCTGTTGAGGAGCGTCTTGAAGGGACAAGCGCCACAGTGGTTTATGGAATTGAAAAGGGTTGTCATATGATAAGAGTTCATGATGTAAAGGAAATGGCGCGGGCAACATATATGACAGATGTATTAGTGGGTAAACGTTTGTTTAAGGAGGAAGTGTGATGGATTATATTCATTTAAAGGACATGCAGTTTTATGGTTATCATGGTGTATTAGCAGCTGAAACCACTCTAGGCCAACGCTTTCGAGCAAATGTTTCGCTTGCAGTAGACATGACAAAAGCCGGTGAAACGGATGATCTTTCTTATACCGTAAATTATGCAGAGGTATATGCGTTATGTCGGGATATTGTAGAGGGTGAACCGTTTAAGCTTATTGAGGCTCTTGTTGTGAAAATAGCAAATGTGATTTTAGCAACCTATCCTGATAAAGTAAAAGGAGTTCGTGTAGAGCTCATTAAACCAGACCCACCTATTCATGGTTATTATAAAGAAGTCTCTGTTGAGGTTACGAGGGGGGATTTCTAATGAAGGATGTCTATTTATCTATCGGAACAAATATGGGGGAGAGATATGAGAATCTTCAGCATGCAGTAGACCTTTTAAAAGAAAAGAAGGAACTAGAGTTGATTCGTGTTTCATCTGTTTTTGAAACAGCTGCTGTAGGTTATACGGATCAGGCCGATTTTTTAAATATAGCTGTTCATCTAAAAACAGCTATATCATCTGTTGAGATGTTAAATATTTGCCAAGAAATCGAACGGGAATTAGGGCGTGTAAGAGAATTCCGCTGGGGCCCAAGAGTTATTGATCTTGACATTTTACTTTACAATCAAGAGAATATTGAAACGGAGAACTTAATTGTTCCTCATCCAAGAATGTACGAGCGAGCGTTCGTCCTAGTACCACTTGTAGAGATCACACCATCACCTTTCGATGAACAGCTACAACAAGCGCATGATCTGTTACAGCAAATGGATTGTGAAAAGGAAGGCGTAATCTTCTGGAACCACTTTAATGAGCCGTCAGCGGTGAATTAAGTATTTGTATAGGAATGAATTATCAGCGTATAGCATTAACGATAGATAGAGAAAATAGGTAAAGCCTATAGAGGAGGAAGAAAAACGTTGAGTCAGTCAACAGAGAAGCCATTTCAAATTGGCGATATTGTCATGGACAACCGAGTAGTATTAGCGCCAATGGCTGGGATTTGTAACTCTGCTTTCCGATTAACGGTTAAGGAGTTTGGGGCAGGTCTCGTATATGCTGAAATGATTAGTGATAAGGGCATTGTCCAAAAAAATGAAAAAACATTAGGTATGCTTTATATCGATGAACGTGAAAATCCTCTTTCACTGCAAATCTTTGGTGGAGATAAAGAAACCTTAGTGGAAGCAGCGAAATATGTGGATGAAAATACGACTGCTGATATTATTGATATCAACATGGGGTGTCCTGTTAATAAAATTATAAAATGTGAAGCGGGAGCACGTTTACTACTTGATCCTAATAAAGTATATGAGATGGTAGCGGCTGTTGTGGATGCTGTTAAAAAGCCTGTTAGCGTAAAAATGCGTATTGGTTGGGATGAAGAACATATCTTTGCGATTGAAAACGCTCAAGCTGTTGAGCGTGCAGGTGCAGCTGCAGTAGCAGTTCATGGTCGTACACGTGTACAAATGTATGAGGGTAAAGCGAACTGGGATTATATTCGTCAAGTAAAGGAAAATGTCAGCATCCCTGTGCTTGGTAACGGTGACGTGGAAACACCCCAAGATGCTAAACGTATGCTGGAAACTACAGGTGTAGATGCAGTAATGATTGGACGTGCTGCTTTAGGTAATCCATGGATGATCTATCGTACGGTTCAATACCTAGCAACTGGCGAATTAAAAGAAGAGCCAAGTGTACGAGAAAAAATGGACGTGTGTTTACTGCACTTTGAACGACTTCTTCAATTAAAAGGAGAAGGAATTGCAGTACGGGAAATGCGTAAGCATGCATCATGGTATTTAAAAGGAATCCGAGGTAATGGTAAGGCCCGCAATGCTATTAACCAAACAGAAACTGCGGCAGAACTTCGGGTACTATTAAATAGTCTTGTACAGGAGTATGAAGAAAGCGAATCTAAATTGATTGTTCCAGAAGTTAAAGAATTAATGATATAGTTTTTATTATGGGCGTCTCTATAATTTGATAGAGGCGCCTTTTCAGCAGCACCTTTAATTTTTAGAATTATTAATTATTTTGTATTGGATTGAAAATAAATTGAAACAGATGATTACAGCACTAAAATTGTGTACAATAGAAATATTATGGACGTAAACGCGGACAATTTACTTAAGGAGTGAAACAAGTGTCAAATATAGAAGAATTAAATGATCAACTATTGGTGAGACGCCAAAAGATGACAACGATACTAGAAAATGGACAAGACCCATTTGGAAGCCGTTTTGAGCGTACACATTTATCAACAGAAGTACGTGATCAATTTGCAGATCAAACAAAAGAACAGCTTGAGGAAAACCTTCAAGAGGTAATTATTGCGGGCCGTATTATGACGAAACGTGGTAAAGGAAAAGCTGGCTTTGCACATATTCAAGATTTAAATGGTCAAATTCAAATTTATGTTCGTCAAGATCATGTAGGCGAAGAAGCGTATGAATTATTTAAACAAGCTGATTTAGGAGATATCGTGGGTGTGCGTGGTAACGTGTTCCGTACACAAGTAGGAGAACTTTCTGTAAAGGCTGAGGAATTCACATTCCTTACAAAAGCGCTACGTCCTATGCCAGAGAAATTCCACGGCTTACAGGATGTTGAGCAACGTTATCGCCAACGTTATCTAGATTTAATGACAAACGAAGATAGCAAAAAGACATTTATCACGCGTTCGAAAATTATTCGTGCAATCCGAAATTATTTAGATAATGCTGGATACTTAGAAGTAGAAACACCAATGCTTCACACAATTGCAGGTGGCGCAGCAGCTCGTCCATTTATTACGCATCACAATGCCCTTGATATGGAATTATATATGCGAATTGCCATCGAATTGCATTTAAAACGTTTAATAGTTGGTGGTTTAGAGAAAGTTTACGAGATCGGACGTGTGTTCCGTAATGAAGGAATTTCTACACGCCACAACCCTGAATTTACAATGATTGAACTATATGAAGCATATGCTGATTATCAAGATATCATGTCTCTAACTGAAAATCTTATTGCACATGTTGCTCAAGAAGTTCTCGGTACAACTTCTGTTCAATATGGTGAAGATGAAATCAACCTTGCTGTAGGCTGGAAACGAGTTCATATGGTTGACGCTGTAAAAGAGGCAACAGGTGTAGACTTCTGGCAGCCGATGACAAAAGAACAAGCACAAGCACTTGCTAAAGAGCATGGAGTTGAAGTGAAGGATGTTCACGAAGTAGGTCATATTATCAATGAATTCTTCGAACAGAAAGTAGAAGAGACGCTTGTACAGCCTACATTTGTATATGGTCACCCTGTAGAAATCTCACCTCTTGCGAAGAAAAATCCAGAGGACGAGCGTTTTACAGATCGCTTTGAGTTATTTATCGTTCGTCGTGAGCACGCCAATGCCTTCACAGAGTTAAATGACCCTATCGACCAACGCCAACGCTTTGAAGCACAATTAGCAGAAAAAGAAGCAGGTAATGATGAGGCACATGAAATGGACAATGATTTCATTGAAGCATTAGAATACGGTATGCCTCCAACAGGTGGTTTAGGTATAGGTATTGACCGTTTAATTATGCTACTAACAAATTCACCATCAATTCGTGATGTATTATTGTTCCCAACAATGCGTCATATTACAAAATAAATTACTGCGTAGGCTCTTTATAGAGCTGCTAAAGAGCATTCAATGAATTAAGAGGAGAATTCACAGGATAGGTGAGTTCTCTTCTTTTTGCTCAATGAAAAAAATTAAGTTGTTTAAACGTAGATTATATTTAGGTTATACTTTTATAGTTCTATGTTTTTCAAATCAAATACAATAAGTATAAAAAGAAGTATTTTATTGGGGGCTTATAATGAATTACAAAATTATTAACAAACAAGTATTTGAACAGGCACAATTACGTTCTGTTTCTGATGTTCCATTTACGGAGGAAGAGCTCGAGCATGGTATGAAATTAGTCGTTGCTAAAAAAGACGAGAATCTTACTTTATATTTAGTAGAAATAGATGGCCATAAGAAATTTGATGTTCGTTGGGACGATTCTTCTGAAATCTTTAGTGGCTGGTATTCTGCATGGGATAACTTCTTGTGGTGCTTAAATATAGTTGACCCTCAAGGTAATGAAATAAAATAGGGACTATTAGAAATAAGCAGGCGCTAAAGTACTTCTACTTTAGCGCCTGCTTATTTTCATAATGCAATTTTTAAAAACCTTCTTTGACCTAAACAACTAATTAAATTTGTAGTTTTATTTATGAAGTAATTTTACACTAAGTTTTATGAGCTATATTTAACTTGAAAAGTAAGTAGTATTTTAATTTAAGATATTGAGATTTAATAGAAAGAGATGTATAGTAAAACAAATAATAAATAAGGAAAGATACTATGATTTACGATTCTCGTAAATACACAAATTTGCTTATTAAAGCAAGTTTGTTAAATTAAATTAGATTTTGTATAAAAAACACTTGCGAAGTTTTTTCTAACGTGATAAATTATTACTTGTCGTTAAGACGATGCAATTAACAACATTGAACTTCAAAAACAATTTGAAAAAAGATGTTGACATGAATAATTGATTATAATACAATTTAAAAGTTGTCTCCGCTGATTTGAAAAAACATTTTAAAAAAGTGTTGACAACAAAGTGAAGAAATGTTATAATTAAAAAGTTGCTGTCGAGAGATGGTTGCTAAATGAACCTTGAAAACTGAACAAGCAAAACGTAATCAATAAAGTTTTAAGTAGCTAGTTTTGCTAGTGAACGAAACACAATTTTGGACATCAAACATGATGCCGGCAAAACAATTTGAGCTAATCAAATTTCTTTTATGGAGAGTTTGATCCTGGCTCAGGACGAACGCTGGCGGCGTGCCTAATACATGCAAGTCGAGCGAACAGAAAAGGAGCTTGCTCCTTTGACGTTAGCGGCGGACGGGTGAGTAACACGTGGGCAACCTACCCTATAGTTTGGGATAACTCCGGGAAACCGGGGCTAATACCGAATAATCTCTTTTACTTCATGATGAAAGACTGAAAGACGGTTTCGGCTGTCGCTATAGGATGGGCCCGCGGCGCATTAGCTAGTTGGTGAGGTAACGGCTCACCAAGGCGACGATGCGTAGCCGACCTGAGAGGGTGATCGGCCACACTGGGACTGAGACACGGCCCAGACTCCTACGGGAGGCAGCAGTAGGGAATCTTCCACAATGGGCGAAAGCCTGATGGAGCAACGCCGCGTGAGTGAAGAAGGTTTTCGGATCGTAAAACTCTGTTGTAAGGGAAGAACAAGTACAGTAGTAACTGGCTGTACCTTGACGGTACCTTATTAGAAAGCCACGGCTAACTACGTGCCAGCAGCCGCGGTAATACGTAGGTGGCAAGCGTTGTCCGGAATTATTGGGCGTAAAGCGCGCGCAGGCGGTCCTTTAAGTCTGATGTGAAAGCCCACGGCTCAACCGTGGAGGGTCATTGGAAACTGGGGGACTTGAGTGCAGAAGAGGAAAGTGGAATTCCAAGTGTAGCGGTGAAATGCGTAGAGATTTGGAGGAACACCAGTGGCGAAGGCGACTTTCTGGTCTGTAACTGACGCTGAGGCGCGAAAGCGTGGGGAGCAAACAGGATTAGATACCCTGGTAGTCCACGCCGTAAACGATGAGTGCTAAGTGTTAGGGGGTTTCCGCCCCTTAGTGCTGCAGCTAACGCATTAAGCACTCCGCCTGGGGAGTACGGTCGCAAGACTGAAACTCAAAGGAATTGACGGGGGCCCGCACAAGCGGTGGAGCATGTGGTTTAATTCGAAGCAACGCGAAGAACCTTACCAGGTCTTGACATCCCGTTGACCACTGTAGAGATATAGTTTCCCCTTCGGGGGCAACGGTGACAGGTGGTGCATGGTTGTCGTCAGCTCGTGTCGTGAGATGTTGGGTTAAGTCCCGCAACGAGCGCAACCCTTGATCTTAGTTGCCATCATTTAGTTGGGCACTCTAAGGTGACTGCCGGTGACAAACCGGAGGAAGGTGGGGATGACGTCAAATCATCATGCCCCTTATGACCTGGGCTACACACGTGCTACAATGGACGATACAAACGGTTGCCAACTCGCGAGAGGGAGCTAATCCGATAAAGTCGTTCTCAGTTCGGATTGTAGGCTGCAACTCGCCTACATGAAGCCGGAATCGCTAGTAATCGCGGATCAGCATGCCGCGGTGAATACGTTCCCGGGCCTTGTACACACCGCCCGTCACACCACGAGAGTTTGTAACACCCGAAGTCGGTGAGGTAACCTTTTGGAGCCAGCCGCCGAAGGTGGGATAGATGATTGGGGTGAAGTCGTAACAAGGTAGCCGTATCGGAAGGTGCGGCTGGATCACCTCCTTTCTAAGGATTATTTCGGAATACAAACCTTGGGTTTGTAAGATTACGTTTTGCGTTCAGTTTTGAAGGTTCATTCTATCTGAATGAAACACTTCAAAACTTGTTCTTTGAAAACTGGATAAAACGACATTGAAATTGTAACAAACACATTTATTTTTTAAGTTTTTTATAGGCTTAATAACTTGGTTAAGTTATTAAGGGCGCACGGCGAATGCCTTGGCACTAGGAGCCGAAGAAGGACGGCACTAACACCGATATGCTTCGGGGAGCTGTAAGTGAGCTTTGATCCGGAGATTTCCGAATGGGGGAACCCACTACGTTTAATCGCGTAGTATCTTGACGTGAATACATAGCGTCTTGAAGGCAGACCCAGGGAACTGAAACATCTAAGTACCTGGAGGAAGAGAAAGAAAAATCGATTCCCTGAGTAGCGGCGAGCGAAACGGGAAGAGCCCAAACCAAGAGGCTTGCCTCTTGGGGTTGTAGGACACTCTATACGGAGTTACAAAAGAGCGAGTTAGATGAAGCGACTTGGAAAGGTCCGCCAGAGCAGGTAAAAGCCCTGTAGTCGAAAGTTCGTTCTCTCCTGAGTGGATCCTGAGTACGGCGGAACACGTGAAATTCCGTCGGAATCCGGGAGGACCATCTCCCAAGGCTAAATACTACCTAGTGACCGATAGTGAACCAGTACCGTGAGGGAAAGGTGAAAAGCACCCCGGAAGGGGAGTGAAAGAGATCCTGAAACCGTGTGCCTACAAGTAGTTAGAGCCCGTTAATGGGTGATAGCGTGCCTTTTGTAGAATGAACCGGCGAGTTACGATTACGTGCAAGGTTAAGCTTTAGAAGGCGGAGCCGCAGCGAAAGCGAGTCTGAATAGGGCGAAATAGTACGTGGTCGTAGACCCGAAACCAGGTGATCTACCCATGTCCAGGGTGAAGGTGAGGTAACACTTACTGGAGGCCCGAACCCACGCACGTTGAAAAGTGCGGGGATGAGGTGTGGGTAGCGGAGAAATTCCAATCGAACTTGGAGATAGCTGGTTCTCTCCGAAATAGCTTTAGGGCTAGCCTCGTGATGAGAATACTGGAGGTAGAGCACTGTTTGGACTAGGGGGCCATCCCGGTTTACCGAATTCAGACAAACTCCGAATGCCAGATATTTATACACGGGAGTCAGACTGCGAGTGATAAGATCCGTAGTCAAAAGGGAAACAGCCCAGACCACCAGCTAAGGTCCCAAAGTAATCGTTAAGTGGAAAAGGATGTGGCGTTGCACAGACAACCAGGATGTTGGCTTAGAAGCAGCCATCATTTAAAGAGTGCGTAATAGCTCACTGGTCGAGTGACGCTGCGCCGAAAATGTATCGGGGCTAAACGATTCACCGAAGCTGTGGATTGACATCTACGATGTCAGTGGTAGGAGAGCGTTCTAAGTGCGTTGAAGTCAGATCGGAAGGACTGGTGGAGCGCTTAGAAGTGAGAATGCCGGTATGAGTAGCGAAAGACGGGTGAGAATCCCGTCCACCGTATGACTAAGGTTTCCTGAGGAAGGCTCGTCCGCTCAGGGTTAGTCGGGACCTAAGCCGAGGCCGATAGGCGTAGGCGATGGACAACAGGTTGATATTCCTGTACCACCTCCTCACCGTTTGAGAAATGGGGGGACGCAGTAGGATAGGGTAAGCGCGCCGTTGGTTGTGCGCGTCCAAGCAGTAAGGCGTGTGTGTAGGCAAATCCGCACACTGTAACGTTGAGCTGTGATGGCGAGTCCGTATGGACGAAGTTCCTGATTTCACACTGCCAAGAAAAGCCTCTATCGAGGTGAGAGGTGCCCGTACCGCAAACCGACACAGGTAGTCGAGGAGAGAATCCTAAGGTGTGCGAGAGAACTCTCGTTAAGGAACTCGGCAAAATGACCCCGTAACTTCGGGAGAAGGGGTGCTCTTGAGCGTGCAAGCGCATGAGAGCCGCAGTGAATAGGCCCAGGCGACTGTTTAGCAAAAACACAGGTCTCTGCAAAACCGTAAGGTGACGTATAGGGGCTGACGCCTGCCCGGTGCTGGAAGGTTAAGAGGAGTGGTTAGCGCAAGCGAAGCTGCGAATTGAAGCCCCAGTAAACGGCGGCCGTAACTATAACGGTCCTAAGGTAGCGAAATTCCTTGTCGGGTAAGTTCCGACCCGCACGAAAGGCGTAACGATCTGGGCACTGTCTCAACGAGAGACTCGGTGAAATTATAGTACCTGTGAAGATGCAGGTTACCCGCGACAGGACGGAAAGACCCCGTGGAGCTTTACTGTAGCCTGATATTGAATTTTGGTACAACTTGTACAGGATAGGTAGGAGCCAGAGATCTCGGAGCGCCAGCTTCGAAGGAGGCGTCGGTGGGATACTACCCTGGTTGTATTGAAATTCTAACCCATGCCCCTTAGCGGGGCAGGAGACAGTGTCAGGCGGACAGTTTGACTGGGGCGGTCGCCTCCTAAAAGGTAACGGAGGCGCCCAAAGGTTCCCTCAGAATGGTTGGAAATCATTCGTAGAGTGTAAAGGCACAAGGGAGCTTGACTGCGAGA